>NZ_BOMG01000103.1 GCF_016862075.1 Actinoplanes couchii | reverse complement strand
ACCTAGATCCCGACGAAGGTGACCGGCTGGATCAGCAGCTGCCCGATCGCGGGCGGACTGGGGAAGACCTGACCGGGAAAGACCGCGTAGAGGAACGTGACGACGATCCACAGGGCGTACGTCGGGAGCATCAACCGCCAGGCCCGCCGGATCCGTGGCGGCAGGTCGGCGCGGAAACCCGCCCAGGCGGCGAAGATCAGCCCGAGCGCCGAGTAGACCACCTGCACCCCGCCGACCAGCGTCAGGTACAGGTCCGGGCCGGCGGCCTCGGAGAAGGGGATCGCGATGACCGTCGCCGCGCCGAGCGCCGACAACAGCAGGAGCCCGGCAGTGCCCATGCTCTACACCTCGGCACTACCGGGCCGCAACTGAGAACCTATTCGCGGATCTGGCCCTTGATCCAACCGGTGATGTTGTCGGTCCGGGCGGCGTGCTCGTACTCGTCGTGCGGGCAGGACGGGCCGTTGCTCACGACCGCGACGAGCCGGGGGCCGCCGCGGGTCTGCAGGAAGAACGGGCCGCCCGAGTCGTACGGGCAGGGAGTGGCGTTCCCGGTCAGCTCGGTGACCGATGCGGTGACCTCGGCGACCTTCATCGTCCCGGTCCGCAGCCGGGTCTCCGGGACGGGATTCGTGCTGGTCACCGAGCCGTAACCGGTCAGCCGCACCTGCGCGCCGACCTTCGGGGCGGTGGGGCTGAGGACGATCGGTTCGACGTCGCCGACCGGTTCCGCCAGCCGGGCCAGGGCCACGTCGGCGGTGGGTGACTGGCGGACCGCGACGACGGTGGTCTCGGTGCCGGCGTTGCTGGTCAGGTCGGTGCGGCCGACGGTGGCGGTGGTCTCGTCGGCGACCGGGCGCTCCACCCGGACACCGTTGGCGTCCCGGAAGCAGTGCCCCGCGGTGATCACCCACCGGCGGTTGATCAGGGCGCCCGAGCAGGCGCTGTCGCGTTTGCCGCCGTCAGCGGTCGGGATGCCGGTCATGGTGAGCTTGACGGAGAAACCGTATTTGCCGATCGGAACCGCCTCGCCGTTGGCGATGGCGTTCGCCGGAAGCGCGCCGCCGAAGGCGCCGGCCAGCAGTGTCCCGGTGAGCAGCAGGGATCCGGTGGTGCGTCGCATCAACGCGCTCCTCGATCCTAGGAAGTGAGACCGCGGGCGCGGTCCTATGTAGAACATTTACGGACCGCGCCCCGATCAAACATGAATCCTTGGATCTCAGCGACGCGGCGTATGGACGTCGCAGTTGCGGCCCTGCTCGGCGACCCGCTGGTTGGGGCCGACGCACAGGCGCAGCGGAGGCTTCGCGCCGCCCCACAGGTACTGCGACTGGGTCCGGAAACCGGTCCGCCCCGGACGGCACTGGCTGTTCAGGGTGCGCCATTCGATGCCGTCGGCCGGCCCGTTGTAGGCGATCTGCACGACCGCGCACTGTCCCGGCCGGTTGACGGCCAGGGTGCCGCTGACCGCGATCGGCGGCACCGGGCGCTCCGGGATGCTCATCATCTGGTCATAGGTTCCGTAGGCCTGGGCGCCGCCGGCCGACAGGGTGAACGCGTTCGCGGGGGCCGCGGCCAGCATCGCGCCGGCGAGGAGGAGGGCGATCATCATCGCACCAGCAGCGAGTAGCTGGCGACGATGCCGGTCCGGCACCGGTAGGACACCCACACCCGGCGGGCGACCCCGTCCCGGCCGACCTTCTCACATTCCGCCCCGGCGTCCCGGACCTGGTTGAACGCGGCCGTGTAGACCTGCGTCTCGGCCCGGCTCGGGGAGGTGGCCGGCTTGTAGGTGATGCTCAGGTCGTCACCGGCGAACCCGGAGCGCACCGAGAACGACCGCCACGCCCCGGTCTGGCGACCGGACTGGCCGATCACCGCGGCCCGGCCGAAGCCGTAGGTGCCCAGCAGGGTGGTGACGTACTGTCCCGGCGGTGGTGCCGGCGCCTGGGCCTGGGCCTGGGCCGGTGCCGGGGTGAACACCGACAGCAGTGCCGCGAGGAGCACGACGGATTTCCATAACGTACGCATGAATAGTCGTCCTTTTCTTGATATCCCGGACCTTCCCGTGACATGAGGGACAACCGTCGGGCCGCTGATCCGGTTACCGTGCAGGGTGTGGATGTCGTGGTGGTGGGTGCCGGGATCGCCGGGCTGTCGTGCGCGCGGGCGCTGACCGAGGCCGGTGCCCGCGTCCGGGTGCTGGAGCGCGGCCGGGTGGTCGGCGGGCGGCTGGCCAGCAAGCGCTACGACGGTCGGCATACCGACATCGGGGCCGCCTACCTGGTCGCCGACGACCCGGATTTCCGCGCACAGGTCACCGCGTGGCAGTCCCGCGGCCTGATCCGGCCGTGGACCGACACGCTGCGTGTGCATCCGGGTGGCGGCGACGCGTCCGGCCCGTTGCGGTGGGCGGCGCCCGGCGGTCTGCGTTCCCTCGCCGAGGACCTGGCGACCGATCTGCCGGTACGGGTGTCGAGCCCCGTCGACACCCTGCCCACCGACGCGGACGCCGTGGTCCTGGCCATGCCCGGCCCGCAGGCGCTCCGGCTGGACCCGCCGCCGGGGATCGCCGCCGCCGCCCGCGCCCAGACCTGGCACCCGGTGATCGCCGCGACCCTGACCTACCCGTCCCGGGACTGGCCCGATTTCCACGGCGCGTTCGTCAACGAGCACCCGGTTTTGGCCACCGTCTGTGACGACGGCGACCGCCGTGGGGACGGCGCCCCGGTGCTGGTGGCCCACTCGACGGGCGACCTGGCCGCCCGGCACCTGGACGATCCGGAGGCGGCCGGCCCGATTCTGGCCGATGCCGTCGGTGAGCTGCTCGGCCTGTCCGCCCGCCCCGAGGTGCGGGTGCACCGCTGGACCTTCGCCCAGCCCGACCCGGGCGACACGCCGTATGCGGTCGACGGCCGTGTCTGGCTCTGCGGTGACGCGTTCGGCCGCCCCCGTGTGCAGACCGCCTGGCTCTCCGGCCGGGCCGTGGCCCGCGCCCTCGTCTCGGGTGAGGGCCCGCCAGCCCTCACCCGATGACGCCCCCGTCCGGCACAGCAGACCACCGCCGGTTACACGCGCCCTACACGTCCCCGTGTAGAAGGCACCTGAGCTGCCGCGTCTCGTCGGCGCGGGGCTGATCGCCGACACGTACGCACAGGTCCTCGGCCTCGCCCAGAGCCGCTCGCGCGGCGACCGGATCCCGGTCGCCGAGCGCCCGCCCCAGCAGGATCAGCGTGCCGGCCAGGAACCGCAGCCAGCCCCGGGTGCGCCAGATCGCCACCGACTCGCGCAGATGCGCGACCGCCTCGGCGTACCGTCCCCGGTTCAGTTCGATCTCGCCGAGGATGGCCAGGGCATCGGCGATGTGATGGTTCATCCGGTACTCGCGGGCCGTCGCGAGAGCGGCCTCGGCCGCCGGACGGGCCTCGTCGTCACCGCGGAGCAGACGCAGCCGCGCCAACGCGATCATGGTCAGCGCCTCGGTGTACGCGTCCCGGTGCCGCCGGGAGATCGCCAGCGACTCGGTCAGGAAGCCCTCGCTGGCGTCGAACAACCCGGCCTGGCTGTGCCCGATCCCGAGGAACTGCAGCGCGGTCGCCTCCCAGCGCGGATTGCCCAGCTCCCGGGCGCGGGCCAGGGCGAGGTGCAGGTTCTCGACCGCCGGCGGCAACCGGCCGGACTCGCCGAGCGCCACGGCGAGGGCCACGTGACCGCGGGCCAGACCGCCCAGGTGCCCGCACTGTCCGGCCCAGTCGAGTGCCTGCTCCGCCGCTTCGACGGCTTCGCCGGGGCGGCCCAGCGCGGTCAGCGCCACCGACCGCATCGCCGCCGCGTCGGCCATCCCGCCCGGCTCACCGGCGTCGCGGAACATCGCCAGCAGCTCACCGGCGTCGGTGAGAGCGCGGTCCATCACCGCACCGCCCCGGTCACCGGCGATCCACGTCTGCACGTCGATCAGCCCGCGCCGCATCACCGCGGCACCGCGCCGATCCCCGGCCCGGGTGCAGGCGGCCATCGCCGGGCGGCTGCTCGCCACCCACTCGGCGTACATCCCGCGTACGTCGAAGTATTTCTCCAATCTCTGGACCAGGTCGTACGCCGCCTCGTGCCGTCCGGTCGCACCGGCCTGCCGGGCCGCGGCGCGCAGCGTCGCCTGCTCGGCGTCGAACCAGGTCAGCGGGTCGACCCCGGCCAGCTCGCCGAGAGCGTCGCGCACGTCCGGGCGGGGCGCCGGACTGGTGATCGGCGCGAAACAGGGGCCGGGGATCCGCGGTTCGAAGTGCTCGGCGACGGCCAGCCAGGCGCCCAGCCCGAGATCCAGGGCGTCGTCCCCACCGTCGCCGGTCTCCTCCCGGGCGTACAGCCGGACCAGGTCGTGGAACCGGTAGCGCAACTGCCCCGCCGCATCGACACCGACCGGGGTCAGCATGTGTGCATCGACCAGCTCGTCCACGTCGGCGCCGTCGGCCAGCACCCCGGCCAGCCAGCCCGGGAAGTCGGGCACGTCGAAGACCCCGAGCCGCCGGAACAGCAGCCGCCCGGACCGGCTCAGCCCGGCGTAGCTCAACGCCAGCGAGGCCCGCACCTGGAGATCACCGGCGCCGAGCCGGTCCAGGCGCAGCCGCTCGTCACGCAGCAGCCGGGACAGGTGGGCGAGACTCCAGCCGGGCCGTGCGGTCAGGCGGGCGCCGGCGATCCGGACCGCGAGCGGCAGCCCACCGCACATGTCCACCACCGACCGGGCCTGCCCGGGATCGCCGGCCACCCGGTCCTCACCGGCGACCCGCTCCAGCAGGCGGACACCGTCGTCGCCGGGCAGCACGTCCAGGGTGGTCCAGCGGGCGCCCTCCAGCCCGGAGAGCCGGACCCGGCTGGTCAGCAGCACCGCGCACGTCGCGGAACCCGGCAGCAACGGCCGTACCTGGGCCTCGCCGGCCGCGTTGTCCAGCACGACCAGCGCCCGGCGGCCGGCGAGCAGGCTGCGGTACAGCTCGGCGCGTTCCTGGTCGTCGTTCGGCACCGCGACGCTCGGCACCCCCAGCGCCCGCAGGAACCGGCCCAGCACGTCACCGGGGGTGGCCGGGGCCGGTTCGATGCCGGCCAGGTTCGCGTACAGCTGCCCGTCCGGGTAGGCCGCCGTCACCTGATGGGCGACGTGCACGGTGAGGGTGGTCTTGCCGATGCCCGCCATGCCGGTGATCCCGGCGACCGTCATCGCGATCGGCGGCGCGTTCGGGGCGAGCAGTTTGCGCAGCCCGCGGGCCTCGTCCTCACGGGCGGTGAAGTCGGCCACCGTCGCCGGCAGCAGCGCCGGGACGACACCGGCCCGCGCGTCCGGCACGGGTACCGCGTCGCCGGTGATCTCCCGGTGCAGCTCGCGCAGTGCCGGACCGGGGCCGATGCCGAGCTCCGCGTCCAGCACCGACCGCATCCGCCGGTACCCGTCCAGCGCCCGGGCCCGCTCGCCGTTGCGGTGCAGCGCCCGCAGCCAGGTCGCCCAGAGCCGCTCCCGCAGCGGATGTTCGGCGGTACGGGCGGCCAGCTCGACGGCCAGTTCGGCGTGCTCCCCGAGCGCCAGCCGGGCCTCGGCCTGATCCTCGACGGCGGTCAGCCGGGCCTCGGTGAGCCGGGCCGTGAACGGCGCGAACCAGTCCAGATCGGCCAGATCCTCCAGCAGCGGGCCGCGCCACAGCCCGAGCGCGTGGGCCAGCCGCTCGGCGGCCCGCAGATGCTGCCACTCGTCGAGCGCCCGGCGCCCCTCGGCGGCCAGGGCCTCGAACAGGGTGACGTCACACTCGCCGGCCGCCACGTCGAGGCGATAACCACCGGGAACCGTCCGCAGCGCCTCCGGCAGCACCCGGCGCAGGTCGGAGACGTAGGAGTGCAGGTTCGCCCGGGCCGACGAGGGCGGCCGCCCGTTCCAGAGCGCCTCGACGATCTCGTCCCCGCGCACCACGGTCCCGCCCCGGAGCACCAGCATGGCCAGCAGAGCGCGCTGTTTGCGCCGCCCGATCGCCAGCAGGGCGCCGCCCGGATCACGGACTTCGAGAGTGCCCAGCAGACGGTAGATCAGCATCCGGTCTCCAAGGTCCACTGTGCACGGTGGATTCCCGGGTGCTATTCGACCACAAATGCCGCAGCTATCCCACCGTGCGGCGCTGAGTGAGCCACCGCATCACGTCCAGGGCGTGCGACGCCGGGTCGACGATCGGGTGGAACACGTGCTCCACCACGTCGTCGGTCACCACCAGGGTCAGCCGCTCGTAGACGGTCAGGTCGCCGGTGGTCCGGGTCGGCAGCCCGGTCGCGGCGGCCAGGGTCAACTGCGGATCCGGGATCAGCGGGTACGGCAGGGCCAGGCGGTGCACCAGCTCCCGCTGGTAGCCGGTGGACTGCGCGGACAGCCCGTACACCCGGGCCGCGCCGGCCGCCAGGATCTCCGCGTGGTGGTCGCGCAGCCAGTTGTCCCGCCCCGCGCCGCGCGCCCCCGGGATCTCCAGCAGCCCGCGCGGCAGATCCACGCCGGGCCGCCCGGTCAGCGGGTAGACGAAGACGACACTGCGGCCCGGCCCGAGATCGTGCAGGCTGATCGGCCGACCGTCGGTGCCGTAGAACCGCAGCTCCGGCAGCGCCCGCCCGATCAGGTCGGCGGGCCGGCCCCGGGTCTCCGGCGGCCCGGTGACGATCTGCCGGGCGGCCGTGTCGATCCGGGCATCGAGGGCCTCCCGCTGGGCGGTCAGCTCACCGATCCGGGTCTGCAGCCCGGCGACCGTGCTGCGGAACGTGGCCACCGCCGCCGCGCACACGTCGTCGTCGTTGGCCAGCGACTCCACGAACGGGCGGGTCTCCTCGACGGTCAGCCCGAGCGCCATCAGCTCCCGGATCTGGGCGACCTGACGCTCGGCGATCGGATCGTAGTCGCGGTACCCGTTACCCAGACGCCTCGGGACGACCAGCCCGCTCTGTTCGTAGTACCGCAACGCCCGGACCGTCGTGCCGGTCCGCCTGGCCAGTTCCCCCACGCGCATGCGCTGACCCTAAACCTGTACCCCCGGGTACAGGTCAACACGATTCTTCTCTCGGTGACAGCGCCGCCGGTGACCGGCCAGTCTGGTGCCGCAACAGCCATGAGTGACAGGGGAGAAGACGATGACAGCGATCAGCCGGGTGACCGGGCGGCAGATCCTCGACAGCCGCGGCAACCCGAGCGTCGAGGTCGACGTGCTGCTCGCGGACGGGTCGACCGGCCGGGCCGCGGTGCCGTCCGGGGCGTCGACCGGCGCCAACGAGGCGGTCGAACTGCGCGACAACGACCCCCGGCGCTTTCACGGCAAGGGCGTCAGCCGGGCCGTCGCCGCGGTCAACGGCGAGATCGCCGACGCGGTCACCGGCCTGCACGCCGAGGACCAGGCCCTGATCGACACCACGATGATCGACCTGGACGGCACCAAGGACAAGGGCCGGCTCGGCGCCAACGCGGTCCTCGGGGTGTCCCTGGCCGTGGTGAAAGCCGCGGCGGCCGCCCACCGGCAGCCGCTCTACCGGCACGTCGGCGGGGTCGGCGCGCACCTGCTGCCGGTGCCGATGATGAACATCGTCAACGGCGGCGCGCACGCCGACAACCCGCTCGACTTCCAGGAGTTCATGATCGCCCCGGTCGGTGCGCCGACCTTCTTCGAAGCCGTCCGGATGGGCTCCGAGGTGTTCCACACGCTGCGCCGGCAGCTCGCCTCCGCCGGGCACAACACCAACGTCGGCGACGAGGGCGGGTTCGCTCCCGGTTTCGCCGACGCCGACGAGGCCCTGCGATTCGTGGTACGCGCGATCGAGGACTCCGGATACCGCCCCGGCACCGACATCACCATCTGCCTCGACCCGGCCAGCTCGGAGTTCCACCACGACGGCGCCTACGTCTACAGCGGCGAGAAACGCACCCGCGGCGTCGACGAGCACATCGCCTACCTGCTGGACCTGGCCGGCCGCTACCCGATCACGTCGATCGAGGACGGCATGGCCGAGAACGACTTCGCCGGCTGGCGCAAGCTCACCGACCAGGCCGGCGACCGCCTGCAGTTGGTCGGCGACGATGTCTTCTGCACCGACGCCGAGCGGCTGACCAGCGGCATCGAGGGCGGTTACGCCAACGCGATCCTGGTGAAGGTCAACCAGATCGGCACCCTCACCGAGACTCTGCGCACGGTGGAGACCGCGCACCGGGCCGGCTACCGGGTGGTGATGTCGCACCGGTCCGGCGAGACCGAGGACACCACGATCGCCGACCTGGCGGTGGCCACCGGCTGCGGCCAGATCAAGACCGGTTCGCTGTCCCGCAGCGACCGGACCGCCAAGTACAACCAGCTGATCCGCATCGAGGAGGAGCTGGGGCGCTCGGCCCGGTACGCCGGCCTGCGATGATCCGGTGATGCCACTGCTCTTCTCCTACGGGACGCTGCGTGACCCGGCCGTACAGAAGGCGACGTTCGGCCGGGAACTGACCGGCCGCCCGGACCGGATCGTCGGTTTCCGCCTGGACCGGGTCGAGATCACCGACCCGCACGTGCTGGCGGTCAGCGGCCTGACCCACCACCCGATCCTGTCCGCCACCGGCAACCCCGCCGACACCGTCGACGGCACCACCCTGGAGGTGACCGACACCGAACTGCTGGCCGCCGACGACTACGAGGTCGACGACTACCAGCGGGTCACCGCCCCGCTGACCTCCGGCGACACCGCCTGGCTGTACGTAGCCCGTGACTGATTACTGGTCCGCCACCTGAGTCAGCACCTCGCCGACGCTCAGCAGGGTGACGCCGATCCGGGCCCCGTCCTCGACGGCCGCCCGGCCCGCCGGAACCCGTCGACGAGCCGCCGAACGGCCGGCACCACGGCGGCGGTGGACCAGTGCGGGGCGGTGTAGTCGGTCGTCACCGCTGCATCATCCACCGTCACAATGCAAGGGTGAACGGGGATGTCGCCGACGGGTTCGCCGGGCAGCGGATGCTGGTGCTGCCCCGGCCGGTCGTCGCCGAGGCGCTGAAACAGCCGGTCACCGGGGAGTTGCTGGTCACCGACTGTGGATACTTTCCGAACGCGGACAGCCACGGGCGTGAGCGGCGGCAACCGATCGATCAGGCGGTGGTGCTGATCCCGGTGCGCGGGCGGGGCTGGTGCCGGACCGGCGGCGGCCGGTTCGACGTGGCGGCCGGGGAGGTCGCCGTGCTGCCGGCGGGCAGCCCGCACGCGTACGGCGCGGATCGCTCGGAGCCCTGGACCCTGTGGTGGCTGCACGTGACCGGGCGGTCGGTGCCGGCCCTGGTCGAGCTGATCGGGGCGTCGGTGTCGGCCCCGGTGCGGGTGCCCGCCGACGCGCACGGGCTGGCGCTGCTGGCCGCGGAGGTGGTGGCGTGGATGGAACGGGACGCCACCCGGGCCAGCATGGTGGCGGCGTCCGGTGCGGCCTGGCATCTGCTGACCCTGCTGACGTCCAGCCGGTCGGTCCGGGACACCTCGGAGACCCTGGTCGAGCGGGCCGCCGAACACCTGCGGACCACGATCAGCGCGCACATCAGCGTGGCCGAGCTGGCGTCGACGGCGGGGCTGAGCGAGTCGTACTTCGCCGCCCTGTTCCGCCGCCGGATGGGTGTGCCGGTGCGCACCTACCAGACCCAGGTGCGGATGGCCCGGGCCCGGGAGCTGCTCGGCACGACCACCCGCCCGATCGCGGAGATCTCCACCGAGTGCGGCTACGACGACCCGTGGTACTTCTCCCGCCAGTTCCGCCGGACCCACGGCACGAGTCCGTCGGCGTACCGGCAAGGGCTTGCATCTCAAGTTGCTTGAGACGCCATAGTGAACCGCATGCACATGGACGACCTCTACGCCATCGGTGACGTCGCCCGGCGGACCGGCCTGGCCGTCAGCGCGATCCGCTACTACGCCGACGCCGGTGTGGTGACCCCGGCCGCGGTCACGCCGGGCGGCGCCCGGATGTACGACGTGGCCGCCATCGCCCGGCTCGAGCTGGTCCGGACCCTGCGTGACTTCGACGCCGGGCTGGACGAGATCAAGCGGGTGCTGGCCGGCAAGGCGACGCTGCGCGAGCTGGCCGCCACCCACCTGGAGTTGTTGGAGCAGCAGGAGGCCAAGCTGCGCACCAGGCGGGCGGTGCTGTCGGCGATCCTGCGGCAGGATTCCACCGCCGATCAGGTGACGCTGATGCACAAGCTGGCCGGCATGTCGGACGAGGAGCGGGACCGGCTGATCGACGAGTTCTGGACCGAGGTGTGCACCGGCTGGGAGCCGCCGCCGAAGATGGAGCAGTGGTGGCGCCAGGCCCGGCCGGTGCTGCCGGACGATCCGACCGCCGCCCAGCTGGAGGCGTGGATCGAGCTGGCCCGGCTGGTCAGTGATCCGCAGGTCCGGTCGGCGTTGCGCGACGATCTGCGGGAGACGTGCACGACCGGGGCGGGGCCGTTCATGTCGTCGGAGCCGATGCTGGAGTTCATGGAGTCCGGTGGGCCGATCGGCCAGGCGACGATCGACGCGGCCCGGGAGCGGGTGCCGGCCGATTCGCCGCTCGGCCGGGAGATCGCGGACCGGTGGATGGCCTGGATGATCGGCATGTTCGGGATGGCGGACACCACCGAGTTCCGGATCGGGATGGCCGATCACATGCTGGCCGGCGCCGAGTGGGATCGGGAGCCCACGCCGGGGGAGTTCGGCCGCTACCAGGAGCTGGTCCACGCGGTGAACGGGGTCGAGCCGGAGGTGTTCCCGTACGAGTGGCTGGCCGACGCGATCCGGGCCACGGCAGACGCGGCCGCATAGTCGGATCGTCCAGGTTCAGCGTCGTCACGTCCTCCTCGGGTGCCGGAGGCCAGTCGTAATCTCCGGTCATGGAGTCCCGCATCGTGCTTCCGGACGCGCCCGCCGACGCGTGGCGTGACGGTGTGGCGGTCTGGTCACAGCCGCTGGTCATCGATTCGTACCTGCCCGAACAGCCGTCGGTGTACCCGGCGTTCCTGCATCGCCGGGTGTACCAGGGTTCGTCCGGCCGGGTGTTCCCGCTGCCGTTCCACGAGCGGATCTCGCCGGTCAAGCGGCCGCACCCGTGGCAGGCGGTGCATCTGGAGAACGAGTGGCTGCGGGTGGTGGTCCTGCCCGAGCTGGGCGGCCGGGTGCACGTGGTCCTCGACAAGGTCGCCGGGTACGACATGGTGTACCGCAACAACGTGATCAAGCCGGCGCTGGTGGGGCTGGCCGGGCCGTGGGTGTCCGGTGGCATCGAGTTCAACTGGCCGCAGCACCACCGCCCGGCCACGTTCCTGCCCACCGATGTGGCTATCGAACGGGACGCGGACGGGTCGGCGACGGTCTGGTGTTCCGACCACGATCCGTTCACCCGGATGAAGGGTATGCACGGCATCCGGATCGGCCCGGACAGTTCCCGCCTGGAGGCCCGGGTCCGGCTGCACAACCGGAGCGAGACCGGGCGGACGTTCCTGTGGTGGGCGAACGTGGCGGCCGCGGCGAACGACGACTACCAGGCGTTCTTTCCGCCGGACGTGACCCGGGTGGCCGATCACGCGAAACGGGCGGTGGTGTCGTACCCGCGCCCGGAGGTCCCGTACTACGGGGTCGACTACCCCGACGGCGGGCTGGACCGGTACCGGGACATCCCGGTGCCGACGTCGTACATGGCTCTGGACACCGTCGAGGACTTCTTCGGCGGCTACGACCACGGCGCCCGGGCCGGTTTTGTGCACGTCGCCGACCACGGCATCGCCCCCGGCAAGAAGCAGTGGACCTGGGGGAACGCCCCGTTCGGGCATGCCTGGGACCGCAACCTGACCGACTCCGACGGCCCGTACGTGGAGCTGATGGCCGGTGTCTACACCGACAATCAGCCGGACTTCGCGTATCTCGCGGCGGGGGAGACGAAGACGTTCGCCCAGACCTGGTACCCGTTGCACGACACCGGTCCCGTCCAGTACGCCGACCGCCGGCTGGCGATCAGCGTCACCGACCGTGTGGTGACCGTCTGTGCGGCCGAGACGCTGTCCGGCGTGACGATCACGGTCGACGGCGAGCCCGCGGAGCCCACCGATCTGCGCCCCGGCGACTCCCGCACACTGCCGGTGACGGGCCTGCCGCGCACGGTCCGGATCACCCGGGGCACGGAGCTGCTCGCCGAGTACCGTCCCGGCCAGCCGAGTGTGCCCGACGCCGCGCCGGTCACCAACCGGGCGGTGACCCCGCCCGCGCCCGCCGACGTCGCGACCATCGACGAACTGATCCACATCGCCGTCTATCTGGACCAGTACCGGCACGCCAACCGTCGTGCCGCCGACTACCTGGACGAGGTGCTGCGCCGGGATCCGGGCGAGTCGCGGGCCCTGCTGCTGCTCGGCGCGAAGGCCTACGACCGGGCCGAGCACGAGACCGCCGCCGCGCTGTTGTCGGCGAGTGTGGCCGCGCGGACCCGCTGGTCACCGACCCCGGCGTCGGGTGAGGCGCACTACCGGCTCGGGCTGGCGCTGGTCCGCCTGAACCGGGACGGCGAGGCCGCGACGATGCTGGCCCGGGCGAGCTGGGACGCCGGGTTCGCGGTCGCCGCCCGGTTCGCGCTGGCCCGGATCCGCTGCCGGCACGGCGACCCGGCCCGTGCCGAGGACCTGCTGCGGCAGAACCCCGATCATCCGCAGTCGGCGGCTCTGCTGGCCACGATCCTGGCCGAGCGCGGCGACACCGCGGGGGCCGGCACGCTGACCCGGGCGGTGCTGGCCGTCGACCCGCTCGACGCGTGGGCCCGTGACCTGGCCGGACAGCAGCCGACCGGTGATGCCACCACGATGCTGGACGTCGCCCTGGAATACGCGGCCGCCGGTTTCACCACCCGGGCCCTCGACGCGCTGGACCGCGCGGAGACCCTCGCCGCGGATCGGCCCACCGGCCAGGTCGACGTGATCCCGATGATCCATGTGCACCGGGTCGTCCTAGGAGCGAAAACCACCAAGATCCCTTTTTCGCCGTACGCCTACCCGGCACGTCTCGACGATGTGCACGCGCTCCGCGAGTTCGTCGCGCTGGTTCCCGGGCAGGCGGCGCCCTGGGCGATGCTCGGCCACTGGTACTACGCCCACGACCGTCCCGCCGACGCCGTCGACGCCTGGCAGCACGCCCTCGTCGTGAACCCGACCGCCGTCGTGCACCGCAACCTGGGCCTGGCCGCCTACAACGTGACAGGCGACGACGCGGCGGCCGTGACGCACTACGACGCCGCCCTGACCCTGGCCCCGGACGACGCCCGCCTCTGGTACGAACGCGACCAGCTCGCCGCCCGCCTCGGCGAGTCCGCGATCACCCGGCTGGCCCGCCTGGAACCCCGCCGGGACCTGGCCGTCACCCGGGACGACCTGACCGTGGTGCTGGCGCACCTGCTGCTCGACACCGGGCGCCTCGAGGAGGCGTACGAGCTGATCGGGGGTCGGAACTTCCAGCCCTGGGAGGGCGGTGAGGGGCAGGCGCTCGCCGTGTGGGACCGGGCCGTGGCCCTGCTGGCCTGCCGCCGCGGCGAACCGGTGCCGGTGAACCCGCCGCCACCGGCGAACCTCGGCGAGGACCGGCATCCGGTGACCGGCCCGCCGGAGACCGACGAGTTCTTCGCCACCAGCCGGCCGGATCTGCTGCTGTTCGAGGAGAGGGAGAAGACCGCGATGGACCTTGCCGGACGCTGGCGGGCGGCACTCGACCGGGACGGCACCGGCGAGCACGAACGCTGGTACACCACCGCGCCGTGGCCCGACCCGGCCGACATCGACCTGCCCGGCTCGGTGCAGGAGCAGGGTCTCGGTGATCCGGTCACGATGGACACGCCGTGGACCGGTCAGGTCGTCGACCCGGCGTTCTACACCGACGACAGGTACGCGCCGTACCGGGAACCGGGCGCGGTGTCGGTGCCGTTCTGGCTGCAGCCGCACACCTACTACCGGGGCGCCGCCTGGTTCCAGCGCACCGTCGACATCCCGGCCGGCTGGCGGGACCGCACGATCGTGCTGCACCTGGAGCGGGTGCACTGGGAGTCGACGGTCTGGCTGGACGACCGGCGGATCGGCGCGGACCGCAGCCTGACCACCCCGCACCGCTTCGACCTGGGCACCCTGGAACCCGGCCGGCACACTCTCACGCTGCGGATCGACAACCGCACCGTCGTCGACGTCGGCCCGAACGCGCACAGCGTCAGCGACCACACCCAGGGCAACTGGAACGGTGTCATCGGCGACCTGCGCCTGGAGGCGCTGCCCGAGGTCGTGATCCGGCAGGTCGTCGTGACCCCGGACGTGACCGCCCGGTCGGCGCGGATCCGGATCGATCTCGGCACCGACTTCCGCGGCACCGTGTCGGTGTCGGCGCGCCGCTTCAACGTCCCCGGCGACCACGTGACACCGACGGTGACCGCCGAGATCACCGACGGCCGGCACGCCGACCTGGACCTGCCGATGGGGGAGGAGGCGCAGACCTGGGACGAGTTCCACCCCGCTCTGTACGAGTTGACCACCACCGCCGGCGGCACGGTCCACCACACCGTCTTCGGTCTGCGCGAGGTCGGCGTGGACGGCACCCGGATCACCGTCAACGGCCGGCCGGTGTTCCTGCGCGGCACGCTGGAGTCCTGTGTCTTCCCGTTGACCGGCTACCCGCCCACCGACGTCGAGGCGTGGCGGCGGATCATCCGGGTCGCGCGCGCGCACGGCCTGAACCTGCTGCGGTTCCACTCCTGGTGCCCGCCCGGGGCGGCGTTCCGGGCGGCCGACGAGGAGGGCTTCTACCTGCAGGTGGAGGGCCCGGTCTGGGCGAACCAGGGTGCGGCGGTCGGGGAGGGGCGGCCGGTCGACACGTTCCTGTACGAGGAGACCGGGCGGATCCTGGACGAGTTCGGCAACCACCCGTCGTTCCTGATGATGGCGCACGGCAACGAGCCGGCCGGGCGGGACGCGGAGTTCCTCGGCGCATGGGTGGCCCACTGGCGGCGGCGTGATCCACGGCGGCTGTACACCAGCGCCGCCGGCTGGCCCGCGATCACGGAGAACGACTTCGACAACGTGCCCGGTCCGCGTACCCACCAGTGGGGTGACGGGGTTGCTTCCCCGTTGAACGCCCGCCGGCCGGACACCGTGACCGACTACTCGGACTGGGTGACCGCGTGTCCGCGACCGATCATCAGTCACGAGATCGGCCAGTGGTGTGCCTACCCGGACTTCGCCGAGGTCGAGAAGTACACCGGGCTGATGAAGCCGCACAACTTCGGGATCTTCGCCGACTTCCTGCGCGAGTCCGGGATGGCCGACCGCGCCGAGGAGTTCCTGCACGCGTCCGGGCGGTTGCAGTCGCTGCTGTACAAGGAGGAGGTCGAGGCCGCGCTGCGGACACCCGGATTCGGCGGGTTCCACCTGCTCGGTCTCAGTGATTTCCCTGGTCAGGGCACTGCGCTGGTCGGGGTGGTGGATCCGTTCTGGGACGAGAAGCCGTACAGCAGCGCCGCCGCGTGGTCCCGGTTCTGCGGCCCGACGGTTCCGCTGGCGCTGCTGCCGCGCCGGGTGTGGCGTACCGACGAGGCGGTGTCCTTCGGTGTGCGGGTCGCCCACTTCGGCCCGGAGCCCCTGACCGGTGACGTCACCTGGTCCCTCGTGACGTCCGACGGGGTCACGCTGGCCGGCGGGACGGACGCCGGAACCATCCCCGCCGGAACCGTCACGAACACCTGCCGTCTGAAACTGATCATCCGGGTCGGGGAGTTCGAGAACGACTGGGACCTGTGGTTCTTCGAGGCCGGCGAAGACCGGGTCAACCCGGGGATCATCGAGACCACCGATGTCGAGGAGGCGCTGCGGCACACCGCGGCGGGCGCGACAGTGCTGCTGCGACCGGAACGGGTGGCCGGCGACGTGGTGCTCGGCTTCACCACGGTCTTCTGGAACACCGCCTGGACCGGTAACCAGGCGCCGCACACCCTCGGGATCACCCACGACCCGGAGCACCCGCTGTTCCGGGAGTTCCCGTCCGACGGCCACACCGACTGGCAGTGGTGGGACCTGCTGCACGGCGCGCAGGCCATGGTGGGCCTGCCGGAGGGGCTGCGCCCGATCGTCCAGCCGATCGACACCTGGTTCACCGCCCGGCGGCTCGGCGCGCTGGTCGAGGCCCGGGTCGGCGCCGGCCGCCTGGTGGTGTGCACGCTGAACCTGGACACCCCCGGCCCGGTGTCCGGCCACTTCCACCGGGCGCTGCTGTCCTACCTGACCGGCGACGATTTCGACCCGGCGACCGAGCTGACCCCCGAGCAGGTGCGCGCCCTGATCGGCTGAGTCAGGACCGCCGCTCACCCGGCGGGATCAGCAGGATCTCCAGGGCCGCCGCGCAGGTCCGCACGGGGGAGAGGTAGTGGTCGAGCCGGTCGTCGGTGAGGACGGCCGCGCTGGTCCGGGCGGCGACGGCGAACCGGGCGTGCCCGAGGTGGTCGAGCACCGGAACGGCCAGGGTGCGCACACCGTCGGCCGACTCCCCGTTGTTCAGGGCGTAGCCGTCCGCCCGGACCTGGCCGAGTTGCTCGCGCAGCCGGGCCGGGTCGGTGATGGTGCTGCCGGTGAAACGGTCCAGCGGCAGGCTCTCCAGTGCCGGGGCCTGACCGGGCGGCGCCCAGGCCAGCAGCACCTTGCCGAGCGCGGTCGAGTGCAGCGGCCGGCGCAGCCCGAGCCCGCCGGCGCGTTCGACCGAGCCGCCGGCCGCGATCACCGCGTGGGTGCCGGCCAGCAGGGCCAGGTCGGCGGTCGCGCCGGTGCGCTCGGCGAGCCGGTGCAGCTCGGGGACGGCCAGGTGCAGGCCGCGCTGGTGGAACGACAGCTGCCCGAGCTCGACCACGGCCGGGCCGAGCCGGTAGCGCAGGGTGCGCTCGTCCTGGTCCAGGAATCCGGTGGCGACCAGGGTTCGGGCCAGCCGGTGCGCGGTGGAGACGGTCAGGTCCATCCGGCGGGCCAGGTCCGACGCGGTCAGCTCGGGGCCGTTGTCGTGGAAACAACTGAGCAGGCCGAGCGCCCGGCGGACGGCCTGGGATCCGGCGGGTGCGGCGACTTCCGTCATCGGTGCTCCTGCATGGTGGTAAGAGTGGTGATCGTAGCAGCGATGATTCGATAACAGCTTCTTACAATGTGGTAAGCCCTCTTGCCTGCCCAAGATCCGGATGTCACTCTGGGCGCAGCAAAACCTACTACAGCTATGGGATTTATAGCGGAAGTGGAGCCGGCTGTGCCTGCCCTCGACGAGGTGTGGTTCACGCGCTGTCCCGTACCGACCGCCACCGGCATCGCCGCCGACCGTGGCACCCTCGCCGCCGAGTTCGCCGCCGACGGGATCGCCGTCCGCTCCTTCCAGGACAACCGCGGCGGCACCAACGACGAACGCCACTTCACCCACGCCCACCCGGCCCTGTTCCGGGAGGGCGGCAACGTACCGGCACTGTGGGCCCGGTCCCGCGGCGGCGCCACCCGCCTGATCGGCCTGACCTGGATCGAGGAGCGCCAGAGCATCGTCGTGCGTGCCGGATCCAGCATCAGCGACCCCGCCCACCTGCGCGGACTCCGGCTGGCCGTGCCCCGGCACGACCTGTCCATCGACTTCTGGCGGGCCATGGCGCTGCGCGGCCTGTCCGGCGCGCTCGGCATCGCGGGGCTCACCCTCGCCGACGCCGTGCCGGTCGACATCCCGGCCGGTGGGCCGGGCCAGTGGGAGACCGAACTGCGGGCACTCGCCGACGGCCGGGTCGACGCGGTCTACGTCAAAGGCGCGGTCGCCGTCGAAGCCGCCGCCCGGCACGGCCTGGTCACCGGCATCGACCTGGACGGCTATACGGACCCCCGCACCCGGATCAACAACGGCACCCCGAGGCCGGTCACCGTCGCACAGAGCCTGCTCGACGAGCACCCGGACATCGTGGACCGGTTCCTCGCGGTCCTCATCGACTCCGCCGACTGGGCGGCCACCAACCCGGACGGGGTCAGCCGCATCCTCGCGACCGAGACCGGATCCGGTCCGGCCGGGGTGGCCGGCGCCTACCAGCAGCACGGCACCCTGCACCTGAACCTCTCCCCGGAACGCCTCGACCTGCTCGCCGACCAGGAACGCTTCCTGCGCTCGCACGGCTTCCTGCCGTCAGCGGTCGACGTGGCCGCCTGGGCCGATCACGAACCCCTCCGCCGGGCCCACGAGCTGGTCGCCCGCCGCTCCTTGGAGAACTGAGATGAGAATCAGCCGCCGCATCGCCGTAGTCCTCCCGCTCGTGCTGGCCCTGGCCGCCTGCGGTTCCGGCAACGACGCCGACAGCGCCGCCGGGACCGTCGAGATCCGGATCCCCGACCCGGGAAACGCCGGCATCCTCGCCCTCGGCAAGAAGGACGGCAGTCTCGACGTCGCCCTGGGCGCGGTCAACGCCAAGGTCGCCTGGACCGGCAGCTCCGGCCCGTTCGCCCCGGCCGCCCAGGCGATCAACGCGAACCAGCTCGACGTCTCGCTCGGCTCGATCACCTCCGGCATCGGCTCGCTCGCCGCCAACCCCGGCTTCAAACTCTTCGCCACCGGCGAGCCCGACGGCGCGGGCGAGGGCATCCTGGTCAAGAAGGACTCGGCGATCCAGACCGTGAACGACCTGGTCGGTAAGAAGGTCGCGGTCAACAAGGGCGGCACCGGCGAGTACCTGCTGCTGCTCGCCCTGAAGCAGGCGAACATCCCGGTCGACCAGGTGGAGCGGGTCTACCTCGCCCCCGACCAGTCCGCGCCGGCCTTCAACTCCGGGCAGGTCGACGCCTGGGCCACCTGGAGCGCCTACAGCGTCGCCGCGCTCGCCCAGGGCAACGCCCGCCAGGTGGTGCAGGGTAAGGACATCAAGAGCGACAACTACACCATCTGGGCGGTACGGACCGGGTTCGTCACCGAGCATCCCGAGGTCGTCAAAGCGCTGTACGGCTACCTGAACCAAGCCAGCACCAAGCTCGTCGCCGACCCCACCCCGTACCTCAACGTCTTCAAGGACACCGGCCCGCAGTCCCTGGACGAGCAGGCCAAGCAGATCACCGCCGACTTCTGGAAGCAGGGCAGGCCGGTCCAGCCGATCGGCGCCGCCGAGATCGCCCGCTACGACACCGCCGCCCAGTTCTTCGCCGACCAGAAGGTCACCACCACGAAGGTCGACGTCAAGGCCTCGGTACTGGACGTCGAGAGCCTGACTGCGGGCACCCCGTGACCGTCGACGGCCTGGTCGAGCCGGCGATCCGCCGCCGGCGCGAGCGCCCGGCCCAGCTCTCCGGGCCGCTGCGCGTGCTGGGCCCGCTCGGACTGCTGGTGATCTGGTGGATCAGCTCCGCCACCGGACTGCTCCGGCCCGAAGTCCTCGCCTCCCCGGCCGAGGTGATCGCGGCCGTCGGCGAGTTGTGGGGCTCCGGCGACCTGCAGGCGGCCCTGACCACCTCGCTCACCCGCTCCGGCCTCGGCCTGGTCATCGGCCTCGCCGCCGGCCTGCTGCTCGGGATCACCACCGGGCTCAGCCGGCTCGGCGACGAACTGCTCGACTCGACCATGCAGATCCTGCGGACCGTCCCGTTCCTCGCGCTGGTCCCGCTCTTCCTGGTCTGGTTCGGCATCGACGAGACCGCGAAGATCCTGCTGATCGCGTTCGCCACCACCTTCCCGATGTACGTCAACGCCACCAGCGGGGTCCGCACCGTCGATCCGAAACTGGTCGAGGCGATGCGCACCTTCGGGATGGGCCGGCTCGCCCTGATCCGGGAGGTGATCCTGCCCGGCGCGCTGCCCGCCCTGCTCGTCGGGCTGCGGCTGTCGATGACGCTCAGCGTGATCGCGCTGATCGCCGCCGAACAGCTCAACTCCACGGCCGGCATCGGGTACCTGATGACCCAGGCGCAGAACTTCGTCCGTACCGACATCCTCGCCCTCTGCATCATCATCTACGGACTGCTCGGCCTGGCCGCCGACGGCGTGGTCCGCGGACTCGAACGGGCGCTGATGCCGTGGCGGCGCGCGGGAGGCCGCCGATGAGCACCGCCGTCCACGTCCGCGGCCTGCGGCGCACCTTCGGCGAACGGCACGTCCTGGACGGCCTCGACCTCGACGTACGCCGCGGTGAGTTCCTGGCCCTGCTCGGCGCCAGCGGAACCGGCAAGACCACTCTGCTGCGCATCCTCGCCGGCCTGGACCGTCCCGATGACGGCACCGCCCTGGTCCCGCCCCGGCGGACCGTGGTCTTCCAGGAGCCACGCCTGGTCCCCAGCAAACGGGTGCTGGCCAACGTCACCGTCGCCCTGCCCCGCGGCGAGGCCGCCCGCACCCTCGGCCTGGCCGCCCTGGACGAGGTGGGCCTGTCCCGGCACGCCGACGCCTGGCCGGGCACCCTCTCCGGCGGCGAGGCACAACGGGTCGCGCTGGCCCGTGCCCTGGTCCGCGAACCCGAACTGCTGCTGCTCGACGAACCGTTCGCCGCCCTCGACGCCCTGACCCGCCTGCGCATGCAGGACCTGGTCAACGAACTGTGCACGAAGCACCGCCCGGCCGTCGTGCTGGTGACCCACGACGTCGACGAGGCGATCCGTCTCGCCGACCGGGTCGCCGTCCTGCGTGACGGCGGACTCGCCCGCGACGAACACATCGCCATCGACCGTCCCCGGGACAGCGCGGACCCCGCCTTCGCACGGCTCCGCACCACCCTGCTCGCCGACCTAGGAGTAACCCGATGACCATCACCATTGGCGTGCACGTCAGCAACCCGTCCCTCTACCACCTGGCCCGTCTGCCGTTCACCGCCTCCATCGGGGAGGAGGTGCGGTTCCACCACTTCAAGGACGGCACCACCACCGCCGGACTGCTCGCCGACGGGACCATCGACATCAGCGGCACCGGCTCCACACCGCCGCTCTCCGGGCAGGCGGCCGGGCACGACATCGTCTACGCCGCGGTCTCCGCGCCGCGCCCGGACCACGGCGCGCTGCTCGTCGCCGCGGACAGCCCGATCCGGAGCGTCGCCGACCTGCGCGGCCGGACCGTGCGCCTGGCGATCGGCTCCTGGCACACCCACCTCGTCGCGAAGGCCCTGCACCAGGCCGGACTGTCGTATGCGGACATCACCGCGGTTCGCGAGGGCGAGGCCGATGCCTGGGTCGCTCAGGAGGCCGGGCTGGCCGCCGCCCTGCGCCGGGGCGGGGTGCGCAAGCTGATCGAGACCGGTGACGTCATCACCGACCGGTCGGTGTTCTTCGCCCGCCGCGACTTCGCCGAGAACCGTCCCGAGGCGCTCGCTGCCGTGGTCGGCGCGCTGCAGCAGGCCGACACCTGGGTCGCCGGGCATCTCGACGAGGCCGCGAAGCACGCCGCCGCTGAACTCGGTGGCGAGGAGCAGGACTGGCGTACGGCGCTCGCCGGTCTGCCCTGGAAGTTGCAGCCGGTCACCGACGAGGTGATCGCCGAGCAGCAGGAGGCCGCCGACATCCTGGCCGCCGGCGGATTCCTGGCCCGGCCGATCACCGTCGCCGACGCTTATCTGCCCGCGCTGGCCGCTACCGTCGCGAAGGCGCTCTGAGATGGCCGCCGACGTCCTCTGGTACATCATTCCCAAAGAGGGCCCCTACCCCTGGGAGCCCGAAGGCCGCCGCCCCGCCGACCTCGGCTACCTGCAGCGCCTCGCCGGGGCGGTGGACTCGCTCGGTTTCGACGGCGCGCTGCTCGCCACCGACCAGTACGACGTGTGGCCGCTCGGCAGCGCCCTCGCCGCGGTCACCAGCCCCCGGTTCCAGCCGCTGCTGGCCGTGCACCCCGGGCTCACGTCGCCGGTCACGCTCGCCAAACAGGCCCTCACCTTCCAGCACCTGTTCGGCCCGCGGCTGCTGTTCAACGTCGTCAACGGCCAGACCGAGCCCCTGCGGCGGTACGGGCTACCCCTCGAGCACGACGAACGGTACGAACTCAGCGCCGAGTACTGGGGCATCGTCAAACGCCTGACCGCGGGCGAGGTGTTCGACCACAAGGGGAAGTTCTATGACCTGAAGGACGCCGGCTCGGACTTCCGGGACCTGCCGCCGCTGCAGGAGGGCGGGGTGCCGCTGTGGTTCGGCGGCTCGTCCCCGGCCGGTATCGAGGTGGCCGCCCAGCAGGTCGACGTCTACCTGACCTGGGGTGAGCCCGTCGAGCAGCTGGCCGAGAAGCTGACCCGGGTCCGGGAGCGGGCCGCCGTGCACGGCCGGACCCTGCGGTTCGGGCTGCGGCTGCACCTGATCGTGCGGGACACCGAGGACGAGGCGTGGGCGGCCGCCGACCGGCTGCTCGACGTGACCAGCCCGGAAACGTACGCCCGGCAGTTGGGGGTGCACCAGGAGAACGACGGCGAGGGCTGGCGGCGACAGTTCCGCCAGCACGGCGGCCGTGTCCCGGCCCGGGCTCGCGAGCTGGAGACCTCACCCAACCTGTGGCCGGGAATGGGCCTGTTCCGTCCCGGCCCGGGAACCGCCGTGGTCGGCAGCACGAAACAGGTCGTCGAACGGTTGAAGGAATTCGAGGCGCTCGGCGTCGACACGTTCATTCTCTCCGGCAATCCGTTGCTGGAAGAGGCCTACCGGGTCGCCGAGACGATTCTGCCCGCGCTGCGCTGACTTCCGTTCCGGGAATCCGTTCGGAAAAGGCCGCTGCCACCCGTGTCCCGACGGGTGGCAGCGGCCGATCTGTCAGCGCTTCTCGCAGGCCACGCCGTCCTTGTCGCGGTCCATCTTCTTGTTGGCGTTGTAGAGCGCCGTCGACACCTTGAAGTTGGTGACCGGCCTGGTCGAGCCGCGGACCTTGTCCTTGGCGCCCTTACGGCCCACGCCGTGCTTGTACGTCTTGTTCAGCGCCGTGCAGTTCTTGAACGTCTTCGGCGCCGCTTCGGCGGGTGCCGCGACCGCGATGCCGCCGAGGACGAGTGTGCCCGTGAGAAGGCCACGAACAATGCTGTTCAGCATGGGTTTCCGTTTCGTCGAGTTTACGAACGGCACGCTATCCAACCGTTCCACCACCCCGGAATCACCGTTCCGGTCCGAACGCCGCATCGATGGGCCCGGGATCCGCGACCGCCAGTACCAACCGTTCCAGGTTTGCGGCGAGAGCCGCGCGCTGCTCGGGGGAGAGCCCGGCGAGCAGTTCGTTCTCCCGGTCGAAGATGCGCCCGGCGATGTCGTCGATGATCTGCCGCCCGGCGCCGGTGAGCCGCACGATCACCCGCCGCTGGGGCGCCGGCTCACGCACCACCCAGCCCTGCTGCTCGGCCCGGGTCAGCCGCTGTGAGATCGCGGCCGGGGTGACCAGGGTGTGCTCGGCCAGCTCCCGGGTGGACAGCGCGTAGGGCTCGCCGGCCCGCCGCAGCGTGCCGAGCAGGTCGAGCAGGGCCGGATCCATGTCGAGGGTGGCGAGCAGCCGCCGCGGCCCTCGGCGCCGGGGCGCTGCTGTTCCTGGCCGTGTCGGTGGCCGAGGTCATCTACCTGGCCGCGGTGGAGACGATGACCGTGGACGTGGCTCCCGCACACTGGTCCCGGCGGCGGCTGTCCCTGCTCGGTCAGTCCCACCGCCACCTGGACCGCATCATCTCCCCGGTGTTCGCCGGCGGCCTGATCGATATCGGCCGCCCCCTGGCCGTGGTGGGCGCGGCCCTGCTGCTGCTCCTACCGGCCCTGGTAGCCACCCTCCGTTCCGGCGCCGCGGCCGACGCGCCGCGACCCACCCGTACCGCGGCCTCGGGTTTGTCTGCCCGGGAGACCTGGCGCTTCATCACCGACCGTGCCGACCTGCGATATCTCCTGGCTTTCGGCGCCTGGAGCAACCTGGCCGTGTCCCCGGTCCTGGCCATGCTGCCCCTCTGGTACGCCGAACTGCTCGAACCCGGCCCGATCACCGCGGTCTGGTCCAGCCGGGCCCTGGCCGCCTACGCCGTCGGAATGCTGGCCGGCGGTGCGGTGATCGCCGCCCGCCGCACCGAGCCGAGCGATCGCCGGGCCCTGCTCCAGGCCACCGCGGCCCACCTGCTGATCTGCGCAACACTGGCGGGAGCCGCTGTCCTGGCATCCCCGTGGTTGCCGGTGGTGGCGTTGCTGGTGTCCGGGGCGTTGTTCGCCGTCCTGGTGGCAGCCGGCGGCCAGGCCTGGCTGAACGCGGCCCCACCGGCTTCCCGAGCCCGAATCCTGAGCATGAAGCGCCTGATCGCCTTCTCCACCATCCCGCTGGGCACCGCCCTGATGCCGCCGGTCGGCGAGTGGCTCGGCTACCGCCCGGCAACCGCCCTGCTCGCAGCCCTCTCCGCGATCCTGACCCTGCTGAGCCTGACGTTGTGGAGCCGCTCCGCGGACCGGAAGCCGCACCCGGCCCTGACCGATTCACCAGCGAGCTGATCCGGCAATCGGGGGCGCGGGTGACCCGGCTCGAAAATAATTGCCGGGTGGTGTCCGAAAGCGGTCCGCCCGTTCGTGGTCTGGATGTGGACCACGAAACGAGGAGAACGTGATGACAGTTCAGACGTGTTCGCCGGCCGGGCGGATCACCCGGTCACTGCTGGGGTACGGGGTGATCGCCGGGCCGTTCTATGTGATCGTCAGCCTGGCCCAGGCGCTCACCCGGGACGGGTTCCGGCTGGACCGGCACTCCTGGAGCCTGCTGGCCAACGGGGATCTCGGGTGGATCCAGATCGCCAACTTCGTGCTCACCGGGCTGATGACCATCGCCGCCGCCGTCGGGCTCCGGCGTGCGCTGGACTCCCGGTTGGCGCCGGCGCTGGTCGGTGGATACGGGATCGGGCTGGTCGCGGCCGGGATCTTCATCGCCGACCCGGCGCAAGGGTTTCCGGTCGGCACCCCGGAGGCCGGTGCCGTCAGCTGGCACGGGATGCTGCATCTCGCCGTGGGTGGGGTCGGGTTCCTCTGCATGATCGGGGCCTGTCTGGTGCTCGGGGCACGGTTCGCGCGCGAGGGGCGTACGGCGATCGCGTGGTTCTCCAGGTTTGTCGGTGTGTTCTTCTTCGGCGCCTTCGCCGGGATCGCCAGCGGGTCGCACGGGCCGGTGACCCTGGTGTTCGTGGCGGCCGTGCTGCTCGTCCAGGGCTGGCTGGCCTTGATCTGCGTCCACTTCCACCGCGCGACCGTCTGAATCCGGGAGGATCCCACCATGCGATACCTGATGATCCTGAAGGCCGAGCAGCCCGCGACCGAACCTCCGGCCGGCCTGATGGAGGCGATCATGAAGCTGGGCGGTGACGCCGTGGCCGCCGGGGCGCTGCTGGACACCGCCGGGCTGGCGCCGAGCGCGGCAGGCGCCCGGGTGTCCCTGGCCGAGGGGCTGATCACCGCGGTCGACGGGCCGTTCACCGAGGCGAAGGAGACGATCAGCTACGCCCTGTACGAGGTCCGATCCAAGGAGGAGGCCGTCGAGTGGGCCTCCCGGTTCCTCGTGCTGCACCGGGATTTCTGGCCGGAGTGGACGGGTGAGGCCGAGGTCCTTGCGGTCCTCTGACGATAACGACGACCGATAACGACGACCGAGCACGATGAACCCGCACGATGTCGTGGCGACGGTCTGGCGGATGGAGTCCGCGCGGATCGTCGCCACTCTCGCCCGGATGGTCGGCGACCTGGGGCTGGCCGAGGAGTTGGCGCAGGACACCATGGTCGTCGCGCTGGAACGCTGGCCGGTCGACGGGGTGCCCGGCCATCCGGCGTCGTGGCTGACCGCCACCGCCAAGCACCGGGCCCTCGACCTGCTCCGCCGGCAGCGCCGCTACCAGGAGAAACTCGGCCTCCTGCCGCCGCCGGAGACGGCCGAACCAAATCTGGACGACTACGTCGGCGACGACCTGCTGCGGCTGATCTTCACGACGTGTCATCCGGTGCTGGCCGCCGAGTCGCGGGTGGCGCTGACGCTGCGGCTGCTCGGCGGGCTCACCACCGACGAGATCGCCCGCGCCTACCTGGTGCCGCCGGACACCGTCGGCAAACGGATCACCCGGGCCAAGCGGGCCCTCGCCGAGCGGCGAGTGCCGATCGAACTGCCGCCGCCGGCCGAGGCGGCGCACCGGCTGGCCACGGTCCTCGAAGTCATCTACCTGATCTTCAACGAGGGGTACGCGGCGACCGGCGGCGACGACTGGACCCGCCCCGAGCTGTGTGCCGAGGCTCTGCGGCTGGGCCGGATCCTGGCCGGTCTCGCCCCCGCCGAACCGGAGGTGCACGGGCTGGTCGCGCTGATGGAGCTGCAGGCGTCCCGGATCCCGGCCCGGACCGCCGCCGACGGTTCCCCGATCCTGTTGCAGGACCAGGACCGGCGGCGCTGGGACCGGCTGCTCGTCCGCCGGGGGCTGGCGGCGCTGGCGCGTACCGAGGGGACGTTCGGGCCCTACGCGCTGCAGGCGGCGATCGCGGCCTGTCACGCCCGGGCAGCGGAACCCGGCGACACCGACTGGGACCGGATCGCGACGTTGTACCAGGTGCTGGCCTACGTCGCCCCGTCGCCGGTGGTGGAGTTGAATCGCGCGGTGGCCGTCGGTCACGCGTCCGGGCCGGAGCGGGCCCTGGCCATCGTCGACACCCTGACACTGCCCGGATATGCGCTGCTCCCGGCGGTCCGCGGCGACCTCCTGGCCAGACTGGGCCGGAGCGCCGAGGCGCACGCCGAGTTCGTCAGGGCCGCCGCACTGACCCGGAACGCCGCCGAACGGGCCATCTTCTCGGCCCGGGCTGATTCATTGCGGACACCGCCGCCAGCAGGACCGCACCGCTCAGCATGATCAGCGCGGCGGGCAGCCCGGCGACCGCGACCGCCATCGGAGCGGCCAGTGCTCCGGCGACCGCGGCCACCGCGTCGCTGGTCATGAAGACGGCCGACACCCGGCCCAGGGCCTCGGGCGGGGCGCTGCTCTGGACGTGATGGGTGGTGG
The DNA here is from genome assembly GCF_016862075.1 of Actinoplanes couchii. Classification (GTDB taxonomy): domain Bacteria; phylum Actinomycetota; class Actinomycetes; order Mycobacteriales; family Micromonosporaceae; genus Actinoplanes; species Actinoplanes couchii. The sequence goes on along the minus strand of NZ_BOMG01000103.1, from coordinate 123,322 downwards.
CGACGCCGGCCACCGCTCCGGGAATGCCGGCCACGGTGATCGCGAGCAGCGCCACGGTCATGGTCCCGGCAGTGAACAAGAACAGGAAGGACAGGCCGACCAGCGCGTACGATCCGGCGATCAGGTTCCGGGCCGGCCGGCGCAGGAGCAGACTTCTGCTGGCGGCGGCCCCGCACAGGTAACCGATGCCGAGCCCGGTGATCAGGTGGCCCACCGTCTGGCCGTCACCATGCAACCTGTCGACGGCGAACGGGACCAGCAGTGCGGTCAGCGCCGCGTTCGCGGTCCAGTAGAGCCAGCTGCTCACGAGCAGGGCGGTCAGTGCCGGAGTCCACGTGCCGGGGTGCTGGTCGTCACCGCGTACCGCAACCGGGGTGATCTTGAGGGTGGCCAGGATCGCCGCGGCGGTCAGATAACCAGCCACGTCGACGGCGACCGCCGCGGCGAACCAGCCGGACGCGGTGAGGTAGGTGCCGGCCAGCGGCCCGCATATCCGCAGCACACTGTGCGAGAGCGCCAGCAACGCGTTCGCCGAGGCTCGGGTGGACTGATCGGTAACGGTCGCGGGAATCGTCGCCTGTAGGGCCGGGCGCAGGAAACACACGGCGATGTTCTCGATCACCAGCGCCGGGTAGACGAAACCGATCCGGTCGGCGGTGGTGGCCGGCAGCAGGACGCTCACGCCCAGTGCCGCCACGATGTTGGCGACCACGAACACGATCCGGCGCGGCCACCTGTCGATCAGCACTCCCGCCCAGGGGCCGATCATGACGGCGGGCAGCGCCTGGACGGCCAGCGCCACTCCGGTCGACGTGGCCGACCCGGTGATCGTATAGACGTGCAGCGGCACCGCCATCACCAGCAGCCAGGTCCCGGCGGCGTCGATGGTGGCGGCGATCCACAGTCGGCGGAAGGGCCGGTGGTGCACGAGGGTGTCCCACATGACGCGGCACGTTATCCGTACAGAATAGTTTGTGGCAAGATTTGTTCTGTGAAGATAGTCGAGTTGGGGGCGCTGCTGCGCCACAGGAGGACGGCCGCCGGTCGCACCATCGCGTCGGTCGCCGCGGAGGCCGGGCTGTCGGTGCCCTACATCGCGAACCTGGAGAACGGGCGGGGCAACCCGACGCTGTCCGCGGTGAGCAGCCTCGCCTCCGCCCTGGGTGCGCGCCTGACGGTGAGCTTGACCGACAATGATGACGGTGATCCGCTGCCGGAGTCGCTGGTGGGCTTCGCCCGGGGTGCCCGTTTTCAGACCGAGGTCACCAGGCTGGGCGTCGACCGTGCGGCGCTGCTGGCCGCGATGGCCGCCACGGGCTCACTGGCCGGCCGCCCGCTGACCGATCTCGACTGGCATCGCATCCTCGACACCATCACCTTGATCAACCTGCTTCCGCACGACGAGCCGTGACACTGTCCCGCTCCTTCCGGCCCGCTTTTCCGGGTGGTGATCGTCTCCTTGGCGTTGTCTCAGTTCTTCCGGGTGGTGATCGTTTTCTCGGTGCTGTTCCAGTTCTTCAGAGCGGCGACTGCCTCCTCGCGGGAGAGCGCGCCGCGTTCGAGCCGGAGATTCTGCAGGTGGCGGACAGCCACGCCGACCTGCTGCCCGGCCGGGATGCCGAGGATCCGCATCACCTCCCGGCCGTCGAGCGGCACCTCGACGCCGATCAGCCGGGTGTACCTCGCGCGTTCGGCCGCCTCGCGCGCGGCGGCCTCGATCCGCGCCTGCTCCGCCGCGTGCCAGTCGTCCCAGGTGGCGAACTCGCGGGCCGCCTCGGCACACTTCCGCCAGCAGTGGTGATCGCCTTCGGCGCCGAAACCCACTTCGACGAACAGATCGTGGTACGCCGAGCGATCCGCCCGTGGTTCGAGCACCACCCCGAGGCGGGCGAGCACGGCGTTGATCGGCCACTCGTCCCGGCGGTCATCGGGGAACTCGGTGGCGTACAACGGCCCCCAGATCCGTTCCCCGTCCCGCCACAGTGACGCATTCTGATCACCGTCCCCGCCGTGGAAGCTCGCCTCCACATGCGCGATCGTCCCCGGGTAGGACGGAAGGTCGCCGTCGAGCGTCCCGGGGTGGGGCGGGAGGTCGCCGTCGAGCAGAACCATCCCCATCCGCTGCCGCAGCGGAACGACGTCGTCGGTGGACACCCGCCGCAGAAGGTCGAACGACCCGATGGCCGCGTTCAGCAGATAGGACATCCGGCCATGGTGCCACGCCGCCGAACGGTCAGATCTGTGCAGCTCGATGGACTTCCTTGCATGCCCCGCCAATACTCGACGTATGGACGTGAATGCGGGGGGTTACTACGCGCAGAGGCCGGCAGACGTCGTCGTCGAGTTGAGTGCGGCCGAGGCCGCCGGAGGCACCGCGAAGACGATCAACGCGCCGCCGGACGGCACTGCCGTCCTGATCTATTTTCCGCCCGGATCCCGGGACGGCATGGTGCAGAACGTCGAACTGCCCTGGGTCGATCCGGCCACCGGCACACCCACCACCCGGACGGTGTCGGTCGGGGTGCGGGTCGTCACCGCTGCCGCCGCGCCGTCGGCCGGCTCCCGCAACTCCCGTGTGAAGATCATCGCCGTCGCCGCGGGTGTCATCCTGGTCGGCGGCATCTGCCTGGTGCCCACCCTGTTCAAGGACAGCGACGCCTCGACCGGCAGCCGCACCGCCGTGGGCGGCACCACCACCACGGGCGCGACCCCGTCGGCATCGCCGACCGTCGCTGCCGTTCCGCTGCTGGATCCGCAGTCGTTCCAGTCCACACTCAACGAGGCGAACGGCAAACTCACCGCCGGTCTCGCCGCGCTGCGGAAGGCCACCACACCACGCGCTGTGGGCACGGCCGCCGACGATCTCGTCGAGACGGCCCGTCTGCAGGCGTCCTACCTGTCGTCGCTCGCGGTGCCGGCCGAGGCCACCGCCGCGCACAGTGACCTGGTGTCCGCGCTGTACGCCCTGGAGGACGCGGCGAACTCGGTCTCCGGTTCGGCGAGCAGCCGCAGTGTCTGCGCCGGCAGTTCGGCGGTCGCCGCGCTCAGCCGTGCCGAAGCCTCGGCCGATCTGCGGACCGCGGTCAAGGCGCTCGGTTCCGGCTACAAGTTCGGTTCGTTCCTGCCCGCGGTCACGAAGGACACCAACCGCCGCAAGGGCAACGGCAGCTACCTGTCCCGGACGACCGGGGGCAGCGGCCAGCTCAAGACCGACAACGGCAACGCCGAGGACACCGTGATCAAGCTGGTGAAGTCGGGCGCCAAGAAGCCGGCCGTGGCGATCTACGTCCGCGCGAAGAAGAAGGTGACCACCGGCCGGATCAAGGACGGCACCTACCAGATCTACCTGGCGTCCGGAAACGACTGGGACGGCAAACGCTTCACCAGAAACTGCGAGTTCAGCAAGTTCGACTCCAGCTTCAAGTTCACCACGACGTCCCGCCAGTACACGGTCTGGAGCATCAGCCTGGCAGCCCGCCTGGGCGGCAACGCCACCTCCTCCGACGTAGACCCCGACTCCTTCCCGGACTGAGACGCCCGGGCCGCCCCGCTCGCATCGTGATTCGAATCCGGCGGTGCGAGCGGTCGGCCCGCCGGTCACTGATGGCCGGTGGTCAACTGCCATTGCTGCGGTACGTCAAGAGCTCCGCTCGCCGAACGCCGCCATCGACCGGCTGAGCCACTCGGCCATCAGCGCGCGTTCCGCATCGGTGAGCCCGGGCAGAGCGGGCAGCACGGTCGCGAACGTGACCGCGACGGCCCCGGCATCGTTCGCCGGGGTCACCGGAGCATCGGTCAGGATGCTCGCGGCGATCGCGTCGTACATCTGGTCGGCCAGCCCCGGATCCCGCTGCTCAGGCGGTATGCCGAGCAGAGTGCGCACCGCTCCGGACCCGGCCGCGTGGATCATCGCGACGGCCCGGTTCTCGTCGACACACAACAGTCCGGCGGCAGCGAGCCGGTGCACTTTCGCCCGCAGCACGTCGACTCCGGCGGCGGTGGCGGGGGAGCGCTCGGCTCGTGCCGGGCTGGTCATCAACTCGTACAGCCAAGGGTTGGTCAGTCCGAATTCGATCTGGGCCTGCCACCCCGCCCGCAGATCCGCCACCGGATCGGGATCGGGCCCCGCGGTGCTCTTGGCCGCCACGTAGGCAGCCATCACATGCTCGGCAACCGCATCGAGCAGCCCGTCCTTGTCGGTGAACAGCCGATAGATGGTCGGCGCCTGCACCCGAGCGGCCTGAGCGACGGCCCTGGTGGTGACGGCGCGGGCCCCCTGCTCACGCAGAATCTCAGCGGCCGCGCTGACGATACGCGCCCGGGTGTCTTCGGCAAGCTCCATGTATCGATGATAACAGTCTCTTGTTATCCCCGGAAAAATCAGTGCTAACGTCGTGGTGTTAGCAACGAAATCACCAGGGGAGCCCTCATGATCGTCATCACCGGAGCCACCGGCCAACTCGGCTCACGCATCGTCGACCAGGTCCTGCAGCGGATGGCCGCCACCGAACTCGGCGTCAGCGTCACCGACGTCACCAAGGCGGCAGACCTCGAAGCCCGCGGTGTCCGGGTCCGCCGGGGCGACTTCACCGACCCGGCAACCCTCACGCACGCTTTCGAAGGCGCCGACCAGGTACTCGTGATCAGCGCCGCGATCCGGGGCGCCGGCGCGGTGGACGCCAACCTGGCCGCGATCGACGCCGCCGTGGCAGCCGGAGCCCGCCGAATCCTCTACACCAGCCACCAGGGCGCCGCGAAGGACTCCCTGTTCCCGCCGATGATCACCCACGCCCGAACCGAGCAACACCTGGCCGCAACCGGCGTTCCGTGGCTGGCCCTACGCAACGGCTTCTATTCCAGCACCCTCACCTACTACCTGGACCAGGCCCTGACCAGCGGCATCCTGGCCGTCCCCGCAGACGCCCCCGTCTCCTGGACCGGCCACGACGACCTCGCCACCGCAGCCGCCACCCTGCTGACCACCAGTTCCGCCTTCTCCGGTCCCACCCCACCCCTGACCGCGTCCTCGACCCTCGACTTCGCTGCGGTCGCCGCGATCGCGAGCGAGATCACCGGCCGGGAGATCCGGCACGTGGTCACGGACGACGAGGAATGGGTGGCGTCGGCGGTAGAGCGCGGACTTCCGCGTATCGCCGCCGAGTTCACCCTGGGCATGTTCCGCGCCGCCCGGCGTGGCGAGTTCGCGGCCACCGACCCCACTTTGGAGAAGCTGACCGGCCACTCGTCGGAAACGGTCCGCACGATGTTGGAGCGCACTCTCTGAATCATCGCTGTTCCCGTACGTCCTCTCAGGTGACGGGCCACCCCGGCCCACTGCACCCCGGGAGATGACGATGACCACTGCAACGACCACCGGGTCGTTCCGCCGCAACCTGGGGATCGGGGCGATCGGTCAGCTGGCGATCTTCCTGATCCTGACCGTCGTGCTGCTGGCGGCCAGCCGTTTCGGCGACGAAGGCACCGGCACAGCAGTGGCCCTGAGCTTCCTCCCCGCGTTGTTCCTGGTAGCGCTGCTCTACCTGGTGATCCTGATCGTGGTGGCGGTCGTCCCGTCCTGGCGCTCCCGAGCCGGCTCACCCGGCGGCCTGCTCCTCGGCTGGGTGCTGGGCGCCCTGCTGGTAGTAGCCCTGATCACCCTGATCATCGTTTTGGTCTGACCCTCGCAAGGCTGTCGCCGGGGCCCGAGCCGGCGGGGCCGCCGTCACCGAATTCGGCTGCCGAAGCCGATTCGGCGGCGACCCCGCCGGCTCACTTCAGCACGTGTCTCTTCCACACGAACCAATAGATCGTTCCGACAGCACGCAGCACGAAGGCGAGAACCCGAGCGACAAAATCATTCACATGGGCCTAACTCCTCAGCCGCGCCGGGGTGACGCTCCATCGTCCAGCTCGGGGCCGGCCCCGGTCACGTCTTCGGCTCGTCGGGGACGACGACGAGGCTGACGATGCGGCGAATCCGGCTGCCGTCCTGGGTGTTGCCGGCCCGTGAGACGACCGCGTGTTCGATCTCGGCGACCATCGTGGCGAACTCCTCGTCGGTCAGCCGCACCGCGGCCTGCCGGTAGACCACGCCGTCCCGCTGCGGGTCGGCGTCGTCGTGGGTGAGGTAGCGGTCGAAGTCGCTCATCAGGGATGCCGCGAACGTGGTGAACGCCTGCCGGTGATCCTCGCGGGTCATCGCCGCCCTGGCCGCCGGATCGATTCTGCCCTGCTCCTGGCTCACCCGGTAGCTGCGTTCCACAGTGCCGCGGACCCGCCTCTCGTCCACCACCTCCAGGACGCCCGCGGTGACCAGAACTGCGATGTGGCGGTACATCGTGGCCGGTGCGATGTCGGGCAGGCGTTCACGCAGCCGGCTCGTGGTCATCGGGTCGGTACCGAACAGCGCTTGCAGGATGCGCATCCGGACCGGATGCAGCAGGACGTCCGCGCTTGCCATGACGTCATCCTCCCACATACGATAATGCTATCAATTATGATAACGTTCTCAAAAGTGAGAGTGGCCAGGACGAATGGGTGAGAGGCGGGTCATGCCGGAAGTCGAGATGACGGCCGAGGCGCACGACGGACTGCTCCTGGCCGGCACACTGACGCGGCCCGGCGGGCCCGGCCCGCACCCGGCCGTCCTGCTGTTGCACGGCTCCGGCCCGCTGGACCGCGACGGCAACACCCGCCGGCAGCGGCTGGATCTCGGCCCGTCACTCGCCGCCGTGCTCGCGCGGCACGGCATCGCGACGTTGCGGTACGACCGGCGCGGTGTCGGCGCCACACCCGGAGACTGGCGATCGACCGGCTTCATCGACACGCGCCGCGACGCCGCCGCCGCGCTACGGGCCCTCGCGGCCCGGCCCGACATCCAGGCCGGCGCCATCGGTGTCGTCGGGCACAGCGAGGGCGCCGTCCATGCCATGGCGCTCGGAGCGCAGTCCCCGGATGCGAGTCCGGCGGTCGCGGCGGTGGTGCTGCTGGCCGGATTCGCCCGTACCGGTGAGGAGGCGCTGCGCCACCAAGCGGACATGATCGCCGACAGCCTGCCCCCGCTCGTACGAAAGCCGCTGTTGTCGCTGTTCACTCGGTATCTCGCCCGGGTCCAAGCGACCAGCTCCGACGTCGCCCGCGTCGCCGGCATGCCGGTCAACGCCCGCTGGATGCGCGAACTGCTCACCCACGATCCACGGCCGGACCTGGCGAACATCCGGGTTCCCGTCCTGGCCGTCACCGGCGGCAAGGATCTCCAGGTCGACCCCACGGACCTGGACGCCATCCACCGCCTCGTCCCGGGCCGAGCAGAGATCCACCGCGTCGGCGACCTGACCCACCTGCTGCGCCGCGACCCCGGACCCGCCTCGTTACGCACCTACTCCCGGCAACTGCGCCGGCCGGTCGACCCCGAGCTGCTCACCCGGATCACCACATGGCTGCACACCTCCTTGAAAGGACCAACCCCTTGACCACCCCTTCTCCGGTACGCCGACGTAGCGGCCTCGCGCTGTTCTGGGCCGTCACGTTCACCACCACCCTGGCGTGCTGGCTCACCGCGATCGCCATCGGCGGCGAGCCGACGAGCTTCCCCACCGCCATCCCGTACCTGCTCGGCGGCTTCGGCCCGGTATTCGGTGCCATCGCGGTCCGGATCCGGCGGGCCCACCGCCGCGAACCCGTACCGGACCACACCGTGCGGCTACGGCAGGGCGGACGGCTGCTGCTGGCGCTGCCGCTGCTCGTCCTGGCGGTGGCGACCGTGGCGGGTGCCGCACTGCTCGCGGCGGCCCTCGGTGGTCCCGCGGTGGACCTGACCGGCGGCCGCGACCTCGTCGCCACAGCCGGGGGACCGGTGCCGTTCCTGATCAGCATGCTCATCGCCGGGCCCATCGCCGAAGAACCAGGATGGCGCGGTACGGCCTACCCACGGCTGCGCGCCACGATGAACCGTCTCCAGACGGGTCTGGTGCTCGGCGCCGCCTGGGCGGTCTGGCACCTGCCGCTGTTCTTCATCACCGGCACCGTGCAGAACGAACTCGGTCTGTTCAGCTGGAGCGGCCTGCTGTTCACCCTCAGCGTCTTCCCCATGGCCCTGCTGACCGGCTACGCGTACGAGTCGGCCGGCGTCATCGCGTCGATCGCGGTCCACTTCGGCGTCAACACCACCATGGCCCTGCTGACCGTCAAGTCACCCGCGACCCAGGCAGCCGTACTCATGATCCAGATCGTCGTGGCCGCCCTGCTCCTGGCTTCCCAGCGCGGCCGTCCCGCGACCGGCCGGCCTGCTCATGGGAACCATCCGGACCGCAAGCTGGGCGGTGTGCGCTGACCGGTCGGATCGCGTGGATCGGCTCCGGCTCCGCAACTCCCGAACACTCGGGTACAGCGATCGGGCCGGGGCCGACCGCGTCGACAACACGCCCTCGCCGCAGGCAAGAAACCACAACTCCCGCGATCCGGACGCCCGCTCCAACTCGGTTTCCCCGACCGGGTCCTGGCCACCGTCCTGAACCGACGACTGCAACCACTCCCTGACGTCCTCGCCGTGCTGTTCCACTCCCACCCCGGCACCATCCGCCGAGCCGTCACCGCGATCCGGCAGATCCTGCAGATCCTGCACCGACACGGCACCGCCATCACCCCAGCTGCGCTACCACCAGCAGCGACAGCATTTCTCAGCACCGCAACCAACCGGCACCACGAAATGACAGAGATCAAAGCCGCGAGTTGAAAACCCGCGCTGCTCAAGCGCGGCCATAGACAGTCCCGAACTCAGGTGGCAACAGGTCACCGGTGGTGGCATCGGTGCAGAAGGCGTTGAACAGCTCCGCCTCCGGGATCTCGGTGGCGTCGTGATGGCCCAGACGCCAGCCGAGAACCCGGGTCTGAGGCACAGCCCCGTCCAGAACGACCCCGGTCGGGAGCCGGACGATCAGCCCACCCCCGTTGGCCACCCCGGCGGTGACAGCGGCGAACAGCACGTCGAACGGCCGGTTGACCCGAAGCTCGGTCCGGGCCTGCTCCCACGGGAACACCACGGTCGTGACCTCGTCGCCGGGTGCGCTGACCGTCACGGTGACACTGCCCGAGCCGGGTGGCGCCGTCAGCATCAGATCCGTCAGCTCGTCGACGACCTTGCCGGCCGCCGAGACGGCCGCGTCGACATCCGAACCGACGGCGTCGAGAAGGCTTGCGCTCACCAGCAGGTCGCGGACCGACCCCTCCCACTCCTTCGCCATGCCGGTCTCGCTGCACCACACCGCATACGCCGACCGGGAGGCCCCGCTGTCCGGTGGCAACCCGTCTGCCTCGCAGAAGTCCAGATAGTCGTCGTGGTCGAACCGGCCCAGATGCAGCAGCCCGCCGGCCCGGCGACTCTTCTCGACCGCGCCGTCGTGGGAGTCCAGATACTCCTCGTGCTGGTCGGGCGACCACACGAACGACGCATAACTCTCGCTGAGCAGTCGGAAGGTCGCCTCGTCCGCGATCATCAGGGTCACCCGCTGCAGGGAGCGCTGTCTGTCTCTGCTCGCCATGTCTCCGAGTCCTCCCGTCACCGCCGTTGGTCGGTCCAGCGTAGACAGATCCGCGGGGCGGGCCGGGCGTTGTCCACAGCGGGAAGTTATCCACAGGCCCGGATCTAAACGACGACTCCCGGCTGTACCGTCAGCGTCCCGGTCGCCGTGTCGATGGTGGCCCGGGTTCCGAGGGGCACAGTGAGTTGACCGTTACCGTGACCGATCCGCAGACCACCCAGCACCGGGACGCCCAAGTCTCCGAGCCGGTCCTGCACCGCCTGGGCGGCCGTCCACTGCCCGCTCGTCACCGGAGCGTTGGTGAACTGGCCGATCGCCACCCCCGCGATCTTCCGCAGCGCGCCGGCCCGGATCAGATGGGTCAACATCCGGTCATAGCTGTACGGCGCCTCATCGGTGTCCTCGAAGACCAGGATCGCGCCCCGCAGATCCGGCAGATCCTTCGTGTCGATGCTGGTCTGCAGCATGGTCAGGTTGCCGCCGAGCAGGGTGCCGGTCGCCGTGCCGGGGGCCGAGACCGCGGCGCTGGGCTCGGCCGGATCGCTGGTCAGTGTGATCGGCTCGTCGGTCATGATCGCCTTGCGGAGCGACTCGATCTCCACGGGCCCGGTGCGCGAGTCGGTCCAGTTCACCATCGGGCCGTAAAAGGTGACCAACCGCGCAGCGTTCCACACTCGCCCGCTGAGCACGGTCAGGTCGCTGAAACCGACGAAGACCCGCGGATCCCGGCGAACCGCCGCCAGGTCCAGCCCGTCGATGATCCGCTGGGTGCCGTAACCGCCGCGGGCCGCGAAGACGCCCTTGATGCCGGGGTCGCGGAAGGCCGCGTTGAGGTCGGCGAGCCGGTCGGCGTCGGTGCCGGCGAAGTATCCGAAGCGGTCGTAGAGGTGGGCGCCCGGCTCGACGACCAGCCCGAAACTCTCCAGGATCTGGATGCCGCGGGCCAGCCGGGTGTCCGGCACGCCGGCCGGGGCGACGACCCGGACCCGGTCGCCGGGCTTCAGAGCGGGTGGTCGCACCACCTTCCGGGCCTGAGCTTCAGCAGGTGTCGCGGACAAGGCGGCTCCCGTTCCGGCGGCGGTGACGGAGGTGGCTGCGGTCGCTGCGGTGGTGATCAACGTGCGACGAGAGATCCTCATGTCCGGCACGTTGCCGCCAACCTGCCGAACAGTCAAGACCGTCAATGCCGCCCACCTCTCGCTCAGACCCCTGGGAACCAGGCCACCCAGATCTCCGGGAGGAAGATCGCTCAGACCCCCGGGAATCAGGCCACCCGGATCTCCCGGAGTCGGATCACCCAGGTCCCGGGCGTCGGGCTCACCCTTCGTCGGCGCTCCGGAAGTCGGGCTCGTTGACGTCCCACGACCAGGAGCCGTCCTCGTGCTGGCGGCCCACCTCGATGGTCATCGAGCCATCGGGCCACCTGGTCGACATCAGGGTCAGCTCGCCCACCCGCAGTGTGCGGTGCGACGTGGCCAGGTCGTTACGGACGTCCAGAAGCTTCATGCGAACGAGTCTGCCCGAGGGGTGTGACAAGAACCGCGCCCCCCGCTCACAAGGAACGGAAGGCGCGGCCGAGAACAGGTGATGCGGGAGGTGTGATCGAACTGTCAGTGCATCGGGGCGTGGCCTTCGGGAAGCGGCTCGGTCCGGCGTACCAGCAGGGAAAGAGCGACCGCGACCAACGAGATCACCCCGCCCCAGACGAACGCCGCCTGGATGCCCGAGGTGGTGGCCGCGATCTCGGTGGCGCCGCGGGCGCCTTCGGACGCGATCGTCTGGGACAGCACCGTGATGAACAGCGCCGTCCCCGCCGCACCGGCGAGCTGCTGCAGGGTGCCGATGATGGCGCTGCCGTGACCGTAGAGGTTCATCGGCAGGGTGCTCAGCGCCGACGTCATCAGCGGGGTGATCAGGGTGGCCAGACCACTGGTCAGCAGCATGTGGAAGACAACGACGAGAGGGAGCGGAGTGCCGGCGTCAACCATGGAGAGCAGCCACAACGCGGCGCTGACCGCGACGGTGCCGGGCGTGACCAGCGGCCGGGGGCCGTACCGGTCGAACAGCCGCCCGATGATCGGGGACAGCACACCCATCGCCACGCCACCGGGCAGGACCAGCAGGCCGGCCTGGAGGGTGCCGACGCCGTGCACGTTCTGCAGGTAGATCGGCAGCAGGATCAGGGCCCCGAACAGGCCGACAAATCCGGTGACCAGAACAAGGAGGCTGACCGTGAACGATCGGTGCGCGAACACCCGCAGGTCCATCAGCGGACCCCTGCCGGACTGCAGCGCGCGCTGCCGCCACACGAACAGGGCGAGGGCGGCGACACCGGCGACGACCGGGATCCACGGGGCGACCGGCGCGTGCCCGGCGGATTCCCCCACGCTGGACAGGCCGTAGATGAGGCCGCCGAAACCGATCGCCGACAGCAGCAGCGACAGCACGTCCAGGTGGGCCTTCTTGGGCGTGGTGATGTTGCGGACCTTCACGCTGCCGATGATCAGGGTGGCCAGGGCGATCGGCAGGACCACGAGGAACAGCCAGCGCCAGCTCAGGCGGGACAGCACCAGGCCGGAGACGGTCGGGCCGATCGCCGGGGCGACCGAGATGACGATCGAGATGACGCCCATGATCCGGCCGCGTGAGCTGGCCGGGACCAGGGTCATCGCGGTGGTCATGACCAGCGGCATCATCACGCCGGTGCCGGCGGCCTGCACGATCCGGCCGAGCAGCAGCAGTTCGAAACCGGGGGCGACGGCGGCGATGGCCGTGCCGAGGCTGAACAGGCCCATCGCGGCGATGAAGATCTGCCGGAGGCTGAAGCGTTCCATGATGAAGCCGGTCGCCGGGATGACGACGGCCATCACCAGCAGGAAGCCGGTGGTCAGCCACTGCGCGGTGGCAGCGGAGATGTTCAGGTCCGCCATCAGCCGGGGCAGTGCCAGCGACATGACCGTCTCGTTGAAGATCACGACGAAGGCGGAGAACACCAGCAGGCCGATGAGGCTGCGGTCGGCACCGCTCAATCGTGCCGGAGCGGTGTACGGCTCGATTTTTTCAGGTGTGGTGGTCAACGTGAGACTCCCCGTTATTGATTGGCAGCACCCACCCTAGTGGCAGTGACTGCCATGTTGGCAAGCGGTAGCATGTTGCCCGTGACTGACACCACCGATCTGCGGGAGCGGCGCCGCCTGGCCACCCGGGCCGACATCGAGACCGCCGCGCTCGACCTGTTCACCCGTCAGGGGTCGGATCGCACCACCGTCGACGAGATCGCCGCGGCCGCCGGGGTGTCCCCACGCACGTTCTTCCGCTACTTCCCGACGAAGGAGGACGCGGCACTCGGCACCAACCGCGCGTTCGACACGGCCATTGCGACCCGGGTCCGCGGCCCGGTCACCCTGCCGGAGATCGTCGACGCGGTCGCGGCGACCCTGGGCGAGTTCGACGGCGCCCCGATCGACCGGCTGCTGCAGGTCCGCTGCCTGCTCAACCACGACGACAACCTGCGCCGCGCCGCGCTGCGGATGGAGGCCGAGCGGTGCTGGGAGGTGCACGGCGACCTGCGCACCCGGGTGATGAACGAGACGGTCAACGTCGCGATGCGCGCCGCCCTCGACGAGTGGGCCACCCACCGGGCCGCCGGGGAGGACGCCGACCTGGTCGAGATCTTCCGAGAGGTGTGCGCGATCCAGAGCCGGATGTTCGACGGCTTCCTGATGAAGAGAGCTTCCTGAAGGAGCCGGCGAAGGGGAGAGGCCGGCAAAGGGAAAGGAGAGAACAAGCCAGGAGTAGAGACCGCGCACCCCTCGTCTCTGTGACAATCGACCGGTTGGAACAGTTGCCGGAAACCGTCCAGGATGGTCGGCGTGACCGAGGATCTGGCGGTATTCGAGCAGGTCCGGGGGCGGTTGTTCGGCATCGCCTACCGGATGTTGGCCAGCGCGAGCGAGGCCGAGGACCTGGTGCAGGAGACGTGGCTGCGCTGGCAGGCCGCCGACCGCGCCGAGGTGCGTAACCCGGGCGCGTTCCTGGCGACCACCACGACCCGGCTGGCGATCAACGCGCTGCAGTCGGCCCCGGCGCGCCGCGAGACCTACATCGGGCCGTGGCTGCCGGAGCCGATCGACACCAGCGCCGACCCCTACCTGGGGGCCGAGCGCGGGGAGGCGCTGCAGTTCGCGGTGCTGCTGCTGATGGAGAAGCTCACCCCCAACGAGCGGGCGGCGTACGTGTTACGCGAGGCCTTCGACTACTCCTACGCCGAGATCGCCGCGATCCTGAGGTCGACCGAACCGGCGGTCCGTCAACTGGTCAGCCGGGCGCGTAAACACATCGACGGCCGCCGCAAGGCCACCGTCGACGCGGACGCGCAGCGGGCTCTGCTGGCGAGCTTCATCGCCGCCGCCCGCTCCGGCGACATGACGGCTCTGGAGCAGTTGTTCACCCCGGACGTCACCAGCATGTCCGACGGCAACGGCGCCCACCAGGTGGCCCGCCGACCGATCGTCGGCCCGGTGCGGGTCGCGCGGTTCTTCGCCACCATCGCGTCCTGGTTCTGGGAGGGTGTCGACGTCGCCCTGGTCACCACGAACGGCGAGACGTCCGCGGTGCTCAGCAAGAACGGCGCCACCTACAGCGTGATCACGGTTCTCGGCACCGCGCAGGGCATCGAGACGATCCTCTGGCAGGTCAACCCCGACAAGATCAACAGCTTCTAGCGGTGGTACGCCTATTCGCGGCCGCCTGCGCCCGGGGCGACGTCGCGGCGGCCGAGGCGCTGCTGCTCCCGACGGCGGCCGCGGTCTGTGACGGCTTCCCGATCCCGGTCGGTTTCGGGCCCGGCGAGGTGGCCCGGCTGGCGATCTTCCTGCTCTCCGGCCAGCCGGACTCCACCCTGACCGTGGAACAGGTCAACGGCACGCCCGGTCTGGTGCTGCGCCGGGGCGGCCGGGTCGTCACGATAGCCGCCGTGACCTGCGCCGACGACCGGATCGCGGCCCTGTGGTTCGTACTGGCGCAGGAGAAGTTGAAGTTCTGGAACGCGTAGCTGTCACAGATCGAGGGGCCGTCCTGTCTTGATTGGTGAAGCAGATACGAGGAGGCAACACCATGAAGGTAGTGGTCATCGGCGGCACCGGCCTGATCGGTTCGAAGCTCGTCGCCCGGCTCGGCGAGCACGGCCACGAGGCGGTCGCCGCCTCACCCGGCACCGGCGTCGACACGCTCACCGGCCAAGGCCTGGCCGAGGCGCTCACCGGCGCGGACGTGGTCGTCGACGTCTCCAACTCGCCGTCGTTCGCCGACGACGCGGTGCTGAAGTTCTTCGAGACGTCCACCCGCAACATCCTGCAGGCCGCGACGGCCGCCGGGGTGGGGCACTACGTGGCGCTGTCGGTGGTCGGCACCGACCGGCTGCAGCAGAGCGGCTATTTCCGGGCCAAGGCCGCCCAGGAGAAACTGATCGCCGCGGGTGGCATCCCGTGGTCGATCGTGCACGCCACCCAGTTCTTCGAGTTCGCGAAGGCGATGGTCGACGCCGCCACCGACGGCGACAAGGTCGGCTTCGCCCCGGTCCTGTTCCAGCCGATCGCCGGCGACGACGTGGCCAAGACGGTCGGCCGCACCGCGGTCGGCGCCCCGCAGAACGGGATCGTCGAGGTGGCCGGCCCGGAGCAGTTCCGGATGGACGAGTTCTTCCGCACCGGTCTGGCCCGGATCGGCGACCCCCGAGAGGTGCTGACCGACCCGTCAGCGAAGTATTTCGGCGCCGACCTGACCGAGCGCACCCTCGTCCCCGCCGACGGCGCTCTCCTCGGCGAGACCACCTACGCGGCGTTCAAAGCCGCCGCCTGACCGCCATGCCGGTCCTGCCGGGCTGCGGCCCCGGCAGGACCGACGCGGGCGCAGGGCGCGGGCGCAGGGCGCGGGCGCAGGGCGCGGGCGCAGGGCGCGGGCGCAGGGCGCGGGCGCGGGGCACCGGCTCGGGCGCGAGGCTCGGGCGCGGGGCATCGGCGCGGGCGCGAGGCGCGGGCTCGGGCATCGGCCTGGCCTGGTCGTCGGCGATCATCACGTTGATCGAGAGCCGCCCGTCAGCGCGTCGGGGTCGAGGAGTGCCCGGCCGGCGGCAGCCGCTTCCGGTTCACCATTCCGAGAAGGGTGACCGCGGTTCACCATTCCGAGAGGGCGTCCGCTGGGGTGAGGTAGTCGACGTAGGCGAAGTGGCGGCCGTCGGGGGACCAGCTGTTGACGTTGATGGTGCCCTGGCCGCCGGTCAGGAAGACGGCGGGCTGGGCTGACTTCCACTCGCCGTCGGTCACCAGGCGTAACTCGACGGGCAGGTCCGCCGGGTGGCCTTCGGTGCCGGGCGGGTAGCTCAGGTACACCGCGTGGTCTCCCACCGGGGACGGGTGCGGGAACCAGTTCACCCGGTCGTCGAAGGTCAGTTGTTCCATTCCGCCGCCGTTCGGGCGGATCCGCGCGATCTGCGCCTCACCGGAGAACCGTTCGGTGTTGAAATAGATCCACGTGCCGTCGGCGGAGTATTCCGGGCCGTCGTCGGGGCCGTCTCCGGTGGTCAGCGGGGTGCTTTTCCCGCCGTCCGCGCCGATGGTCCACAGGGTGCCGCTGTCCCACTGCTCGTTGACGATGCCGACATAGGCCAGCGTCGACCCGTCGGGGCTGATGCCGTGCAGGAAGTGCATGCGGTCGTCGGTGGTGATGCGGGTTACCGGGCCGCCGCTGAGACGCCCGCGATAAAGGTGGCCGTCGTTGGCGGACAGGTAGATCGACGACGAATCCGGTGCGAGCACGTGGTCGTTGTTGAGTTCCGGCAGCCCGATGAACGGGACGGCCCGGGGCGGGGACGATCCGTCGGCGGCCATCGTCCAGAGCAGGCCGTCGCCGTTGAGGACGAGCTGCCCGTCGCGGGTCCAGTTCGGCGCCTCGAACAGGACGGCGCTGCTGGTGTGCACGACGGTCGAGGTGCGTTCCACGATGTCGTACGTCGATACCCGGCACTGTTGCCCGTCGGCGAGTTTCCGTGCATACGCCACGCCAGCGCCTCCTGAGAAGTCGGGAGTGCATCCGCCCCGGAATCGGAGCGGATGCACCAGCAAAGCAGGTCAGTCGAGTTCGGGGAAGTGCCGGCGAACCCGATCGACGACGTTACGGGCCTGCTCCCACGGATCGCCGAGGATTCCCTCCCATTCCACCCCGAAAGGCCCCGCATATCCTGATTCCCGAACGATGCTCAGCGCCCGAATGAGGTCCAGCAGCGGCGGCGCTATCGCCGCAAGCCGTAGAACGGCTGGGCGGTGATCCAGCCGAACGACGCCCGGGTGCTCTCCACCGGGGTCGGCAGGTGCGGCACGTCGACTTCGAGGATCGTCCAGCCGGACCAGTCCTCGGGCAGCGCGGCGAACACGGCGGCGAAGTCGATCGAGCCACGGCCCGGTTCGGTCCACACGTGGTGCCCACCGGTGGCGACCATGTAGTCGGCGCCGGTCGACAGGGCCTTCTCCCGGCCGTTCAGGTTCACGTCTTTGACGTGCAGGGCGATCACCCGGTCGGCGTAGTCGGCGATCACCTTCTCCGGGGTGGCGCCGGCCCAGCGCAGGTGGCCGGTGTCCGGGCCGAAACCGAGCACGCTGCCTCGGGTGCGGTCCAGGACGGCCCGGGTCTCCGACTCGGTCTCGACGAGGGAGCCGACGTGCGGGTGCAGGCCGTACCGTACGCCCAGTTGAGCGGCCGCCTCCGCCGCGGCCGCCATGCCGTCCGCGATGATCGCACTGATTCGCGGGTCCTCCCCGGCACCGACCGCGGGGGTGGCGATGCGCTGCGGGATCAGGTCGTCGGCGATGAACGCGGTGTCGACACCCAGTTCCAGGTGCGCCTCGGCGTGCCGGCGGATCCCGTCGATCGCCGCCTCATGCTGCGCCGGGTCGTGGAACGCGGCGGAGAAGTAGCCCGGCGCGAAACCGATGCCCGCCTGGTCGAACAGCGCCCGGTACTCGGCGGTGCCCATCTCGGCCGGGATCTCGATGGTCATCGACCGGAAGCCGACGGCGTGCGCGTCCCGCAGGGCGGTCCGGATCACGTCGGCGTTCAGGTGGTAGCCCATGTCGCCGAGAATCCACGGCAGCGGGTTGAGTCCGAATCTGTCAATGGTTGCCATGGTGCTGCTTCCTGGCTCAGAACGGTGATCGGCTCAGAACGGTGATCGGCCCAAAACGGTGATCGGCCCAAAACGGTGATCGGTCCGGAACGGTGATCGGTCCGGAACGGTGATCGGTCCGGAATGACGGTCAGGCGACGATCAGGGGGCGCAGGGTGCGGTGGGCGATCTCCAGGCCGGTCTCGACCTTGGCCTCGGTGCCGCCCCAGAGCGGGTCCTCGTGCTCAACGCTGAGGACACCGGCGAAACCGCCCTCGTAGAGCGCGTCGACGACCCGGACCCAGTCGACCTGGCCCAGGCCGGGCACCCGGTAGCGCCACCAGCCGGTGTCCCACGGGTCGTCGCGGACGACGGCCTTGCCCGGCCAGCCGTAGTGGTCGCGCTTGTCCGGGAAGACCTGGATGTCCTTGGCCTGGGCGTGCGCGATCTTGTCGACGTACGGCTGGAGGGCCTTGACCGGGTCGATGCCCATCCACACCAGGTGCGAGGGGTCGTAGTTGAGGTAGAGACCGATACTGAACATCCACTCCCAGAGCTCGGGGGAGTAGGCGAGGTTGCCGGGGTACCCGTCCGGGTGCCAGCCCTCCATCACACAGTTCTCGATCACGATCTTGACGCCGAGTTCACCGGCCCGGTCCACGATCGGCGCGAAGACCTTCTCGGCGATCACCAGATTCTCGCGTACGGACAACGAGGGATCCCGCCCCACGAACGTCCCCACCGTCGGTGTCCCCAGCAGTGCCGCCGCTTCGACGAGCCGCAGCAGATGCCCGTTGACCGCCGTACGCTCAGCGGTGTCGGGGTGAAGGTTGTTGTCGTAGAAGGCCAGCGACGACAGCGTGATCCCGGCCGTGTCGAACTGCTCGCGGACGGCGTCCGCCTTCGCCGGTGTCAGCGTCTCCACGTCGATGTGGGTGGCGGTGAACGGCCGGTCCCCGAGATCGGGCCAGGCCGCGACTTCGAGGGCTTCGTACCCGTGCGCGCCGGCCCAGCCGAGGATGTCGGTGAGCGACCGGTCGGGCAGGCAGGCGGTCAGAAAGCCGAGTTTCATCAGGGGACCTCCACCCAGTTGCTGGTTTTCGCGGCGTCCAGGACCGCGTTGGTGATGGTGGCGGCGCGCAGGCCGTCGGTGAATGTGGGCAGGCCGTCGACGGACTCGCCGCGGATCGCGCGGTACACGTCGCCGGTGAATGCGGTGAAGCAGTCCTGGTAGCCCATCGGGTGGCCGACCGGGATCGGGTTGTACGGGGCCGCGTCCGGGTGCGACGCCTCGGCGCCGCGGGGAATCACCTGGTTACCGGCCCGGGCACCGATCCACAGCGCGTCGGGGTTCTCCTGGTCGAACTGTACCGAGGAGGTCTCGCCCTCGACGGAGAACCAGAGACGGTTCTTGCGGCCGGGAGACACCTGGCTGATCACCGCGGATCCGATGACGCCGGCGTCGGTCTCGAACATCAGGGTGCCGCCGTCCTCGGTCAGCACCGGGCCACCGGGGCGGTCGATGGTGAACAGGCGGGCGGACAGCCGGGTGATGCGCTGGCCGGTGACGAATTCGATCAGGTCGCACCAGTGCACGCCGATGTCGCCGAACGCGCGGGACGCCCCGCTGGTGGCCGGGTCGACACGCCAGTTGGTGTCCTCCGGGCGGGACAGCCAGTCCTGCAGGTACGTGCCGTGGATCAGGCGTATCGCGCCGGTCTCGCCGCTGGTGATCCTGGCCTTGGCGTCACGGACCGTCCCGTAGAACCGGTAGACGAACGGCACGGCGGCGACCAGCCCGGCGGCGTCCGCCTGGTTCTTCAGAAGAAGAGAGGAGGTCGGGTCCATTGCGAGGGGCTTCTCACAGATCACGTGTTTGCCGGCGGTGAGTGCGGCGGCGGCGATCTCGGCGTGCAGGTGGTTGGGGGTGCAGACGTGGATGACGTCGACCGCCGGGTCGTCGAGCAGGTCGTGCCAGTCGGCGGTGCCCCGGTCGGCGGCCAGGCGCTCGGCCGTGGTCCCGGCGGTGGTGCTGTCGTTGGTGGCCACGGCGACCACGTCACCGCCGGCGGCGCGGACCGCGCGGGCGTGGATCGTGCCGATCATGCCGGCGCCGACGATCGCGGAACCTAGTCGTCGTTTCATGGCGCTCCCAGATGTGTTTCGCGGGGGTTAAGTGCCGGTGCGCAAAACTTTAGTTCCAAAAATCCAAAAGTCAATGCTCTGAGAACTCAGGATCGGAGCAGGGGAGAATGTCAAGGTGCCCAGCGACCTGCCCGACGTCTCCGCCCTGCTCGATCTGCGCGTCACCGCGCTCTCCGTGGTCCTTGACCTGGTCCGCAGTGGACGGGCCGCCACCCGCCCGGAGATAGAGCGCCACACCGGGCTCGGCCGCAAACTGATCGCCCAGCGCGTCGACGAACTCCTTGCCGCCGGCCTGCTCTCCGAGGGCTCCTTCGGCCCCTCCACCGGCGGCCGCGCCCCACGGCAGCTCCAGTTCGTCGCCGATGCCGGGCACCTGCTCGTCGCGCACTACGGCGCCACCCGGATGGGCGTCGGCCTGGCCGACCTCACCGGCCGGGTCCTCGACCTGGTCGACCGCGAGCACCCGGTCGCCGACGGCCCCGAACCCGCGCTGGAAGCGGCCTTCGACATCTGGGACAAGCTGCTGCGCCGCCGCACCGGGGAACGCCCCCTCTGGGCCGCCGGCATCGGCGTGCCCGGCCCGGTCGAGTTCTCCACCGCCCGGCTCGTCTCGCCGCCGATCATGCCCGGCTGGCACGGCTTCGGGATCCGGGAGAAGATCCAGCAGCGGTACGGGGTACCGGTCTGGGTCGACAACGACGTCAACGCGATGGCCCTGGGTGAACTACGGGCCGGCGAGGCACAGGGCGCCGGCGACTTCCTCTACGTGAAGATCGGCTCGGGCATCGGGGCCGGCCTGGTGTCCCGGGGCGCCCTGCACCGCGGCGCCCAGGGTGTCGCCGGCGACGTCGGGCACACCGCCACCCGCGAGCCGTGGGGTGTCACCTGCCGCTGCGGCAAGACCGACTGTCTGGAGGCCGTCGCCGGTGGGGCGGCCCTGGTCACCGAGGCCGCCGCCGCGGCCGCCCGGGGCGACAGTGCAGTCCTGGCCGAGCGCGGAAAGCTGACCGTCGAGGACCTGCGCTACGCCGCCGAGCGTGGCGACCGGATCACCATCGAACTGCTCAGCCGCTCCGGCCGCCTGGTCGGCGAGATGCTCGCCAGTGTCGTCAACCTCTTCAACCCGTCCCTGATCATCATCGGCGGGCACGTGGCCGAGGCCGGCGACAGCGTGCTGGCCGCCGTCCGCCAGGCGATCTACGAACAGTCGCTGCCGCTGGCCACCCGCGACCTGCGCATCGTCCGCTCGATGCGCAGCGACATGGTCGGCGTCACCGGTTCGGCCTTCACCGCGATCGACGAGCTGTTCCGCCCGTCCTACCTGGGCGGCTGGATCGACCACGGCTCCCCGGCGTGACGAACGGGCGGCAACCGTCGCCGGTCGCCGCCCGTTCCGCCTGTCTCACTCAGCCCAGGAGATCGTCGAACTCGCCCTTCTTCGCTCCGTCCAGGAAGGCCGCGAATTCGGGCTGCGTGTAAAGAATGATCTCGCCGTCCGGGCGCTTGGAGTTCCGGAAGGCGATCAGGTCGTCGCTTTTCGCGATCTCCACACAGTTACCGCCTCCGCTGCGTGTGGCGATGCGCCAGTGCAGCGAGTTACGGTCGATCTTCGGTTCGGTCATGGTCTGGTCCTTGGCTTTTCTAGGTTAGGGCGCGGATTCGTTCATCGATCAAATTCAGCGATTCTTCCGGGGTGAGCGCGGCGGCGGTCAATGCGGTGAAAGCCTGCCGGACACGCCCGACCACGCGCGGGTCGTCCTCGAACAATTGCCCCAGCTGTCCCTCGCTGTGGACCACCGGCGGCATCAACTCCTCGGCGAAGTTCATGATCGAGAACGGTCCGTTGGTCCCGTCGTTGATCCCGGCCGAGAACGGGAGGACCTGAACGGTCACATTGGGGAGGGCTGCGGCCTTCCTCAGATGGATCAGCTGATCCCGCAGAATCCGCCGGGTTCCGACGCTCCGGTGCAGAACGGATTCGTCGATGACCGGATGGAAGATCAGCGGGTTCTCCCCGGTGAGGATCCGCCCACGCTGGATCCGTGACTCCAGCGTCTCGGTCAGCTGCTCGGCCGACAGATGCGACCGCAGGAGCTGGATCACCTCGGAGGCGTATTCCCGGGTCTGGAGCAGGCCGGGCGCGATCCAGCTCTCGAAAGTGTCGATCGAGAGTGCCGCGGTCTCCAGGTCCAGATAGGTAGCGGTCGGTTCCTCCAGATCGAACCGTTGCCACCAGCCCGGCTGGGAACCCTCGCGGGCGAGCTGGACGAGTCGTTCCGTCGTCGGCGCGTCCAGGCCGTAGAAGCTGCAGAGGGCGCGGACGTTGGCGGCGCCGGAACGCGGTGACGTCCGGGACGCGGTCTCCAGGCGGCTGATGACCGCGGGGGACAGGCCCACATCCTTGGCGACCTGGGCGGCGGTGAGCCCCTTGGCCTCGCGAAACCCTTTCAGGAGCGCGCCGAGCTCACGGTTGCGCACCGTCGGGCTGCTCCGCCTGGCCACTCTGCCACCTCCTGCTGACGCACCCCGATCCTACGTCCAGCAGTGCTGTCAACGGGTGCGGCTGGCAAAACGTAGTCTGCCAACCCTCGTTTTGGCAATTGCCAACTAGACGTGTTGACACTCAGACTGTCCGTAAGGGTGAACGAGCCCTCAATGCGATGGGCACCCCCGGCTGCAACCGGAGGCGCCCATGAATCGCTTGTCCCCCAACCGGTCACACGGAAAGAAAGGACGAAGCTCGTGGAAAGTGTAGTCGTCGCGCTGTCCACAGAACAGCCGCCAGGTCACGGTGCCTCAACCGTTATGATCCTCGGCGCCGCGATCCTGATCATTCTGGCGCTCCGGTCGCTCGCCCGTTCGTTGCGACCATTCGCCGAAGTGCTCAGGGCCGCGGCGGCCATGGGAATGACTGTTCTGTTCGCCGTCGGCGCCCTGATTCTCCTGGTCGTCTCGCAAGTGCGCTGACCATCCTCCCGCGGCGGCGATGACGCCGCCGCGGAAGTCCGTCATCCGCCGTGGGAATCGATCGGCACGGCGAGATCCATCAGTGATCCGAACCGGTCCGCGAACTGTCGTACCGCCTCCGGCCCGGTCCGGATCACGTCGCCTTTCGGATCCTCCAGATAGACCAGGCCCTCCGGTTCCGGATCGTCGAATTCCAGGACGACGAGCGGGCCCTTGATGCCCTCGTGCAGGCCGGCCCGCAACGGCACGATCCGCACGTCCACCCGGGGGTGGCGGGCCGCGTCCCGGAGCCGGTCGATCTGTTCCCGCATGATCGCCGGGCCGGGGCCGGACGCCCCCGCCCAGCGGTGCAGCGCCGATTCGTCGATCAGGAAACGCATCGACGGGCCGTCGGTGGAGTCCAGCAGGGACTGCCGGGCCAGGCGGGCGGCCACGTGCTGGTCCAGGACCTCCGGCGGGGCGAAGAAACCCAGGACGATCTCCGCGTACGCCCGGGTCTGCAGTAGGCCGGGGATGACCATCGGTTCGAAGGTGTCGATGCGGCAGGCGCGTTTCTCGAACTCCACCAGGAGACGGGTCTCGGGGCTGAGCGGGTCGCCGGGATCGAGGGTGATGCCGAGACGCTGCCACAGAGCGGGACGGGGGTCCATCAGACCAACTCCTTCTGGGTATCCGAAGCTGGGGTCGTTGTCCTCGCCGTTGAGTCCGGAAAGGGGAGTGCCAGGTGGCTCTATGCTACCTGGCAGATTGACCGAGCGCTGCTCAGCGCATTGATCGGATTCATTCCCGGATATCGCCGGGGGCTATCGTGCACTCAGTGCACGATGAGTTAGGGTGGCGACGTGCGACAGCGAAGCCCACAGACGTGGCGCCTGATCCGTGACTCGGCGGTCGGGCTGATGGCCGATCGGGGCTTCGACGCGGTGTCCGTCGACGACATCACCGCCGCCGCCGGCATCTCGCGGCGCACCTACTTCAACTACTTCGCCGCCAAGGAGTCGGTGCTGTTCGACCCGGACCCGGACGATCCGCGGCTCTGGGCCGAGCTCACCGCCGCCCGGCCCGCCGGCGAGCCCCTCTGGACCGCCCTGCACCAGCTGATCCTGGCCTACACCGCGGCTGCCGGTGCGGAGATCGTCAGGCAGTGCCGGGTCATCGCCGCCAGCCCGTCGCTCGCGGTCTGCTCCCGCGAGACGTGCGACAGGTTCTGGGACTGCGCCCGCGCCTGGGCCGCCGGCCGGGACACCGCCGCCACCGATCTGCAGCTCGACCTGCTGATCAACACGGCCCGGGCCGCCTTCAGCACGGTCTCCGCCCGCTGGGACGTCGACACCGGCATCCCCGGCCTGCACGCGCTCATCGACGAGGCGTTCACCCTCGTGATCTCTCCCGAATGGAAAAAGCTATGACCCGCGTACCGCTCTCCGTTCTGGAACTGGCCGTCGTCCGCGAGGGCCACACCAGCGGCGACGCCCTGCACGGCGCGATCGGCACCGCCAGGGCCGCCGACGAGCTGGGCTACTCCCGGTTCTGGGTGGCCGAGCACCACAACACCCCGGCCGTCGCGTCCACCGCGCCCGCGGTGCTGATGGCCGCCGCCGCTGCCAACACGACCCGGATCAAGGTCGGCTCGGGCGGCGTGATGCTGCCCAACCACATGCCGTTCGTGGTCGCCGAACAGTTCGCGATCCTCGAAGCGCTCTACCCCGGCCGGGTCGACCTGGGCATCGGGCGGGCGCCCGGCACCGACCAGGTGACCGCGGCGGCTCTGCGCGGGGTCTCGCCCTACCTGACCGTGGAGCAGTTCCCCGAGCACCTGCGGATGCTGATGGGCCTGCTCGGCGACGACCGGCAGGCCACCCGCGCCGGGCGGTTGAAGGCCACGCCCGCCCCGGCGACGTACCCGGAGATCTGGATCCTGGGGTCCTCGACCTATGGCGCGCAGATGGCGGCGGCGCTCGGGCTGCCGTTCTGCTACGCCTACCACTTCCCGACCGCGTCCGGCCTGGAGGAGGCCCTGGACCTGTACCGGACCGGGTTCCAGCCGTCGCCGCGTTTCCCGCGGCCGCACGTGATGGTCAGCGCGTCGGTGATCGCCGCCGAGACCGCGGAGCAGGCACAGTTCCAGGCCGGCCCGTCCCGGGTGATGATGCTGAACCTGCGCACCGGCGGTTTCCAGCCGATGATCTCCCCGGAAGCGGCCGCCGCCCGGTCGTTCTCGGACCTGGACCGGCAGATGATGGAGGCGCTGTCCGGAGCCCAGTACGTCGGCACCGCCGACGAGGTGGTGGCGAGCCTGGACGCCCTGGTGAAGCACACCGAGGCCGACGAGCTGATCCTGGCCGGCATGCTCTACGACCCGGCCACCCAGCAGGACTCCCTGGCCCGCATCGCTTCCGCGTGGGGCCTCTCGCCGGAATCCGTGACTCACGGCGGGTGAGAATGGCATTACCGAGTGATAGTCTTCGATTCACGCGGGCCGTCGAGGTTCGACACGGGGGAAATATCGTGGGCGTTCACTTGAAATTCATTTGATTGATTGTACGCATTTACCAGCGCCTATTGTACGTGTTCGATGTGACCCCTTCTTGTCATCGGTCCCGCAATCCTGGATCCCGTTCGGGATCGGAAGAATCGACTGAGGAGTGGTATGTCCAACACGCGCAGGCGTGCCATCGGGGCGGCCGTCGTGTCCGTTCTCGCGGTGCTCGCCGTCGGACTGTCCGGCCCGGCACAGGCCGCCGAGCCGGTGACGGCCCCGGCGGCCACCGGGGCCCAGCCGGTCGTGCTACCGCCGGGTGCCGACCCGGAGACCTACGTCACCGCAGCCGGGGAGACCGGTGCGCTGGCCGCCCGCCTCGGGCCGTTCCACCTCTGGAACGTCAACAGCGGCCGGTGCATCGCGATCCAGAACGCGAGCACCGCCCAGAACGCGTTCGCGCTCCAGTTCACGTGCGACAACACCGAGCCGCACAACGACGACTGGTATTTCGACGAGGTGACCGCCGGTGGCATCTACTACCACCTGGTCAACCGGCACAGCGGGAAATGTCTCGCCGTGCAGAATGCCGGAACCGCGGACAATGCCCGCATCCTGCAGTTCACCTGTGACAACACCGCGCCGCACAACGACGACTGGTACCTGACGAGCCCGTTCGTCAATTCTTCCGAGGTGCACATCGTCAACCGGCACAGCGGACGATGCCTGACCGTGCAGAACGCGAGCCTGAACAACAACGCGCCGATCCTGCAATTCGGCTGCGAATCGAACGCGCCCTACAACGAGTCGTGGCTCCTCCTCTGACCGCCGCCTGAACCCGGCCGGGCCGGCCCCGCTTCGGCGGGCCCGGCCCACCCCGGCGAAGACCTGCCGCGTCGGGGTCGTGCGGCGAGCAGGCGCGGATCGTTGGGCCTGTAAAGAGAACGGCTGATCTGAGTTGTGGTGGGTCAGTGGATGGCCGGGTCGGGCCGGCCTTCGAAGGCGGTTTGGAAGGCGTTCAGGGGTGCTTTCCAGCGCATGGTCCGGCGGCGGCGGCCGGCGCCGGTCGGGTCGAGGCTCATCAACGCCATGTATACACATTTGAGGGCGGCGGTCTCGTTCGGGAAGTGACCGCGGGCCCGGACGGCCTTGCGGATGCGGGCGTTCACGGACTCGATGGCGTTCGTGGTGCAGATGACCTTGCGGATCTCTACGTCGAAGGCGAGGAACGGCACGCACTCCGACCAGGCGTTCTCCCACAACCTCACGAGCGCCGGACACTTGCCGCCCCAGGTCTCGCTGAACTCGAGGAAGCGTTCGGTGGCGGCGTCCTCGGTCGCCGCGGTGTAGACCGGTTTCAACGCCCGGGCGATCTTCTCGTAGTCCTGACGCGCCGAGTACTTGAACGAGTTCCGCAGAAGGTGAACCACGCAGGTTTGCACGACGGTCTTGGGCCAGACCGTCTCGACCGCGTCAGGCAGGCCCTTGAGCCCGTCGCAGACAAGCATGAGCACGTCCTGCACACCGCGGTTCTGCCACTCGGCCATCCCGTCCATCACCTTGTCGGTGATCGTGGAGATCGTCTGCTTCGAAACTTCGGTGCCATGCACCTCGCTCAGGTGAGCAGCGATCTCCCCATGCGTGAGGCCTTTGGCCGACAACGGCAGGACGAGCTCGTCGACGCCGGTCAGCCGGCGTTGCCGCTTGCGCACGATCTGCGGCTCGAACGAGCCGGCCACATCGCGGGGCACCCGGATCTCGACCGGCCCGACGCCGGTGATCACCGTCTTGGACCGGTGACCGTTACGGGTGTTCTCCCGCTTGTTCGCGGCCTTGTCATGCTTGTCGAACCCGACGTGATCGGTGATCTCGCCTTCGAGCGCGGACTCCAGGATCCGCTTGGTGAGCTGTTGCAACAGCCCACCCTCGCCGGTCAGCTTCAGGTCGTCACCCCGAGCTCGGTCCACCAGCATCACGACGAGCTGATCATCCGAGATATCTGCCGGCGGGATGCCAGCCACTTCCCGGTCAACCTCTTCGGTCGTTTTCCGAGCGTCTCCCTAGATATCGAGATCCGCCGATAAATTTACCGTCCCGGATCGTTTTCCGGAACTGCGGCCGGGGCCTGCCGGTCATCAAGGTGGCGGGGTTGTTGAAAGTGCTCCGGTGGACGACGTGCCCGGTGACGGATTTGAACCGCCGGCCGTCTCGGTGTAGGCGAGATGCTCTGCCGCTGAGCTAACCGGGCTTGGCTTCGTGCGTAGCGCAGGCGGGGTTCGAACCCGCAAGTGTCCGGTTTGAAAGACCGGCGGCTCTACCTTTTCGCCCACTGCGCCCTGTTCAATTGTCGTGTCCGGCGCTGGATTCGAACCAGCGTCCTCCACCGTGTCGGGATGGCGCTCTACCAGGCTGAGCCAGCCGGACGTGAACTGCGCGGATGGGGCGAGAGTCGAACTCGCACGGGTGTTACCCCCAACGGTTTTCGGGACCGCGGCCGGCGCCCATCGGCTGGCCCATCCATTTCTTTTTCCTGCGCTCCGAGACGAGGACTCGAACCTCGAACCTCCCGATCCAGAATCGGGCGTGCTGCCGGTTGCACCATCTCGGAATGTGTTTCGTAGACCCGACCGGGATCGAACCGGCGTCTCCAGCTTGAGAGGCTGACGAGCGTTCCACTGCTCCACGAGTCCATTAAAAAAGCCGCCCACCCGATTTCCGGGAGGCGGCTTCGAAAAGCTGCGGGCGTCAGTCGCCCCTCCCGGACTCGAGCTGCTGTTCGGATTCCTGCACGACTGACGACGACATCGGAGGTCTCCTTTCCTTCAGCTCGGTGCGGCCTGTTGAGACAAACCCTAGTAGCACCCCGCGGACCCCGCCAACCTATTTATCCGGCTTCCCAGATCAGCATCTGCCGGTGGTGGACGAAGCCGTTGCGCAGGTAGAAGTCGACCGCCCGCCGGCCGGAGTGGACGGTCACGTGCAGCAGGCCCCGGCTGCGGGCCTCGGCCAGGATCGCCTCGATCAGGGCTGCGCCGATGCCCCGGCCGCGGTACTCCTCGCGGACCATCACCGACTGCACGTCGCCGTACCAGCGGTCCAGTTTGCCGTTGCCGGGTACCCGTTCGGCGACGTGCAGCCAGGCGTTGCCGACCACCTGACCGTCGAGCTCCGCCACGAAGGGCAGGTGCGACTCGCGGTGAGCGGCCACCCATCCCTCGTACGCGGAAAGGTCGGTGTCTCTCATCTCGGCGAGGACGGGCAGGTCGGAGCGGACCGCGAGCCGCACGGTCAGGCCAGCAATGCCTTGGTCCACAGGTCGGTGTTCCTCTCGGTGTAGTCGGCGTCGGCGCGCCACGCGTCGCCGTGGCCGGTGCGCCAATGGGTGGTCCAGGGCTCGGTGCCGAGGGCGGCCTGGTCGCGCAGGAAGTCGTGCATGGCCCGGGTCCGGGTGGCCAGCATCGGCGCCAGCGCGCGCCGGTCCGTCTCGTCCAGGCCGTAGGCGTCGATCAGCTCCCGCAGCCGTTCGCCGGCGTCGTCCCGGCGTAGTTCCGGGTTCGGGGACATCGGGACAAAACCGTGCACCGCGTACGCGAGATCCCACAACCGTGAGCCCGGCGCCGCCCCGTCCCAGTCGATGAACGCCATGCCCGAGCCGGCGACCAGGTTCCACGGCGCCAGGTCGTGGTGCACGATCTGCTCGTCCCGGTCGGCCGGGATCAGGGCGTTCCACCGCGCGTCCGGCGGCGGGACGAAGCTCGCACACGCGTCGTGCAGATCGCGGATCAACCGCCCGACCGGCACGAGCGAGTCCAACGGATCGGGCCACGGAACCGTACCGGGGATGAACGTCAGCACCTCCCGCCCGGCCGCGTCGAACCCGAGCGGCCGGGGCGCACCCCGGAACCCGGCCGACCACAGGTGGTCGAGCAACGCGTGCACCGCCGGCGTCCAGAAGCCGGCCGGACGGCGCACGGTGTCACCGATCCGGACCACGCCTGCCGACACGTTGCCGCCGGTGAGCGGGATCTCTTCGTAGGACACGTCTCACCATGGCACGGATGCGAAGTCTTTTCACTCCCGTATCGTCGTGCGGGTGAGCATCGGCAAGGGCGACATCGCGCCCGACTTCGAACTTCCCGACCAGGACGGCACCCCGCGCAAGCTGACCGAGCTGCTGGCGGACGGCCCTGTGGTCCTCTTCTTCTACCCCGCCGCGATGACCAAGGGCTGCACCGCGGAAGCCTGCCATTTCCGTGATCTGGCGGCCGAGTTCCGCGACGCCGGGGTGCAGCGGGTCGGCATCAGCAAGGACCCGGTGGCGAAGCAGAAGGAGTTCGCCGACCTGCACAAGTTCGACTACCCGTTGCTGTCCGACCCGGAGATGACGGCCGCGGCGGCGTACGGGGTGAAGCGCAAGCTGGCGCTCGGCCCGCTGAGCACCAAGCGGATGACGTTCGTGATCGGCACCGACCAGAAGATCATCGACGTGATCCACAGCGAGCTGGACATGAACCAGCACGCCGCGGACGCGCTGAAGGCCGCCAAGGGCTGAGCCCCCGGCGGCCCGCAACACACGTCAGAGCACCAGCACCCGCACGTCCCACGGTCCCAGCGCGATCGGCTCGCCGGCCTCGAAAGATGCGTCGGCGAGCACGTCCGAGCAGGCCACCGGGACGGTGAAGGTCTGCTCGTCCCACGACCAGTTGTGCACGAACCGCAGCTGACGGCCGTCCCGGTTGACGGCCGAGGTGACGGTCAGCTCCGGGATCGACGGCGTCCAGGGCCCGGCGGTGCCGGCGAACAGTTCGCGGGCGAACGCCGGGTCGGGAACCGTACCGACGGTGGTGATCCGGCCCGTGCCGTGTTCTTTGGTGGTGACCGCCGCCCACTGCTGGAAGTGCGGGTGCTCGTAGGACGCGAGAACCTCGGCGGTGGTCGGGACGAGACCGTCGATCCAGCGGGTGGCGTGGCCGTAACCGGTCACCGTGATCGGCTCGTCGATGTTGCTGAACTCGTCGTAGACGACACCGGCGGCCTCGTACAGCCGGGCCGGGTGCTGCTCGTTGCGCGCCCGCGCCTCGTGGTCGGCGTACCCGGTGCGCGGCCCGAGGATCAGGTGCCCGCCGGCCTCGGCGTAGGCGAGCAGCCAGTCCAGGTCGGCGTCGGTGGTGATGTAGAGCGCCGCGGCGACCAGCACCGGATGCTCCCGGGCCACGTCCGCCGCCGGCCGGGCGGTCAGATGCGCGGCGTGCCACACCCGGCTCTGCAGTTTCGCGTCGAAAGAGCCACGATAGAAGGCGTCATTGATTTCCGTGTACGTCCGGAGATCAGGTTCGCCGGACCCCGTGGCCAGGGACGGCTGGAACTCCAGGGCCCGTTTGCTCTCGGTCGAGTAGACGAACGCGACGTCGGCCCCCGGCGTCAGCCCGGTCACCGTCGCGCCGGCCCGGTCGAGCTCGGCGCCGATCCGGGCGATCTCCCGGTAGACCCGCCCCGGGCGCCCGCTGTGCGGCAGCACGCCACCCCAGTAGGTCTCGGTGCCGAAGTGCAGGGTGTGCCAGTGCCAGTACTCGATCGCCTCCGCGCCCCGGGAGATCAGGGCCCATGCCACCTGACGCCACTGGCCGTCGTACGCCGGGCGGTTGACGTAGGAATGCCCGATCGCCTGGGCGTCGGTCTCGGTGACCAGGAACGGCTCCTGGCGCGCCGAGAACATCCGGTCCGCGCTCTGGTACAGCGCCCACGTGCCGCGGGTGGTCCAGTCCTGCGGGCGGGCCCGCTCGTCCGGGAGCCGGAGCGCGTCCTGCATGTCGTAGTACGGGTTGCCGGAGGTGACGTCGAGGACCCCGGCCAGGGTCCGGTCGTCGACGGCGGCCCGGTCGAAGGCGATGCAGGTGGTGACGAACTGGTCCGGGCGGGCGTACTCCCGGGCGATGTCGGCCTGCCAGCCGATGTACTCGGTGGCCTGCTGGTTCTGGAAGACCCGCCAGGCCAGGTCGTACTGCGGTTGCGCGTTGCCGTCCGGGCGCCACAGGTCCGACCAGTCCGACAGCCGGTGCGACCAGTAGACCAGGCCCCACTCGCGGTTCAGGGTCTGCACGTCGCCGTACCTGGCGCGCAGCCAGTCCACGAACCGCTGGCACACGCCCTCGTTGTGCAGCAGCACGTTGCCGGGCTCGTTGTCGACCTGGAACCCGATGACCGCGGGGTGCGAGGCGTACCGTTCCAGGATGCGGCGGCTGACCCGCTCGGCGTGGAACCGGAACGCCGGATGGGTGTAGTCGGCCTCCTGCCGCGCACCCCACGCGTTGCGCTGCCCGGTGGCGTGCTCCCCGGCGATCTCCGGGTAGAGCCGGGCCAGCCATGGCGGAACCGCATAGGTCGGCGTGCCGAGGATGACCCCGATGCCACGCTCGTGCGCCCCGTCGAGAACCGGCTGCAGCCAGTCGAGCTCGAACTCACCGTTACGCGGTTCCCAGGTCGACCACACCGATTCGCCGACCCGGATGACCGAGAACTTGGCCTCCGCCATCTGATCAAGATCGGTCTTGAGCCGCTCGGTGGGCTGGTACTCGTGGTAGTACGCCGCACCGAAACGAACCCGGTCCGGACGCTGATACTTGTTGCTCACCAGCGCATTCTCTACCGGATGCGGTTACCTGAAGGTGACCGGGTTCCGAATTAGTGCCTTCTTCACAGGTCAGTTTCGGTCTCTTACGGTTACTGAGTAACCGAGAGAGAGGCACCACCCATGGCCGTAACGCTGATCAACCCGCCCGGACTGCCCGTCGTACCCGTCTACCACCAGGTGTCGGTGGCTACCGGGTCGAAGCTGGTGCACGTCGCCGGGCAGGTCGCCTGGCAGGCGGACGGCACCACGGTCGGTATCGGCGATCTGGCCGCCCAGGTCGAGCAGTGCTACGTGAACGTGGCCGCCGCGCTGGCCGGCGTGGGCGCAAGCTTCGACGACGTGGTGAAGCTGACCGTGCACGTCGTGGACTGGCAGCCGGAGAAGATGGGCGCCCTGGTCGAGGGCATGCAGCGGGCGGCGGCCCGGCTGGGCATCACCGCGTCCCCGCCGGCGTCGCTGTTCGGCATCGTCACCCTGGACGTGCCCGAGCACCTGGTCGAGCTGGAGGTGACGGCGGCCCTGGACTAGGACGGGCCGAAGTCGCGGCGGGCGGCCTCGATGTGCGGCAGGTACTCCTGGGTCCAGCCGCACATCCCGTCCACCACCGTGCGCAGTGCCTGACCGGCTTCGGTCAGCGAGTACTCCACCTTGGGCGGGATCGTCGCGTAGACGGTGCGGGTGATCAGGCCGTTGCGTTCCAGGGTCCGCAGGTTCTGGGTGAGCATCTTGTGGCTGATGCCGCCGATGGCGTCGCGCAGCTCGCTGAAGCGCATCGTGCGCTGCCCGACGAACTCGATGATCAGCAGGGCCCACTTGTTGGCGATGTCGGTGAAGATCTCCCGCGCCAGTGAGTCGGCCCGGGCCAGATCGGCGTCCGGCGGTATCGCGCTGATCTCCTGCCTGGTTCCCACCGGCACACTCTCCAACAGTGACCGGGTAACCGCAAGTTAACCGCTTCACCGCATTGCATCGAGCATCTTTGATGCTTAACCTCGGGGAAACATTGAAAGCGGTTTAACCCCATCCCCCGGGAGCTCACATGCACCGAGCCCTGAAGGCCGCGATCATCCCCGTCACGGTCCTTCTCCTGTCCACCGGCGGCGTCGTCGCGGCCCAGAACGCGAGCGCCGCCACCGTCCGCCACGAAGCCGAGACGGCGCCCGCCACCTGCGACGGCGTGATCGCCACCACCTACTCCGGGTACTCCGGCAGCGGGTTCTGCGACGGCAACAGCGGTGCCGGCACCGCCGCGCAGTTCACCGTCACCGCCGCAACGGCCGGAAACGCCACCCTCACCATCCGGTACGCCAACGGCAACGCCGTCGACCGCACCGCCGCGATCAGCGTGAACGGCACCGTCGTGCAGGCCACGTCCCCGTTCGCCACCACCGGCGGCTGGAACCGCTGGACCAGTGTCACGCTCACCGCCGCGCTGCGGGCCGGCAGCAACACGGTCCGGATCGCCGCGACCAGCGCCGGCGGCCTCGCCAACATCGACTACCTGGACGTGGACGTGGCGAACACCGCCGCCGCCCGCCGGATGGAGACCCTGGGCCGCGGTGTCGTCGCGGTCCGGGCGAGCGCGAGCAGCGTCCTGGTCGCGTGGCGGCTGCTCGGTCTCGACCCGGACGGCATCGGATTCAACGTCTACCGGTCCACGGCCGGCGCCACCGAGGTCAAGCTCAACAGCGCGGTGCTGACCGGCGGCACCAACCTGACCGACACCACCGCCGACCTGACCAAGGTCAACACCTATCGGGTCCGCCCGGTGGTCAACGGCACCGAGCAGGCCCCCAGCAGCGCTTTCACCCTCACCGCCAACCACGCGACCGAGCCTGTCGTACGTCTACCGCTGCGCGCCGGCGGCCCGGTCAAGTTCGCGTGGACCGGGGATCTGGACGGTGACGGCGAGTTCGACTTCGTCATCGACCGCCAGACGTCACCACAGAGCATCGAGGCGTACCGCGGCGACGGTACCTTCCTGTGGACTGTCGACCTGGGCCCGAACAGCACCAACCAGGACAACATCGAGGGCGGCTCGTCGGTGATCGACGTCGGCCACAACGACGGCGTGACCGTCTACGACCTGGACGGCGACGGCCGGGCCGAGGTCGCCCTGCGGATCGCGAACGGTGTCCGTTTCGGAAACGGCGTCACCTTCACCAACGCCGACAACAACCGTCAGTTCATCGCGATCCTGGACGGGCGCACCGGCGCGCTGCGGGCCTCCGCCGCGGTGCCCACCGACTACCTGGCCGACGGTCCGCTGATGGCCCGGTTCGGGGTCGGGCATCTGGACGGCGTCAACCCGAGCCTGGTGGCGTACATGAAGAACCGGGTCGGCAGTGGCGCCTTCAACCTGATGTTCACCGCCTGGCGGTTCACCGGCAGCGCCGTCACCATGCAGTGGAAGTGGCTGCGCGGCAACCAGGACGCACCCGACGGCCACAACACCCGCATCATCGACGTGGACGGTGACGGGCGCGACGAGATCGCCGAGATCGGGTTCGTGCTCAACGGCAACGGCACCCTGCGGTACACCCTCGGCCCGCAGGGCGTGGTGCACGGCGACCGGTTCCACATCGCCAAGATGGACCCGTCCCGCCCCGGGCTGCAGGGGTACGCGGTGCAGCAGGACAACCCGAGCGGGCTGCGCGAGTACTACTACGACGCCGCGTCCGGGCAGATCATCTGGAAGCACGTCGAATCCGGTGTCGGGGACGTCGGCCGTGGCATGGCCGGTGACATCGATCCGCGTACGCCGGGAATGGAGGTGTGGTCCTTCTCCGGCCTTTACAACGCTCCCACGAACCAGCTCGCCGAACCGAACACGTCCCTGCGCCCGTGGCCGCACCTGGGCCTGTGGTGGGACGGCGACACCACGATGGAACTGCTCAACGACGGCAAGTTCGAGAAGTGGAACCCGGCCGCGCCGACCGCCACCGGGAGCGTGCCCCGGCTGCTGGCCAACTGGACGTACGGCGCGGTCAACGCCTACGGCGGCCCCAACCCGCTGCTGGTCGGCGACATCCTCGGGGACTGGCGCGAGGAGGTCGTCTACACCAACGCCGCCGCCAGCGAGCTGATCATTTTCACCACCAACATCCCGTCGAGTACGCGTCTCTACACGCTCACCCACAACCCGGCGTACCGCAACGCGATGACCTTGAAGGGTTATGTCCAGTCCCACCACGTCGACTACTTCCTCGGCGCGAACATGAGCACCCCGCCCCGGCCGAACATCACCTACTGAGGTAGACGCCGGCCCGCACCGCCTGCCCGAGCGCAACAAGCGCCTCGGCCAGGGCGGCCGGTGCGCCGGTGCCGAGCAAATGGTCCCGGTACTCCTGATCGTCCAGGAGCACCGGGATCACCTCTCGTCCCAGCCGCTGCCCGAACAGTTCCGCCACCGCGACCGCGTCCCACGCTCTCGGGCCGTGCACCTCGACCACCCCTCGCGCCTCGCCGAGCAGCGTTGCCGCGGCCACTTCCGCACAGCGGTCCCGGTCGACGTAGGACACGGCGCCGGTACCGTGGTTGCTGACGTACCGGCCGGTGGTGGCCTGTCGCTCGTCGAGCCCTTCGAAGTAGAGGTTGTTGCGCAGCGCCGTCCACGGCACCCCGGTGCCGCGCAGCGCCGCCTCCGAGTCCCGGTGTGCCGCGTTGAGCAGATCCGGCGGCCCGTCACAGCCGACCAGCGACGTGTAGACCAGGTGTTTCACCCCGGCGGCCGCTGCCGCGGTGAAAGCCGCCGCGTGCTGGGCCGCCTTCTTCCGGCCGTCCCGCTCGTCGGTGCTCACCACCAGCACCGCGTCGGCGCCGGCGAACGCCGCCGGTTCGATGCTGTCGAAATCGGCACGGCGCACTTCCCGATCCTGTGGTACGACATCCGGGCGTCGCGTCACGACGATCACGTCGGCCCGGTCCCGCAGTCTCTGGACGACCGCCGCCCCGAGCGCCCCGGCGCCACCTGTCACCGCAATTCGTTTGATCACGCCACCCATCGTCGGCGACCATCCGCAGCGACCGGAAGACGGCACTTCGAACCGCCTCAGGCACACGGGAGTAACCATTGGACCTCGACCTGCTGCTTCCGCCGGGTATGACGGTGACCCCGGCGATGAAGGAACAGTGCCCGCTGCGTGACACCCTGGACCGCATCGGCGATCGCTGGACGGTGATCGTCGTGGTGCTGCTGCTGCCAGGGCCGCGCCGGTTCACCGAGCTGATGCGTGCCGCCGAAGGTGTCAGCCAGCGCATGCTCACCCACACGCTGCGGAATCTGGAACGCGACGGGCTGCTCACCCGGACGGTGCACGCGTGTGTGCCGCCGAAGGTCGAGTACGAGCTGACCGATTCCGGTCGGTCCCTGGCCGGCCCGCTGACCGGGCTGCTGCACTGGTCGGTGCGTCATCAGGAGGCGGTACGGGAGGCCCGTTCCCGATACGACTCCGAGTAGCGGACACACCCTGTCCTCTACCGCTGCGAACCTCGACACCATGTTCGACGTTCTCGGAAACCTCAACTGGCTCGGCATCCTGGCCGGTTTCATCGTCCTGACCCTGCTCGGCGGCCTCTGGTTCGCGGCGCTGTTCCCGGCGGCGTACAACCGCTCCCTGGGCCGTGACGTGGGCGCCAAGTCCCCGACCACCCCGCTGTTCCTGGCCGGGCCGCCGATCACCGGTCTGATCATCACGCTCACCAGCGCGTTCCTGATCGCCGTCCTGGACATCACCGCGTACGGCGACGCCCTGATCTTCGGTCTGATCGTCGGTGTCGGCTATCTGGCCACCAACACCGTCACCATCGCGATCAACCCCAACTTCCCCCACCCTCTGCGGTACGCGGTCATCTCCGGTGGCTACCACGTGCTCGGCAGCCTGCTGGTCAGCACGATCCTGGTCGCCGTCTGATGCGCACCCGCCCGCTCGGCCGCACCGGCATCCAGGTCAGCCCCTACTGTCTCGGCACCATGATGTTCGGCCCGTACGGCAATCCCGACCCCGGCGACTGTGCCCGGATCATCCACCGGGCCCTGGACGCCGGCATCAACTTCATCGACACCGCCGACGTCTACGGCGGCGACGGCGAGACCGAGCGCATCGTCGGCAGAGCCCTGAAAGGGCGTCGTGACGATGTCGTGCTCGCCACCAAGTTCAACGGCCCGATGGGCGACGACCCGAACCGGCGCGGCAACTCGCGCCGCTGGATCGTCGCCGCGTGCGAGGACTCGCTGCGCCGTCTCGGTGTCGACCACATCGACCTCTACCAGGTCCACCATCCCGAACCCGGCACCGACATCGAGGAGACCCTCGCCGCCCTGACCGACCTGATGCGGGCCGGTAAGGTCCGCGCGATCGGGCACTCCAACCTGCCGGCCGCGGAGATCGTCGAGGCCCAGTGGACGTCGGAGCGGCGGGGCCTGGCCCGGTTCCGCACCGAACAGCCGACCTATTCGATCCTGAACCGCGGCATCGAACGCGACGTCCTGCCGGTCTGCGAACGCTACGGCCTCGGCGTCCTGGCCTGGAGCCCGCTGGCGTCCGGCCTGCTGACCGGCCGTTTCCGCCCCGGCGGCGAACAGCCGTCGGCGGGCCGGATGCGCTGGGTTCCCCGGCACATGACCGACCCGCGCAACCACGAGGCGGTCGAACGCCTGGCCCCGATAGCCGACGACGCCGGCCTGTCACTGACCCACCTGGCGCTGGCGTTCGCAGTGAACCATCCCGCCGTCAGCGCGGCGATCATTGGCCCGCGCACCATGGCCCAGCTCGACGACCTGCTCGCCGGTGCCGACGCCGCCCTGGACGACGGCGTCCTCGACCGGATCGACGAGGTCGTGGCGCCTGGGACGAACCCGGGCGCCCTCGACATCGCGTATCAACCGCCCGCTCTGACCCGGCCTGACCTGCGCCGCCGAGTGAGGTTGACGACGTCAACCCCAGGGAGCCGATGATGGGTCCGGGTCTGATCGCCGGCGGGCATGCGGGCCAGGCTGACGGCTATAGTCACGGCCGAGGTGCCGAGGATTACTAGTAGCGAGAACCAGATCGAGATCTCGGGGGCCAGTGGAAGCCGTTGCCGCCGTTGATGAACGAGACGTCGTTGGTGCGCAAAGCCTCCGGGAACAACTTCACGCCGATGAAGGCCAGAACGACGGCCAGGCTGATCAACGCGGCATTTTAGCCATCCCTGGATCAGCGCATCATTTCTTCGGCCGAACAGCGCCGATCGCAGAACGGATCTCCTACAGGAGGACTAGGTTCTGTCTCGCGGATCTTTGTGGTCGGGGACGGCGCGTAGCCAGTCCAGCATTTCGATCAGGTCGAGGGTGGCTTGGTAGTTGGCCCCGTTCTTGTCGTAGCGGGTGGCGACGCCGCGCCAGTGTTTGCGCCGGTTGAAGCCCCGTTCGACCTGGTTGCGGCGGCGGTAGGCGATCGGATCGAAGGCCGGTGGCCGACCGCCGAGCGAGCCACGGCGTTTCCGGTTGGCGATCTGGTCGTTGGGTTCGGGGATCGTCGCGCGGATCCGTCTGGTCCGGAGGGCTTCGCGGTTGGCCCGGGACGAGTACGCCTTGTCGGCGGTCACCGATTCCGGCCGGGTCCGGGGCCGGCCGGCACCGCCGGGCCGAGGCACGCGCACCAGGGCGAGCAGCGGGATCAACTGGCGCGTATCGGCTGCCTGACCCGGGGTGATGAGCGTGGCCAGGGATCGACCGCGGCCGTCGGCCAGGGTGTGGACCTTCGTGGTCAGCCCGCCACGGGACCGGCCGATACTCTCGCGTGCCTGCGTCTCGGTGACGGTCAGCCCCCTTTTACCGCCCCGGCTGCATGCTGGTGGACGCGCACGATCGTGGCATCGGCCTGAGCGTCCCACTCCACGCCGTCATCAAGCTCGGCAAGAGCGACGACCTGAGCTTTCAGCCGGGCCCAGGTGCCGTCCGCCGCCCACCGGGTGAACCGTCGGTGGGCGGTCTTGCACGGACCGTACCGCTCGGGCATGTCACGCCACGGCGAGCCGGTCCGTTTCACCCAGCAGATCCCGTTGACGACCTGCCGATGATCTCGCCACTGCCCACCACGAGCCGCCTGTACCGGCAGTAGAGGGGCCAATACAGCCCACTCGTCATTACTCAGATCACCACGCGCCACATACACCTAACGATCGACGTACATGATCACCACGCATGATCCGCGAGACAGAACCTAATCCCACCAGAGGGTCATGAGTTGATGTCCGCTGGGGACCGGGATGTCGATTGCCGGTGGGGTGCCGTTCCACCAGTCGGATCCCATCTCCGGCTCGGGCTGGAGCCGGGCGGTGCGGCGCAGCACCTCGGTTGCGGAGGCGCTGGTGACGATGTAGACGTGGTTGCTGAAGGGCCATTCGTCGTCGCCCATGACTTCACTGATGCCCACCCGGACGTCCACGACGTCCGGGTGGGCCCGCAGCGCGCGCAGGACGGCGTAGAACTCGGGGATGCCGGGATGGTCGATCAGGTTGCAGCCGATCGATCCGAGGTCGTTGTTGCCCTCGAAGAACAGTTCCAGGCTCACCACCGGTTCCGGGCCGGTGCCCGAATCGTTGCCACCCTGTCGACCTATCTCCGACAACACGTCCGCCAGCATCACCGTCTCCCGTCCCGTAAGTAGGTTCTACCAGGCGGTTTGCGGTGGGAACGGCGTATCGGCAGGCTGGTTCGATGTCTGCGGCTCATGCTTATCACGATCATGCTGGTGACCACTTTGCGGCTCATGCCGCGGATGGGGCGCACAACGCCTACACCGATCGGCCGGCCATGCTGGCGCTTGCCGGGGACGTCGACGGGCTCCGGGTTCTGGATGCCGGGTGTGGGGGCGGGCACTACGCGGCCGAGTTGGTCGCCCGTGGTGCCGACGTCGTCGCTGTCGACGGGAGTGACAGTCTGGTCGCGCATGCTCGGGGGCTGCTCGGGGACACCGCCGAGGTGCGGCGGCACGACCTGGACACGCCACTTGCGTTCGCGGGGGACGCCTCGTTCGACGGGGTGGTGTGTGCGCTGGTGCTGCATCATCTGACCGACCGGGCCGGCTTCCTGGGCGAGGTGCGGCGGGTGCTGCGCCCGGGCGGCTGGTTCCTGCTGTCCACCACACATCCGGTGTCGGACTGGCGGTTCTTCGGTGGGTCGTACTTCGATGAGAGCTGGGTCGAGTTCCCGATCGCGGACGGGATCACCATGCGGTTCCAGCGGATGACCCTGGAAACGGTGGTCACCGAGGTGCTCGCCGCCGGGTTCACACTGGAACGCCTGGTCGAACCGCGGGCGGTCGAGGCGCTCCGGGAGGTGAACCCGGACCGTTACGAACGGCTGACGGAACGGCCCAGTTTTGTGGCGCTGCGCCTGCGCCGGGCTCATTCCTGACGACGGCGCCGGCCGGTCAGCACCTGGTGACCGGCCTCTGACTGGTAGCTGAGGGCCACCACGCCCGGGCCCGCGTACAGCAGCGT
Organism: Actinoplanes couchii; assembly: GCF_016862075.1. Taxonomy (GTDB): domain Bacteria; phylum Actinomycetota; class Actinomycetes; order Mycobacteriales; family Micromonosporaceae; genus Actinoplanes; species Actinoplanes couchii. The sequence goes on along the minus strand of NZ_BOMG01000103.1, from coordinate 82,916 downwards.
GCCGTGTTCCGGGAACGACGCGGGGGACAGCGGCACCCGGGTCAGGCCGGTCAGCAACTCGTCGCGTTCGGCCCGGGTGACCTCCTCGTGGGTGGCGTACGGCGCTGACATAACCGCTTCGACCAGGGCGAACTGGAGCAGCACCCCACTGAGGGGTTCCGGGTCGGGTTCGCCGTCGTCGTACACCTCGGGGTCCTCGTCGTCCGGGTCGATCACCTTGGCCCAGGCGCCCTGGTTCTCGGCGGCGAAGACGACACCACCCTCGTCCTCGTCGTACTCCAACTCGTGCGGCGGGTACACGCTGTTGTGCACCCCGAAGATCACCGGTTTGCGGGTGGCCCGCTCGTAGAAGGCCGTCAGCGCGGCGGGCAGCGGCACCGGGCTGTCGATCTCCGTGGGGTCGGCTGTGGGGACGTCGGCGTACCAGACGTCGAGGAATCCGCGCATCGCCGCGACCTTGTCGTGCGGGACCGCGGCGAGCCAGTCCATTCCAGATCCGATCACCGGACGATCATAGGAACCGATGTCACATCGGCCGGACGTCGGTCGGGGTGGTGCCGTAGCGCTGCCGGAAGGCCCGGCTCAGGTGGGCGCCGTCGCTGAACTGCCAGCGGGCGGCGATCTCCGAGACGGTCAGGTGGGCGGCCGGGTCGGTGAGGTCCCGGTGGGCCCGGTCCAGGCGGCGTCGGCGGATGTACGAGGTCACCGATTCGCCGGTGCCGGCGAACGCGCGTTGCAGGGTGCGGACCGAGACGTGCAGGGCGGCCGCCAGGGTGGCCGGGCCCAGGCCGGCGTCGGTCAGGTGGGATTCGGCCAGGTTCTTCGCCGCCTCGACCAGGGCGGGCGCGGTCAGCGGGTCGGTGCTGTCGGCGGCGCCGCGGACCACGCCGGCGGTCAGTTCGGCCAAGGCCTCGCGGGCCGCCCGGGCACCGGCCGGGCTGAGGTCCGGGGCGGTCCGGCGCAGCAGGTCGGCGTAGCCGGTGAGCAGCCGCATCTCCGCCGAGTCGGCCGGACCGTGCACCACCCGGTCGCCGAGCAGCGGGGCCACGGCGGCACCGGGCAGGGTGAGGGACATGCCGGCCGTGCACGGGCCGTTGGTGAACGACACCGGGCGGTCCAGGCGGCGCACCAGATAGCTGCCGGCCGGGATGTCGTGGGTGCCGACCGTCGCGGATCCCCGGTTGACGAGGATCAGCGAAACGGCGCCGTCCACACCTGAGGGCTTTCCCGCTCGTACGGCGGAAAAGCCCTCATGGGTGTGAATCAGCGCGTCGTCGACGCGGACCTGCTGGAAACGGACCCGCAGATCGGCCATCGTGGCGGGCTCGTAGACCGGGGCCGAACGGTCGCCGAGAAACTTCTGCCATCGGCGCAGGGATCCGGCCAGACCATTCGTGCCGACTTTACGAGTGTCCAGAGCGAATCGGGTGTCCGGAGCGAATGTCGTCACCCGCCCCCTGTACCCAAGTTATTCGATCGGGCCACGGTCCACGAAGCTGTACGTGCCGCGGCTTCCGCCGTCACCGACCTGCTGCAGGTAGAGGGCCGAACCGTCGTTCTTCACCTGCAGGGTGCCGTGCTCCTCGCTGGTGATGCGGTGGGTCGGGCGGCCCTTGTCGTCCTGCTCGCCGGTCGCGGTGATCGAGAACAGGGTGTTCGCGTTCTCGGTGCAGGCGCCGGTGGCGATGCTGGTGGGCTCGTCGCGGGTGTCGGCGGTGGCGCACCAGCGGCCGCCTTCCTCCCGCGGGCGCAGCGCCTCGATCAGGTACTGGTCGCCGGCGGCCGGGACGAGCCGGAACAGCGCGCCGTCGTCGGTGCCGTCCCCGATGGCGATCGGGCCCTCGTACGTCGCGCTCCAGTCCTTGTCGTCCTCGGCGATGTGGATCAGCGCTTTCCGTTCGCCGGTGAAGATGTCCTCGGGGCCGGCCACGGTCGCGGCGACCGGGGTCGGGGTGACCGCCTCGGAGGCGCCGGTGCAGGCCTGCATCGAAAGGGTCAGTCCGGCGAGAGCGGTGAGGGTTGCGGTCACACGCATGGCGAATGTCTCCTTCGGATTCGGTAATGGCTCGTTCGTGGCCTACCCGCCCCCGATCGGGGCACAAACGTTTCTGTCGCGCACGTTCTGACGAGGTGTCGCGCACATTCAAGACGCGATTTCGTAAGGGTGGAAAACGGTTGGCCGAATGCTCACCGGGGCATGGGGCGAGGTGGCACGGGAAAGTCCACACAGGCGAAGGAGTTGCACGATGCGTATCCGGACCATGCGATTCGCTCTGCTCGGCGTGATGACCGCGGGTGTGGTGCTCACCCAGCAGGCCTGCGCGAATGGCACGGCGGTGGAGCCGGTTTCGGCGCCGGCGGCCTCGGAGGCGGCGACCACGGAAGCGGAGCCGGCGGCGACGGGATCCGAGGCGCCGGAGAGCCCCGATCCGGACGAGGGCGCGGTCCCGGCCTGCAAGACCGGCGACCTGGAGGCGAACATCACGCTGCAGCCGGACGGCAAGGGCGACACCCGGATGGGCCTGGTCACGCTGACCAACAAGTCCGACACCGAGTGCGGTGTGCACGGCCACGCCACGATCGCCCTGAAGAACCCGGCCGACGAGGTCGTCAACGTGCCGACCGAGAACGTCAAGGAGCCCGGCGAGTCGATCCGGACCGCGCTGAAGTCCGGTTCCAGCGTCTACCAGGGCATCAAGTGGACCGTCTGCGACAAGGGCGACTCGACCTGCGGCGCGGGCAACACCCTGGTCTTCAGCCTGGACGGCGGCAAGGACGGCAAACCGGCGAAGCTGTCGAACTTCCCGGCGCCGGAGAAGAACGACATCACCATGAAGTCGCTGAAGATCGGCACCATCCAGCCCGACCGTCAGGGTGTCGTGGCCTGGTAAAGCGCTCAGACCGGGGCGCGGAACGTGCGGCGGTAGGCGGTCGGCGGCAGTCCCAGGGTGGTCTGCAGGTGTTTGCGCAGCAGCGTGGCGCTGCCGAAACCGACCGCCGCCGCGACCCGGTCCACCGGCAGGTCACTGGTCTCCAGCAGGTGCCGGGCGTGGTCGACACGCTGCTGGATCAGCCACTGGTTGGGGCTGCTGCCGGTCTCCGCGGCGAACCGGCGGCTGAACGTGCGCACGCTCATGTTGGCGTGTGACGCCAGGTCGATCAAGGTCAACGGCTCGCCGAGCCGGGACAGGGCCCATGCGCGGGTACGCGTGGTCGAGGTGTCCGTGACCTGCGGCACCGAGCGTTCGATGAACTGGGCCTGGCCCCCGTCGCGCCAGGGTGCGATCACGCAGCGCCGGGCGGCCGCGGCGGCGATCGCGGCACCGTGGTCACGCCGGATCAGGTGCAGGCACAGGTCGATCCCGGCGGCCGCTCCGGCACTGGTCAGGATCCGGCCGTTGTCGACGAACAGCACACTCGGGTCCAGGTCGACGTGCGGGAACAACCTGGCGAACTCGTCGGCGAGCGCCCAGTGGGTGGTGGCGCGGAGCCCGTCGAGCAGCCCGGCGGCGGCCAGGATGAACGAGGACGTGCACAGACTGACGATCCGGGTGTCCGGGCCGATCCGGGCCAGGGCGGCGCTGACCGCGGGTGGCAGGGTGCCGGAGCGCAGCATCTGGGTGGTCGGTTCCTGGGTGGCGACGACGACGGTGTCCGCGTTGCTCAGCGCCGTCTCGTCGTGCTGGACGCCGATCGTGTACCCGGAGCCGGTGGTGACCGGGGCGCCACCGATCGAGCAGGTGATCACCTCGTACAGGCGATGGCCGTTGTCGTTTGTCGCCTCGTTGAAGACCCGGGACGGGATGCCGAGATCGAACGGGATCACGTCGTCGAGGGCCAGGACCGCGACCCGATGCGGGTTGGCCGGATTTTTGCGCACCATGTCATCCTAGCCACTCGTTGATCATCCGGAACGCGCCGACGATGGTCCGCATGACTTCTTCCACCATGCGTGCCGTGACCCAGCAGACCTTCGGCGGACCCGAGGTCCTCCAGATTCGCGAGGTGCCCAAGCCCTCGCCACTGCCCACCGAGATCCTGGTCCGGGTGACCGCCGCCGGCATCAACCCGGTCGACTGGAAGACCCGCGAGGGCACCGGGATGGCCGGGGTCCTCGGCGAGCCGCCGTTCATCCTTGGCTGGGACGTCGCCGGCGTCGTCGAGGAGATCGGCTTCGGGGTGACCACGTTCGCCGTCGGCGACGAGGTGTACGGGATGCCGTGGTTCCCGCGCGCCGCCGGTGGTTACGCCGAGTACGTGACCGCGCCGGCCCGGCAGTTCGCCCGCAAGCCCTCGTCGGCCACGTTCGAGCAGGCCGCGGCGGTTCCGCTGGCCGCACTGACGGCCTGGCAGGCGCTGTTCGACACGGCCGCCGTCACCGCCGGTCAGCGGGTGCTGATCACCGCGGCGGCCGGTGGGGTCGGGCACCTGGCGGTCCAGTTCGCCCGCGCCCACGGGGCCGAGGTGATCGCCACCGCCAGCGCCCGCAACGCCGAGTGGCTGACCGGGCTCGGTGCGCACCGGGTGATCGACTACACGAGCGTCCGGTTCGAGGACGAGATCAGCGACGTCGACGTGGTGATCGACCTGGTCGGCGACCACGACGACACCAGCCTGCGGTCCCTTCGTGTGCTCCGGCCCGGCGGTCTGCTGATCGCCGTGCCGTCCGGCGTCTCGCCCGATCTGGCGACCGCGGCGGCGGCCCAGGGCAAGCGGGTCTCGCCGTTCCTGGTCGAGCCGGACGGCCCGGCCCTGACCCGGATCGCCGCCCTGATCGACGCGGGTGAGGTGCACGTCGAGGTCGACCAGGTGGTCCCGCTGGACGCGGTCGCCAAGGCGCACGAGGTCCTGGCCGCCGGCCACACCCGCGGCAAGATCGTGCTGCAGGTCGCCGAGCGGTAGTTACCAGTAGTAAGTTACTTGTGGTAACTTGGCCGGGTGAGTGAGACCGGGAATCAACCGCGCCGCCGGCTGTCCAAAGCCGAACGGCACACCCAGCTGCTGGACGTGGCCCGGGAGCTGATCCGCGACGCGGGCACCGACGAGCTGACCCTCGGGCGGCTCGCCGAGCGGGCCGGGGTGACCAAACCGCTGGTCTACGACCACTTCGGCGACCGGGCCGGGCTACTCACCGAGCTGTACCGGGCGTTCGAGGACCGGCAACGCGACACCCTGCGCACGGCCCTCGACGAGGTGGCGCACGATCTGCCGGCGGTGGCCGGGGTGGTCGCGGCGGCGTACATCGACTGCTGCCTCGCCGAGGGGCGGGAGTTGGCCGATGTCGTCGCCGCGCTCGCCGGATCGTCCGAGCTCAGCCGGGTGCGCCAGGAAGCCGAGGAGGTCTACCTAGCCACCTGCCGCACAGCGCTGGAACCGTTCTGCGGGCCGCTCGACGCGGCGGCGCTGCACGCGTTCGTCGGCGCCGGCGACGCCCTGGCCCGCAACGTGCTCGCCGGCCGGATCGCCGCCGACCGCGCCCGCCGGGTGCTCGCCCGGGTCATCACCGCCATCACGACAGAGGGGACAACGTCATGACGATCGCGCATCCGCCGCGGCCCGGCGCCGCCCACTGGGTCTACGCGCATCCACGCTCCGGCTCCTTCAACGACCGGCTGTTCCGGGCCGGGGTCGAGGAGCTGTCACAGCGCTACCGGGTGGCGACATCCGATCTGAACGCGCAAGGCTTCGATCCGGTGCTCGGCGAGGGTGATCTCGGAGACCTGGCCGGGACGGCCGGCAACCTCGCCGAACAGGCCGGGACGGCCTACACCAAAGGTCAACTGCCTGCTGATGTACGCCGTGAGCAGGCCGAGTTGGCCGCCGCCGAACTCCTCGTGCTGCAGTTCCCACTGTGGTGGTACGGGCCGCCGGCGATCCTGAAGGGCTGGTTCGACCGGGTGCTGACCAGCGGTTTCGCCTACGGTGACATGGACCCGGACCTGGGCGTGCCCCGCCGTTACGGCGACGGCGGCCTGACCGGTCGCCGCGCACTGGTCGTGGTGACGGCGGGGGAGGACGCCCGCTCGATCGGCCCCCGCGGCATCAGCGGCGACCTGGAGTCCCTGTTGTTCCCGCTGACCCACGGCACCCTGTGGTACGTGGGCATCGAAACCCTGGACCTGCATGTGATCCACGACGCCGACGGCCTGGACGCCGCAGCCGTCGACCACGAGGTGCACCGCCTGAAGTCCCGCCTACGCACCATCGACGACGAGAAGCCCCGCCAGTTCCGCCGCCTACGCGACGGCGACTACCAGGGCACCCGCTCCCTACGAGCAGACCTGCTTCCGGGCCGCACCGACCTGGGCATCCACCTCGCCTGACCGGCCGACGGCCGGTCTCCTCCTCGACCTCACGGGCCGCGCAGGACAGCGGTTCCTCACCGTGGTCGAGGTAGCCGCCGGGCAGTTCCCAGACCCAGCGGTCGAGAACGAAGCGGTCGGTTTCGGCTTCGCGCTCATCAGCGCACCGTAGCCAAGGGCAGGACCTTCGGGTCCGAGGCGGCCCGATAGGTTTTTGTGGAGTGCGACTCGTGGGAGGCCGAGGTGAACGAACCGTCACCTGCTTGGCAGGTGCATGGTGAGCGGAGCATCTACGAGAACCGGTGGGTGAGGCTGTCCCGTGTCGATGTCGAGCCGCCGGGTGTCGAGCGGTTCGAACATCACGTCGTCCGGCTGAACAGTGCGGCGATCGCCGCGGTCGTCGACGGCCGGGATCGGGTGCTCATGCTGCGCCAGTACCGCTTCGTTCCGGGCAAGTGGGCCTGGGAACTGCCCGGAGGCCTGCTGGACCCGGGCGAAGACCCGGCGGCCACCGCAGCCCGGGAAGTAGAGGAGGAGACCGGATGGCGGCCGCACGCCCTCCGACGGGTGCTCACCTATCAGCCCATCGTCGGCATGGTCGATTCACCGCATGTGCTCTTCGTAGGCCGAGGCGCCGACCTGGTCGGTGAGCCGGAGGGCGGCGAAGAGGCCGGCGAAGTCACCTGGATCCCGCTGGCCGACGTCCGTGACCTGATCACCAAGGGCGAGATCATCAGCTCCGGGACACTACTGACGTTGCTGCACATCCTGGCCTTCGGCATCGACCCGGAAGAGTCTTAAACCATCCGCATCAGCCGTTCCACTCGGCGTCGATGCCGCACCGAGCCGGTCCGGCCGGCCAGCCGTCGTGCTGCGAGAAGGCACGAGCGGGCGTCGTCGGCCTCCTCCCGGACGAGGTGAGCCTGAGCCAGGTGGCAGAACACCCCGGCCCTCGCCCGGACGAAGGTCGGATCCATCGTTCTGAGCACTTCATACAGGTCGCCGACGGCTTCGTCGTCCCCGAGGAGAGCCATCGTGTTGCCACGCCACCGATCGAGATGACTGCGGTTCAGGAAGATGCTGACCATCTCCGGATCCCGGTCGTCGCTGTCCGGCGGCAGTTCGGCCAATGCGCGATCCAGGGCTCGCCGACAGTCCTCCGGGAGACCGGCCAGGGCGCACAATTCGCCTTCCACCGCGTTCAGCCAGGCGGCGAGTCGGCTCGATACTCGACTGCTGCTCGCTCGCCGGGCTTCCCGCACCAGCGAGACAGCCAGATCATGCCGTCCCGCCTCGACGAGAACGTAAGCCTGCTCCGCCATCGCGTGCGCCAGATAGGCGATCTCATCGGCATCCCTGGCTGCGGTTTTCGCCAGCTCGTAGTGACGCCAGGCCCGGTCTGCCGCACCGACGTCCAGCGCCTGCCAGGCGGCCAGGGTCGCGGCCCCGGCCAAAGCGATCGCCACGGGCCTACGCGCGTCCGGCAGCACAGCGAAGGTCAGGACGTCCTGCAAAGCAGCCAGGTGGGAGCCCATCTGGTCGACCAGTGACGCCGCTCCGGCCTGCCTATCCATGGTGCGCAGCAGTTCAGTCTGGGCGAGGAGGGTGCCGACCATCTCGCGCCCGATGCTGCGTGCGGAGTCGATCTGTTCAAGGAGTTGGACGTAGCCGTCCGAATCAAGGGGCACCGGGCCGGGTGCGTCGCCGACCAGTTCGCCGTCGGTGACTCCGAGGACAGCGCGAAGGATGGCCGCGTACGAGTCGGACAGCGCTCTTCTCCCGTTCTCCCATTCCGACACGTAGACGAGCAGGCTCGGTGTGGAGGCGATTTCGAGACCTCGGTGTCGTGCGTATTCTTCGATTCCCGCCACGAGACGGCGCTGGGACCATCCGCGTGCGTTGCGCGCTTCCCGTAAGCCGGTCGAGTACATCCCACCCTCCTGACCTCATCGGACTCTCGATGCTCAGGATGCCGGGCATTCCGCCTTCGGCCCAGGGGTTAACTCCGGTTTGTTAATAGCTATTGGCTTTCGTGGCATTCCGGAAGCGGCTTGCCTGGTTGATGCCCGAACCATCGTGATAGGTGGAAGTCGTCGGGCTCTGGGAGGCGATTCATGTCCGGGAACACGTACTACGCGATATCGGCCGAGCAGCTTCGTACGGCTCAGACCGTCCTCGATGATCACGTGACGTCGAGTGCGACGGGGCGATGTCTGTCTTGCGGCTCGTTGGGGCCGTGCCGGCAGCGGGAGAACGCTGTCGTGGTCTTCTCGCGGACGCTTCGGTTGCCTGCCCGCCGGCCTGGTGCGACTCGGCCCGGGCTGGTCGGGGCCGTCTGTGTGAGCACGCCGGGTCTGCTGTCCGGCGCTGTGGGCAGGAAAGGACCTCGGCGATGAACGGGCTGTGGAGTGGGACGGCCATGATGTTGGAGGCTGTCGTCGTCGAGGCCCTGGAACGGCGGGAGTGGGCACGGGCGGATCAGGCGCGGCTGCGCTGGGCGTCGTGTCTTCACCGGCAGGGCCGCTGTGATGACGCCGTGCAGGTGCTGCAACAGGGATGGGACGCGGCAGGCATCGGAGAGCGTGACGGTCTCGTGGTGGCGGCGATGCTGGGTATCCGGCTGTTGCGGCGGTGTCAGCGTGAGGACGAAGCCGGGGCACTGTGGGTGGCGATCCAAGCCGGTACCACGCGACGGATGCGGGGAAGGGCTCTCCACCATCTGTTGAGCCCGGCGAACTCCGAGCTGCACGAGATCGGCGACCGCACACACGGCCGGGTCTGCGCCTATCGTCACCGGGCCGGCGCATGACAGTCACAGTGCCGGCGGGAGCCGGGACCGAACAGGAGTGCCGTCAAACAGCCCGGCGGCGGTCGGGGAGTTCCTCGTACGCTGCGGGAATGGGTTTGTGGGTTTCCCGGGTGCTGGTTCGGTGGCGGCGGTGGGTTCTGGGGGTTGCGGCTGCTGTTGCGGTGGGTGGGGTGGGGGTTGCCTCTGGTGGGCGGGAGGAACCGCGCGGGATGCTGGCGGTGGCGCTCGGGGCTGCGGTCGTCTCGTTCGTGGTCGGGGCGGTGGTGGTTGTTGCTCTGCGGTGGCGAGGGAGTGCCGGGTTCGAGATCGGGCCTAGGGAATTCCGTACCCGCAGGCATGCGGTTCCGGTTTTTCTCGGGCTTTTTGTCCTGGGTGGGTGGGCTGCCTTCGCGGCGGTCTGTGGCTGGTCCTGGGTTCAGGGGGAGCGGGATGGCGTCCTGCTCGCCCTCACCGTGATCTTCACCGGTGGCCTGGTGTTCGTCGCGCCGATCGCCTGGCGTGGGACCGGCTTCACGGTGAACGCCGACGGCATCCACGCCGACCGCCGGATCGGGCGGCCGGTGACGATTCCGTGGGCGGATCTCGCGCTGGGGCCGATCGCTCACGCCGACCAGCGGATGGACCTGAACGTCGCCGGCAAGGGCCGCCTCCGGGTGTGGTTCGAGGATCTGCCGCCGGGGTTCGCCGCGGCCGTGGTGCGGCACTACGCCGAGGGTGACCGGGCCGGGATCGGCACCGAGGCGGAGCATCAGCGGCTCGCCGAGATGTTCGATCTGAAGGTCCGGCCGGACGGGCCGCCGCCGTCGCGGGCCCGGATCGTGGCGCTCGCGGTCGGTGCGACGGTGCTCTTCGGGACGGGTGTGTTCATTCAGGCGCTGGAGGCGGGTTTTGTCCTGCAGATCGCCGGCGCGCTCATCGTGCTGTTCGGTTTCGGGATGGCCGGTGATGCCTTCCAGGGCGCCCGGGCCCGAAAGTTACTTGCAGGTTAAAGAAAACAGCACGCGCTGGGCAGATCCCGCCTTGATCGACAGGCAGCTGTGCAGAGTGTTCAGCACATCGACCCTCGTTTGCACAGACCGACCCGTGATGTGAACCTATCGGCCATGATCAACACCCTGGAGAAGCCGGCGGCGGTACGGCACACCCGAGCCGAGGACGCCGTCAGCATCGTCACCGGGGCGTTCGTCGCGTCGCTCGGCCTGTTCCTGCTGAAGTCCGGCGGTATCGCCACGGGCGGCACCGCCGGGCTCGGCCTGCTCATCGAACGTGCCGCCGGCTGGCCGCTGGCCGTGGTTTTCGTGCTGGTGAACGTGCCGTTCGTGCTGCTCGCGATCACCCGCCGGGGCTGGTCGTTCACGCTGCGGTCGGCGATCGGCGTCGGGCTGGTGTCGGCGTTCTCGCTGCTGCATCCGGCGATGATGCCGCTGGTCCAGATGGCCCCGCTGTACGCCACGATCACCGGTAATCTGGCCACCGCCATCGGCATCCTGATCATTTTCCGCCACGGTGGCAGCCTCGGTGGGTTCGGTGTGGTCGCCCTGATCGCCCAGGACCGGTTCGGCTGGCGGGCCGGCTGGGTGCAGCTCGGCCTGGACGCGGTCGTGGTCCTGTTGTCGCTGCTGGTGCTGCCGGTCGGCGCGGCGCTGCTGTCCGCGGCCGGGGCGGTCGTGCTCAACCTGGTGCTGGCGATGAACCACCGGCCGGGCCGCTATGTGGGCGCGTAGTTGCAAGAGCTTGGCAACAACGTAGGTCTGTCAATATGCTTCGGCTGAGACCGGTTCCCTGAGCCGGTCGTACAGAGGAGATATCGATGGAAGCTGTGGCGATGCACATCGCCAACGGGATCATCAACGGTCCCGTGTCGGCGATATTCATGGTGATCGCGGTGGCCGGCCTCGCCGTCTGCGTGTGGCGGGCCAAAGCGGACCTCGACGACCGGCTGGCCCCGATGGCCGGGCTGGTCGCGGCGTTCATCTTCGCGGTGCAGATGCTCAACTTCGGCGTGTTGCCCGGCGTCTCCGGCCACCTGCTCGGCGGCACCCTCGCGGTGATCCTGGTCGGCCCATGGGTCGGCGCGCTGTGCGTGTCCACCGTCCTGATCGTGCAGGCGCTTGTCTTCGGCGACGGCGGCCTGACCGCGCTCGGCCTCAACATCACCAACATGGCCCTGATCGGGGCGGCCGCGGCGTACGTGCTGGTCGCTCTGCTGTTGCGCGTCCTGCCGAAGAACGCGTCGGGTCTCGGCGCCACCGCCTTCATCGCGTCGGTCATCGGTGTCGTCCTGGCGTCGCAGGGCTTCGTCCTCGAGTACGCGCTGGGCGGCACCACCGACCTGTCGCTGGCCGGGGTCGCCGCCACCCTCGGCGGGGTGCACGTCCTGATCGGAGTCGGTGAGGGCCTGATCGCCGCGACCACCGTGGTCACCGTCGCGAAGGTGCGGCCCGACCTGGTGTACGCGCTCCGGGCGTTCCGCAAACCGTTGGAGGTGGCCGCATGAGCAAGCGCGTTTTCATCGTCGCCGGCCTGCTCGTGGCCCTGCTGCTCGCCGGGGTAGCAAGCAGTTTCGCCTCCGGCAGCCCGGACGGACTGGACTACGCGGCCCGTGAGGGCTGCACCTTCAACGCCGACGACGAGATCACCGGCGGCACGTGCATGGCCCAGCAGGCGAAGGACCACGAGTTCGCCGACGGCCCGCTCGCCGACTACGCGTTCAAGGGCATCGACAACGAGTACCTGGCGACCGGCCTGTCCGGCGTGATCGGCGTGCTGATCACGTTCGCGATCGGCGGCGGCCTGTTCTGGCTGTTGCGGCGCCGACCGTCCTGAAAATGGGCGCCCCGGGTTTCCGGGGCGCCCATTCAGAACATCAGTGGCCGAACTTGTCCGAGTCCTCCACCACGGACTCGCCCTGGTCCAGCGCGGACAGCGCCGACATCTGCTCCCCGGTCAGCTCGAACCCGAACACGTCCAGGTTCTCCCGCAGGCGCTTCGGGTCGGCCGACTTCGGAATCGGCAGCAGCCCCAGCTGCAGGTGCCAGCGCAGCACCACCTGCGCCGGGGTACGCCCGGTCTGCGCGGCGATCTCGGCGACCTCCGGCAGGCCCAGCACCGCCACACCCTGCCCGCCGATCGGCGACCAGCTCTCGGTGAGGATGCCGTGCTCGGCGTGGAACGCGCGGGCCTCGGCCCGGGTGGACGCCGGGCTGAGCTGGATCTGGTTGACGTCCGGGGCCACCCCGGTCGCGTCGATGATCCGCTTCAGGTGGGTGGGCTTGAAGTTGCTGGTGCCGATGGCCTTGACGGTGCCGGCCTCGAGCAGCTGGACCAGGCCCTCCCAGGCCTGCACGTACCTGTCGTGACCCGGGTTGGGCCAGTGGATCAGCAGCAGGTCCAGGTGGTCCAGGCCCAGCTTGTCGAGGCTGCGCTCGGCGGCCTCGGCGACCTGCTCCTTCCCGTGCGACTCCTTGTTGAACTTCGTGGTGACGAAGATGTCGTTGCGCGGCACCCCGGACGCGATCAGGCCCCGGCCGACACCGACCTCGTTCCCGTACGCGAACGCGGTGTCGATCAGCCGGTAACCGGCCTGCAGCGCATCGGCGACCACCCGCTCGGCGTCCGCGTCGTTCAGCGGCCACGTGCCGGCGCCGATCCGCGGGATCTCGGCACCGTGCAGCAGCTTGATCGTCTCGGTCATCTGATTCCTTCCGTGGATACTCCGGCTCCGCTGCCGGAGAGGAAACGGATCTCCCGCGTTGCAGGGTAGGGGTAGGCCGGCCGGCGTGGCCGCGCCGGTCGATCCGCTACGACGTGAACGATGCCGGACCGCTGTCGTCCGCCAGCATCGGGGTGAGCCCGCAGACCGTGGCGATCCGGTGGATCACCGGGCTCAGACCGGTCGCGGTCACCGTGACACCGCGGGCCCTGCCCGACTCGTAGACCGCCCGCAGCACACGGACCCCGGCCGCGTCCAGCAGCGGCACCTCGCCCAGCTGCAGGACGACCCGCAGACCGGCCGGCTGCCCGCAGACCACGTCCAGCAGGGCCGTCCGCAGCCTTCCGGCGTTGTCGCGGTCCACCTCGCCGCGGATCCGGACCTCGATCCGCCCGCCGGCCGAAGGTGTCACCGTGATCGCGAAGGTGTCACCCTCCCGGCCGGACCTTCCCGGCACGGGCGGCACCCGGTCGGTCAGCAGACCCTCCCGGAGCCAGGCCACCGTACGCGCCAGCAGACGGGAGACCTGCATCTGCGAGATGCCGAACTCGGCCGCGATGTCGGACTGGGAGCGGCCTCCGTAGAAGCTCGCGACCACCAGGCGCCGGTCCCGTTCCGGCAGGGCCGCGATCAGGCCGGCGAGCGTCACGCTGTCGGCGACCTTCTCCAGCGCGCTGTCCGTAGCACCGAGCAGGTCACCGAAGGAGGCGTCGCCGTCACCGACGGGAGTGTCGAGCGACAGCGAACGGTGACCGGCCGCGGTCACCCGGGCCCGGTCCACACCGGCGGCGGTGAGGCCGGCCCGCCGTGCCGTCTCGGTGTCGGTGGGCTGCCGCCCGAGTTCGCCGGTCAGGTCCGTCTCGTGCCGGATGACGGCCCTGGACTGTTCCTGCATCGGGCGGGGCACGTGCACGGCCCAGGTGCGGTCGCGCAGGTGCCGTTTGAGTTCGCCGACGATGCACATGACGGCGTACGCGGTGAACGAGCCCCGTTCCGGGTGGTAGCGGTCCACCACCTTCACCAGTCCCAGGCGGGCCACCTGTTCCAGATCGGCCAGCGGTTCCGTGCCACCCCGGTACCGGCGGGCCAGACGGTCGGCCATCGGTAGCGCCGCGCTGATCATCTGCTCGCGCAGGCGCCCCGCCCGTACGTCGCCGGCGGCGTCCCGTTCGTGTGCGTAGTGCTCAGCGACCGCGTCGAGATCCTCCCGTGGGGCGCGCGACGGGCGTGTGCCGGTGGGTCCGGAGACCCGTGGCGTAGGCAGCATGTGGTTCTCCCTCGTCCCGGCCCGTTCCCACCCTCTGCCCCCGGGGAACCAGGTGAAACCGCATCCGCCGATCGGGAACGTGACGCCTGCCGCACGAGGAGGCTTCGGCCCGGCGGCAGAGTCAGCGCCCGGGTCGGGCCGGCGACGGAGGCGGCCCCGCCACGCTTCCGCTGACCCGGTCGCGGCGGCCGGCGGCGTGGTACCACTGGGCGCAGAAGACCACCACGAGCAGCAGATCGGCCAGGTCGCCGCGGTAGTACATCAGCTCCGCGCCCGCTTGTGCCCCGGCCTGCGGGACACCGGCCGGGGGATGCGTCCACAGGTGTTTGGCGAGGATGTCGTGCAGGGCCAGCGAGGCGATCAGGACCACGCCCCGGGTGGCCCGCCCGGGGCGGTGCGGCGCCGGGTCGACACCGATCATCGCGGCGGTGAACAGGTAGCCCGACAGCAGGACGTGGGCGTGGATCAGCAGTGCCACCGCGGGATCGGCGGTCGAGTAGCGGTACAGATCGGTGGTGTACAGCAGCCACAGGCCGCCGGTGTTCAGCACGGCGGCGGTCACCGGGTGCGCGACGAACCGGGCTGGGTGGCAGCGCAGCAGCCGTGCCATCCGCCGGGCGGCCGCCACCGGCAGCGCCCGCAGCGTCAGCGTGACCGGTGCCGCCAGTACCAGGGCCACCGGCGCGACCATGCCCAGCAGCACGTGGCTGATCATGTGGTCGCGGAAGCCGTGACCGGGCCGGGACACCGCGGCGGCGGCGATGACGAGACCGGCCACCCACAGGATGGTATGTCGTACCGGCCAGCCGGTGCCGCGACGGCCCGCCGCAACGGCGAGCGTCAGATAACCGGCGGCGGCCGTGAACACCACAGCGGCCGTCAGCCAGCCGGGTCCCGGGTCGTGGTGCCCTCCCATGTCAGCTTTCGCCGGATCGTGGCCGTCCGCGCCGGGCCGCGGCCAGCAGCACGAGCCCTGCGGCCAGCAGCAGGACGGCGACGATGTTCCAGGCCCAGTCGTACGGGGCCGGTGACACGTCGTACCGGATCTGATGGATTCTCATGACCTTGTGCTGGACCGTGCCGTCGTAGAGCTGGAAGCCACCGGCGCCGGCGAGCAGGGCACCCCACCAGAGCCGTGGCCGGAACGTCTGCCGCCGCCGCAGATCCGCGTAGAGGAACAGTGCGCCCACGGTGGCGACCATGCTCACCGCGTGCAGGATCCCGTCCGAGACCAATCCGATCGCCGGGGTCGACCGATCGTAGAAGTGGTGCCAGTGCAGCAGCTGGTGGAAGACGGTCTCGTCGACGAAGGCGGCGAGACCGACCCCGAGGAAGGCACCGGAGACCACGTTCCGGCGGGTCACAGCGCGCCCGCGGCAGTGAGGGGAGGCATCCCGTGCGCCTACCCCGGGCAGGTGCCGGCAAACGGAGGATATCGTCGCCTGATGGCTGCGCGACCGATCACGTACTACGGCAATCCCGTCCTGCACCGCCGCTGTGCGGACGTCACCGTCTTCGACGCCGGCCTGGCCGCGCTGATCGCCGACATGTTCGACTCGATGTACGAGGCGAACGGTGTCGGGCTCGCCGCCAACCAGATCGGCGTCGACCAGCAGATCTTCGTCTACGACTGCCCCGACGACGAGGGCGTGCGGCACAAGGGGCACATCGTCAACCCGGTGCTGCGGGCCGAGGCCGCGGCGGTCGGCGAGGTCACCGTCTCCGAGGGCTGCCTGTCGGTGCCCGGCCCGCGCGCCGATCTGCCCCGCGCCGCCCTGGCCACGGTGACCGGATTCGATCAGGACGGCAACCCCTTGACCATTTCCGGTACGGGGTATTTCGCGCGCTGTCTGCAGCACGAGCACGATCACCTGAACGGCACGCTCTACGTCGACCGGCTGCCCGCGCAGCAGCGCGAGGAGCTGCTGCGCGAGGCCGGCCTGCGCTGACGGGTCAGACCCGGGCGGTGATCAGGAACTGCATCTGCACCTCGTGGCCGGGGGAGACGCCGTGCCGCTGGTCCAGGTCGTAGATCGTGGTCAGCGGGCGGGCCGACACGTCCTTGAGGCCGGCGTCGGCCAGGGTCAGGACCGTCTCGTCGATCGACTTGGCGGCGGCCAGCGGCAGTTGCGCGCGGACCTCCTCGTCGTACGAGCCGGTGAACAGCTCCGAGGCCTCGTCCAGGCCGTTCGGGAACCAGGTGCTGTCGACCATCACGACCAGGCCACCGGGGCGCAGCAGCGTGGTCCAGTTGGCGACCGCCTCGGCCGGGTTCCGCAGGGTCCACATCACGTAGCGGCCGACGATCGCGTCGAAGCTGGCGGGCGGGAAGTCCGGGGCGACGGCGTCACCGAGCCGGAAGTCCGGGGCGTTCGCCACCGATGCGGCGTGCTTGCGGGCCTGGTCGAGCATGCCCGCGGACAGGTCGACGGCGCTCACCCGGTGCCCGAGCCCGGCCAGCGTGAACGCGACCTGGCCGGAGCCGGTGCCGACGTCCAGCACGTCCAGGGGGCCGTCGGGCAGCGCTTTCGCCCAGATCTCGGACCAGGCCCGGTTGTCGTCGTCGAGCCGTTCGGGGCGGTGCTGGTCGGCGTCGTAGGCCGGCGCCCGTACGGTCCAGTAGTCGTTGATCCGGTCTTGTGCGCTCATGCGGGGGGTTCCTCGTCGCTCGGGTCCTTCTTTGTTGCAAAGTCTGGGCAGCAACGTACCAGCAAGATCAATCGGTGCCGGACAGCGCGTGTTCGTTCACCGACCGTCAATCTTTGCGAGCCGATGAACCGCGAGGTGGGACATCAAGATCAAAGCGATTAGCATGCGTCCCGTGACCACACCGGAAGACATCCTCGCCACCACCGCCTGGGGGGACCTGGAGCACGCCTACGGTTCCGCGGAGGACCTGCCCGAGCTGTTGAAGCCACTCCTGAACGGGGAGACGGCCGATTTCGCCGCGGCCATGCACACCCTGAACTGGAACCTCACCCACCAGGGCACGCTCTACTCGGCCACCCTGCCGGCCGCCCGCTACGTCGTGTCGGTCCTGACCGACCCGCGGACCCGGGCCGGTAAGGCCGCCATGCTGAGCTGGCTCGACGCGGTCGCCGGCAGCGCCATCGAGTTCGAGGAGTTCGACCACGAGCCGGACGCCGACGCCTGCCGGGAGGCGATCCCCACCTTCTATCCGGCGGTCGCCGCCAACTTCGAACACCCCAATCCGATCGTACGGGTGGCAGCCCGCCGCGCCGCGCTGACCATGCTCTACCGCCCGGCCCTGGAGCCGGAACGCGCCGCCGCGGCCCCGCACCTGCTGGCCGAGATCGAACTGCTGACCGACTCCGAGCAGGGTGTGGTCCGCGACGCCGTCCAGCAGTGGGGCGCCGCCTGACGTGCGGTGCCGGGTGACGGCGAGCCGGGTGACCTGCCGGCGGTGGCCGGGACCGGTGCCGGCCGGCAGGACGGCGAGCCGCTGGTGGGGTGGCCCGCCGTGGTGGCGGTGCCGGGCCGGCTGACCCGGACCCTGCTGCGCCGGGTCTCCGTCACCGACCTGCTGCGCCGGGTGTGGTGAGGGAGTTCGCGATGACGTCGTCGCAGAACGCGGCGACGTCCGGGCCGATCAGCTGCATGACGCTCTTGCCGCCGGCGACGCCCTCCTCGAAGAACTCGGCGATCCCGGGGAGGATCTCGGGCAGCTCGGCCGGGCCGACCTTGAACAGGTACTTCTGGATCTCCCGGTAGACGATCCGGTAGTCCGGCGGGAGCGCCTCGATCCGGGCCACGTGGGCCCGCCACTGCCGTTTGCCCTCGATGATGTCGCGGATGCCCATGTCAGCTCTCCAGCCTGGCCAGTTTGCGGGCGACCGTGCGGTTGAGCTGGTCCCGCCACCGGTCGCGGTAGGTGCGGGCGCCGGTGCCGCCGGTCAGCGCCGTGCAGAAGCCCGGAATGTCGTCGCCGAGGACCTCGTGAGCGCTCTGGCCCTCCGCGGCGGCCTCCTCCAGCAGCGCCATCGCGCCGTCGAGGATCGGCAGGAGGTTACGGCCGGTGAAGTCGCCGTGCGGCAGCAGGTTCGCGCTGATCTCCCGCCACGCCGCCCGGTGATCGTCCGGAAGCGCCTCGGCCCGGGTCTGAAGGGCCGTCCACTCCCGGGTGAGGTCGCTGCCGGTGACGGTTTCCTAGAAGCTCATCGTCCACCCTCCTTGAGCCGGTCGATGCGGGACGAGACGTACTGCCATTTCGCCCAGAACGTCGCCAGCTCGGCCCGCCCGGCGTCGTTGAGCGAGTAGAACTTGCGGGGCGGCCCGACCTCGGACGGGCGCTTGGTGACCTGGACGAGCTTGTTGCGCTCCAGCCGCAGCAGGATCGTGTAGACCGTGCCGTCGATGACGTCGGTGAACCCGAGGTCGTTGAGCCGCCGGGTGATGGCCCACCCGTAGGTCTCCTCAGCGTTGATGATCTCCAGCACGCACCCCTCGAGGGTGCCCTTGAGCATCTCCGTCAGATCTTCCATCCCGGCCCCTTCCGGCGGTACCCGGTACCACCGGGTACCGGTATACGGTAACACCGAATACCGGTACCCGGTACCACTGAATACCGATCAGGCCTCCAGGGCCTTGCGGAGGGCCAGGCGGTGGGCGCGGCGGATCTCGGCCTGCTGGAAGGCGGTCCGGTCGTCGTCGGTCTCCGGGAGCAGCATCGGCACCGGGCGGGGGTGGCCCTCGTCGTCGACGGCGACCATCACCAGATGTGACGTCGCCACCGTCTCCGGGGGTACCGCGCGGTCCCAGCGGTCGGCGGTCACCCGCACCGCCACCTCCATCGAGCTGCGGCCGGCCCAGGTGATCCGGGCGTCCACGTGCACCACGTCACCGACCCGGACGGCGCGCAGGAACAGCGTCTCGTCCATGGCCGCGGTCACCGCGGGACCGTCGGAGTGACGGGACGCGACCACTCCGGCCGCCGAGTCGATCAGGTTCAGGATGCGGCCGCCGTGGATCGTACCCAGCAAATTGGTCTGGTGTTGATCCATGATCTGCGACAGCGTGAGCTGGGAGGCCGACGGGGGCCGTCCGGGCGTGGTCATGCGGGTCCGTTCCGGAGGAGCAGCGGTTGTTGATCAACACTGTAGATCTCCGGCGGACCCCGGCCCGGCGAGCGTGAGAGACGACTCAGCGCCCCACACGGCCGATGGTGTCAGGGTTGCTGGAACAGCACCTCGGGATTTGCCGGTGTCGGGCCGTCGAGTACCGCCTGGTGGTGACCGCGGAGGTGCTGGTCGAAGAAGGCCGTCACGTACTCGCGGACCAGGTGCACGGTCCGGTCGGCCGGGAGCGGGGTGACGCCGCTGGGGATGCCGGCCTGCTCGGCGATCACCGGGGTGTCGCAGAAGCTGAGGTGACCGGTGCCGGTGACCGAGAGCCACCGCTTCCAGCCGTCCAGCCGGGCCCAGGTGGTGTCCCAGGACGTGTCACGCCCGCCGGGCGCGTGCTCGGTGGTGCCGAGCATCAGGAACGGCCGGCCGTTCAGCCCGGTCTCCGGGAGCGGCTCGAAGAAGGTGCCGTCCATGTTGACCCCGGCCCGCACCCGCGGGTCGGCCATCATCGCCGAGGCGGTGCCGCTGCCACCGATCGAGTGCCCGGCCATGCCGATCCGGGTCCGGTCGATCAGCCGCGCCCACCGCCCTTTCGCCAGCTCGTCCAGCACGAACGAGACGTCCCGGCCGCGGTTCCGGGAGACGGCCGGGAAGGGGATCTCGCCCTCCTCCAGCACCTCGCAGGCGGTGCACTCCAGGGTCCGGCCGCCGGGGAACGCGGTGCCCGACGACTCGTAGGCGTGATCGATCGACGCCACCACGAACCCGTTGCTGGCGAGCTCCTCGGCCAGGTGGGTCTGGGTGTGCCGGTGCAGGGTGAAGCCGGGGGAGAGGACCACCAGCGGATACCGTCCGGCGCGCGGCGGGGCGGACTCGCGCGCCGACGAGCGGGTGCCGCTCAGCGTCGCCGCGTCCACGTACTCACCGACCCCGCGATCGTCGATGAACAGCTGTGCCTCGACCGGGGTGAGGTACCGGGCCGGGCGCCCGGCCGAGGTCTTGGCCGGGTAGTACATCGAGACCATCAGTTCGCGGGCCGTCCCGGGCACCCAGGGATCCTCCCGCCCCCGGTCGGTGAGGTGCAGCACCTCACGGCCCACCGGCAGATCCCCGGTCGGTGCGGGCAGGACGATCAGCGCGGCCGCCGTCACGGCGGTGACCAATATCGACGTCATGCCCGCCAGCCAACCGGAACACCCCGTCGCGGCGCATCAGTCCGGAGTGGAATCCGGGGAGAAATCCAGCATCACCACTACGGGTCCGCTCGGTACGCTTCCCCGGGGGGTGTGATCATGCGGCGGGATCGGGTGACCGTACTGCTGATCATGTGGTCCGGGCTCCTCAGCGCCCTGCTCGCGGTCGCGATCAACGTCGCGACCGGCGGCGATCTGCCCGGGCCGCTGCAACGGTTCGCCTGGCTGGCCTGGCCGATCACCGGCCTGCTGGCCGCCCTGATCACCGTGATCGCCGTCTGGCAGCAGCGCCGCACCCCGGAACCGAGGGACGAAACCGTTCCGGCCCAGCTGCCCGCGCCGCGCCCGCTGCTGGGGCGGGCCGCCGAGATCCGCACCATCGTGGCCGCCGCGCGTGCCAGGACCGGACCGGTACTGATCGCCGGAGTGCCCGGCACCGGGAAGACCGCCCTGGCGCTGCGCGCCGCCCATGATCTGCGCGCCAGGTTCCCCGACGGCCAGCTGCATGCCGACCTGCGAGGTTCGGACCCTTTTCCGGTACGTCCGGAGATGGTGCTCGTCCGCTTCCTGCGAGCCCTCGGCGACCCGGATCCGCAGGGCAGCGTGGACGAGTTGGCGGCCCGGTTCCGTACCGAACTGGCCGGCCGCCGGGTGCTGGTGTTCCTCGATGACGCCGGTACTGATGCCCAGGTCACCCCGCTGCTGCCCGGTGCCTCCGGCGGGTTCGCGCTGGTGACCAGCCGCCGTCAATTGAGCGCACACGGTGGTCGGACGATCCGCCTGGGCGAGTTACCCGCCGCCGATGGGCGGGCTCTGCTGGCCCACGCCGCCGGCCCTGAGCGGATCGCCGCCGACCCCGCCGGAGCTGATCGCATCGTCGCGGCGTGCGCGGGTCTGCCCCTGGCCGTGCAGTTGGCCGGTGCCCGGCTGCGGGCCCGTCCCGACTGGTCACCGGGCGCACTGGCCGACCGTCTCGACGACGAGCAGCGCCGTCTGGGTGAGCTTGCTCAGGGGGAGAGGGCGGTCCGGGGAACCTTTCGGAGCGCGTACGACAGTTTGAATTCCGCGCAGCGGCTGGTTTTCCGCCGGATCGGCGCCCATCCCGGCAAGGTGCTGGGGTTGGGCGCGGCGACCGCTCTCGCCGGCCCTTCTCTCCTCCACCAGGACACTTCCGCGGCGCTGGAGCGGCTGGCTGACGCGATGCTGGTGGAGACCCCGGCCCCGGACCGTTTCCGATTGCACGACCTGCTGCGTCTGTACGCCCGGGAGTTGTTCACCGCCGAGGAGACGGCCGAGGACCGGGACACGTGTGTCGACCGGCTGCTCGCCTGGACTACCGTAAACGTGGGCTCGGCGAACTGGCGTGCCGACGAACTCGACAACGCCCTGGCCACCGTCGACCTGGCCGTCCGCACCGGCCGGCACGAGGCCGCCTGGGATCTGGTCGAAGCCGTCCACCGGCAGCTGACCGTGTCCGGTGATCACGTCTACCGGTTGCCACTGTGGCAGTCCGCCCTGACCGCGGCTTCGGGCGACAACCTCCGGCAGGCGAGGGCCCTGCGCTGGATAGCCCACTCGTACCGGATGGACGATGATCTGGAGTCGTCCCGAACCTTCTCCGAACAGGGTGTGGCCCTGGCCCAAGGCGACCCGAGTGAGGAGGCCCATGCCATCCGCAACCTGGGCGAGACGCTGCGCAGCCTGGGCCGTTTCGATCCGGCCCGGGAGGCGCTGACCAGGGCGCTCGAGGGTTTCCAGGCGCTGGGCGACGCGGGCGAGGAGGTGGAGGTGAGGGCATCACTGGGCGGCCTCTACAACGACGTCCGCCGCCCGGCCGAGGCCTTGGCAGTCCTGGAGCCGGCGCTGCCGTTGCTGTCGCCCGAGGAACGCCCGATCCACGCGTGGATCCACCTGGCTTTCGCGGTCTCCTACCAGTTGTCCGGCCGGGAACCCGAGGCGACAGCCGAATGCGAGCTGGCCATCACGATAGGCGAACGGCTGGGAGACGCCTTCGTCCTGGGATACTGCCACCAGGAGCGGGGTTGGCAGGCGTTCGCCCAAGGCGACCACGACCGGGCCACCCACCATTTCCGCCAGATGCGCACCCTGCTGGAGAAGGCACGCTCCGGCACCGGAGTGGCCTCAGCCGACGAGGCGCTGGGCACGATCGCGCAGGCCCGGGGCCGCCACCGAGAGGCAACCCGCCACTTCAACGAGGCAATAGCCCACTTCGAACGCCTGGGCGACACCACCAGAGCCACCCAGGCCAGATCCCGCCGCGCAGCTCCCTGACCCGAACACCTCTCCACGGCCGCACCCGGACGCCGGTCCAGTTTCCAGCAGTGCCTGGTGAGTGATCGCTGGGTTCAGGCTTCGTTGTCTGCGCGCGCTGAACGAGCGTCCGATTCTAGGACTTGAGGAAAGATTCCACGGTGTTCGGTCCAGCCCATTGGGAAATCGGCGTATAACCGAGGATCGTTCCGCCCGTGCTGAGCCAGCCGATGCCGAGTACGTGAGCTGAGCTGAGAGAGACGGCGTCCAGTTCAGACGACGACTTTGATTCAGAGGCCGGTAGCACGTATTCCGCGCCGTTGTGGGCAGGACTGTTCGAGGTGAACTCGTCGCCGACACTGAGTTTCCCGCCGGTCCATTTGATGCTGTGCTCTTTGCCGGCCACCGTTACCGCCCGGCCGTCGTTGTCGAAGCCGACACAGTAAAGGTGCCAATGGGCCGGCACCTCAGGAATGGCCTTCTGGTCGACCCGGTAGATGTCCGCAGCGAACGATGAGTTCATGACCAGTACGAGGCTGTCGGGTGCGTTGGCGAGGTCAACGACGTCGGAGCCCTCGTTGCGGATCCCGACTCGGACATCAACGAGGGTGGCATCGATGTCTTCCTTGTTCTCGGCCCGGCTGATCCACGAGTTGTAGTGCTGGACGGTTATCCGGATCGGCCCGTTACGCCACCTGGCGTAGTACTCGCTGAGCGATGCCGGCGCGGGTGACGGTGACATCGACGGTGAGGGAGCAGCAGTGGCCGGTTGCGAGGTCGGCCGAGTGCCTTCGTCGCGGTTGTCGTCGGATTTCTTGTCGTTGGTAGTCGTTGCCGCTGCGATCGCAAACAGGGTGAGTGCTCCGATCACGCTGAAGGCGAGCAGGGCTTGCCGGCGAGGCTGGGTGGATCGTGTGACCGGTCCGGCCGCAGTGCTGGTGCTGGACGGCACTGCCGCATCCTTCCCCAGAAGCAGCCGGCCGAAGGCGACACTGATTGCCAGAAAGACCGCTCCGGCGATGGAGAAGGCGCCCAGACTGCCGATCTGCTCGGCGATCAGGTTGGAGGCGATGGCAAGCAGAACGTCGATGATAGCCAGAGCCACAAATCCACGGCGCCGATCGTCCTCCAAAGTGGCACCAGCCCTTCTCTAGGGACTTCGATTGTGTTTGCTGAGATGGGCGATCGCCACCACGGTTCAGTTGGTCCTGACAGTCGAAAGGGCCAGGGTTTCCGGCACATTTCATGATAAATATTCGTTTATGCTGGACGCCGGTTTCTTGTTTTGCGAAAGATGGCGTTCCCAGACCGTAGGCGACATTGGCATCCATCTTCGGCTGCGCTTGGGTCAGCCGCTTGACGTTCAAGTCAGCGCCTAGGACTGCCGATCATCAGAGCACAAGGCTGCGACATGGCCGTACCTCAAGAACCCGATCGTGGGAGGCACTGATGGGTTTGTCAAGCCGGGAATGCCCTGACTGTGGTCGCGGTGTCCGCGAACCGTTCGAGAAGACGGTCACGGGACGTGAAGTCTGCCCAGACTGCGCGCACGCCCTATTTACGGGCTCCGCCGCGGGTGCGGTCACCGGGGATTTCGGATCCGGCTACGGGGTCTGGGCGATGCTCATGCGCAAGATCAGACGCTCCGGTTGAGCGAGTCTGCAAAGCCATGAGGCATCGACGTAGAGCCGGGGTCTGCTCGGATGAATGATCGAACATTGTCGCTACTTGGCTGTCCGTCGTTGTGGGGGTGCAGAGAGTAACGTCCATGTCGTGGAGGGGTTTTCCCGCGACGGCATGCGGTTCGGCGTGTTGGATGAAGGGCCGGTGGGGGCGGAGATTGTCGTGCTTCTGCACGGGCTTCCGCAGAGTGCGCGATCGTGGGTCGGGGTTACCCGGCCGCTGGTTGCGGCTGGCTACCGGGTTATTGCGCCTGATCAACGCGGTTACGATCCGCGGGCTCGGCCTCGGGCTCGGTGGGCCTATCGGCTCGGGGAACTTGTGGCTGACGTTGTGGCTCTTGTTGATGCTGCCGGGGCTGAGCGGATTCATCTGGTCGGCCATGACTGGGGTGGCGGGGTGGCGTGGATGGTCGCCGCCATGAGGCCGGAGCGTCTGCATACTTTGACCGCTGTTTCTGCGCCGCATCCTCGGGCGGTGGTGGCGGCCTTGGTGAGCAGTCGGCAGTTCTGGCAGGCTTGGCATGTCGGGTTTTTTCAGGTGCCCTGGCTTCCTGAGGCTGCCGTTCGGGCTCGGGGTGGCCGGCTTGCGGTGGCGATGCTCGAGCGGTCCGGTCTCGGCGCCGACCTGGCGCGGGAGTATGCCGATCGGCTCATCGGCGATCCGGGCGGCCTGGCCGGCGCGTTGCGGTGGTACCGCGCCATGCCGCTCGACACCTTCGTCGGGCTCAGGGCCGGGGCGGTCCACGTCCCGACCACCTATGTCTGGAGTACCGGCGACATCGCCATCGGGCGGCGAGCCGCGGAGCTGACCAGCCGGTGGGTGACGGGGCCGTTCGACTTCAAGGTGCTCGACGGCGTTTCGCACTGGATTCCCGAACAGGCGCCGCACGAACTCGCCTCGTACATTGTGGAGCGGATCAGAAGTACCTCGCCAACGACCTGAGGAAACGTTGTCTACGTATGTCGAGTTTGTTGATCATCCGCACCATCCGTCGGCAGACGTGCGGATCTGCCGCAGTTCGTAAGTTCTCGCAAACTCACGAAGATCATCTTTTTGCAAAAGGCTCAGTGGCGGAGAAATTTAGGATCAACGTAGTCCGAGGTCATACGCGAATCGATCTTGCGTCCTGGCTTGATAGTTGACTCCATCGATATCCTTGGGCGGTGCTGGTGTCGGGCCGCCGTGGAGTCTGTCAGTGACTGGATTAGGAGTTTTGGTGAGATTGACCAGATCCGTAATGGGGGTTCCGCAGAACTGGCAACTAGCGATTGCTACTTGGTGCATTGCCACGATTCTTGGATTGCTCGGTATCGCGGTGTCGGTATCAAACAGTAATCAAGTACTGGTGCTCAGGTTGGCTAGCATCGCCCTCGGCCTCACTGCGGTAATTTTTCTGATATCAGCATTCTGTCGTGCACTGGTTCTGGTGCGCCGCATGCCGCTAGGGGGTCGGCAACTGCCTGGCCTCCAGGTTGGAGTTCATGGTTCACGGTGGGCGTCGAGTAGTCGGGACATAGCTGATGCTCACCAGTTTCTGGAATCCTTCCTGCCGTACGATCCGCCTTCGCTGGCGCTGATGAAGACGCTTCACCGTCATAACTCCCTGACCACGCGTTTGATTGAAAGGAAAGTTGGCGCCCGTCGCGAGTTGGTCGGAATGCTTGTGGTGGCTCCCCTCAAGAAGGGGGCGGTGAAGGATTTTCGCGATAGTAAAATCATCGACGTTTCGGATATTGGTATCGTAAAATGCATACCCAAATCATGGCTGCGCCCGTATGGTATGTACATTGGAGGAGTCGCCGGGAAGGGGCCGGCAGCGAGAGCTTGGGTACTGAGCTTCATCGAACTTCTTGCTCAACAAACTGGAGTGCAACACGTCTTCGCTCGGCCGGCGAGTCCCGACGGGCTTCGGGTACTGAAGGCATCAGGCTTTTCCCAACTCCCGCATCCCAGCCCTTTCTGGCATATTGAACTTCCGGTGTAGGGCGATGCGGTACTCCATTCTCTACTGTTCGGTCATACGGCCGTCGTCGCCTACCTCTTCTCAAGGTCAAGGTGGAAAACGCTGGGCTGCGCTGGCCGCGTTCATGGTGCCCACAACGCCGAAGGTGAGGTTGGGCCGAGGCTCTACCGACACGCGACGCAGTAGCTGGCCGTAGAGCCAATCCACGTCCAGTCCGGTCGCTGCGGTTCGCCCCTTGGCCTCGCAGTCAAAGCGGGCCGTGCTCGGGCTATCGCGGAGGGGCGACCGCACTCGTGAAATCCGAGAGTGTGGTCGTTCGGCAGTAGTGCTGCAGATCTCCACCTCGGTGACCACCGCATCCGGCCCGGAACCCGCGGGGAAATCGCGACCAAAAGCCCACCACACGCGGCAGCCACGAGACTCGCCGTTGCGTTTGGGGACCATTCGTCCGTACAAAAGTGGGTTCTAAAAGACCGCAACGGGCGATGCTTTCAGCCGTGCAAGGTATTGGGGCGGCGGTGGCCAACGGAGGGATCAAGCCTGACCATCCGGAGTGGGCTACCGCCGCCCCAGCCCCGTCCCCCTCAAGGTCATCAAACCCACCCGCATCACCCCTCGTCGTTGGGGTGGAAGAGCAGGTGGAGGTGGCCGTCGAGTTCGATGCGGTGGATGCCGATGCCGTAGACCGGTTCCAGGATCTTGGGTTCCAGGACTTCGGATACGGTTCCGGCGGCTACCACTCCGCCGTCGCCGAGGAGGATCAGGTCGTCGCAGTAGCGGGCTGCCAGGTTCAGGTCGTGCAGGACCACGATGGAGCAGGTGCCCAGGCCGTGTACCAGGCGCAGGATCTCGTGCTGGTAGCGGATGTCCAGGTGGTTGGTGGGCTCGTCCAGCAGCAGGTGGGTGGCCTCCTGGGCGAGCGCCCTGGCGATCAGGACCCGCTGGCGTTC
The DNA here is from genome assembly GCF_016862075.1 of Actinoplanes couchii. Classification (GTDB taxonomy): domain Bacteria; phylum Actinomycetota; class Actinomycetes; order Mycobacteriales; family Micromonosporaceae; genus Actinoplanes; species Actinoplanes couchii. The sequence goes on along the minus strand of NZ_BOMG01000103.1, from coordinate 55,682 downwards.
GCCGCCGGACAGGCCGGCGAACGAGCGGGCGGCCAGGTGGGCGGCGCCTACGCGGGTCAGGCAGCGGGCCGCCACCTCGTGGTCCTTGGCGCCGGCCCGCTGGAAGGTGGACAGGTGTGGGCCTCGGCCCAGCAGCACCATCTCGGCGACGGTCAGGGCGGTGTCGCCGGTGGTCTCCTGGACCACCACGGCCATCCGGCGGGCTGATTCACGCGGCGCGAGGGACGGCAGCGGGTCGCCGTCGATCGTGACCTGGCCGGTGGGGCTGCGCAGGGCGCCGTAGAGCAGGCGCAGCAGGGTGGTCTTGCCGCTGCCGTTCGGGCCGATCAGGCCGAGCAGCCGGCCGGGGCGGGCGGTGACGCCCACCCCGTCGATCACGGGGTTGGCGCCGTAACGCCAGGACACCCCTTCGGCTTCGATCACGGGAAACGCTGCACGATCTTCTCGAGGCCGTCGATGGACAGCGGGGTGGGCGGTTCGGTGAAGTTGAACAGCTGGGTCATCACGTTGCCGTTCTGGACTGCTTTGAGCTTGTCGGCGCCGGGCAGTGCGGTGATCGCCTGCTCGACGGCCTTGGCGTCGCCGTCGGGGTAGAGCAGGATCAGCACGTCGGGGTTGCGGCCGAGCAGCTCCTCCAGGGTGACCTCGAAGACCCGCTCGGGGCTGTCGCCGAAGACGTTGGTGAAACCGGCCGCCTCCAGCTGCGGGTGGGCCATGCTGGTCGAGCCGTAGGCGTAGGTGACGCCGCCACCGACGGTCGGGTAGAGGACGGCCGCCGTGCGCTGGGTCGCCGGTTTGGTGATCTTGTCGAGGCGGGCCTTGAGGGCGGTGACGGCGGTGGCCGCCTCGGTCTCCCGCCCGAAGACCTTTCCGTAGCTCTCCATCTGCTTGAAGATGTCCTCGAACGTCGGGACGGCTGTCGCGTTCTTGCACATCGCCGGTTCTTCGAGCAGCGGGATGCCGACGCTGGCGAGCGAGTCGCGGGACAGGTTGTCGACCTCGCCGAGCACCAGGTCGGGGGTCTGGGCGATCACGACCTCCTTGGAGATCTGCAGGTGGCCGCTGGTGTCGTGTTCGTCGGTGAGCAGCGGGATCCTGTCGATCTCGGCCTGGGTGGCGGCGTCGTAGTAGTCCTTCGGGTACTGCCCGGCGCGGGCGACGACCTTGTCCATGACGCCGAGGGAGTGCAGGTACGGCACGGCGGCGCTCTTGAGCATCACGATCCGTTCGGGCGCCTTCTCGAAGGTGACGTCGACGCCGCAGTTGCTGATCGTGAGGCCGCCGGACTTCTCGGAGGCCGCGGGGGTGGTGCTGCACGCCGCCAGGGTCAGGAGGAGCAGGGGGATGAGGGCCTTTTTCATGGTGGCCTTTCAGGAGGAGTGCAGTCGGCGGATCAGGATCAGGAGGAACGGTGCGCCCAGCAGGGAGGTGATGATGCCGATCGGGATCTCCTGCGGGGCGAGCAGCACGCGGGCGATGACGTCGGCCCAGACCAGCAGGATCGCGCCGAGCAGGGCGGAGATCGGGACGACGCGGACGTGGGGGGCGCCGACGATGCGGCGGGCCAGGTGCGGGACGACCAGGCCGACGAAGCCGATGCTGCCGGCGGCGGAGACCAGGACGCCGACGCAGAGCGAGACGAGGATCAGCAGGCGCATCCGGAAGCGGTCGGGGGAGACGCCGAGGGTGTGTGCGGTCTCGTCGCCGACGGCCAGGACGTCGAGGCGGCGGCCGAGGATCGTCAGGTAGGCGATGGTGCCGAGGATCACGACGGCGGCGACCGCGAGGAGGGCGTCCCACTGGGCCAGGCCGAGGGAGCCGAGCAGCCAGAACATCACTGAGCGGGAGCCTTCGGCGCTGTTGGAGGCGAAGATCAGGAAGCTGGTGGTGGCGTAGAGGGCGTAGCCGACGGCGACGCCGGCCAGCAGCAGCCGCATGGAGGTGATCCGGCCGCCGGTGCGGGCGATCGCGAAGACCAGCAGCGATGCGGCGAGGGCGCCGAGGAAGGCGCTGGTGGAGAGCGCGTACTGGCCGAAGCCGGCGCCCGCGCCGAAGAGCAGGGCGGCGGCGGCTCCGCTGGAGGCGCCGGAGTTGATGCCCAGCAGGTACGGGTCGGCGAGCACGTTGCGGACCATGGCCTGCAGGGCGACGCCGCAGACGGCGAGCCCGGCTCCGACCAGCAGTCCGAGGACCACCCTGGGGAGCCGGACCTGCCAGACGATGGCCTGCTCGGGTGGGGTCCATGTCACGTCGCCGATGCCGAGCCCCTGGTGCAGGATGATGCGGGCGACCGTGACCGGGTCGATGCCGATCGCGCCCGTGCCGACGGCGACCAGTGCGGTCACCACCAGTCCCGTGGTCAGGGCCACCAGCCAGAGGGCCGTCCGGCGTCGTCGTGTCTCGACGCCGAGCAGATCCGTTGCCACCCGCAGCTCCTAGGTTGTTGCAAAGTATGTGCAGCAACGTACCATCATGATCAATGTTGATCGAAGGGGCTGTGTGACGGCATGTTCAACCGAAGACTCCTCGGTCTGGCCGCCCCGCGCCGTGCCGGGATCGCCGCACTGGTCCTGATCGGACTGGCGATCACCGCCACCTACGCGGGCCAGGGGCTGCTCATCGCCCAGGTCCTCGGCGGCGGGCTGTCCGTCGCCGCGGTGGCCGGGATCATCGCCCTGCAGGCGGCCCGCGCCGGACTGCTCTGGGCCCGCGAGGTCGCCGCCACCACGGTCGCCGCCCGGATCAAGGACGCCCTGCGTGACCGGCTGCTGGCGAAACTGTTCGCCCTCGGCCCCGGCTGGACCACCGGCACCCGCACCGGCCGGGTCCAGTCCACCGTGGTCGACGGCGTCGAGTCGATGGAGGGCTACTTCGCGAACTTCCTGCCCCAGCTGATCTCGTCGCTGATCGGCGCGACCGTGCTGATCACGTACGTCTGGGTGCTCGATCCGGTCGTCGGGGCCACCGTCGCGGCCTGCGCGGTCCTGGTCGGCGCCGCCCCGCGGATCTCCCGGCGGCTGATGAGCGCGCCCCTGGCGACGTGGTTCACCGGCTACCGGGCGCTCTACGCCGACACCCTCGACGCGCTGCAGGGCATGGTCACGCTCAAGGGCATCAACGCGCACCGCCGCCGCGGCGAGCAGATGGCCGCCCAGTCCGCCGAGTTCGCCGTCACCTCCACCCGGCTGACCGCCGCGGTCGCCTCCTACGAGGTCGTCGTCGGTCTCGCCGCCGGAGCCGGCACCGGCCTGGCCGTCGGCGTCGGCGCGCTGCGCACCGCGAACGGCCTGCTCGACATCGGCACCCTGCTGATCATCCTGCTGCTGTCGCGGGAGTGTTTCCGGCCGCTGACCGACCTGAGCCGGGCGTTCCACGGCGCCTACCCGGGCCTGGCGGCCGCCGACGGCGTCTTCGAGCTGCTGGACTCACCGCAGGCGATCCGGTCCGGGTCGTCGCCGATCATTTCCGGGCCTGCTGAGGTACGCCTGGACAAGGTCACCTTCGCGTACGTCCCCGGCACCCCCGCCCTGACCGACGTCACGTTCACCGCGGCGGCCGGCCGCACCACCGCCATCGTCGGCCACTCCGGCGCCGGCAAGAGCACGGTCATCGCCCTGCTGCTGCGGTCCTTCGACCCGTCCACCGGCCGGGTCCTGATCAACGACGTCGACATCGCGCGGATGAACCTGGACGAGATGCGCGCCCTGGTGTCGGTGGTCTCCCAGGACACCTACCTGTTCCACGGCACCGTCCGGGACAACCTGCTGCTCGCCCGGCCCGGCGCCGACCACACCGACGTCGAACGGGCCGCCCGGGACGCCGCCGCCCACGACTTCATCACCGCACTACCGGAAGGCTACGACACCATGATCGGCGAACGCGGCACCCGGCTGTCCGGCGGCGAACGCCAGCGCATCGCGATCGCCCGCGCCCTGCTCAAGGACGCGCCGATCCTGGTCCTCGACGAGGCCACGTCGGCGATCGACTCCGCCAACGAGGCGACCATCCAGCAGGCCCTCGCCCGGCTCGCCGAGCACCGGACCACCCTGGTCATCGCCCACCGCCTGTCCACCGTCCGCGACGCCGAACACATCGTGGTCCTCGACGACGGGCGGGTGGCCGAACAGGGGCCGCCGGATCGGCTACTGGCCGCCGAAGGCGCCTACCACCGGATGGCCGGTGCGGCATGACCGAGACCTTCACCCGGCTGCGCACCATGCTGTTCCTGCTGCGCGCCCACCGGCTGCTGCTCGCCGCCGCGATCGGCTCCGGCGCCCTCAACCAGGTCCTGACGATCGCCGGGGCGGCCGTCGGCGCGTACCTGGTCGGCCTGGTCGCCACCGGCGCCGGCACCGACCGGCTGATGCCGTGGTTCTGGCTGCTGGTGGTGCTGATCCCGCTGCGGGCGATCACCCCGTGGCTGGACAACACGCTGTCGCACACGATGGCGTTCCGGGCGCTCGCCGACACCCGCACCCGCGTGCACGCCGCCTTCGAACGTCTCGCCCCGGCCGGTCTGGCCGGGCGGCGCAGCGGGGACCTCGGCACCGCGATGGTCGCCGACGTGGAAGCGCTCGAGGTGTTCTTCGCCCATACGCTCAGCCCGCTGGTCGTCGCGGTCGTCGTGCCGTTCAGCACGCTCGTCGCACTCGGGCTGGTTCACCCCGTACTGCCGCTGGTGGTCCTTCCGATTCTGATCGCCGTCGCCTCGGTCCCGATGTGGCTGGCCCGCCGCGCCCGCAACCAGGGCGACGGGGTCAAGGGTGCCGTCGCGGAGGTGGCGGCCGAAACCGTCGACGCGGTTCAGGGATTGCGGGAACTCGCTGTCTTCGGCGCCACCGGGCGGCAGCGGGACCGGATCGCCTCAGCCGTCGGGCGGCTTCGTGGGGTGCAGCGTTCGCACGCCGGCCGTGGCGGAGTGGAGAAGGCGGCCATCGATACGCTGGTCACCGCCGGGGTGGTCGCCGTGCTCGCCACCACCGCCGTGCTGACCGCCGACGGGCGGATGGATGCGGCACTGTTTCCGGTGGCGGTGGTGCTCGCCGCGTTCTCGTTCACGCCGGTCACCGTGGTCGCCGAAGTCGCCAAGGACCTCAACCTGGCCGCCGCGGCCGCCGCCCGGGTCGCCGCGCTGCTGGCTCTGCCGTCTCCGGTGCCGTTCGTCGACGGCCCGGCTCCCGCTCTCGCCGGCACCGGCGTCGCTTTCCGCGACGTCGCCTTCCGCTACGGCGAGGGCCTGCCACTCGCGGTTTCCGGGCTCGACTTCGACATTCCTTCCGGTACGAGTGTGGCGCTCGTCGGGCATTCGGGCGCCGGGAAGTCGACCACCGCACATCTGCTGCTCCGGTTCCAGGACCCGGTGCAGGGGGTGGTGTCGATCGGTGGGGTGGATCTGCGGGATCTTCCGCTGGAACGGTTGCGGGAACTCGTCGCGTTCGTGCCCCAGGATCCGTACCTCTTCCACGGCAGCATCGCCGCGAACCTGCGCCTGGCCCGACCGGCGGCGACCGATGCCGATCTGGAGCGGGCGGCCCGTGCCGCGGGCGCGCACGACTTCGTGACCGGGCTGCCGGACGGCTACGACACCACCGTCGGGGAGCGTGGCACCCGGCTGTCCGGTGGCCAGCGTCAGCGGATCGCCCTGGCCCGGGCGCTGCTCACCGACGCGCCGGTGCTGGTCCTGGACGAGCCGGTGTCGAACCTGGACGCCGAGACCGAACGGGTGCTGGCCGACGCGATGTCCGGCATCATCGCCGGCCGCACCACCCTGATCATCGCCCACCGCCTGTCCACCATCCGCACCGCGGACCGGGTGGTGGTCCTGTCCGGCGGCCAGGTGGCCGAATCCGGCACCCACGACGCCCTGCTGGCCGCGGACGGCGCCTACGCCCGGCTGGTGGACGCCCAGCTGAGTGCCCGGGCCGGGTAGTCGTGACCCGGCCGGACGACATCGACGCGGCTGCTGTCGGCGCGCTCCTGGGGCGGATCTTCGGCCGTTCCGTGCCGGTGACCTGGCGGCGGACCCCGGACGGCGTCTCGACGCCGGTCTACCGGATCGAGCGCGGGCCGGAGGTCTTCTATCTGCGGGTCGCCGAGGGCGCCGGCGAGAACCTCGAAACGGATGCCGTCCTGCACCGGCGTCTGCGGGCGCTCGGCGTCCAGGTCGCCGACGTCGTCCATGTGGAGCCCTTCGACGCGGGCATCGGGCGTTCGGTGATGGTCACCACCGAAGTCCCCGGCGTGCCGGTGGGGGAGATCGCCGATCCGGTGCTCGCGGCCTCGGTCGTCGAACGGGCCGGTGCCGATCTCGCCGTCATCAACCGGATCCCGGTCGACGGGTTCGGCTTCGTTCGCCGGGACGGTTCCGACTGGCCCCTGCACGCTGAGTATCCGCGGTACGACGAGTTTCTGGTGTCGTACCTTCCGCAGCCGTGGCCCGGGCCGCTGGGTTCGCTGTTCGACCGGGCCGAGATCGGCGTCTTCGAAGACCTCGTCTCGCACGAGCGCGCCGCCCGGCGGACGGCGGCGGTGCTGTCGCACGGCGACTTCGACCTGACGCAGATCTTCTGCGCCGCCGGCCGCTACACCGGCCTGATCGACTTCGGCGAGATCCGGGGCACCGACCCCCTGTTCGACCTCGGCCACTTCCACCTGTGGAACCAGGAATCCAGTCCGGCTCTGCTACGCGGCTACCAGCGGGTCCAGCCCCTGCCTCCCGGCTACGAGGACGACATCCGCCACGGCGCGATCCTGCTCGCGCTGCGCCAACTCTGCCGCTGGCTCGGACCCCCGCTGAGCCGCCCCCTCGCACACCCCGCCATCACCCACCGCACCCACCGCATCCGGCAACTGATGGGAGGCGTCTACAGCGCGAGAGGGCGGTAGGCGAGTGCGGCGTCCACCAGTTGTTCGGCGGTGGGATCGGGGCCGAGGTCGGTGGGCGGGTCGAAGATCAGTGACGCGGCGTGCGGCATGGTGAGGTTGGTTTCGAACAGCAGCGTGTACCAGTCGGCGTCCGGGTCGTCGCTCTGCGGGCCGAGGCCGGCCATGATGCGGCAGGCGATCTCGATCAGCTCCTCCCTGGTGATGTCCGGGACACGTGGGTGGACCGGGCGGGCCACCAGGTGGGCAAAGGTCCAGGCGCTACCCCAGTTGTCGTACGTGTGGAAGTCGTGCGCGGTCAGTTCCGTCCCGGTGTCGGCGTTGAACGCGGCGATCGCGTCCTGGTAGGGCTCCCCACGGTCCATCAGCCCGGCGATGTGCTCGACCGTGGCGGCGATCCCGGCGATCCGTTCCGGGTCGACGGGCGGCGGCAGCAACTCGCGGCGCAGAACCATGCCCGGCATTCTGCCCTATCGGTTTGACCCGATCGCGAGGCCGATTCTGATCACTCCTTGAAACTGTAGTAGACGTAATAGCCGGGGCGGCCACGCTCGTAGATCGTGTGCAGCCACGGCTGCCGGACCTCGGGCAGGCGGGCCAGGGTGGTGAGGAAGATCTGGCCGTCCGGGGGCAGACGCCTGTCCGGGAGCTGCTCCGGCAGGGCGTCGGGCAGGAGCGGCACCGACCGCAGGGCCGGCTTGGGGACGCGGTCCAGGGCCAGGTGCCGCCACGCCTCCCAGGCCAGCGGGATCGGCCTGGACGAGGACGAGGACGAGGCGGGCGCCGGCCACCACTGGCCGGTCTGCGGATGGACCGGGACCAGGATCAGGTCGCCGTCGGCGGGCGGTAGACCGGGTCCGGCCAGGACGAGGGTGCGCTCCGGGGCAGCCGGGCCACCGACCAGGAGACGGTCCAGGACGGGCCGGAGGATCTCGGCTACCTGCCGGTCCGGGTACCGGATCGGGCCGCCGCCGGAACCGGCCAGCAGGTGGGCCAGGGCCACCGCGACGGTGGCCGTCCACACCGGGTGCCACCCGCCGTCCGGTTCGGTCGGTGGGATGCCGGGGCACTGATCGACAAGGTCGGCCCAGTCGAGCAGCGGGTGCGGGCCACGACCGGATTCGATCACCTGTGTGGCCGATGGGTCGAGCCACACCGCCTGTGGATAGCCGCAGTCGTCGACGCGGCTGGCCACCAGGCTCCCGCAGCCGGTGCAGAGCATGTTGGGTTCGCTGCCGGACAGGCCGCAGCAGCCGTATTCGCCGGCTCGGGCCGGGTCGAGGGTGGTGTCGCGGACGTCGCCGGGTGCGAGCAGCACCCGGCCGGCCGGTCCGTCCGAGACGCGGAGCCTCGGCGCGTACCAGCCCAGACTCTCGGCTTCGCCGGGATCGAGTTCCGCCCACTTGCGGAATGGTGGACCGGACGGCAGCGGATCCACCGCGAACGTGCCGGGTTCCAGGGCCGGGGCGAGCGAGCCCGGCCCGTTGGTGGACTGCTGCGACGCGTGGGCGGGCAGAACCACCTCCGATACCGGGACCGTCAATGCGGTCCCGCAGGTACGGCAACCGAAAACCGTCATACACACTCCGTCCGTCCGGGAAACACTGCCTGCATGATTCCGGACGCCTGCCGTGTACGCCGAGCGGGTACCACCGCGGGCCGTGGGATGATCGGCGGATGAGCACCCCGCGCCGCCGATCGGACGTCGAACGTAATGAAGGCGCGCTGCTGGAGGCTGCCGCGGCCGTGTTCGCCGCCTCGGGGGTGAACGCTCCGGTGCGGGAGGTCGCGGCGGCCGCCGGAGTCGGGGTGGGCACCCTCTACCGGCACTTCCCGAGCCGTTCCGACCTGGTCGTCGCGGTCTACCGGCATCAGATCGAGTCGCTGGCCGAGACGGGTGACGCCGGGGCGGACCCGTTCACCGCCATTCTGGGCTGGATCCACCGGTTCGTCGACTTCCTCGACACCAAGCACGGGCTCGCCCGGGTCTGGACCGGGGACGACGCCGGGTTCACCGCCCTGCACACCCTGTTCGTCGACCGTCTCGTCCCGGTGCTGACCGCGATGCTGGACGAGGCCCGTGCCGCCGGTCAGGTGGTCGCCCCGATCACGGCGTACCAGCTGATCCGTGCCGTCGGAGACCTCGTGGCCTGGGCTCCGGAAGACCCCGATTATGACGTACGCCAGATGGTGACCCTGCTCGTCAGCGGCCTGCGCCAGCTCCAGCCCGACCGGACGGTGTGACGCCTCCGGGACTCCACTGACGACGAGACCGGCCCGTTCGCTGTTGCGGACGGGCCGGTTTTGGCTACGGCGTGACCCTCTTTCGCAGAATCAAGCAAAAGTTGATGCTGATCCATGTGAAGCTATGGACACCTCCATCGATGACTTCTACTGTGTGTCGCACGTAACAAGGCCGTCACATTCTGTCGAGGAGGCTCTGCGTGCGTACGTCCGTTGATCCGCCCTACCTGCGCCTTCTGCAGATGCTGCGGGACGAGGGGCCCATCTCCCGGGCCGAACTCGCGGACCGACTCGAACTCACCCGGCCCCGGCTGCTCGCCGAGGTGGAACGCCTGGTCGCCGCCGAATACGTCGCCGAAGCCGGGATGGCCGCCTCCCGCGGCGGGCGCCGCTCCACACTCGTCGAACTGCACCCGCGACTGCGGTTCGCCGCCGTCGACCTGGGCGCCAGTTCGATCGACGTCGAGGTCACCAACGGGCGTCTGGAACCGGTCGCCGCCTACACCGAGGCCGCCGACATCCGCTCCGGGCCCAAGCACATCCTGCACCGGGTCAGCGAACTGCTGGCCAAGGCGCGGATCGACGGCGCCTACGACCGGCTCGACGGCATCGGCATCGGCGTGCCCGGCCCGGTCAGCTTCCGCGACGGGGTTCCGGTCTCGCCGCCGATCATGCCGGGCTGGGACCGATTTCCGGTCCGCGAGTTGGTGACCCGCGAGCACGGATGCCCGACCGTGGTCGACAACGACGTGAACATCATGGCGATCGGTGAACGGCACGGGGGAGTGGCGCACAGCGTCGACGACTTCCTGTTCATCAAGATCGGCACCGGGATCGGCTGCGGCATCCACCTCAACGGTGACGTCTACCGGGGCACCGACGGCTGCGCCGGGGACATCGGCCACATCCAGGTCGACCCGAACGGCCCGGTCTGCTCGTGCGGCAACACCGGCTGCCTGGAAGCCCTGTTCAGCGGGGTCGGCCTGGCCCGCGACGCGACGGCCGCCGCCCGCTCCGGGACCTCGCCCGCCCTCGCCGAACGCCTCACCGCCGGTCCGCTCACCGCCCGGGACGTCGCCGACGGCGCGGCCGAGGGGGACGTCACCTGCATCCAGTTGATCCGCGACGGCGGCCACCGGATCGGATCGGTGCTCGCCTCGCTGGTCAGCTTCTCCAACCCGTCGATGATCGTGATCGGGGGCGGGCTGGCCCAGCTCGGGCACCTGCTGCTGGCCGAGATCCGCAGCGCGGTCTACCGCCGCTCCCTGCCGCTGGCCACCGGAAACCTGCCGGTCGTCCTCTCCGAGTTGGGCAGCCGGGCCGGCGTCACCGGCGCGGCGGTCCTGGCCAGCCACGTCGCCTTCGAGCAGGCGTCATGAAAAATCCTGAAAAATCGGACAAGGGAGTGATGGGCCCGGACCACGGCGGCGAGAGGGCGGTCGGCGAGGGGCGCGGTGACAAAGCGGTCGTGCTCCGGTTGACCGATGTGGTCAAAACCTTTCCCGGCGTACGGGCACTCGACGGCGTCCAACTGGAGGTGCGCGCGGGCGAGGTCCACTGTCTGCTGGGCCAGAACGGGGCCGGCAAGTCCACCCTGATCAAGGTCCTGTCCGGCGTGCACCGCCCCGACGAGGGCAGCGTCGCATGGCTCGGTGAGCAGGTCGGGTTCGCCAACCCGCAGGCCGCGATGAAAGCCGGCATCGCCACCATCTACCAGGAGCTCGACCTGGTCGAGGACCTGACCGTCGCCGAGAACGTGTTCCTCGGCCACGAACCCCGGCGGGCCGGTTTCGTTCGCCGCGGGCACGCCGCCGCCCGCACCCGGGAGATCCTCGGCCGGCTCGGGCACGGCGAGATCCCGCCCCGCCGCCCGGTGCACAAACTGCAGGCCGCCGCCAAGCAGATCGTCAGCATGGCCCGCGCCCTGTCGCACGACGCCCGCCTGCTGATCATGGACGAGCCGAGCGCGGTGCTCGCCCACGACGAGGTGGAGAACCTGTTCCGGATCATCCGGGAACTCAAAGCCCAGGGCATCGCGGTCATCTACATCTCGCACCGCCTGGAGGAGATCCGCCAGATCGGCGACCGGGTGACGGTGCTCAAGGACGGCCGGACCACCGCGGCGAACCTGCCCGCCGACACTCCGACGGCCGAGCTGGTCAGCCGGATGACCGGCCGGACCATCGAATACGTCTTCCCGCCCCGGGTCGAGGCCGCCGAGCAGGCGGATCTCCTGACGGTCACGAACCTGACCCGCAAAGGCGAGTTCGAGGACGTCACGCTCGGTGTCGGCAGCGGCGAGATCGTCGGCATCGCCGGACTGGTCGGCTCCGGCCGCTCCGAACTCCTGGAGACCATCTACGGAGCGCGGCGCCCCGACTCCGGAACGGTCGAGCTGGCCGGCCGGAAACTCACACCCGGGAACGTCGGATCCGCCGTACGCGCGGGCATGGGAATGGCTCCGGAGGAGCGGAAAAGTCAGGCGCTGCTGCTCGGCGAACCGATCCACCGCAACATGACACTCGCGACGTTCACCAGACTGGCCCGGTTCGGTTTCACCAGCGCCCGCCGGGAACGCGCTGAATCCGAACGCATCGCCGAGTCCCTGGAACTGCGGCCGCGCGACGTCAGCCGCCCGGTCCGCACCCTGTCCGGCGGCAACCAGCAGAAAGTCGTCGTCGGCAGGTGGCTGCTCGGGCACACCCGGTTGTTGCTGCTCGACGAACCGACCCGGGGGGTGGACGTCGGCGCCCGCGCCGAGCTGTACCGGGTGATCCGTGATCTGGCCGCCGACGGCGTCGGTGTGCTGCTGGTCTCCAGCGAGGTGCCCGAGGTGCTGGGGCTGGCCGACCGGGTGGTGGTGATGCGGGAGGGCCGGGTGGTCCGCACCGCGCCCGCCACCGAACTCGACGAAGACACCGTTCTCGATCTCGTGATGGCGGGATCGCTCATGGAGGGAACCGCGGTTTGACATCCTTCCAGTCCTCAAGGACCAGGAGTTCCGACGGTCGCCCGCCGAGTTTCCTGTTTCACCGCCAGCCGCCCCGAACGGAGGTTTCCCCGTTGAGGTCTTATGCCAGCTCCACAGGCAGACACCGCCAGTCCGGCGGCCAGAATGTTGCGAGCTGCGTTGACGTCGCGGTCGTGGGTGGTGCCGCATCCGGGGCACGTCCACATCCGTACGTTCAACGGCATCTCGGCCATGAGGTGCCCGCAGTGCGAGCAGAGTTTCGAGGACGGGTACCAGCGGTCAATTACGACCAACTTCCGCCCGTACCAGGCACACTTGTAGGAGAGAAGTTCCCGGAACAGGGACCAGGCCGCATCACTGATAGCTCGGGCCAGTTTCCGGTTCTTGACCATGTTGCGCACGGTCAAATCCTCGATCACGAGTGTTTGGTTCTCACACACGAGTCGAGTGGTCAGTTGGTGCAAATAGTCCCCGCGCCGGTCAGCGATGCGGGTATGGATGCGGGCGACCTTGAGTTTGGCTTTTTTCCGATTGCGCGAACCCTCGGACTTACGGGCCAGGTCTCTTTGGGCGCGGGCCAGCTTTCTGCGGTCAGTACGTTCGTGACGGGGGTTGGGGATCTTTTCCCCGGTCGACAGGGTGATCAGGCTGTCGAGGCCGGCGTCCATCCCGACAGCCCCTTCGACGGCCGGATGCGTGGTGATTGCGTCCTCACACAGCAGGGACACGAACCAGCGGCCGGCGCTGTCACGCGACACCGTTACGGTCGAGGGCGATTGTCCTGTCGGCAAAGGCCGGGACCAGATGATGGCAAGAGGTTCGGTCATCTTGGCCAAGGTGAGTTCGCCGTCGCGCCATCGGAAGGCGGAGGCGGTGAATTCGGCCGAGGCACGAGACCGGCGCTTGGATTTGAATCGAGGATAGCGGGATCGATTGTCCCAGTACGCCGTGAACGCGGCCTGGAGGTGTCGCAGACATTGTTGGAGCGGGACGGACGAGACCTCGTTGAGGAAGGCGAGTTCCTCGGTCTTTTTCCAGGCAGTCAGCATGGCGGACGTGGCGTTGTAGTTCACTCGGTCGTGTCGCTCGCGCCAGGCTCGACTCCGAGCTTCCAAAGCCAGATTGTAGACCTTGCGAACGCATCCGAACGTCCGATTGAGCAGGGATTCCTGCTGGGACGTCGGATAGAAGCGAAACCGGTAGGCCCGTTTCACGGTTGCAGACACACCACATTGGATAGCACATCCCATTGATCCCGAGCATGTGGGGCCTATCGATGCCCTCTCCACCCTGGCAGCGAACAGGCCTGCCCCTGACTTGATCCGCAGACGGCCCGTTTCCTCTTCGGCCTGAAACCGGAGAATCCACGGAAGGAATGTGATGACACTCGGTGAAGGCACGGGCGCCACCCGGTCGCCATCGGTGGAGCCGGCTCGGATCGGCGCCGTCAAGCACCCGGATGCGACTGTTCCCCGGGGCCGACGGATCTGGGGCGGGGAGAGCAGCGAGAACACGATCCGTAACCTGGTGCTGCTCGGGGTGCTGGTCGCGCTGATCGTGATCGGCGCGGTCACGCAGCCTGAGTTGTACAGCGACTCCACCTGGGTGTGGAACAACGTTCTGTCGATCCTGCAGCTCGCGTCGGTGATCGGCGTGGTCACGGTCGGGATGACGTTCGTGATCATCGGCGGTGGCATCGATCTGTCGGTCGGTGCGATCGTCGCCCTGGCCGGGGTGTGGGCCACCACGGTCGCCACCCAGAGTTTCGGTCCCGGGGGCATGATCTTCACCGCGGTCACCGTCGGTGTGGGCGTGGGACTCGTCAACGGGCTGCTCATCTCGTACGGCAAGCTGGTGCCCTTCATCGCGACCCTCGCGATGCTGGTGGCGGCCCGCGGCCTGGCGGCGGAGATCTCCGGCAAGCAGACGCAGATCTCCGAGAGCACCCTGATCAACGGGATCGCCAGCACCAAACTGCTCGGCATCCCGCTGCTGGTCTACATCCTCGCGGTGGTCGCCGCGATCGGCTGGGTGCTGCTCAACCGCACCACGTTCGGCCGGCGGACGGTCGCGGTCGGCGGCAACCCCGAGGCCGCGCGCCTGGCCGGGATCAACGTCAAACGCCACACCATGCTGCTGTACGCGTTGAGCGGGCTCTGCTGCGGCATCGCGGCGATCATGCTCACCGCGCAGGCCACCTCGGCCCAGGCGGCCATGGCCAACCTCTACGAACTCGACGCCATCGCCGCGGCGATCATCGGCGGCACCCTGCTCAGCGGCGGGCGCGGCACCATCGTCGGCTCGCTGCTCGGCGTGATCATCTTCGCCACCATCACCAACCTGTTCGCCATCAACGGCCTCTCCACCGAGGCCCAGAACATGGTCAAGGGCGGCATCATCATCGCCGCCGTCCTGGTTCAGCAGTTCCGGTTCAACGCCGTCACGCAGTTCCTGAGCCGCAACAAGAGCTGAGCACCGAACGGCCGTCGTGTGGCGGTCGCTCGGTTCCGTGCACCCTTCTTCCGCTCCATCCATACCGATATATCGGGAGAAACCATGACGCAGAGCAGTCGCGACCTGTCGCGGCGCCGCATCCTGTTCGGCGGGGCCGCACTCGGCGCGGGAACCCTCCTCACCGCGTGCACCAGCAACGAGGCCAAGACCAACGACGCCCAGATCAAGACGGCCGAGACCGGTGCCGCCGGCGGCAACGCCGCACCGGGCACCAAGGTCGTGATCGGCTTCTCCGCGCCGGCCGCCGACCACGGCTGGCTGGGCGCGATCATCAGCAACGCGAAGGCGCAGGCCGAGGCGTACCCGGACGTCGAACTGAAAGCCGTCGAGTCGGGCGCCGACGCCGCCACCCAGCGGGCCGCGCTGGCCACCCTGCTCGGGCAGAAACCCAACGTCATCGTGCTGCTGCCGCACGACGGCAAGGAACTCAACTCGTTCGGTCTGGAGGCGATGACCGCCGGCATCCCGGTGATCAACCTGGACCGGGCCTTCCCGGACCGCCGTGCCTATCGCACCCAGATCCTCGGCGACAACTACGGCATGGGTGTGGCCGCCGCCGACTACATCATCGCCCAGATGAAGGCCAAGGGTGTCTCCGCGCCGATCATCGGTGAGATCCCCGGCATCGACTCGCTGGAACTGACCCAGAACCGGTCGAAGGGCTTCTCCGACACCCTCGGCGCGGCCGGATTCAAGGTGCAGCGGCGGGTGCCGGCCGAGTTCACCGTGGACACCGGTCAGCGGGCCGCCAGCCAGCTGCTGCAGGCCGTGCCCAAACTGGACGCCCTCTGGAACCACGACGACGACCAGGGTGTCGGCGTGCTCGCCGCGATCAGCCAGGCCAACCGCAGCGAATTCATCATGGTCGGCGGCGCCGGGTCCAAGAAGGCGATGGAGGACATCCAGGGCGACAAGACGCCGCTCAAGGCCACGGTCACCTACAGCCCGTCGATGGCCTCGTCGGCGATCTCGCTGGCCCGGCTGATCGGCCAGGGCAAGGGCCTGGCCGACCTGGTCGAACTCCAGGTGCCCAAGGAGATCGTCCTGGCCTCGGAGACCATCACCAAGGAGAACGCGAGCCAGTACCTCAAGCTCGGCTTCTGATCGCACTGGGGGGAGACCCATCTTGTCCACGCAGACCACGGACCTGCGCATCGGCATGGTCGGCTACGCGTTCATGGGAGCCGCGCACTCACAGGCGTGGCGTACCGTCAACCGCGTCTTCGACCTGCCGCTGCGGGCCCGGATGACGGCCGTCGCCGGCCGGGATCCGGGCAAGGTCGCCGCGGCGGCGGCCCAGCTCGGCTGGCAGGAACACACCACCGACTGGCGCTCGCTGATCGCCCGGGACGACATCGACCTGATCGACGTCTGCACGCCGGGTGACAGCCATGCCGAGATCGCGATCGCGGCCCTGGCCGCCGGCAAGCACGTCCTGTGCGAGAAACCCCTCGCGAACACCATCGACGAGGCACGCGCCATGGCCACCGCCGCGGTCCGGGCCGAAGCCGGCGGTGTCCGGTCGATGTGCGGTTTCAACTACCGGCGGGTGCCGGCCGTCGCCCTGATGCGACAGCTGATCGCGGACGGGCGCGTCGGCGAGATCCGGCACGTCCGCGCGGTGTACCTGCAGGACTGGATCACCGATCCGCAGTTCCCGCTGGTCTGGCGGCTGCAGAAGGACAAGGCGGGCTCCGGCGCACTGGGTGACATCGGGGCGCACATCATCGATCTCACCCAGTACGTCACCGGGCAGCGCATCGCCGGGGTGAGTGCGCTGACCGAGACGTTCGTCAAACAGCGGCCGCTGACCGCCGGTGGGTCCGGGGACGTCACCGTCGACGACGCGGCGCTGTTCGTGGCGCGGCTCGACGGCGGGGCGGTCGCCACCTACGAGGCCACCCGGTTCGCCACCGGGCGCAAGAACGGTCTCCGGGTGGAGATCAACGGGTCGCTGGGGTCGGTGGTGTTCGACTTCGAGCGGATGAACGAGCTGGAGTTCTACGACGCCGCGTTGCCGTCGGACGAGCAGGGCTTCAGCCGGATCCTGGTGACCGAGCCGGATCATCCGTACATCGCGGCGTGGTGGCCGCCCGGGCACCTGATCGGTTACGAGCACTCGTTCACCCACCAGGCCCGGGACCTGCTCGAAGCGATCGGCACCGGGGTCTCCCCGACACCGTCGTTCACCGACGCCCTGCAGGTGCAGCTCGTTCTGGACGCCGTCGAACGATCGGCGGCACTGGGCTCCTGGGCCGAGGTGGAACCGGCCCTGACCGAGGTAGCCGCCTGACTGTCGTCCCTGTTGCTTTCGCGGGTTCGGAGGATCCATGTCCCTGGGAATCTGGCTGGTCGGTGGGCGCGGCAGCGTCGCCGTGACCAGCATGATCGGAGCATTCGCACTGCGTGCCGGGCTGGCGCCGGCCACCGGTTGTGTCACCGAGTTGCCGGAGTTCCGGGATGCCGGGCTCGCCGGATTCGGGGATCTGGTGTTCGGCGGGCACGACCCGGCGCCGGTGCCGCTGGCCAAGAAAGCCGAACAACTCGGGGACGCCGGGGTGGTGCCGGCCGCCCTGGTCCGGGCCGTGCACGACGACCTGGCCGCCGCCGACGCCGAGATCCGGCCGGTGCCGGACGGCCCGGACCAGGCCACCGTCGCGGCCCGGTTGGTCGCCGACCTGGTGGACTTCCGGGAACGGCACGCCCTGGACCGGGTGGTGGTGATCAACGTGTCGTCCACCGAGGCCGCCCCGGAACCGCACCCGGCCCACGACACGCTCGCCGCCCTGGAGCAGGCACTGGAGTCCGGGGCGACGGTGCTGCCGCCGAGTGCGCTCTACGCGTATGCGGCCTTCACCGCCGGATGCGCGTTCGTCGACTTCACCCCGTCGGCCGGGGCCCGGCTGCCCGCCCTCGCCGAGCTGGCGCTCCGGGAAGGGTTGCCGCACGCCGGGCACGACGGCAAGACCGGGGAGACGCTGCTGAAGTCTGTGCTGGCGCCGATGTTCGCGCACCGCAATCTGCAGGTTCGCACCTGGTCGGGGATGAACCTGCTCGGCGGCGGTGACGGGGCGACCCTGACCGATCCGGGAGCCAACGCCGCCAAGAGCGCCAGCAAACAGCGGGTCCTCGAGGAGACGCTCGGGTACCAGCCGCAGGGTGTGGTCCGGATCGACTTCGTGGAGGACCTCGGCGACTTCAAGACCGCCTGGGACCTGATCAGCTTCCAGGGCTTCCTCGGCACCGGCATGCGCCTGGAGTTCACCTGGCACGGCTGCGACTCGGCCCTGGCCGCCCCGCTGATCCTGGACCTGGCCCGGCTGACCGGAGCCGCCCACGCCGCCGGCCACCAGGGCCCGCTGACCGACCTGGCGTTCTTCTTCAAGGACCCACTGGGCGACGGCCCACACGGCCTGGCCGACCAGTGGCAGACCCTGACCGCTTTCGTAGCCACCCTCAGCCCCCGGTCACACCCGTGACCACCCAGGCCGACCGGGCCGAACCCCGACTCGGGGCGGTGAGTTCGGCCGGGCGGCGGACCGGGTGGCGGGATCTGGTCGAGCTGGTGCGGGCTCCGGCCGCGCTTTCGGTGCCGGGGGACATCGTGGCCGGGGCGGCTGCGGCCGGGGTGTTGCGGCCACGCACCGCGGCGACGGCTGCGGCTTCGGTCTGTCTCTATTGGGCGGGGATGGCCGCCAACGATCTCGCCGACCGGCACGTGGACGCGGTGGAACGACCCCATCGGCCGATCCCGTCCGGCCGGGTGTCGCCGGCCACCGCTGCCGGGGTCGCGGCCGGGCTGACCGCGGCCGGGCTGACCATCGCGGTCGCGGCCGGTGGGCGACGGCAGATCCCGCTGGCGTTGTCGTTGGCCGGGGCGATCTGGGCATATGACATGGGTGCGAAGAACACCGTGGCGGGCCCAGCGGTGATGGCCGCCTGCCGAGGCTTGAATGTGATGCTCGGCACAAACGGTCGCTGGCGAGCCGGAGTGCCGTCCGCGCTGGTGGTGGCCGCACATACCTACACGGTTACCGTTTTGTCCCAGCGGGAGGTGGAAGGCGCCGAGCCCGCCTTGCCGCGTCGCACCCTGGCTGCCACCGCCGCGGTGGCCGCCGCCGCTACCGCGGCTCGGCCCGGCCGGCGGGGACGGGGGTTGTTCTCCCAGCCCTCGGTGCGGATGGTCGGCTCGGGTGCTCTGGCCGCCTGGTACCTGGCCCGCTATGGCGCGGCGCAGCGGCGCGCGGTCGACGAACCCACCGCGAACCGGATCCAGGACGCGGTCACCGCGGGCATCACCACACTTCCGGTGCTGCAGGGCGCGCTGACCGCCAGATCCGGTGCCGGGATCGCCGGCCTGGCCACCGCGGTCCTCGCGCCGGCGGCGGCCCGACTGGCCAGAAAGGTGAGCGCGACATGACGGGGCTGCGGTTCGGATACGGGACCAACGGGTTCAGCAACCATCGGCTCGGGGATGCTCTGGCGGTGCTGGCTGACCTCGGGTATGACGGGGTGGCGCTGACTCTGGATCACGGGCATCTGAACCCGTACCGCAGGAATGTCGGTCGTCGGGTTGATGCTCTTGGCAAGCGGCTCGCGCGGCTCGGGTTGTCGGTGGTGATCGAGACCGGGGCCCGGTTCCTGCTCGACCCGTGGCACAAACACGCGCCGACGCTGCTGCACGACGACCGGGCCACACGTATCGACTTCCTGCGGCGGGCCGTCACCATCGGGGCCGATCTGGGCGCGCAGGCGGTCTCGTTCTGGGCCGGGGTGAAACCTTTCGACGTCGACGACACCACCGCCTGGCAGCGCCTGGTCGACGGGTGCGCCGACGTGGTGACCACCGCCGACGAGCACGGGGTGACGCTGGGTTTCGAGCCGGAACCGGGGATGCTGGTGCAGGACATTGCCGACTGGCGGCGGCTGCACGCGGCGCTCGGTGGACCGGCCGGGTTCGGGATCACCCTCGACATCGGGCACTGCCGCTGCCTGGAGGACCTGCCGGTGCCCGACTGCGTGACCGCGGTCGCGGATCACCTGGTCAACGTGCAGATCGACGACATGCGGCGGGGTGTGCACGAGCACCTGGAGTTCGGCACCGGCGAGATCGACTTCCCGCCCGTGCTGGCCGCCCTGGAGCAGGCCGGGTACCACGGTCTGGTCGCCGTCGAACTACCACGGCATTCGCACGCCGCGCCGAAGGTGGCGGCCGACTCCCTGCGATTCCTGAAGAACGCCGCGCGTCGAGAAGGCTGAGGGGAGAAACGTCATGGATCTACGTTCCGCGATCGAGACCGGCCACGCCTGGCTCGACGACGGCGTGGCCCGGGTGGCCGCCGGCCCGCCGGCGATCACCCGGCTGTTCGCCGCCGCCGGACGGCACTGCGGCCGGGCCGAACTGGCCGCCGCACCCGGCTGGACCGGTGACCAGGCGGCTCGCGCCCTGTTGCTGCTGGCCCTGCCGACAACAGATTTGCCCCGGTACGCCGACGAGTTGTACCGGCACGGCGACCCCGCCGAGAAGCTGGCCGTGCTGAAGGCGCTGCCGCTGCTGCCGATCGGCGCCGAGGCGGTTCCGCTGCTGCACGACGCGATCCGCACCAACGACACCCGGCTGGTCGCGGCGGCTCTCGGCCCGTACGCCCGGCACCTGGATCAGGCCGCGTGGCGGCAGGCGGTCCTGAAGTGCGTGTTCATGGGCGTACCGCTGAAGGTGGTCGATCGTCTGACCGACCGGGCCGACGCCGAGCTGGCCACGATGACCGCCGGGTTGCGTGACGAGCGTGCCGCCGCCGGACGGTCGTTCCCGGACGAGGCCCTCTCGCTACTGGAGGTTTGATGCGCATCTTCGACCCGCACATCCACATGACGTCCCGGACCACCGACGACTACCAGCGGATGGCCGACGCCGGGGTGAAGGCGATCGTCGAACCGGCGTTCTGGCTGGGCCAGCCCCGGACCAGTGCCGGCTCGTTCGCCGACTACTTCGACTCGCTGGTCGGCTGGGAGCCGTTCCGGGCCGCCCAGTTCGGGATCCGGCACCACGCCACCATCGCGCTCAACCCGAAGGAAGCCAACGACCCGCGCTGCCGGGAGGCCCTCGCCCTGGTGCCGCGCTACCTGGACAAGGACTCGGTGGTGGCGGTCGGTGAGGTCGGCTACGACGCGATGACACCGGAGGAGGACGAGGTCTTCGCCGCCCAGATGGCGATGGCCGTCGAGTTCGAGCTGCCGGCGCTGGTGCACACCCCGCACCGGGACAAGGCGCGCGGTGTGGACCGTACCCTCGCGGTGGTCAAGGAGTCCGGAATCGCCTTGGACCGGGTGGTGGTGGACCACCTCAACGAGGTCACCGTCGGGGCCGTGCACGACGCGGGCTGCTGGATGGGTTTCTCCATCTACCCGGACACCAAGATGTCCCCGGACCGGATGGTGGAGATCCTGCGCGGGCACGGCCTGGACCGGATCCTGGTGAACTCGGCCGCCGACTGGGGTCGCTCCGACCCGCTGCTGACGTTGCGGACCGGCGAGGCGATGCTGGCCGCCGGGTTCACCGACGACGATGTCGACAAGGTGCTGTGGCGTAATCCGGTGGAGTTCTACGGCCAGTCCGGGCGGCTGGATCTGGCCGACCCCGGCGAACAGGACGCCACGTTCGAGGGCAGCTCGATCCTGCGGGGTGGCAGCTGATGCGGATCACGCACCGCAGCGGACGGGCGCTGCACCTGAGCTACTGCACCAACGTGCACCCGGCCGAGGACCTGCCCGGCATCGTGACACAGCTCGACGCGTTCGCCCGGCCGGTCCGTGAGCGGCTCGGCGCCGACGTGCTCGGTCTCGGCCTGTGGCTGGCCGCCCCGGCCGCCGCCGAACTGGCCGCCGATCCGCGGGCGCGGCGCCGGTTGCGTGCCGAACTCGACGCGCGCGGCCTGGAGGTGGTGACCCTCAACGGGTTCCCGTACGCCGCGTTCCAGGCCCCGGTCGTCAAACACGCCGTCTACCACCCGGACTGGACCACCGAGGCCCGCCTGAAGTACACCCTGGACCTGGCCCGGGTGCTGGACGATCTGCTGCCCGACGACGCCGTCCGCGGCTCGATCTCGACGTTGCCGCTGGCCTGGCGCGACCCGTGGCAGCCGGAGCAGCGCGACGCCGCCGCCCGCAATCTGGAGCGGCTCGCCGCCGGTCTCACCCCTTTTCCGCGGGTACGGGTGGGCTTCGAACCGGAGCCCGGTTGCATCGTCGAGACCACCACCCAGGCCACCGACCTCCTACAGGCCGTCGACACCGACCGTCTCGGGATCTGCCTGGACCTGGCGCACCTGGCCTGTGCCTGGGAGGAGCCGGCCGAGGCCCTGCAACGCCTCGAGAATGCCGGGATCCCGGTGGTGAAGGTGCAGGTCAGTGCCGCTCTGGAGGTCACCGACCCGGTGGTGGCCGGTGGTGTGCTGCGGCAGTACGCCGAGCCGCGTTTCCTGCACCAGACCCGCTCGGCGTCCGGCCCGGCCGCCGACGACCTGGACCAGGCTCTGGCCGCTGGCCTGCCCGGCCCGTGGCGGATCCACTTCCACGTCCCGCTGCACGTGGCCCCCGCACCACCGCTGACCAGCACCACCCCGGTCCTGGAGGCGGCGCTGCGGAACCTGATGGCCGCCGACGAGCCGTGGTGCGACCACCTGGACGTGGAGACGTACACGTGGGACGTGCTTCCGGCGGGCCGACGCCCGGCCGGCCCGGCGGAACTGGCCGACGGCATCGCCGGCGAGCTGGCCTACACCCGTGACCTGCTGGAGAAGCTGTCATGAGCAAGCTGGTCGTCCTGGACGTGGTCGGGTTGACGCCGCGGCTGCTGGAGCACATGCCCAGGTTGCGGGCGGTCGCCGACGGCGGGTTCCGGGGGCGGCTCGAGCCGGTGCTGCCCGCGGTCACCTGCTCGGTGCAGGCGACGCTGCTGACCGGAGAGACCCCGGCCGGGCACGGGATCGTCGGGAACGGCTGGTATTTCCGGGATCTCGGCGAGGTGCTGCTCTGGCGGCAGCACAACGCCCTGGTCGGCGGGGAGAAGGTCTGGCAGGCCGCCCGCAAACGGAAACCCGGCTACACGGTGGCCAACATCTGCTGGTGGTACGCGATGGGCGCGGACGTCGACTGGACGGTCACGCCCCGGCCGGTCTATCACGCCGACGGCCGCAAGGAGCCGGACTGCTACACCGATCCGCCGGAGCTGCACGACGACCTGACCGCGGCGCTCGGGACGTTTCCGCTGTTCTCGTACTGGGGGCCGGGCGCGGGTCTGGCGTCCTCGAAGTGGATCTGTGCCGCCGCACAGCGGGTGATGGCCGCCCACGACCCCGACCTCACCCTGGTCTACGTCCCGCACCTGGACTACGACCTGCAGCGGTACGGCCCGTCCGACCCGCGTGCGGCAGCAGCCGCCGCCGAGCTGGACCTGGTCCTGGAGCCGCTGCTGACAGCCGCCGCCGGCCGGGACGCGACGGTGGTGGTGCTGTCCGAGTACGGCATCACCGACGTCCGGCAGCCGGTCGACGTGAACCGGGCCCTGCGCACCGAGGGCCTGCTGCGGGTGCACACCCAGGAGGGCATGGAGTACCTGGACCCGTGGACGTCACGGGCGTTCGCGGTCGCCGACCACCAGATCGCGCACGTCTACGTCCGTGACCCGGCCGACCTGCCCCGGGTCGAGAAGCTGCTGCAAGGGCTGCCGGGGGTGGCCGAGGTGCTGCCCGGGCTCGGTCACGAGCGGTCCGGTGACCTGGTCCTGGTCGCCGAGCCGGAGGCCTGGTTCACCTACTACTACTGGCTCGACGACGCCCGCGCCCCGGACTTCGCCCGGCTGGTCGACATCCACCGCAAGCCCGGTTACGACCCGGCCGAGCTGTTCTTCGACCCGGCCGATCCGGGGGCGGCGAAACGGCGGGCCGGGATCGCGCTGGCCCGCAAGAAGCTCGGCATGCGGTACCTGATGAGCGTGGTCGGCCTGGACGCGGGCGCCCGGGCGGTCCGCGGCTCGCACGGCCGGCTGCCCGCCGACGACGCCGACGCCCCGGTGCTGCTGTGCTCACGCCCGCTGCCCGGACCGGACCGGATCGCCGCGACCGACGTGAAGGAGCTGCTCCTGACACTGGCCGGGAGCGACACGTGACCCAGCTGGCGGTGGATCTGCGGGAGCGTTTCGACGCCCGGCTCACCGCCTTCCTGGACCGTCAGGGGCCGGGCTGGCCGGACGGCGCCCCGCACGGGCTGCTGAACACGCTGCACCGGTTCGTGCTGGCCGGCGGGAAACGGCTGCGGCCGACGTTCTGCTACTGGGGGTGGCGCAGCGCGGACGGCCCGGACGACGAGGCGGTGGTGACCGCGGCGGCGGCGCTGGAGCTGTTCCACGCGTTCGCGCTGATCCACGACGACATCATGGACGGCAGTGAGCGGCGCCGGGGTGAGCCGTCGGTGCACCAGTTCTTCGCCGAGCGGCACGCCCGGTCGGCGTGGCGTGGCGACGCGGCCCGCTACGGGCGGAACACCGCGCTGCTCGGCGGGGACCTGTGCGCGGCGTGGGCGGACCAGATGTTCCACGGCTGCGGGCTGACCGCCGAGCAGGTGCACCGGGGGTATCCGGTGTTCGCCGGGATGCGTACCGAGGTGATCGCCGGTCAGTACCTGGATCTGGTGTCCAGCGTCGGTGACGGTTCGGTGGCCGGTGCGCTGACGGTGATCCGGATGAAGTCGGCGCGGTACACGGTGACCCGGCCGTTGCAGATCGGTGCGGCCCTGGCCGGGGCGGCCGATCCGCTGCTGGCGTCGTTCGTGCAGTTCGGGGATCCGCTCGGGGACGCGTTCCAGCTGCGCGACGATGTGCTCGGGGTGTTCGGCGATCCGGCGGTGACCGGCAAACCGGTGCTGGACGACCTGCGTGAGGGCAAGCGCACGGTGATGATGGCGTACGCCCGGGACCGGGCCGACCGGGCGCAGCTGGCCCGGATCCGGGAGCTGTTCGGCCGCCCGGACCTGGACGAGGCGGGCGCGGCCGAGTTGCGGCGGATCATCGTGGACACCGGCGCGCGGGAGGCCACCGAGCGCCTGATCGAGACCCGGCTGAGCACCGCCCTGGCCGCGCTGACCAGGGCGTCGTTGCCGGCCGAGGCGGACACCGCGTTGCGGTTGCTCGCCGACGAGGTAGTCAACCGGCAGAGCTGAGGAGATCACCGTGCGAAGACTGTTCCGTCCCCTGCTCGGTGCGGCCACCGCCGTGCTGTCGATGCTGGCCTGCACCGTGCCGGCCACCCCAGCCGCGGCCGCCGGCTACGACGTGCTGGTCTTCTCCAAGACGGCGGGTTTCCGGCACGACTCGATCGGCACCGGGGTGCAGGCGATCCGTGACCTGGGTGCGGCGAACGGGTTCTCGGTCACGGCGACCGAGGACTCGGCCGCGTTCACCAGGGCGAACCTGGACCGGTACGAGGCGGTGGTGTTCCTGAACACCACCGGTGACGTGCTGAACCGGGCCCAGCAGCTGGCGTTCGAGTCCTACATCCGGTCCGGCGGCGGTTACGCCGGTATCCACGCGGCCGCCGACACCGAGTACGACTGGCCGTTCTACGGCCGGCTGGTCGGCGCGTGGTTCGCGTCGCATCCGGCGATCCAGCCGGCCCGGGTGCTGGTGGAGGACCGGGCGCATCCGGCGACCGCGCATCTGCCGCGGGTCTGGGACCGCGCCGACGAGTGGTACGACTACCGCACCAACGCCCGGGAGACGGCGCACGTGCTGGCGACGCTGGACGAGGGCTCGTACTCCGGTGGGAAGATGGGAGCCGACCACCCGCACGCCTGGTGCAAGACGGTGTCCGCGGGCCGGTCGTTCTACACCGGTGGCGGGCACACCCGGGAGGCGTACGCCGATCCGGTGTTCCTGGGTCATCTGCTCGGTGGCATCCGGTACGCGGCCGGTCAGGTGCGTGCCGACTGCCGCCCGGAGACCGGTTACACCCCGCTCTACAACGGCTCGACCGACGGCTGGTCGCAGGCCGGGCCGGGCAGCTTCACCAGCCAGGACGCCACCCTGACCTCGGTCGGTGGGATGGGTCTGCTCTGGTACTCGGGCAAGGAGTACCGCAACTATTCGCTGAAGCTGGACTGGAGGATGGCCGGGGACGACAACTCCGGGGTGTTCGTCGGGTTCCCGCCGTCGGACGACCCGTGGTCGGCCGTCGACCACGGCTACGAGATCCAGATCGACGCCACCGACGCGCCGGACCGGACCACCGGGGCCGTCTACAGCTTCCAGGGCGCGAACGCCGAGGCCCGGGACGCGGCGCTGAACCCGCCGGGTCAGTGGAACACCTACGAGCTGCGGGTCGAGGGCCGGCGGCTGCGGATCTTCCTGAACGGCGTGCTGATCAACGATTTCGTGAACACCGATCCGGCGCGGGATCTGGCCGGGCACATCGGGCTGCAGAATCACGGCGCCGACGACGAGGTGTCGTTCCGTAACGTGCGGATCAAGGAACTGAGCTGAGGAGTACACGATGACCCGACCCATCACCCTGTTCACCGGTCAGTGGGCGGACCTGCCGTTCGAGGAGGTCTGCCGGCTGGCGTCCGGCTGGGGTTACGACGGCCTGGAGATCGCCTGCTGGGGTGATCACTTCGAGGTCGACAAGGCCCTGGCCGACGACGGTTACGTGGATCGCAAGCTGGCGACCCTGGAGAAGCACAACCTGCGGGTGTACGCGATCTCGAACCACCTGGTCGGGCAGGCCGTCTGTGACCACCCGATCGACGAGCGGCACCAGGACATCCTGCCCGCGCGGATCTGGGGCGACGGCGAGCCGGAGGGGGTCCGGCAGCGGGCCGCCGACGAGATCAAGGACACCGCCCGGGCCGCGGCGAAGCTGGGGGTGCGTACCGTCGTCGGGTTCACCGGGTCGTCGATCTGGCACACCCTGGCCATGTTCCCGCCGGTGCCGGCGTCGATGATCGAGCGGGGCTACCAGGACTTCGCCGACCGGTGGAACCCGATCCTGGACGTGTTCGCCGAGGTGGGGGTGCGGTTCGCGCACGAGGTGCACCCGAGCGAGATCGCCTACGACTACTGGACGGCCAAGCGGACCCTGGAGGCGATCGGGCACCGGCCGGAGTTCGGCCTGAACTGGGATCCGTCGCACTTCGTCTGGCAGGACCTGGACCCGGTGAACTTCATCCTCGACTTCGCCGACCGGATCTACCACGTGGACTGCAAGGACGCGAAGGTGCGCACCGGGGACGGCCGCCGGGGCCGGCTGGCCTCGCACCTGCCGTGGGCGGATCTGCGCCGGGGGTGGGACTTCGTCTCCACCGGGCACGGTGACGTGCCGTGGGAGGACTGTTTCCGGGCGCTGAACGCGATCGGCTACGACGGCCCGCTGTCGATCGAGTGGGAGGACGCGGGCATGGACCGGCTCGTCGGCGCTCCGGAGGCGCTGAAGTTCGTGCGCGGGCTGGCGTTCGACGCGCCGTCGGCGGCCTTCGACGCGGCTTTCTCGTCCAAGGACTGAGCGCTTTCCTCAGATCATGCGGAAGTTAGATTGTTTCATTTATATGTTTGACTAGTGACGAACGTAAATTAGAGGTAACGTCCGGAACGAACGTCGATCTGCACGAAAGTTGCCGGCCGCGGGGACGACCCGCAGGTCATCCGTGTTCATCACCGAAACCGGAGGCACATCGACCATGCCCGAAATCAGCCGACGTCATCTCTTCGGCGCCGCTGCCGCCGTCGGGGCCACCACCGCCCTGGGCTCGACCGCTCCGGCGGCGGCCGGGGGAGGCTCGCACGGCGCTGGCGGCCGTGTTCCCCGCGACCAGATCAGCGTGCAGCTCTACACGCTGCGCAACCAGCTCGGCATCAACCTGGAGACCACCTTCACCGAACTCGCCGCGATCGGTTACCGCCGCGTCGAGCACGCCGGCTTCGTCGGCCGGACCGCCGCCCAGTTCCGGGCCGCCCTGAACAACGCCGGGCTCAAGGCCACCTCCGGGCACGCCGGCATCCCGCAGCCGTGGAACGCCGAGACCTGGAAACGGACCCTGGACGACGCCGCGATCGTCGGCAACAAGTACATCGTCCACCCCTACTTCGGCACCGGCGCGAACGGGCCGATCCGCGACGCCGCCGTGTACCAGGCGTTCGCCGCCGACCTGAACAAGGCCGGTGAACTCGCTCGCCGGGCCGGGCTCAGCTTCGGGTACCACAACCACCACAACGAGTTCCTGCGCCAGAGCGGCACCAGCCGGACCGGGTTCGACATCCTGACCGGCGAGACCGACGAGCGGCTCGTGCACCTGGAGGTGGACCTGTACTGGGCCTGGCGCGGCGCCGCCGACCCGATCGACCTGATCGAGAAGAACCGCCGCCGGATCAAGCAGGTGCACGTCAAGGACATGGACGTGAACAGCGCCTTCGCCGACCCGGGCACCGGCCTGATCGACTTCGAGCGGATCTTCCGGCGGGCCAAGGAGGCCGGCCTGATCGAGTACATCGTGGAACGTGACGACGCGGGCAGCCCGCCGCGTACCCCCGCGCAGGCCCTGGACACCGCCCGGGTCGGCTACCAGTACCTGTCCGGACTGAGGTTCTGAAGACATGCGAAAACTGTTCTCCGCGGGCGCCGCGGCCCTGCTCGTGCTCGCCGCGCCCCATCCGGTTCAGGCCGCCCCGGCGCCGGTCCCACCGGACAGCGACTTCCAGAAGGTCACCCTCAACGACTTCCCGGGCGAGCCGATGGCCCTGGCCGTGCTGCCCGACGGGCGGGTGCTGCACACCGCCCGCAAGGGTCAGGTCCGCATCCACGAGCCCAGCACCGGCCGTAACGTGCTCGCCGCGACGATCCCGGTCTACCTGCACGACGAGGAAGGGGTCCAGGGCATCGCCGTCGACCCCGACTTCAAGACCAACAACTGGGTGTACGTCTACTACAGCCCGGTCCTGAACACGCCGCTGGACGATCCCGCCACCCCGGGGGTCAACGAGGGCGACGCGCCGGAGAACGGCACCCCGGCCGACTTCGCCCCGTTCAAGGGCCACCTGCAGCTGTCCCGGTTCAAGCTGCGGGGTAACACCCTGGCCCTGGGCACCGAGCAGAAGATCATCCAGATCCCGGTCGACCGCGGTCTCTGCTGCCACGTCGGCGGCAAGATCGACTTCGACGGGGACGGGAACCTGTACCTGTCCACCGGTGACGACACCAACCCGTTCGCTTCCGGCGGGTACACCCCGATCGACGAGAGCCCGGGCCGCAACCCGGCGTTCGACGCCCAGCGCAGCTCGGCCAACACCAACGACCTGCGCGGCAAACTGCTGCGGATCACGGTCCGGCCGAACGGCACCTACACGGTCCCGAGCGGCAACCTGTTCAAGAAGGGAACCGCGAAGACCCGCCCGGAGATCTACGCGATGGGTCTGCGCAACCCGTTCCGCTTCGACGTCGACGACCGTACCGGCGTGGTCTACCTGGCCGACTACTCGCCGGACGCGAAGACCCCGAACCCGGAACGCGGCCCGGTCGGGCACGGGCGCTGGATGGCGATCGACAAGCCCGCCAACTACGGCTGGCCGTACTGCGTGTCGCCGACCCTGGCGTACAACGACTACGACTTCGCCACCGGCACCTCCGGCGCGCCGTTCGACTGCAAGAAGCCGGTGAACGACTCACCCAACAACACCGGCCTGCGCAAGCTGCCGCCGGTGGAGAAGGCCGAGGTCATCTACAACTTCGGGGCCAGCGCCGAGTTCCCGGAGCTGGGCGAGGGCGGCGTCGGCCCGATGGGCGGCCCGGCCTACCAGTACGACAAGCGCAGCAGGTCGGCGACCAAGTGGCCGGCCGCCTTCGACGGCAAGCCGCTGTTCTACGAGTGGACCCGCGACTACGTCAAGGCGTTCAGCCTGGACCGCCGCAACCAGGTCACCAGAATCGAATCGGTGCTGCCGTCGATCGTCTTCGACAATCCGATGGACCTGGAATTCGGCCCGGACGGCTCGCTGTACGTTCTGGAATACGGCGACGGCTACTTCGCCGAGAATCCCGAGGCGCAGTTGGCCCGGGTCGATTACGCGCCGAAGAACAAGACGCCGATCGTTCGCGTCGACGCCACGCCGACCGTCGGTTCCGCGCCGTTCACCGTCAATTTCTCCAGCGCCGGAACTGTCGACCCGGACGGTGACGCCATTCGGTACGCGTGGGACTTCGACGCCGACGGCCGGGTCGACTCCCGGCAGCCGAACCCGTCGTTCACGTACACCGAGAACGGCGACTACCGGGCCACCCTGAAGGTCACCGACTCCACCGGCCGGTCCGCGTCCGCGGAGTTCCTGCTGCACGTCGGCCCGGTGGCGCCCACCGTGTCGTTCGTGACGCCGACCGCCGACCAGCCGTTCGCGTTCGGCGACACGGTGAACTTCGAGGTCAGTGTGGTCGACGACGCGCCGGTGAACTGCGCGAACGTCACGGTGTCCTACATCCTCGGGCACGACCAGCACGGTCACCCGCTGTCCACCGCGACCGGCTGCACCGGCTCGATCACCACGTTCGTCGACCCGGGCCACGAGGGCTCCGGCAACCTGACCGCGGTCTTCGTCGCCGAGTACACCGACGCACAGGGCCAGTCCGGATCCGCCGAGGTGGTACTGACCCCGGCTGAATGACCGGTTCCACAACGGCAGGCCCGGCATTCGTGCCGGGTCTGCCGTCGTGCCTTTTTCGGCGGCAAATCTTTAGTGGTTCCGGAACCAAAGTTTGTTCCGCCAGATATTTACTTCGCCTGATATAAGTCATATGTTTGCCTCATCACCAAGCCGGTTTCGCGAGGACGATTCGTCATGCCCGCACCCGGCTTCCTCGATGGAGGAGACGTATGGACGACACCGCCCCGGGAACCGGCAGATTCCCACGGCGCTCCCTGCTCGCCGTCGGCGCACTCGGCGCCGCTGTCCCGGCCATCAGCGCGGTCGCACTCACGGACACCCCGGCCAGCGCCGGACTCGCCGTCGTCAAGAAGATCACGATCTACGCCGAGGCACTGCCCGGCGGCCAATACGGATACGGCCTGGAACGCGGCAAGGCGACCGTCCCCGGACCGATGCTGGAGATCTACGAGGGCGACACCCTGGAGATCACCCTGGTCAACACCACCGATAAACGCCTGTCCATCCACGCGCACGGCGTCGACTACAGCACCGAGTCCGACGGCGCCCCGCTGCACGGCTCCTACAACGAGCCGGGCGAGACACGCACCTACCAGTGGCGCTCCCGGGAGATGTTCGCCGCACCCGGGCGCCGCTTCATGCCCGGCAGCGCCGGCTACTGGCACTACCACGACCACGCGATGGGCACCGACCACGGCACCGGCGGCGTGATCAAGGGCCTCTACGGCGGCCTGATCGTGCGCCGTCGCGGCGACGTGCTCCCGGACAAGCAGTTCACCGTGGTCTTCCAGGGCATGACGATCAACAACAAGTCGGCGCCGAACACACCGATGTTCGAGGCCAACCTCGGCCAGCGGGTGGAGTTCCTGGCCATCGGCCACGGCGACCTCTTCCACACCTTCCACCTGCACGCCCACCGCTGGGTCGACAACCGCACCGGAATGCTGGAGAGCATCAGCGACCCCAGCCCCACGATCGACAACAAGGACCTCAACCCGGGCAGCTCGTTCGGGTTCCAGGTCATCGCCGGTGAGGGCGTCGGCCCCGGCGCCTGGATGTACCACTGCCACGTGCAGAACCACTCCGACGGCGGGATGGCCGGGATCTTCCTGGTCCGCAACGCCGACGGCAGCATGCCGGCCGGCGCCGCCGAGGCCATCCAGCGCTTCCAGGGCCACGCCCACACCACCGCAACACACGAGGGGGTGCACAAATGATCAGACGACGGATACGGGCCGGGCTCGCCGCCCTGTCCACACTGGCCGTGGTGGCCGGGGGGACACCCGCCATCACCAGCACGGCAGCGGTCGCGGCACCGGCCGCCGCGGCGCCGATCTCGGTGGTGGTCTTCCACGGGACCGCCGCCGGGCAGAAGGACCCGGTCGCGGTCGCCGCACAGACCATCCAGCAACTCGGGCAGGCGGCCGGGATCACCGTCACGGTCACCAGCGACCCGGCCCTGTTCACGGCGGCCCAGCTGAACCGGCACCGGGCGGTGGTGTTCCTGTCCGCGGAAGGCGTCACCCTCACCCGCGACCAGGAGAGCGCGCTCACCGCGTACATGAAAGCCGGTGGTGGTTTTGTCGGCATCGGCGACGCGGCCAAGGCGCAACTCGACTCGACCTGGTTCACCGGTCTGATCGGCACCCGCCCGGCCGGCACCATCCCGCTCTCCGAACCGGTCACCACGGTCACCGTCAGCGGCGAGAACCCGCCGAACGAGACCAAGGACAAACTCACCGACAACGACGCCAACACCAAGTGGCTGGTACGCACCCCGACCGGCTGGATCACCTACCAGCTGGCCGCCGCCAAGACGATCACCGGGTACGCGCTGACCTCGGCCAACGACTCGGCCGGCCGCGACCCGAAGGACTGGACGCTGCAGAGCTCGCCGGACGGGCAGGCCTGGAGCGACGTCGACAAGCGCGCCGGGCAGACCTTCACCGACCGGTTCCAGACCCGGCGTTTCGACCTGGCCACCCCGGCCACCGCCGCGTACTTCCGGCTGAACGTCACCGCCAACTCCGGTGAGCCGCTGACCCAGCTCGCCGACCTGCGGCTGTTCACCGGCGCGAGCACCCCGCCGGCCGACCCCGCCGTCAACCAGTCGGTGGTGAACGTCCTGGACAGCCGGCACCCGGCCACCAAGGGCCTGCCGGCCACCATCAGCCGCTCGGACCGCTGGTACAACTGGGATCCCAACCCGATCGGCGCCGTGCACACCCTCGCCCAGGTCGAGGAACGCCACTACACCCCGGGGGCCAGCGCCAACGGCGCCTTCCACCCGATCTCCTGGTGCCGTGACTACCAGGGCGGGCGCTCCTTCTACACCGGCATGGGTCACACCGCCGGCAGCTACGCCGAAGAGGGCTTCCGCAAACACCTGACCGGGGCGCTGTCCTGGGCCGCCGGCCTGGTGCGCGGCGACTGCCAGGCGACCATCGCCGCCAACTACAAGACCGAGCGGCTGACCGCGGCCAACAAGACCGGTCAGCTCGACCAGGTCGGTGAACCGCACGGCCTGACCATCGCCGCCGACGGCACCGTGTTCTACGTCGGCAAGGCCGCCTGCCCGAGCGGGCCGGTGGTCAGCTGGGACGACCCGAAGGTCGGCCTGGGCTGCGGCACCATCCACTCCTGGGATCCGCGCAGCAAAGAGGTCAAACTGCTGACCACGCTGCCGGTGATGGGCAACCGGGGCAGCGGCACCGAGCTGGTGAAGAACGAGGAGGGCCTGCTCGGCATCGCCCCGGACCCGAAGTTCGCCACCAACGGCTGGCTCTACGTCTACTGGATGCCGCACGCCTCCATCGACCGGACCAAACGCACCGGTGAGCGGACCGTCAGCCGGTTCACCTACGACCACGCCACCCGCAGCATCGACCAGGACACCCGCAAGGACCTGCTGAAGTTCCCGGTGCAGATCCACAGCTGCTGCCACGCCGGCGGCGGCATGGCCTTCGACAAGGCCGGCAACCTCTACATCGGCTCCGGTGACAACAACTCCTCCGAGGGCTCGTCGGGCTACTCCGGCAACAACTGGACCCAGGAGTACGCCGGGATCTCGTTCCAGGACGCCCGCCGCACCTCCGGCAACACCAACGACCTGGCCGGCAAGATCCTGCGGATCCACCCGGAAGCCGACGGCACGTACTCCATCCCGAACGGCAACCTGTTCCCGGCCGGCACCGACAAGACCCGCCCGGAGATCTACGTGATGGGCGTGCGCAACATCGCCCGCCTGCAGGTCGACCCGGAACACGACTGGCTCACCGCCGGCTGGGTCGGGCCGGACGCCGCCGCACCGAGCCCCACGCTCGGCCCGGCCAAGTACGAGACCGCCACCATCATCACCTCGGCCGGTAACCAGGGCTGGCCGTACTGCATGGGCAACCGGCAGCCGTACCGCGACCGCAGCAACACCGACGCCACCCAGCTCACCGGCTGGTACGACTGCAACAACCTGAAGAACAACTCGCCGCGCAACACCGGCCTGACCGACATCCCGGCGGCCCGCGACAACATGATCTGGTACTCGCCCGACGGCGGTGGCCCGGTCTTCCCGCCCCGTGCCGACGGTTCCGGCATCCCCACGTACACCGCGGCCGACGCCACCTACACCCAGCCCTACCTGCGCGGCGGCGGCCAGGCGGTCATGTCCGGCCCGACGTACCACCGCGACCTGGTCGACCCGGCGAGCACCGTGGCCTGGCCGGCGTACTGGGACGAGAAGTGGTTCATCGGCGACCAGAGCAACGCCGCGAACCGGGTGGCCGTCACCGTCGACCCGGCCGGTGTGCCCGAGCAGAAGCCGCCGCTGTTCGGCGAGTCGCTGCGCGCCATCCTGCCCGGCGGCAACGCCGACAACCGGCTGATGAGCTGGATGGACGCCAAGTTCGGCCCGGACGGCGCGCTCTACCTGCTCGACTACGGCGGCGGCTTCTTCAGCCTGCACGCCGCGCAGAAACTGCTCCGGGTGGTCTACACCGGCGGCGCTCCGACTCCGGTTCCGGCCGCCTCCTCGGTGGAGGTCCAGAACAAGGCGCTGACGTACGCGTTCAACGGCTCCCGCTCCGGTGGAGTCAGCCACCAGTGGGAGTTCGGTGACGGCACCGGCTCGACCGAGGCCGACCCGCGTCACACGTACACCAAGGCCGGCTCGTTCACCGCGAAGCTGACCGTCACCTACGCCGACGGCGAGAAGGTCACCACCACGACCACCGTCACCGCCGGATGTTCAGTTCCGGACACCCGGAGCACGGTGTGGATCGGTGACACGGACACCGGGGTCACCAGCGTGGCGACCGGCGGTGGTTGCACCCTCAACGACCTGATCGACGACGAGGGCCAGTGGTCCAGCCGCGACCAGTTCGTCCGGCACGTCACCACCATCGCCAAGGCGTGGCTCGACGACCGGCAGGCCGGTGTCCTGACCAGGGCCGCCGCCTCCGCACCGCTCGGCGCCTACGAGCCGCTGTTCGACGGCACCCCGGCCTCCTTCAGCGGCTGGGAGCAGGCACCGACCGGATCGTTCTCGATCCAGGCCGACGGGGCACTGCGCTCGGCCGGCGGGCTCGGCATGCTCTGGCACACCAAGGAGCTCGGCGACTTCTCGCTGCGCCTGCAGTTCAAGGACGTCGCCCCGGGCACCGGACGCGCCAACACCGGCGTCTTCGCCCGGTTCCCGGACCCGCGGACCCCGCTGGACCAGCGGCCGCCGGACAGCTGCGGCACGGCCGGCAACGCCCGCACCTCACAGGCCTGGGTCGCGATCTATTGCGGACACGAGATCCAGATCTACGACGGGGAGACCGGCGAGACCCAGAAGACCGGATCGATCTACAACTTCGACCCGATCACCCTCGCCGACGCGCGGCCCACCCCCAAGAACCAGTGGAACAACTACGAGGTACGCGTGACCGGACAGCACTACACCATCATCCGTAACGGCGTGGTCATCAACGAGTTCGACAACACGCCCGGCAAGCAGTCGTCCCGGGCCGGGGATCCGCCGACCGACCTGCGGCAGTTCCTGCGCGGGCACATCGGCCTGCAGAACCACGGCGACAGCGACACCGCCGAGTTCCGCAACATCCGGGTGCGTGCGCTATGAGTTCGGCCTCCTGGAAGAGGCGGGTGATGGCCCTGGTGGCCGGGCTGGTGGTCGCGATGACCCCGCTGCTCGTGCCCTCGGCGTCGGCCGCGCAGACCCTGACCTGGACCGCCGACGGCGACATCACCCGCTACAAGTCCGCGCCCACCACGGCCACCGCCGGTGAGACCACGATCGTGTGGGAGAACAGCGAGGCCACCGGCAACACCCTCGGCATGCCGCACACCCTCACCTTCGACACCACCACCGAGGGCTACAACCACGACGTCGACCTGAACGTGCTGGCCAGCCCGTTCGACGCCACCGACGGCAGGCACACCGCCACCGTCACGCTGACCCCGGGAAAATACCGCTACTTCTGTACGATCCCCGGCCACAGCACCATGGTCGGTGAACTCGTCGTGACCTCGGGCGACAACGAGGACACCACCGCGCCGGCCGTCTCCGGCGCGGTCACCGGCACCCGTGACGCGGCCGGCGCCTACGTCGGGTCGGCCACCGTCACGGTCACCGCCACGGACGCCGGAACCGGGGTCGCCGGAGTCGAGTACCAGGTCGACGACACCAGCTGGCAGGCGTACGGCAATCCGGTCGTGGTTTCCGCAGTCGGGGATCACTCGGTGCAGTTCCGGGCCACGGACCGGGCCGGGAACGTGTCGGCGGTCGGCTCGGTGTCCTTCACCGTCGTCGAGGCGACCGACGAGGACACCACACCGCCGGTCACCGACGCGACGGTGGCGCTCGTCCCGGGCCGGGCCACCGTCACGGTGACCGCCACCGACGCGGATTCGGGTGTCGCCACGATCGAGTACCAGCTCGACGGCGGGGCGTGGACCGTCTACACGGCCCCGGTCGTGGTGACCGCGGCCGGCCCGCACATGCTGCACTACCGGGCCACCGACGTGGCCGGGAACATCGCGGCCGAGAAGATGGCGAGCTTCACCGTCGTCGAGCCGCCCGCGCCGGACACCACCCCGCCGGTCACGAACGCGACAGTGGCCTCCGGGACCGACCGGGCCACCGTCACCGTGACGGCCACCGATGCCGACTCGGGCGTGGCGAAGATCGAGTACCAGCTCGACGCGGGAGCGTGGACCGCCTACACCGCGCCGGTCGTGGTGACGGCCGTCGGCGACCACACCCTCGGGTACCGGGCCGCCGACAAGGCCGGCAACGTCGCGGCGGTGAAGACGGTGACCTTCACCGTCGCCGGATCGGGCACCGACCAGTGCCCCGGCTCCGACACCCGCGCCACCGTGATCATCGACGGGGACGACACCGGTGTCGTCAACGCCGACACCGGCAACGGCTGCACCATCAACGACCTGATCGCCGAACGAGCCGTCTACCGCACCCACGCCGCCTTCGTCCGGCACGTGGAGACCGTGACCGCCGGCCTGGTCGCCGCCGGCACCCTCACCAGCCGCCAGGCCGGAACCATCGTCCGCACCGCCGCCCGATCGGGCATCGGCGCATGAGCCCGTTTTCTTTCCGCCGAGGGAGATTTTCGATGAGACATCCCGTCGCCAAACTGGCCTCCGTCACCGCTCTTGTCGTCGCCGCGTCCGCCCTGGCGGGCCTTCCCGCCGCGCACGCCGCCCTGGTCACCCACTGTGTCGGCACCGGGGGAGCGGTCACCGTCCCTAACGACCTGCTCGTTCCGGCCGGGGAGTCCTGCACACTCACCGGGACGATCATCACCGGGAACGTCAGCGTCCTCGCCGGGGCCAACCTGGTCACCGACGGGGTGCGGATCGCCGGGGACCTGCAGATCCTCGGCGACGGCTACCTCGACTCCAAGGGCACCACGGTCAACGGGTCGGTGGAACTCGCGGCCGGCGGCTACGGCGTCTACCTGCGCGAATCCACGACCGGATCGGTGGCCGTACGACCGCAGGGATCCGCTCCCGGGGAAAGTTTCCTGTTCGTCGAGGCAAGTAACGTCAGCGGAACCGTCAACGCGCAGGCCGGTCAGGTGCGCCTGGACCGGGGCAGCGAGGTGTCCGAGTCGGTGAGCACCAACAACACGCACTACACCGACGTGCACGACTCGTTCGTCGACGGCGCCCTGTCGGTGCTGAACAGCCAGACCGGCAGCGTCATCTGCGGCAGCGCGGTCCGGGGCAAGGCCACCTTCGCCGGGAACCTCGGCGGGGTCCAGTTGGGCCCGAACGGTCGCCTGGACAGTTGCGCGTCCGGCGGCTACTTCGGCCGCGAGGTCGGCATCAGCAACACCACGGGCGCGGCCACCGTCGACGACAACATCATCGACGGCGCCCTGAACCTGGCCGGCAACACCCCGGCCGCCCAGGTGGCCACCAACAACCGCATCCGCGGCGGCGTCAACGGCCCGGTCGGCGCGGCGGCGTCGGCACAGCGCCGCGCGGCACCGGAGCCCCGCGACGAGGCCGTCGACGAGAAAGCCGGCGACCGGCGTACCGCCGCGGTGAAAGAGGCCATAGCCGCGGGCCCCGCCGACCTGTAGTGCCGAAGCCGCGCCCGGACCCACTCCGGGCGCGGCCCCGTCACCCTAGGTCCGGCCAGCCGGCGGCGGGTTTCCCGAGATCGCCTCCGGCTCCCGATGCCGGCCCTCGGACCGCTCGACGTCGGCCCAGGCCCGGATCGCCTCGTCCTCGACCGGGAAGTACAGACAGGTGTCGAGCGTCCAATGATCGACATCGCTCACCGGTTTCCCGCGGAACGGCAGGGTCATCCGCTCTCCACCGGGCACGACCAGGTCAACCGACCCGATGTCGTCCCGGGCGATCGCCGCGACGGCCCGCAGAGCCCGGCCGACCGCGTGCGTGGGCAGATAGAGGTCATATCCGTAATCGATCCCCATGGTGTGACGATGTCACGCGAATTGGTCGGTGTGTCGGGCAGGATGGCCAGGTGACCTTCGACGAAGTGTTACGGGACGATGCCGCCGGTGACGAGGATCGGCGCTGGGAGTTGATCGCCGAGTTGCACGTTCACGGCGAGCCGGAGGATCTCGACCGTGCCGGGCGGTTGTCCGTGGATCCCGTCGCTGCTCGCCGTGCTCTGGCCGCTGACGTGGTCGGTCAACTCGGGGTCGGCGGGCCGCTCGGTGCGGACTCGCTGGATCTGTTGCTCGTGATGGCGCGGGACGAGAGTGATCCCGGTGTGATCTCCTCGATCGCTTCCGGGTTCGGGCACATCGGTGACGGGCGCAGCCTTGCGCCTCTGATCGGATGGCACACCCATCCGGATGCCGGGGTGCGGTACAGCGTCGTGTTCGGCCTGCTCCGGCAGCCTCTCCCGGCGGCCTTCGATGCTCTCGTCGCGCTCTCCGGGGATCCGGACGCCCGGGTGCGGGACTGGGCTACGTTCGGTCTCGCGCGCAACACCGACGAGGATTTCCCGCAGTTGCGCGACGCGCTCGCCGCCCGGCTCGACGACGAGGACGTCAACACCCGCGTCGAGGCCGTGTACGGCCTGGCCGTCCGTGGTGACGAGCGGGCGGAGCGGCCGCTGCGCGAGCTTCTGGAGTCGCCGCCGGATTCCGCCGACGTCGGTCTGCTGGCCACTATTCGGCAGGAGCCCTGACCAGGCGATTGTTGACTTTGCATAAAGCCAGCTCGGACCCTATGTAGAGAAACTCGCTAGGGTGGGTTATGGTTTGCCGCATGCAGACGACCCCTGTGAACGAGAAGTCCCCTCGTACCAACCGGCGCCGTGTCTGGGCCGCCTCCGCGACCGCGGCGGCCGTCGTCGCGGTGACGGTGGGCATCGTGGCGCTCAACCCGGGCCGGACGCTCGACGCCCAGCCCGCCGCGGCGGGAGCCACCGACGCCGGGCAGGCGCTGCGGGACTCGGTGGCCGCGCTGCGGGCCGGCAACTACACCTTCACCCGCAGCGGCGCCGGCTTCATCGCCGACGTCCAG
Source organism: Actinoplanes couchii (assembly GCF_016862075.1). Taxonomy (GTDB): domain Bacteria; phylum Actinomycetota; class Actinomycetes; order Mycobacteriales; family Micromonosporaceae; genus Actinoplanes; species Actinoplanes couchii. The sequence goes on along the minus strand of NZ_BOMG01000103.1, from coordinate 16,353 downwards.
CAGGGCACGGCCGCGCTGCCCGGCGGCGCGTCGATCCGGCACACCGAGACCTACGCCGTGGCCCGCATCGGCGCCGAGACGCGCCTGCAGTACCTGCTCCACGTGCAGCCGGAAACGCGCGAGCAGTATCTGGAGTACTGGAAGAAGCACGCCACGCCGGCACAGCAGAAGAAGGCCGGTGCCATCTACGACCTGCTCGACGGCAGGAACTGGGTGCGTGCCGACGAGACGAAGCTGACGGCCGCCGCCGAGGTGGACGAGCAGAGCGGCCTGGACGTGATGGCGCAGCTGCCGACGGCGAAGCAGCCCGACGCCACCGGGGCCGGCGTCCTGGTCGCCGCGGTGACCACCGCCGAGCGCTCCGGTAACGTGATCACCGGAACGCTGGATGCCACCGGCCAGGACCCGTTCCTGCAGCGCGCGTTCAACGACCCGGCGTACCTGTACGGCCCGGCCGCGAAGGCGATGCCGTTCCGCGCGACCCTGGACGATCAGGGGCGGCTCACCGAGTTCACCGTCACGATGCCGTCGGAGATCACCTCGCAGCCGGCCGAGCCGTTCGAGCCGACTCCGCCGCTGGTCATCAAGGTTTCCGGCTACGGCGAGACGAAGGCCCCCAGTCTTCCCGCCGACGCCGGCGAACTACCCGCCGAGGCTTACGACATGCTGTCCAACGACACCGACTGACATCCAGCCCCGGCCGGGCGTCGCCGACCCGGCCCTGGGTTCAGTGCGAGCTGCCTCCACCTCCGCCGCTGCCCGAGTCGAACGTGGAGGTGTCGCCGTAGATGGCGTTCTCGATGATGCCGCCGGAATGACGGTCCGGCACACCGTGGCCCCGGTCGAGGGCGTCGCGGTTGGGGCGCGGGGACTTACGGCGGATCGCGGCCATGGCGGCCTGAGCCTTCTCCTGTGTGGTCAACGGCCGGCGGCGCCGTCGCTGGAGGACGACAGCCGTGGCGACCACCGCGAGCACGATGCCGATGATCAATAGATACCACTGCATGCCGTGACTGTAGGACTACGCGGCCAGGCGCCCCGGCGGAAGTTCCGCCGGGGCGCCGGTGAGCGACGTCAGGCCGGTTCGATCCAGATGTTGCGGTACTGGACCTTGTTGCCGTGGTCCTGCAGGCGGATCGCTCCCGTCGACGGACCCTCCGGGATGTTGCCTCCGGTGCCCCTCGGGATCTCGATGTTGTCGTGGATCTTGCGACCGTTCCAGATCACCGTGATGCGGGCGTTCGACGTCTTCGCTCCGGCCGCGTCGTAGCGGGCGGCCCGGTAGGTGATGTCGTACGTCTGCCAGGTCTCCGGGGCGGTGGCCGCGTTCACGTCCGGCGCCTTCACCGTGTAGATCGCGCCTGCCTCGTTGTCGGCCGGGGTGGTGTCGCCGTACGAGTCCAGGATCTGCAGTTCGTAGCGTTCCTGCTGGTAGACGCCACTGTTACCGCGGTTCTGGCCGGTCACGTCGTCCGGCAGCAGCGGCACCTTGAACTCCACGTGCAGCTTGTAGTCCCCGTACGCCTCCTTGGTCCGCAGGTCTCCGCAACAGACCTCGGCGGCATTTCCGCCGACCAGGGGCCACTCGGGGCGCCGGCCGTCGGTGTGCTGCCAGTTGTCCAGGTTCCGGCCGTCGAACAGGGTGACCCGCTTGCCGGGCTCCCGGACGCTGACCAGGTCCAGGTTGACGTGCCCGGTGTCCAGGGCGTCCACCCGGTACGTGACGGTGTTCATACCCTTGCGCAGGCTCACCTTCTCGGTGGCGGTCGCCCACTCCTCCCAGGTGACCGTGGTCGGCAGGGACACCTGCTTCACCTTGCGGTTGTTGACGTGCAGGCTGACCGTTTTCGTGCCGCTGAACGGGTCGGGGCCGTTGGAGTAGCGCAGCCCGACCGCGTACTCCCCGGCCTTGTCCACCGTCACATGCATGGTGGTGGAGGCGTTGAGCTTGCCGAATCCGGCGGTGAAACCGACCCCGGAGTAACCGCGGTGATCCTTCGCCAGCGTGGCGCCGCCCTCCCGGTAACCCTCCTCGGCCTCGTAGAACACCTGCTGCATCGGCTTTCCGGGCAGCTCGTTCATGGTGTACCAGGCCTCGGTGCTCCACAGCGTCTCACCGTCGGCGGCCGCGAACGGTCGCGGCGAGCGCAGGTGCACGACCCGGTCGCGGCGCAGCCCGGGAACGGTCAGCGTGACGGTCTTGCGGTCGGCCGAAACTTTAGCCGCGGTCACCGACAGTTTCTCCAGGTCCACCTGCGGCCCGCCGTACTGCTCGGTCGCGGCGTACCGCCACTGCTCGATCTGGTACGAGGTCGCCAGTTTCGCCACGGTGGCGTCGCCCAGCGGCTCGGTGTACTCGATCTTGAATCCGTCCGCGGTGGCCTTCATCGTCTTCATGTCGAAGACGCTGGTGCCGTTCGGCGTGAGTTTCTGCAGGCCGTGCCGCAGTTTGCCCTCCTGGCCCCAGTTGCCGTCGGCGCCCAGCCCACCGACGTAGATCGCACCGTCCGGCCCGAGCGACACCCGGTTGATGCCCGCCTCCAGACCCTGCGTGTGCCGGAAGACCGCGCCCTGTTCGGCGCCGTTCACGGTCTCCAGCGCGGCGCGCTGCAGCCCGCCATAGGTCACGTCACCGATCAACACCTGGCCTTTGTACGGGCCGGACTCCAGGAAGACGGGGGTGCTGGGGGAGTTGCCGATCTGGTTCTGGGGCAGCCACAGCACCGGCCGGGTCACCGGTTGGGCGTCGTACGGACCATCGGGGTTGGTGTAGTGGTTGTAGAAGCCCTTGTCCTTGATCTTGATCAGCTTCGACGAGGGCAGCCAGCCACCCTGGTTGTCGGTCACGTAGATCGAGTCGCCGGGGCCCCAGCCGATGCCGTTCGGGGTGCGCAGACCGCCCGCGACCGTGGTGACCTCGCCGCTCTTGCGGTTGACCACGATGTGCGTGCCACGCCCGGGAGCCGGCTGCGGGTCGGTGGTCGCCCCGCCCAGATTGATCGACACCGACAGGTTCAGGTAGAAGTTGCCGCCCTTGTAGAGCAACCCGAACGCGAACTCGTGAAAGTTTCCACCGAACGGCCAGACCGCCACCGTGCGCCGGGTGTCCAGCACCTGATCGCCGTTGGTGTCCTTCAGCTCGGTCAGCTCGTGTTTCTGCGACACGTAGACCATGCCGTCGACCACGGCCACGCCCATCGGTTCCTTCAAACCCGAGGCGATCTCCTTGTACGTCACCCGGGCCGGACCGGTCTGCCCGGTCACGTTCTCGACCAGGAAGACCTTGCCGTCCACCTCGTCCGAGCCGCCCCACGTGGTGATCACCATCTTCTTGTCCGGCCGCCACGCGATGCCGGTGACCTGCGGCTCGAAGCCCGGCGGGCGCAGGTCGGTGAGGGTGTACCCGGGGTTCACCGCGGTCAGCGGCAGCCCGTCACCCGGGGTGTCGGTGCCGGAGACGCACTCCTTGCGCCCCGGCGCGGTCACCCGGACCACACCCTTGTCGGTGGTCAGCGCACCGGCCGGAACGATCGTGAAGTCGTCGGCGCCCGGGGCCCGCCAGGCCAGCCGCAGCTCCTGGCCGCCACCGGCTTCGAAGTGCTCGACACGCAGCGGGTGCAGGCCCGCCGTCAGGTCGATCGTGCCCTCCTTGGGCTCGGCGCCGTGCAGCCCGTCGTGGTCGATGACCAGCTTGTCGCCGATCCACAGTTTCGACCCGTCGTCACTGGTCAGCCGGAACCGGTAGGCACCGGCCGCCGGGGCGTTCAGGTTGGCGAGCGCGTGCGTGACGAAGTTGTCCTGCAGGCCGAACTGTTCCTCGGTGGACCAGTCGATGGCCGACATCAGTTTGTCGACGTTGGGGGTCTGGCCGGGTTTGAGCTCACAGACCCGGCTGAGCGGAACCCCGATGTCGTACGTCCGGAGTGTCACCCCCGGTTCCTGCTCGGGCGGATCCTCGGCGGCGGAGGCCGGCGTCGGCGTCCCGGCGACGACGGTGGCGGCTATCAGCAGGGCGAACCTGGACACACGTCTCATCTGCGCTCCCGTTACGGAGGTGATTCACGACTGTGAACATCCTGAACCACTTCCATCGAAGCGTCCATATCTTTCGATGCCCAGGATCAAACTTTTAGCCGTACGGATCAAAAGAAGGGCTCAGCCTGCCGCAGCGACGTGCAGCGCCTCCGCAGTGAAGGAGTCGGCCGGCAGAAAAGCCTCGAGCTTCAGCTCGGTGAGCGTGATGTCCGTAGCGGTAGCGAACGTCATCACGGTCGTCATCAGCCGTAGCCGCCCGAACGTCGAGTCCAGGTGCAGCGGTACCGCGAACCCCAACCGCCCGGACGACGGTTCCAGCTCGGGGACGTATCCCCGCAACTCGTCGCGAAGCTCCTCCGCACGGTCGAGGCGGCCCAGGATGTGCCGGCCCCATTCGGCGAGATTGCGAATGCGCGGCGCGATCCCGTCCGGGTGCAGTGCCAGGCGGTACATGTTCCGGCCGGGACCGATCAGATCGGCCGAGGCGCCTTGCGTGATCACGTCGAAAGCGTCGTTCGCCCCGATCATGGCACCGGTCCGGTCGACGATCAGGGCCGGGTACGGCCGGTGCCCGTCGAGAACATGGCCGAGCGCGGCGCGTACCGGCGCCAGGGCCGCATCGTCCAGCGGTGTCTGCGGATACGCCGGCGCGTACCCGGCGGCCAGTAGCCACTCGTTGCGCTCACGCAGCGACAGGTTCAGCGTCTCGGCCAGGCGCAGGACCATGCCACGGCCCGGAACGGACCGGCCCGACTCGATGAAGCTCAGATGCCGCTGCGTGGTGCCGGCCCGCGAGGCCATCTCCAGTTGGCTGATGCGCCGCTCGATGCGCCGTTCGCGCAGCACCCGGGAGAAATCCATGGGCTTGTTTGTAGCGGCACCCGTGTCTCCGGGCCATTCCCGGCAGGGAATTGCGGCCGGTGTCGCCCGGTGGCGAGCATCGTCGCCGTGGACATCGGTGTACTTCTTCCCACCGGCAAGGCCCAGTGGGGCCCCGGCGACGACCCGCGTGACCTGATCACCTTCGGTCAGACGGCGGAACGGCTCGGCTTCTCCTCGTTGTTCGTCAACGACTCCCTGATCAGCCCTCGGATCGAGGCGCTGACGATGCTGGCCGCCCTGGCCGCGAGCACCTCCACCGCGACCCTGGGCACCGGTGCGCTGCTCCCGTTCCTGCGCCGCCCGGTGCAGACGGCGCAGTCGCTGGCGTCGATCGACCTGCTCAGCGGCGGGCGGTTGGCGGTGGCGGTCGGCGCCGGCTTTCCCGGCCGGTTCGGGCGGCCGTTCTACACCCTGTCCGAGGTCCCGTGGCCGCGGCGCTTCGCCCGGTTGGACGAGACCGTCGCACTGTGGCGCGAGCTGTGGGCCGGCGCTGCCAACTTCCACGGCGAGTTCTTCCGGTACGACGACATGCCGCCCGCGACCCGCCCGTTCCGTGCCGGGGGCCCGCCGATCTGGCTCGGGGGCGCCACGCCTGCCGCACTGGCCCGTACCGGGCGACGGTACGACGGATGGCTGCCCTACCCGCCCGACCCGGCCGATTACGCCGCGGGTCTGCTCGCGATCGGAAAGGCCGCGGCCGATGCCGGTCGCGCGGCTGACGCGATCACACCCGCGCTCTTCCTGACCGTGCTGATCGACGACGACGAGGACAGCGCCTTCGAGGGCATGGAGCGATACGTCTGTGCCACGTACGGCATGCCGCTCGCCGAGTTCCGGAAGGTCCAGGCGGTTGTCGCCGGATCGCTCGATCATGTCCGGGCGGCCGTCGGCCGGTACATCGACGCCGGGGCCCGTCACCTCGTCGTCCGTCTCGGGGCGCTCGACCTGCGATCCCAGTACGAGCAGTCGGAACGACTCGCGAGTCTGATTCCGGCGTGGCGGCGTGTGGGCGGGGCGCCGTCAGTCGGCCAGCAGGATCTGGCGTAGGACGCGGGTCAGGTGGTGGGTCAGCTCGTCGGCCGGCATGCGGGCCAGTGGGCCGGTGGGGGCGATGTAGCGGACCACGGTGATGCCGATCAGTTGGGCGCCGAGCATCGCCACGCGGGCCGGGACGTCGGGGACCGTGTCGCCCAGGACCTGGCTGTACGCCTCCAGGCTGTTGGTGGCCATCGCCTCCAGCAGGCCGGCCGTCACGCTCTGGTCCGCGGCGATGCTGCGCAGCAGCACGACCAGCGGATCGCCGGCGGCGTTGCGTTCCATCCGCTCGACGAACGCGGCCGCCACCCGCTCCGGCAGCGTCTCGCGGTCGCCGGGGATCGTCCGGTCCAGCTCCCGATGGCCCGGCACCGCGGCCAGGAACAGCTGCTCCTTGGTGCCGAACTGCCGGAGCACCAGCCCGTGTGTCACCCCGGCCCGGCCGGCGATGTCGCGCACCGTGGCACCGGCGAAGCCTTTCTCGCCGAAGCTCTCCCGGGCTGCGTCGAGGATGGCGAGGCGGTGTCCCTCAGGGTCGCGGCGGTGTGGTCGGCGGCTCACCCCCCTAAATTACCACGTGGTCATTAAGGCGGTTACAGTCGTGATGACCACGTGGTCAATAAGTGGAGGAGACATCATGAGCACGTCAGTCGTCATCGGCGGGACCGCCGGCCTGGGCCGCTTCGTCGCCGGTCGGCACGCCGGCCGCGGCGACACGGTGGTCATCGCCGGCCGCGACGCTGCCAAAGCCGGCGAGGTCGCCCGGGAGATGGGCCCGACCGTCACCGGCATCGCCGTCGACCTCGCCCGGCCGCACACCATCGCCGAGTCGCTGCGGACCGTCGAGCGGGTCGACCGCCTGGTGATCACCGCTGCCTTCCAGAAGCCCAGCACGCTGACAGATTTCGACATCGACGAGGCCGTGATCGCGGTGACCACCAAACTTGTCGGCTACACCGAGGCGATCCGGGTGCTGCGGGACCGGTTCGGCCCGTCCGCCTCGGTGGTGGTCTTCGGCGGGCTGGCCAAGGAGCGCCCCTACCCGGGTTCCACCGTCATCACCACGTTCAACAGCGCGATCACCGGCCTGATCAAGACCCTGGCCCTGGAGCTCGCCCCGCACCGGATCAACGCCCTGCACCCGGCCCTGGTGGGGGACAGCCCTCGCTGGGCGGGCGCCGACCTCGGCCACATGACGGCCCGCACCCCGATCGGCCGGCTCATCACCATGGACGAGGTCGCGGACGCCGTCGACTTCCTGCTGGACAACGGCGCGATGAATGCCCACGACCTCTTCGTCGACGGTGGCGTCCTGGCCCAGTGAGCGCTACGCCAGGTAGAGGTAGAGCACGGCCAGGGCGGCGGCGGAGGGTGAACCGGGCTCGGCGGTGACGGTGATCAGGGACTGCTGGTGCTCCTGGGGCACGGTCAAGGTCTGCTGGGTGACGGTGAGATCGCCGACGATCGGGTGGCTGAGGGTGTAGGTGTCCCGGCCGCACGGGTCGACCAGGTGTTCGGCCCACATCCGGGCGAAATCGGCGCTCTCGATGGCCAGTTCCCCGACCAGGGCGGCCAGGGCGGTGTCGCCGGGATTGCGGCCGGTCGTCATCCGCAGGTTGCCGACGACGGCGCGGGCCTTGACCGGCCAGTTCCGGTAGAGGGCGCGGGTGTGCGCGTCGAGGAAGACCATCCGTGACATGTTGGGGCGGGTGCCCGGGTCGTCCGGGGCGGTGAAGGCGAGGTGCCCGGCGAACAGCGCGTGCCCGGCCCGGTTCCAGGCGAGCACGTCGTTGCGCCGGCCGGTGACCAGCGCCGGCACCTCGGTCATCGTGGCCAGCAGGGTGCGGAGCCCGGTGTCGGCGTGTTCCCGCGGCGGGGTCGCGGGGTGTACCCGGCGGGGCACGGTCGCGGACAGGACGTGCAGGTGCTCGCGTTCGGCGGCGGTGAGCTGCATGGCCCCGGCGATCGCGTCGAGGACCTCGGCCGAGGCGTTGAGCGACTGTCCCTGCTCCAGGCGGGTGTAGTAGCCGGCGCTGACTCCGGCGAGCATGGCGAGTTCCTCACGGCGCAGGCCGGGCACCCGGCGGCGCTCGCCGTACCGGGGCAGCCCGACGTCGTCGGGGCTGACTCGCGCCCGCTTGGCCTGCAGGAACTCGCCGAGCGGCGAACGCGCTTCCATGACGGCAAGTATGCGCGGGACGCCCGGTCCGCTGCCTGCACCTGACAGGGGTAGGAAACAGCGGGTCTGGATGGGACGGCCGGCTTTTCCCAGGATCGACGGCATGACGGACATCAACACCATTCAGCTGGGTGACGTGTCGATCACCCGGGTCTGGGAGTACTACGGCACGGTCGAGATGACACCTGACGTGTTCCTTCCCGACAACTCGGCACGGGTCTGGGCCGACAACGCCGGATGGTTGCAGCCGACCTTCCTCGACCCGGCCACGAACATCGTCAACTCGGCGATCCAGACCTGGCTGCTGCGCAGCGAGGGCCGGACGATCCTGATCGACACCGGGGTGGGTAACCACAAGGAGCGGCCGTACGCCCCGGTGTGGTCCCACCGCGAGACGGACTTCCTCGGCAACCTGGCCCGCGCCGGGGTCCGCCCGGAGGACGTCGACATCGTCGTCAACACCCACCTGCACATCGACCACGTCGGCTGGAACACCCACCTGCACGACCGCGAGTGGGTGCCGACGTTCCCGAACGCCACCTACCTGATGCCGCGGGCCGACTTCGACTTCTGGAACCCGGCGAACGACAGTCCCACGGTGCTGGGGCGCGGTAACCAGAACGTGTTCGAGGACAGCGTGGTACCCGTACACCAGGCGGGTCAGACCTTGCTCTGGGAAGGTGTGCACCGCATCGACGGCAACCTGCTGCTGGAGGCGGCGCCGGGGCACACCCCGGGGTCGAGCGTGCTGACCCTGACGTCCGGCACCGACCGGGCGCTGTTCGTCGGCGACCTCATGCACAGCCCGGTGCAGGTCCTGGAACCGGATGCCAACAGCTGTTTCTGCGAGGACCCGGCCGCCGCTGCCGCCACCCGCCGCCGCCTGCTGGGCTGGGCCGCCGACCACAACGCGCTGGTCGTGCCGGCCCACTTCCCCGGCGCGGGCGCGCTGGAGGTCACCCGCGACGGCGACCGGTTCGGCATCAAGGACTGGGCGGCGTTCCGATGAGCATCGTCACCACCGCACAGGGCGACGTCCGCGGGTACGGGGCGGCCTTCCTGAACATCCCGTACGCCGCCGCGCCCACCGGCGCCACCCGCTTCGCGGCGCCGGAACCCCACGAACCCTGGGACGGGGTACGCGACGCCACCGCGTTCGGGCCGAACGCGCCGCAGGCCGAGCGCCGGCTCGGTGACGTCGACATGTCGCACTACTTCGGCGACGGCTGGCACCGGGGCGAGGACTACCTGACCGTCAACGTCTGGACACCCGACACGGCCGGTCACGGCGCGCCGGTGATGGTGTTCGTGCACGGCGGCGGGTTCGTCGCCGGCTCCAACCGGGCGTCCGCCTACGACGGCACGCAGTTCGCCCACGACGGCGTCGTGCTGGTCACCGTCAACTACCGCCTCGGGATCGCCGGTTTCCTGGACCTCCCGGGTGCTCCCGCCAACCGGGGGCTGCTCGACGTGGTGGCCGCGTTGCGCTGGGTGCGGGAGAACATCGCCGCCTTCGGCGGCGACCCGGAGAACGTGACCCTTTTCGGGCAGTCCGCCGGAGCCACCGTCGTCGGCGGTGTGCTCGCCACCCCGCAGGCGGCCGGACTGTTCCACCGGGCGATCGTGCAGAGCGGTTCCGGGCTGGGCGCGTTCAGCCCGGAACAGGGGGCCCGGGTCACCGCGGCCGCGGCCGCGAAACTGGGCATCGAGGCGACCGTGGCGGCGTTCGCGGCGATCCCCGACGAGCAGCTGGTCGAGGCCGCCGCCGGGCTGGCCGGGATCGATCTGCGCACGGCGGCCGACACCGATCCGCTGCTCGGGCTCAGCCCGTTCAGCCTGGTGCTGGCGGCACAACCGGCGGACACGCTCGCCGTCGACGTGGATCTGCTCGCCGGCACCAACACCGAGGAGGGCAACCTCTACCTGATCCCGGTCGGCAGGTACGACAGCTCCACCAGCGCCGACGTGCTAGACACGGCGGCCGCCGCCCATCGGGAGCCGGAACGCCTGGTCGCGGCGTACCGGGCACACCGCCCGGAGGCGACCGAGGCGGAACTGCGCTCGGCGATCCTCGGTGACGGCCTCTTCGGCGCGGGCACCTGGGCACTGGCGGGGGCACACGCCCGGCAGACCCGGACGGCGACCTTCCTGTACGAGTTCGGCCGGCGTGCCCCGCGGCTCGGCGCGACCCACACGATCGAGCTGCCGCACGTCTTCGGCCCGGGGCCGATGCACGACGCCTGGATCCGTTTCGCCCGGACCGGGGATCCCGGCTGGCCGGCGTACGACACGGACCGCCGGACGACGATGCGGATCGGCCGCACCTGGCAGCCGGCCGACGACCCGCGCGGACCCGAACGCCGGGCGTGGCGGCGGCGCACACCCGTGTTCACCACCGCGGCCCCGGTCCCGGCGGCGCCACTGTCGCAGGGCATCCGCAAGGGCAACATCCTGCAGGTGTCGGGTCAGCTGCCGTTCGATCCGGTGACCGGGCAGATCAGCGGGAATACCGTCACCGAACAGACCACGCGTGCGCTGCGCAACGTCCTCGCGGTCCTGGCCGCCGGTGGCGCGAGTCTCACGGACGTGGTGATGCTGCGCGTCTACCTCACCCATCCCGGTCATCTGATCGAGATGAACGAGGCCTACGCCGAGCTGGCCGGCACCCCGTACCCGGCTCGGACGACCGTCTACATGCAGCTGCCGCCGGGTGTGCTGGTCGAGGTCGACGCGCTGGCAGTGCTGGACTGACCGATGGTGTTGCTCGCGCCGTTCCTGGCGGTGTTCGACTTCTTCGCCGTCAGCACGGTCGCGCCACAGATGTGGCACGGGCGCGGCGCTGGTGCTGGCCGCCTTCTCCACCACGTACGCCGCCGGTCTCGTGACCGGCGGCGTGCTCGGCGACCGGTACGGCACCCGCCGGCTGTTCCGGGCCGGCGCCGCCGGATACCTGGTGGGCTGTGTGGTCTGCGCGCTCGCACCGGGCCCGGCGGTTCTCGTCGGCGGCCGGGCCCTGCAGGGGCTCGCGGCGGCGGCGATGGTGCCGCAGGCGTTCGCGCTGACCGCGATCGCCGGGCCGGCGGCGTACCACCGGCTCGCGGCGGTGCTCGGTGCCGCGAGCGTGACGGGTCAGCTGGCCGCCGTGGTGTCGGGCGGCTCGTGGCGGGTCCTGTTCGTGATCCAGGCCGCCGCGACGGTGGTCATGCTAGTGCGGCCCGGCCGGTTTCCGCCCGCCGCGGGTGGGCGCGGCGACGTGGCCGGGCTGGTGCTGGGGATCCTGGTGCCGCTGTCGGTGCTGGGGCCGCTCGTCGTCGTGCGGCTGACCGGCGGCCCGGCCTGGATCCTGCTGGGCACGGTGGCGGTGGCGCCGCTCGGGTGGGCGTATCGACGGCGCGGCCGGGCGGTGTTCGCCGGACGTGCGGCCGTGCTGGCGGCGTCGGGCACGGGTGTGGCGTACGCGTGCCAGGCCGTCCTGTTGCTGTTGACCGCACTGCGCCCGGACGTGCACCCGCTGGTCCCGGTCGGGTACGGTGCCGCCTTCGCGCTCTTCTCCGTGCTGCGCCGGCCGGTGGTGCTCGCCGCGGTGGCCGTACCGGCGCTGATCCTGACCGTGGCCGCCGGGTATCCCGGTGGGCTGCTCGTCGTCTGCGGCGCCGCAATGGGCGTCGTCCTGCCGCGGTTGACCGCGACGGCCCTCACCGGATCGGTTCCGGGAGCCGCCGCGGGGACTCTGGCCACCATCCCGCAGTTCGCCGCGGCCGCCGCGCTCACCGTCAGCGCCGGGGTGCTCTGAGCCGTCAGCGCCGGGGTGCCCTGAGCCCGGTATCGGGACCGGAGAAGGCGGACCTACGCTGGGGTGGGTGAGGATCGACGAGCCGCTCTCCGTGGCCGAGCTGAGTGTGCTCCTGCCCGGCCACGACCGGGATCTGGTGCACGCGATCTGGCTGGTCACCGGTGGCCGTCGCGGGCCGGCGCTGCGGTTGGCCGGAGAGTTCGTGCCCGGTGCCGGTGATCCGGTGGCGGAGCTGGCGTTGAGCGTGCCGTCCCGCTCCGGTTTCCTCATCCCGGACGTGGCGCTGGTCCGGTTGCTGGAGACGGCGGCCGAGCGATCCCTTCCGGTCGCCGTCCGCGCCCGCGTGCTCATCCGGCTGGCCCGCGAACTGCTCGGCGACCCGGCCGCCGTCGAGCGCCGCCGCACCCTGGTGGACGAGGCGGTGGCCCTGGCCCGCGCCGACGGTGACGGCCGGGCCCTGGCCCGGGCACTCGACGGCCGGCTGCACGCGCTCTGGGATCCGGCGGGGGCCACCGACCGGCTGGACACGGCCGCCGAGATCATCGGCCTGGCCTGCCGGGCCGGGGATCCGGAGACCGAGCTGAGCGGCATGCTGTGGCGGTTCACCGCACTGACCGAGCTGGGTGACCTGGAAGCGGCGGAGACCGCACTGGTCACCTACGGCCGTGCCGGTGAGCTGCTCGGCGACGTACCGGCGAAGGTGATCGTGTTGTCCCGGCAGGCCGTGTTCGAGGCGGCCCGGGGCCGTCTGGCGGCGGCCGACTCGCTGACCGACCAGGCCGAGGAGGCCGGGCATCGCGCGGGGATCTCCGACACGAACCGGTTGACCGCCGGCCTGCGGGGCCAGCTCGCGTTGCTGCGCGGGCAGCCCGGCCCGCCGATCGAGCCGCTGCGGGAGATGGCCCGCACCGTGCCCGGCCAGTTCTTCGGCGCCACCGTGGCCCGGGTGCTGCTGGCGGCGGGCCGCGACGACGAGGCGCTGCTGGAACTGGACCGGGTGCTGCCCGCGGTGCTCGCCGGGACCGGTCCGCGCTGGCTGGGCGCGGTCGCCGATCTCGCGGTGGTCGCCGCGCACGGCGGCACGGAACAAACGGCCCATCTGCTGTACGCGGCCCTGGTCCCGTACCGGGGACGGCTGGTGGTCGGGGGTTTCGCGAGCACCGTCACCGGCACCGTCGACGCCCTGCTCGGTCGCCTCGCGCACCGGCTCGGCCGACGGGACGAGGCCCTCGGCCACTTCGACCGGGCGGTGGCGCAGGAGGAACGGCTGGGCACTCTCGCCTGGCTCGCCGCCACTCTCGCCGCCCGCGGCCGTCCCGGGGACACCGAACGTGCCCGGTCGCTCGCCGGGCGGCTGGGCATCACGATCGGCGAGCCCGGCGGGGACGAGTGGCGGCTGCTGCGCGCCGGCGCCGGCGACGACTGGACGCTGGAGACCGGTGACACGACCGTACGCCTGCGCGACGTCCGGGGCCTGCACTTCCTGCGTACGCTGCTGGCCGCGCCGGGCCGGGAGATCGCCGCCCTGGACCTGGTCGCCGGAGGCGCCGGACTACGGACCGCACCCGCCGAACCGCTGCTGGACTCCACCGCGCGGGACACCTACCGCCGCCGGTTGTCCGAGCTGGACGCGCGTCTGGACGAGGCCGACCGCACCGGTGACGTGACCGTGGCCGGCACGGTGACCCGGGAGCGGAGCGCGCTCGTCGCCCAGTTGCGGGCCGCGGCCGGTGGCGCGGGCCGGCCCCGGCGGCACGGCGCGGAAGCCGAACGGGCCCGGGTCAACGCCACCCGGGCCCTGAGCACGGTGCTCGGACGCCTGGACACCGCCGCTCCGATCGTGGCGCTGCACCTGCGTGCGTCACTGCGCACCGGCGCGGTCCTGCGATACCAGCCGGCACCGGGCGGTCCGGCCCGCTGGCGGGTGTGACCGGCCCGACGAACGATTCGTTCCACCGGAGGGAACGCATTCCGGTATGTGACCGACATTCTCCTGCTGCACGGCCTGACCTACGACCACCGCACCTGGGGCCCGGTGCGCGACGCGCTGGCGCCGGGCCATCGGGTGCTCGCCCCTGACCTGCCCGGCCACGGCAGCGCGCCGCACTGGCCGGCGTACCCGCTCGCGGACGTCATCGACCACCTGCACACCCTGGTGGAGACGGCCGGCCTGGTGGATCCGGTGGTGGCCGGGCACTCGCTGGGCGCGGTGATCGCGACCGGGTACGCGGCCGTCCACCCGGCCTCCCGCGTGGTGAACCTGGATCAGGTGCTGACGATCGGCCCGTTCGGCGACGCGGTCCGGGCGGCCGAGCCGGTCCTGCGCGGCCCGCACTGGCGCACCGTCTGGGACCGGATGCTGGCCGGGATGGGCCTCGACACGTTGCCGGAGCACGCCCGCACCCTGGTCGACACCGCCACCGATCCGCGCCCGGAACTGCTGCTCGGCTACTGGGACGAGATTCTGCAGCGGCCGGCCGCGGACATCGAGGCCGACAACGCCGCCCGGCTCACGGCACTCACCGCCGACGGTATCGGCTACCACTGGGTGAGCGGCCGTCCGCCGTCGGAGAAGCAGATCGCCTGGTTACGGACCTGGGCGCCGCGGGCCGAGGTCACGGTCGTAGCGGGCGGCCACTTCCCGCATCTGGCCGACCCGGCTCGCGTCGCCCAGATCATCGCGGGAGTCACCCCGTCGTCGGAATGACCCTGCTCCGCCCCACGTCGACGCGAATACGGGCGTATTCCCCCGAGCGCCGCCGGACGACAAGAGGACGCGGTACGCAAGCGGCGCCGCCGGCCTCGATACGCTGGCAGCGATCGGGTCGCGATCTTCAGGCGCGGAGCCCGGCGGCAGGCGAGGAGATACCAGGTGTATGTCAAAGAGATCCGGCTGGAGAACGTACGTGGCTTCCACGGGGCTCGGAACGTCTCCCTCGATCTCACTCGCCCTGATGGTTCCTTCGCCGGATGGACCGTTCTCGCCGGCCGTAACGGCTCCGGGAAGACCTCGCTTCTGCGTGCTGTCGCTCTGGCCATCGGCGGCCCTGGTGTAGCACGGAACCTGGTCTCCGACTTCGCGAGTTGGGTGTCCGTCGGGAAAATGGGGCAATCGCTGCGGTGCAGCTCAGCTACGACGCGGATGTCGACCGCTTCGGAGCTGGCGGACGTCCACCTCACGGGCCTTTCTGGGCGGGCATGAGCTGGGATCTTCCCGGTGATGATCTCTTCGGTCCACACGACGTCCGGCAACCCGCGATTGCCGAATACACTCTCCGCCGCGGCGGGAAGACCGCACCGCGGCGAGGGCCGTGGTACGACAATCCGGTCGGCTGGTTCTGCGCGGGCTACGGCCCGTTTCGGCGCCTTGCCGGTGGATCCGGCGATGCCCAGCGCCTGATGCTCAGTCGCGGTCCAGCCGCTCGCATGGCCAGCCTTTTCCACGAGGACGCCTCACTCGCCGAAGGAGTGAGCTGGCTCATCGAGCAACATCTGCGGTCCTTGGAAAGACGTGCCGGCGCCGATCAACTCAAGGCTGCCGCGCTCGCCGTTCTCGGTGACGGCCTTCTTCCTGACGGATACGCGATCCAGGATGTCGATTCCGATGGGTTGTGGGTAGAACGAGACGAGCACCGATTCCCGCTTCGGGAGATGAGTGACGGCTACCGCACTGTCGCCGCACTGGTCGTTGACGTGCTGAAGCAGGTCTACGAGGCATACGGCAACCTTGACGTCGTCCAGACGGACGGGGTCACTACAGTCATCGCACCCGGTGTGGTCATCATCGACGAGGTTGACGCACACCTTCACGTATCGTGGCAGAAACGTATCGGCGGCTGGTTGAAGCAGCATTTTACGCGGACTCAATTCATTGTCACCACTCATAGCCCTTACATCTGCCAAGCCGCGGATGAACGAGGCCTGATCCGTCTGCCCGGCCCTGACGAGAACATGCCGCCTCAGATCGTCGAGCAGGATCTGTACGAGCGAATCGTCTACGGTAGCGGCGACGACGCCGTCATGTCGGAACTGTTCGGCCTCGACACCCCGTACTCCGAGCGGGCGGTGAGGTTACGCCGGGAGTTGGTCGACCTCGAGGCGAGTGTCATCACCGGCCGCGCAGCGAAACCTGATGTGCAGCGATATGAACAGCTTCGGGACCTGCTCACCAGCTCACCCGTAGCGCGGATCGACGAGATCGCGGCTCGCCTGGTATCGGATGTGGAGCACCCGCAACCGTGATCCCGATTCGCCGGCAGCCGCTGTCAGCCGATCTGGGTGACCGTATGACAGCCCTGACCAGTCAGATTCGTGCTGCAGCCGAAGTTGATCGGTCAAAGGGTGCGACACGGTCGGGCTTTTGGCTATGCCGTCCTTGGTTTCAGTGTTCTCCCGTTGCTCCACTTTGTCTGTTTCTGGTTGTTGCGTA
>NZ_BOMG01000102.1 GCF_016862075.1 Actinoplanes couchii | reverse complement strand
AGGCCCGGACGCCCACACCTGGGGCCGGGTCGCTCTCGTGCTCCTAGTGGATCTTACGGCACCTTACGGACCGGCGGGCAACGCCGATCACTCGATCGCGTAATGGCGGTCCGGAAGACCGCGCATACGCTGATCTAACAGCACGAATGCTACTCACGGGGAGGCGCTACGGCGCGAGCCAAGATCACTTTTAAGCCGGGCTCGCTGGAAAAGATCGGCCGTCAGGCTGTGGATCGGTTCAACACCCGGATGCAGCCAGTTATGGACAAGGTCTTCGAGGAATGCTCCGGCCGTCCGGTCGATGAGGTGAGGCCGCTCCTCACCCGCCACTGGACGGCCGACGGGGGTAATCCGATCCCGGAACCTCACCTCACGCAGTGGGCGACGGCGATCAGCCAGGGTCAGCGGATCGTTCTCCAGAACGGCGGCTGACAGCCAAACGGACGTTCGCGAACCGGGATGTAGTGACGCACGGTTTCCACGCCCCCTACGTATTGCTTGTGATGTCGTCAGTTCTCGCGTATGCGGCACCGGGCTGATTCGGCCCGGTGCCGCATACAGGCTCGCAAGGTTCCCGTCAGATCGCGGTGTTCACGGCTGTGGGCCCGGGGCCGTCGCCGCCCCCGGGGCCGCCCATGTGGTTGCCGATGGCGACGTGTGGCGCGGGCGTCCGCGTCAGTACCGATATGCGCCAACCACGAATGGTGCCCGTGGCACTGTGGGTCAGAAGCTCCGTCAAGTTGAGGAGTTCCGGTCACCCGCACACCGGGGACATACGAAGATGCGCCCGTGCGCTACAACAATCAGTCATGACGTCCTCCTCCGCATCCGCGGCCCCCGGCACTGCCGGACCGTGCTCCTGGACCACCTCCGCGGTCGGCCCGCACGCCGGCTCTGACAGCGATCACCACCAGGCCCGCATCCACATGCTGCGCGGGCCGCGGGGATGAGGTCGGTCGGAAAGGACCAGGAGCAGATCGCACGGCTCATCGACTGGCATCGGGGCAACCCCAAAGAGGTGATGACCGACCCCGACTACCCACCGTACGACCCACACAACATTCCCGGGGTCTACTTTGTCTACGCCTATCCGCCACGGCGGCCACCGAACGGCGACCCCGAACACTTCAAGATCGGTCAGAGTGGGGATCCGAACACCCGGCTGCCGGCCTTCCGGAACGGGAACCCCGCCTACATGGTCGTGCGGCACGTCATCTACCAGCCGGACGCAGCAGCCCGGCGCGCCCTCGAAACCACCGAGCAGAACCGCTTCAGGCACCTCGACCTGGGCCATGAATGGTTCGAATGGCGGCCCGAGGTCGAGGATTACGTCGCCGGGCTCTGCGCCCAGCGCTGCATTGGATACTGATCCTGCCGGGACGGGCAACGCAAGGACCCGCGTCCCCGCCCGGCCGCCATGCCCGCAGAGGAGACCGCAGTAGCAGTGCCGGGATCACGGTCAGCGCGTCGAGCAGATCCCGGCACGCGTCGAACCCGTACGCGCGGTACCCATTGGGCAACCGCGGCCGGAGCGCACGCCTTCGGTTATGGCACCCGCACCTCGGCGAGTACGTCCCCGTCCTGGGTTCGGGCAGAGATCATCGCGCCAACGTGTTGTTCGCTGCGGCGCTGAGATCAGAGCGATTTCGCGTTGCAGCTACCGGACTCACCCGTCTACTACCAGCTGCTAGCTATTCTTGGAGGTAGGTGACGACTCCGGCCAGCACCTCTCCAGCCGCGAGCGAGGCGTGTAGCTCTTGGTTACGCGTTCGATCGTCATACGAGGCGGCCGCTAATCCATCGGGGGGCCGCACCCCGAGCGCACCGCCGTACAACACAAGGACCGTTCCAGATACTCGCGCTGCGGCCTGCCAACGTGGGTCGATCGCATGCCGGAAGCGGGCCAGTACGGCCCCAGTTGGATCCCGGAGTTCGCAGCGTGGTCCGTCGCGGAACGTCCAGTTGACGGCGCTGGACGGAGTCATGCCCGCCTGTGCCTGGGCAAGGCCCAGCTTGCCAGCGAGCGCCATAGTGAGCGGATAGAGCTGGCCCTCGGACTGTAGGGCCCTGAAGTTGACCACCTCGACCAAAACCACCGGCAGGCCGCCGCCGGCTTCGGACTCGCCCGTGTCGCGAGTCACCGAGCGAGTGTGGGTAAGGGTCGCCATCGTTGGATCGCGCGCCAATAGGAGGCTGCCGTGCGCAGCGGTGTCTGCGAGTGCCCGCCGGACATGGTCCCCCGTATCCATCCCCTCGGTCATTCTCGGTGCCGGCCCGGCATGGCTTTGCTCGGCAGACGTCCGGACCGTTGGTGATGACGAGGATCGTCGCCGCTTTACGGGGCGTTTCCTGCTCTTGGGCACGCGAACTGTCCACCTCGGCCTGTCTGCGGGATCCGACTGCCGCCAGGTTACCTATCATGCCTCTGTGAGGGAGATATCCGCGCCAGGCGCCGATCTATTCCGCGATGCTCGTAACACCGCGCCACCGACCCGCGCCCGATTCGAGTACCAGGACAAATGTGTCGCTCTGCGATGTATTCAGAACCTCACAGGCTCGTCCCCGGTCATCGGTGTCGTGCTGGAGTGGGCCACGGATTACGTCCTGCTGACCGGTGACGGTCGCAAGGAACTGGTCTCGGTAAAGCACCGTGAGCCGGGCCAGGACGACTGGAGTTACGCGGCCCTCAAGAACGAAAACGTGTTCCGCGACCTGCACGACGTGTGGAAGGCGATGGGCGAGTCGGGCACGTACGTGTTCGAGTCGAACCACGGGTTCAGCCGTACCGCAAAGCCATATGTCATCGACGAGATCAATCCGCGGGCCAGCCGCGAGGCTTCGGAAAAGCTAGCCCACGATCTCGCTATCGACGTAGACGAGGCCGGTCGCTTCCTTGATGACTTGCGGCTTCGCAGGGAACCGCTGCCTGATCGGACCACCATCGATGCAGTCGCGATCAGGGATCTGCAGACGGTGATGGCCGAACTCGGCCTGGATCCGATGCGCGCGGAAGACGCGTACCAGGCGATTGTCCGCAGGATGGCCGCTGCGTCGACGCAGCGCCCCGATGCCGCCGCAGCTCGAATCCAGCGGCTGGCGGGTCTCATGCACGACGTCGCATCCCGCACCGGGCCAAGCCTCGATCGGCATTACGTGGCGATCAAGGATCTGCGACGACTGGTCACGGAGATCGGAACAGCCGTTTCACTCGCTCTCGCACCGAAACCCGACCCGCTGTTCGTGGGCCGGGCGCCAGAGATGGACCTGCTTGACCGCTTTCTGTCTCTCGGTTCCGATCAGGAGGTGACGCCAGTCGTACTGACGGGGATGCCGGGAATCGGAAAATCTGCTCTCGCCCGCCAGTACGCGACGGAGCGCGGTGAGGTGGTCTTCGCTCGAGTGGTGCCGGCTGACTCCCGCGCAGCCTTGGCGCAGGGACTGCGCGAGCTGCTGCCCAGCATTCCTCGACGTCTCGACTCCGCGGCGATCGCGGGGAGTCCTTCGACGGGACAGGCACTTGTCCTGCCTGAGGACCCACATCTGCTGTTGATCATCGATGGCGTCACCGATCCCGCCGTGACGGAAGGAATGATTCCCCGGCGGTCACGCACACGTTTCATCATCACCGCGACGCCAACCCATCTCGATGACGCGTTCTCCCACCTACAAGTCGACCCGCTGGGCCAGGAGGAAAGCGTCAACTACCTGCGGTCAATCCTAGCCGATGAAAGCTTCGAAGCGCTGGGACAGGTTGCCGAAGTGCTGGACGGACACCCCCTCGGTCTGGTGCAGGCAGCAAGCTACTGCCGCGCTCAGCACATCTCTGCCTCTGGATTTCTGAAAAGGATGGCGGCGGCACCTGCGCCACTGCTGGAGCGCGGGCGGGCACCGGATCACCCCATAACCACGGCCGTCGCAATTCGTGAGTTCTTCCGGATTGCCGTTGAGGGCGAGCCCGGGGTGTTCCCGCTCGCGACTGTCATGGCCTGCGTCGCCCCCGAGCCTTTGCCCGAAAGCATCTTCGAGCACCAGGTGATCGTCAGGTCTGATGATGACGGACCGTCCCCCGCGGAAACTGCTCTCCTGAGTTTGTCTGACGTCCTGGTCCGGGATCAAGCCATCGCAGCCTTACACCAGTTCAGCCTGGTGATCCGCAACGCCGAGATGCTTCACGCCCATACGCTCGTTCAGACAGTCGTCAGAGACGAGATTCCCGTCCAGGACCGTCCCGCGTGGGCGCGGGCTTGTCTAGTGCTCCTGCTGCACGGCGCCCGCGCCATCAAGGACCAAGACGAAGACGACGGCGAAGATGAGGCATTGGCTGCCAATCGAGCAGCCATCTTCGGATCCCACATCGCCGTAGCCGTTGAATATGCCGTCGACACGGAGTCTGACCCATACATCATCTTCGCGGCGCTCGGCTGGCTCGGCCTCTGGCAGATGCGATACGGCGAGCTGAGCATCGCCATCGCCTACCTGACCCGCTGCGTCCAAGTCGGCCGAAATATTCCGCTGGCCGTCGACGAATCCAGCGGCGCGCTGCGGCAGCTGGCGAATGCTCAGCGTGCGGCCGGCTTGGTGGATGAAGCCTTGGTCACGGTCGATGCGTGGAGCAGGTTGTACCCCGCCGGCAGTTCTGAGACCCGCGAGGCCCTGCTTGCCCGAGCGCAAACCTATGCATATGCGGCGCGCTATCCCGAAGCCCGAGACGCCTTTGCCGCGGTGACGCTCGCAGATGGTGACCAAGTTCTTGATATCCGCGAACGGATCTTCAGGTTGTCGCTGCTGGCCGACATCAACCGCGGACTCGGATTCAGCAAGGAGGCTCTTGCCGGGGTTACGGCTGCGCTGTCACTCACTCCGGATGTCGTCGACGAGGGCCAGCAACGTGATCATCTCGCCGCGCTACATAAGCAAGCCGGGATCATTTTGCGTGAATCGGGTCGGCTCGAGGAAGCGCTACCTCATCTGCGAGCCGCCTACACCGCCGTCGAGAACCTGCCGGGCGTTTACACTACAGAAATCATCCTCGCCCTGGTGAATGCGCTTCTTGATCTCGGACACTCGGACGAGGCACGCGTACTCGTCGACCAGGGCTTGCTGCTGGCTTCACCACGAGGCGACAACTCATTGGCACGAGGCGGTTTCCTACAGGTGCGTGGCCGGATGGCGCTAGAGGCTGGAGATCCTGATCGGGCTCAAGTCGACCTGGAAGCGGCCATCGCGATACTTCGCACGGGCGGTGACCCCTACCGCGTCAACCTCGACAGTGCATACTTCAACCTCGGCCTGCTCCACCAGACCCAGCACCGCTTCGTCGAAGCTGTCGACTGCCTGAGCAAGGCCCGCGCTCTCGAGATCGAAGTCTATGGGCCAGACAGTAGCGATCTGATTCTCATCGAATTCCAGCTAGCCCAGGCTCATTTCGGCGCGAACGAACATCGCTCAGCCCACACCGCTATCACCCGATGCCTCGAACTCATCCGCGCTGGGCACCCACAGGCGCGCCAGATGCGCGACCAAGTGCTAACCGTAGCGGTCGCTATCGACATGGAGCTCGGCATAGGAATGCTGCAACGGCCGGAATAGGCACCAGTGGCTGGCACCCTGATCAGAGAGCGTCAGGTATGGCTATGACGGTGTCGCTGGCCCCACCCATGACGGCTTGCGGTGGCCCCACCTGAAGCCAACAGAGACGGCTTGAATCGGCCCCACTTCCCGATCTTCACGGCGAGTAATGCCTGGTGAGAACTGGGGCCAGACGAAACCGTCATAGTGGGGATCTTGGGCTCAGGTGGAGCCACTTCAAGTCGCCCCTGGTGGGGCCAACGACACCGTCATAGCCACAGGTACGCAAGCATCCCGAACCAGGGTGTTCGAGTTCGAGGCTTAAGCAAGCCAGGCTATTCACTCGTCCTGCAAGTCACGCCACGCTAGTTCTGCAAGCGTTTCTCCGGACTCGACTGCCCAGCGTGCCGTTCCCTGAACTGCCACCGGATGCTTCCCCCAACCGGCTTGCTCCCACATCTCTATGATGAGACCGGACGGGGAATATTGTTGGCCATCGACCGCCCACAGGATCGGCCTAGAACGGTGAGGAACCCATGTGGCCTTCGACCGTCGAGAATCCTGCAACAGCCAGGGTTGCATAGCCGACACTTCAGTCGCATTGAGAATTACCAATCCCAATGCCGCCCCTTCTTCCAACAGCCCTCGGTCAATAATAACTGACACGGCATTGGGTCGGCGCTTTCTCCTAGTGGGAGGAACGCGGCGATACTTGCTCCGCGCACCGCCATCACTCGGAACGCTTCCGGATAGAATGCTCTGGGTGATCTCGCGGCAGCGGTCAACATCCGCGCAAACTGACCGAATCTGCGAACGGTCCGAGTAGAGGTTATCAATGACCGAAGCAACCAGAGGCAACAGGTCTTCCAGCAATGCGCCGACCTGATCTCTTGCCCGAGCAATCCATTCGAGCGTAGGGTCGGGCTCGTCAATAGCCTCTGTGTCGAGTCGCTGGAATGTCAGGTGCGCAAGTAGATAGACCCCATGGTCTATCAGTGCGGCTCCACGGCCCTCGAAACGAGGACGGAGGTCATGAAGGGTTCGCCGCACCTCTCGAAGAACCTGCACAGCGTTCCAGAGGAGATATACTCCCGGCTGCGGCCGGAAAAGGATATCGTAAATCCCTTGCGTCCCTCGTTCCCACAACACATCCAGCGTTGTCGCGAGACGCGCAGCATATTGACTATCAGGGTGAGCGCAAGCCAGAGCGCAAGCGGCCTCGACGACGGAGCATCCGGTGTCGGGCTCCGGTTCCAACTCTCCGCGGCGAACACTGTAGTCGAGCCCGAGTTCGGCGCGCATCTCCTCTAGAATTGCGGCTTGCACAGGATCCAAAGCTATGAAGTCTCGCGACTCCACCCGGTTCTGCCGGTTAGTGGCCTGCGTAGTCTGCTTGGCGAAATCGGTTGCTTTTCCAGTCACAATGATGCGCACGCCAACCTGGGCTGACGCGGCCTCTTCATCTTCCGCGACAGCTTGAGCCACAGACCTTACGGTCTGCGCACCGTTCACAACGCTTGCATTCTTCAAGGTTAGTCGAAGCGGCCGAGACTGCGGCGAACGCATCGACTGCTGCACCCGCTCAGCCGACTCACAGAGGATCGTAACGCCGTTATTAAAGTACCAGAAGTTTGCTGGCTCCTCAGTTAAGGTTTCTATCATCTCATTATTGATAGGTGTACGACCGAGAGGATTACGGATATTCAAATGGAAAAGATTGGATCCTTGCTCTACCCAATCGGCCACCTGATCCGCCTGCACTACCCCCTGGTACGACTCATATGGAACAGAGACAGGAAACCAAGGAAAGATTTCTGCTTCCAGATCAACTGGCTGTGGCGCCATGTCCTCACGCACTGAAGCCCATACGTCTTGAGAAAGAAGGATGCGGTTGTCCAGCACTGCGCCATGACGGTTGAATTCGTTCTCGCCACCCTCGATCGCAGCCAGAAAGCCGGCGGTCACTGGTTCCGCGCGCATCAGGACGATAACCTGCGTCACAGGAACTGGCCCGCTGGACATCACCGTCTTTGCAAGCTCAGCAAGGGGTCGGCCACGCAAGTTGAACGGAACGAAATCCTCATCGTCAATTAATCGAAGCCCGGCGAGCAGCTCCATCACAGCCGACCGATCGGAACTGGCCCTTCCGTTCTTACTCCACTTAGCTTGAACTAGATAGACGTGAGGGTGGGGTCCTTCAACGACTGCGATCGCGTCAATCCCTTGATCGCCGTCGCCGTCGATCACGACGCTAGCGGCATCCCGTGCCCCCCACCCGGTAACCATTCGCACCGCTTGCGCCGCAAGAGCACGCGAAATCTCTCGCGGCGCTCTTTCGTCCTGCGGTTTATCCTCTAGGTCAGCGAGATCCAGCAGGCCCGACTCAACATAGACGGCCCGAAGCGCGGATTCCACCTGCCGCACCTGAAGAGCCGTGTCGCCGTAGCCGGGTCTACGTCTAGCTGAACTCATAGAAGATCCCCTTCACCTATAACCGCCGGCCTGAACCTCCAACCAGGCCTCCATCCTATGCAGAAAGGTGCTTAAGAGAACACCCGCCGAGGAGCGCGCTCAGAAGAACCCGACGCTCCTGCCCACAAGCCTGCATGACCCAGCCGGGCCCGCCACCATGAGGACGATCCGGAGACGATTGCTGGGCGATCTTTCCTGAAAGGCGAGAGTATTTTCGGGCTCTTCATTGGCAGAATCCCGCTAGGCCCGCCTCAGAATTCGGCGGCCCTGACCCCCTGAACGCCGCCAGCCCGTCAGTGAACCTCTCAGCTTTTCGCAAACTACCATCCGATATCCGCCAACGCCATCACCACAACCGCGCGCTATTCTTCCACCTCTGGGACCGTTAGCTGAGCGAAGCGCTCGAAGAATGTACTGAGCTTAGCTAGAACGCGCTGCTTCTTATCTCCATGGCCGCCGTCTGGCGAAAAACGGGACACAGCCGGAAGCACTGTCGTGATTGCGGTGCCAGCGGTTGGGATGCGGCCAGCGCGGAACGCAGCTGCCATAAACACGCGAGTTTGCTCTTGCCGAAGGCCTTCAGACTGGATGATTTCTTCAAGCTCAGCCTCGCGTCGAGCACTCACATAGTCCCGCCACTCCTCATCGACATCCCCAGATGCAGATACGGATTCGACGAAAGCCACAATCAGGTCTTTTTTGTTGCGCAGGCTCGGACTGGCATCGATGGAACGTGAAATGTTGGCTCGAATCTCCAGGTCCTCTCCATCGCCCCGTGCCTCGCGACGCTTTTGAACAAGCATCAGGATGTAGTCGATATTTATCTCCACTTGCCTGATCAACTCGATCTCAAAAACTACATCTTCAACAATTTGCTCCTTCTCCGAATTCCTTTCCCGGCGATATTCAGCGTAGAGGTCCAAGTAAATGCTCAGGTAATCTTGGCGCTGACGTTCGGTAAGGATCTCGTGCCCGACGAATTCGTCGAAGGCGGTTAAAATATTTAGAAGACGGAGGATCTGGCCGAGCAGGACGATAAACTGTTTTTGCGCAGACTCCCCCACGATCGGCCTACCCAGCGGATACCGAGTGAGTAACTCAGAAACCTTCTCGGCGTATACATCGCGATAATCACTGTAAGGCTTTAGCAGGACCCTCCCTCGAGCCTCTCTGTTTCCGAAAAGCGCGATCGCGTCGTCGGTTTCATTCTTAAGATCGCGGAAGCTAACGATGTTGCCGTAGACTTTGATTGAGTTAAGAATTCGATTGGTTCGCGAGTATGCCTGAAGCAGTCCGTGACTACGCAGATTCTTGTCGACGAAGAGCGTGTTGAGAGTGGTCGCATCAAAGCCGGTCAGGAACATATTCACGACAATGACGAGGTCAATTTCACGCTTCTTGATACGCAGAGAAAGATCCTTGTAGTAATTCTGGAAGTTGTCAGCTGAAGTATCAAAATTCGTCTCGAACATGGCATTGTAGTCACGGATGGCGGCTTCAAGAAAGTCACGCGAAGACCGGTCAAGGCTACTAGCCTCAAAATCCTCGTCGTCGAATAGGTCTTCGACGACAGCTTCGTTGGCAGCGTAGGAAAATATTACGCCAATCTTGATTCGGCGCTCAGCAGGGAGAAGTTCTTGCTGACTCTTAAAGATTGTGTAGTACAGTTTAGCAGCCTCAATGGAGGCGGTAGCAAATAGTGCGTTAAAGCCGCGCACTCGACGTTCGCCCAGCGCATAGTACGCGCTTCGCTTAGTCTTCTGATCGAAGTGCTCAAGTACGTAACTCGCGATTTGACGAAGGCGTTCCGGCGCGAGCAACGCTCGCTCAGTGTCAATCGCTGCTACCGGTTTGTCAGCTATCGCCGGCGCCACCTTCATCGTATTAACGTAGTCTACGCGGAAGGGCAGCACATTTTTGTCATTGATTGCATCGATAATCGTATAGGCATGCAGCTTTTCCCCGAAGGCCTGCTCAGTAGTCTTAAGTCTTGGATTGCCGCCGCGGGCGGCATTGTCAGAGAAAATCGGCGTGCCAGTGAATCCAAACAAATTGTATCGTTTGAATGACTTCGTAATTGCGGTATGCATCTCACCGAATTGCGACCGGTGGCACTCATCAAAGATGACGACGACATGGCCACCGTAGATGGCATGGCCTCTGTTTGCGGCGATGAATTTTGAGAGTTTTTGAATAGTGGTGATGATGATTCGCGCGTCTGGATCCTCTAGCTGGCGTTTTAGTACCGCCGTAGAGGTATTCGAGTTAGCGGCACCACGCTCGAATCGGTCATACTCGCGCATTGTCTGATAGTCGAGGTCTTTGCGGTCGACTACGAAAAGGACCTTCTCTACGCTCGACAAGCGGCTTGCAAGCTGGGCAGCCTTGAAGCTCGTGAGTGTCTTTCCGGATCCTGTAGTATGCCAGATATAGCCGCCAGAAGTCGTTCCTCCCAGTTGCCTGTAGTTAGTCGAAATCTCGATACGACTCAAGATCCTTTCCGCCGCAACAATCTGATACGGACGCAAGACTAGTAACATCTGGTCAGCTGTTAGCACACAATACTTCGTAAGAATATTGAGTATGGTGTGTCGAGCAAAGAACGTCTGCGTGAACGAGGCAAGGTCTTGGATCGGCTTGTTGGCTGCATCCGCCCACCAAGACGTAAATTCATAAGAGTTGGATGTTTTTTTGGCTCGCCTACGCCCAGCGGCATCTGTTAAGTGCTGATTGCGCGTTGTATTGCTGTAATACTTGGTAAGCGTTCCGTTACTGATTACGAACAGCTGAACATACTCAAAGAGGCCAGACGCGGCCCAGAAGCTGTCCCGCTGGTAACGATCTATCTGATTGAACGCCTCACGGATGTCGACACCGCGACGCTTGAGTTCGACGTGGACCATCGGCAAACCGTTGACCAGGATTGTCACATCGTACCGATTTGCACGCCTCGCTCCGCCTTCGCCCTTGTCGATTTCGTACTGATTGACAATCTGTAGACGATTGTTGTGAACATTCTGCTTGTCGATTAGCGCGATGTTCTTGGTCCTACCGTCATCGCGTCGAAAAGACTGCACGTAATTATCCTGGATTCGTACAGTCTTCTCGACGATTCCCTCATTGGCGCCGGCGATGTTCTCATTAAAGAACCGGCTCCACTCACCGTCATTGAATGCAATGCCATTTAGGGCTTCGATCTGCCCTCGCAGATTTGCAATCAGATCGGCCTCGGCCTTTACTGGGAGATATTCGTAGTTTTGAGATCGCAGAAGCTTGATGAAGTCCTGTTCAAGTGCTGCTTCGGATTGGTAGGCCGTGGCCGCTGAAATTTCTGGGACAAATTCGGCGATGACCGTACTCTCCGCGCTCACTGTGATGGTCTCGTAGTTGGACACCGGCAGGCCAGTCACTTGGCTACTCCCTGAAGGTCAGCATACGATCGCGGTAATGTTGGTACTGATTGCGACGGGCGATTTGTTCGGTTTGCAAGGCAGCCGAAAGTTCACTCGTCAGCATTTCAAGCCTATCGAGCCTGTCCACAATCCGGTCCTGCTCCGCTGGTGACGGCACAGGGATGGAGATCTTAGCGAGCCCAGCGCTAGAGAGACGCTTCACCTTCGCGCGGGCGACGTGCTTAGCTTTTTCAGCGTTGAACGCTTCAGTTCGGAAGTAGTAAGCAACAAACTTTGGGTTCAGTCTGTTGGACCTAAAAACGAAACAATCGTCGTGAATGGCCACGTCCGTTGCACCTAACCAGGCTACCGCCTTTCCAACGTCCTCGACTGTCTCCCCTACCGCAGCGATCACCACGTCGCCGGGCTTCGCATAGCGCAATTGCGGAGCAAGCTCATTGCGTACGTGGGAGAGCGTCTCGGCCGCAGCGATTCCATAATGGGTGTAGATTTCGCCGTAGTGGATACTTGGGATTCCGTCTTCGACTACGTCATTCTTGGTGAACCGACGGCCACGAATGAAGCTGCCGATAGTTCCCATTGGCAGCTGTTGAGCCCCTGAAAACAGAGCGTCTTCCGCTTCCAGGTCGGTAATGATCTCGTCGATTTTGGCACGCAGCTGTAGCTGCTGTTCCACGATGTCTTGGACATCCGAGTTCAGTGTGTCGATTTCGACGGTCACTCGGGTGTTTTCGGGCTCGACGAAAGAAGTAACAGAGATTATGTAGCTGTTTTCAGCAACCTCCTTGTTCGGCACCAACCGAGCGAAGTGGTCGATGTCCTCGCGTGCGACGTAGGCACCGAGGATCTTTTCTAGGTGCTGGGGCAGGAGTTTGTTTTTATTGCCGGCCCGCGCGAATTCAGCGGAGGCATCGACGAATAGAATTGAGTTATCACGCTTTGATTTTTTCAGAACAATTACGCAGGTTGCGATTGTAACGCCGAAGAATAAATCTGGCGGCAGCTGAATTACTGCGTCGATGTAATTGTTGTCCACCAAGTAGCTTCGGATTTTTTGCTCTGCGCCCCCGCGGTACAGCACGCCGGGGAACTCGACGATGGCAGCGGTGCCGTCAGCCGCCAACCAGCTAAGCATATGCATTGTAAATGCTAGATCAGCCTTGCTCTTAGGTGCTAGGACACCCGCCGGAGCAAATCGTGGATCGTTGATAAGGAGCGCGTTACTGTCGCCTTCCCATCTGATTGAGTACGGGGGATTAGAGACAATCGCCTCGAACGGCTCTTCGTCCCAATGGGCTGGATCCACCAGGGTGTCCCCATGCGCAATACTGAATTTCTCGTAGTTGATGTCATGAAGGAACATATTGATTCGGGCTAGGTTATACGTGGTCAGGTTGATTTCCTGCCCGTAGAAGCCCTGTCGCACATTTTCTTTGCCTAGTACCTTCGCGAACTTCAGGAGGAGAGAGCCTGAACCACAAGCAGGATCATAAACTTTATTTACTGATTTTTTTCCTACTACAGTAATCCGCGCCAGTAGCTCGCTTACTTCCTGTGGCGTGAAGAACTCGCCACCCGACTTCCCCGCACTTGACGCATACATCGTCATCAGGTATTCGTAAGCGTCGCCGAAAGCATCGATCGTATGGTTGGAGAAGCTTCCCAGGTTAAGATCGCCGATTGCGTA
Organism: Actinoplanes couchii; assembly: GCF_016862075.1. Taxonomy (GTDB): domain Bacteria; phylum Actinomycetota; class Actinomycetes; order Mycobacteriales; family Micromonosporaceae; genus Actinoplanes; species Actinoplanes couchii. Next base: position 151,360 of record NZ_BOMG01000102.1, on the reverse strand, counting down.
CAGCAGCTTGACGAGCTTGTCATTTCGCTTTGCGACCGTGGGGCCAAGCTTCGGCGAGTTAACATCGAGGTCGGCGAACAGATCTTTTAGGGCGTCTTCGGAGTCGGTGCCCAGCGCTGAGCCCTCGATGTCACGAAAGACGTTTTCGAGCGTTTCGTTGAGATCTTTGTCGCTAGCTGCACTCTTTCGGACATTGACGAATAGCTCGCTGGGAAGAATGTAGAACCCTTTTTCGGCAACTGTCTCTTTGCGGCCGAGTTCGGCTTCCTCATCACCAAGAGCGGAGTAGTCGAATTTCGGGTTTCCCGCTCGATGTTCGCCTTCGTCGATGTAGGCAGTCAAATTTTCAGATATGAAACGATAGAACAGGATTCCGAGAACATAGCTCTTGAAGTCCCAGCCATCGACGGAACCGCGCAGGTCGGTCGCAATACGCCAGATCGCCCTATGTAGCTCAGCGCGCTGCGCTTCCTTCGTAGTGGGGGCCATGCTTTTCTCCTTCGCGCAATCTGCGCGTGATGGTAGATGAATCCTACGTCCGGCCCAACGTAGTCCCCGCACACAGTCGTGCATCGTGTCCACGCCGTGGGTTGGGGAAGACTGTCACACGACTCCAGCAGCATCCCATCGGGGCTTCCAACTCTGGCCTGAACGTCCCCTACGGGATGGGTCACTGGGCTCACCGCCTAGTCGCCGGCATTCTCGAGGCCGCTGACCTGCTGATCGACGGAATCGCCGGACTGAGTGGGCAACCCGGACTGCAGAACTACGCGCTGCGTATGGTCGAGGCGATACCGCCGGAAACGATCGTCGTTGCGGCAGATTTTCCGACCGGAGTCGATCCTCGGACAGGCGAGACATCCGGGCCTCACTTAACGGCGGATGTGACGGTTGCTTTCGGCATGGTCCACCCCTGCCTCCTCCTGCCACCCGCAACGCATGCCGTCGGCCGGGTCGTCCTCGCCGACGTCGGCACTCAGGCCGCGGTTGACGGTGAACCTGAAGTACTTCGGCTCACCGATCAGGGCGCCGCTCTCCGTTGGCCGGTACTGCCACAGGTTGCCCACAAATACCTCCGCGGTGTCCTCGGGGTCGTCGCGGGCTCGGCCACGTACCCCGGCGCAGCGGTTCTCGCCGTCGCGGGCGCGATCTGGGCTGGCGTCGGTGTCGTCCGATATATCGGTGCCGAGAAGGTGACGACGCAGGTGCTTACTGCCCGCCCCGGAGGCGGTCCCGGGTATCGGCCGGGTGCAGGCCTGGTTACTCGGCTCGGGCGTCGAAGACGACCCGGTCCAGGACGATGCCATCGAGACCGCACTGGCATCCGGCCTCCCCTGTGTCGTCAATGCCGGCGCCCTCGAAGCCCGTGTCTGGCACACGTGGAAGGCTCGCGGGCCGCACCGGCGGAGACAGTCCTGCTGACGCCCCGGTCCAGGTGCTCATCCATCTCGCCGGGCACGTGCTCCGCGATGAAGTAGGGCACCCGGCCCGTGCGTACAAGCCGGGTAGCCAGCGACTGATGACCCGAGGCTGCCTCCATGCAGCAAGCCGTTGCGATGGCATTCGTGTCGAATACCGCAACGAGCTGTGGCTCCCCAGTTACGCGCATCAGGTCAGGCCGGAGCGCCATGACAAAGGGACCTCCCGGACCCCTTGAGCAGGGACAAGCACGGCGGGCTGTGCCCAGCTCGCACCGGGCCACTGACGATCTCCAAGGTCCACCTGATCAGCCTGGCAGAAGGGTCCGACAACATTCTTCCGATTTCCGGCCATCATCCAGCTTCAGCGGACGCCGCCACGTCCGGGCCAGGAGATACTTCTCGACGTAACGCTCCCACGGTGGCCTAAACGATGTCTTGGTCAACTTCCGTCACGGCGAAGGTCCTTAGGAGGTGGGCGAAGTCGTTGGAGTCGAGGTCGTTCAGATGCTGGACAAGCCTCTCGCGCGTGCGGTCAACGCAGTCAGCCAGAGTCCTTGACGCCAGGTCAGCTGCGGATATCGACCGACGGAACGCCTGATCGTTGATGACAGTGGCTGTCAGTTTTTCGGTGATCCAGAATGGTGTTCGCTCTTTGATGACAACTGTAATGTGGACACTCTCGTCTGCTCCCGAGTTGTACGGGTTATGGACCCAGCCTCTCGGCAGGACAAGGACCTCGTGTGAGACGAGATCGAAGGACAAATCGGGTCCATTGGCGGTCCACTCCTCGATCCAGTGGTCCTGCCAGGTCTGGACGGCGGTGAGGTGGGCTCGGGTGGGGTCGATGACCTTCGGCTTCCAGATGTCCCACGTCTTGGTGCCCGCGAGTTGGATGACGATGCTGAGATACGGATCCCAGTGATGTTGGAGCCCTTGCTGGCCGGCTGGCGTGACGAAGGCGGATACATAGTTGGTGCAGCCGGTCTGGGTCTGGATCGATCGGGTCAGGGCGGCCATCGCCGGAATCCAGCGTTCGAGGTGCCGCAGTTGAACAGTGTCGCCGCGGTCGCGCCACCTTCTCAGCTTCACGGGGTCGAGCCGGTCGTTAGTGGTGAACATGCGTGGGTGACGGGTCTGGTCGTTCTTGATGACGTTCACCTCGACTGGCGGATAGCAACCGGTGTCGAGGATCCGGAGGATTGTGTTGGCGTTGATGCTGTGGGTCAGTGTCTGCCCGCCAGCCGGGAGAGGAAGCACTTGGGGTTTGTCCGGCCAGGCGTGCATGAACTCCTCAGCGGTACGCGAGTCCAGCAGCATTTCGAGCACCATTGTTTCTCCTCGGGAGTCGCCGGGACCGATACGGTCGAGTCGCGTTTGCGTTGTCGAGTGGGTTGACGGACTACACCGGGACCGGTGGCAACCGTCGTCCGTGAGCCGCGATGACCCGTTCTGCGATGGCTAGTGCCTTGTCGAGCGACGTCATATGGGTTGTGGAGATGCTTCCGCGTGCGAGCCCGCAGGCGGACATCAGGTCGGATAGTTGGCGTATCTGTCCGGCAGGAGCGTCGTCGAGGCAGTGAGGGTGGGCCAGGAGTTCCCGGGCTGCGTAGCCGTCGCGGGCTGCCCGGTGGATCAGGCGCACCACGATCCGATTCCGGGCGGCATCCCGGCGATCGAGAGCATCGATGATGCTGAGCCCGAGCCTGGTGTGCAGTACGGTGAGCCCTGCTTCGGCGTAACCGAGTTTCTGGAATGTGTTCAGCGCGGTGGCTGTCACGTTCACCGGTCCGGCGGCGGGCACGTGGAGGGCCAGACAGGCGGTGACGGCGTTTTCCCACGGTTCGCCGGGTTGGGTCGCGGCGAGCATGGCGCGGGCCTTGTGGCTGCGGCCTGCCAGGACGTGGGCGATGACCGCGACTTGTCTGCCGTCCAGCATTCGAACGCCGATCCCCCTGTACTGGCGGAGGCGCTCGCTGGCTTCGTCCCATCGGCCGGCAGCGGCCAGAGCGTGAGCTCCGGTGCCCAGCAGGACCGTCCAGAGCCACTGACGTGTCTCGGTGTACGCCGTGGGCGTCTCGGTCAGCCGGGCTATGGGGATGGTGATGCCGTCGATCGTGATGTCGGTGCGCGAATCGACGGCTCGGAATAGGTCTTCCAGCAGCTTCCAGGCGGAGAGGCCGTCGCCTGCCCGGATGTGGAGGCGGGCGAGGTTGACTATGGGTTCGAGCGCGTGCTTCGGCTCACTGTCGTGATCGAGCGCGCTGGCGGCCAACCGGTGGCACCAGGTTCGCGCCAGGTCGGGTATACCGCAATCGGATGCCAGGAGGGCGGCGAGGTTGAACACGGCGGTCGCTGCTGCCACGTCGCAGAGTTCTCGAGCATGCTCCGCACGGTCGTCAAGATCGGCTACGCGTTGGTCCAAGGGTGTGCACGGCGGCCGGGTCCGGGCGATGAGTGGAAACCGGCGGGCGACTTCCGGGGTCATGACGCGCTGCACGGTATAGGAACGGCGGGCGTGGGGTCGGGGCCGAAGACGACGGTCTTGGCGGCTTCGGCAAGGGCTGCTTGGTGTAGGCCCGGGATGCTGCGCCGGTTCCACGCGAAGATCACGTGGTGGGCGAGGATGTCTCGAAGTCCGCGGTGTAGCCGACCGGCTTGTTTGAGGTGATGAAGGATTCGTCCCGCCGACGCGTACGCCTCGATCAGGGTTGGGTAGCTGGCGAACGTGAGGGTGGCCGAGTCGACGGTGAGGAGCCGCTCTACCGCGGCCAGGTGCGACGAGGCCAAACCGCGAGGCGGCTGATCACGGCGGTCCGCGACTCGTGCCCAAACGTCGCCTTGTTCGTACCAGTCGAGGACTGCGGCTCGCATCATCACCGCGAGGAGCATGATCGACGTCTCCCGATGACGAGTGGGGACGGTGCCTTCGCCCAGGAGGAGGTGGCGGCTGTCGTGGTGCCAGAGCCGGTGGGCTACCTGCATGGCCTCGGCGCCACCGAAGGCGTGGCTTTCCGGTTCGTAGATGCCCGGGACCATGCGGAGCACGTACTGGTTACGTACGAGTCGTTCCAGCTCGTTTGTCACGTATTGGTCTGCGGCGGCTGCTGAAGGTGCGTACCGCAGGTGCCAGGCGTCTTTCCGTACGTAGAACCATGTGGTGATGATCTGGCAGCGTTCGGCTTCGGCCATGATCGGCGCGAGATGATTCCTGGCTGTCTGCTCGGCGTTGCTCGGGTCGGGAAAGGTGATCGTGGCCTGTCGCCACTCGGGTGTCGTCATCGGTGGTGTCCTGCTCAGCTGAGGGCGAGGAAGGTGTCCCAGTCGGTGGCCGGGGTGCCTCTGGTGGCGGTGTGAAGTGCCAGCGCGGCGCCGGCCGTACCGTCCAGCAACTCGGGGATGTCGCCTTCGTCTGCGGAGAGCAGACTGGCGAGTTCGGCAGCGAGGCTGGGGATGGATGCGTACAGGACGGTGTTGGTGGTCGCCATGCGGCAGGCGGATTGAAGTAGACCGGCTTTGCCGTGGCAGAGGCCGATTCCGTCGAGTCGGTCCCGCTGCGTCTTGTCGTGGAGTACGGCGAGCATTGCGTTCTCCGCGTGCTGTCGGCGGGTGGCGTCGTTCTGGGCGATGCCCGCGAGTTGTTGGGCTCGGGCGATACCCGCCGTGCCGTAGCACCATGACGGTCGGTGCCGAGTCGGGTCGACGCCCGGACTGACATGTCCGGGCCACCAGGCTCCCGAGCCGTTGCCGTGGCGATGCGAGTCCGTCCAGCGGGTGAGCGTAGCCAGGGCATCGTTCGCTGCGGGTGTGTCGTGGCCGTGGAGGATGGCGTAGGCGAGCAGGAAGATAACTGCGCTGATGCCGTGGGCGGTGCCGAGGTTGCCGTGACCTTCGGGAAATCTCGGGTCGGGGGTACCGGCCAGACCGGAGGATAGCCACCACGGTGGTGTTCCACGGTCGTCGCCAAGCGGTTCGGTGATCCGTGTGAGGTAGTCGATCACCTCGCCGCTGAGCCAGTGGTCGGGGTGCGCGTGCAGGAGATAGAGCCCGAACCCGGTCAGGCCGTGGACCAGGTCGAACTCGTACATGGGCAGTGGTTCGCGTCTGTCCATGCGGTCATGTGCGGAGGCGAGCCGCTGGCGGGTGAGCCTGATCGTGGCGTCCACGAGTTCGGCGTGAGCGCGGCGGTATCCGCCAAGTTCTCGGGCGGTGTGCAGCATGAACGCCAGTGTGGGTGCCCCGTTGAAGGGGTCGGCGTTGCGGCCGATGCTGATCGGTTCGCTGATCGCGGCACGGATCCAGCGGTGGGCGAGGGCTTCGTCGCCTTGCCCGGACACTGCTCGCTCGACGTGCAGCAGGGCGATGCCGGCAGCGCCTCCTGCGAGGGATTGCGGCCGGGTGCGTCCGTCGAGCGACGCGCCAATGACGGCAGGGGCGGCGAGCTTGTTGCAGACCTCGGTGAGCAGGTCGGCCGGGTTGATGGTTGCGGTGGTCACGGGGCACTCCTTGTCGTCCAGCTCAGTGCGGCGGCACGAGCGAGGTGGAGGCAGATCCGTTCGTTGTCGAGGTCGAGTCCAGCAACGCGGACGTGGTGGAGATGGAGCAGATCGGGCAGCAACTCGACCGGTGGTACCGAGCTGAGGCCAGGCATGTCGTTGCGCCAGGCGGCCAGGGCGCGTCGGCGTTCGGTCCACCGGTCGATCAAGGTCATGCCTCCGGGCAGCAAGGCCAAGGCAGATTGGTCGTACGGGTTGGCTAAGAGAACCGCCTGGTCATAGATGTGCCGTGGGGGTGCCGGGCGGTGTGTCCGTGTGTGGGTGATCAGCCATCGCAACGCGTCGGCCGGGTCGCCGACGACCGCTGTGACGATGTCGACCATGCTTGCGGCGGCCAACGCTTGCCCGCTCGACGAGGTTCGATGCCCGGCGATGGCCTGTTGAGCGAGCACGGCGACGGAGTCGGCCATGAAGACGTTGGTTGTCGCGCGGTAGGCGTCCAGGCTGCCGAAACGGCCGGGCTCGCCGAAGTCGGTGTCCCATTGGATTCGGCGGGTCAGGTCGGCCTCGATCAGCGTCTGTGTCCAGTCGCTGACGGCATCGGTGGGCAGTCCGATGATGCGTAGGCGCAGGTGCGGCTCGGGGTCGGCGTGCCGGAGGAACCACCACGTTCCCGTGGCCGGAACCTCGGTGAGCAGCCGCGGTATGTGGGTATCGAGGATGGTGCTCTGTTCCGTCGGCCGGGCGTAAATCTTCAAGTAGAGGTGTTGGCTGTTGGGCGGACGGCCGTGGTCGCGGATCGGCGGGCTGGCGATACGGGGTGCTGCTGGTCTCGGTGTGGTGGAGGTCAGCGGGATGACGATCTCGTGGCTGCGGCCTTCCAACCAGGCGCCGGCGGCGGGGACGAGGCGCAGCAACGCGGTGGTGTTGCGGGTGAGATGGTCGCGGAGCAGAGCACGGTGTGCGAGTTCGTTCAGATCGAGTCCGAGGGCCTGGTCACCGGTGCCAAGGGAGACGGCCGAAGGGCATCCGGTGTACTTCAGCCATACGGAGAGCGCTTCTTCCCACCGCTCCCGCGTGCTGTTCCGATCAGGTAGTTCGGTAGCGTTCAAGATCCATCGGGCAGGGCTGAGGAGGGTACGGCCGTACCGGAGTCCTGGTAGGAACGGCAAGCCTCGGGCGGCTGGCCCCCACTCCACCGGTGAACAGGGAGCCGAGAAGGCCACCGGCGCCTCAGATAGGAAGCGGGCTAGCGGGTGTGCGTGCCGCACTGGTTCGACCGTGTTGACCGCGACGGGCCGAATGGCCTGCTGACGGGAGATCGAGACCAGGTAGAGGCGGTGCCTGTCGGCGGTGACGGCAATGTCGTCCAAGCCCAAGACTGCTTGTGACTTCGGGTGATGCTCACCGACGGGTATCAGGTGCGGGAGAGTTTGGGCGACGCGGTTGACATCCAGGCTGACGGTGTAGCGGGTGACGGCGGACAGTTGGGCCAGCAGCGCTCCGGTGCTGGATGGCGGGCTCTCGGCGATCCGGTCGGTCACCTGTTGCCTTGTGGCCTCGTCGAACAGGTCGAGGAATCTGCCGGCAGTGGAGAAGGCTGGACTGGATGCCCGTACGACCGAAAGTTGGAAGTTGCCGTTTCCGATGTCTTGGAGAGAGCCCGCGTGGACTCGCACGGTGAGTTCGGCCGTCGGCGAGATCTCCGTCGGTACCGGGCCGGCCAGCTTCTCCAAGGCCGCGTCGTCAAGGACGATCTCGTGCTGGCCGCGGAGCGCAGCGGCCTGGGCCAAGACGATCAACCGCTGGTCCCGGTCTGTCACCACAGGTACGGCCTCGGCTGGCTCGCCGGAGAAGCCGTCTGGGTATCCAACACCGATCCGATCGTCAACGACGTCAAGGACCGGGACGAGGGCGTGCAGGCCGTACCTATCGAGAAAGCGTTTGTGCCACTCCCGCCAACTGGCCGACGGCTGGCGGGCGAGACGAGTCAGCGCTGAGGCCGCACGGCATGCTTCGGCCGTAACCGTCGTCGGGACCACGAGGTCGCAGTCCAGCCGGAGGTCAAGTCCGACCGCCGGGTCGGGAACAATCGCGGCGAGAGATTCACGAAGATCCCCAAGCAGAGCTTCCGCGACGGCCAAGTCCGGTGCGCCGTCGTATTGGGACTTGAGGCTTTGAGCGGCCTTCAGGTGATCCAGGAGCGGGATGTCGCTGGCCTGCTCCGTCTGGCCGAGGACGTACGCCAGCGGGTCAGTCGCGGTCGACGGCGGGCGCAGATTGGTCAGCAGCAGGCGTTGCGAGATCATCTGGTTGATCAGCCGCTCTGCGCCTTCCTGCGGCGTCGTGCCGTTTGCTGTGAGCTTGCCGATCAGGTCGGCCAGCCGGATCGGCTCGTCTGCCAGCGTCAGAACCGCGCGAATGACCTTGTTCGACTTGATCCGTAGGTGGGTCGGCGCGCCCTGTGGGTCTTGGATGGCGGCACGGTACTCCAGGATTACGTCGTCGGCCCGCTCGACCAGCAGGTTGTTCGTGCGCACCATGAGGTGAGGGAGAAGGCGTTCATCGGATTCGAGACGGTCGAGAACCGCGGCTAGCCACGGTGCTTGGATTCGGGCGATCGGCCGATGCGCGCCTCCCCAGCGGAGGTGCCCACCGCGGCTCGCGGTGGCGGGGGCGACGCCCGCGAAAAGGCCGAATGGCGTGGCACGAGTGGTGGCGCGCAGCAGGTACCGCATGACCGCCAACGTGACCGCTCGCACGTCGATCGATTTCCCGCCGTAACGAACGAGATCGGCAATCCGCGCGGCGAGATCAGCCGAAGCATGCGTCACCGCTGCTGTGAAGCCGGGCATCGTCTCCGTCACTTGCCGGAGCCACTCCGCATGGTTGCCGGCTAGATCGGGCCACGCAGGGACCTGATCCGGGCAAAGCAGTGCTGCTCGAAGCATCAGGGCGTCGTCAACGCTCCGGTACATCGCGACCTCCCCAGAGCACGATCTTCGAACGTCGGGTAAGGAACGCCCCGGCCCCGCGAGAGGGCTCGCAGAGCCGAGGCCCTTCCATTTGCGCCGGCCGCTACTCCCGCTCGGTGGAGTGCGCTACCGACGGATGTGACCTGTCAGCAACTGGTGCAGGCGGACGCGCAGGTGCTGCCGCAGTTGTCCTCGGTCATCTTGATGATGTGCTCGACGGTGCCGCCGGCCTCGATGAACGTGATATCGAGGTCGAAGTCGTCGACGGTGCCGCCCTCGGGTTCGGGTGCGGCCGTGAGCTGGAGCATGACAACCTCCCTGGATAGTGGGTGATGAGGGATTTCCCCGGCGTTCCTGGGCCCGGGAACGCCGAAGCTTCAGGACCAGGCGACGGCGAGTACGCCGTGTCGCTTGGTGGTGTGCCACCCGGCCGGACTGGCGGGATCGGCGGTGCCCGGGTGATAGGTGATGGTGGCCGCGTTGCGGCGGTAGTAACTGCCCGCCCACGTCCGGATCATGGCCAACAACTCACTGCCGACCTGCTCGGCTTCCGGACCGTGCGCGACCACGCCCGTCTCGTAGCCGCTCTCGGTCTCCGGGTTCTCCCGCTTGATGCGGTAGGCGATGGTGCCGCCACGCACGAGCGCCGGGGTTCCATTGCGCACCGTGCGGTTGACCACCTCCTGGTCGACCGCTTCATGCGACGCGTGCAACATCGGCAACTCGGCGCCGCTGGTCAGCAGGAAAAGCTCCAGCTCGTCGGGCATGTCGAACGGCGTGCCCGACCAGCTCTCCACCGGGCTCGCGTTCAGCGCTTTCCGCAGCGCCGACACGTCAAAGATGAGCGCGCTGTTCTGGTCGACGCGCAGCCCGACATCGGGAGTGATCGCGATCAACGACTCGTGGGCGGCGCCGTCGCCCTGCATCGGCACGAACGAGCCGAGCCGGTAGGAGCTGGCCCTCAGCTCCGGGACGTCCACGTAGCGGTCGAAGGCGATCATCCGGGTGACCGCGGAGAACCTCAGCGGCACGACGATCCGGCCGCCCGGGGTGAGCTGGTCGAGCCAGGCGGGCGGGATGTCCCAGGCACCAACGGTCACGATGATCCGGTCGTACGGCGCGTTCTCTGGAACACCGTGCTCCGCATCAGCGAGTACCACGTTGACCTGCCCGTATCCGGCTCTGGCCAACCCCGTCCGGGCTCGTTCGACGATGTCGGGGTCGATGTCCACGGTCGTCACCGAGCCGGACTCGCCGACGACCTCCGCGATCAGAGCGGCGTTGTATCCCCCGGACCCGATCTCCAGCACGCTCATTCCCGGCCAGACACCAGCCTGTTCGAGTTCTGCGGCCTGGATGTGCGAGGCCGATACCACGCTGGTCTGCCGCCCGTCGGCATCGAGCTTCGGCACCAGCGTCGTGTCGGTCCGATAGACCTTCTCCAACGGCTCGTCCGGCGCGAAAGCGTGCCGGGGAACCGCGTTCATCGCCGCCGCGACCCTCTCGCTGGTGATGAGCCCTTCCTTGCGTAGCGCGGCCACCATGGCCTGACGCAAGGTCGCAGCCTCATCGAGCTGCACCGTCATCGGTCTCCTTCCGGTTGTGAACCTGCCGGATCTACCTCCGGCCAGCCCTCTTTACGTTCTGCGGATCTCGCCCAGCCAGCTCGCCAGCAGGCCATGACTCCAAGGTCTAGCGCCTCGCGCCGGACTACGGTGCCCGGCAACGGGTGGGCGACAACGTGTCGTGGAGTCGAGCGGCCGACGCGGTCGGCTTGCGGGCGACTCCGGCCCAGTAGTAGGCATCTGGCATGCCCATCAGCGGCTCATCAGGGCGCCAGGCCGATACGGGCACAAGACCGGGGTCGAGCATCTGCCAGTCACCGAACATGGCGGTCACCTGCTCGTGGGTTCGGGGCACGAACGTGAGCCCGACATCGCCGGTGGTCTTCATGACCGCGGCCATGGCTGCCGGGTCGTGGTCAGCGGACGGATGACTGATCGCCAGGTGGCTTCCCGCAGGAGCCCAGTCTCGAAGGCGGGCGGTGACCTTCCACGGGTCCTCGCGGTCGGCCAACAGCATCAATACGGAGGCACAGACAATTCCAACCGGTTGGGACAAATCGAGGAGATCAGTGACTTCGGCATTGGCCAGCATGGCGTCGACATCACGGACATCGGCGTCGAGGTAGGCGCATCGACCTTCGGGATTACTGGTCAACAGAGCCCGCGCATGTACGAGCACCAGCGGGTCATTGTCGACGTACACGATCCGGCTATCCGGGGCGATCCGTTGGACACATTGGTGCAGGTTCGGTTTGGTGGGGATGCCCGTGCCGATGTCGAGGAACTGGCGGATTCCCGCTTCTCGGGCCATTGCGGTGACAGCACGGCACATCCACTGCCGGTTCGCACGGACCATCATCGTGACTGTGGGGACGGTCTGGATGATCTTCGCCGCGACCGCCCGGTCCGGGGCGAAGTTGTCCTTCCCACCGAGCCAGTAGTCGTAGATCCGCGCTGCATGCGGAACATGCGTGTTCAGCTGAATTGGGCTGCCGCTGGTGTCGGGATCCTGCCCCAGTGGCGAGATCATCGGAACGCCACCACCGCAAGGTCGCCACGTCCGGCATCGACAGCCTGTACAACGGCGGTGACGGCAACATGGTTCTGGTGTTCAGCGACCTGCCCGAGCCACCTGCTCAGATCACTGAGGGGCATCGCGTCGTACAGGAACTCCGCCAACTCCAACGCGTTGACCAGGCCACACAGGGCGGCGGTCTGATCGCTGGGCGAGGAGGGCCGGTGGCGGGCGGTCTGCGTGTGGTGGGCGACCGCGTTACGGATACGGGCTCGGGCTCGTACCGCGAATCCGTAGTGCACAGGAAGGTAGACCTCGGATCTGACCAGACCAGCCAGGCGTCTGCGCTGTACACGTTGCAGCAGGCCGACGGCGACCAGAGCGGCGCGGGCCCTCTCGTAAAGGTCGGCGGCGGCGAACGAGCACAGCCAGGCGCGCAGGTGTTCATCGTCGCTGTGGCGGCGGCGAGTCTGCTCGATGGCGGCCAGGGCTGCGTCGAGCAGGGTGTTGCCAGTCGCCTCGGTCCGGCAGCGGGTCAGGTGGCCGGGTCGGGGCTGCCACTCACTGCGAAATTCGTCGTAGCGGTAGCCGACCGCGACATGTTCGGCGAAGGCCAGTTCGAGCATCAGGGCGCCGGCCAGACCGAGTTCGAGGGCTTGCTGGTTGATGAGCAGAGCGCCGGTGTCGTCGTCGTGAGCAAGCAGGTACAACTCGGCGTGCAACGGCAACCCGCTACCCGGGCCGGGCGGGGTCGTCGGGTCGGCCTTACCGGTGATGGTGGCGTAGATACTCATCGAGCGCCGCCCGCAAGGTTGTGAAGCCGATGATGGGCGCCGTTATAGACATCAGCGCCGCGCAGGAGGTGTTTGGGCAGGCTGGCAAGCATGGTGTAGTTCGGATCCACGACGTTGCCGACTGGTGCGGTACCGGCCTGGGAGACGAGCTGATAGGCGTCGAGAACGTCGAGGCCGGTCAGCCGGGCGGTCCAGCCGACCAGGTCGTGTTGGCTGATCCGGAACGCGTCTTCGAGGGGCCGGGCGCACCCGACACTCATGATCCCGGTATCGGACTCGATCCGGGGCCACGGCGTCGACACGCCTTTGATCACCTCGACGGCGATCGTGGTGGTCATAGCGACCTCGACGGCGACCCCGCAGACCTCACCCTGACCCTGGCGGGCGTGCCCATCTCCGAGGCTGAGCAATGCCCCGCGAACGTTGACCCCGAGGTACAGGGTGGTCCCGACTCGTAGTTCCGGTGTGTCCATATTCCCGCCATGGGAGTCGCAGGTGATGCTGCTGCGAGCCTCTGCCCCGGCCGGAGCGACCCCGATCGTTCCGTGCATCGCTGCCAATGGCAGATCCGCCATGTAGTCGCTGGCACGGGCATGGAAGCGGACCATTCCGGCATCAGTGTCGATGTCGTAGAGCCACACCCGCTCTTCCAGCGGGGGTTGCAGGGTGGCTGTGTGGAAAGTCGACGTAAGTGCCCCGAAGTGCGGGAAGGTGCTCGAAACACCGGTCGAGCGAGCAGGAACGATGGACAGGAAATGGACGGCGAGGGTATCTCCGGGCTCGGCGTCCTCGATGAAGAACGGTCCGGTGACCGGATTCAAGTACGGGAACGTGCAGACCCGGCTGGGAAGGTCGTCGACGATGGTGATGGCACCGCCGAAGCAGTCCTCGGTGAACACGGTCAGTGTGTCGCCGGAGCGCAGGCTCGCCACCGGTTCCATGCCACCGAATGTGTACGCCAGGTCCTTCGCTGTCGGGATATAGGTGTGGTGTTCTCCCATGAGCGTCACACCGCCTGACGTGCCGGGGTCACACGCTGGTGGGCCGGTGCGAGGCCCGACAACTCGGGCCGACGACCGGTCAGGTAGAGACCGATGAGCACCAGGACGCCGACACCGATCCACACGAACCCCAGCCGCTGGGCGGCGACGTTCGCGTTCCAGACCACGAAGGCGAGGATCGTCGCGCCGGTCAGCGGCATCAGCAGATGAGCTACGAGGTTGCGACTGCGCTGCCGGAGGACGTAGTAAACGACTACCGACAGATGCATAAGCAGGAACGCGGTCAAAGCCCCGAAGTTGATCAGGCTCGCAAGCACTGCGATACCGTCACCGCGCTGGTTCATGAACAGGCCGAGGGCGAGCGAGACGGCGGCGACGAGCCAGATCGCGTTGCGCGGCACGTTGCGTTTGCGCGACACCTTCGCCAGGAACGCCGGTAGCTGTTTGTCGCGGGCCATGGCGTACAGCAGCCGGGAGATCGCGACCTGCGCGACCATCGAGTCCGGCAGGCCCCAGGCGATGGCGGTCGCGACCGCGCAGAGGGTGGCCAGCCATGGTCCGGACGCGACCTCGGCGGCGGTGTAGAAGGCCGTACCCGCCGGGTCGCCGTTGGTGATCAGGGCTTGCGGGTCCGGGGTCAGGATCGCTGCCACCCACGTTTGGGCGATGAACAGCAGGCCGGTGACGAACAAGGCCCCCGCCATCGCCCGGCCGATCGCTTTGGATCCGCCTTTGGCTTCCTCGGCAAGCATCGCGATGCCGTCGAAGCCCAGGAACGAGAGCACCGCTACCGAGGTCGCCCCGAGTAGAAGCGCCCATCCGAACGTGTTCGGGTTGTAGAGCGGTTCCCAGGTCCACTGGCCGGCACCGGTGAGGATCGCCCACACACCGAATCCGAGGAAGATGAACAGGACGATCAGCTCGCCGACGAGCATGATCCAGGTGAACCGGGCGGTCATCCGGATCCCCATCGAGTTCACGATCGTGTTCGCCGCGACGAAGCCGATCAGCCACAGCCATACCGGGATCGAGGGCAGGGTGGCGTTCATGGCGACTGCGGCGACCAGGTACAGCAGTGAGGGCACCAGAATGTAGTCGAGCATGATCGCCCACCCGGCGACGAAACCGACGGGTGCTCCGATGCCTCGGCCGACGTAGTTGTAGACCGACCCGGACAGCGGGAACGCCTTCACCATCTGCGCGTACGAGAACGCGGTGAACACCAGCGCGACCACGCCGATCGCGTACGCGCCGACCACCATGCCGCCGGACGCGGAGAACACCGCGCCGAAGATCGCCATCGGCGCGATCGGCACCATGAAGATCAGGCCGTAGGCGAGCAGATCACGGAACCGCAGCGCCCGCCGCAACTCCTGCTGATAACCGAACCGCTGTAACTCTTCGACCGGGTATGACACCGGAGAGTTTCCCTTCGCTGGAATGGGGGGCGTGCTGCCGGCCCCGACGAGCCCGGCAAGACGTCATGGAAAGAGCGGGCACCGGATCCAGAAGGGCCGGTGGTGGTTTCACGGACGGTGGACGAACCTGATGTCGTCGAGCGTCCCGCCGACCTCGATGCGGCCGTACCCATCAGGAGCTACACGCGTTCGCAGCGGGCCCTGTGCCTTATCGAACGAGATCCCGGCGGCGTGCACCCGTTTCTCGATAGTGGCCGCGTCGATCGGCTGCAACCGGCAGCCGCACACGGTCATGTACTCGCGCCGAGCGTCGGGCGACTCCGATCGGTGGAATCGTGCACCGCAGCAGCAGAACAAGACCCCGTACAGCGGATGTCGTTCGGACGGACGAGACGCGCAGACGTTCCTGGCGACTTCGACAACCGCCGGAGCAAGGCGGAGCGCAGAGGCTTCTAAGCTGAGCGGCCGGTCGGTATCCTGCCCAGCGACCGACCGGCCGCTCATCTGTGCCCGGCCAGGGCGCTCGGGGGAAAACCGCGACCGGGCGAACCACCCGTCACTGCCGCGTGACAGCACCGTGTTCGACGAAGGGGCGGCTTCTGTCATCACGTCCTCCACGGCAGTATTCGGGTGCCCGGCTCGTCAGCGATGAGGCTGTCGGAGCCGGTGACTGGCGACTCCACAACATCGATATGTCGCGTGTCGTGTCCCTACAATCACCGAACGTCGGGATCCGCAGAACCCTGAATTAGCAGGAGAGTTAGTAGGAGAGTTAGCGGGAGAACAGCCCCTGACCTGCGGTTGCGTCACGCAGTCGGGTAACCGGACGGCGTGCATCGCCAAAACCGGGGTTACGCTCTGGCCCACACCAGACAGTCACCGATAGCCGGACAGTCACGGCCCCTCTCACCTTCGCACTCTGCTGGAGGCCTGTAGATGATCAGCCCCTACGTGCGGCGCCGTCGTCTGGCCGCTGAGCTCAAACAACTCATGCAGGAGCACGGCTACTCCGCAATTCGGCTGGCCTCCGCAACCCGTATCCCCCGACAGCGCATCAGCCAGATCCAGAACGGACACGTCGGCCCCAGCGACGCCGAGATGATGCGCATCCTCAACGTTCTCAAGGTCGGCCAACGCCGCTGGGACGAGATCATGACCATCACCCGCGACTGCCGCGAACGCGGCTGGTGGGAGAAGTACCGCGACCAGATCGGACCTCAGCAGGCCCTCTACGCCGACTTGGAAGCCGGTGCCCGCACCATCACCGAGTACCAGCTCATGATCCCCGGCCTACTACAGATCCCCGCCTTCACCGAGGTCCGGGTACGCGCCAACCGTGGCACCCGCCCCGAACACTTCGACCCGGCCCGCGCCCTGGAGGCTCGCGCATTCCGCCAACGTGTGCTCGACCGCGCCGGCGGCCCCACCTACGAAGTGATCATCGACGAGCAGGCCCTCCTCCGCCCCGCAGCTCCGCCCGACATCCTGCGCGACCAGCTGGAGCACCTGGTCCAGGTCGGACGCGACCGTAATCGGATCACCATCCGGATCCTGCCGCTGACCACCCCGCTACCCGGCTACGTGATTCCCAAGTCGTCGTTCTTCACTTACCGCTTCCCCGACCCGCACGACCCGACGGTGGTCGCCGTCGACACCGACCACGACGACCTGGTCCTGACCGCTCCCGAAGCCACCCGCCATCACCTGGACCTCTACCAGCGCATACAACAGGCGGCGCTTTCCCCGTCCGCCAGTATCGACGTCCTCACCACCCTGATGCAGCAACGACCCGACCGGTAAGGAACCGCACATGACCCGTGGCAAGTTCACCACCTGGTTCAAGTCCAGCAAGAGCGACGGCGCCAGCAACTGCGTCGAGGCATCGTTCGCGGACGACGGAACCGTCGGCGTCCGCGACAGCAAGAACCCGGTAGGGCCAGTCCTGGCGTTCACTCCCGGCGAGTGGAGCGCCTTTGTCGCGGGTGTCAGAGCGGGCGAGTTCGCTCCCACCTCAACGGGTGACGAGTAGGACCATTCACGCGCAGTGCCCGTAGATACTGTGGACTAAAGTCACGGCTCACGGTCGAGTCGACAGCGTTAAGGGGGAACGTTGATCAATGTGATGCAGCTGCTGATCTGCGCCTCCACGAGCAGCGAGATCGGCAGGCTTGTGGCCTTATACGGCCGCCCGACCTCTGGCGGAAGCGCCGCCGGACGGACTGCCGACGCTCGACAACTCTCGGACGTTCGCCGCTCAGAGCAGATGACTTCAGGACGAGCCTGATGGCCACTCAAAGAGGGCTTCAAGAGCCGCCGAATGCAAAACTGGTAGCAGCCCGCCTACGTCAGCTGTCGCCTTCAGGTTCGGGCCAGCCCATGTCGCGCCAAGAACTCGCCGAGGCGGTCAACTCCTGGCAGTGGCAGCACGAAAAGGTTAGGGACTACCTCGACGAGAATGACATCGGCAGCTACGAACGCGGTGACTATCGGTGGCCACGCCAACGGCGCCGCGACGGTCTGCGTGCGGTTCTCGATGTACAGACAGACGCTGAGCTGGGCTTCTACCGCAACCGACGGCCGCGGTCAGCTCCGACCACAGGGAGCGAATCGGAGCAGCACCGGCTGGCGCCGGAACCCACGTCGTCTTGGACTGCGGATTCCGGGAGCGGTGCCGCCGACTCGTTCAGCTCTGATACCCAGGGCATCTCGCCGTACGCCCTTGAGTGGGCACAACGAGTCCGGAACGGAGTCGCTGACCCGGCACGGAACGCCGACGTCGCGGTGGTCGAAGTGTTCCGGCTACAGCTCGACACGGCCAAGGCCGTAGACGGCCACTTCGGGGCAGCCGCTGCGCTGTCGACCGCGCGCGGAGTCGTCGACGTGGTCGCGTCGATGATCCCCTCGGTCCCCGAAGTCGTACGACGCGAACTGTCCATGCTCGGCGCCGAAGCCGCAGAGTTCGTCGGATGGCTCTACCGTGACCTCGCCGATGCGGCGCTGGCAAACCTCTGGTACGACCGCGCCATGGAGTACGCACAGGTCTGTGGCCACCTACCGATGCAGGGATTCGTCCTGCTGCGTAAGTCTCAGCTGGCGTACGAGTCTGGCGACGGATACCGAGTCCGGATGCTGGCCGGCGCCGCGATCGAAGGCCCCTGGAAGCTCTCTTCGGCGCTGATGGCCGAAGCGCTGCTCCAGATTGCCCGCGGTGACGCGATGATCGGCCAATGCGTCGACATGGACACCGCAACGCGGCAGGCCCGAGACGTCGCTGATGGCGAAGACGTGACACTGCGCGAGGCCTCATGCTGGATCGAAGCCAAGCAGCCCGAACGCGCCGCGCAGATCTATGGCGAACGCCTCGGCACCAGCGGGCTCTCAACCCGAGACACCGGCTACTTCCGCGCCCGGCAGGCCGTCGCTCTCGCGCAATCCGAACAGCCGGATCTCGCCGCCGCGCGTGCACTCGAAGCGCTTTCCACCTCGGTTCACACCGGTTCGATACGAACCTACGGCGCCGTACGAAACGCTCACCGGGTTCTTGCGCCCTGGCACGCACGCGACACTGTGGTAGCCCTTGGCGAGGCGCTCAACTCGGTTGCGTTACCCAGTCAGCAACTGCCGCGATGACCTGGGCCTGCCATGCCTGGCTCTGCGGATCCTGGTAGGTCGGATCCCCATCAACGGCGAAACCGTGCTGAGCGCCCTCGATCTTCAACAGCGTCGACGCATCGTTGAGCTTCGGCATAGCTGCCAGGGTCGTATCAATCGGCACCAGCGTGTCAGCGGTGCCATGCACAACCAGCGTCGGGGCCTGGATCTCACCGAGAACCGTGTGCGGCTGAACCCAGAAAACCTCATTGAGGAACGCACGTCCGTGCCGGAACGTCGGCGAATACTGAATGAAGCCCTGGCTGGCGAGTTCGTCTGTCTTCTCGGAGCTCAGGTGATCGTCGACCCAGTAGGGCCGGTCGTCGATCGTTCGCTTCTTGTAGTCAATCCGAGGGCACAACAACACCAGCCGCTGTACTTCCGCAGGCCGCTTAGCCGTGTAGTACGCGCAGATCCCGCCGCCGAAGCTCTGACCCACCAACGCGACCCGCTCTACGCCGGTCACCTGACGTAGATGGTCCAACGCACTACGGATGTCGTTCAGGACGCCGGAGATGGTGAGGTCCTCTTGCCGCCCGCCAGACTCACCGTGACCACGAAGATCAAACCGCAGTGCGGCGACGCCGGCAGCAGCCAGGCCGTCTCCCATCCGGTCGAAGAAGCCCGCCTCGTGACGGGTCACCCCGCCGCCGTGAACTTGGACCACACCTAACCGCGCTTCCTGATCAGGAAGTACGAGGTCCCCCACCAGGTTGATCCCATCGAGAGAAGCGAACTTCGCGGCAACCACGGACGGCATACAGACCCCTTCGTCGTGACGCTGCTGCAACTCCAGTCAGTCAGGAGCGCTTAGCCCAGCACCGCCGCAAACCACGACGTTGCCGAAACGGCGATACACGTCAGTATCACAGCCTGAAGCAAAGGCTGCACTTTGTGCTGATCGTTACTCGGCGAGGTGGCTTCGTTCGCGCTTCAGACTGTGTCCCGCCAAGAGCGATCGAGGTTTGCCCTGGTCGGTCGTGGGTTGCGATCAACTGCACCGCATCGGCAATCTCCGCGGAATCTCACGCGCCCGACGAGCCCGTGAAGGCCTCAACCAGTGGAACAGCGAGCCGGCGGTTCGGGAACTGGACCAGCGCATCGCAACCACCGAGGCACGGCTCCGACCCGCTCTCAACTCTCCGAGGTGAGGCCGGCAATCGTCGACACGAGCAACCCGGGGTCGAGCCGATCGAGGACCGCGTCCGGTTCGTGGGAGGCCAGTTCCTCACGAGCGACTCGGTGTGCAATCACCACGGCCCGGAATCCAGCGTTCCGCGCACAGGCAATATCGTTCGGAGCATCCCCGACCACCACCGCCCGACCCGGCACAAGATCTCGGCCGTACTTCTCGCGGTAACGCTGCGCGACGACAGCCGTCAACTGGAAGCGATCCCGATCATCGGATCCGTACGCCCCGACCCCCAGATCCAGCACATCGCCCACACCAAGTGAAGCGATCTTTACCTCGGCCGCGTAACGGAGGTTGCCGGTCAACACCGTCTGCACGTAGCCGCGCTGCTGCAAAGCAGCGATGCTTTCGGCCACACCTGGATACGCGGGCTGCACCCGGGCCAACTCGTCACGGCCGGCATCCATGACCTCGGCCAGGACTCCACCGAATCGGGTCACTCCAGCCTCCGCATCCGCCGCAGCAATCCCGGAAGCCACCGCGGTGTCGACGACGATCGACTCATCGGTATACCCGTGAACCTTCTTGTCCGGAAACCTGACGGCCTGTTCATCGATGTCGTAGGTCTGGGCCACAGCACGCCGCAGCCAGCGAAGATCCGCCGGAATCAGCGTGCCGTCGACATCCCAAATCACCACACCCGCATCCTGCTTGTCCACAAGTTCATGGTGTCACGACAGACGGACACAGGCTCCCCCGCGGGGCGGGGATGTCAAGGCCACGCAACCAGCCGCTTCGACTAAACGAAACCTCCACCCGTCGGGCGGGCGGGACTCGAACCCGCGACCGAGGATTATGAGTCCCCGATCATTGCCATCAGGCAGTTGTGCTGCGGGTTCTCGGTCCGCACCAGGGCCGGGATGGGTGCCGCGACATAGGCTGGGGTGATGCGCCTGATGGTCGTTGCTCCTTGGTCCAACAGGTTTCCGCCGCACAGTCACGACGAGTATGTGATCAGTGCGAACGTCACCGGGCGGGAGAAGATCCGCCTCGATCGGGCGTCGTTCGAAGTTGGCGTCGACGAGGTCACCGTTTACAACCCGGGGCAGGTTCAGTCTTCGGTTACCGAGACCGATGGGCGGCCGTGGTCGTTGTGTCAGCCTCTATGTTCCGGTTGCCGCAATGGTCGCCCTGACCGGCGGGGAAGCGATCGAATTCGGTCGGCCGTTCGTTGTTGCGCCCGCGCTGCGGCGGCACATCCTGAGCCGGCCCGACGACCTCGACAGCATCGTGGTCGCCATGCTCGGTCTTGCCGCGGGCACGAAACGACCCACCGGATCCGGACCCGAACCCGGCGACCCACGGATCACCCGGGTCATGGAGCGGCTGCGCGGCGACCTGTCCCGGGCCGCCGACCTGACCGCCGTCGCCACCGAGGCCGGGCTCTCCCGGGAGCAGCTGATCAGGTCGTTCACCAGGCAGGTCGGCTGCTCGCCGTACGCCTGGCAGTTGCAGGCCCGGCTCGCGCACGGCCGCCGGCTGCTGGTTCGGGGTGAGCCGATCGCGGCCACCGCGGCCGCGGTGGGGTTCGCGGATCAGGCCCACTTCCACAAACATTTCCGGGCGGCGTACGCGATGACCCCGGGCGCCTTTCAGAACAACGTCAACATCTGACAAGACGTCTCGTACGTAGGACCGGCATGCTCGTGTCATGCCGGAAAGAATGAAGCTGGGCTGGGTCACCGCGACAGGTGTGCAGGGGTATGACGTCGACGAGCCGTTCGCACTCCCCGCGCTGCGGGACGCTGGTGTCGACGTGGATGTGGTGATCTGGGACGACCCGGACGTGCGCTGGGAATCGTACGACCGGGTGGTTCTGCGTTCGGCCTGGGATTATCCGGAGCATCTGGACCGGTTCGTGCCGTGGCTGGACCGGGTCGCCGCGGTGACCGATCTGTGCAATCCGGCGCCGATGGTCCGCTGGAATCTGGACAAGCATTATCTTGCCGAACTCGACGAGGCCGGCATCCCGATCCCGCCGACCACATTTCTGGAACCCGGCGACATCCCGGTCTTCCCGGACGGCGAGTTCGTGGTGAAACCGGCGGTCGGCGCGGGCAGCCGTAACGCTTCGTCGTACGGCCCGGAGGATCGGGAATCGGCCCGGGAACACGTCACCCGGCTGCACGGCGCGGGCGCGAGTGTCTTGGTGCAGCCGTTGCTGAAATCGGTGGTCGCGGACGGGGAATGGCCGCTGCTGTTCTTCGGCGGCGTCTACAGTCACGCCGCGAGCAAACGGGTGGCGCTGCCCCGAGCGGGCACCGTCGAATACCTGTTCGCCGAGGAGACGAACGTCGCGTACACCGCCGATCCGGAGCAGATCGCGGTCGCGCGTCAGGTCGTCGATCTGGTGACCGAGCGGTTCGGGACGCCCGTCTACGCCCGTGTCGACCTGGTCCGCGACGACGACGGAAAGCCGTGTGTCCTCGAGGTGGAACTGATCGAGCCGTCGCTGTTCCTGCCGGAAGGGCCGCCGGAATCGGTCGGAAAATTGGTTAAGGCTCTTCGGAATTAAATGGGAGCGCTCCAGTGGGGCAATATCGGAAAGAATGTCCGGACCCCCGTCTCATAACAGCGCACAACTGTTGAGAGTCGCATTGCGGCGGCACAGGATTCTGGTGTCCACATCCGCTCTGCAAGGGAGAGACATGCGCCGCACCATTTTCGGCGTCGTCGTCGCGACGGCCCTGACCGTTGCGGGAATCACGCTCGTTCCGTCTGCGAACGCGGCCACCACCGCGTTCCCGAAGGGCCCGGCGCCGACGAACAGCAGCATCGAAGCGACGCGCGGCTCGTTCGCCACCGCCCAGACCAGCGTGTCCCGGCTCGCGGCCAGTGGTTTCGGCGGTGGCGACATCTACTATCCGACCGACACCTCGGCCGGCACGTTCGGCGCCGTGGTGATCGCGCCCGGCTTCACCGCGTACAAGTCCAGCATGGCCTGGCTCGCGCCGCGGATCGCGTCGCACGGCTTCGTGGTGTTCAACATCGACACGAACACCACGTCGGACCAGCCGGACTCGCGGGGCCGGCAGCTGCTCGCGGCCGCCGATTACCTGACCAGGTCCAGCAGTGTCCGGACCCGCATCGACGCCACGCGCGTCGCGGTCGTCGGCCACTCGATGGGTGGCGGCGGCACCCTGGAAGCGGCGCGCAGCCGCCCGTCGCTGCAGGCGGCGATCCCGCTGACCCCGTGGAACGTAACCAAGTCGTGGAGCGGCAACACCGTCCCGACGCTGGTCATCGGTGCCGACGGCGACACGGTCGCACCCGTCGCGTCACACGCGCTGCCGTTCTACAACAGCCTGCCGAACAGCCCCGGCAAGGCATACCTGGAGCTGAACAACGCGACCCACTTCGCGCCGAACAGCTCGAACACGACGATCGCCAAGTACAGCATCGCGTGGCTGAAACTGTTCGTCGACAACGACACCCGGTACCAGCAGTTCGTCTGCCCGGGCCCGTCGGCGAGCCTGACCGTGGACCAGTACCGCAGCTCCTGCGCCAACTTCACGATCTAGGAACAGGCAAAATCCGCTTGCTGGTACGCGTACCAGCAAGCGGATTTTCAGCCTTCTGCCTGGACCTTGCGCAGCGCGCCCAGGAACGCGTCGGCGGACTGAGCGCCGGAGATCCCGTACTTCTGGTTGATCAGGAAGAACGGCACTCCGGAGATGCCCAGCTGGCGGGCGGTGCGGATGTCGGTGTCGACCTCGGCGGCGAACTTGTCGCCGGCCAGCGCCTCGGCGGCTTCGGTCTCCGGCACACCGACCCCGGCGGCGAGCTTGACCAGCACCTCCGGGTCGTCGACGACGGCGGCGTCGCACAGGTGGGCCTTGAGCAGCGCCTCGTGCATCTCGGTGCCGAGACCGTGCTGACCGGCCAGGTGCGCGACCCGGTGCGCGTCACGGGTGTTGACCGAAATTGCACTTCCCAGGTCGTACGTCAGACCCTCCGCCTCGGCCAGCTGCGTGACCTGGTGGGTCATCGCCCGGACCTGCGAGGCCGGCGCGCCGATCTTCTTCGCCAGCATCTCGCCGACCGGCTCACGCTGGCCCTGCGGGATGCTCGGGTCCAGCTGGTAGCTGTGCCACGCGACGGTGACGTCACCGTCGAACCGGTCGAGGGCGGTCTCCAGGCGGCGCTTGCCGATGTAGCACCACGGGCAGACCACGTCCGACCACACATCGATGCTGATGGTCACAAGCACACTCCGTTCTCGCAGACCGGTGCGTCCTCGGCCCCTTCGAGGATGATCATCACCGGGCTCGGGATCTCCTGGATCTCCTGCTCCTCGGCGCGCGGCACTTCCTCGGCGGTTTCCGGCATGGTCGCTCCTCCGGCTATTCTGACCTGGCGGTCAAGTTACCCGGCAACGGTAGCAGACATGTTGACCGCCCGGTCAAGTTACCGATCGACGTTATGGAGGGGCATGCGCGCGGACGCCCAACGCAACGCCGTCAAGCTACGGGAGGCGGCCGCCGACCTGTTCCAGGAGCGCGGTCTGCAGGTCTCGTTGAAGGAGATCGCCCGCCGGGCAGGTGTGAGCCACGGAACCCTGTACAACCTGTTCGGTTCCCGCGAGGCCCTGATCGACGAGGTGATAGCGGACCTGGCCGCAACGCGCCTGAGCGCCGCGGCCGCTCGGGCCCTGGCCAGCGAAGACGCGTGGGCGGGGTTCGCGGGTTACCTGACCGAGGTGTGCGAGCTGCAGGCCACGGATCCCGCTCTGGGTGACGTCCTGACCAGACGTTTCCCGGACGCGAGCCGCTTGATGGCGGTGTGCGACAACTCCTACGCGGCAACCGAGGCCATCATCGCCCGCGCACACCAGGACGGTTCTCTGCGCCCCGATTTCACGGCGTCCGACCTGCTGTTCTTCCTGGCGTCCCATGCCCCGCTGGCCCGAGCAACGGCAGCCACCGGTTCCGACGCCTGGCGCCGCCAGATCACCTTCATGCTCGACGGCCTCCGAGCCCCGACTGCGGTCATGGTGGAGGTCGCCGCACTGAGCCCCGAAGAAATCAACCGACTGCTGATCCAGGAGTCCTGACCCCGATCACGCAGCGTATCCTCGGGTTTCGCGTAAACCTCGGCACCAAGTCGAACGCTGCCCACGACCTACAAGTCGCACACGCCAAGATTCAGTCACCGTCAGCGTGATCTCGCTGTCTTCGGCTACGTTTCGTGCACGCTTCTCGCGCTGCTTCGCCGGGCCGCTGGCGCTCATAATGATCTTCCCGGCGGACGTACCTAACTCGATCCCGGCGATCTCGTACGTCACGACCCACGTCTCGGCATCGGTGATCTCGAGGCCGTTGTACTCGACCTGGGGAATCCCGGTGATCGGCAGCCGGCGCTGGTGCAGTCCTGGTCCGTAATCCTCGCGGTCGGTGTGCCAGCGCCCCCCCGACAGGAGGTCACCACGGACTACGCCCGGAGGGCCCTCGGGCAGATGCTGCTCATGCTGAAGGCGCATGCCGACTCGCTGCACGACCCCGACCACGGTCGGGTCCTGCCGGACGGCCGGCCCTACCGCGTCGTCCCGACCCGCCCGGTCGACGCCGCCTGGCATACCTCACTGCAACACACCGAGCCCTATGCTGCCGCCGGCGAGCAGGTCGCGGGATGCTTCGTACACCACGTGCCGGTCCTGACGGACGGGATGGCGAACGGTTCCTCGATCGAGTACACCCGTCAGGCGCTGAAGGCGACCGGCTACTACGTCGACCCCGAATTCTGGGCCGCGAGGCGGAGTCCTGCTGCCCGCCGAACTCGGGAATCTGAAAGGCCAACCTGACCGATGCGCACTGACTGGACCGCGTTACCCGAGGCCGTCATGAAAGAGGTAGCCGACCGGACCGATGGATCTCACGCCATCCCGGCCGCCGCTGGCGATCACGCGGAGATAGCCGCAACCGTCACCGGAGCGAACGGGAAGTTGTTCATCAAGGCGGCCAGCACTGATTTCGGGGTCCAGTCTCTGCGCTTCGAGCTGGGGGTGAGTGAGGCTGTCAGCGGGTCTCACTCACCCGCGGTCGAGTGGCACTTCGAGGTGGCCGGGTGGCTGGTGGTCGGCTTCGAACACTGCGCCGGCCCACACGCCGACCTGTCACAAGGAAGCTCTGACCTCGACCTGCTCGGCGAAGCCCTGGTCGCCCTTGGTGATACCCCGGCGCCCGACGCGCCGTTGTTCACCCCGCAAGGCCGGCTAGGCTTCGAGCACCCGGCGATGGTCGGCGACGCGCTGGTTCACTCCGACCTCGGCCCGGCCAACCTCATCGTGAGATCGGATGGTCTGCGAATCGTCGACTGGGCGATGGCGGTCAAGGCGGCGCCCTGGGTGGAGTTGGCAATGCTCGTCCCATGGCTGATCAGCGCCGGTAACACGCCAGCCCAGGCCGAGGAGTGGCTCGCCCAGTTCCGAGCCTGGGGCACGACCGACCCCAAGGTGTTGGACGACTTCGCAGCTCGGAATGCTGACAAGTGGGCAGCGAAGGCCTGGAAGAACCCTGCCCCTTGGGTATCTGATCTTGCGGATTGGAACGGCCACTGGGCGGTACACCGCCTGACCCGGTGATCTAAGAAGATCGACTATCCCCCGTGGGTATGCGTGATTGTGAGGTTCAGCGCCTCGTATTCGTGTTTGTCGAGGGTGTCGTTACTGTGTTCTGGTGATCTTGGAGACCCCCGATGGAGTGGCACCCGAACCTCAGCCGGGCAGCCGGAAGCGTACGAATCGGAAGCTTTTGGGGGTCCTCGTCGGGGTTGTTGTCCTCTGTGGCGGTGGGTGGATGATCGTCGAGCACGTCAGCCAGGATCCGCTGGCTGGGCTGGGGCAGCCGGTTCCCGCGATGACCGCTACGCCTGAGGCGCCCGAGCCGACGTGGGAGCCGCCCAACATGTACATCGATCCTCAGCCTGATCTGGAGATCCGGCATGAGCTCGAAGAGCGGGTGCTGAAGGCGGCGGGTGTGGCCGCGCCGACGACCAGCCGCTGTGAGTTTCCCGCCGGGTTCTCCGGTGGGAAGGCCGCGCAGTTTTCCTGCACCGTGACCTACGGGAAACTGGCGGTCCCCTATCAGGTGACCACCGAACCGAAGGGTGGGCTCATCTTCTCGTGGACCGCCGAATCGACGCAGACCGTGGTCACCCGCGCGGGCATTCTGGCAACCGTCGCGAGTAGCTATTCGGCCGACAAGGAGCCTCGCTGTGACGAACTGCCCGAGGCCGCCCTGGTGGAAATCGGCAAGAAACTGCCCCAGCAGTGTTATGCGCGCATCGAGGGCCAGTACAAAACCGTGTGGATCGACATGGTCCCGGGGCCGACCTATGTCGGATTGCAAACCCGCTTTCAGTGATTCCCAGAACGGGGCCTGCCCCGGATCAGACTGATCCGGGGCAGGGTCTCCGCGGTGGTCAGAGGCGGGGGTCCTCCTGGATCCTCAGGGCGTTGAGGATCGGGTCGGACTCGCCCTTTTCCCGGGTGAAGACGATCGTCAGGTCGCCGCCGGTGTGGGTGACGGTGGCCGTGTTCGTGTCTGCCGTCAGGGTGCCTGCCTTGGCCTGCACGTCGTGGTCGTGGAGCAGGACCTTGCCGTTGGCCAGCACGTCGAAGGCTCGGTTGCCGGGCTTGACCTTGTCGAACTCTGCGAAGTCCAGGCCGATCCGGTACGTCCCTGCCGGGGCCTTCTTGAACACGTACTTGAACGTCTCTCCGGTCCGCTGGGTGCGGAACAGGGCGTCGTCCGTGGTGCCGGCGATGTCGGACCTGGTGGAGCGTGCCGTGCCGCCCACATGACCCCAGGTCCGTGAGCCGGTCAGCACCTGATCTGCCGACCAGGTGAAGTCGGCGCCTACGTGGCCCGAGCCGCCGGCGTCGACCCCCTTCCAGTACGCCGACGTCGCCAGACGGACCGGCTTGACCTGGGTCTGGCCGTTGCCCGCGGTCGACGTCACGACCAGGTCACCGGTCAGCACACCCGGCTTGATACCGGCGTTGGAAGCCGTCACCGTGACCTTGGTGGACGTGCCGGCCGCCAGCTTGACCGTGCCGGTCGCGGCCGCACCCGTCAGGGACAGCCACGGCAGGTCGGTGGCCTCGCTAACCCGCACGTCCATGGGGGCGGAACCACTGTTGGTGACGGTCACCTCGGCCGTCGCCTTCTTGCCCTGGCCGAAAAGGCCTTGGTCGAGGAGCCAGTCGAGGTTCCCCGTGCTGACGGTGGCGATGCCCGTGGTCAGCGCGGTGTTCCGTACCTCGGCCTGGTCCTTCTTCGTGATCGGCACCGGCAGAACGGCGGCGACATAGTTCGGCGCCTCCACCCGCACGGTGTTCTCCCCCACCAGCGCCTGGGCCTTCCACCGGCCCTTCACGTCGGTCGAGATGACCCGCTCCCCCAGCGTGACGACGGCGCCCTCGATCGGTGTGCCGTCGTTGACGTCGGTGACCGTGCCCTCGATCGTGCCCGCTGCCGGGAGCTGGAATTCCAGACCCAGACCGGCTTTGAGTACGGGCTGGTCGACGGAGTGCTGGACCGCGGCATTGCGGTTCAGGCTCTCCACCCCGACCGTCGCCGACGAACCCCGCGTGAGGGGGTTCGCGCCGCCGACACCGTCGCCGTATCCGATCTGGATCCGGCCGTCGGCGATCAGCGTGACCGAGAAACTGACCCGCGCCGTCCGGTCACTGTAGAAGGCGACGTTCCGCCACTCGACTACCTGCGCCGCCACGTTGTCCACCTGCGTGGTCCTGAAGTAGATCCCGGCCTCGTCGTCGACGATCAGGTCGTCCCAGAACGGGTAGATCGCGTCGATCGGGTACGCCGACGGCAGCGCCGTGTTACTGCCCTGCGTGTTGGCGCGGTCGAAGGTCAGCGTCCCGTTCGTGGTCACGCACACGCCGTCCCAGGAGCCGTCGTAGAACGGCTGCAGGTAGCCGGCGTCGAACCACAGCACGCCGCACAGGTCGTCGCCGTGCCAGCCGGACTCGACAGTGCCCTGGCGGTAGAGACCGTCGGTCACCTTCGCCGTGTACGAGCGACCGGCGGGCGCCACCGGCACCGGACCCGGATCCGGCTGTTCGGGCTGCGGTTCCGGCTCCGCCACGTCGGCACGCGGGTCGAGCGTCACCCGCAGCGCGGCGATGCTCGGGGCCTTCAAGCCTTTCGAACCCCGCAACTCGACGGTCAACGGACCACCCTTGTGCTGCACGACGGTCTTGCGCCAGTCGGCGGCATGCAAACCCACAACGGCGGCCGGGTCGTACGCGTAATCAGTGAGCGTTCCGTCCACGAGCACGTCGAACACCCGCTTGCCCCTGGTCGCCCGGTCGATCTCGGCGAAACCGAGGTCGATCGCGTAGGTGCCGGCCGGCGCGTCCGGGAAGCGGTAGAACAGCTGCTTGTCGTCGGTGGTGCGCTGGGACTGGAACAGCGCGTCGTCCGTCGTACCGGAAATCGGGCTCCTGGTGGTGTTGACCTTGGTTCTGCCCTCGAATCCCCACGTCTTCTTGCCGGCCAACTGGTCAGCGGACCAGGTGAAGCCGGAGCCGTCGGTGAGTTTCGCGCCGCCGGCGTTGACGCCGACCTGGTACTTCGTGGTCGTGAGCGTCACCGGGACGTAGCTCTTGGACTGGCGGCCGGAGTCGGACCGGACCACGATGTTCGCGCCCTGGACGCCGGGCTTCGCGCCCTGCGACGAGATCTTGACCTGGACCGTCGTCGACTTTCCGGGGGCGAGGGTGCCGCCGGACGAGGAGAGCGACAGCCACGGCAGGTCGGTGAGCAGGTCGTCCTCGACGTCGACGAGCACCACGTCGTCGGCGATCTGGTCGGCCGCCCACAGCGCCCCGGTGGCGTCGGTCTCCAGGCCGCCGCCCTGGCCGGCCTTCTGGCCCGGGAACCACCAGGCGTTCACCAGCGAACAGTCGACCGGGTCGACCTGCAGCAGACGGGTCGGCCGGTTCGAGGTGAGGTCGGTGTACCAGATGGTGTCCGACGCCTGGTTGTAGGCCAGGCCCATCACCTCGGGCAGCGGCGGCGCGCAGAACGACAGCAACGCGCCGGGCTTGTCGTGGGAGGTGCCGGCGACGGTGCCGATCATGCCGTTGCGGCGGCCGCCGACGTAGAAGACGTCCCGGGCCGGGTTGTAGGCGAGACCGGTCAGCTGCAGCGTGGACCAGTCACCCTTGACCTGCCTGGTCTCCTTGCCTGTCGTCCGGTCGAAACAGTGGATGTAGCTGGCCGGGCTGTCCTCCATCTGGCACATGTCACCGGTCCTGGTGTCCAGGGCCATGTCGAACGCCCGGTAGTCGGGGTTCCACGACGCGTCGAAGGTCTTCCCGGTGTTCTTGCCGGTCACCGTCCAGGCGGTGTTGGTGCGCTTGACGTAGTCGTGGACCCAGACGTCGCCGTCGTACCCGATGCCGGACGGCTCCTTCTCCGCGATCGTGCCGGGGATCGGGATCCGGGTGATGACGTCACCACCGGCGGTCGGGCCGACCTTGGCGAGCGCCTGCGCTTCCGCGGCGGCGGTCGTGCTGGTCTTGCCGTCGACGTTCGACTGTTTCATGCCGCTCGCGCCAACTTTCCACGCGGCGAGGTCGATCGTGCTCTTCGCACCCGTGCCGGTACGTGCGGTGGCGTCGGTGGCGTCGAACTCGGGGTGCCGGGCGGCCTCACCCAGGTGGTACGTGACCGGGGCCGATCCGGTGTTGGTCAACGTGAGCGAGCCGGTGCCGTTCTGGCCGGTGCCCAGCAGCGCATCGAGGCCGTCGGCTTTCAGCCCGGCGGCGCCGGTGGTCAGGCGTACGTCGATCGCGGCCTTCGCGTAGAGCTGCTTCAGCTGGAACGGGAAGGTCCCGGTCGTGTAGTTCGGCGCCTCGACCGTCATGGTGTAGTCACCGACCGGCAGCTGGCGGTGCACGACGCCGGTCCCGCCGGTGGTGACGGCTTCGACGAGCCCGTTCGCGGTGCTGAAGGAAACTTTCGCGCCGACGACCGGCAGGCCGTCGTTCCGGTCGACCACTGTCGTGTCGAGGTAGCCGAAGTCCGGCATGTCGTACGTGACGACCATGCCGTCCCGCAGCACCGGGACACTGTCGGAGAACCGGATGCCGTCGACACCGGCCCAGCCCTGGATGCCGGTGATGCCGTGCGCGCCGCCGGTCACCTTGTCGTCGGTCCCGATGCCGTCGCCGTACCCGAAGATGATCGTGCCGGACCGGGTGAACGTGGCCGAGTAGTTGACCGGTGCGGTGTACTCCGACCGGCTCGGATAGGCCCAGAGTCGGGCGCTGCGGTACTCGACGACGAACGCGTCCTCACCGTTGACCTTGGTGGCCGCCGTGAAGACACCACCGCCGGGGGCGAACTGGACCGGGCTCTGGGTGTAGAACGGGAACACCCCCGCACCGCCGTAACCGGGTCCGGTGCTGCCGTCCGGGGCGATGACACCGCGCAGGCCGATGCCGAGGGTGTCGTGGCTGCCGTTGTAGAGCGCGATCGGGAACGGCAGCTTCACCGTGGTCCACACCCCGCTGGGGAAGGAGACCTGCTCGGTGCCGCGCAGGTGCTCGCCCTCGGTGACGGCGCAGCTGTAGCCGCCCTTGTCGACGACGAGCCCGACTCCGATCTCCGGCGATCCGGTGCCCGGCCCGACGGTCAGCGGGGCCGTAGTGGGCGAGAAACAGGCATTCGGATCGACAGCCAGGCTGTACGCACCCTCGGGAACCGCGGTGAAGGTGAACGTGCCGTCGGCGCCGGTGCGTACCGGCTTGAGCGGGGTGTCCTTGACCGTGACGTCGGCGTTCGCGACCGGCTGCTTCTTGTCGTCGACCACCCGGCCGCTGACGTCGTGCCTGGTGGCGGCGGTGAGCGGCAGTTCGACGGCGGTGTCCTGACCGATGCTGATCGTGACGTCGGCGGTCGCGGTCAGGTAGCCGAACGCTTTGGTGCTGAGCTGGTAGTCACCGGCCGGCAGGTTCGTGGTGAACCGGCCCTTCTCGTCGGTGCCGATCGAGCGGCTGAACGGCCCGCTGATCGTCACGTCCGCGGCGGCGACCGGGGCGCCGCCGGCGGTGACGGCACCGGTGAGGGTGCCGCCCTTGCGGGGCGCGAGTTCCAGCAGACGGACCAGGTCGAGGCGGCCCTCGCCGTACATGTTGTTGACCTCGGCGGTGCCGCCGCACTCGGTGTCGTCGACGTCGGTGGCCGACTCGCCGAGCAGGCGGCGGGTCTCCTCGATCTGCCCGATCAGGGTCGGGTCGTAGCTCCACAACGCCGCGACGGCGCCTGCCACGTGCGGTGCGGCCATCGACGTACCGGACAGTTCGGCGTAGCCGTTGTTCGGATAGGACGAGCGGACGGCGACACCGGGGGCGGAGATCTCCGGTTTGATCTTGCCGCTTTCGCCCTCGCCCTTGCGGGAGAACGACGCCAGGGTGCCGTCCGAGGCGTAGGCGCCGACCGAGTAGGCGCTCTCGGCGGAGCCGGGCGAGGAGACCGTGTCGCAGGCGGCGAACGGCGAGGAATTGCCGGACGATCAGGTGCTGAAGATGCCCGCGGCGGTCCAGGCCTCGTCGATGGCCCGGAAGAAGTCGTTGAAGTTGTGCTCGGCGTTCTGGCCCCACGAGTTGTTGATGACGTGCGGGCGCTTGGCCGGGTCGGGGTTGTTGCCCTGGACGTCGGTCGGGGCGAGCAGCCACCAGCCGGACCGCAGCAGCGACTCGACGCCGGAGTCCGAGCAGCAGCCGTCGGTGGCGATCCACCGGGCGTCCGGTGCGACACCGACGTGGTCGGCGACGTCCGCGCCGACCATGGTGCCCATCGTGTGCGTGCCGTGGCCGTCGTCGTCGCACGGGGCGGTCGCGCACGAGCCGCGGGTGGCCATCCAGTTGTAGTTGTGGTCGACGGTGCCGTCGGCCTTCGTGCCGCGGTACTGCCGCACCAGCGCCGGGTGGTCGAACTGCACACCCGAGTCGAGGTTGGACACGGTGATGCCGGCGCCGGTGGCGCCCATCGCCCAGGCCTGCGGGGCGTGGATCGCCTCCAGGCCCCAGGTGACGGCGTCGGCGGCCTTGGCGGCCCGGGTGGAGTCGGCGATCTTCTCGTCCACCGGCTCGACCAGGGCGGCCTGCGGCGTCGCGTGGATCTCGGCGACCTGGGACCGCGACGCCACGTCGAGGGCGAGCTTCTCGGTGCCGCCCTTGACGAGCACGGCGTTGGCGATCGGGTAGGAGGTGTACTTGACGCCGGCCCGGTCCAGTTCCGGGGAGACGGCGGCCAGCGAGGTCTTCGCCGCCGCGGTCAGCGCGTCGTGGACGAACCGGCCGCGAGCGGACCAGTCGGTGATCTTCCGCGCCGGAGTGAGGTCGGCACCGGTCTGGAAGGTGATCCAGAAGTCGGCGGACGGCTGCGTCCGGAAACGGTCGGCCAGAGCGGGGGCGATCTTGCCGGGATCCGGCTCCGCCGCGTACGCCGGTAGTGGTTGAAGAATGACAAGGGCAGCGGCCATCGTCGCCGCGAGGGCTGTGAGTCTCATGGGTCTCTTCCGCCTACAGGGGTTGGTAGGGGTCGTGGCGCGGGGGCACGGCGTCTTCGTCGACGTCCTCGTGCGGATCCCGCGGCGGTTCGAGAGGTGGCGGAGGCTCGTCGGCGGGCTGCTCAGGCATGCATCGGCCGTGGACTATGAATCATGGAGTCATGCTCGGGCCGGGCGAGGACCCTTAGCTATCAGGTGGATACGTCAAACTTCATCGGCGAACACGCCGGCCTCCACCGCCTTGACCGCCAGCGCGGTCCGGGAACTCACCTTCAGCTTGCGCATCGCCGCGCGCAGCTGCTGGTCCACGGTGGCCGGTGACTTGGCCAGGATCCGGCTGATCTGCCGGTTCGTCTTGCCCGCCACGACCAGCTGGACCACGTCGAGTTCGCGAGGGGACAGCTGGTCGCCGTACCCGCGCCGGCCGCCGCGCCACAGTCGCGGGACCTCGGCGCCGTGCTCGCGCAAAAGTTGGGCGAGACGGTCCGCGTCACCGCGGGCGCCGAGCCGGAACAGCTGCTCGTACTGCACGGCCAGCAGCTCGCGGCCCGCCTCGATCCGGCCCTGCGCCACCAGCGCCTCGGCCTGGCGTTCGCGGGCGCGCAGGGCGTCGTACGGGCGCGGCAGCACGTTCCAGGCACGCGCCGTCCGGTCGAAGGCGGTCGCCGCCCGGGCGTGGTCGCCGGACGCGCCGAGCAGCAGGGCACGGCACAGGGCGAGCGCGGCACGCGGCGCGGGTGCGGTCCGGCCGCGCAGTCCCCGGGCGAACCGGTCGGTCAAAATTTTCGCGGCTGCCGGGTCGCCGGTGGCGAGCAGCGCTTCGACGCGGGCCGGGACGAGGTCCGTCGCCCAGATCCAGACCCCCTTTCGCCGTACGGTGTCCATCGGCTCGTCCGTGATCCGCAGCGCCCGGCGGCCGTCTCCGTCGGTCAGCCACAGCCTGGCCAGCGCGGCCGCCGCCTCCATCGTGTCGTCGGCGGCGCCGAGACGGGCGGACTCCTCCAGCACCAGCCGGAACTGCTCCTCCGCGGCCCGCCGCCGACCGGTCGCCGCGGCCAGCCGGGCGGCCAGGCGCATGCTGCCGAGGTAGTGGGCCGGCCGGTCCCGGTCGGCGTCGGCGAGAGCCGCGCTGGTCTCCGCGAGACCGTCCCAGCGGCCGGTGTTCCACGCCAGGTTGGCCTGTTCGAGGCGGACGTTGTGCTGCAGCCGGGACGCCTGCTCGGCCTCGGCCAGGCGCAGCGCGACGGCGAGATGGTGCTCGGCGTCGGTGTAACGGCCCCAGATCAGCGCCCCGGTGCCGACGTTGACGTGGATGCGGGCCACGTCCAGACGTTCCGCCGCGGTGCTGCCGTCGGCGGGCAGGCCGGCGACGACGTCCCAGGCCTCCTGTTCGCCCAGCATCAGCAGCGCCGCGGCCCGGTTGCCGGCCAGGTTCAGCCGCTGCTCCGGGGAGTCGATCCGGGCGGTCAGTGCCGCGGCCCGGTCCAGCCAGCGCCGATGGGTCGAGGCCGGCCATGGTCCCGCGTACGCCCAACCGAGGTAGGTCATCGCCCGGGCCGCCTCGACCGGGTCGTGGTCGAGGTTGTCCACCGCCTGCTCCAGTTCGCTGAGCGCGGCCTGCGCCTCGCCGACGGTGATCAGGAGCCGGCCCAGCGGGTTGCGGATCTCGGCCTGCTGCCGGGCGGAGAGGCCGGGGGTGCCCAGCACCGAACGCAGGGTACGGATCACCCGGTGGTAGACCTCGTCGACCTGTTCCCGGCGGCCCAGCGCGGCGACCCCGGCGATGCCCGCGACCCGCGCCCGGTCCACCGGCGGCAGGACCGCCCGGGACAGCAGGTCGACCAGCAGATCCACCGCCTTGGTGTGGTCACCGGAGGCGATGGCAAGCTCAGCGCCCTGTTCGGCGTACCGCAACCAGGAATTCGTCTCGCGGGCCTCCCGGAAGTGGTGGGCCAGGCGCGCCACCGGCGGGGGCCGCAGTTGCTCCAGGGCCCGGCCGGCCAGCAGGTGGAAGTGCCGGCGGTCGGTCAGCGGGATCGCCTCGTAGACGGCGGTGGCGGCCAGCACGTGCCGGAACCGCCAC
Source organism: Actinoplanes couchii (assembly GCF_016862075.1). Classification (GTDB taxonomy): domain Bacteria; phylum Actinomycetota; class Actinomycetes; order Mycobacteriales; family Micromonosporaceae; genus Actinoplanes; species Actinoplanes couchii. Next base: position 116,210 of record NZ_BOMG01000102.1, on the reverse strand, counting down.
CAGCCGTGCTCGTCGCCGTCCAGGACACCGGCGCCGGCCGCCTCCGCGATGGCGGCCCGGCACACGGCCGGGGACAGGTTGGCGGTCGCCGCGATCGTCGCCGTCGAGGAGCGCCCGGCAAGGGTGGCCGCGGCCCGCAGCACCTGCTGGGCCGACGGCGACAGGCGGCTGACCCGCTCCCGGGTGGAGTCCCGCACCGTCGGCGGCACCCGCAGCTCACGCAGTTTCAGCCGGACCCACTGCCCGTCGCGGAAGACGATGTCGGCCCGGTCGCACATCAGGCGCACCGACTCCTCCACCGCGAGGGGGACACCGCCGGTCCGGCCGTGCATGAACGTGGTGAACTCCTGCGAGATCGGCTCACCGTCCAGCATCGAGGACACCAGCGCCGCCGTGTCGGCCGGTCGCATCGGCGCCAGGGCGATCCGCAGCTGGGTCACCCCGGCCGGCAGGCGGGACGTAAGCCGCAGCAGCAGCGATCCGTCGGCCACCTCCTCCGGCCGGTACGAGATCACCAGGCTGGGCCCGCCCGACTGCTGGCGGGAGATCACGAACAGCAGGAATTCACACGTCACCTCGTCGGCCCAGTGCGCGTCCTCCAGCACGAGGACGTCGACCCGTAGCGCCCGCAGCAGCTCGTTCAGGGCCCGGAACAGGCGGTGCCGGGCCGCCTTCGCGTCGTCCAGGGGCGGCAGCGCGGGTGGCAGGCTCGACGACCACTCCGGGAACAGGGGGCGTAACGCGCCGGCGAGTTCGGTGAGTCCCTCGCCCGGCAGCGGGTGCTCGATGTCCTGGAACGCGTCGACGATCGGGCCCAGTGTCAGCGACTCGCGCAGCGGTGGGCACACCGACACCAGGGCGGTGTGCCGGTCCGGCGTGGCCGACCACTCGCGCAGCAGCCGGCTCTTGCCGATCCCGGCCTCGCCCTCCACCAGCACAATCGCCGGGGGCCGGGCCAGGGCGCCGCGCAGAACGGCCAGCTCCCGGTCCCGGCCGACAAAACGCGGCGTGGCCACGGCCGGCGAGGTCTCGTCCTCCTCGGGCGAGAAATCGATCATGAGTGATGATCTCGCCCCACCGCGCCGGGACACAAGGCAACGTGATGCAGGGCCTAACCGAGGCCCCGATCTACCGGACGGCCGCCGATGTCAGCGGCGGGCCAGACGGCGGGACGGGCCGATCTCGTACGGCAGGCCGTAGTGGGCGAAGACCTCGGGTTCGTCGGCGGCCGCCAGCTCACCGTCCATGTCGATGCCCGGTGCGCTGCCGGTCAGTTTCTTGGCGTAGCGCACCCGCACCGCCTTCGGGCTGACCGTCGCGCCCACCAGGGGCACGAAGATCAGCCGGTGGCGGCCGATGAATCCGACCCGGACGGTGACGAAGGCGGGTTCGTCGGTCATCGTGTCGACGTAGACGGCCTCCAGATCGCCGATCTTGTCGCCGTCCGGATCGATGACGTTCTCACCCCGCCAGTCGCGGAGGTTCTCAGCAGGGAACATGCCTGATGAAATGCCCGGTCAGGGCCGGTGTGAAACAGGTGGCGCGGTACTCTCCCGGATCACCAGCCGGGTGGCCAGCTCGATGCCGGTCTGCGAGGCGGTCTCGCCGCGGCCGAGGGCCAGGGCGAGTTCGGTGGCGGCCATCGCCATCTCGGTCAGCGGCTGCCGGACCGTGGTGAGCAGCGGATCGACCATCGTCGCGATCGGCAGGTCGTCGAAACCGACCACGCTCACGTCGTCCGGCACACGCAGGCCGAGCGCGCGGGCGGCCTGGTAGACACCGACCGCCTGCAGGTCGTTCCCGGCGATGATCGCGGTCGGCCGGTCCGCGTCTTTCAGCAGCTCGAGGGCCACCTCGAAGCCGCCCATCGTGGTCAGCGCGGCCCGATGCTCACCGACCGGCAGGCCGGCCGCCTGCAACGCGGAACGCTGGCCGTCGAGGCGGGCCTGGCAGTAGAGGTGGTCCGGGCCGCTGATCACGGCGATGTCCCGGTGTCCGAGACCGATCAGGTGCCGGGCGGCGGTGCGGCCGCCGTTCCAGTTGGTGGCCCCCACGTACGGCACGTCGTCGGGCAGCTCGCTGCTCGGGTCGAGCACCACGAACGGGATGCCGCGGGCCCGCAGCTGGTCCTGCTCGGCGGTCGACAGCTGGGCGACCGTGACGATGCAGTCGGGACGGCGGGCGATGGTGTCGTCGATCCAGTAGCGGATGGTGCTGTGGTCCGGGCCGAACTCGGTCAGCACCATGCCGACCCGGTGCGCGCGGACCACCTGCTGCACGCCGCGGATGATCTCGACACCCCACATGTGCTCCAGCTCGCCGACGACCAGCTCCATCAGGTTGGTGCGCTGGGCCGGGCTGGACTTGCGGTATCCATATCTGGTGATCAGCGCCTCGACCCGGGCCCGGGTGTCGGCGGCCACCCCGGAGCGCCCGTTGATGACCTTGGAGACGGTCGGGACCGAGACACCTGCCGTCTCGGCGATGTACGAGATGGTCACCGGCTTGACCGGGTCGTCAGCGCTCACCGGGACAGGATAGGGATCACGCGGGCGCATAGTCGAACCAATCGAAGCGGGCCGCGCCGGTGGACGCGTACATGCCCAGGACCCGGCCGGTGAAGCCGCCGGCGACCTCGGTGGACAGATAGCGTCCGTCGAGTTCGGCGAGCACCTCGGTCTCGGTGCCCAGGCGGATGGTGTCGGGTTCCTGCCGGGGGTGACCGTCGCCGTCCTTCGCCGCGACGATGTCGATGCGCAGCTGGACGGGGCCGTCCGGAACCGGCAGGACCGGGGTCTCGTGCCGCACCGAACCGAGCCGGGCGATCACCCGTACACCCGCATCGGTCGTCTCCACCGCGTAGTGGTGACTTTCGTCGAGACGCACGGCCAGTCCCCCGCGGCCGTCGACGAGTGTCCGGATCGTGCAGCTGTGGTGCTGCTGGCGGCGGCCGAGGAAGGTGACGCCGGGGTCGTCGAGCAATTGGTCGCGGGCGTGCAGGGTGAGCCAGCCCGGCCGGTCGGTGGTGGACCAGCTCTCGTCCGGCCGGGACCGGATCGACAGCCAGCGCGGGTCCAGCGTGGGCGCGTCGAAGTCGTCGCGGTCGCCGATCGCCGGTGCCGGGGTGCCGAGCTGGAGATCGCCGACGACCGGCCATCCGTCGTGCCAGGAAACCGGGACCAGGAAAGTTTCGCGGCCGAGCACGTGCCAGCCGGGGGTGCCGCCGCCGGGCCGGACGCCGAGCAGCACCATCCACCACTGCCCGTCGGGGGCCTGGACCAGGTCGGCGTGGCCGGTGTTCTGGATCGGGTGGTTGCTGCCCCGGTGGGTGAGGATCGGGTTGGCCGGGCACGGCTCGAACGGGCCCTCGGGGCTGGGGCCACGGGCGATGGACACGGCGTGGCCCCGTTCGGTGCCGCCCTCGGCGATCAGCAGGTACCACCGGTCGCCGATGCGGTAGAGGTGCGGCGCCTCCGGCGCCTGGGCGCCCGGGGCCCCCGACCAGAGTCTGCGGGGCGCACTGAGGACGTGTCCCTCCCGGGGGTCGATGCGGACCTGCCAGACGCCTGCGTACGTGCACCAGCAGTGACCGTCTTCGTCCCAGACGAGGTCGGGGTCGATGCCCTGGATCGGCACTCGCACCGGGTCGGACCAGGGACCTTCCGCCCGGTCAGCGGTGTAGATCATGGTGCCGCCGTCGGGGGCGACGTTGGTGGTGATCAGCCAGAACCGGCCGTCGTGGTGACGCAGCGTGGGTGCGTAGACGCCGCCGGACGAGGGGGTGGACGGCGGCAGGGCGAGCTGGGCCGGCCGGTCCAGCGCGTTGCCGATCTGCTCCCAGTGGATCAGGTCGCGGCTGTGCAGGATCGGCACGCCGGGGAAGTACTCGAAGCTGGAGCAGGCGAGGTAGTAGTCGTCGCCCACCCGGCAGACGCTCGGGTCGGGGTGCATGCCCGGGATCACCGGGTTGGCGAAGGTCATCGGGAGAGCCTCTTCCGTCAACGATGGTTTTCGATCTCCGGCCATGCTACCTTTCGGCCGACCCAGCGAAAGTTTCCAACTGATGTCGGAGACGACCATGACAGGTACGACGCGCCGGTCCCTCCTGCAGATCGCCGGCCTGAGCGTCATCGCCACCGCGGCCGGATGCAGTGAGAAGCCCACCAGCAGCGGCAACGCCCAGAACCTCGGCGCCCTCGGTGACGTGCTGCCCACCCAGCGGGACCGCACCGGAACCATCAAGCCGGACATCACCGGCACCCGGCCGGTCCCCGACGGCTACCTGCGGTACCCGAACCCGCTCACCGACGCGATCACCACCAAGCCCGGCACCAGCGGCCGGGCGATCAGCGCGATGACCCCGGTCTGGGGCCCGGCGCCGCCCGGCACGGCACAGTCCGCCTACCTGCGGGCCGTCAACGCCGAACTCGGCACGCCCGTCGACTTCACCGTGCAGGACGGCGGCACCTACGCCGACAAGCTCAACGCCGTGTTCGGCGCCCGCGACGTGCCCGACCTGCTCTGCGTGCCCGGCTGGGAGATCGACAAGATCCCGCGGTTCGCCGAGGCGGCCAAGGTCCTGTTCACCGACCTCACCGACCATCTGCACGGCGACCTGGTCCAGCCGTACCGGATGATCGGGTCCTTCCCGGCCGCCGCCTGGCGCAACGCGGTCTGGAACGAGCGGCTGCTGGCGATTCCCAACCCGACCGACTCGCCGTTCCCCTACGCCCTGTTCACCCGCAAGGATCTGCTCGACCAGCGCGGCATCGCCGTTCCCGGCAGCCTCGAACAACTGCTCGCCGCGGCGAAAGAGGTCACCGATCCGGCCCGCAAGGTGTGGGCCTTCAGCGAGATCTTCCCGATGGTGCAGATGTACCACCGGGTGCCCGGCGCGAAAGGCGGCTGGCGGGTCCGCGCCGACGGCACCCCGGAATTCAAGTACGAGACCGCCGAATACCGGCAGGCCCTCGAAGTGATGGCGAAGATCTATGCCGACGGGCTGGTGCACCCCGATCTGGTCGCCAGCAAAGGCGCCGACCAGGACCAGCTGTTCGCCCGGGACGGCGCGATCGTCTTCGCCCAGGCCGGCATGGGATTCTGGCAGGCCGCGCAGGCCGAGAACCCGAAATCGAACCTCCAGCCGGTGCCGGTGTTCGCCGCGGATTCCGGTGCTCCTCTGGTCTGGGGCGCCGGCGAGCCGATCAGCTACACGTTCGTCAAAGCCGGGCTGCCCAAGGATCGGGTCGAGGAACTGCTGCGCGTCGTCGACTGGTGCTCCGCCCCGCTCGGCACCCAGGAGGCCCAGCTCCGCGATTTCGGGGTCGCCGGGAAACACCACACCGCCGGCCCGGACGGCCCGGTGAAAACCGATCTGGCCTTCAAGGAGATCGCCAACCAGTACTTCTTCATCAGCGGCCGGAACCCGGCGATCGGCCCGTTCCCGAACACCCCGAACTACGTGCGCGACGTCCTCACCTACTCCAACGAAACCGTCAAACACCTGGAGAAGGACCCGTGGGAGGGGCTGAAACTGGAGATGCCCGCCCGGTTCGCCGCCAACCGGGTGCCCGCCGAGGAGAAGTTCACCGACGTGCTGCGCGGCCGGCGGCCCCTCTCCGACGTGGACGGGCTCGTCAAGGAATGGCGCGACAACGGCGGTGAAGAGGCGCGGGCACTGATGGCGCGATCCCTGTGAGACTGCGCGACCGGCTGCGCCGCGACTGGCAACTGCTCGTCATGCTCGTACCCGGCGTCGTGCTGTTGCTGGTCTTCAGTTACGTCCCGATCCTCGGCAACGTCATCGCGTTCCAGGACTACAACCCCTACGCCGGTACGAATCCGCTCACCGCTTTCCTGAGCAGCGACTGGATCGGCTTCGGTCAGTTCCAGCTGCTCTTCGAGGACCCGGCGTTCTGGGACGCGCTGCGCAACACGCTGACCATCACGGTCTTCCAGCTGGTGTTCTTCTTCCCGCTGCCGATCGCGCTCGCCGTCATGCTGCACCATCTGCTGTCCCGCCGGCTGCGCGGATTCATCCAGACCGTGGTGTACCTGCCGCACTTCTTCAGCTGGGTCCTGGTCATCACGTTCTTCGTGCAGATGCTCGGCGGCGCGGGACTGTTCGCGCAGACGTTGCGCGACGCCGGGCTGGAACCGTGGAACATCATGACCAACCCGGACACGTTCCTGATCCTGGTCACCGCCGAAGCGGTCTGGAAGGACGTCGGCTGGGGCACCATCGTGTTCCTCGCCGCATTGGCCGCCGTCGACCCCCATCTGTACGAGGCGGCCGCCGTCGACGGCGCCGGACGCTGGCGGCGGCTGTGGCACATCACCCTTCCCGGGCTGCGGCCGGTGATCGTGCTGCTGCTCATTCTGCGGCTCGGCGACGCGCTGTCGGTCGGCTTCGAACAGTTCATCCTGCAGCGCGACGCGGTCGGGCGGCAGGCCGCCGAAGTGCTCGACACCTACGTCTACTACTTCTCCATCGCCACCGGGAACTTCGGTTTCGGCGCCGCCGCCGGACTGTTCAAAGCCGCCATCGGGCTGGTCCTGATCCTGGCCGCCAACCGGATGGCCCACGCACTCGGCGAACGAGGGATCTACAGCAAATCATGAGACCTGTCTGGGAGGAGCCGCCCACCGTTCCCGGCCGGGCCCTCAAAGCCGTCATATTGACGCTGCTCGTAGCCAGTGTGCTGTTTCCGCTCTGGACGGTTCTGGTGACCAGTCTGTCGCCGCCGTCGGCGATCGCGTCAGCGGGCGGATTCGTGGTGATCCCCCGCGGTTTCGACCTGTCCGCTTATCGGACCATCTTCGCCGGTGGCGCGGTCACCCGGGCATTGTGGATCAGCACCCTGGTCACCGTGATCGGGACGGCGGTCGCCCTGACGGTCACGGTCCTTTCCGCGTACGGGCTGTCGCGTCCCGGATCGACCGGACATCGCTGGTTGCTGGCGTACTTCCTGATCCCGTTCCTGATCTATCCGCCGCTGGTCCCGAAATATCTGGTCGTCACCGGGCTCGGCCTGAAGGACAGCATCTGGGCGCTGATCCTGCCGTCCGCGGTCAGCGTCTTCAATCTGGTCGTCGTCCGCGGCTTCTTCCAGGGCATTCCGCCGGAGTTGCTGGACAGTGCCCGTATCGATGGAGCAGGTGATTTCCGGATCCTGGCCCGCATCGTGCTGCCGTTGTCGTCGGCGGTGGTGGCCGTCATCGGGCTGTTCTACGCGGTCGCCTATTGGAACGTGTGGTTCGACGCGCTGCTGTTCATCGACCGCAACGACATGTACCCGATCCAGCGGGTGCTGCAGAGCTATCTGCTGGCCGGGCAGGCGCCGCACACATCCGGAGCGGCGGCGTCACTGCCGCCCACCGAGGCGATCAAAATGGCCGTGGTGGTCCTGACGGTGGCCCCGATCGTCGCCGTCTACCCGTTCATCCAGCGCCACTTCATCAAGGGCGTCCTGATCGGGGCGGTCAAGGGCTGAGTCGCGCGTCTCATGGCCGGGGCAGCGGGACAGGAGCACAATCGGCGACGTGAGTGTGCTGCGAGTGGACCTCGGCGAGATCGACTACCGGACCGCGATCGACACGATGGCCGGCTGGGCCGACGAGCGCCGGGCCGGGACCGCCCCGACCGGTTGTTCCTGCTCAGCCATCCTCCGGTGATCACTTTCGGGCGGCGGACCCCGCCCGGGGACCTCCCCGCGGATCTGTCGGTGATCCCCACCGTCGAGGCCGACCGCGGTGGCAACGCGACCTATCACGGCCCCGGCCAGCTCGTCGGCTACCTGGTCATGGACCTGCGCGAGTGGGGGCCGGTCGACGTGGTCCGCTGGCTGGAGAACGGGCTGATCGCCGCCCTGGCCGACCTCGGGTTCCCGGCGATCCGCCGCGACACCCCGCCCGGATCGGCCAGCCTGGTCGGTGTCTGGACCCCGGACCACCGCAAGATCGTCTCGATCGGCATGCGCATCCGCGGCGGCATCACCACGCACGGGTTCGCCCTGAACGTCGACCCCGACCTGGCGGTCTTCGACAGTTTCATCGCCTGCAGCCTGGACGACGTGGCGATGACCTCACTCCACCAGCTGGCCGCCGAGTCGGGCGTCCACCCGCCCACCGACGCCGAGGTTCGCGATGCCGTGGCGGCCCATCTGCGCTATTCCACCTCCATCAGTGACGAGATGGGCGCGAGGACCGCATAGGCCGAGGTCACCCCGGATCGATCGCCACTCAGGTCGACCACGATCGATTCGGCCGGGAGGCTGCCGAAGCCGTTGAGGGTCACCCTCCCGTCGCAGGGGATCGTGCCCGAGGACAGCGGTTCAGCGTCGGCGCCGGGTTTGCTCCTGCGTACCTCGACGGAGAGCGTCGTGCCCGGAGTCGCCGAGGTGCAGGCCGCCTGCACCCCGTACTCGGTGCCGCTCTTCGCGTCGCGGTGCAGGATGGTCTTGTTGTCGGAGTGCCCGTCCTTGACGGTGACCACCCTCCGGGACAGCTCACCGGGAACGACCGGGGGTGCTTCGAGCGGGGCGAGGGCGGCGGCCGCCGACGGGCCGGGAGACGGCGTGGCCGCGGTCACGACAGGGGCCGGCGCGGACGGCTCGGGTGTCCGCGCGGGTGGGCTCGAACAGCCGGCGACGAGGGCCGCCATCACGGCGGGAAGCAACGCGGACTGCCGGAAACGGGACATTCGCTCATGATGCCAAGCGGACACCACCGCACGCCCGGAATCCCCCGCCGGGCCGGTCACCTCGACCGGCCCGGCGACGGGTGGGTAGGTCAGGAGTTGGGGGCGCCGGTGACTGTGGTGCCGGACTTGGTGAGGGTGTAGGTGGTTCGGGCTCCGCTCCAGAAGTGGAAGGTCAGCGTCACCGTGCCGTCGTTGACCTCGGCGAAGAACTCCGGCTTCAGCAGGATCGTGTTCGCGCTGTAATCCGGCTGGAAGTGGGTCCAGAACTCTTTGTAGGACGTCCAGTTCGCGGGGCCCGCGTTGGAGCCGTCGGCGTATTTGGCCTCCATCGTGGCCAGCTGGTCACCTCGGAACTGGGTGGGGATGGCGAAGGCTGTCGTCGTGCCGGTTGCTGTCGACTGGGTCGCAGGATCGTACGAGATGAGGTTGATCCGCCAAGGGACTCCCTGGCTGAAACGGGCCTCGACGGTGGCGCGGACGCCGTAGGAGCGGTCTCCCAACAGCCTGGTCAACGCCGATGCCGTCACGGTCAGATTGTTTCCGGAGACCGTGTAGTCAGTGCCCTGGGTCAAACCGGTCAAGCCCTGGAAGGTGGTGCCGTTCAGGTTCAAGGTCAACGACTTCGAGCCGATTGCGCCGGTACGCGGGACGAAGATCTGATCCGACGACGCGGTGCCGGAACGGGTCGTCCAGCTGGCCTGGATGATGTCGTGCACGCCCTGGTCGCGCCAGCGGAGTTCGGTGCGGTTCAGGAACTGGCCGGCGTCCCACAGCATCGTGGTCAGACCCCGGGTGCGGGCGTGATAGCCGACCGCCTCCAGGAACTTCAGGAACTCGCCGCGCTCGATGACGCCGGGGCGGTTGTGGTCCCAGTTCAGCAGCGCCCACTCGCCGATGATCACCGGGATGCCGCGGTCCACGAAACTTGCCTTGACCCGGTCGAACGTTCCGATCAGATCCTGCTCCACGGTGGCGTCGTAGCGGGTGCCGCCCGCGATGTTCACGCTGAACGGCCAGTAACCGTAGAAGTGCACGGTTGCCGCCACGTTCGGATCGTCGAGGGCGTCGAACTCGGCGTTCAGCGCGTCGAGGCGGCCCTGGTCGGCGTTGGTGAACAGGGTCGGCAGCACCAGCAGGCGGGTGGTGTTGGCGCCGCCGGACGCGCGGACCAGGTCTACGAAGATCTCGTCCAGCTCGGCGAGGGCCTGATAGTTCTGCTGGTCGTCGGTGGTTCCGGCGAACTGCGGCTCGTTGATGCTCTCGAACACCAACTCCTCGGGATAGGCCCGGAACGCGGCACTGATCTGCGTCCAGAGACGGGTGTACCTCGCGGTCACGTTCGTACGATCAGTGGGATAGGTGTTGATCCACTGCCAGGAGTCGTGATGCAGGTTGATCATGACGTAGAGGTCCTCGGCCAGGGCCCAGTCCACGATCTGCTTCACCCGGGCCAGCCAGGCGGCGTCGATCGTGTAGTTCGGGGCGGCGCCGTGGTGGTTGCTCCAGGTGATCGGCAGACGGATGCTGTTGTAACCCTGCGACTTCACGTGCCGCAGCAGCGCCTGCGTGGTCAGCGGATTGCCCCAGGACGTTTCGTCCGGGATCGCGTCCAGGGTGTTGCCGAGGTTCCAGCCGGGCTGCATCGCCGCGACGATCGCCTCCGGATCGGAACTGCCGCCGCCCGGGTCCGACGGCGGCGGGGTGGTCGGGGTGGCGCCTCCGGTGCAGGTCACGCCGTTCAGGGCGAACGACGCGGGCGCCGGGTTGGAGCCGGTCCACGAACCGTTGAAACCGAACGACACGGATCCGCTGGTAGGAAGGGCGGCGTTCCAGCTCGCGTTGGTGGCGGTCACCTGGTCGCCGGCGGCGGTCACGGTCGAGCTCCAGGCCTGGGTCACCCGCTGGCCGGCGGTCCAGGTCCACTTCAGGTTCCAGCCGTTGATCGTGTCACCGAGGTTGGTCACGGCGACGTCGGCGGTGAATCCGCCCTGCCACTGCGAGGACACCTGGTAGACGACCTTGCAGCCGGCGGCTGCCTGCGCCGCGGTCGCCACGAGGACGCCGACCAGCATCAGTACGGCGGCGATCAGGACGCTCAGGATCGAGCGGCGGGGCGACCGACGCGAAGCCGGTTGGTGAGAAGACGGAGGGAATGCGGGGATCGGGGAGATCATGAGTCACTTCCTGTTCGGGGAAACAATCGCAACTCGGAGAGAAAGTTTCTAGGCGCGACGATAAGCCAGCCGTCGACAGGGGTCAATGAAAGGCGGGCCCGGGCGCGGCTGGGCCGCGGCCACCGGTAAGGCCAGGCGCGGCGAAAGCGGCCGGAGCGGGAGAGATGAGAGCGGAAGGAACGGCGCAGGCGGGACCGGCGGGAACGGCGTGGGCGGGGGTGGCGGGAGCGGGCGCGGGCCGGGTCAGTGGTGGGACAGGCGGAGGGGTAGGTAGGCGTAGGACGGGATCAGGACCTTGCGGCGGTAACCGCGCCTGCCGATGCGCCATGCCCGGCCGGTGTCGAGGAGCGTCTGCAGCATTCCGGTTATCTCGGCTCGGGCGACCGGAGCACCCAAGCACAGGTGGCGGCCCGCACCGAACCAGAGTTGACGCTGGTCCGGGAGGTATCCGCGGTCCAGGTCGAACGGACCGGCGGCGTTGTTCGCGGTCCACGTCAACATCAGCACCCGCTCCCCCGCACGCAGATGACGGCTCTCGACGGCGACGTCCGCGGACACCGCCCGGCCGATCACCGGGGCCGGGGAGGTGACCCGCAGGCCCTCGCGGACCGCGTCGGGCAGCAGGGCGGGATCAGCTCGGAGACGGTGCTGGGCCCCGGTGTCGTGCAGGATCGCTACGGTCCGGGCCATCGCGCTGGCCGCGGTCTCGGTGCCGGCCACCATCAGCAGGGTGGCTAGGCCTTCCGCCTGGCGTTGCTCCAGGCCCAGGTCACGGCAGCGGCCGAGGACCGTCTCCGGCGGGGCGGTTCGCCAGGCCTCGGCGACGTTCACGGTCAGCCGGGCCACGATGGCTTTCGCCCGGGCCACGGTCTCCGGCGCGAGGTGGGTGGAGGTGGTGGTCCCCAGCGCGAGCGCGGCGAGTTCCTCCCCGGTGCCGAAAATTTCGCGGTACGCGTCATCGTGATCGGCCACCCGCAGCTGCAGCAGGTCGGCGACGATCCGGCCGACCAGCACCCGGGCCAGGTCGGCGATGTCGACAGCCCGGCCGGCCCGCAGTTCCGCCCCGGCCTGGGCAAGGCGCGGGCCGACGACCCGGTTGTTGAGTTCGCGGGCGCTGTCGTCGGTGAACAGGTCACGGGTCCGGGAGCGGAGCTGGTGGTGTCCGGGCCCGTCGAAGATGTCGTTGACCCAGTCGCCGAGAACCTGCGCCCACATGTGCCCGACACCGCCCTCACCGAGCAGCGTGAAATGCGCCGGATCGTTGAGGATCCGCCGGGCCACGACCGGATCGGTGGTGACCCAGCCGATCCGGGGCACCCGTCGCAGGCTTCCGGCCAGGCGCCCGGCGGTGAGCAGCACGGGAAGGCTCGGTTTGGCGGCGGCCAGCACCCGGAACTCATGGCGACGAGCGAGATCGAAACGGCGGCCTGCAAGATCGGGCATCAGGCCATCCTCGCCGCTCGCCGCCGGCCGCGCCCGGCTATCGGGTGTGCTGGTCCAGGTGGTCGCGCATCTGTTCGGCGAAACCCTCGGCGTGGGCCAGCTGGTCGCGAAGGGTCTGGACCCGGGTGTCGGCTGCCCGGTGGTAGCCGGCCAGGCGGTCCATCAGGGCGGCCCGGTCGCCGGTGTCGGCGGTCAGCTGGTCGAGGATCTCCAGCAGGTCGCGCATCTCGTCGAGGGTGAAACCCAGCGGCTTCATCCGTTTCACCACCCGCAGCCGGTCCAGGTCCGGGTCGGTGTAGAGACGGAAACCGCCGTCACTGCGGGCGGACGGCACGATCAGGCCGGCTTCCTCGTAGTGGCGGATGGTGCGGATGCTGAGCCCGACCCGTTCCGCCGCTTCCCCGATCTGCATGTGCCGTCCGGTCATCGCCACAGTTTGTCAGTGCCCCGCGTTCAGCTTGCCCGCGAGGTTCGCGTGGAAGCCGGCGCTCGCCTCGTTCAGGCCGATGATCTCGACGTTCTTGCCGCGGGAGCGGTATTTGTGGGTGATCGCGTCGAGGGCGGCCACCGACGACGCGTCCCAGATGTGGGCGGCGCTCATGTCGATGACCACGTGGTCCGGGTCGCCGGCGTAGTCGAACTGGTGCACGAGGTCGTTGGACGAGGCGAAGAACAGCTCCCCACGTACGACATAGGTGTCCTTGATCTTGGTGACCTCGGTGAAGTGGGCGACCCGGCGGGCGAAGACGACCATGGCGGCCAGCACGCCGAGCACCACGCCGACGGCGAGGTTGTGGGTGACCAGGGTGCCGGCCACGGTGATCACCATGACGGCGATCTCACCGGCGGGCATCCGCTTGAGGGTGGCCGGGGCGATGCTGTGCCAGTCGAAGGTGCCGACCGAGACGATGATCATGACGGCGACCAGGGCGGCCATCGGGATCAACGCCACCACGTCACCTAGCACGACGACCAGGATGAGCAGGAAGACACCGGCCAGGAACGTGGACAGCCGGGTGCGCGCGCCGGACGTCTTCACGTTGATCATCGTCTGGCCGATCATGGCGCAGCCGCCCATGCCGCCGAAGAAGCCGGTGACGATGTTGGCGACACCCTGGCCCCACGACTCGCGGGTCTTGTCGGAGCGGGTGTCGGTGACGTCGTCGACAAGTTTCGCGGTCATCAACGATTCCATCAGACCCACCAGGGCGATTCCCAGCGCGTACGGGGCGATCAGGGTCAGCGTGTCGAGCGTGAACGGGACGCTCGGGATGCCGAAGATCGGCAGGCTGTCCGGCAGGGTGCCCTCGTCGCCGACGTTCGGCACGGTGACGTGCGCGATCAGCACGAACGCGGTGAGCAGCACGATGGCGATCAGCGGCGCCGGGATCGCGGTGAAGTACCGGGGCAGCAGGAACATGATCGCCAGGGCCACCGCGACCAGCGGGTAGACCAGCCACGGCACGTCGATCAGGTGCGGCAGCTGCGCGGTGAAGATCAGGATCGCGAGGGCGTTGACGAAGCCGACCATCACGCTGCGCGGGATGAACCGCATCAGCCGGGCCACCCCGAGCAGGGCCAGGACGATCTGGAACACACCGCCGAGCACGACGGCGGCGGTCAGGTAGCCGAGCCCGTGCTCCTTGGCGAGCGGGGCGACGACCAGCGCGATGGCGCCGGTGGCGGCGGAGATCATGGCGGGGCGGCCGCCGCAGATCGCGATCGTGACGGCCATCGTGAACGAGGCGAACAGCCCGACCTTGGGGTCGACGTTCGCCAGGATGGAGAACGAGATCGCCTCGGGAATCAGGGCGAGGGCCACGACGAGCCCGGCCAGGATCTCGGTGCGCAACACTCGCGGCGAGGCCAGCCAATCCGGCCGCGACCAGCGCGCACCAACGGTTTTCGACATGTGCGCAGACTCTACCCTTCCGTAAGAGTAGAGTGCCGCGGCCCCCGGAACCTGCCGGATCGCACCGGGCTGGCAACGTTCAGGCGTTGACGGAGTGAGTACTCACTCCGTACCGTCGAGGATATGACACCGACACGAGCACCGGGCATGACACCCGACCAGCGCCGCGAGACCATCGTCCGGGCCGCGCTCCCCCTCGTCGCCGAGCTGGGGGCCGCCGTCACCACCGCGAAGATCGCGCGGGCGGCCGGCATCGGCGAGGCGACCATCTTCCGGGTCTTCGACGACAAGAACGCGGTCCTCGAAGCCTGCGTCGCCGCCGCCCTCGACCCCACCCAGGTGCACCAGGAGCTGCAGTCCATCCCCCTCGACCAGCCCCTCGCCGCCCGGCTCGCCGAGGCGATCTACGCGCTGGACGCCTACCTGAACCGGATGGGCACGGTCATCCGCGCCATGCACGGCACCCTCGGCACCGGCCGCCGTGGCCCCGGCCCACTCCCGGGCGCCCGGGACGAATCCCAGGCGATCACCCGGCAGGCGGTCCTCGACCTGTTCGAACCCGATCAGGAGCGGCTGCGGCTGCCGGCGGCGACCCTGGCCGACGCGTTCCTGAACCTGTTCTTCGGCCAGGTCCGGCGCAGCACCCCGGCCGAGAGCACGATCAGTGTCGAGGAGCTGGTCGATCTGTTCCTTTTCGGAGCATTGACCAGGGCGGATCACCAGGACTGAGGTTCCGGAACCGGATCTTGCCCCGCGGGGATGGCGGCAACGGTCAATTGGATTTACAGTGCGGAAACGCCCTGTTCATCGAACTTGATCAGAAGTCCCGGGGGTAAGTGTGGGCGATGCCCTGCTCGAAATGCGATCGATCACCAAGGAGTTCCCCGGGGTCGTCGCATTGGCCGACGTCAGCCTGGCGGTCACCGCCGGGCGGATCCACGCGATCTGCGGAGAGAACGGCGCCGGTAAATCAACGCTGATGAAGGTCCTCAGCGGGGTGCACCCGTTCGGGACCTATCAGGGCACGATCCTGTACCAGGGACGGGAGTGCCGTTTCGCCGACATCCGGGCCAGCGAGAACGCCGGAATCGTCATCATCCACCAGGAGTTGGCGCTGGTCCCGGGCATGTCGATCACCGAGAACATCTTCCTCGGCAACGAGCCCCGGCGCTGGGGCCGCATCGACTGGAAAGCCGCCAACCACCGCGCCCTGGAACTGATGGCGATGGTCGGGCTGAAAGAGGACCCGGACACCCTGATCAAGGACATCGGGGTCGGGAAACAGCAGCTGGTGGAGATCGCGAAGGCGTTCGCCAAGGACGTCAAACTGCTGATCCTGGACGAGCCGACGGCCGCGCTCAACGAGAACGACTCGCGGCACCTGCTCGATCTGCTGCGCGGTTTCAAGGAACGCGGCATCACCTCGATCATGATCTCGCACAAGCTCAACGAGGTGGAGGCGGTCGCCGACGCGATCACCATTCTGCGCGACGGGCGGACCATCGAAACGATCACCGTCGGTGCGGACCGGGTCGACGAGGACCGGATCGTCCGCGGCATGGTCGGCCGGGATCTGCAGAGCCGGTTCCCGGAGCACACGCCGCAGATCGGTGACGTGTTCTTCGAGGTCCGGGACTGGACCGTGCGGCATCCGATCTCGGCGGAACGGCTCGTCTGCAAGAACTCGGCGTTCACCGTCCGCCGGGGCGAGATCGTCGGATTCGCCGGGCTGATGGGCGCCGGCCGCACCGAACTCGCGATGAGTGTGTTCGGGCATTCGTACGGCGTACACCTGGCGGGAAAGGTCTTCAAGGACGGCCAGGAGATCCAGGTGGACTCGGTCGCCGACGCCATCGCCAACGGGCTCGCCTATGTCAGCGAGGACCGCAAGGCGATCGGCCTGAATCTGCTCGACGACGTGAAGACGTCGGTGGTCGCCGCGAAACTGTCCAAAATCACCCGCCGGGGCGTGCTGGACCAGGCCGCGCAGTATCACGAGGCGGAGAGTTACCGGCGGAGTCTGCGGATCAAGACGCCGACCGTCGACGAGGGCGTCACCCGGCTCTCCGGCGGCAACCAGCAGAAGGTCGTCCTGGCGAAATGGATGTTCACCGACCCTGATCTGCTGATTCTCGACGAGCCGACACGCGGGATCGACGTGGGCGCGAAATACGAGATCTACGGCATCATCCAGCGGCTCGCCGACGAGGGCAAAGGCGTCATCGTCATCTCCTCGGAACTGCCCGAGCTGATCGGGCTCTGCGACCGCATCTACACCGTCTTCGAAGGCACGATCACCGGCGAGGTCGCCCGCGCGGACGCCGATCCGGAACTGCTGATGAGGCGAATGACCTCGAACCGGAAGCTGACCACGCCATGAGCCGCATCAAAGACCTGCAGAAGAACCTTTTCGGCGGTACGACGTCCAACGCCCGTCAATTCGGCATGATCTTCACGCTCGTGGCGATCATCGTGTTCTTCCAGATCCGCACCGACGGACTGACGTTGACGTCGGGCAATCTGATCGCCCTGACCCAGCAGTACGCGTACATCTCGATCCTGTCCATCGGCATGCTGATGGTGATCGTCGCCGGTCACATCGACCTGTCGGTGGGCTCGGTGGCCGCGTTCACCGGCATCGTGGTGGCCAAGGCGATCACCGAACACGGCGTGCCATGGCCGGCCGGCATCCTGCTCGGCCTGCTCGTCGGCGCGCTGATCGGGGCCTGGCAGGGGTTCTGGGTCGCCTACATCGGGGTGCCGGCGTTCATCGTCACGCTCGCCGGGATGCTGCTGTTCCGCGGCGGCAACCAGTACATCGGCAATGCCGACACGGTGCCCGTCCCGGAGGGCTTCCGGGTGATCGGCGCCGGTTACCTGCCCGAGTTCGGCCCGGAGACCGGCTACAACAACGCGACCCTGCTGCTCGGACTGGTGCTGTGCGCGGCGGTGGCGTGGCGGGAGTGGCGCACCAGGCGGGTCCGTCAGCAGATGGAGGGCGCCGAACCGGCTCCGGTGTGGATCTCGGCGGTGCGGCTGGCCCTGCTGCTCGGGGTGATCGTCTTCGCCACGCTCCAGTTCGCCGGCGGGCGGGTCGGCACCAGTTTCCCGGTGTCCGGCATCATCCTCGCGGTCCTGGTCGTCGCGTACTCGTTCTACACCCGCAACACCGCCGGTGGCCGGCACATCTACGCGGTCGGCGGCAACGCCCGGGCCGCCGAGCTGTCCGGGGTGAAACTGCGCCGGGTCAACTTCCTGGTCATGACGAACATGGGCGTGCTCGCCGCGGTGGCCGGCATGATCTTCGTGGCCCGGTCCACGGCCTCCGGCCCGCAGGACGGGCTGAACTGGGAACTCGACGCCATCGCCGCGGTCTTCATCGGCGGGGCCGCGGTCTCCGGCGGTCTCGGCACGGTCAGCGGCTCGATCGTCGGCGGCCTGGTCATGGCCGTGCTCAAGAACGGTCTGCAACTCACCGGTGTCGGATCCGACATGGACCAGATCATCCGTGGGCTGTTCCTGCTCGCCGCCGTCGCGCTGGACGTCTACAACAAGAAACAGGGCCGGTTCTCGATCATCGGATCGTTGATGCGGCCCTTCCGAGGTTCGGCTGCCGCCCCCACGGCAGATCCGGCAGTCCCCAGTGCCGAAGGCGAGAAAGCCAGCAGTTCTTCTTCCGGAAGGTGATCGCTTTTATGCGTACTTCAATCGCAAAGATTTTGGCAGTCGGTTCTGCCCTTGCCATGGTGGCCAGCGGCTGTGGATCGGAACGCGAAGGGTCCGGGTCGACCGGTGAATCGGGGGCTCCGGCCAAGGGATTCGCGGCGGATTCGCTGATCGGGGTGGCGCTGCCGTCGAAGACGTCGGAGAACTGGGTGCTCGCCGGTGGGCTGTTCACCGCCGGGCTGCAGGAGGCCGGATTCCAGGGCGACGTGCAGTACGCCGGCGCGTCCACCATCGTCGCCGACCAGCAGGCGCAGATCACCGCGATGATCACCAAGGGCGCGAAGGTCATCGTGATCGGCGCGACCGACGCGGCCCAGTTGTCCACCCAGGTCGCGCAGGCGAAACAGGCCGGTGCGGTGGTCATCGCCTACGACCGGCTGATCACCAACACCAAGGACGTCGACTACTACATCGCGTTCGACAACTTCAAGGTCGGGCAGTTGCAGGGGCAGGCGCTCCTGGACGGGATGAAGGCGAAGAAGGCCACCGGGCCGTGGACGATCGAACTGTTCTCCGGTTCGCCCGACGACAACAACTCCGGGGTGTTCTTCAACGGCGCGATGGAGGTGCTGAAACCGGCCATCGACAAAGGTGACGTGGTGGTCGGGTCGGGGCAGACCGATGTCAAGCAGACCGCGACCCAGGGCTGGAAGGCGGAGAACGCGCAGAGCCGGATGGACTCGCTGCTGACCTCCACCTACAGCAGCAAGACCCTGGACGGGGTGCTGTCGCCGAACGACACCCTGGCCCGCGCGATCATCACCTCGGTCAAGGGCGCCGGCAAGCCGATCCCGGTGGTGACCGGCCAGGACTCCGAGGTCGAGTCGGTCAAGTCGATCATGCTGGGTGAGCAGTACTCGACGATCAACAAGGACACCCGCAAGCTGGTCACCGAGACCATCAAGATGGTCAAGACCCTGCAGACCGGGGCCGAGCCCGAGGTCAACGACACCAAGTCGTACGACAACGGGGTGAAGGTCGTCCCCTCCTACCTGCTCCCGCCGGTCATCGTCACGAAGGCGACCGCGGCCGAGGCCTACGCCGACGACCCGAAGCTGGCCCCCCTCACCAAGTAACGCCCACAGCAGACGGCCCGGCACTCACCCGAGTGCCGGGCCGTTATCTTGAGCCGGTGACGGACGATCATCAGGCGCGGCTCATCCGGATCGCCGGGAAGCTGACGGCGCTGCGGGACATGCCTGAGCCGCCGAAGGCGTTCGGTGTGGCGTCGCACGGCTTCCGGCTGGCGGATCCGCTGCCCGAGGCGGCCGTCGCCGAGTTCGAGGAACGTCACGAGGTGTCGCTGCCCGCGGCGTTTCGCCTGTTCGTCACGCAACTGGGCAGCGAGGGCGCCGGTCCCGGTCACGGACTGACCCGCCTCACCCGGAGCTGTTGCCGGTACCGGCGGTCCGGGCACCTCGCCCGGCCCAGCGGCTATCTGCCCGGACCCCGCTACCGCGACGACTGGGAGCAGCGTCACGAACAGCCACCGGGACCGGACCGGATCCTCATGCCGGGCACCCTGGTGGTCGCCGACCACGGGTGCTCGCTCGTCACGCGTCTGGTGGTGACCGGGCCGGCCCGGGGACGACTGATCAATCTCGACCACGACGGACCGGTGGGGCCCTACGTGGTCGAGGACCCCGACTTCCTTTCCTGGTACGAGCGGTGGCTGGACGAGACACTCGCCGGATACGACGTCGGTTGGTTCGGGGAACGTCTGCCGCTCGACGAGGCGGCGCTGATCGCCGTGCTCGCGGACGGCCCCTCGCCGGATCGCCGGATCCGGGCCGGCGAGTCGCTCGGCATGGCGCCCGTGATCAGTACGGCAGGCCTCGCGGCGCTGGCCACGGCGGTGACGTCGGACGATGCTCCGGTCGTCCGTGCGGCGTTGCTGAGACCCGGCGACGACCAGCGGGAGTCGGCGGCCCGTGAGATCGCCGGCGCCGCACGGGCCCGGACCCCGGTCGACCTGGAAGCTCTCGTGATCCTGGGCCTGCTCACGCTCGACGACGTGCTGGCCGAACTGGCCACCGATGACCTCGAACGGCGGCGGGCGGCCGCGTACCGGCTCGCGTGGGATCGTGGTGGCGTCGACGGCGCGGTGCCGGCTGACGTGGCCGCCGAACTGATCGCCGACCCGGATCCGCTTCTCCGCTCGCACGGGATCGCGCTCGTCCAGTGGTTCGCCATCACCGCCCTGCACCCGGAGCTGCGCAGGATGCAGGGGGACGAGGCGGACCCCTGGGTGCGGCACTGGCTCGACTGGTGCCTGCACGAGCGGCCCACCGGACCGGAGCGGACCGGGCTGCTGGACCCGCCGTTCTGACCTGTGGTCAGGGGCGGTGGCGCAGGCCGTCGAGGGCGAACGTCAGCACCCGGTGCCGCTGGCCGTCGTCGACGAAGGTGGCTGCGGTGAGGCCGGAGACCATGCGCAGGACGTCGTCGAACTCGGCGTCGGGGCGGATCTCGCCGGCCTGTTTCGCGCGGTCGAACAGGGGCTGGCCGGCCGCATACATCACCGCGCGGCACGAGCCGAACATCTCCGAGTCGCGGTTGAGCAGGTCGATGATGGCGCGTTTGGTCGCCGCGTACGCCACGAAACGCTCCAGCCAGGCGCGCAGCGCCGGCCACGGCGGCTCGCCGGACAGCGACTCGGCGGCCTCGGCCAGCTGGGTGACCTCTTCGACGTAGACGGCCTCGATCAGGTCCTGCCGGGTCGGGAAGTTGCGGTACAGCGTGCCGATGCCGACACCCGCCTTCTTCGCGATGTCCTCCAGGGAGGCGTCGGCGCCGCACGTGGCGAACGCGTCGCGGGCGGCGGTCAGCAGCGCGTCGAAGTTGCGCCGGGCGTCGGCGCGGTGCGGTCGCCGCACGGTGATCATCGTTAACCCCTTGCGAACCGGAGGCATACCTCCGTTAATGTGGAGGCATGCCTCGACTTTACCAGTCCGCACCGGAGACGGCCCCGGCCCTCCAGGCAGCACCGCGGACGACCTTCGCCGTGCTCGCCGCGGCGGCAGCGGCGTTCGCGCTGATGCAGAGCCTGCTCACCCCGGTCCTGCCGACCATCCAGCGTGACCTGCACACCACCACCGGCACCGTCAC
Source organism: Actinoplanes couchii (assembly GCF_016862075.1). Taxonomy (GTDB): domain Bacteria; phylum Actinomycetota; class Actinomycetes; order Mycobacteriales; family Micromonosporaceae; genus Actinoplanes; species Actinoplanes couchii. Next base: position 95,146 of record NZ_BOMG01000102.1, on the reverse strand, counting down.
CTGGGTGCTCACCGCCTGGCTGCTCGCCGCCTCGGTCGCCACCCCGCTGATGGGCCGGGTCGCCGACATCATCGGCAAGGACCGCACCCTGCTCGTCGCCCTCGGCGCCATCGCGCTCGGCTGCCTGATCGCGGCGCTCGCCCCCGGCATCGGCGTGCTGATCGCCGCCCGGGTGCTGCAGGGCATGGGCGCGGCCGTCTTCCCGGTGTCGTTCGGCATCATCCGCGACGAGTTTCCACCGGACCGGGTCGCCTCCGCGATCGGCACCATGGCCGCCGTCATCGCCACCGGCTCCGGGATCGGCATCGTGCTGGCCGGCCCGATCGTCGGTTTCCTCGACTGGCGCTGGCTGTTCTGGATCCCGATGGCCGTGGTCAGCGTCGTCATGCTGCTCGCGTGGCGGCTCGTCCCGGCATCCCCGGTGCGCAGTCCCGGCCGGATCAACGTGCTGTCCGCGGTGCTGCTCGGCGGCTGGCTGGTCGCTCTGCTGCTGCCCCTGAGCAAGGGCGCGACCTGGGGCTGGTCATCCGGGCGTACGCTGATCAGCTTCGGTCTTGCCGTGGTGCTCCTCATCGCGTGGATGGTCGCCGAGTTGCGCTCCGCCGAGCCACTGATCGACATGCGGATGATGCGCCTGCCCGCGGTCTGGACCACCAACCTGTCCGCACTGCTCTTCGGGGCGGCCATGTTCGGAGTCTTCGCCTTCCTTCCCCAGTTGATGCAGATCCCCACCATTTCCGGGTACGGGTTCGGCGCCAGCGTCACCGGGGCCGGCCTGCTGATGGCCCCGATGCTTGTCGCGATGGCCGTCTTCGGGTCGCTGTCCGGGCCGCTCACCCGCTGGGTCAGCAACCGCGCACAGCTGCTGTGGGGTTCCGCGATGGGCACCGTCTCGTGCCTGACCCTGGCCTTGGCGCACGATCAGAAGTGGACAGTCGTACTTGCCGGGGCGATCTTCGGGGTGGGTCTGGGCCTGATCTATTCGTCGATGGTGAACCTGATCGTGCAGGCGGTCCCCCGGCACCAGACCGGAGCGGCCAGCGGCATGAACACCAACATCCGCACGATCGGCGCCTCCATCGGCACTGCCGTGGTCAGCGCGGTGGTCACCGCCCACCCGGGCGCACACGGCCTGCCCGCCGAGTCCGGCTACACCACATCGTTCCTGATCCTGGCGGCAGCAGCCGCGGCGGCGTTCGCGGTGGCCCTGCTCGTCCCCACCAAGCCGGCACTGATCGTGGAGCCGGCGGCCGCCCCGGCATGACGCCGGAGCGGCCTCCCGGTCACTGAACCGCGGTCGCCTCCAACTCGACCAGCTGACCCGGGATCGCCAGCCGGGTCACGCCGAGCAGCGTGGTGGCCGGCAGCGTGCCCAACGTCGCGTAGTGCGGGAACAACGCGTCCACATCGGTGGTGTAGACGTTGAGCCGCACCAGGTTCTCCCGGGTCATGCCGGCCGCCGCCAGCACCGCGTCCAGGTTCGCCAGGCTCAGGGCCAGCTGGGCGGCGATATCGCCGTCGTGTTCCGGTCTGCCGTCGGCGGTCATCGAGGTCTGCCCCGAGCAGTAGAGCGTCCGGGTCTGCCCGGAGACGAGCACAGCCTGGTCGAAGCCCAGTTCGGCCGACCAGGTCCACGGGTTGATCGCCGTTCTTGTCACTGTCATGCGGACAGCCTCACGGCTAATCACGACATCCTGTGTCGTGTATTCCGCTAGGGTTCGCGGATGCGCGCCGACCGCCTGGTCTCGCTGGTCCTGCTGCTGCGGCAGCGGGGCCGGCTGACCGCCGACGTGATCGCCCGGGAGCTGGAGGTGTCCACCCGGACCGTGCTCCGCGACATCGACGCCCTGTCCGCGGCCGGGGTTCCGGTCTACGCCGAGCGGGGGCGGCACGGCGGGTTCGCGTTGCTGCCCGGCTTCCGGACCGAGCTGACCGGCCTCCATCACGACGAGGCCCTGGCCCTGCTGACCGCCGGTGGCTCGCCCGCGTTCGGCCTGGAGTCGGCGCTGGCCTCGGCCATCCGCAAGGTCGCCGACACGGTGCCGGCCGGCGCCACGGACGCGGCCCAGCGCCTGCTGGTCGAACCGCAGACCGACCTGCTCCCCCGCCGCACACCGCCCGACGAGGTGCCGGCCGCGACGATGACCGAGGTCCGGCGCGCGGTGCTGGCCGGGCGGCGGCTGCGCATCCACTACGCGGCCACCGGCGAGGACCCGCGCTGGCGCACCGTCGACCCGATCGGCCTGGTCACGGTCCGCGGCCGGGCCTACCTGCTGGCGCTGCGTGACGGCGCCGACCGCACCTACCGGTTGTCCCGCATCCACGCCGCCGGGACGCTGCCCGAGCCCGCCGCACGGCCGGCACAGATCGACCTGGACAAGGTCTGGCGGGCCCGTTGCGACCGGTTCCTGTCGACCGGCCACATCCCGGTTCTGGTACGGGTGAGCCCCGCCCGCCGGGACGCCCTGCTGCAGACCGCGGTAGCCGTCCGGGCCGAAGAGCAGGACACCGGCGATTGGGTACGCCTGGAAGTCACGTACCAGGACCTATGGCACGCCGAATGGGCCCTGTGGCAGCTGGGAGCCGAGGCCGAGGCCCTGTCCCCGCCGTCGCTCCGGGCCGCCCTGCACGACCGCGCCGCCGCGATCGCCGCCCGCTACCACTTGCCGCACACCGCGCAGGAGGAATCCCGCCCCTCGGACGGCCACAGGTAGACGACAGCCGCGCCGGTCTCCCGGGCCAGGCGCCCGGCCAGTTCCTTTCCGGCCGCCCGCCACTGCGCCCACTCCGCACCAGTGGCCTCGACAACCTCCGCCACCTGCGGCAACGCCGGCCCCGCCTGCCGCCGGTCCTGCCAGATCGACCACTCCTGCAGCTCCGCGGCCAGGGCGTCGCTGAGGCCCAGCGATCGCGGGCCGGTGTTGCCGTGCACCTCCCGGGCCGGGACGCCGGGACGGGCGGGCAGGGTAAACCACCCCCAGACCGGAAAAGCGCCGTACCCGGGCAGCACGTCGAGGCGGGTGACATCGGTGGGGCGGGCGTGCGGGCAGCCCGAGGCGTGCAACAACGGATTCTCCACAGTTGACCACCCCGGTTGATGAGCGTCACCGGGCGACGACCCGGCGGCCGTTAGTGTTCCACTCATGAACGTATTGATCGTGCGTGGTGGGTGGGACGGGCACGAACCGGTGGCCTGTACCGAGAAGTTCCGGGAGTTCCTGGAGTCACGCGGGGACACCGTCACCGTCGCCGAGAGCCTCGACGTCTACACCGACAAGGCCGTGCTCGGGGCCGCCGACCTGATCGTGCAGTGCTGGACCCGGGGGGATCTGACCGCCGAGCAGGAGGACGGGCTGGTCGAGCGGGTCCGGGCCGGCGCCGGGTTCGCCGGGTGGCACGGGGGGATCATCGCGTTCGGCTATCAGGCGGCCCGGTATCAGTTCATGGTCGGCGGCCGTTTCGTATGCCATCCGGGCGGCATCATCGACCACACCGTCGAGTTCACCGGCGAGCATCCGATCACGGCGGGGCTGGAGTCGTTCGCGGTGCGCACCGAGCAGTACTACTGCCACGTCGACCCGAGCCTGACCGTGCTGGCCACCACCACGTTCGACGGCGGGTACGAGGAGCCGGACACCGCCGGGGTGGTGATGCCGGTGGTGTGGACACGCCGCTTCGGTCAGGGCCGGGTCTTCGTCTCCACGCTGGGCCACTCCCCCGCCGACCTGGACGTGCCCCAGACCCGCACCCTCACCGAGCGCGGACTGCTGTGGGCGGCAGGGCGTCTTCCGGCGAACTGAAGCGGCGGTTCCCGGGGATCAGAGCGGCGGGGAAGTGCTCTCTCTGACCACCAGCTCCGTCCCGAGCATGCCGCCGTCGGCGTGACCCAGCACGGTGCGCACGGCCAGCGCGCCCATCTCGCGCAGTGGCTGGCGCACCGTGGTCAGCGGCGGCGACGCCCAGCGGGCACCGGGCAGGTCGTCGAACCCGACCACACTCAGCTGATCGGGAACGGTCACGCCCCGCCGCCGGGCGGCCTCGTAGACGCCGATCGCCATGCCGTCGTTCATCGCGAAGATCGCCGTCGGCGGGTGATGCCGGTCCAGCAGGCGGCCACCGGCGGTGATCCCGGACGGGGTGTTGTAGTCGCCGCGCTCGACCAGATCGAGGTCCGGTGACACCCCGGCCTCGTCGTGCGCCGCGAAGAATCCGTCCCTCCGGGCCTGGCTGCAGACCAGCTGGTCGAGGCCGGTGATCAGCCCGATCCGGCGATGCCCGAGGGCGAGCAGGTGGGCGGTGGCGGCACGGGCCCCGGCGAAGTTCGCCGAGTGGACGAACGGCATGTCCGCGTGCCGGGCCACCGGGTCCAGCGCGGCCAACGGCACGTTCAGCCGGGACAGCGCGGCCACCAGCGGGGCGGTGGCGGTCTCGGTCGCCAGGATTACGCCGTCGGTGTGCCCGGACCGCAGCCGCTGCAGCAGACGCCGCCGGGACGCCTCCCCGTGATCAAGGCTGGACACCACGATCCGGACGTCGGCCTCGAACGCGGCCGCCTCCAGCCCGCGGATGTGCTCACCCTCCCAGGAGCAGTCGATCTCCGAGAAGACCACGTCGATCAGGCCGCTCTCCTGCCGCGGGGTGCGGCCCCGGTAGCCGTGCTTGCGCATCAGCTCCTCGACGCGCCGCCGGGTCCGCTCCGACACGTCGGCCCGCCCGTTCCACACCTTCGACACGGTGGGCAGGGAGACCCCGGCAGCGTCGGCGATCTCGGCCATGGTGGTCCGGTCGCGGTTCATCAACCTTCAACCCCGCTTTCCGGTACGAACGGGCCGGCGCACCCGATCCTCGCGCACCGGCCCGATCGGTGGCCACCGATTTACGCCACCGCCGGGATCAGCCTTCTCCGCACGCGGTCTCGAGCCCGGTGACCGCCTTGTTCAGGGCGGTCTTGCTGGGCTTCTTGTCCGGGTCCTTCTGGTAGGCCTCGTCCAGCGCGTCCATCGCGCCGGCCACCTCGGTGGCGGCGTCGGCGACCACCGGGCTGGCGCCGATCGACTTGGCGGAGAGGTCGGCGGACCCGGCGATGTACTCCGCGCCGACGGCGATGTGCCCGGCGGGCGGGCCGATCTTCTCCGCCGCGGCGACCCGCTTCGCGGTGTCCTCGATCGCGGCGAGAAGCTCGGTGCAGGCCTTCTTCGTGGCCTCGTCCACGGTCGGCGCGGTGCTGGCGACCTCGGCCGGGGCCGAGGCCTGGCCGGCGGGCGCGGTGGTGCCGGCGGCGTCCTTCGACTCGGTGGCCGGGTCACACGCGCTGATCAGCGCGACCGCGGCGACGGAGGAGAGAAGCAGGCCGAGACGCTTGTGACGCAATGTCATTCCTTACGCTGAATACCCCGTGAGAGCCCGAAACGTATCAGAGCTTCGATGTCCCCTCGGCCCCGTCTCCGGTGCCGGGGCCCGCCCGATACAGGATCGTGACGGGCTCCGGTCAACCACGCAACACCTTCTCGAGGGCGACCGCCACGGTTCGGGCTTCCTGCTTGGTCATCATGTCGGTGAAATGGCGTTTGATCCCGGCCATGTACACCGGCGCGGCGGCCAGGAACCGGGCCCGGCCGGCCTCGGTCATCGTCGCGTAGGCGCTGCGCCGGTCGTCCGGGTTGCCCTCCCGGGTGACCAGGCCGGCCGCCCCGAGCGCTTCCACGACCCGGCTGACCCGGGTGCGGCTGACCACGGCCTTCTGGCCCAGCTCCCCCATGCTGAGCTTGCGGTCCGGGGCGTGATACAGCTCCAGGAGTACGTCGTACCAGGTCAGTGGCAGGTTGCAGGTGTTCTGCAGTTCGCGGTCGAGGACCGGGACGAGGGCCGCGTGCACCCGCAGCAGGGCTGACCAGGCAGCCACGTCGGTGTCGCTCATCACCCGATGCTACCGATTTCTTGTGCGCACGCACGCATCGGTGTACGAATGTGCGTGCGCACGCATTGGTGGACGAATGTGCGTGCGCACGCATCCTGTTTGAAGGAGTGGTCATGAACCTGCTGCACATCTCCGCGTCACCCCGTGGACCCCGCTCCGAGTCCCTCGCCGTGGCGTCGAGCTTCCTGCAAGCGGCCCGCGAGACGAACCCGGACCTGCCGATCAGCACCTGGGACCTGTGGGACGGCACCCTGCCGTCGTTCGGCCCCGACGCGGTGACCGGCAAGATGACCGTCTTCGCCGGGCTGACCCCGTCCGGCCCGGCCGCCACCGCCTACGACGCCGCCACCGCGGCGTTCCACCGGTTCGACGCCGCCGACACCTACCTGTTCAGCGTCCCGATGTGGAACTCCGCAATCCCGTACATCCTCAAGCAGTTGATCGACGTGATCAGTCAGCCCGGCCTGGCGTTCGCCTTCGACCCGGCGTCCGGCTACCGCGGGCTGCTGCGCGGCAAACGGGCCGCGATCATCTACACCAGCGCGGTGTACGGGCCCGGCCTCCCGCCCACGTTCGGCGCCGACTTCCAGGCCCCCTACCTGGAGGACTGGCTGCGCTGGACCGGCGTCACCGAGATCCACCCGATCCGGTTCGGCCCCAACCTGACCGGCCCGGACCCCGACCCGGCCCGCCGCACCGCCCACGCCAAGGCCCGCAACCTCGCCAAGATCCTGGTCTCCCGGCACTGACCGCTCAGCCGGCCGCGGGCTGCTCGCACGGGTCGAGCATCGCCGAGTTCGGTTTGCGGTCCGCGGCCGAGACGTTCGGCAGGTTGTCACGGAAGGCCTGATCCCACTTCTCGTTGACGAACTTGACCAGCTTCCTGGTGAGGTACTCGCACAGTTTCGGGCGGTTGTTGTGGATCCCGATCCCGTAGCGTTCACTGCCCACCCGGATCCCGGGCACCAGCCGGAGATCACCCACGGTGTCGTGGGAGACGAAGCCCTCCAGGACCACCCGGTCCGAGGAGACCGCGTCGGCTTCTCAGGGTGATGTCGAAGCCCTGCCACACCCCGTTGGAGTACTCGCTCCAGCCCGGCAGGTCGGTGTTGATGCCGATCAGGACCTCACCCGAGAGGTACGCGGCCGGATCGACCTCCTCCTCCTTCCCGCAGGCGGAGGTTCCGGCAAGGGCGGCGACCATGACGGCCGACAGCAGCAGGCATAGGTGACCGGGCGGCGATCACCTCGCCCGGACGGCCGTCCATCCTCGGAACGATCCGCAGGACGGCCGGGATCACACAGTCAATCAATGCGGTGACCGGCGTCAGTGCCGGGGTGAACACCAGCGTGCCGCCGTCCCAGCCGGCCGCGATCTCCGGTTTCACCGACGTGGCCGAGTCCTCCCGCACGTCGATCTGCCCCGGGAACGTCACCTCGAGATCGGACCACCAGCGGTTGAAAGCCAGCACCCCCGCGGGCACCAGCAGCGCGATGGCCAGGAACACCGCCGTCCCGATCTTGGCGGACCGCGAGGAATCGGATGATCGGCTATTTACCGGCTCATCTCCCCCGTCGGCGCACCGCCACGCCGCGGTTCTCCAGGCGGTTCAGGACGTCGGGGTCGTCGAGGTTCCCGGCCAGGGAGACGTCCAGGTCGCGCAGGGCCGGGAGTGACTCCAGCGTGGCGGCCGCGGTGGCGTCGCCGGTCAGCAGCAGCTTCTCCAGCGTGGGGTGCCCGGCCAGCGGTGTCAGGTCCAGCGCCGCCGAACGGTAGCCGTGCCCGTCCAGGTCCAACGACCGAAGACCGGGCAACTGTCGTTCGCCGGCCAAGGACGCCACGATGTAGTCGTCGGACTCGCCGCCGGTGTCGATGTCCAGGGTCTGTTCGACGAGCATGTAGATCTCGTTGCCGCCGTCGAAGTCCACCGCCTCGACGGCGGCCGCCTGCGCCTCGGTGATCCCGAAGGCGTGCAGCAGCGTCAGCGACGCCGCCAGCCGAGGGCCGGGCCCGGGATATCCGTCCTCCGGCCCGTCCGGCCCGGTCGACTCGACGATCGTGACGAGGGCGGCGGGGTCCAGCGCCCCGGCGTTCAGAAGGGCGTCCAGAACGCCGAGATGCAGGCCACGATCAGCGAAGACGATGCTCACGAGCCCGACCGTATCGCGCCCGGAGCTACCCCGGCCGGTGGATACGGTCGACCCGGTTGGTCCACAGCCAGCCCGACCAGCCCTTCGGCACGTCCGCCATGGCCTCGGCGTCGTCGAAGCCCTCGGACCAGTCACCGTCCCCGGCGACCAGGACCACCCGGGTGTCGACGGCACGCATCCGCTCCTCGAAACGGTTCGGCCAGCCCCAGAGGAAACGGCCGTACTGATGCGGCAGGTGCAGTTCGGTGTTGCGGCAGGCGTCCGGCACGTAACCGGTCCAGCCGAGTCCCTCGTACGCCAGGAGACAGTTCTTCATCGTCGCCTTGGACGCGCCCCGGACCCGATCACCGACGGCCGCCACCGAGGCGTCCCCGCCGTACACCGAGATGGTCGTCAACCGCTCGGCGGGCAACGTGTCGAGGAACGCGGCCACCCGCTCGCCGTCGGCCGCGTCGTCGTTCTTGAGGTCGAGAAGCAGTTCACGGTCCGGGAACGCGGCGACCACCTCGGGCACCGTGACGAGCAGGCCGGTGCCCTTTCCCCGCAACGGGAAGGTGGCGCCGTTGTCGGCCGTGTAGCCGTATCCGAGATCGAGGCGGCGCAGTTCGGCGAGTGTGTGTTCCTTGACGGTGCCGCGCCCGTCGGTGCGGCATTCGAGCGTCGAGTCGTGGAAGACGACGAGTTCACCGTCGGCCGACACCTGCACGTCGAACTCGAGCGAATCGGCGCCGGCCGCGAACGCCGCCCGCATCGACGGCAGGGTGTTCTCGATGTAGGTGTGGTCCGGCGGGTGGATCCGGGTGGCCGTACAGGTGTCGGCCTGAACGCCGTCCATGGGAAAGGTCTGCGCGATGCCACGGTGCGCGAGCAGCCGCGGCGGGGCGTCGCCACCGTCCCCGGAACGGTTTCCGATGTAGACCCCGCCCGCCAGCAGAACCAGGACCCCAGCGACGATCCAGCGCTTCTTCACCCCGGCATCCTGACGACCCTTGTCAACCCATCCCGTCCGGTGACCACCGCATCCGGCCCGGCGGTCGCGAGACGGTCCGGTGTCCGGACCGCCTCGAGGGACGGGACAGGGCCTTTCCCTGGCGTACCGGAAAAGGGTCCTAGGTGGTTGACCTCGACTTTCGGCCGGCTCGGCGGGCGGCGTCGATCACCGGGTCGGTCTCGTCGTCGAACTGGCCGATCACCTGCTCGAGGAGGTCCTCCAGGGCGACCAGGCCGATCACCTGGCCGTCCACCACCAGGGCCACCTGGTTGCGCAGCTGGCGCATCGAGGCGATCGCGTCCAGCACCGTGGTGTCCGCGGGCAGGCGCAGCGCCGACGACATCAGCGAACCGGCGGTGGCGTCCTGACCGGAACCGACCGCCTTCGCGGCCTCCCGCACGTGCACGATCCCGGTGATCTCGCCGGATCCGTCGGTGACGGCCAGGCGGGAGCGGCCGGCCTCGGTGCTGCGCAGCTCCACCGTGCGGGCGTCGTCGAGCGCGGCGACCGTGACGATCCGGTCCCGCGGGGTCATCACCTCACGGACCGTGCGCGACTCGATCTGCAGCATCGCGGTGAGCAGCTCGTGCTCGGCCTCCGGGATCGTCCCGTGCTCCTTGGACGTCTGCAGCAGCAGCCTCAGCTGCTCGGCGTTGTGCACCTGCGCCAGCTCGTCCTGCGGCTCCACCTTGAAGATCTTCAGCACGGCGTTGGCCAGCCCGTTCAACGCCAGCAGCACCGGCTTGAGGATCGTGGTGAACCCGACGAACGGGATGGCCAGCATGGTCGCCGACGTCTCCGGGTGGCTGATCGCCCACGACTTCGGGGCCATCTCGCCGACCACCACGTGCAGGAAGCTGACCAGGACGACGGCGAGCAGGAACGCCACCACGTACGCCGCGTCACCGGGGATCCCGACCGCGGTGAACACCGGCTCCAGCAGGTGCGCGACCGCCGGCTTGGCCAGGGCGCCCAGCCCCAGCGTGCACAGGGTGATGCCGAGCTGCGCGCCGGCCAGCATCAGCGACAGCCGCCGGGTGCCGGACATCGCCGCCCGCGCGCCCCGGGATCCCTCGGCGGCGGCCGTCTCCAGCCGGTGCCGTTTCGCGGCGACCAGGGCGAACTCGGCCGCCACGAAGAAGCCGTTGGCGACGAGCAGGAAGAACGAGATCGTCAGCGACAGCGTGGTGCTCATTCGGTCACCTCGGAGGCCTCGGTGAGAGCGACCTTGGAGGGCACGCGCCTACGGACTTCGAGCACGGTCAAACGTACCGCCGCCTGGGGTTGAGGGTTGCCGTCGTCGTCGATCGAGGGCGCCGGTGTCACTTCGATGCTCTCCTGGACCGCCGGCAGCCGGCCCAACCGGGTCAGGACCAGGCCGGACAGCGTGTCGTAGAGGTCGCCCTCGGGCAGGTTGATCCCGGTCGCCTCGGCGATCTCGTCCATCCGGGCGCGACCCGGGATCACCCACGAGCCGTCCGCGTTCTTCTCGATGGTCGGCTCGGGCAGGTCGTCCTCGTCGCGGATCTCGCCGACCAGCTCCTCGGCCACGTCCTCCAGGGTGATGATCCCGGCGAAACCCCCGAACTCGTCGACGACCACGGCCATCTGCCGGTGCGCGGCCTTGAGCCGGTCCAGCACCACCGGCAGCCGGCACGACTCGGGCAGCGCGACCGCGGGCGTGGCCAGCGTGCTCACCGGGGTGCTGTCGCGCACCGCCGGGTCCAGGGCCACCACCTCGGCGATCGACACCACGCCGATCACGTCGTCGAGGCCGTCCCCGATCACCGGGAACCGGGAGTGCCCGGTGTCCAGCAGCTCCACCACCCGCGAGGCCGGCTCGTTGCCGCCGATCGAGGTGACGTCGACCCGGGGGCGCATCACCTCGGCGGCGGTCCGGATCCGGAAGTCCAGCCCGTGGTCCAGCAGCCGGGCGGCCCGCGCGTCCAGCACACCCTGCGCGCTGGACGCCTCGATGATCCGGTCCAGGTCCTCGGAGGTGGCGCCCTGCGGCAGCTCCTCGATCGGCTCGATGCCGACCAGGCGCAGCAGCCGGGTCGCCGTCGAGTCGAAGAACCGGATCAGCGGCCCGGCCACGGTCAGGTAGATCATCGTGGACCGGGACAGCGCCCGCGCCACGGCTTCCGGCTTGGCGATCGCCAGGTTCTTCGGGGCCAGCTCGCCGAGGACCATCTGCACGACCGTCGCGAACAGCAGCGCGAACACCATCGAGATGGTGGCGCTCACCGCCTCCGGCAGCCCGGCCAGGCCGAGTAGCTCCGCGGTGCCCTCACCCAGGTACGGTTCGGCCACGTAGCCCGCGAGCAGCGCGGTGACCGTGATGCCGACCTGGGAGCCGGACAGCACGAACGAGAGTTTCTGAGTGACCTGGAGGGCTCGGCCGGCAGCGGCGTCCCCCTCGTCGGCCATGGCGCGTAACCGTTCCCGGTCCACCGCCACGTAGGCGAATTCCTGGGCCACGAAATATCCGGTGGCCGCAGTGAGTAGCACAATCGCCACGATGCCGATCGTGATCAGCAACCGGGGTTCCTCCGCACCGTCAAATGTATGTTTGCCCGATGAGCGATCTGTTGCGCATCGGTGAGCTCGCCGCTCAGGCCGGGGTCTCTACCCGCACCGTCGACTATTACACCCAATTGGGCCTGCTCACGTGCGCCGACCGGACCGGTGGTGGCTTCCGTCTCTATGAGCAGGCGGCTGTTGACACGATCGCGACGGTTCGCAGCCTGGAGTCGCACGGGCTGAACCTGCAGACCATCGCGTCCGCCCTGCACGGTTCGGTCATCGACGGCGACCGTGATCTGGCGACCGGCCTGGCCGATCTCTCCGCCAATCTGCGGGCCCTGCAGGAGGCCGCCGAGGGAGCCCCGCATGCGCACGCCCTTCTCTCTCTGATCAGCGGCCGGGCGCACGCCCTGATCGACCTCGCGCTCGCGATAGTCGACTCGCCGTTGGTCTAACCATACAGTCGTGCGTGCTAGTGTCCGATTTGGTGTCGATACTGCCTTGGAGGACGCTTTGTTCAAACGGATGCTCGGTGCTCTCGGAGTGGGCGGCCCCAGCGTCGACACCGTCCTGACCGACCCGCGCACCTACCCCGGCGGCCCCGTCACCGGGCGCGTCGACCTGGTCGGCGGCAGCCACGACGCGTCGATCAACGACGTCACGCTCAGCCTGATCGCCCGGGTCGAGACGTCCGAGGAGGACGTGACAGGCGAATTCCACCGGGTCACCGTCTCCGGCCCGCTGCACCTGGCGGCCGGGCAGGAGATCTCCATCCCGTTCCACTTCGAGGTCCCCTGGGAGACCCCGATCACCGCGGTGTACGGCCAGCCGCTGCACGGGATGGCGCTGGGCCTGCGCACCGACGTGTCGATCGACCAGGCCGTCGACAAGGGCGACCTGGACCCGCTGCAGGTCGAGCCGCTGCCCGTTCAGCACCGGATTCTGGACGCTCTGCAGCATCTCGGGTTCGCTTTCCAGACCGCGGATCTGGAGTGCGGCCACATCGCCGGGTCGCCGCAGACGCTGCCGTTCTACCAGGAGATCGAGTACCGGTCGGCGCCGCAGTACGCGCATTCGTTCGGCTCGATCGAATTGACGTTCGTGACGACGCCGTACGCGGCCGAGGTGGTCCTGGAGTTCGACGGCTCCCACGACAGCGTCAACCGGTACACCGTCCAGCACAACGCCGCCGACACCACCGACTGGGCCGCGCAGGTGGACGCCTGGTTGCAGCAGGCGGCGTACCAGCGGCAACACGCGGGATACGGCGCCCACGAGCACTCGCACGGGTCACACGGTGACGAGGGCGGCGGCATGGGCGGCGTGCTGCTGGGCGCGGCCGGCGGCTTCGCGGCGGGCTACCTCGCCGAGGAGGCAGTGGAGGAATTCTTCGAGGACGACGAGGAAGAAGAAGAGGAAGAGGACTGACCCGCCGCCGTCAAAGGGATGGCAGGTGGTCATCGGCCGTGGGGCTGACCCGGTTGTCCAGGAAATAGCAGTACAGCCGCAGATCGCCTTCCAGACCGTCGTCGAGATACGCCAGATAGTCCGTGAGCCCGGTTGCGGCCTCGCGTTCATCGGCGCGCTCGGAGATGCTCCACCGGCTGTGTTTCGTGGTGATCCAGTCCCGTAGCCGACCGCGATCCCGCCACCATTCGCGGACCAGGCCCGGTGTCCAATGACGGTCACCGTCGCAAGCCCAGCCGGCCCAGGGATCCTGCTCCACGGCGTCGACGACCGCGCGCAGTTCCGCGACGTCGCGCGGCTGCCGGTAGAGGAATTCCTGCTCGTATTCGAGGTCATCGCCGTAGAGGACGTGACGCGGCGCATGCAGCCGGCCCGTCCAGCAGTTGTCGGTCATGGCCCCGTAGATCGGCCCGGGAACGTTACGCCAGTTACGCTCCAGCCACTGCCCCCGGAATATGGCGTCCGGGTCGGGTCTCGTCGTCGCCGCGAGGACCGCGCCGAGGTGTGGAATCGGATCCCAGTACCGCGCCTCGTTCCGCTCATTCACCGGAGCATCGTAGAGGTGTCCGGAAAGGCCGCGGCGGTGACACGATCGCCGGCCGGCGAATAGACGATCAGCGGTATTTCCGGTGTACTCTCCGGGGTCAGCACCACCTGCCTGTGGAGTTTCCGGCCCACCGTGCGCAGGAAGCAGCACAGGGCGTCCCATGTCTCCTGGTCCCGCACGTCACCGGGGTCGAGGTCGAACTCGATGTCGTCGGGGCCGAAGAAGAGGGTGGTGACCACCATGCCGGGTGCCGGCCGGATGTGCAGCACGGGTGACCATTCACCCCGGCGCTCGAAGACCTCCTCCACGCGGTCCGGCAGAGGTTGCCGCTCGTCACCGTCGTGGTAGACGTGCGGCCAGCCGGCCGCCCGAATGACGTCGAGAACGAGTTGCCATCCGGCGATGCCGACGTCGAAGACGTACACATCCACCAGTGAGCCGTCATCCGCGAAATGCCGTGCCACATCCGCCCAGCGCACATCCGTCACCGGCCGATCATCGCGGGACGGCAACCCCGGTTCAAAACCATTTTCTGGTACGGCAGGGCAAAGCTCTGCCTCGTCACGCGAGGTGGGCCCGGGCCCGGGCCGACTCGCGACCGCCGGGCCGGATGCGGTGGTCACCGCCACCACCCGCCGTGGCCCCGGCCGCCGCACGGAAACGGCAAGCCGCGATCTCACCTTCACGTGCGGTGCCGACACCGTAGCCAGTGCCGGCGTGAGAACGCCGGCTAGCTGCCCACGGGTAGCCAGGTGCCGTTCGGGGTGCGTACTTCCAGCAAATTGCCCGAATTTTTCCGGATATCTGGGCATCCGTCGGTGACGGCTTGCCAGCCCCTGACCGGGTCGTGGACGGCATGCTGGCGGCAGTGTGTCTCGTCCACGAAACCCCAGGCCATCAGGACCTCGCGGCCCTCGTAGGAGTACCGGCCGACGCTGGCGATGCGGTCGCCGTCCGGGCGGCGGAAGAATTCGGCACGCAGGCCGGGCACCACGGTTCCCTCGAAGTCCGCGTCCAGGGCGGTTCGGTGCGGGACATATGCCGTCAAATCAGGAAGTGTCACGAGGGGTTGGTCGTCACCGCGGACCCTATGGTTCCCGCACTTTCAGGTGACTCTTGACCTTGGCCCGCAGCGCCCGCCGCGCGATCGGGCCCAGCTCGTCAACCACCTCGACCAGCACCGCGAGCTGATCCAGAGCGGCCAGCGCCTGCCGGGCGCCCTCCCGGTCGACACCCTCGAAGAGCTCCAGCCCGACGAACGCCGCGGACACCGCCCGGGCCAGCCCCGGGATGTCGGCCACCTCGGCGACCGGCGACCCGCTGAGCAGCCGGCGCAGCACCATCTCGATCTCGTCGGTCCACAGCTGCAGGGCGGCCGCGGTGGGCTCGGCGAGCCGCTCCCCCGTCTGTGCCGCGGCCAGCATCTGCGCCAGCACCGAGACGTTGCCCTCGGACAGCTCCGAGGCGTGCAGGTCGAGCCCGACCTGGAGCAGCTCCCGCAGCGAGCCGACCGCCGCGAACCGGTCCGCGTAGAGGGTGACCCGCTCCCGCGTCGCCGCCAGGCAGGCCGCGCCGAGCAGCTCGTCCACGCTCTTGTAGTGGTAGAACACCAGCGCCTGGTTGACACCGGCGGCGGCCCCGATGGTGCGGGCCGAGACCCCGGTGACGCCGTGCTCCCGCAGCGCGGTCAGTGCCCCGTCGAGAAGGCGCTGTTTGGTGTCAGCCATGCCGCGCCGGGCCTGCCGTGTCGCATGATCCGCTCACAAGCTCGCTCATCGACGCTCATTCTGCCGCAGGTGCCCGGGGCGTCGATGATGAGGTGTCGCCTCGACCCCACCATCGACCTCCCCCGTTTGAGCAAACGCTCAATCAGCCCCAGCATAGCGACGATTGAGCAGTCGCTCAAGGCGGCCACTCAGAAGTTGATCATGTGGCCGGACAGCCCGTGGATCGCCTCCTTCACCGCCTCGCCCAGCGTCGGGTGCGCGTGCACGTTACGGGCGATCTCGGTCACCGTCAGATCCCACTGCTGCGCCAGGGTCAGCTCCGGCAGCAGCTCGGTCACGTCCGGGCCGATCAGGTGCGCGCCCAGCAGCTCCCCGTGCTTCGCGTCGCTCAAGATCTTGACGAAGCCGGTGGCGTCACCGAGCCCGTGCGCCTTCCCGTTCGCGGTGAAGGGGAACTTCGCGACCCGAACGTCGTACCCCCGCTCCCGGGCCTGCTCCTCGGTGTAACCGAAGCTGGCGATCTGCGGCTGGCAGTAGGTGGCCCGCGGGATCATCGCGAAGTCCAGCGTCATCGTCTCGGCGCCGGCGATCGTCTCCGCCGCGATCACGCCCATCGCCTCGGCGGCGTGCGCCAGCATCAGCTTCGCGGTCACGTCACCGATGGCGAAGATGTGCCCGACGCTGGTACGACCGTGATCGTCGACGTCGATCGCCCCACGCTCGGTCAGCTTCACGCCGGTGGTCTCCAGGCCGTAACCCTCGACGTTCGGCGCGAACCCGATCGCCTGCAGCACCTTGTCGGCATCCAGGATCTTGGTGGTGCCGCCCTTGTTGACGGTGACCCGGACCTTGCCGCCGCGCTCGGTGATGCCCTCCACCCGGGTGCCGGTGAGCACGTCGATGCCGAGCTTCCGGTACTGTTTCTGGATCTCGGCGGAGACGTCCCGGTCCTCCAGCGGCAGCATCCGGTCGGCGAACTCGACGATTGTCACCTTCACGCCGTAGTTGTGCAGCACGTAGGCGAACTCGACCCCGATCGCCCCGGCGCCCGCGATCACCACGCTCTCCGGCAGGGTGTCGGCGAGGATCTGCTCCTCGTACGTCACCACCCGGTCCGACAGCGTGGTCCCCGGCAGCAGCCGCGGGGTGGCGCCGGCCGCGATGACACAGTGGTCGAAGGTGATCTCCTGCTTGCCGACCTTCAGGGTGTGCGGGCCGGTGAAGACCCCTCGCCCGTCGTACTCGGTGATCTTGTTCTTCTTCATCAGGAAGTGGACGCCTTTGACCCGCCCGTCGGCGACCTTGCGGCTGCGCTGGAACGCCGCACCGTAGTCGAACGTCACGTCGCCCCTGATCCCGAAGGTCTTGGCCTCACGGGTGAAGATGTGTGCCAGCTCGGCGTTCCTGAGCAGTGCCTTGGTAGGGATGCAGCCCACGTTGAGGCAGACGCCGCCCCAGTACCTCTCCTCCACGACGGCCACCTTGAGCCCGAGCTGGGCCCCACGGATGGCAGCCACGTATCCCCCGGGCCCGGCCCCGACCACCACAAGATCAAAATGTTCACCCATGGCCCGGACGATACCCACCGCCGGGAACCCGGCTTTACGTGATCCTTACGGTCCGCTGCCCGTCGGCTGACCGGCTGCTGTCGACGCTCTCGTCAGGCTGGAAGGGAGTCACGAAGGAGGCAGTTCATGGGTGTGCGAGTCAGTAAGCGGCTGATGGCCGTGGTGGGGGTCGGGGCCGTGGTGGGGGTGGCGACACCCTTCGCGGTCAGTGCGGCCGCGCCCGGGAAGAAGGCGTCCGAGGCGCAGATCCGGGAGCTCTTCGTCGAGTGGAACGCGTCGCTGGCCACCGGGGACTCCGGGAAGGTCGCGGATCGGTACGCCGCGGACGCCGTGCTGGTGCCGACAGTGTCCAATGAGGTCCGGGCCGACCGGGCGCGGATCGTGGACTACTTCGACCACTTCCTGGAGAACGACCCCACGGCCGTGATCACCGAGTCGCACGTCAGCGTGCTCGACGCCGATACCGCTGTGGACACCGGGACCTACCGGTTCACGCTGGGCGGGGACCGGACCGTGGACGCCCGCTACACGTTCGTCTACGAGCAGCGAGATGGTGCATGGCTGATCGTGAACCACCATTCCTCAGCCATGCCCGAGTAAAAACCGGAGCTCCACGATCAGGCCCGGGCCGTCGGGAGAGAGCAGGCGCACCGCGCCGCCGTCGTCCTCGACCAGCTGTTTCACGATGGCCAGGCCCAGGCCGGAGCCGCCGGGGCGGTCGCCGCCACGCCAGAACCGGTCGAAGGCCCGGTCGCGCAGGTCGGCGGGGATACCGGGGCCCTGGTCGCGGACCGTGACGGTCACCGCGGAGCCGGTCCGCCGGGCGGCCACCGTGATCTCGTCGCCGGCCGACGACACCTCCAGGGCGTTGGCCAGCAGATTGTCCAGGATCTGCTCGAGGTTCCCGCGGGTGATCAGGGCGGCCGGGCCGGAACCGGGCGGCCGGTGCAGGCGCACCCCCTTCTCGTCGGCGGCGGCCCGCCACACGTCGAGGCGTTCATCGATCACGTCCGAGGTGCGGATCGCCTCCGGCGCGGAGACGTGGCCCTCGGCGCGGGCCAGTGCGAGCAGCCCGTTGACCAGGCGGCTCATCCGGACCACCTCGGCGGCGGCCAGGTCCACGTCGTCGCGTAGGGCCGGGTCGTCGGCCTCGTCGGCGATGTTGTCCAGCGAGAGCCGGAGCGCGGTCAGCGGGGTGCGCAGCTGGTGGGAGGCGTCGGCGATGAACGTGCGCTGCGAACCGACCAGCCCGTCGATGGTTCCGGCGGCGGTGTTCAGGGTGCGCGCCAGGGTTCGTACCTCAACCGGCCCGGTCTCCTCGACGCGAACCGTGAGATCACCGTCGCGCAGCCGCCCGGCCATCCGGGTCAGCGCGCGCAGCGGGCTGGTCACCCGCCGGGCCAGCAGCAACCCGAGCAGGGCGGCGGCGATCAGCACGGCGACGGCCAGCCCGGCCCGGAAGCCCCAGATCTGCCACTGCCGCTGTTCCATCGGCGCCGACGGGTACGTCACCCGGACCGCACCGGCGATCGTCCCGTCGTCGGCGCGGGCCGGCACCACCACCATCAGGCCGTCCGCGCCGAGCACCGGCTGATGCCCCCAGGAGACCACCCGCTCCCCGGCGAGGGCCCGATCGAAATCGGACGGGCCGTCGGTGCCGAAGACCACGTCGAGACGGCCGGGAGTCTGCCTCTGGTACGCCTCGGTCAGGCTCGCCAGCGCCTGCCGGGACGGCGCGTCCCCGACCGCGACCAGCAGCGCCGCGGTGTCCGCCTCGCGGGTGGCCGCGCTGACCGCGTCCTCGTGCAACTGGTCGGTGAGCAGCCAGGCGACCGGCACGGTGAACGCCGCGATGGCGATCGCGACCAGCACCACGTAGCTGACCACCAGCTGCCGGATCATGCGGCGGCCACCAGCCGGAAACCGACGCCACGCACCGTCTCCACGGTGATCACCTCGCCGAGTTTGCGGCGCAGCGCCCCGACGTGCACGTCCAGGGTCTTGGTCGGCCCGAACCAGTTGGTGTCCCAGACCGCCTCCATGATCTCCTCACGGGTGAAGAGGCGGCCGGGTTCGGTGCTCAGGTAGGCGAGCAGCTCGTACTCGCGCGGGGCCAGGGTGACCTCGGCGCCGTCGACCAGCACCCGGCGGGCCCGCAGGTCGATGGTGAGCCGCCCGGACAGCACCGGATCACCACCGGCGGACGGGGCGGTACGGCGCAGCACGGCCCGGATCCGGGCGACGACCTCGCGGATGCCGAACGGTTTGGAGACGTAGTCGTCGGCGCCCAGCTCCAGACCGACCACCCGGTCGATCTCCTCGGCCCGGGCGCTGATCACGATGATCGGGACGGAGCCGCGGGCCCGCAACTCCCGGCAGACGTCGAGGCCGTCGGTGTCCGGCAAGCCCAGGTCCAGCAGCACCAGGTCGCACGGGCCGGCGTCGAGCGCGGACCGGCCGTCGGTCACCCACTCGACCTCGAAGCCGTACCGGCCGAGCCCGCGACGGAGCGACTCCGCCACCGGATGGTCATCCTCCACCAGAAGCACACGCACCGGGGAAGAGTAGCCGCGATCAATGACGATTCCCCTGGTCGTGGGCTTCCCCACGGCCAGGCGGATCACCCGGCGCGAACGAGTGATCACCGAGCGCCGACAAATCCCGCCGCGAGCGTCAGGGGAAGGACAAGGGACGGTAAAGGAACGTTTCCTTCGTTGATCTCCTTCGGGCGAGCGCTCCGGCGAAACCTGAAAGGACAGCACGGATGACTTCGCGTCTGATATCGACCCTCACACTGGTGGCCACGATTCCGATGGGATCCCCGGCACAGGCCGCCGACCCGGTCACCGCCTCGATCGAACAGAAGATCGTCACATATCTCACCGGAATCGTCTTCACTTCCCAGGTGACGACCCAGCAGGAAACGCCGCTGGCCCGTAGCGGCAGCGAACGACAGGTGAGCGGAACCATCGGAGTGCCGACCCTGGTCGGGGCCAGATTCGGCGACGTCTACCAGGGGACGATCGAGTTCGATTTCCTGGCCACATACTCAGCTACGAGCTACTCCGGCGAATCCGGGAACCACACCGATCAGAAGTCTCCCCACGGCCGGATCCGGACCGGGATCCTGGTGCGAGTCGGAAAGGAACGGAGCACGACACTCACCGCATTCACCTTCCTGTCGTCCGATCCGTCGACAGATCACGACTCCACCCGGCTGTGCGCCGACGCCATCCGGGACAGGCTGAAACGGATCTGATCGTCAACTGCCGGACTGCGGCCCCAAGCATGAGCGCATGTGCGGGGCCGCGGCCATCAGGAGCTGACGGCCGATCACGGTGAGCTGATCGACCTGCTCCGGGGTGAGCACGTCGAAGACCAGGCGGCGGGCCTCGCGGACGTGCGGCGGCGCCGCGTCGACGATCGCGTCCCAGCCGGCGTCGGTGAGGGCGGCCCACACGCAGCGGGCCTCGGTGGCGGTCTCGACACTGCGGCGTTCGACCCAGCCGTGTTTCTCCAGCCGGGCCACGGCGTGCGACAGACGCGACGGCGAGCCGGCGGCCAGGTGCGCGAGCTGCCCCATCCGGACGGCCCGACCCGGAGCCTCGGACAGCGAGGACAGGATCGCGTACTCGAAGAAGTTGATCCCGGAGTCGCGCTTGAGCTGGGCGTCGATGGCCGGGGGCAGGGTGGTGAGCACGGAGATGAGCGCTCGCCAGGCGGGTTCTTCGGCGGCGGAGAGCCAGGGGACGGATGTGCTGTCGCTCACGGATGGAAAGACTACTGGATTCCCTACTTGAATGTTCAACACCAGACGTGGCAGTCTCGTGTTGAACATTCAAAACGAAGGGATCCCCATGGCCATCCTGCGTATCGACGCGAGCATCCTCGGCCCCAACTCCGCGAGCACCGAACTCGCCGACCTGGTGGAGAAGGAGCTCGGCGGCGCGGAGATCAAGCGCCGCCACCTCGGCGCCGACCCGCTGCCCGCGGACGCCTGGGCCACCGCCATCCAGGCCGCCTACGTCCCCGTCGACCAGCGCAGTGACGCCCACAACAGCGCGGTCGCGCTGGCCACCGAGCTGGCCGACGAGCTGCGCGCCGCCGACGCGGTGATCCTCGCCCTCCCGTTCTACAACTACGGCGTCTCCCAGCACGCCAAGACCTGGATGGACCTGGCCATCGCCGGTGGCGAGAGCGGCGAGAAGCTCCTCGAGGGCAAGCCGGCCGTCGTCCTCACCACCCGTGGCGGCGCGTACGGCCCGGGCACCCCGCGTGAGGGCTGGGACCACAACACCGACTTCCTGCGCCGCATCGTCGCCGACATCTGGGGCGCCGACCTCACCCTGATCGAGCGCGAGTTCACCCTGGTCGGGGTCAACCCGGCGCTGGACTCGTTCAAGGACCTCGCGGCCGAGATGCGCCAGTCGGCCCACGAGGCGTGTGCCGTCGCCGGGCGTACGCTGGCGACCCGCTCCTGATCTTGATCTGGTGAACGCGCCGGGCCCCCACGGGGCCCGGCGCGTTCTACCATGCCGGGATGGCCAGGCTCATCCTGCTGAACGGGCCCGCGGCGTGCGGCAAGTCGGCGATCGCCCGGATGTTCGCCGAGCGGCATCCGCTCGCCCTGACGCTGGACGTCGACCGGATCCGTGACCTGATCGGCGGCTGGCGCGAGCAGCCCGGGCCGGCCGGGCTGCTCGCCCGCGACATCGCGCTCGCCGCCGCCAGGACACATCTGCTCAGCGGGTACGACGTGGTGATCCCGCAACTGCTGGCCCGTCCCGCGTTCATCGAGCAGGCCGAGGCGCTCGCCGCCGAACTGGGATGCACGTTCCACGAGGTGGTCCTGACCGACACCCGCGAGAACGCCCTCCGCCGCTGCGCCGACCGCGACGGTGCGGCCCCGGCCGAGATCGGCGAACTCTACGACCGGCTGATCGCCCTGTTACCGACCCGCCCGAACGCCCGCCTCGTCGCCAGTCACGAGGGCGAGATCGAACGGACCTACCAGGATTTCCGGTACGCCCTGCGGCCCTGAACCGCCGTTTGTCACGCGTACCGCCGGAAGATCGCCTCTCCCATTCGGATCGCTCCGTCGACGTGCTGGAAACCGAGCCCGGCGATGTCGCTGCTGGCGAACGAGAGCGGGCCCACCTCCTGGCGCAGGTGGCTGCCGTACCGGGTCAGCGAGCCGATGTCGAAGCTGGTCCCGAAGGCGCCGACCGTCCATTCGTCGGCCATCCACGGGCTCTCGTAATACCCGACCGGGTTCAGTGCCTCCGGGCCGTAATAGGCGGCAAGCGATTCCAGCACCGCCTGTTTGCGGGCCTCCGGGGACAGGGCCAGGATGCCGTCGGCCTTCACGTCGGAGACGAAACCGACGAGGGTGCCGCGGGTTTCGCCGTCGATGTCCTCGTTGGTGTTGTCGTACGCCTCGTGCACCAGCGCGTACGGGCTGAACGCGGTTCCGGACAGTCCGTTCGTACGCCAGAAAGGGGTGTCGTAGGTGATGTGCAGTTTCACCACGAGCCCGAACGAGATGTGCTGGCGCATCTGGGCCTGCACCGGCGGCAGTGCCGGAATGTACTGCACCCGGTTGACGAGCGTCGGCGGGACGGCCATCAGGATCCGGCGGCCGGAATAGCTGCCCCGGCCGGTGAAAACGGTGCCGCCGTCGGCATCCCATTCGATTGTGGTGACCGCCTCGGACAGGTGCACGGTGCCCTCGGGGAGCCGGGCGGCGAGCGCCAGCGGCACCCGCTGCAGTCCGCCGACGACCCGCCGGTCCAGGATGAAATCGGCGTCGACCAGGTTGCTGAACCCGCCCGCCGACGCCGCCATCAGCACCGCCGACAGCGCCGAGAACGAGTGTGCCGGCTTGGTCAGCATCGCCGGGCCGATGTAGAGGCCGATGTTGTCGCGGGCCTCGGCGTCGTCGGTCTGCGCGGCGAGCCAGGTCGCGAACGAGATCCGGTCCAGTTCGTCGGCGTCCGGGTGCTCCCACGGGGCGAGCGGGTCCATCGCGGCAGCGAGGCGGTCGAGTTCCTTGGTGAGGCGTTCCATCTCGGCCTCGGTGGTCGCCGGCACCGGGAACTGCTCGCCCTCGAACGTGCGCCGCACCCCGTCGGCGCCGATGTAGACCGACTCGCCGGCGCGGTAGCGGGAGTACATCTCCAGGCCGAGTTCGTCGATCAGCGCCAGCAGGGCGGTCTGGTCCGGGGAGACCCACTGGCCGCCGACCTCCAGGCGGACGCCCTCGATGTCCTCGGTGAGCAGCCGGCCGCCGACCCGGTCGCGGGCCTCCAGGACGAGCACGCTCTTACCGGCGGCGTGCAGGCGGTTGGCGACGGTCAGCCCGGTGACACCGGCACCGACCACCACGACGTCGAAATCGGTCACGGTCTTCCTCCTGATACTGCGGGTTCCTGCTGGGTGACGCGGGGTTCCTGCTGGGTGATGCAGTGGATGCCGCCGCCGAGGGCGAAGATCGCACGGGCGTCGATGCCGATCACCCGGCGGCCGGGGTAGGCGGCGGCCAGGATGTCGAGTGCCGCGGCGTCCCGGGGATCGTCGAACGTGCCGGCGACGACACCGGCGTTGCAGACTAGGTGGTTCACGTACGAATGATCAACTGGGCCGAAGTCGTCGGTGAGGTTCTCCGGCGCCGGGAGGTCGATCAGTTCCCAGGTTCGCGGAAATGTCGCCTTCATCGCCTCGATCACGGAGAAATCCGGGTGCCGCGGGTCGGGCTGCGCGTGGATCAGCACCCTCCCCGGGGCGATCATCGTCGCCACGATGTCGACATGACCGCGCGTCCCGAACTCCTCATAATCACGGGTCAGTCCACGGGGCAGCCACACCACCTCGTGCACACCCAGGGTCCGCCGCAGCTCGGCCTCCACATCGCTGCGGGACCACCCCGGGTTACGCCCCGGATCCAACTGAACGGTTTCGGTCACCAGCACGGTCCCGTGCCCGTCGACGTGGATCCCGCCGCCCTCGTTGACCAGCGCCGAGCCGACGAGCGTGGCGCCCGCCCACTCCGCGACCTGCCGGGCGACTTCCGCGTCCTTGTCCCAGGTGGCCCAGCTCTGCCCGCCCCAGCCGTTGAACACCCAGTCCACCGCGCCGAGCCCGGCCGGGCCGACGACGAACGTGGGCCCGATGTCGCGCATCCAGGCGTCGTCCAGCGGCGTCTCGAAGTACTCGACGGCGCCACCGAGCCAGCGCCGGGCGTCGGCGACCGCGGACGGGTCGACGACCAGCCGGACCGGCTCGAACTCGGCGACCGCGAGGGCCACCGACGCCCACGCCTCGCGGGCGGTGTCGCCGTCGGTGTAACCGGAGGACGGCCAGGCCATCCAGGTACAGGTGTGCGGCTCGGTCTCGGCCGGCATCCGCCACGTCATATCAGGCCACCGCAGGTGCCGGCGCGTCATGTCAGGCCGCCGTAGGTGTCCGGGCGGCGCGTGCGCAGGAACGGGAACAGCTCCAGCCAGTCTCTGCCCTGGTTCAGATCGAGGTCCGCGACCAGGACCGCCTCCTCGTCGCGGGGCGCGCGGGCGAGGATCCGGCCGTACGGGTCGACGATGAACGACGAGCCGTAGAAGCTGATCCGGCCCTCGTCGCCGGTGCGGTTCGGGACGACGATGAAGAGACCGTTGGCGATCGCGTGCCCGACGATGACCTGCTGCCACAGCGGCTGGGTGTCGAAGTCGGGGTGGTCCGGTTCGGAGCCGATCGCGGTCGGATAGGCGAGGACGTCGGCGCCGGCCAGGGCGTAGCAGCGGGCGACCTCGGGGAACCATTCGTCCCAGCAGGTCGGCAGCCCGATCCCGACATCTCCGAATCGGTGCACGGGATAGGCGTCGTCTGCCGGGCCGGGACGAAAATAGTGGTCCTCGACGTATCCCTCGGTTACCGGAATATGCGTCTTCCGAGTCTTCCCCACCAGATTTCCGGACTTGTCCATCAATATCGCGGTGTTGTACCCGAGCCCGTCCCCGAGATCCACTCGCTCGTACAACGAAGCGTGCACCGCGACCCCGAACTCCCGGGCCGCGGCCGCCGCGAACGCCAGCGTCGGCCCATCAGCCAGATCCTCGGCCTGCTCGACCGGCTTCCCGGCCGGCAACGCGAACGCCGGGTACCGCGACAGCGTCAGCTCCGGCAGGAACACCACCGAAGCCCCCGCCCCAGCAGCCGCCCCGATGCCCGCGAACAGGACTTCCCGCAGCTCAGCAGCATCCTCCCGCCACCGATGCTGCACCAGCCCCACCGTCAGCGACGCCCGAACCGGCGCGCCGACACGCGCCGGCGACGAATACCCCGCTCCCCGGATCAGCTCCATCCCAGCAATATTGGTAGCCACCACCGCATTGGGCAAGGGATTCCGTTGCAAATCCCTGTTAAATCCAATCTTTCCACACTTTTGTACGCTCCACCGAAACGGTCCCGCATCGACCACGCGAGGCGGTCCCCTCTCGGGACCGACCCGCGACCGCCGGGCCGGACGCGGTGGTCCCGCGAACCCCGTTTCCGGCAGTCACTCCCCCAGATGGACCTCGACGTCGTAGAGCAGCCGCACCGGCTCCCCGTTGCTGACCCCGACAAAAACCGGCTCCCCGGCCGGGGTCCGCCCGTGCCGCCAGACCTCGGCCCGCGCCGCCTCGACCGACTCCCGGTGCACCCGCCCCGCCAGGTGCAGGGCCATCACGCGGCGGGCGGCCGCATGATCACTGTCCAGTTGAATCTCGACGGCGCTGTACTGGCACGTACGTACCAGGGACGATGTTCTGGATCTGGCCGTCGACGAGGTCTTCGGTGAGGTGGCGATCCCGGCGGTGAGTGCCGCCTGGCGCTCCGACGTGGTGGCGCTGCTGCTCGGGTGGCGGGCCGCGATGCTCGCCCACCCGTGGGTGCCCGCCCTGATCGGCCGGCCGATGCTGGGGCCGAACGTTCTCGCACGCACCGAGTTCCTGCAGTCCTGCCTGGTCCGGGGCGGATTCACCGGCGAGCGGCTGGCGGTGACGACCCGGCTGCTGGCCAACTACGTGATCGGCGGCCGTCACCGAGACCGCCTGGCGGGACGTCCCGACGGCCTCGGCCCGCGACCACGTCACCGCGGACCAGGGCGCCTATCCGACGCTGGTCGAATCCGGTCATCTGGATACCGGGCGGTGGTCCGAGGACACCCTGTTCGCGCGGGGTCTGGACGTCATCCTGGGCCGGTGAACGGCCGGCAACCGGGACGTGTCAGCATGTCGGCGTGTCAAGCGTTGTCGACGGCCGTCTGCGGGCCGCCACCCCCGAGGACTGCGGTGAGCTGGTCCAGCTCTGGGCCCTGCTGTTCGGCGAGGCGGTCACCGCCACCCGGGAGCCGTGGCGGCACCACGCGGCCGGCTGGTTCACCCGCCTCGTCGACGACGCCGACAACGCCCGCTTCCCGGTGATCGAGGTCGGTGGCACGATCGTGGCCACCGCCATCGGCACCCTGGAGGTCGGTGTGCCGAACCCGCACTGCGTGAAGGGCCGCACCGTCCGCCTGATGAACGTGATCACCGTGCCCTGCCACCGCGGCAACGGCTTCGCCACCACCATCATCCTGGACGTGCTGAACTGGGCCCGCTCCATAGCCGCCGACCGCGTCGACCTGAGCGCCACCCGCGACGCCCGGCCCCTCTACACAAAACTGGGCTTCACCATGACGTCGGCGCCGCGGATGAAACTTGTACTCTGACGGCTTCCACCGTCTGCTCACCCATGACAAGAAGTTCCCGTGGACGACCGGATCACCAGGATCCAGACCAAACTCACAACCCTGCCCGAAACCCTCGGACCACCACTGACCGAGCACCAGGTCACCGCCTTCGAGGACCGCTGCGGCATCCGGTTGCCCGAGGAGTTCCGCCGGTTCACGAGTCGCCGCTTCTGCTCGATCACGCTGATCGTCGACACGGATTTCCTGGCCTGGTACGAGCGGTGGCTCGACTTCGTCCTGACCGGGCACCGTGATCTGACCTGGTTCACCGATCAGATGGCCGGGGACGAGACGGAACTGGTGACCACCCTGGCCACCGATCCCGATGTGGCACGCCGGCGGGCGGCTGCCTGCACGTTCATCACGTATCCCACTGGGGGCCGGTCGCTTCCGGGCACGCTCGCCGAGGTGTATCCGGCGGAACCGAACGCCGTCGTCCGTGGGGCGATCCTGCGCGCGCTGGGCGCACAGGGTGACGCCGGACGGGATCTCCTGCCGGTGGCGCTCGCCGACCGGGATCCGGAACTCCGGTCACTCGCCGCGATCCTGATGACCCACCACCACCGCGACGGACGATCGCTGAGCCCGCACTTGCGCGAGGTCCTCACCGATCACCTGGCCACGGAACAGGATCCGTCGGTCCGCGGCACCATCACCGGGTTCCTCGGGCAGAGCCGCTGAGCGTCAGGCGGTCCAGGGCGTGACGGATCGAGGCCGGGGCCGCGGGGAGCAGGGGTAGGCGTACCGACGTGGTCGGAATGTGCTCTTGATCGTGCAGTGTCCCCTTGATCACTGTGGGGTTGGGCTCGGCGAACAGGGACCGGGACAGGGCGGTGAGGCGGTTGCCGAGTGTGCGTGCGCGCTCGATGTCGCCGTCTCGCCAGGCGGTGTGCAGATCCACGAAGGACCTGGCGTCCACGTTTGCCGAGGCCGCTATGCCGCCGTGTGCGCCGATCGCCAGCAGTGGGGACAGGACCGCGTCGTCGCCGCCGAGCAGGGCGAAACCGTCCGGCATGCCGGCAACCAGGGCGGCCGTCGTCTCGTCGATCGCGCCGGCCGAGTACTTCATGCCGATCACGCCGGGGATCGCGGCCAGACGCAGCAGCGTCTGCGCCGACAATTGCTGACCGGTCCGGTACGGGACGTGGTAGATCACCACCGGCATCGTCGCGGCCACCGTCTCGAAGTGGGCGATCACGCCTGCCTCGCCCGGGCGTACAAAAGCCGGGACCGTGACGAGGGCGGCCGTGACCTCCGGGCGGGCCACGAGATCCGGCCGGGCGCCGACCAGCAGCGTCGTGCCGCGCTCCCGGCTGACCGCCGCGGTCACCTCGACCACCGCCTCCTGCTCGGCGGCGGTCAGCGAACCCGGCTCACCGGTGGTGCCGAGCGCGACGAGCCCGGCCGCGCCCTCGTCGAGAACCCGGTGGGCCAGGCGTTCCAGGGCGCCGAGCGCCACCGTGCCGTCGGTGTCGAAAGGCGTGATCAGCGGTACCAGGATCCCGTTCAGTGTCATGACCATCAGCCTGGTCGCCGTCGAGCATCAGGTCCAGTTCACGTTTCGACGGTCGAGCGTAAGCTGAACTGATGCTCGACGTCCGCCGGCTCCGGCTGCTCAGCGATCTGCACCGGCTCGGCACCATCGCCGCCGTCGCCGACGCCCGGTCCTACACGGCTTCCGCGGTGTCCCAGCAGCTCACCGCCCTGGAGCGGGAGACCGGGGTGGCACTGCTGGAACGCACCGGCCGCCGGGTCACGCTCACCGCCGCCGGGCAGGTCCTGGTCCGGCACACCGAGACGGTCCTGGCCGCACTGGAGGAGGCGGGCGCCTCGCTCGCCGCCGTCCGATCCGGGCCGGCCGGGCCGGTGCGGATCGGCGCGTTCCCCAGCGTGATGCGCACCCTGCTGCCGCCGGTGCTGGTCACGCTGGGGCACGACCACCCCGCCCTGGAGCTGACCGTCACCGAGTTGGACCCGGCGCTGGTCCCGGCCGCGCTCCGCGAGCGGCGTCTGGACGTGGGGCTGACCAGCGACTACGACATCGCCCCGGCCGAACCCGACCCGTCCCTGGACTCCGTTCCGCTGCTGCGGGAGACGGTCTATCTGGCTGAACCCGCGTCGACCGCGACCGGCTCCGTCGCCGGCGTCGCGTCCACCCCGTGGATCCTGGCCACGCCGGGCACCCTGTGTCACGAGGCCATCCTGCGGGTCTGCCGGGACGCCGAGTTCATCCCGCGGGCCCGGCACCACGCGGACGACTTCGCCACCGTCCTCGCCCTGGTCGCCGCCGGGCAGGGCGTCTCCCTGGTCCCCGAGCTCGCCGCCACCACGCCACCCGCGGGAGTGCGACTGACCGCGCTGCCCGTCAGCAGGCGCACCAGCATCGGCTTCCGGCGCGGTGCCGCCGCCCACCCGGCCGTGGCGGCGGTGATCGCCGCCCTGAGACAACGACGTGCCACCGGCGCTTCAGCCGATCCCGGTGACCCGGGCCGCTCCGCCGATCCCGCACGGGGACCGATGCACCGGCAGGGATGACTCAGAGGGACGCCATCAGTGCGTCATGTTGTTGGTGAAGTCGACGGTGTCGGCGTCGCGGAGGTCGAAGGTCGGTCCGGTCCTGCCGTCGAGGGCCGCGATCCGCGCCATCTCGGCGTCGGTGAGCTCGAAGTCGAAGACGGCGAGGTTCTCGCGGATGCGCTGGGGCCTGGTGGACTTCACGACCGCCGGCACCCGGCGCTGCGTCAGCCAGCGGAGCACGACCTGAGCCGTGGACTTGCCGTGGGTGCGGGCCAGTTCCAGGAGAACCGGATCCTGGAGCAGATTGTGCTGCCCCTGCGCCAGCGGCCCCCAGGATTCGATCTGCACGGTGCGCTTGCGCATGGCCTGCTCGTCGTCGGTGCGCTGGAGGTAGGGATGTGTCTCGACCTGGTCGACGGCTGGGACGACCTCGTTGTGCGCGATCAGGTCGGTGAGCCGGTCGGGGTGAAAGTTCGAGACCCCGATGGCACGTACCGAGCCCTGACGATGAGCGGCCTCCAGCGCGCGCCAGGTGCCGTAGTAGTCCCCGTAGGGCACGTGGATCAGGCACAGGTCGAGCTGGTCGAGGCCGAGCTTACGTAGCGACGTTCCGATCGCCCGCTGGGCCGGTTCGTCACCGGCATCCGTGATCCAGAGCTTCGTCGTGACGAACAGCTCGTCGCGCGGGATGCCACTGGCGGCGATCGCGCGCCCGACGGCTTCCTCGTTCTGGTAGGCCGCTGCGGTGTCGATCGAGCGGTAGCCGGCTTCGAGCGCCTGGAGGACGGCTCGCTCGGTGTCATCCGGTGGGATCAGGAAGACGCCGAAGCCGAGCAGCGGCATCTCGACGCCGTTGTTCAAGGTGACGGTGGGGGTCTTGCTCATGATCATGTTCCTCGTGATCTGCCGTGGTCGTTCCTGCCCCACCAGGAAAGCCCGGAACCCGGCTGGGGTGAGAGTCCCTGGCGTAGCAGGTACCGGCAGGGCCCCCCAGCGCCGGTCAGCCCTCGACTGACGGGACGTCCGCCGGGCTGCGGGTGGTCGCGGCCCACCTGGCGAGCAGGGTCAGGGCATCAGCCGCGGTACTACCCGGCTCGGCGTTGTAGATCGCCAGTTGCAGACCGCTGTCGTCCGGTAGCGGCAGCGCTTCGAAGTCGAGGGTGAACTCACCCACGACCGGGTGCCGGAAGCGTTTGCTGCCGTCACGGAAGGCGAGCACGTCGTGGGCGCCCCACAACACGCGGAACGTGTCGCTGCGGGCCGTCAACTCGCCGATCAAGGCCGACAGCCCGCTGTCGCAGGGGTTCTTGACCGCCTCGGCCCGGAAGTGCCCGACGGTGCTCCGGGCGACACGGTCGTAGTCGAGGTAGAAGTGCCGGGCAACCGGGTTCAGGAACGTGAACCGGGCCATGTTCTCCTCGCTGGCGGGATCGACGTACAGATCGCTCATCAGGGCACGACCGAGCGCGTTGGTCGCCAGCACGTCAAGACGGTTGTTACTGACGTACGCCGGCATTCCGGGCATACCCTCGATCAGCCGCAGCACCGACCGCCGCACCGACGGGACCACGGCGCGCCGGCCCACCCGAGAGCCCGGGGTGGCCGCCGCCCGCGCCAGATGACGCAGGTGCGCCCGTTCGATCTCGTCCAGCTGCAGCGCTCCGGCCAGCGCGTTCAGGACGCTCTCGGAGACACCGCCCACATTGCCGCGCTCGAGCCGGGTGTAGTACTCGGCGCTCACCCCGGCCAGCTGAGCGACCTCGCTACGCCGCAACCCCGGCACCCGGCGCTCGCCGTACGACGGCACGCCCGCCTGATCCGGAGTGATCCTGCCCCGGCGCGACTTGAGGAACGCGCTGACTTCGGCCCGGTTGTCCATCGCTCCAGCGTAGGCACCTGGTGGTGCCCGGGCTCGCGGCCACCTGCCGGACCCTACGAGGCGTACTCGTCGGAGATCTCGGTGCCGTAGCGCTTCCACAGCGGCGTCATCGTGTCGGCGTTCACCGGCTGCCCGGAATCGATCAGTGCCTTGAAGTCCCGGAAGTACTGCACGTACAGGTCCGGCGTGAACGTGTTCAGCATGACCGCCGTCTCGTCGCCGTCGTTGGCGAACGTGTGCGGCGCCCCGGTCGGCACGATCACCCAGGTGCCGGGCCCGGCGATGTGGTCGTCCTCGCCGATGGTGAACCGGAGCGTCCCGGACAGCACGTAGAAGCCCTCGTCGTGCTGGGCGTGCCGGTGCTGCAACGGGCTCGGGAAACCCGGCGGAACGGTGATCTCGGCGAATCCCAGCCGGTGCTGGGTGTGCTCGCCGTTCTCCAGGATCCGGACCCGCGCCGGGCCGCTGCCGAGGATCTCGCCTTCACCGGGCCGGACGATCGATACCTTCGCCATGAATGCTCTCCTTGTCACCACTTGCCTTGGTGATCACCATCCTGTTCCGGGCCGGGCCCGGGTGTCCTGGTCGTCAGCGCACGGTTGGCGTCAATCAGTGCACGGGCGGGATAGCCGTACGTCGCCTTGAAGAGTTTGCTGAAGTGGGTCGGGTCCACAAAGCCCCAGCGCGCGGCCACCGCCGTGATCGTGTGACCGCTTGCGATCAGCTCGGCCCGGCAGCGCTCCAGGCGGCGACGGCGGATCAGGGCGGCAACCGTGAGCGGCTGGTCCTCGAACAGCTTGTGCAGCCGTCGTATCGAGATGTGGTGGGCGGCGGCGATGCCGGCCGGGGACAGATCGGCATCGGCCAGCCGGGCCTCGATGTAGCCGGTGATCCGGTCACGTAACCGCTCGTCCGGGGCCGATCGTTCCGCACCCAGCCGGGCCTCCAGCGCGACGGCGATCAGCTCGACCACCGCGGCCGCCGATCGCAGCGCGTCACCGGGGCGGAACCCGCTCATCGACCGGGCCGAATCCCGGGCCAGCGCCGACACCAGGGCTCCCGGGCCCTGCCTGCCGTCGATGCGGACGCCGATCAGCCGGTCGATCTGTGCCGGCCGGATCCGCAGCTCCCGGCGCGGCAGCAGGATCGTGACGTGTGTCGAGGCGGTGCTCTCGAACCGGACCGCCCTGGTGGGATCGAGCAGCACCCAGTCGGCCGGCCCGAGGTCGGCGTCACCGTGCCCCTGCTCGATCCGGGTCCGGCCCCGGGTCATCACCTTGACCGCCAGGTTCTCGCCGTCCGGTACGTCACGCGCCGTCCCGACGACCGCGCTCGCGGGCGTGCCGAGCGAGACCAGTCGCAGCGGCCCGAGGTCGCGCGTGGTCATCCGGGCCCGGAAGTCCGGGCCGGCCAGCAGGTTGACCAGCGTCGGGAATCCGCTGTCCGCCAATTTGCCCTGAAACGTCTCGAGGTTGCCGACCACCGGTCCACGATAGGCCGCACCACCCGGCCGCGCCCAGGGCCGGTCTCACCGCTCTCTCAGGGCCGGCCTCGCCGCTCACCCGAGGCCGGCCTCGTCCGAAGCCGGCTCACTCAGGGCCGGCTTCACCCAGCACCAGGTGACCGTCGGTCACGGATGCCGAACATGATCGCGGCGATCAGGCCGGAGGCCGCCGCCAGTCCCAGGAACACCATGACGGCGCCGACCGCGAACAGGCCGGTCTGGTCGGTCCGGGCCGCGCCGATGGTCCAGGCCACGGTGAACCCGACGGTCAGCGCGGCCGCCGCCGCCACCTCACGCGTCCCGGCCAGCAACGCCCCGACCAGCAGGATCACCAGCGACAACCCACAACCGACAACCTGCCAGATTTCGTACGGCCCACTGTACGAGTTGGTGGCCGCGTCGAACTGGTACTCGGTGTCCCAGCCCAGCCAGCCGAACCAGGCCAGCGCGGACAGCGCTGCCACCAGCACGGCGGCTGCGACCTGAAAACGAAGACCACGTTTTGTCACCATCAGGATTCCTCACTGGTCTTCGTGACCGAACCGGTCTTCGTGACCGAACCGGTCTTAGTAGCCGAACCGGTCTCAGTAGCCGAACCGGTCTTCGTGGCCGACGTCTTCACGATGGCCGCCTCGACGATGTCCCAGCCGAAGAACAGCACCACGGCCAGCGGGACCAGCACGTACCACTCGCCGAGCACCCCGTGATCGCCTGATCTTCCCATGGCGAGCAGCATCAAGGCGGCAACCATGGGAACGAACGAGAGGGCGATGACCAGCCGGCGGAGCCAGACGCGGGTGGAGGATCTGTCCATGGCGGATAGTCTGCCGATCACCGGCCCGCCGGACGACCCGCTCCGGGCCGATGTTCCGCTCTATCGAAGGGTATAGAGCCGGGAAACACGAATTGGACGCCGCGCCCGGCGGAGACGGTTCGTACCGTCGACGGTATGACGGTGGGATTCATCGGCCTCGGGGTGATGGGGCAGCCCATGGCGCTCAACCTGGCCCGGGCCGGAACACAACTGATCGTCTGGAACCGGACCCCGGACCGGGCGGAGCCACTGCGGGCGGCCGGCGCGACAGTCGCCACCGACGTGGAAGAGGTCTTCCGGGGCGCGGACACCGTTGTCGTCATGCTGGCGAACGACCGGGTCGTCGACGCCGTGCTGCGGCGCGGAACCGGAGACTTCGCGCGGATGGTGCGCGGGCGGACGCTCGTGCACATGGGCACCACCGCCCCGGACTACTCGGCCGGGCTCGCGGCGGACGTCGCGCGCGCTGGTGGAACGTACCGGGAAGCTCCGGTCTCGGGGTCGCGCGGCCCGGCGGAGACCGGCGACCTGGTGGTGATGATCGCCGGTGATGCCGTCGACCCGGGAGTCGAGCGGATGCTGCGGCCGATGTGCCGGGAGATCGTGCGGTGCGGGCCGGTGCCCGGGGCGCTGCTGATGAAACTGGCCGTCAACACGTTCCTGATCGGGACCGTCACCGCGTTGTGCGAGGCGTTCCACTTCGCCGGGGAGCACGGGCTCGATCCGGGAACACTGTCGGCGGTGCTGGACGCCGGGCCGATGGCCAGTACGGTGTCCCGGGCCAAGGGCGGCAAGCTACGGGAACGCGACTTCTCGGTGCAGGCCTCGATCCGGGACGTGCTCTACAACAATCAGCTGATCGTCGACGCGGCGCACGCCGGAGGTGTCGCGGCGCCGCTGTCGGAGGTGTGCCGGGAGCTGTATGCCGAGGCCCTCCGGGACGGTCACGGGACCGCGGACATGGCTGCTGTGGTGCGGGCCCTGGAGACGCGCACCTCGCGTTCCACCCGCTGACCCCAGAACGTGCCGGCCAGCACCAGCACGATGCCGGCCACCGCGAGGGTGGTCAGGTGCTCGCCGCCGAGTCCGACTCCGATCAGGACCGCCCACACCGGCTCGGTGCCCAGCAGCAGGCTCGCCCGGGCCGCGGACGTGCGGCGGATCGCCCACAACTGGACCAGGAACGCGAACACACTGCAGCCCAGCGCCAGGTACAGCACCCCGGCCCACTCGGCGTGACCGAAACCGGTCGTGGTCAGCGGCCACGCGGCGGCGCCGAAGACCACGGCGCCGACCACGGTCTGCAGCGTCGTCAACGTGACCGGTGTCGTATTCGGGGCGGCTGAGCCGGCCGGAGAGCGTCACATGCGCCGCGCGGACCAGTGCGGCGAGCAGCATCAGGAGGTCGCCGAGATTGGGCGTACGCAGACCGGGTCCGGCCACCAGAAGAACCACGCCCGCGGTGGCCGTCGCGGCAGCCGCGAAGAACCGCGGCGGCAGCCCGCCCTGCATGATCGGCGTGATCAGGATCGTCAGGCTGATCAGCACACCGGCGTTGGTCGCGCTGGTCAGCGACACCCCGTAGGTCTCCAGCGCCAGCACCGACGCCTGGGTGCAGCCGAGCAGGATCCCGACGCCCAACTCCCCACGGCCGATCCGGCGACGGCGGCGGAGCATCAGCGGCAGCATCACGGCCGCCGACACCAGGTAACGCAACGCCAGCACGAGCAGCACGCCGCCCGCGATCACCAGGGTCTTCGCGGCCAGATAGCTGCTCCCCCAGATGATCGCGACGGCCAACAGCAGAAGGTCTCCGAGCACAGTCAGAAGCCTGAGGCCCGCCGATACGGTAGACAAGACGCCAACTGGTGAAACGACGATGTAGTGAGGACTTGTGGATCCGCATCACCTGAGGTTGCTGCGTGAACTCGGCGAGCGTGGCAGTGTCGCCGCGGTGGCCCGTGCGGTGCGGATCACACCGTCGGCGGTGTCCCAGCAGCTCAACGTCCTGCAGCGATCGGCGCGGGTGCCACTGACCGAGCGCCGCGGGCGGCGGCTGGTGCTCACCCCGGCCGGCGAGGCACTGGCCGCGGCGGCGGTGGACGTGATGGCCGCGCTCGACCGGGCCGCCCGCGCCGTCGGCGACCACCTGGACGACGAGGACTCGGCGGTGACCGTCGCGGCGTACCACAGTGCCGGTCTCTCCTGGTTCGCGCCGTTGCTCGCCCGCTCGCCCGGGGTGCGCTGCTTCGACGAGGACGTGCCGCACGCCGAATTCCCGGCCCTGGTCGGCGACTACGACCTGGTGATCGCCCATCGGCTGGCGCACAGTCCGCCCTGGCCGGCCGAGCGGCTCACCGTCATCCCTTTGATGATCGAGCCGTTGTACGTCGCGATGTCCGTCGACCATCCGCTCGCCGGGCGCGACCCGCTGCGCGCGGTGGACGTCAGTGCCTGGCCGTGGATCAGCACGCACACCGGATTCCCCCTGGAAGGGATCCTGGCAGCCATCGCGGCGACGGCCGGGCGGCCGCTGGACGTGCGGCACCGGATCAACGAGTTCACCGTGGCGGCGTCGGTGGTCGCGGGCGGTGCGGTGCTGGCGCTGTTGCCCGGGCGTACGACAGCGCCTGATCCTCGTCTTGTCCTGCGACCGTTGGCGGATCTGCCTGCGGTCCGGCACATCGACGTGCTGACCCGGCCGGAGACCCTGCACCGGGCGGCGGTCCGCACCGTCCTGACCACACTGCGGGAGATCGTCGGCGCTCCCTCACCTTTTATCGGTGCTCCCGGACCTCGCCCACCGGCCAGCCGATGAACTCGGCGATGTCCTGATCCGGGGTCGAGGCGGCGAACAGCCACTCCTCGATCGCCCGGCCCAGCGACGGCGGGATCCCCGGCGTGGCCGGCTCGGGCACGTCGGTGAACAGGTCGTCGGCGTCGTAATGGCCGCTCAGGGCACGGGTCAGCCCGGCCGGGCCGTCGTCGCCGCGGCGGATCACCGCGCCGGTGAGCCAGTCCCGCAACTCCCAGCCGGTGGCCGACGACAGCACACCCTCGACGACCCGCAGGCCGGTCCGGGTGATCTCCTCGGCCTGCCGCAGTCGGTCCGCCTCGGCACGGAACGGCGCCTCCAGCAGGCACCGAACGTGCTGCTGGACCAGGTCATGGCAGGTCACCTAGGCAAACTAACTACTTGATGGTGAAGTTGCAAGGCATGATGAAATAACCACATGCGGGAAGACCTGATCCATCTGTACGACGGACTCGACCCCGTCACCCTGGCCGTGCGCGACATGATCGGCGGTTCGCGGGAGCTCGTCGGCAAGATGGCGGTGCGGATGCGGATGAACGCCAACGACATGTCCGCCATCGGGGCTCTCGTGCAGAACGGGCCGATGGGCTCCACCGAGCTCGCCCACACCCTCGGGATCCGGACCGCCTCGGCGACCCTGCTGATCGACCGCCTGGAACGATCCGGTCTCGTCGAACGCCATCGTGACACCATCGACCGGCGCCGGGTCACCATCACCGAGACCGAAGCCGCCCGGGAGGCGTCGCTGGAGGCGTGGGCGCCGGTCATCAGCCGGATCGACGAGGTGTGCGCCGCCCTACCGGATGCCGAGAAGACCGTCATCCTCGACTTCCTGGGGCGGCTCACCCTCGCCGTCGACGGCGATCCCTCAGCGGGGCCCAGCCTCGCCTAGCCGAAGTTCGCCTTGATGCTCGCCGACTCGCTGGTCACCGTGTCGGCGCTGATCAGGTCGGAGGCCTTCGCGGTCAGGACCGCCGCCCGGGCCGTCAGGATCTCCTCGGCCTTGCCACTGGTGTAAAGGCTGGCCTTCAGATCGGTGAGGGCCTTCTCGTACGCCTTCTTGAACGTGGTGTTGGCGTTGAACCTGGTGACCAGGATGTTGCTCTTGCCGCCCATCCGGCCGCCGCCACCCTTGTTCCCTTCTCTTTCTTGCGGCTGGCCGTAGCCTCCAGCGCCGGCGGGCGGGTTGCCGCCTCCACCCTGGTTACCGCCCCCACCCTGGTCACCGCCTCCGCCGCGGTTGCCGCCGCCACCGCCCATGCCGCCGAACGCCAGGTTGTGGTCCCACGCGACCACGGTGAACTGATCCTTGTCGGTCGTGTACCGCAGGTACGAGTTGTTGCCCGGCCCGTCGATGTCGTCCGAGTTCTTGATCAGCTCCTGGAACGCCAGATAGGTGGCGAACGCCGCGGTGTCCAGGTGCTCACCCAGGCCGGAGCCGAACGTGGCGTCGTCGGACTCGTTGATGAACTTGAGGAACGCGGCCAGCGGCGCGAAGTTCACGTTGTCCGAATCGGATTCCTGATCGAAGACGTCCTCGTAGTCCTCCGCGGTGTCGCCCCGGTAGCTGTAGTCGCCGTTCGCCTCGGCCTTGTAGAGGATGCCGGCGCCGCTGAAGTTGTCGGCATCCCACTTGTCCGCCGGGTTCTCGATGATCAGGCGCAGCACCTCGGCACCGCCGTTGGCGCTGAGCCGGGTGGACGCCGACTTCTGGGTGGCCAGGCCCGTCTCACCGAGCAGTTCCAGGGCGACCGCCTCGTTCAGTGCCGACTCCGAGTTGTTGGACCGGACGACGAACTCCGAGTAGCCGCCGATGGCCTGGCCGTCCACGTACTTGTCCAGACGTACCAGCCAGGGAAGATCTTGGGGGTTGTCCGACGACAGACTGCCACCCGGACCGCCTCGGTTGTTGCTCTCCGTGTTCGCTGTGCTCGCTGTGGCTCCGGCTTTGGTGAGGCCGCGCAGGGTCGAGTTGCCCTTGAGCCGCAGGCCGGCCTTCTCGAACGTCGAGCCGTCGACGGTGACCGTCGCCTCGATCCACTTCTTGTCGCTGGACTCCAGGTAGGCGTCGACCATCGCGTCGTAGTCGGCCTGCTCGAACGTGAACTCGATGTCGTGCACCTGGGTGTCGTCGAACAGCCCACTGCCAGCGGTGGCCGTGGTCGATCCCCCCGCTGACGTCGCGTCCTCAGCACAGGCGCCGAGCGCGACAAGGCCGACAACTCCGGCGAGAGCAGCGCCGAAGGAGCGGCGGGACAGCTGGTAGGGAGGCATCAGAACTCACCCTTCGTAACAGTTCATCGGGACGACGCCAAGAATTTCCTCCGAGTTGAGGATGCCCTTGTGCCCGCGCTGTGCCCTCCCTGTCAATCCGGAGATCCGCATGAACCGCCCACCCCGCGCAGCAGCACACCTCGTCGACACCACCACGGCAGGGGAGGACCGAAGTGACGATGAACGGATCGGTGAGACGGCGCCGCTCCCTGGTGACGCTGGCCGCGGCGATGGTGGCGATCGGCGTGTTGTTCGTTCTCGGTCAGGGCTACACCGCGGCGGTGGCTCGGTCCTGTGGAACGCCCCGGCCAGCGGTTCCGGGAGCCATGCTGCCGCTCGGCATCGTCGCCGTGGCGCTGGCGCTGGTCTCGGTGGTGCTGGTGGTGGCGGCAGTTCGGGCCGAGCGCGGGCGGCGGTTCGGGTCCGGGGACTTCCTGCTGGCTGCCGCCGGTGTCCTGGTGACGTTGTTCGGCGCTTACTTCGGGGTGGCCGCGGTGTTGATGGAACTGTCGGCCGGGCCGGTCTCCTGCGGGGGTTGACCACAACCGGCCCCCTGCGGGGTCAGCCGCGACCAAC
Source organism: Actinoplanes couchii (assembly GCF_016862075.1). Classification (GTDB taxonomy): domain Bacteria; phylum Actinomycetota; class Actinomycetes; order Mycobacteriales; family Micromonosporaceae; genus Actinoplanes; species Actinoplanes couchii. Next base: position 56,110 of record NZ_BOMG01000102.1, on the reverse strand, counting down.
TCCTGCGGAGCCTGCCGTGACCAACTCCCGCGAGGCCTGCCGGGACCGACTCCGGCGGGGTCAGCCGGGGCCGATGAACGTTGCCACGTCGGCGGCTATCTCGGTCGGGTGTTCGCCGTTGATCGCGTGGGAAGCGTTCGGGTAGGTCTTCACGGTGGCGTTCGGCAGCACCTCGCCGGCGTATGCGGCGGCCTCGGCGGCGTCGTGCATCCGGGAGGCGCCGGCCATCAGGACCAGGGCCGGGACGGCAAGACCGGCGAGTCGGTCGCGGTTCGGGCGGGCCGGGGCGGAGAGCTTGATTTTGTACGATTGGAGCCCCTGCTCGATCATGTCGGCCACCGGAACGTCCTCGACCGGGGCATCGTTGGCGGTCCAACTCGCGAAGTCGTCACGCCAGGATCGTGGCGCCCAGCGGACACTCACCGGGATCGAGCGCAGCACCGCCCCCACCGACAGGTCGGCGAAGGTCAGCACCGGGTCGAGCAGGATCACCCCGGCCACTTTCTCCGGTAGGTACAGGGCCAGGTTCATCGCGGTCCAGCCGCCGATCGACAGTCCGAACAGGTGGAATCTCGGTTCGGGCAGTGCCATCAGCACCTCGTGCAGCCACTGCGCGTGGTCCTCGGCGGTGGTGATCGGGCGCTGCTGGACGCTGAGGCCCGGCTCGCCGAGCAGGTCGACCGTGTAGACGTCGCGCAGTTTCAGCAGCGTCGGCATGTTGTCGGCCCAGACCGGTGAGGCCGAGGCGCGCCCGGGGAGCAGCAGGAGCGGCGGTGCCCCGGCTTCGGCTTGGTTTCGGCTCTCGCCCTCGGCCTCGTCTCCCCTCTCGCCTCCGGTTCCGGTTCCGGCTCCGGCTCCGGTTCCGGTTCCGGCTCCGGCTCCGGCTCCGGCTCCGGCTCCTTTGAAGTGGTAGACCCGCACGACGCCGTATCCGGTTCTGATGTCCAGGGTCTGGTCCGGGACGGGCATGTCGGCCATCGCCGCCTGGTAGGCAGCGCGGAACCGGTCGTACGCCGCGCCCGAAGTGAAGTAACCCACCGGAGACGGGTCACGCAGCGCATACGCGGTCGCGGCCACCAGCAGCAGGAGCACCACGGACGGCCGGACGAGCGGGCGACGGCGCCTGGAGAACCAGTTTCCGATCTTCCGAATCGTCTCTCTAACCATCCGGTCAGATTACTTACCAATCGGTAGAATTTTCAACCGCGGGGTTATCTCCTACGGTGGTGCGGTGCCCACCAAGCCACTCACGCTCACTGAACAGACCCGCCGAGCCCAGCTCATCAGCGTCACCATCGAGTTGATCGCCCGGCACCACTACACGGGCACGTCGCTGGCCCGGATCGCCGAGGCAGCCGGCATCTCCAAGGCCGCGGTCCTGTACCACTTCCCGTCGAAGGACGCGGTGGTCCAGGCCGCCTACGACTCAGTGATCGACGCCGTGACCGCCCACGTCGGAGCCGCTGTAGAAGCGGCCACCCGCAGGCCGACGTCCGACAAAGCGGAGTCGAACGAAGCAGTGTCAGGCGAAGCGCTCCTGAACGAGGCGGCACCAAGCGAGGCACCCCTGGGCGAAGCGACGTCAGGCGAAGCAACCTTGGGCGAAGCGACGTCAGGGGAAGCAACCTTGGGTGAGGCGACGTCAGGCGAAGCAACCTTGGGTGAGGCGGCGCTGGAGGCGTACATCCGTTCTCTGATCGGCTACCTGCGGGAGAACCCGACACACACCCGCATGATCATCGAGGCGATCGGCGAGGCACCGACCGTAGGCGACACTCCGAACGCCCCGAGCCGCCATCAGTCGGTGGCCGCCCTGATAACGGCGGCCCGCGAGGCCGGCGACTATCGCCCCGACGTGGACCCGTCGGTAACGGCGGTGATCGTGAACGGAGCCTTGGACGCGATAGTCGCGGAAAACCTGTCCGACCCGACTTTCGACACCACCGCAGCGGCCGAATCCCTGATCAACCTGCTGCGCCGATCCCTGCGCTGACACCAGGCCGCCACCATACGACTGGCCAGGCCGACCACGGATGAGATGAGCGGTCAGGTCAGCCACACACAAGGCGAGGGGCCAGAACTGCCACGAACACGGTGAGCGATCAAGTCGGCCACACGCGAGGCGAGGGGCCAGGACAGACACAAACGCGATGAGCGATCAGGTCGGCCACTTATGTGGCGAGAGGTCCGAACCGGCCACACACGAGGTGAGGGGCCGAGACAGCCACGAATGCGGTGAGCCCACTGTGATGCCGCGATGCGGGGTCGGGTGGATCAGGGCTGCGGATCTTGCCGGGCGGCTACCACCGCGAGTAGGTCGCGCAAGTGGGTTCGGTCGGGGCCCAGGGCGGCGAAGAGGGCTTCCGCGCGGGCGTTGGCCTCGGTGGTCAGCTGATCTCGGCGGCGGCTGCCCTCGGTGGTCAGCACCAGGTGTTTCACTCGCCGATCGGCCGGATCGGGACGGCGGGTGACCAGGCCCCGCTTCTCCAAGCCGTCGACGATGCCGGTCACGTTCGAGGCATCGCAACTCAGGATGTCGGCCAGGTCTCGCATGGGAGCCGGGCCCCGCAAGTTGACCAGGGCCAGCGCCTGGGCCGGAGTGAGACCCAGCTCGGCAGCGATCGCATTGAAACCCTGCCGGAGCCGGCCTGCCGCCAGGAAGACGAGGTCGGTCAGTTCGACGACCAACTGATCGTCGGCGGGGGCGTCGCTCATGGCCTGATGATACTTCGCCTCAATAGTTGAGTTGCTCAAGTATCTACATTAGGCTCACAAATGCTTGAGCACCTCAACAATCGACCTAGTCAAGGTTTGTCTTCTGAGGAGGAGTGACGATGCAGGCTGGAAAACGCGCGATCGTGGTCGTAGGTGCGGTTCTGGCAACCGTCCTGGTCTGGGTGATCGGGGAACCGGTGCTCGGGCACGATCTGGTGGTGGTCTCCCCCGGCCAGCCGGCCATGGATCTCGGGCTGAGCCAGATCGCCTTCGTAGCAGCGGCGGCGAGCCTGCTGGGATGGGCGACACTCGCAGTCTTGGAGCGCTTCACCAGGCACGCCCTCACCATCTGGACGGTAGCGGCGGCTCTGATCACGGCGGTGTCGTTCCTGCCCTTCGCCGGAGTGGAGGCGACCACCGGAAGCAAGGTGGTGCTGGCCCTGACCCACGTGGCAGTCGCGGCCGTCCTGATCCCGGGCTTCCGGAGCACAGCCACCAAGCCCGAGACGGAGAAGACCCAGCCCGAGCCCCAAACCACCCCGACCCAGAACACGGTCAGATAACCCAAACCAACCGCCCGCCGCCCGCCGCCCGCCGCCACCGGCCGCCACCGCCCGCCGCCACCGCCCGCCGCCACCGGCCACCGGCATCCGGCCACCGGCGACCCGGCACCCGAAGAACACGACTCCCGGGTGGCCCGTGAACAGCAACTGCTGCAGACCTCCGTTCGCCGAAGGCCGGACACCGGCGGCCGACGAGCAGTGACCAGCGAATAGTGACGGGTGGCTGGCGACTGGCGGCAACGAGCCAGTAGACGACGGCCGATAGCCAATTAACGGCACCCGGTAGTGGGCGGCCACCCACTACCGGGCACCAGCGAACGTGGCCGGGTGGCGGTGGTCGGTGGTCGGTGGTCGGTGGTCGGTGGTCGGTGGTCGGTGGTCGGTGGTCGGTGGTCGGTGGTCGGTGGCCCACGGTTGGTGGTTCGTGGTCGGTGGATGGTAGGCATCCGGATAACGGTGATCGCCTTCCGAGCGTCGGGCAGCGCCGGGCGACCAGCGAACGGTCACCGGCGGCTACCGGTGACCAAGGCTGGTGGATGACTATCCGGACACCGTTCTCCGAGCAGTCGGCTCGGGCAAGCCTCGCCGGGCGGCTGGCTTGGGGTGAGCCTCGCCGGGCCACAGGCTCGCCAGACCGCCGGCTCGGGCGAACCTCACCAGGCCGACAGGTTCGGGGTGGGTGGGTCAGCCTGGGACCGGGGTTGGCTCGGCGGGGTTTCGGCGGCGGCGGCGGGTTTCGACTATCAGTAGGGCTATCAGCGCCAGCACCACCAGCGGGGCTCCGGGGAACTTCACGAAACGGGACAAGCCTCCGCCGTCCGGGAGTACCAGGTAGGCGGCTGCGATTGTCAGCAGCATTGCCAGTCTGGTTCTCAACGTCGTCGCTGCCAGCAACGTCAACGGCCACAGGATGTACCAGGCGTGGAAGACCGGGACCAGAGCCACGAACGCCGCCAGGGACAGGGCCGCGTTGTGCAGGGCCGCCTTCCGGCGGTTCTCGGGGCTTGCTCGGAACGCGCGGAACCACAGGAACACCAGGGTGCTGATCAGCAGCACCAGCGCCACGTTGCGGACCGCCGGTACCGCGTCGAACGTCGGGCTGAACAGGCGGCCCGTGTACGTCAGGGTCATCCCCACCGCGGTGGGCAGGGACGTGAACTGGATCAGGCTGTCGCCCACCCGCATCGCCGGGATCCAGCCCAGGCCCAGGCCGCTCGCCAGCGTCACCGTGCCGAACGACAACAGCGCCCCGGTGCCGATCAGGAGCGTGGAACGGACGAACGCCAAACCGGTCATCAGGACCGCGAACGGGATCAGCACCCCCGCGGTCGCCTTCACCGCCACCGCCAGGCCCAACAGTGCCCCGGAAGTGACCAGGACCCACGGTTGTGAGCCCACCCGTACCAGCAGGAAAAGCGCCAGCACCGCGAACCCGAGCATGACCGCATCGTTGTGCGGGGCGGCCAGCATGTGCGCCCCTACCAGCGGGCCCGCCAGGGCCAGCCAGACCGCGCGCTCGGCGGGAATGCCGCAAGCCCGGGCCAGTGCGGGCAGGCCGACGGCGATCGCCGCCAGGCCGGCAAGGGTCACCAGGCGGAAAATGATCAGGGAGCCGGTGAGGCCGCCGGTGAGTTTGACGGCTGCGGCAGCGATCAGGATGAAGAGCGGGCCGTACGGGGTGGGCGTGTCCCGCCAGATCGTCGACACCGTCTCCAGCCAGCTGCACGGCAGGGCGTCGACACCGTGCAGGTACGGGTCGATGCCGTGCAGGAACATCTCACCCTGGCAGGCGTACGAATAGAAGTCCCGGCTGCCCATCGGTGGGGTGAACAGGAACGGGGCCATCCACAGCAGGGCGGTGATCACCGCCCATCTCGTCGAGGGCACGCGGTCTCTGGCCGACCACCACGCCCACGCTTGCAGTCCGGTTCCGATCACCCACAGGCCGAGGATCGCGGGGCCGTACGGGCCTCTGGCGATGCTCATCGGGGTGCTGGTGAGGTCGGCGTCGGGTACCGCCCCGCCCAACCACCCGGCGGTGGCGAGCATGAGCGATCCGGCGAGGCCGATGAGTCGGAGGTACGTCAGCACGTGCACATGCTCTCTTTAGCCGATGAACGCCAGTCGACGGCCCACTTAAGGAGGACTTTCCAGGACATATCGCACCTAAAGTCCGTATAGTCCGGATACTCCTCGCGTGATGCTCGAACGTGTAGCAGTCGAGACCGGCGCCTACGAGACCCGCGTCCTGGGCATGGTCCGGTGGCCACGCAGCGAGGGTGAGCTGCTGGAATTCCGGATCCGCGACGCGGCCGGCGGGCCACCTCCACCACCACCCGCCAATCCCGGGAACACTTTTGTGCCCGCCTTCACGCTTCCGGCCATGGCCATCGGCGAACCGTTGATCGTCAACGCGCCGGTCTCCGGGCGGTTGCTGCGGGGAGCCCGCGACGCGATGGACCTGTACCACCGATGGTGGGACGTGAAACCGGTGGAGATCGCGCCCGCTTCGACGGCCGGGCCGACCGCCGCCGCCTCCGGGGTGGGGCTGTTCTTCACTGCGGGGGTCGACTCGCACTACAGCCTGCTCAAGGATCTGCGCCGGGCGGACGCCCCGGGGCACCGGGAGATCACCCACCTGGTGTTCGCCAACGTGCACGAGGACGACGGCCCGGACCACGAGCGGCTGGTGACACGTCTCACCGAGGTGGCGCAGGAGACCGGCAAGCAGTTGCTGATCGTCGAGACCAACCTGCGGGCGCTGACCGAGGAGGTGGTGGGCTGGAACGAGTACCACGGCGCCGCCCTCGCCGCGGTCGCACTGGCCCTGGAGGGGGTGCTCGGCACCTGCCTGCTGGCGGCCGGCGAGGACTACGGGCACCTGCCACCGTGGGGCTCGCACCCGCTGCTGGACCCGCTCTGGTCCACCGAAGGGCTGGCGCTGGTGCACGACGGGGTGGAGGCGGCCCGGGTCGAGAAGATCTCCCAGTACCTGGTGCACTCGGCGCTGGCCCTGCGCACCCTCACCGTCTGCGGCCGCACCCAGCCGGGGCTCAACTGCGGCGCCTGCGACCAGTGCGTGTCCACCATGATCGCGCTGGAGATCGGTGGCGGGCTCGGCGAGTGCGCGACCCTACCGCACGACCTGGACACCGAACTGGTCCGGCAGACCCGGCTGCGGGGCTGGTCACAATCCGACTCGTGGCGGGAACTGGCCAACCAGCTCGCCACCGTGGACCGGCCGGATCTGAGCGCGGCGGTCGCCGAGGCCCTGGCCGGCGCGGACGGCGGGACCGCCTGGAAGCCGATGTTCCAGCGGACGGCCCGGTAGATTGCGCCGCCGGTGGCCGCGCGCGCCCGCTCCGGGGCGTCGTGCGGTCCACCGGTGACGAAGTGGAAGGTCGTGCCGCCCGCCATCGGCAGATCCTCGCGCGGGTGGTGGGTCAGGACGAAGACCGGTTTCCGGTACGGGGGTCCGCCGCCCCACCAGCCCTGCCACGACAGATCCCACTCGCCCGGAATCAGCCGGCGAGGCTCGGGTAATCGGTGTAGCCGCGTCCGTCCGGGGTGTAGAAGGTGGACGGATCGGCGGTGTTCTCCTCGGCGCCGGTCGTCCAGCGGGTGAGCAGGTCCGGGTTGGCCAGCGCGGGGCGGCCGACGGCCACCGCGTCGCCGAGGCCGTCGGCGAGGATCCGGGTGGCCTCCTCGCGGGTGGTCGGCACGGCGAAGCCGGTGTTCAGGATGACCGGGGCGGCGGCCGCGTGCCGCAGTTTCTGCACCAGCTCGCCGGCCGGGTCGGCGTGCAGGATGTCGAGGAACGCCAGGCCGAGCGGGGCGAGGGCCTCGGCGAGCACGGTGTAGGTGGCGGCGACGTCGGCCGGGTCGGTCTCCAGAGCGCCCTGGATGTTGTGCTCCGGCGAGATCCGCAGACCGGTGCGGCCGGCGCCGATGGCCGCGGCGACCGCGGTGACGACCTCGATCGCCAGGCGGGCCCGGCTCTCCGGGCTGCCGCCGAAACCGTCGGTGCGGGTGTTGGCCGCCGGGGACAGGAACTGGTGCAGCAGGTAACCGTTGGCGCCGTGGATCTCCACACCGTCCATGCCGGCCGCCATCGCGTTGCGGGCGGCGGTGACGAAGGCGCCGACGATGCCGGCGATCTCGCCGACGGGCAGCTCCTGCGGCACCGGGTAGGCGGCCTTGCCCTGGTGGGTGCGGGTCTCGCCGGGGGCGGCGATCGCGGACGGCGCGACGATCCGGCCGGACTCGCTGATCGCCGGGTGCGAGATGCGGCCGCCGTGCATCACCTGCATGACGATCTTGCCGCCGGCGGCGTGCACCTCGTCGGCGACCCGGCGCCAGCCGGCGATCTGCTCGGGAGTCTCGATGCCGGGCTGGCCGATCCAGGTGCGGCCCTCACGGATCGGATAGGTGCCCTCGGTGACGATCAGGCCGAGGGAGGCACGCTGCCGGTAGTACTCCACCTGCAGGTCACCAGGAATGCCCTGGTCACCGGCGCGGAGGCGGGTGAGCGGGGCCATCACCAGGCGGTTGGCGAGGCGGACGGCGCCGAGCTGCAGGGGTGCGAGAAGATCGGAAGGCATACCGGAACCGTAGCCCGAAGTGGTACTGAGTCCCACATAGAAACCGGGTACTGTTCTGTTGTGACGGACACACCGAATCTGCGGGAACGCACCCGCCGGGCCATGCGGGCCGAGGTCAGCGCGATCGCCACCCGCCTCTTCGCCGAGCAGGGCTGCGACAACACCACCGTCGAGCAGATCGCCGCCGAGGCGGGGCTGTCGCGGACCACGTTCTTCCGCTACTTCGGCACCAAGGAGGACGTGGTCCTCACCTGGCTGGCCGAGCTCGGGCCGGGGCTCGCCGCCGCGTTCACCGCCCGGCCCGCCGGTGAGGACCCGTGGCTGTCGCTGCGGCGCACCTTCGACGTGATCACCGCGATCAACGCCGATGAGCCGGAGAAGTCGCTGGCGTTCTACCGGATGCTGGACGCCAACCCGACGATGGGCCCCCGGCACCGGGACAAACAGGACGGCTGGGTGGAGCTGCTGGTCCCGCTGATGGCCGCCCGCCTCCACGAGAGCAGTGCTGCCCGCGTGGGCGAGAGCAATGCCGCCCGCGTGGGCCAGAACAGCGCCGCCCGCATGGGCGAGAACCGCGCTGCCCGCGTGGGCGGGAGCGGTCCCGGCCACCCGGGTGAGAGCGCGGAGAGCGGGCTCGATCCGGCGCCGCGGGCGCTGGTGACCGCCGCGCTGGCCTGCTTCAACGCGGCCATGCGCTCGTGGGTGGCCGGTGGTGGCGCCGGCGACCGGGACGAGCTGCTGGACCGGGCGATGTTCGCGGTGCGGGGTTGAGGACGATCTCCGGGGGAACGTTTCGATCCCACGGGTGAATCCGGCCCACGGGGGAGCGCCGGTGGACCACAATCGAGGCGCGCCCGCCACCGGCGGGATCGACGAGAGGAACACCGATGACCGGCCCGTTCACGGTGCGCAAGCATCACGACGGCGGCGGAGCCGTCCGGATCGCCGTCAGTGGCGACATCGACCACGACGTCAGCGAAGCGCTCACCCACATCCTGCTCAATGCCCTGGACCAGACCGCGGTACGGATGCTGGTGGTCGACCTCTCCGGGGTCACGCATCTCGGGGCGGCCGGGGTGCGGAGCCTGCTGACCGGGCGGCGGGAGGCGAACCGGCACGGCTGCGGGTTCCGCGTCGTCGGCGCGAGCGATCTGGCCCTGGACGTGATCCGGGCCGCCGGGGTGGTCCGGGCCCTGTCCGTCACGGTGGGGCCGGACCTGACGGCCGTCCGGTGCGGAGAAGACGCGATGAGGTGACAATCGACTGGTGTCCGCGATGCGGTGTGAGATCGAGCCGGTCGGCACGCGCCTGATCGTGCGGATCCGGGGCGAGCTGACGCTGCTGTCGGTCCCCCGGGTGCGGGCGGCGCTGCTGAAGTGCCTGGCCGACCATCCGGACGCGATCGTCGCCGATCTGACCGGCGTGACCGTCATCGACCCGGCGGCGGCCTCGGTCTTCCCGTCGGTGGCCCGGCAGGCGTCGCTGTGGCCGGGCGTCCCGGTGCTGGTCGTCGCGCCGGACCCGGAGGTGGCCCGGCTGATCAGTACCGGTCCCGGCCGGTACCCGGTGTTCCCCTCGGTCGAGGCCGCACTGACCGCCGAGCCCCGCCCGCGGATGCCGTCGATCGGCGAGACCCTGCTGCCGGTCCGCGGCTCCGCGCACCGGGCCCGTGAGCTGGCCACCGAGGCGTGTGTCCGCTGGTCGGCGCCGACCCTGATCGGGCCGGCCGGGGTGGTCGCCGACGAGTTGGTCACCAACGCCGTGGTGCACGCGAACACGATGATCGACCTGCGGCTGACCCGCGGCCGCCGCTACCTGATCATCGGGGTCCGGGACGGCTCGGCCGCCGAGCCGGTGCTGCCCGAGCCGTCCGAGGATCCGGACGCGCCGCGCGGTCTGCTGCTGGTCGACGCGATGGCCGCGCGCTGGGGCGTGCTGCCCGCCCCGGACGGCAAAGTGGTGTGGGCGACCCTACGAGGCCTCTGAGCCGCGAAAACAAGAAGAAGCCGCTGAGCCGCCAAGGAAAAACAGACCCGCTGGGCCGCTGAGCCGGCAAAAGCAGGAAGCGGACCGGCGAGGCCGCTGAGCCGCCGAAGGAAGGGCCGCCCGGCCAGAGGACCAGCGAGGTCGCTGAGCGGAGATGAGCCGCGGAGAACAAGGAGCGGCCGGCGGGGTCGTTGAGCAGGGACGAGCCGGGAAAAGCAAAGGCGGACCGGCGGGGATTCTGATTCGCCAGCGAAGAGGCGGGTCCTCTTGTTGCAATCGTGGCATGAGAGATCGTGCCGACGTCCGTGCGGCGCTGCACGCCTGGCGTGACAGCCTCGTCGATCTGGGTGACACCAACCGGCTGATCAGCTTCCCGCCGGACCACCCGGATCTGGTGGAGGTCGTCGGCCCGGAGCCGGAGGCGGTGCTCGCCGCGCTGCGCCGGCACGACGACTGCGCGGTGGCCGGCACCGGCGCGGATCCGGACCGGCTGGCCGGTGACGATCCGGTGCTGCGGTCGGAGATGCCGGAGGCCCAACTGGACGCCACGCTACGGCGGATGGCGCGCCGGGCCCGGCAGGAGTACCTGGACCGGGGCGTGTCGATGCTGCACCTGGCGCTGGGGTTGCTGCACTGGCGGGACGAAGCCGGCGACCGGTTCGCGAGTCCGGTGCTGCTGCAGCCGGTGGAGCTGGTCACGCCCGGCCCGGGAGACCCGCCCCGGCTGCGGCTGCGTGACGACGACGTGGTGTTCAACCCGGCCCTGGCGATCCGGTTGCGCGGGCTGGGCGTGGAGGTTCCCGGCGTACCGGCGGAAAGTGATCTTGATCTGGGCGAGGTGTGGTCGTCGCTGCAGAGCCGGGTGTCGCGGCGGCGGGGATGGAACGTCGAGCGTGCGGTGCTGCTGTGTGGGCTGACCTTCCACAAGGAGGCGATCTACCGGGATCTGCTGGTCAACGAGGACCGGATCGTGGCGCATCCGGTGGTGCGGGCGCTCGCCGGTGATCAGGAACGGTCCGAGGAGTTCCGGTTCGCGGCGATCCAGGCCGGTGATCTGGACCGGCTGGCGCCGCCCGAGCACATCCCGCTGGTGCTGGACGCCGACGCCTCGCAGCGGGCGTGTGTCGCCGCCGCGGTGGCCGGCCGGAGTTTCGTGATGGACGGGCCGCCCGGCACCGGCAAGTCGCAGACCATCGCCAACATGATCGGCTGCCTGCTGCACGCCGGGAAACGGGTGCTGTTCGTCTCCGAGAAGGCCGCCGCCCTGGACGTGGTGCACCACCGGCTGACCGAGGCCGGGCTGCACCGGCACGTCCTGGAGCTGCACGGGCACAAGGCGGGCCGCAAGGAGGTGGCGACCGCGCTGGCCGCCGCCCTGGACGAGGGGCGTCCCCCGCGGACGGCGGACACCCTGGACCGGCGGGCGCCCCGGGAGCTGCGCGAACGGCTCAGCGGATACGCGTACGCGATGAACGAGGTCCGTAAACCGCTCGGCCGCAGCCTGCACGACGTGCTGGGGATCTGCTCGCGGCTGGCCGAGGCCCCGGCCGCGCCGGTCCCGGTGATCCCGCCGGCGTCGGTGACCCCGGAGTCGCTGCGCCGGATCCGGGAGGCCGCCGACCGGTTGTCCGCGGTCTGGCGCACCGTCACCGGCCGGGACGCGCTGCCGTGGCGGGACGTGCTGCGCCGCGAACCGCTCGATCCGGTGCTGTCCCGGGCCGAACGCGCCCTCGCCGGGCTGGCCCGGTCGGTGCCGGCCGGGCAGGCGCCGTTCGGGCTGGCCGGTCCCGGGGACGCCGGGGTGCTCGCCGGGCTGGCCGCGCACGCCGGGAAACGCCCGGAGGCGGCCCGCGACGAGTGGCTGACCGCCGGCGATCTGGCGCCGGTGCACCAGGCCGCGCAGACCCTGGGCCGGGACCTGACCGCGGTCCGGGCCGCCCGGGAGGCCGCCGGGCAGCGTGCCGGGACACTCTGGTCGGCGCTGCCGATCCCCGGCGATCTGCCGCCGGTGCCGCACCTGGCCGGGCTCACTCCGGAACCGGTGGACCTGAACCCGCTGACCGCGGCCGAGGCCGACCGGCAGGCCCGCGCCTGTACCGAGGCCGCCGACACCCTGGAACGGCATCGCGGCGCGGTCGACCAGGTCACCGCGAAACTCGGGCTGCCGAACGCGGTCGCGGTCGCCGACATCAGCCGGATCGCGGCGCTGGCCGAACTGGGCGGGCGGCGCAACCGGCCGGAGGCGTTCTGGTTCGGGCCGGGTACCGCCGCGACCGTGGCGACCGGCGCGCAGGTGCTGCGCCGGGCCCTGGAGAACCTGATGGCCGCCGAGGTACGGGCCCGCCCGTTCTTCGCCGAGGCGATCCTCACCCAGCCGGTCGACGAGATGGCCGACCGGTTCGCCCGGGTGCACCGGGGCTGGCGGCGGATGCTCGGCGGCTATCGCCGGGACAAGCGGGTGGTGGCCGCGTTCGTGCTGCCCACCGCGTCGATCCGGGACGCCCTGCCGCGGCTGGAGACGGCGGTGGCGTGGCAGCGGGCCCGGCTGGACCTGGCCGCGGCCGAGCAGGCCTACGGGACCGTGCTCGGCCGGTACTGGCAGGGCCCGGGCACCGATTTCACGGCGATCGCCGAGGCGCTGCAGGTGGTCGACGCGGGACTGCGGATGGCGCCGGCCGAGTCGGTCGGTGCGGTGGCCGCGTACCTGTGCTCGCCCCGCCCGGACCCGGACCTGATCCGGCTGGCCACCACCGCCCGCGACGCGGTCCTCGCCGGGCGGCCCGGCCCGTACGCCGCCGACCGCCCGGAACTGGTCACCGGCGGCATCGAGGCGGCTGTCGGCTGGTTGCGCGCGCACGCCGCCGCCCTGGCCGCGGTGGCCGCGGTGGTGCACGCCTACGACGCGGCGACCGGCCGCACCCTGGACTTCGCCGAGGTCTCGCACCTGGGCCGGCTGCGGCAGGAGACGGTGCGGGCCGAGGCGGCGATGGACGAGCGGGCCGCCGACTACACCACCGTGTTCGGTGCGGCGTTCCGCGGCGCCGACACCGACGAGAAGGCTCTCGCCGCGGCCCTGGAGTGGACGGCCGCCGCCCGGACCCTGCTGGCCGGCGAGGAGCGCCCGCTGTCCGCCGCGCACGCCGAGGAGTTGCGGCGGCTGCGGCCGGTCGCCGGGCTGGGCCGGCTGGCCGAGCAGTGGGCGATGGCCCGGGAGGCGGTGCTGGAGGCGTTCGCCGAGGACCGGCGGCCGGAGCTGGCCGAGCAGCTGTCCGGGCACGAGGGGGCCCGGGAGTTCCTGGAGGCGATCCGGGCCGACGCCGGTGGTCAGGAGGAGTGGTTCGCCGCCGCCGACGCCCGGGCGGTGCTCAGCGGATACGGCCTGGACGGGGTGATCGAGTTCTGCGCCGACCGGGACGTCCCGGCCGAGCAGGTGCGCCCGGCGGTGGAGCGGGCGTTCTTCCGGTCCTGGGCGGACGCGATCATCCAGTCCGATCAGCGGCTGCGCCCGTGGCGGGCCCCGGACCGGGACCGGCTGGTGGCCGACTTCGAGATCGTGGACCAGCGGCTGGGCGCGGCGGCCGCCGCCGACATCGAGCGGGCCGTGGTGTCCCGGCGCCCGGAGGCCGGCTCGCCCGGCGCCGAGCTGATCCGGCGGGAGGCGGTGAAGGCCAGCCGGCATCTGCCGGTCCGGGAGCTGATCGGGCAGGCCCGGGACCTGGTGCTGGGGCTGCGGCCGTGTTTCCTGATGTCGCCGCTGACGGTCAGCCAGTCGTTGCCGCCGGACATCCGCTTCGACGTGGTGATCTTCGACGAGGCGTCCCAGGTGACCCCGGCCGACGCGATCAACTGCGTCTATCGGGGAACGGCACTGATCACCGCCGGCGATGACCGGCAGCTGCCGCCGACGTCGTTCTTCGACCGGGCCGCGGTGGCCCCCGAGGAGCCCGGCGCCGAGCTGCCGGTGCTGGACTTCGAGTCGGTGCTGGAGCTGGCCAAGGGCTGTGGCGCGTTCCCGAGCCTGGGCCTGAACTGGCACTACCGCAGCCGGCACGAGGCGCTGATCGCGTTCTCCAACCACGAGTTCTACTCCGGCCGGCTCAGTGTCTTCCCGAGCGCGACCGAGGCCGGGCCGGACACCGGGGTGGCGCTGCTCCCGGCCGGGGGTGTCTACCGGCGCAGCGGAGGGCGGGACAACCCGGTCGAGGCGGAGCGGGTCGCCGAGCGGATCCTGCACCACTTCGCCACCCGGCCAGGGCTGTCGCTGGGGGTGGTGACGTTCTCGGTGGCGCAGGCGGAGGCGATCGAGCGGGCCCTGGAGGTGCTGGCCCGGGGGCGGGTCTTCGACGACGACCGGTTGCACGGGTTCTTCGTCAAGAGCCTGGAGTCGGTGCAGGGCGACGAACGCGACGTGATGATCTTCTCGATCGGGTACGGCTACGACGAGGCCGGGAAGATCAGCGCCAACTTCGGGGCGCTGAACCGGCCGAACGGCGGCCGGCGGCTGAACGTGGCGATCACCCGGGCCCGGTACCGGGTGGAGATCGTGACCTCGATCAGCGCCCGGGACGTGCCGATCACCGACAACGAGGGGGTTCGCCTGCTGGCCCGCTACCTGGAGTACGCCGAGCACGGCGCGGTGGCCGCCGAGGCCCCGGTCGCGACCGGTGGCGCGTTCACCGAGTCGGTGCTGGCGGCGGTGCGGTCCTGGGGGTATCCGGCGTACCCGGCGCTGGGGTCGTCGGGCGGCCGGATCGACATCGGGGTCCGGGTGCCGGGGCGGGCGGACGCCGGTTTCGCGCTGGGCATCAGGTGTGACGGGCCGTCGTACGCCGGTTGTTCGGCCGCCCGCGACCGTGACCGGCTCAGTGGTCAGGTGCTGGCGAACCTGGGCTGGAAGCTGCACCGGATCTGGTCGATCGCCTGGTACCGCGACCGGGAGCGCGAGGAGGAACGGCTGCGGTCGGCGCTGGAACTGTCCGCCGGGGCGCCCCGGGTGGTGCTGTCGGACCGGGCGCCGGTGGCCCGGGTGCTGGAGCTGCCCGCGCTAGCACCGGCAGAGCTCGGCTAGACCCTCGACGGTGTCCTCCGGGGAGCCGTCCGGGTCGAGGCGGGTGACGTCGGCGGCGCTCAGCGGCGGCACCTCGACGTGCGAGATCAGCGGATGGAACGGGCGTTCGTCCACCTCGCGGGCGCCGAACAGGGTCTCGGTCAGCTTCTCCCCCGGCCGCAGCCCGGTGAAGCGGATGTCCACCGGGTGCGGCCGCAGCGCGACCATCTGCCGGGCCACCTCGGCGATCCGGACCGGCTCGCCCATGTCCAGCACCAGCGCCTCGCCGTCGCGGCCGATCGCTGCGGCCTGCACGACCAGGTGCACCGCCTCCTGGACGGTCATGAAATACCTGGTCACGTCGGGGTGGGTGACGGTGACCGGGCCGCCGTCGGCGATCTGGGCGGTGAACGTGGTGAAGACCGAGCCGCGGCTGCCGAGCACGTTGCCGAACCGGACGCTGAGGAACGTGCCGGGCATCCGGGCCGCGGTCCAGGCGGTGAGCCGTTCGGTGACCCGTTTCGAGCAGCCCAGGACACTGGTCGGGTCGGCGGCCTTGTCGGTGGAGATGTTGACGAACCGTTCCACCCCTTCGGCGGCGGCCAGCACGTTCAGGGTGCCGAGCACGTTGGTCTTGAACGCCTCGCCGGGGAACCGCTGCAGCAGCGCCAGGTGTTTGAGGGCGGCGGCGTGGAAGACCACCTCGGGCCGGTGGGTGCGGAAGATCTGCCGCAGGTGGGCGGCGTCGCGCAGGTCGGCCAGCACGATCGACGGATCGTCGATGCCGGCCCGGGCGTCGATGGAGAGCTGGGTGGCCTGCAACGCCGATTCATCGCGATCCAGCATGATCAGCTCGCCCGGGTGGAACCGGTGGATCTGCCGGCACAGTTCCGAGCCGATCGAGCCGCCGGCCCCGGTGACCAGCACCCGCCGCCCGGTCAGGAACCCGCCGACGGCGTCCAGGCAGGTGTCGATCTGGTGCCGGCCCAGCAGGTCGGCGACCTGCACGTCGCGGATGTCGTCGACGGCGACCGGATGGTCCACCAACTCGGTCACCGACGGCACCACCTTGAAGGCCGCGCCCGCCGCGACGGTGCGTTCCCGGACGTCGCGGACCAGGTCGGCGCCCGCGTTGGCGACCGAGAAGACCAGGGTTCCCGCGCCGGTACGCCGCAGCACGGTCCCGATGTCGGCGCGCCCGCCCAGGACCGGTACCCCGTGCACCCGCTGCCGGTGTTTGCCGGGGTCGTCGTCGAGCAGCCCCACCGGCAGGCACCGCTCGTCCGGGTCGGCGAGCATCGACCGCAGCAGCAGGGAACCGGCCCGGCCGGCGCCGAACAGGATCACCCGGTCGTCCGAGCGCCGGTGGCGCCGGCGCCGCCGCGAGCGTGCCGACCGGACACCGAGGACCAGCGCGATCGCCGCGCCGATCGGCACCAAGGGGACTCGCACGTCGGCAGGCTATCAGCGGGTAATACCCCAAAGAGTGATTTTTCGATATCCGCGAGGCTTGTCGGCTATCGCCCTAAGGTCTCTGCATGGGCCTGCGCGACTACCTCCGTGTGGCCAAGAGACATTGGTGGCTGCTGGTGGGTTCGGTCGTCGTCGCGCTCGGCGTGGCTCTGGTGGTGAACGTCCGGACCACTCCGGTCTACGCGGCCCGGGTCACGTTCTTCTTCACCGCGCCGATGGCCGAGGCCGCCGAGCTCTACCCGGCCAGCATGTTCTCCTCCGGCCGGCTCGCCACCTACGCCGAACTGCTCACCAGCGAGGAGATCGAACTCCCCCTGTCCACCGTCGAAGGCGTGAGCCTGACACCCGAGGAGATCGGCGATCAGATCACCGCCGAGACCGTCGCCGACACCGTCCTGATGGAGGTCACCGTGCAGGACACCTCGCCGGACCGGGCCATGCTGCTGTCCCGCAAGCTGTCGGTGCTGTTCAAGACCACGGTGGAGAACCTGGAGACCCAACCCGGCGGTGATCCGGTGATCCGGGTCGAGGTGGTCGACGGGCCCCGGATGATGCCCGACCCGGTGGCGCCGCGCCCGATCGACAACTACGCGCTCGCCCTGATGGCCGGGCTGATCGTCGGCGCCGGCGCGGCGGTGGTCCGGGAGGTCTCCGACAACACCGTCCGGTCCGCGGACTCGCTGCGGGAACTGGCCGCCACCCCGGTGCTGGCCCGGGTGCCGCAGGACGACGGGGCGCCCGCGGTGTCCGGGCCGTTCGTGTCACCCGGCACGTCGGCGCGGACCGAGGCGCTGCGTCAGGTCCGCACGCTGCTGCAGTCGGCGGCCGCCGGGAGTTCGCTGAAGACCCTGGCGGTGACCAGCGCGGTCCCCCGCGAGGGCCGGTCGGCGATCGTGTGCAGCCTGGCCCTGCTGTTCGCCGAGACCGGCCAGCGGGTGCTGGTGGTGGACGCCGAACTGCGCCGCCCGCGACTGGGCCGGTTCCTCGGGCTGGACGGGCAGACCGGGCTGAGCAGTGTGCTGAACGGGACGGCCGACCTCGATCAGGCCGTACAACCGTGGGGTGTGGGTCTGTGGCTCCTGGCCGGTGGACCGCCGCCGCACAATCCCAGCGAACTGCTCAGCTCGCCCCGGATGACCGACCTGGTCGACGAGGTGCGCCGCCGGTTCGACGTGGTGATCTTCGACTGCCCGCCGCTGCTGCCGGTCACCGACGGTGAGGTGGTGGCGGCACGGGCCGACGGCACCCTGCTGGTGGTGCGGTCCCGGCGGACCACCGGCACCCAGGTCACCGCGGCGGTGCGGGCGCTGCACGCGGTCAACGCGTCCCTGCTGGGCTGCGTGCTGAACATGGTGCCGCGCCGCGACCCGGACGCCACCCCCGGTTTCGACGAGTACACCAGCCCCCGCCCGGCCGAGAAACGCTGGTGGGGGCGGATGTCGATGGAGGCGGCGGCATGACCAGCCCGGGAGCGTTGCAGACCGACACCGAGCGGCGGGTGCCGGCGGCGATCGCCGAGGTCTTCACGCACAGCGCCGACGACCTGCCGACCCGGCTGGCGAACATGGCCCGGTACGCCCGGCGGGCCCAGGTGACCCGGTTCGCCGCCCTCTACGAGCTGTTCAAACTGGCGCTGCCGGTGAAGGGCTCGATCGTCGAGTGCGGCGTGTTCCGGGGCAGCAGCTTCATGACGTTCGCCCAGCTCAGCGCCGCCCTGGAACCGACCAACCTGACCCGGCGGCTGTACGGTTTCGACTCGTTCGGCGGGTTCCCCGAGGTGGGCGCGAACGACCGGCCGGAGAGCACCGGCGCGCGGGCCGGGGACCTGGCCTCGAACAGCTACGACGAGCTGTCGAAACTGCTGGAGATCTACGACACCGACCGTTTCCTCGGGCACCTGCCGAAGGCCCGGCTGATCCCGGGCGACGTCACCGAGACCATCCCGTCGTTCGTGGCCGAGAACCCGCACCTGGTGGTCAGCCTGCTCTTCCTCGACCTGGACCTGTACGAACCGACCAAGGCGGCGCTGCGGCACCTGCTGCCCCGGATGCCCAAGGGCGCGGTCCTGGCCTTCGACGAGCTGGACAACCCGCTCTGGCCGGGCGAGACGACGGCGGTCCTGGACGAGGTGGGGATCAACACCCTGGAACTGCGCCGGTTCGACTTCGACCCCTACATCGGGTACGCCGTCCTATGAGCCGGCGACTCGCGGACGCGGTGCGACGGCACGTCCTGACCATGACCAGCGTCGGGCGCAGCTCGCACGTCGGCTCCGCGCTGTCCTGCGCGGACATCCTGGCCGTGCTCTACGCCGAGGTGCTGCGCGTCGACCCGGAACAGCCGCACTGGGCCGACCGGGACCGGTTCGTGATGAGCAAGGGCCACGCCGGCGCCGCCCTCTACGCGGTGCTCGCCGAACGGGGCTTCTTCGACCCGGCCGTGCTGCACCGGCACTACCAGAACGGCTCCTACCTGTCCGGGCACGTCAGCCACGTCGGCATCCCCGGCGTCGACCTGTCCACCGGCTCGCTCGGGCACGGCCTGCCGGTCGGCGCGGGACTGGCCTGGCGGGCCCGGCAGATGGGCCGGGAGTGGCGCACCTACGTGCTGCTCGGCGACGGCGAATGCGACGAGGGCAGCGTGTGGGAGGCGGCCATGTTCGCCGGGCACCACGAGCTGGGCCTGCTGGTCGCGGTGGTGGACTGCAACGGGCTGCAGTCGATGGGCACCACCGAGGACACGTTGCGGCTGGAACCGTTCGCGGCCAAGTGGGAGTCGTTCGGCTGGGAGGTCGCCGAGGTCGACGGCCACGACCACGAGGCCCTGGCCGCCACCATGCGGGTGCCGCGGGAACCGGGACGGGCCCGGCCACGGTGCGTGCTGGCCCGTACGGTCAAGGGCAAGGGTGTCTCGTTCATGGAGAACCAGGTGCTCTGGCACTACCGGCCGCCGTCACCCGAGGAACTGGAACGGGCGCTGGCCGAGGTGGGCACCGGATGAGGGACCGGTTCTTCGCCGGACTGCTGGCGGCCGCCCTGGTCGACCCGGATCTGGTGCTGATCACCGCGGACCTCGGGTTCGGGGCGGTCGACGAGTTCGCCGCGGTCCGGCCCGCGCAGTTCCTCAACGCCGGGGTCGCCGAGCAGAACATGGCCGGGCTGGCCGCCGGGATCGCCCTGGCCGGCGGGCGGGTGTTCACCTACTCGATCGCGAACTTCCCGACCCTGCGCTGCCTGGAACAGATCCGCAACGACATCTGCTACCACCACGCCGACGTCACCGTGGTCGCGGTCGGCGGCGGGATGGCGTACGGCGCGCTCGGCATGTCCCACCACGCCACCGAGGACCTGGCGATCATGCGGGCGCTGCCCGGCATGGCGGTCGCCGCGCCCGGCGACCCGGCCGAGGTGGGGGCGGTGCTCACCGATCTGCTCGCCGGTGGCGGCCCCGCCTACCTGCGGCTGGGCAAGACCGGCGAGCGTACGGTGCACACCCACCCGGTCGACGCCCCGCGCGGCACGTCGATCCCGCTGTCGCACGGCGGCGAGGTGCTGCTGTGTTCCACCGGCGCCATCCTGGACAACGTCTGCCGGGCCGCCGAGCTGCTGGAACTCGACGGGATCCGGGCCGACGTGCGCAGTTTCCCGTGGCTGGACCCGCTGGACACCCTTCCGATCCGCGAGGCGGCCGGCGCCTACGCCCTGATCGCCACGGTCGAGGAGCACTCGATCGTCGGCGGGCTGGGCAGCGCGGTCGCCGAGGTGCTGGCCGAGGCGGCGGCCGGAACCCCACTGGTCCGGATCGCGCTGCCGAACCAGTCGATGTCGGTCGTCGGCGACCAGGAGTACCTGCGCGGCGCGTACGAACTGGACCCGGAGTCGATCCGGCGGCGGGTCCGTAACCATCTGGAGGCCCACCGTGGACTGGCGAGTCAGATTCGTTGACTACCCCGAACAGTGGCGACGGCAGCGCGCGGAACTGCTGCCGCTCATCGAGGACACCCTCGCCGCCGGCGACCTCATGCTGCGCCACCAGCTGCTGGAGTTCGAGAACAACCTGGCGGCGTTCAACACCTCGCGCCGGGCGGTCGGGGTGAGCAACTGCACCGACGGGCTGCGGCTGCTCGCGCACGCCCTGGACGTCGGCCCCGGCGACGAGGTGCTGACCGTGGCGCACACCTTCGTCGCCACCATCTCCCCGTTCGTGCTGCGCGGGGCCAAACCGGTCTTCGCCGACATCGGCCCGGACCACCTGATGGACATCGACGACCTGGCAGCGAAGATCACCAGCCGGACCCGGGTGATCATCCCGGTGCACCTGAACGGGCGGACCGTGGACATGCCCACGGTCATGCACCTGGCCGGGGAGGCCGGGGCCACCGTGATCGAGGACGCCGCGCAGGCTCTGGGCGCCACCCTGGACGGGCAGACCGCCGGGACGTTCGGGCTGGCCAGCACCTACTCGTTCTATCCGGCGAAACTGCTCGGCGCGTTCGGCGACGGCGGCGCGGTCCTCACCGACGACGAGCCGCTCGCCGACCGGCTGCTGCACCTGCGCGACCACGGCCGGGTCGCCAAGGCCGAGATCGACGGCTGGGGCTACAACTGCCGGCTGGACAACCTGCAGGCCGCGGTCCTGGACTGGCGGCTGGCCCGGCTGCCGCAATGGATCGAACGCCGCCGGGAACTGGCCCGCCGCTACGACGAACAACTCGGTGACGTCCCCGACCTGGAACTGCCGGTCGGGCCAAACGCCGACGGCCGCCGCTACGACGTGTTCCAGAACTATCCGGTCACCACCGACGCCCGGGACCGGCTCGTCGAGCACCTGCGCGCCGACGGCATCGAGACGCTGATCTCCTGGCCGGTCCCGCTGCACCGGCAGAAGGGCCTCGGGCTGGAGCACTGGAAACTGCCGCACACCGAACGCCTGTGCGACCGGGTGCTGTCCCTGCCACTGCACCCGGAACTGGCCGACGACCAGATCGACATCGTGGCCGGCAGCATCCGCCGCTTCTTCGGCGCGGGCTGAGGCGACCGGACATGCAGATGCCCTTCCTCAGCGTGGTGATCCCGTGCTGGAACGAGGTCCGGTTCATCGCCGGATTCCTCGACTCGGTGCTCGGCAACACGTACCCGGCGGACCGGATGGAGATCCTGCTCGCCGACGGATACTCCGACGACGGCACCCGCGAGGTGGTACGCCGGTACGCGGCCCGCGACCACCGGGTGTTCCTGGTCGACAACCCGGGCCACAGCAAACCGGCCGGGCTCAACCGGGCCATCCGCCGGGCCCGCGGCGACGTGATCATCCGGCTGGACGTGCACGCCGACTATCCGCCGGACTACCTGGAACGCTGCGTGCGCGGCCTGCTGGACAACCCGGGCGCGGACAACGTCGGCGGGATCCGGCTGTCCCGGGCCCGCGACGAGACCCTGCTGGGCCGGGCCATCGCCGTCTCCACCACCAGCGTGTTCGGCGCCGGGAACTCCCGCTACCGGACCGGCGCGGCCGAACCGCAGTGGGTCGACACGGTGTTCGGCGGCTGCTACCGGCGGTCGGTGTTCGAGCGGATCGGGCTCTTCGACGAGAAGCTGACCCGCGCCCAGGACCGCGAGTTCAACCAGCGGCTGCGGGCGGCCGGCGGGCAGATCCTGCTGCTGCCGGACATCACCTGCACCTACTACGCGCGCAGTGATCTGCGGGAGTTCTGCGCGTGGACGTTCGAGGCGGGCTACTGGCCGTTCCAGGCCAGCCGGCTGGTCGGGCGGTGGATCGGGTCGTGGCGCAACGTCGTACCGGCCGGGTTCGTGCTGACCCTGGCAGCCGGGGCCGCGCTGGCGCCGCTGCCGCGGGTGGGCCGCACCGCCCGGCGGCTCACCGGCGCGGTCCTGGCCGCCTACGGCGCGGCGGCCCTCGGGTTCGCCGCCCGGGAGGCGCGCCGGCGCAAGGATCCCGCCCTGGCCGCGGCACTGCCCGCGGTCTTCCTGGCCACACACGTGATCTACGGGATCGGCTCGATCCGGGCCGTCCTCGACCGACGGGGAGGCAAACGATGAGCACAGTGCTGCACTACCACCGGGGACGGGTCGCCCTGCACGCGATCCTGCAGGGGCTCGGGGTCAAAGCCGGCGACGAGGTGATCCTGCAGGCCTACACCTGCGCCGCCGTGGTCGAACCGCTGCTGCGCCTCGGCGTGAAACCGGTGTACGTCGACATCGACCGGGAGTCCTTCGGCCCCGACCCGGACCTGATCGCCGAAGCCGTCACCTCCCGCACCAGGGCGGTGATCGTGCAGCACACGTTCGGCATCCCGGTCCCGGTCGAGGAGATCGACGTGGACGTGCCGATCATCGAGGACTGCGCGCACGTCACCCCCGGCCTGATCGACACGTCGCGCAGCGCCGCCGCGTTCTACTCGTTCGAGTGGGGCAAACCGGTGGTGGCCGGGATCGGCGGCAGCGCGGTCGTGCACGATCCGGAACTCGCCGACGTGATGTGGGAGCACTACGCCCGGTACACCGCGCCGCCGGAGTCACGGGAGCTGATGACGGACGCCGAGTACCTGGCGTTCCGGGCCGCGGACCGGGCCGGGGTGGTGTGGCGGATGCGGTCGCTGTACCGGCAGCTGTCCGGGATGGGGCTGGTCGTCGGCTCGTACGCGCCGGATCCCCGGACCAGCGCGGAGTACGGCTGGCGGATGAGCCAGGGCACCCGCAGCCGGCTGGCCGCCCGGATCGCGACGGGCCGGGCCGAACTGAAACGGCGGCGGGAGCTGACCGACGCGTACGAGATCGAACTGCACCGGGTCGTGCCCGGCGTGCCGCTGAAGTTCCCGGCGGTGGTCGCCGACAAGCAGGAGGCGCTGCTGGCGGCGGCCGCCGCCGGGCTGGAGCTGAGCGACTGGTTCGCCACCCCGGTGCATCCGCTGTCCGGTGTCGACCTGGCCCGGGCCGGGTACGTCGCCGGCTCCTGCCCGAACGCCGAGTGGGCCGCCGCGCACGTGGTCACCCTGCCGGTGCGGGCCGCGACCCGCCGGGACTCCATCGGCCGGGCCGCCGACCTGCTCGCCGAGCTGCGCCCGGTGGGCGCTCATGCCTGAACAACAGTTCCGGATCGTCGCCGGCCCGTTCTGTCCCGGCCGGATCAGCGCGGTCGCCCGGATGCACATCGACGAGGTGCCGGACGGGTTCCTGTCGTCGATGGGCGAGCCGGTGCTGCGGATGCTGTACCGGCATCTGGCGTCCAGCCCGCACGCGATCCTGCTGGTGGCCGAGTCGGTGCCGTCCGGCGAGCCGCTGGGCTACATCTGCGGCGCGGTGGACACCGGCGCGCTGTTCGGTGAGTTCGCGCGGCGGTCCTGGCCGACGGCGGTGCCGATGGTGCTGCCCCGGTTGCTGAGCCCGGCCCGGATGTTCCGGATGCTGGAGACGCTCGCCTACCCGTCGTCGGCGCCGCCGGGGCTGCCGGCCGCGGAGATCGTCAACTTCGTGGTGGTGCCGTCGTTGCGGGGGCGGGGTGTCGCCGAGCGGCTGTTCGAGCGCTTGATGGAGTGGTTCGCGGTCAAGAAGGTGCCGGCGGTCAAGGTCGTCACCGGGGAGCGGCAGACCCGGGCGATCGGGTTCTACGAGAAGTCCGGCGCGGTCGCGGCCGGAAGCACCGAGGTTCACCGGGGCACGGCATCACGGATCTACAAATACATTCTGTCCGATTCACCGGTGAAAAAGCCGGAATCAAGGGCCAAGCGCGCCCTCGACATCGCCGTCTCCGCGACCGCGCTGCTCGCCACCACCCCGATCGCCGCCGCGGCCGCCTGGATGATCCACCGCGAGGACGGCGGCCCGGTCCTCTACCGCGGCACCAGGATCGGCCGGTACGGCAGACCGTTCGCGATGCTCAAGTTCCGCAGCATGGTCGTCGACGCGTCCCGGCTGGGCGGCCCGTCCACCGCCGACGACGACCCGCGTCTGACCCGCACCGGGGCGTTCCTGCGCCGCTGGAAACTCGACGAGCTGCCGCAGCTGGTCAACGTGCTGACCGGGGACATGAGCCTGGTCGGCCCGCGCCCCCAGGTGGCCTCGGACGTGAGCCGCTACACCGAGGACGAGATGCGGCTGCTGGACGTGCGGCCCGGCGTCACCGACTGGGCGTCGATCGTCTTCCACGACGAGGGCACGATCCTGGCCGGGCACGACGACGTGGACCGGGCGTACGACGAACTGATCCGCCCCGGCAAGATCGCACTCGGCCTGGCCTACGTGGAGCACCGCGGCTTCCGCACCGACCTGCGGATCCTGGTGCTGACCGCGGTCACGCTGCTGGGGTACCGGCGGTCCGGCGAGATGCTCCGGCGGGCGGTGCCGCTCGATCTGGCGCATGTCCGTAGGTGACCGCCGCCGTGTGATCCGGGCGCTGGCCCGCGACTACGTGGCCACCACCCTGGTGCAGTGGTTCGTCCTCGGCGCCGGGCTGTTCCTGTTCCACCTGGTGGCCGCGGTCGGCGGGGTCGGCGGTTTCGCGTACTACCAGATCGCCCGTGGGGTGGTCAGCACCTTCCAGCCGCTGGCCACCGGCGGTCTGGTGCAGGGGTTGCAGCGCTACCTGCCGCGCATCAGCACCAGCGCCGGCGCCGAGCGGACGGCCCGCAGCGCCTTCGCCGTCCAGGCCGGGGCCGCCGGGGTGTTCGCGCTGGCCGGGGTGGCGCTCTCCCCGTGGGCCGACCGGTTCCTCGGGCTGCCCGGTGGCGCCTCGTCGGTCGTCGCGACGATGGTGCTGCTCACCGGCACCTGCCTGTGCACGGTGACGGTCGCCGCGCTGCGCGGCACCCATCAGGTGGTGCACGCCAACGTGGTCGCCGGAGCCGGTCTGGGGCTCGTCCCGCTGGCCGCCATCCAGATGACCGACAGTGTCGAGCGGTTCCTGATCCTGCAGGGTGCGGGTGCGGCGGTGGTCGCGGTCGCCGGCATGCTCACCGTCCGCGGCCGCACCGTGCCACACCCCGGCAAACCCGAACCCACCTTCATCAACCTGCTGTCGTACGGTGCCAAACGCCTGCCCGCGGACATGGCTCTGCCCGCGTTGTTCACCTACCCGACGCTCGTGGTCGCGGCGGCCCGGCCCGGCGGCGGGGAGGCGGGGTACGTCGGGTTCGTGACCTCGGCGATCACCCTGATCTGCTCGCTGTTCGGCACCCTGTCGCCGGTGCTGCTGCCCCGGCTCAGCCGGATGTTCCACCGCTCCGGCCACGACGGGCACACCCTGCGGATCCTCACCTCGCTGCCGGTGCTGGCCGGAGCCCTGGCAGCGGTCGCCGCGGTCACGATCGCCCTGGCCGCGCCGTACCTGATCCGCGGTTTCCTCGGCCCGGAGTTCCACGCCGCGGTCCGGGTCCTGCACGTCGGCATCTTCGCCGCCGTCCCCCTGGCGATGTTCTACGCCGCCCGCCCCACCCTGGACGCCCTGCCCGAACCACCACGCCTGAACCGGCTGCTGCTCGGCTGCCTGACCCTGCAGGTGCTGCTCACCCACGCCGCGATGACGGTGCTGTCCCCGGAGTACGCCGCCCTGGCCGCGATGGCCGCCGCCGCGACGGTCCTCGGCATCCGCTCGGTGTCCCTGGTCGAACGGGCCCTGACCACGTGAACCAGTCGACGAACCGGCCCGGCCTGGTGGTGATCCTGGCGTTCGTGGCCGCGCTGGCCGGCCGGTTCGTGCTGACCCGGATCGGCCTGGACGTGCCGATCCTCGACGACGTGCGGGTGCCGCTCTACATCGGGCTGCTGCTGTGCCTGATGCTGGAGTCGCACCGGATGGGCCCGCGCGCGGCCACCGGCACCTGGTGCGTCCTGCCGATCCTCGGCCTGTTCGGCTACCAACTGCTGTCGGTCACCTGGGCACCGTCGCACGCGGTCACCGGGCCGATGTCCGGAGACATCGCCGCCACCGCGTTCCTGGTCGTCGTCTACCTGGTGATGGCCCGCTGGGACAGCGAGCACGTCACCCGGGTCACGCTGTGCTGTTTCCACGCCGCCGCCTGGGTCTACCTCCTGGCGGCGAGCACGGGCCGCGGGCACGCGCCGGGCGGGCGGTGGGCGGCGCTGGGCGGAGGACCCAACGTGTTCGTACGCGTGATGATCCTCGGCGTCCTGACCAGCCTCTACCTCTACATCCGCTCCGGCGACCGGCTGCGCTGGCTGGTGCCGATCCCCGGCTTCCTGTTCGGCGCCATCGCCTCCGGCTCCCGGGGCGGCATGGCCGCGCTCGCCGTCACCGCCGGTGTCGCGCTGCTGGCCATCCGGCCCCGCCCGCGCTGGGACCGGCTGGCCCGCCCGGCCGGTCTGCTGCTGGTGCTGTCGGTGGTGCTCGCGGTGACCGCCGGCCCGACGATCGCCGGTTTTGTTCAGTCCCGGTTCGTGGAGGCCACCGTCGGGCAGGGTTACACCTCCGACCGGGACGTGCTGTTCGCGTGGGCGCTGCGCCTGTTCTGGCAGCACCCGCTGATCGGCACCGGCCTGAACGGTTTCCACGCCATCGCCGACCTGGGCGAGGGCGAGCGGTACGTGCACAACCTGCCGCTGTCGGTGGCGGCCGAGGGCGGTTTCGCCGGCCTGACCCTGCTGGGGCTGGCCTGGTTCGGACTGTGGCGGGCGTACGCCCGGACCCCGAGGGCGCTGCGGACCCCGGAGGCCCGGACGGCCGCCTACTGCGGCATCTTCATCGGCGCCACCTGCCTGTTCTCCGGCGACTACTTCGACGCGCGACTGATGTGGATCCTGCTGGTCCTGGCCGCGATCCGCTCGGTCCCTCAGCGCAGCGGGGCGGTCGACTCGCGGGTGATCAGGCGGACCGGGAAGGTCTCCACGCCGGAGGCCGGGTGACCCTCCATCGCGGCGGACAGGCGCTGGGCGGCGATCCGGCCCAGCTGTTCCAGGTTGAGGTCGATGGTGGTCAGCGGTGGCCGTGAGTTCGCCGCCAGCACGCTCCAGTTGTCGAAACCGATCACCGCGACCTGTGACGGCACGTCGATGCGCTCCTCGTGCAGCACGTCCAGGACACCGCGGGCGATCTCGTCGGAACCGGCGAAGATCGCGTCCACGCCCGGGTCGCGGTCGAGCAGCATCCGGGTGGCGCCGCGGCCCCACGCCTCGGACCACATGCCGAACCACACCTCGCCGCCGGACAGCTCCAGGCCCTCCTCGGCGAGCCGGTCCAGGGCGCCGCGGGCCCGGTCCTGGGCGGCGCTGTAACCGGGGTCACCGGTGATGTGCGCGATCCGGCGCCTGCCACAGCGGATCAGATGGTCCACCGCGGTACGCCCACCGCCCACGTTGTCGGTGACCAGCGAGATGTCGCCCGGATCGTCGGACGGCGCGTACGCGTACACCACCGGGATCGGCAGCTCCCCCAGCGACGGCCGGCTGTCCGGGCGGGCGCCGACCACTATCAACCCGTCGACCCGCCGGGACAGCAGCGCCCGCAGGTGGTGTTTCTCCCGGATCGTGTCGCCGCGCGCGTCACAGAGGAACACCGAGGTCTGGTCGGAGCCGAACGCGTCCTCGGCGCCCATCAGGATCGGGATGGAGAACCGGCCCTCCAGGTCGGACGTGAGCAGTCCGACCGTACCGCTGCGCTGGGTTATCAGGCCCTGGGCCAGGGTGTTCGGCGAGAAGGAGAGCTGCTCGGCGGCACGGACGACACGTTCCCGGGTCTCCGCCCGCACCTGCGGCTGGCCGTTGAGCGCCTTGGAGGCGGTCGCGACCGAGACGCCGGCCAGTTTGGCGACGTCTCGAAGGGTGGCTCGTGACAAGGATTTTTCCTTCTCAATACACTTTCGAAACTACGCATTCGAAAAGGTTTTCGGACGATCCGATGAGAGGTCAGCCTAGTTCAACCGGTATCGGCTCCGAAACACCGATCTACCACCGGACATAGAAGGGCTCGGTTTTCTGGATCATCCAGTTCACGACGCTGCCCGGCTCGTCGAGGAAGAGACCGTCCACGGTGTAGGCGAGCAGGATGGTCCGGGTGGCCCGGTCCACCGCCGCGCGCGCGTCCGGCAGCCAGCCGGCGACACCGCGGTCCGGCCGGATCCCGACGACGAGGGTGCCCGGTTCGTCGTCGACGGTGCTCAACACGATCCGGGCCTCGAGCACGGCCGGTGTCCGGTGGAACTCGGCGATCAGCGCATTCATCAGCTCCCGGGGTTGCGGCCGCGGGATGTCCAGGCGCACCCGGCGTCCCGGGGCCGGCCGCTCGGCCCGCAGCCGGTCCACCGCGACGGCCGGCAGCGGCATCCCGACCCGGCATCCGGGATTCACCGCGAAACCCGTTCCCTTGCCGGTACGCAGCGACAACCGGCGACCGTCGATCCGGAGCCGCTGCAGATCCCCCGCCCCGGCCACGGTGAGTTGCTCCACCGAGGTGAACACGGCGACGTACGGCTCGGCGTCGATCAGCAGCACCGGCGGCGGGCCCTGGTCCGGCAGCGGTACCCACACCGGATGGTCGGCGACCGCCACCAGCAGCGCCTCCGGGGACACCATCCCCCGCCAGACGTCGAGCAGCACCGCCTCCAGGGCGTTGTCAGGAAACGGCACCGCACCCTCCGATCAGCGACTCCCGCCTTTCCGCCTTTTCGACGGCTCCGGCCTTTTCGACGGCTCCGGCTGGGAGTACCAGCACCGGCCCCGGCCGGTTCACCATCGGTCACCCGTCTGGGACGCTTCAGTGATGAAGCGCTACTTCGCCGTCGTCGACGACCGGCACGACGTGCGCGACCCGGTCACCGTGATCCGGGTGCTGGAGGGCGCCGGGCCGCACGGGATCACCCGTCTCAACGAGGACGCCGCCTGGGAGTGGACGACCCTGTTGGACCGCATCGCGGCCGGCGAGGTCGACTGTCGACTCCAGCCGATCGACGCGGCGGACGCCGCCCGCATCCGGCGGCAGCGGGAGAGCGGCATCGCCTTCCGCTACTCGGTGGTGGTCCGGGAGGACGACCCGGCCCGGCGGCCGGTCGGGGTGCTGCGCGAGTGGGACGCGACAGGCGGCGGTTCCTACGCCGAGGTGTTCACCCGCAACCGGGAGTGGGAGCACAGCACCATCCGCCTGGACATCGCCCGCGGGAGCAACGCCTGGGCCCTCGTGCTGCCCACCGACCCGGCCACCGTGGGCCGATTCATCGCGAATATCGGTC
Source organism: Actinoplanes couchii (assembly GCF_016862075.1). Taxonomy (GTDB): domain Bacteria; phylum Actinomycetota; class Actinomycetes; order Mycobacteriales; family Micromonosporaceae; genus Actinoplanes; species Actinoplanes couchii. The sequence continues at coordinate 26,530 of NZ_BOMG01000102.1, read as the reverse complement.
GTTGACGGCGGCGAGATTGTCCCGCAACACCGGTTAACTGTGAATCCTTTCAGCTTCACGGCGGCCGTCACGTTCACCGGGCTCGATCGTTTGAGCTGGTAGGGCGGCTTTGCGGGAGCGCGAACCGGCACCCCTTCTCAGCTCCGCCCAAGCCTTTTCACAGCCTGGAAGCGCGCTGCAAGACGAGACACTCTCGTAACAGTCTCGATGTTCTTGTAAAGTGCACTAACGCACGACGGCGTGCGCGCTGCCTGCGCGCCGTTCCGCCTGGCAGGAATTGGGACTTTGACGATGTTCAATCGCGCGATGATGTTCGCCAAGCAGCACTCCCCCGATTCCGTGCGCGTGATCGCCCGCCGCGCGCAACTGGAGGCGCACAACGCCCGCCTCCGCCTGACGGTTCCGGTGACAAACCGTTGCGAGTCGGTGAACATCTATCACTGCGCGGTTCGCAAGACCGCCAGCCAATGGGTGAAGTCGGTGTTCAGCGACCCGATCGTCTACCGGCATTCCGGCCTGGTCACCTACGATCCACGCTATTACGGCTGGAAGGATCCGCGGGTCGTCCCGCCGAACCGGATCGGCCTGTCGCTCTACTTCCCGTACAAGCGGTTCAGCAAGATGCCGAAACCCGACGCCCATCGCGCATTCTTCATCTACCGCGACCCGCGCGACCTCGTCGTCTCCAGCTATTTCTCGACCCGTGACTCGCACACCCCGATGGGCGACGTGCTCGAAGTCCGGGCAATCCTACGGGAGAAGTCGAAGAAGGACGGGATGCTCCATCTGATCGACCATCTCGCGAAGAAGGGCATGTTCAACGCGGTCCGTTCCTGGGTCGACGCGCCGCCGTCGGAAAAGGTGCGGCTGGTGCGTTACGAGGATCTGACCGGCGAGCACCAGCTCGACGAGATGGAAGCGCTGATGCGGCATTGCGGAATCGCGGTGCCGCGCCCGGAACTGACCGTTCTGCTGGAGAAGTACAGCTTCGACCGGATGAACGACCGGAAGAAGGCGGGCGCCGTCTCGCACTACCGCAAGGGGCAGTCCGGCGACTGGCGCAACCACTTCGACGACGACCTGACCCGGGAATTCGCCCGGGCCACCGGCAATCTGATGGACAAGCTCGGTTACGACAAGGACGCGGTCAGCAACTGACGCAGTTCGGTCAGGTGCCGGCCGAGCAGCGGATCGGGGCTCGCGGTCCACGGTCCGTCCAGTTCGGGCCGTTTGCGGACCACGTGCAGGGTGTACGCGGCGAGCTGGTCGCGCGCGTTCTGTTCCTCAGTGACGTCCTCGCCCACCTCCCGGCGCGCGGCCCAGCAGAACCCGATCCGCTCCCGCAGCCAGATCGGGGCGATCCGGGCCCGGTCCGCGGCGTCCCGGGCGTCCGCCCCGGCCAGCACCGCGACCCGCCCGGCGAGGTCGGCCTGCCCGTTCCCGGCAGCCATCCGCTCGAACCGGGTCCACTCCCGTCCCATTGATCCGAGCCGGTCACCCCACCCCTCGATCAGGATCATCCGGTACGCCCGGGCCGACTCGCGCAGATGGTAGGTAGCGGTCACCGGGTCCTCGCCCTGCAGCCGGTCGGCCTCCGCCCAGGCGACCTCCGCCTGCCGTCGCCACTCGGTGAGCCGGGCCGCGACCACCGCCGGGTGGAACCGCACCCCGGTCAGCCACTCGGCGAACTCCCCGATCACCGCATCGGCCGGATCGTCGCCGCTGACCACCGGACGGGCGCCGTACGCCTTGTCGGAACCGTGGAACCAGCGGTGCTCGCCCATCCGCCCGGCGACCCACTCCGGCCCGCCCCGCATCGCCGGGCCGATCTCGCCGACGGTGAAACAGAGCCGGGCCAGATCCAGCGCCTGGGCCCGCCCGGAGCCGGTCCACCAGTCGACCAGGTCGGCCCGGCGCTGATCGAGAGCGGGCGGCGGGCCGTCCGGTGGCGTGTCACCGGGATAGACCGGCAGCAGATCGATGTCGGACATCGGCCACGGCTCACCCCGCCCGATGCTGCCCCCGATCAGGAACCCGGACACCCCGGGAGCACGCCCCAGGTAGGTGACCGCCTCGTCGACCCGCTCGTCCAGAAGTTGCCGCCATCGGACGGAAGGCCGCATGGTCACCACCCTTTCCACGATCATCCGGTACGCCCACCCAAGCCGTTTTGTGCCCGGCTCGCAAGGTTTGCCCCGGTCGCGGCGAGCCGATGAACGACGTACTAACTCGGCGTAGCCAAACGGCGACCGTCAGTCATCTTCACGCCTAGGATCGGACCGGAAGAACCCAGCGGTACCCGAGGAGGCTGCCATGGCGAAGAAGTCGAAGAAGTCCAAGAAGGACAAGAAGTCCAAGAAGGACAAGAAGAAGTGATCGAATCGGGCCGCCGGAGCCAAGCCGGCGGCCCGATTCGTCGTAACGCCCCCTGAGACTTTGCCGTCCCGCCCCGGAAAGCGGCCTCACGGTGCCGGTCTGACCGGCCGGAACGCGCCTACGATGCGGTGATGACGGGGATCGATTACGCAGCAGCCGGGCCGTTGACCGACCTCGGCACCGTGCACCGGGCCGCCCTCGACGATCTGCCCGAGGACCCGGTCGCCGTCTGCGCCCTGGCGCACCGGCTAGTCATCCAGCCGACCGACGCGGGCCAGCTCGACCTGCCACCCGGCCGGTTCTCGGAGAACCAGCTCCGCCCCGCCGCCAGCCTGATCCGCGTCCTGCTCACCCTGGACCCGGCGCCGCTGGCCGCCGGCCGGCCGGCCGAACAGCGGGTGATCGGCACCTGCCGCCATTTCGCCGTCCTGACCTGCGCCCTGCTGCGTCACCGGGGCATCGCGGCGCGGGCCCGCTGCGGGTTCGCCACCTACTTCCAGCCCGGCTTCGGCCTGGACCACTGGGTGGTGGAGTACCGGCTGCCGAGCACCGACTGGGTGCGGGCCGATCCCGAGGCGATGGGCCTGTCCGTGCTCGCCAACCCCGAGGCCCTGGTGCCCGGCCAGTTCCTGACCGGCGGCGAGGCGTGGGCCGCGTTCCGGGCGGGCCGGCTGGACGCCACCCGGTTCGGGGTCCACGGGACGGAGAACTTCGGCCCCGCCGAGATCCGCGGCAACGCCGTCCGCGACCTGGCCGCCCTGAACCGGGTGGAGACCCTGCCGTGGGACGAGTGGGGCCGGATGGACGCCTCCTACCAGGGCCGTACCGGCGCCGACTACGACCACCTGATCGACACGGTCGCCACCACCTGCGCCGGGGGCGACCCGGCCGCGCTGGTGGCCCTCTACAAATCCGAGGACCTGGAGGTCCCACCCGCCCTCACCACCTGACCGGTCACGGAATGCCCAGCAGATGACTGATCACCGGCGGGCCGGCCGCCAGCGCCCGCACCCGCTCCTCGGCCGCCTCGTCGCTGCCGGTCAGGCGCCCCTCGTGCTGGCGCAGATGCTCCTCCCAGGTGGGCACCAGATACGCCTCGGCGATCACCTCCGCATCGGCGGGATCCCGGAAGATGCCCCAGCGGGTGGCACCGGTGCGCAACCGCGACTCGCGCAGCTCCAGCAGGGCGGCGGTGAAGGCGGCCGCGTCCTCGGCGGTCACCCGGTACGTCACCTGCACCAGCACCGGCCCCTGGTCGAGACCCGGCTGGGTCAGCAGGTGCGGTTCGGGCCAGAACACGGCCGGGTCGGTGTCGCGGTCCTCCCGGGGCTGGACCGGCCACACCCGTACCAGAAGAAGGCCGGTGACCATCAGCGACGCCGCGGCGAGGAACGTGGCACGCAGGCCGAAGGCCGAGGCGACCTGCCCCCAGACCAGCGCGCCGACGGCCTGACTGCCGGCGAAGACCACCTGGTAGACGGCGAGAGCCCGGGCCCGGACCCAGTTCGGCAGGACCAGCTGCATGGCGGCGTTCATCCGGGACACCAGCATCATCCAGGCCAGCCCGGCCGCGGCGAGCACGGCGACGACCGCGGCCACCCGCGGCACCAGAGCGATCACCACGAGGGCGGTCGTATAGACGGCACCGGTCCCGATGATCAGCCGGTCCGGGCTGAGCAGCTCCCGCACCCTCGGCATCAGCAGAGCGCCGGCCACCGCGCCCGCGCCCAGCGCCGCCAGCAGGATGCCGTACCCGTCCGCGCCCATGCCCAGTCCCTGGCGGGCGACCAGCGGCAGCAGGCTCCAGATCACGCTGCCGGGCAGGACGAACAGCAGCACCCGCCCGAGGATGCGACGGACATCGCCGGAGTAGCGCACGTAATGGGTGCCGTCGTGCAAGGCCGGCCCGAACCGTTCCGGGCGGCGCGGCGGCGGTGGCGCCACCCGTCGCCACCGGGCCAGGACCAGCGCGAACACCGCGAACGAAACAGCGTTGAGGGCGAACACCGCGGCCGGACCGGCCTGGGCGACGATCAGGCCACCGGCGGCCGGCCCGGCGGCCCGCGCCAGGTTGGTGTTGACCGCCCCGAGCGCCGACGCGCCGGCCAGCTGATCACGCGGCACGATCTCCGGGATCAGCGCCTGCCAGGACGGCAGGGTCAGCGCCTGCCCCGCCCCGAGCAGAAAGGTGAAGAGCAACAACAGCGGAGGTCCGACCAGATCCAGGTGGGTGAGCACGGCCAGGCCGGCCGCCACGGCGAACAGCCCCAGCTGTACGCCCAGCAACAGGCGCCGCCGGTCCAGCCCGTCGGCGAGGGTGCCCGCCGGCAGCGCGAGCAACAGCACCGGCGCCGTGGTGGCGGCCTGCACCAGGCTGACCCAGGTGGCGGCATCCGGTTCGTGCACGACCCGCCACTGCGCTCCGACGGTCTGCATCCAGGTCCCGACGTTGCCGGCCAGCACGGCCAGCCACAGCATGCGGAAGACCGGTTGCCGTAGCGGCGCCCATGAGTTCATCCGGCGAACCTTATGGGGCCGGTGTTGAGGACCCGGTCACTCGGGGTCGCCGCGAGCGCCGGTGATCCGGTAGGACTACCGCATGCCGTCGCCCCTCGATCAGCTTTCCGGCCGGCCCCCGGTGACCGGGCCGCCACCGAGCGCCGCTCCCGGCGTACCGGCGGAGATGACGTTCGTTCATGGGATCTTCTGGCTCGCTCTGACCGGCGGCCTGCTGCATGTCGGTAGTTTCCTCGGGCTGATCGTCGCGGACGGGCTGCAGCGGGGCGAACCCGGCGAGACCCTCGCCCTGGTGGCGCTGTTCGCGGTGCTCGGTTCACCGCTGGTGCTGATGTCCCGGGCGGTGTCGCGGGCCGCGGCCGGGCGGGGCGGTGCCCGGGCGGTGCTGTGGTCGCTCGGGCCGGCCGCCACGACGGCGGTCCTCGCGCTGGCCACGGCCATGCTGATCGGCGTCTCCCGGGTCCGGCGGGTGCAACCGCTGGAGATCGTGGCGGGGGTGCTGTCCATCACCGGTGCGGTGCTGTACTACGCGGCGCTCACCATCAGCGCGACGATCCTGCTGATGCCGGCCGCGCGGGAGTTCGTCAGCCGCCACCGGGATCCCGGCCGGTCGCCGCGGGGACGGCGGACGATCACCGTGGCGGTGGTCCTGCTCGGGCTGGCCACCGCGATCAACCTGTCGGTGGCGGCGTACACCGCGATCAGCCCACGTGCGGGCGACGGTGAGCAGCTGACCAGCTACCTCACCCTGGCCACGATCCTGGCCGGCGGCACCGCGATCGTGCAGGTCGTGGTGTTCGGCTGCACGCTGATGGCCCGGCTGGCCGGCAGCCGGGCCTACCGGGCCTCCGCCTACGTGCTCGGCCTGATCACGTCGCTGGCGATGGCACCGGCGGCGTTCTGTTTCGCGGTGCTGGTCGACCAGGCCGGCCGGGAGGCCGGCGGCGCCGGCGGCGTCTTCGCGACCGTGACCATCACCGGCGCCGTCGTCGCCGCGCTGCTGCACCTGGTCGCGGTGCTGCTGCTGGCGATGCCGTCGGTGTCGGCGTGGCTCGACCACGGCGGGAGCGACAGGTGACGCCTCAGCTGGTGACGAACGGCGTCGGAACGAGGTCGAACCGCTTCGTCCCGAGGCCGTCGCGGTCGACGTTGTAGTCGACGTAGCCGCGCGCGTTCAGGCCACCCGCCCGGGACGTCTGCGGGTAGACGGTCTTGCAGGCCCGGGTGCCCTTCTCCGCGCCGTTGACCCGCCCGGACAGGTTGCACGAGCCGCTGGCCAGAACCTCGTCGTACGCCTGGAGCTGGTAGTGGATCAGCAGCGAGTCGAACTTGCGGTTGCCGTCGTCGCCGCCGCTGCCGCCGTCCTTCCAGTTGACGATCGCGTAGGCCCCGACGTCCAGTGAACCGTGCGTGACACACAGCGTCACGGACAGATCGGTGTCGAAGCCGGGTGTGCTCAGTTCGACGTTCTTGGCCGGACCGCACGTGGTCTCGGCCTGCGCCGGCGTGGCGATCGACAGCCCGGCACCGGCCAGCATCGTCACGAGAAGAATCGATTTCATGACTACCCCCTGTGAGGGCCGAGTACCCGCCCCTCGAGGGTTGAATCATCCCACCGGTCAGCACAACTCGGCGGGTTTACCCAGGTGGTAGCCCTGCCCGTAGGTGACGCCGATGTCGATGAGGCAGGCCAGCTCGGACTCGGTCTCGATACCCTCGGCCACCAACTCGGCGCCGATCTGAGCGGCGAAACCGGCCAGCGAGCGGGCCAGCGCCGCCTTGACCGGATCGGTGTCGACACCCCGGACCAGGCTCATGTCGAGCTTGATCAGGTCCGGGCGCAACCGCAGGATGTGCTGGAGGCTGGCGTATCCGGCGCCCGCGTCGTCGACGCTGAGCCGCACCCCGGCCTGCCGCAGCCGGGCCAGCGCCTCGCCGAGCTGCTCGTAGTCGCCGACCTGGGTGTGCTCGGTGACCTCGATGACCAGACGGTGCTCGGCGTGCAGCAGCAGGATGTCACGGACGTGCGGGTCGAGCAGCGCCTCGGCGGACAGGTTGACCGCGAGCCAGCCGTCCGGCGGCAGGTCCGGCAGACGCCACAGGGCCTGGCGAAGAGCCAGGAGCTCCAGCGGTACGCCGAGACCGCACCGCGACGCGGCGGCGAACGCCTTGTCGGGGCCGGCGAAGTCGTTCGGGTCGAAACGGGCGAGGGCCTCGTACCCGAGCATCGCCCCGTCCTTGATCCGCATGATCGGCTGGAAGACCATCCGCACCGACTGGGCGTCGAGAACCCCCTGCACGATGCGGCGGACCGACGCCGCCGCATGCCGCTGGACCGCGAGCGGGCTGCTCATGTGATCACTGATCACGTCCGCGATCAGGGCCATGTACCGCAGCGCCTGCTCGTCGAGCGACGGGTCGGGCTGCCGGCTGACCGCACAGACCATGCCGGCCACCGCGCCGTCCGGGCCACGCCAGGGCACCCCGGCGTACGACCCGAGGTGCAGTTCCCGGGTCACCGGGAGGTCGCGGGTGACCGGGTGCAGCCGGGCGTCCGGGATCGCCGCCGGGATGACGCCGGCCAGGACCCGCGCACAGTACGAACCCCGCCCGTCCAGCGCCTCGCCGATCGGGATCTCCATCGCCGCGACCTCGCCGGTCGCCGACCAGATCGTCTGCTGATCCGGGGTGAGCGTCGACGCCCAGGCCACCTCGACCCCGAGATGGGACCGGACCAGGTTCAGCATCCGCTCCACCACCGCGATGTCGGCGTCGGCCGGCTGCCACGGCACGAACGTCTCTGTCTGCACGTCGTCACTCCCCCGATCCGTCGGCGGTCACGCCGCCGGACCCTCAATGTCGGTCAGGAAAACGCAATCCTGAAGGTGTTCCGGGGTGACGATGTGGGGATGACACGTCGCTGGCTGTTCGCCGACCAACTCGGCCCGCACTTTCTCGACGATCCCGGCCAGCCGGTGCTGCTGGTCGAGTCGAAGGCGGCGTTCCGGCGGCGGGCCTTCCACCGGCAGAAGGCGCACCTGATCCTGTCCGCGCTGCGGCACCGGGCCCGCGACGGCGACGTGCGGCTGATCCGGGCCGGCACGTACCGCGAGGCGGTCGGCGAACCGGTCACCGTGTGCCATCCGACGTCCCGGGCGGCCCGCGACCTGGTGCGCCGGATGCCTGATGTCGAGATGCTGCCGCCGCGCGGCTTCGTCACCGCGCCCCGCGACTTCACCACCTGGGCGGACGGCCGGGACCACCTGCGGATGGAGGACTTCTACCGGTTCGCCAGACAGCGGCACGACGTGCTGATGGACGGCGCCGAACCGGCCGGTGGCCGCTGGAACCTGGACGCCGACAACCGCGAACCACCCCCGAAAGGTGCGGACCGGCTCGACGTCCCCAGCCCTCCGGAGATCATCGAGGACGAGATCGACGACGAGGTACGCGCGGACCTCGATCGCTGGCAGGCCGAGGGCATCGAGTTCACCGGCCGGGACGGGCCCCGTCTGTTCCCGGTGACCCGGGACGAGGCGCTGGCCCGGCTGCGGCACTTCGTCGAGCACCGGCTGCCGGAGTTCGGCCCGCACGAGGACGCGATGCTCGCCGGGGATCCGTGGATGGCGCACAGCATGCTCAGCCCGGTGATCAATCTCGGACTGCTCGATCCGGTGGAGGTGATCGCCGCGGTCGAGGACGCCTACCGGGCCGGGCGGGCGCCGCTGGCCGGGGCCGAGGGGTTCATCCGGCAGATCCTCGGCTGGCGCGACTTCGTCTGGCACCTGTACTGGTACTTCGAACCCCGCTACCGCTCGGCGAACGAACTGGGCGCCGGTGGGCGGCTGCCGAAGTGGTTCGCCACCCTGGACGCCGACGCCGTCGAGGCCCGGTGCCTGTCCGATGTGCTGGCCGGGGTCCGGGACCGGGGCTGGGTGCACCACATCCCGCGGCTGATGGTGCTGGGCAACTACGCGATGCAGCGGGGCTGGCGCCCGGCGGCGATGGCCGACTGGTTCCACCGCAACTTCGTCGACGGCTACGAGTGGGTGATGACGGCCAACGTGATCGGGATGAGCCAGTACGCCGACGGTGGACGGATGAGCACCAAGCCGTACGCGGCCGGGGGCGCCTACATCAACCGGATGAGCGACTACTGCTCCGGCTGCCGGTACGACCCACGGTCCCGCGTCGGCAGCTCGGCCTGCCCGTACACCGCCGGGTACTGGCACTTCCTGGCCCGCAACGAACCGCGGCTGGCCGGCAATCACCGGATGGGGCAGCCGCTGCGGGGCCTGCGCCGGCTGTCCGATCTGGACGCCCTGGTCGAGCAGGAGAACGCCCGCGGGTCACGAGCACCCTGAACTTCACTTCGTCAGGGTGCGGGCCGCCTCGATGGCGCGGGCGGCGATGTCGTCGGCGCTGTGATGACCGCGGGTGAAGAAGCCGTCGGCGAACAGCGCGATGTAGCCGTGCGCCACCGCGATGGTCGCCTCCACCAGCAGCAACGTCTCCCGCTGGTCGGGGGTGCCGGTGGCGGCGGCCAGGTCCATCAGGGTCGCCATCAGCGCGCGGGTGTGCTGCTGGCGGCCGTCGTCCTCGATCCGGGACAGCCCGGCCGCGTAGATCACCGGGAGACCGGCGCCGGTGCGGTACACGTGCCGGACGTAGGCGCCGGCGGCCGCGGCGAGACGGTCGCCCGGGTCGGGGCCGGCGGCGCCGGCGGCCTCGGCGACAGCGGAGTTCAGCTCGCGGGCGGCGACCCCCGACACGGCGGCCAGCAGGTGGTCACGATCGGGGAAGTGCCGGTAGGGCGCGGCCGAACTGACCTGGAGCCGGCGGGCCACCGCGGCGACCGAGAACTTCTGCAGACCCTGCTCGGCGAGAAGCTCGAAAGTGGCCGTGATCAACGCGGCCCGTAGATCACCGTGGTGGTAGGCCCGATTCGCCGACACGCTTGCCTCCATGTGAGTAGGCTCTTACATTAGCAAGTGATAGCCCTCTTACATCGGAGACATCGTGACCATCAGACTCGGTTACCAGATTCCGAACTACACCTACCCCGGGCCGGTCGAGACCCTCTTCGACACCGTCCTGGCGCAGGCCAAGGAGGCCGAGGCGTCCGGCTTCGACACCGTGCTGGTGATGGACCACTTCTATCAACTGCCCGGGATCGGAGCCCCGGAGAACGCCATGCTCGAGGCGTACACGACCCTCGGGGCACTGTCCGGTGGCACGTCGACCATCCAACTGTCGACACTGGTCACCGGTAACACGTACCGCAATCCGGCCCTTCTCGCGAAGACCGTCACGACTCTCGACGTGGTCTCGCATGGCCGGGCGATCCTCGGCATCGGCGCCGGCTGGTTCGAACGCGAGCACCACGACATGGGCTTCGAGTTCGGCACCTTCGGCCAGCGGTTCGAACGCCTCGACGAGGCACTGCAGATCATCACGCCGATGCTGAAGGGCGAGCCCGGCGTGCTGGACGGCAAGTGGTACACCGCCCGCGGCGCGATGAACAACCCGCGGGTCCGGCCGAACATCCCGATCATGCTGGGCGGCAGCGGCGAGCAGAAGACGTTCCGGCTGGCCGCCAGGTTCGCCGACCACATGAACATCATCTGCGACACGGATGACCTGTCGCGCAAGGTGCAGGTGCTGCGCCAGCGCTGCGAGGAGATCGGCCGCGACCCGGCGACCCTGGCCACCAGCTACCTGGTGATGGGCCTGGTGGGCGAGGACGAGCAGGAGGTGAAGGAACTCGGATCCCAGATCCCCGAGGACCGCAGAAACCGGACCATTCTCGGTACGGCGGACCAGGTGGCCGAGCAGATCCAGGAGCGCGTCCTGAACGCCGGAATCGACGGCATCACCATCAACCTCCCCCGAAACGGCCACCGCCCCGGTTTCGTCTCGCATGTCGGGGCGGCCCTCAAGCCCCTGGTGTCGTAGCCCTCGCCACCTCTCTCGCAGGTCCTCGCGAACCTCAGGGTGTTATTTCGTGAGCACCTTGCGGAACCTCTTGTTGTTCCGTAGCACCCGGCGGAACCTCTTGTTCCTCGGTAACACCCTGCGGACCTCAAGGCGATTTTGTCGTGGGCCCCTCCGCGGGTGATCCCGCGGTGAGCCCCTCCGCGATCGCCAGTAGCGCTCCCACCAGTTCCGCGCCGGTGGGGGCGCTACGCGGATCGACCAGCCACTGCGCGGCCAGCCCGCCGAGCATGGCTTGCAGCAGCGTCCCGGCCGCCTCTTCCAGTCCCGCCGGGACCACGACCTGAAAAAGCTCCACCAGCCCGAGCCGAGCTTGACTACCGGCTTGGGAAAAAGCAGTTCGCAATTCCGGCGTACGGTCGAGGTGCGCAATGATCTCGAACTGCACAGCCCACAAAGCCTCGTTCCGAACAAACGAGGCAATAACTTTGTCCCAGGCAACCGCAAACCGCTCCGCCGCCCCGGCCCCACCCACCCCCGCGCCGACCCTCGCCGCGCCGGTCATCCGCACGTTGGCCACCGCCCCGTCCGATCCGAGGTCGGTTGCGCCCGCGCCGGGAAGGGCTAATCCTGCCGACCCTGAGTCCGCCATCGCCGGGCCGCGCGTCGCCGGGTCTCGCGTTCCCGGGGCGGGGGTCTCTTCGTGGTCGGTGTTCAGCACCCGGGCCAGGTCGTCGCCCCACTCCTCGAGGGCCTGCCGGAGCGCGGCGTTGAGCAGCAACTCCTTGGTACCGAAGTGGTAGCCGATCGCCGCGAGACTGACCCCGGCCGCCGCCGCCACGTCGCGGGCGGTGGTGCGGGCATAGCCCTTGTCGTACAGGCATCGCTTGGCCGCATCGAGCAGATCTTCCCGGTTTCCCATGCTTTCACCTTACGCGCCGTCTGAGACAAACGTCTTGCACATATGTCTTATACAAACGTATTGCACAGTCGTCTGATACGGCCGTACCGTTCCGGGCATGAAGGTTTTGATTTCCGGCGCCGGCGTTGCCGGGCTCACCCTCGCCCACTGGCTGACCAGGCACGGCATCACCCCGACCGTCGTCGAGAAGGCGCCGGCGATCCGGGTCGGCGGCTACAAGGTGGACATTCGGGGCGCCGCCCTCGACGTGGTCCGCTCGATGGGGATCCTGGACGAGTTGCGCCGGTTGCGGACCGACGTGCGCACCGGTTCGGTGGTCGACACCACCGGCAAGCGGGTCGCGTCGATGGACGCGGACACGTTCGGTGGCCGGGTCCACGACGACGCCGAGGTGCTGCGCGGTGATCTGCTGCGGGTGCTGTTCGAGCTGACCCGGGAGAGCGCCGACTACCGGTTCGGAGATTCGATCGTCGCGCTCGACGACAGCCGGGTGACGTTCGCGAGCGGCCGGGTCGAGGAGTTCGACGTGGTGGTCGGCGCGGACGGGACACATTCGGTGACCCGTGCACTGGCGTTCGGCCCCGAGGAACACTTCATCCGCGACCTGGGCCATCGCATAGCCATCTTCAGCGTGCCCAACCATCTGAAACTGGACCGCGAAGAACTGACCTACATCAGCCCGGGCCGCACCGCTCTCGTCTACAGCACAGCACGCGACGCCACCCTCAAAGCGATGTTCCTGTTCACCAACACCGGCTCAGAAGAGGTCGATACCGACTCAGGAGAGGTCAGCGACGGGACAGGAGAGATCGGCACCGGCTCAGGAGAGATCGGCACCGGCTCAGGAGAGGTCAGCACCGGAACTGGTGAGGTCGGCGATCCGGCAGGTTCACGAAAGGGCGACACTCCCGCCGGCTCAGTGGAAAGTCGTGATCCGGCCACGCAGAAGGCGGCGTTGCGCCGGGCCTATGCCGCGGAGGGTTGGGAGGTTCCGCGGCTGCTCGACGGCCTCGACGACACGCCCGACTTCTACTGCGACGCGATCGCGCAGGTCCACATGGAGCGGTGGTCGACCGGGCGGGTGGTACTCCTCGGCGATGCCGCACACTGCGCGTCACCGGCTTCCGGCCAGGGCACCAGCTTGGCCTTGGTCGGCGGCTACCTCCTGGCCCACGAACTGGCAACCGCCGCAGCTGCGGCCCGCACCGCCTCCACCGCCACTTCCGGTTCCGGTTCCGCCACCGCTTCCAACTCCGCGGCCACTTCCAACTCCACCTCCACCACCGCTTCCAACTCCGCGGCCACTTCCGACTCCGCCTCCGTCGCCGCTTCCGGTTTTGCGGTCGCTGCCGACTCCGCCACGGCCACCGTTTCTGGTTCGGTGGCCGCTCCCGACGTCGCCTTCACTTCTGGTGGCGCGACCGCTTCCGACTCCGTCTCCACCGCCGCTTCTCGTGGCGCGGCCGCTTCTGGCTTTGCCCTCGGGGACCTTGCGACCGCTTTCCTGGCGTACGAGGAAAGGATGCGGCCCTTCGCTCTTCGCAATCAGGAGCTGGGGCCGGCGAACATCAAGCGCATGGTGATGCGCACCCGTGGTCAGGTTCGCATGTCGATGGTGATGCTGAGGCTGATGGCGCACCTGCCCGGCCGGGACCGTCTGATGGCCAAGGTGATCGAGCCGATCCACCGGGCAGCCAACGCGATCGAACTGCCGGAACGATGATCAGGATGTGCGCCTGCCGTCGGGCCGCTGGTCCGGGGGTCTGGTCGGCTCTCGCATCAACGGTGGGTGCAGGGACGTGGCCGGGCCGCGGCGGTAGAGCTGTGCGGGGCGGCCCCGGTCTCTGATCACGGTGCCGCCGGCCGGTTCCACAAAACCGTCGGCGCCGGTCACCTTGCGGTGGAAATTCCGGGGATCCAGCCGAACGCGCCACACCGTCTCGTAAACCGCCCGCAGATCCGCCACGGTGAACTCCGGCGGGCAGAACGCCGTGGCCAGCGGCGTGTACTCCAGCTTGGACCGGGCCCGCTCGATCCCGTCGGCCAGGATCTCGTCGTGGTCGAAGGCCAGGTCGCCGCGCACCTCGTCCACGGGACGCCAGGCCGCGCCCGCCGCGTCGCTGCCGGCGACCGGTGTCGGCAGGTCCGGCAGCAGTGCCAGATACGCCACCGTGACCACCCGGCCGCGTGGATCCCGGCCCGGCCGCCCGTAGGTGGCGAGCTGTTCGAAGTATCCGTCGCGCGGGTCGAGCCCGGTCTCCTCGCGCAACTCCCGGGCCGCCGCCTCGCCGAGATCCTCGTCGCCGTGCACAAATCCGCCGGGTAGCGCCCACCGCCCCTGGTGGGGCGGGATGCCACGGCTCACGAGCATCACCTGGAGCGCGGCCTGCCGGATCGTCAGCAGCACCAGATCCACCGTGACGGAGAACTCAGTTCGCGTCATGTTGACGATAATAGCGCCCCGGGATTATCGTCATAACGACGAAAAGCAAGGCACCGAACGAAGGGAACTCCGATGGCTGACGTGACGCGTCGCTTCCACCTGCGGCACCTGCGTGGCGCCCCGACCAGCTGGGTCAGCCACACCGTGAAGGGCAGGGAGAAGCGTTCCGGCAAGGGCCTGTCGTTCTGGTACCGGCCGTTGACCGCCGTGCTCAGCGAGGTCCCGGTCGACGACCGGGAGCTGCCGCTGCTGTTCCACGCCCGCACCGAGGACTTCGCCGACGTGACAGTGCAGGCCACCGTCACCTACCGGTTCAGCGACCCGGCGGCCGCCGCCGGCCGGCTCGACTTCTCCATCGACCCCTACCGGGGCAAGTGGCGCGGCCAGCCGCTGGACCAGGTGGCCACCCTGCTCGCCGAGCTGGCCCAGCAGCCGGCCCTGGACGTGCTGGCCCGGGTGCCGCTCGCCGAGGCTCTGACCACCGGGATCGCACCGGTGCGGCAGTCGGTCGCCGACGCGCTCGCCGGCGATCCGCGGCTCATCGAGACCGGCGTGTCGGTGGTCAGCGCCCGGGTCGTCGCGATCCGCCCGGAGCCGGACCTGGAGCGGGCGCTGCAGACCCCGACCCGTGAGGCGGTGCAGCAGGACGCGGACAAGGCGACGTACGCCCGCCGCGCCCACGCCGTGCAGCAGGAGCGCCAGATCGCCGAGAACGAGCTGCAGAGCAAGATCGAGCTGGCCCGCCGTCAGCAGGAGCTGGTCGAGCAGCACGGCGCCAACACCCGCCGGGAGGCCGAGCTGGACGCCGAGACCCAGCTGGTCGCGGCGAAGGCGGACGTCGACCGCAAGGAGGTGGCGAGCATCGCGGCGGCCGAGCGGTCCAAGCGCAGCGCGATCACCGAGTCGGAGGCGACCCGGGTCCGTGACGAGGCTCGGGCCACCGGCGCCCGGCTGGTCGGTCTGGCCGAGGCCGAGGCGGAGGCGGCACGACTCGCGGCGTACCGGGACCTGCCCCCGGCCGTACTGCAGGCACTGGCTCTGAAGGAACTTGCCGGTCAGCTGCCGCAGGTCAACGAGCTGACGATCACCCCCGACGTGCTGACGAAGCTGATCGGGCGGCTCGGGCAGTGAGCAGCACCCTGGCCCCGCGCATCGTGATCGTGTCCCGGCGCAGCGAGCTGACCGAGCTGCTCGCCCGGCACGGCACGATGGGCGCGGCCGCCTACTTCCTGCGCCAGCGCGGCCGTGACCTGGACGAGGTCACCGCCCGGCACGAGGCTCTGCAGGCCGCGCTCACCGAGGTGGGCGCGGCGGTGCCGGTCGACTGGCGGCGTGGTCACGTGGATCGCGCCGATCTGCCGCGGTTCCTGTTCGCGCCGGAGGACGTGGTGGTCGCGGTCGGGCAGGACGGCCTGGTGGCGAACGTCGCGAAGTATCTGGACGGCCAGCCGGTGATCGGGGTCGACCCGGAGCCGGGCCGTAATCCGGGGGTGCTCGCCCGGCACCGGGCCGCCGGTCTGGCCGCGCGGCTGCGGTCCGGGCCGGGCGCGGTCCAGGAGCGGACCATGGTGGTGGCCCGGCTCGACGACGGCCAGGAGTTGTACGGGCTGAACGAGGTCTATGTCGGGCACGCCGGCCACCAGTCGGCGCGTTATGTGCTGGGCACTCCCGACGGCGCCCGGGAACGCCAGTCGTCGTCGGGTCTGATCGTCGGCACCGGCACCGGGGCGACCGGCTGGTGCGCGTCGATCGCCCGCGAGCGCCCGGCCCCGCCCCGGCTGCCGGGTCCGGGTGATCCGGCGCTGTGCTGGTTCGTCCGGGAGGCGTGGCCCTCCCCCGCGACCGGCGTGACCCAGACGTCCGGCCTGCTCACCGCCGGTGCCGAGCTGGAGCTGACCTGCGAGTCCGAGCGCCTGGTGGTCTTCGCCGACGGCCTGGAGTCCGACGCGCTGGAACTCTCCTGGGGCCAGCGTCTCCGGATCGGGGTGGCCGACAAGAAGCTGCGACTGTCGTAGCCGGCGGGGTCATCGCACAGGCTCAGCACAGGAATCGTTGAGGTATCTATGAGTATCGATTCCTAGCGTCGGCCGGGTCCCATCCCACGAGGAGGATCCATGGATAACGACGACGAACTGGTCGGTCGGGTCCTGAGCCGGCGACAGGCACTCGCCGTGCTCGGACTCACCGGCGCCGGCCTGGCACTGGCCGGCACCGCCGCCCAGGCCGCGGGCGAACCCCGCACCACCACCGGCACACCGTTGAGCGTCGACTGCGTGGCCAAACCCGAGATGACCGAAGGCCCCTACTACGTCGACGAAGGACTCGACCGCTCCGACATCCGCATCGACACCTACGACGGCACGATCTCCGACGGCACCCGCTTCGACCTCGGCATCGACGTCCTGCAGATCGGTGCCGGCGGCTGCACCGCACTGCCCGGCGCGATCGTCGACCTCTGGCACTGCGACGCCTACGGGGTCTACTCCGACCAGGCCGCCAACGACTCGGTCGGGCACACGTTCCTGCGCGGCTACCAGGTCAGCGACGAGTGCGGGCGGGTCCGGTTCATCACCGTGCTGCCCGGCTGGTACCAGGGCCGGACCGTGCACTTCCACATCAAGATCAGAACCACCGGGACCGACGGCAATCCGTACGAGTTCACGTCCCAGCTGTTCTTCACCGACGAGTTCAACACGACGTTCCTGGCCACCGACCCGTACGCGGCCAAGGGCACCCCGGACACCACCAACGCCACCGACTTCATCTACCGGGAAGCCGGGGAACAGATGCTGCTCACCCCGCGACGGGTGCGCGGCGGGTACGCGGCCCGCTTCGCGATCGGCATGGACCTGTCCGACACCTCGGTCGGCGACGACGACAGCGGCGGCGGTCCGGGCGGTCCCGGTGGCCCGCCGCCGTCCGGTCCCCCGCCGACAGCGTCCCCGTCGCCGACGGCGTCGCCCTCCCCCACCGAGTCCGCCACACCGACCGCATCCGCCACACCGAGCGAGACACCCACGCCGGGCATCTAGGAAACCGCCCCGGGTCCGGCCTCGGGCAGACCTGCTCCGGTTCGCGGATTCCTCCCCCGCGAGCCGGAGCAACCCGAGCCGGAGCAACCCGAGCCGCCCGAAAAGTCAGAAAAGTCAGAGATGATCAGGCCAGCAGGGACTCCCGCATCGCCTTGCCCGGGTTGAAGCCGCCCACCACCCGGGTGCCGCTGGGATCCCAGACGTCGACGGTGTTGTTGCGGCGCATCTGCTCACGGACCGGGTTCGGCAGCGGCGGCTCGTCGGACATCGCGTCCCGGATCTCCTTGGCCGCGTGGATCAGCGAGTCCGCCAGGGTCGCCTGGTCGGTGTCGGCGCGGACCCCGCCGTACTCCCAGCCCGAGGTCACCAGGTCCAGGATCTCCAGAAGGTGCGTCAGCAGCGGACCGGCGGCGACCACCTTCACCGCCTGCTTCGCCCGCGAGCCGACGACCGTGACCGCCGCGGCCACCTGCACGAACGGGTGGAACGCCCCGGTCGGCCCGGCCGGCAACGGCGAGCGGAGCCGCGGCCCGGCGCCCTCCCAGGTCCACCGGTAGTGCCGGCGGTCCACTTCGAAACCCTGGTTCAGCAGGGCGGCGTGGACGGCGTCGGCGTACTCGTGCAGCACCACCGAGGCGACCATGATGCCGTCGTCACCGTCGAGCAGCCGCACCGCTTCGGCGGCTTTCTCCGCGAACCCACCGGCGGCCGGCGAACCGTAGACGGCGCCGGCCGGTGCGCCGTAGACAGCACCGCCACCGGCGGGCCGCCCGTAGACGCCGGGCGCCGGAGCCGGTGCAGCCCCGGACATCTGCTGCAGTGCACGGTAGATCTCCTGCTGGCGGCCGGGATCCCGCTCGGCCGCGTTCTTGTCGGACCCGAACCGGAACCACCGCATGTCGCCTCGTCTCAGCCGTACCGAAGATCGGCGAACATGCTACCGAGAGAAGCCGTCACGCGCTCAAAGCGGGCTCGAGGACACGGCGGGTCGCACGCCACACCAGGAAGCCGAGGACCCCACCCAGGGTGTTCGCGATCAGGTCGTTGACGTCGGGCGTCCGGCCGCTGCTGACCAGAACGTTCGCGGCGAACTGAGTCAGTTCGATCGTCGCGCTGAGGGCCAGTGAGGCCCACGCGACGGTCGCGATCGAGGTCTGCCGGCGCAGCATCGGCAGCAGAAAACCGAAAGGCATCACCATGACGATATTGAGTACGAACGTCAGCGGGTCGATCGTGATGATCGGCAGGTAGCTGGCCTTCTGGTACCAGGCGACCTGGTTCGCGTAGATGCCGGTGGCGATCTGCAGCGGAAGCAGGGTGACCCCGACGACCGCGGGCAGGTACAGCGCGCCGGCGAGGGCGGGCAGCAGGCGCGGCCGGTCGCCCCGGAACCTCAGCCAGGCGGCGAGCAGCAGCACCGCGGTGAGGGGAACCAGGACGGGCAAGGCGGGGATCTCGGTCTGCATCTCGGGCATACCCACATGATCGTTTTCCGCCGGCCCGTCCCGCATCACACTCCGAGCAGAGCCCCGATCGGCCGAAAGGTAGAGCCGCGTAGAGCGACCGCGCGGCGACCTACGGTGGGCTTTATCGGACGGCGCCCAGTTGGCTTGTCACGTCGCCGTGGGCGGCCCTGACCCAGCCCTTGTTCGCCAGTCTCAGGTGCAGGGTACGCATCAGGGACTCGCGCTGCGCGGGTGGCAGGGAGCGGATCTCGGCGTGCGCGGCGATCGCGGACAGCGCGGAGGCGTCGTCGAGGTCGCCCGGGTGCGGCGGGACACCGGCCTGGCGGGCCCGGCGCAGCCCGGTCTGCATGCCGAGCACACCGATCGGGGCGATCCCGAGTTCCTCGGTGAGGTATTCCAGGTCGACGTCGTCGGCCACCTTGTTGCCGACGACCGCGACGGCGTCGGCGACCCCGGCCGCGGTGGCCAGCGACAGGTAGCGGCGGGCGACCGAGACGGATTCCGGGGTGGGTTCGGCGACCACCACGATCACGTCGAACTGGGCGTGCAGCGAGTTGGCGAAGGCGTCGGTCCCGGCGACCATGTCGCAGACCACCCAGCCGTCACTGTCCGGGTCCAGGTGCGAGAGCAGGTTCTCCAGGATGGCGAGGTGGCCGTGGTAGCAGCCGGCGCCGATGTCCTTGGGCTCGTACGTGCCGACGTGCATGACGTGGGTCAGCGGGTCGAGGGCGGTCGCGTGGCCGGCCAGCACCGGGTCGGCCGGGTCGAGGGTGACCAGGTGCGAACCGGGGCCGGGCGGGGTGGTGGCGACGAAGTGGTCGACGCCGTCGACGAGCGGGTTGGTGCCGAGCAGGTGGGTCCGGACGCGCCGGGTGTTGTCGGGGTGGGACAGGGCGGTGCCGGCGTCGGCGGTCACCCCGAGCAGCGGGGCGAGGTGCACGTTGACGTCCGCGTCGACGGCGAGGACACGATGACCGGCGGTGCGCAGGTACTGCGTGAACAGCGCGGCCATCGTGCTCTTCCCACTGCCACCTTTGCCAGTGAAAGCGATTTTCATTTGCACGAAGCTAAGGATGGCACAGTGCGATGGCAAGCACCGCCACACCCCCGTCACTCGTTCCGTCAGTCGTTTCGGAGCGCCAGCCCGTCCGCGATGAACCGGACCGGGTGACCCGAGCGCGCCGAACGGTCCGCCGCCACCCCGGTCAGCACACTGCGGATACCGTCCCGCCAGCCGGCCTGCCGCGCGAGAGGATCGGTCCCGGCGCCGCGGAACACGTCGTCGAGCAGCAGCGCGTCCCCACCGCCGTGGCCACCCACGCCCTGCTTGATGACGATCTCCTCGGCCGGTTTCCAGTGCTCCTGGACGGTGAGCCGCTCGTACGTCTCCTCCGCATTCTTGCCCGCGGTCGGATCGATGGCGGCGTCCGGGGAGCACCACGCCCGCTCCGACACCTCGAGGTCGAGACGTCCGCGCGTCCCGGAGAACGCGACCCGGTAGCCCTCCCGCGGCGCGTACGCGGTCAGCGAGTAGGTCAGCACCGCCTGATTCGCGTACCGCACCAGCACCGACATGGTGTCGTCGATGGTCACGCCGTCGCTGAACACGTCCCGGTTCCGGATGTAGCCATCCTCGTGCTGGGCGTCCAGATACAGCGCTTTCAGCCGCGGATCCCGGGTGAGGTCGAGATCGAACGGCCCGCTGCCCACCCCGGCGCCGTCCGGTCCGTAGAACCGCAGCCCCGCCTGCGCGAACACCGTCGCCGGGCTGCTGTCCAGCCACCAGTTGACCAGGTCGAAGTGATGCGTCGACTTGTGCACCAGCAGCCCGCCGGACTTATCGTGCTCGCGGTGCCAGCGCCGGAAGTAGTCGGCGCCGTGGATGGTGTCCAGCAGCCACTCGAAGTGCACCGCGGTGACCTGCCCGATCCGGCCGGAGGCGAGCACCTCGCGGACGGCGGAGTTGCGCGGCGAGTAGCGGTAGTTGAACGTCACGATCAGCCGGGCCGAACTGCGGGCGGCGGCTCCGGCGATCCGCGCGCAGCCCTCCTCGGTGGTGGTCAGCGGCTTCTCCACGATCACGTCGACACCGGCGTCCAGGGCGGTGACGACGTAATCGGCGTGGGTGGCGTCGACCGTGGTGACGATCAGGGCGTCGATCCCGGCCAGCATCTCCGGGAAGTCCGCGGCGTCGTACAACCGCAGTCCGGTGTCGTAGTAGCTCATCCGGGTGTGGTTGGTGTCGCAGAGCGCGACGACCGTGCCGGCGTCGCTCCAGTCACCCGCGAGGGCGTCGAGGTAGAGCTGGGCGCGGTGTCCGAGTCCGACGATGCCGTAGCGACGGGTCATGAGTCACCCTTTCCGATCTCTTCGAGGGGATGCAGGTGGCCGCACATGCCCCAGGCGGTCGCCGGATCGGGGTCGGCGGCGTGCAGCGCGGCGTCGCGCAGGTGCTGGAACTCGCCCCGGTCCAGGGCGTCGAGCATGGCCGAGGTCCGGCGGGTCTGTGCCTCGACGGTGTGCGACCAGATCCGCCGCCACTCGTCGATCCGGGGCCGGACCAGAGCGGCGGCGTCCCGGTAGAACGCGGCGAGCGCGACCGGGTCGGCGGTCAGGCGGCCGAATCCCTCGACGGCCAGCTCCCGGCGCCGGCGTACCGACGCGGCCGGGTCGTCACCGAGGGCGATCGCCTCCCGGTAGCGGGCCGGGTCGGCGACCACCTCGGGCGGGAACGTCATCACGGCGTCGCCGGCCTCGGGCAGCCCGGCGTTCGACATCACCACGACCACCTGCAGATCGCCGTGGTTGATCGCCCGGTGGATCACCCCCGGCGTGAACCAGACGGTGCTGCCCGCCGCCAGCGGGGTCTCCCGGAACCCGGACGTGTCCAAGGTCTGCAGTGCGCCCTTGCCGCCGATCACCACGTACGCCTCGGTGGAGACGGTGTGCAGGTGCGGGGTGCCGCCGCCGTCGTCGTACACCTGCAGCCGGGTGACCGACGTCCCGCCGGGGAACGAGCTCATGCCAGGGCGTCCCTGCCGTGGGCGGCCAGGGCCGCCGTGCCGGATTCGCCGTGGTCACCGGAGGCGATCACGACGGCGTAGCGGAAGCGCACGGTCTCGCCGTCCGGCAGGTCCAGTTCCTCGCTGAAGAACGGCGCGGGGTTGAGACAGGCGAAATTTTCGGTACGGGCGAACCACTGCGGCGGATGGTGCGGGTTCGCCGTATCGTCCACGATCAGCACGGTGGACGCCCGGCCGGTGCCGTCGTGGCGGCCGCGGAACGCGAACCACTCGGCCCGGGTGCCGCGCAGGTCGTCGCCGCCGACCTTGTCCGGGGACTGGATCACGCCGTCGGTGAACGAGCGGGGGCCGCGCCAGAACAGGCCGCCGTAGCCGGCGTTCTCCCGGCCCTTCGTGGTCGGCGATCCGAACGCGAGGGTCGCCCCGGACACATTGGTCATGCTGGTCTCGAAGGTGAGCACCCAGCTGGTCTGATCAACGATCGTGAAGGTCAGCCCGCGGGTCTCGGTCAGCACCGGTTCGCCGCTCTGCGCCGTCCATTCGAGGGCGTGCTCAAATCCGGACAAGTCCAGCTTTTTCACCTCGACATGCTTGGCGCTGCCGTTGTTCGGCTTCTGGACGTAGAACGAGCCGTGCACATACGTCGGGCCGCCCCAGAAGTTGTGCTCCCCCACGTGCGGCAGACTCCAGGCGATGCCCTTGTGCCAGACGTGATCGTGCGGGCGGAACAGCGACACCTCGTCCCCGGCCAGGGTCCGCAGCGGATGCAGGTAGGGCTTCGGCGACTCCAGCTGCACGGTGTCCGGGCGGTAGACGTACTCCGCGATGGGCACCTCCCCGGCGGAGACGGTGATCGAGTGGTCCAGGCGGTGGTCTACCCGAAGGTCCATCGGTTTCCGTTCATGCTGCCGTAGAAGGGATGCCCGTCCTTGATGTCGCCGCGCCGCACCTGCTGCCCGGTGGCCGCGGAGGCGTACAGCGCGGCGATGAACTCCATGGTCCGGCGGGTGTCACCGACGCTGACCGGCGGTTCGATGCCGGCGTCCAGGGCGTCGAGCAGGAGCCCGATCTGATCGTGGTGCCCGCTCTTCGACGTCCCGGCGGGCCAGGTGACGTCCGGTGATCCGGGTGCGGGCGTGACGGTCCAGTCGGCGTCGCTGTACCCGTACAGATGGTCGAGTTCGATCGTGGCCTTTTCGAAGTCGAACCGCAGTGACGATGTCTGCCGCGCGGAGACCACCGAGTTGACCACCGACGCGACCGTGCCGTCGGCGAACTCGACGAGCGCCATCGACACGTCCTCGGTCTGCACCGGGCGGCTGCGGCGGGCGGCGATCGCGGTGACCCGCTCCCAGTCGCCGAGCACCGACAGCAGCAGGTCGAACTGGTGGATGCCGTGGCCCATGGTCGGCCCGCCGCCCTCGGTCTCCCACTTACCGCGCCACGGGACCTGGAAGTACGCGTCGTCGCGGTACCACAGCGTGTGGCAGGTGGCGAGCAGCGACGGCCCGAGGGTGCCGGCGTCGACGAGGCCCCGCAGGTGGGCGGCGCCGGAGCCGAACCGGTGCTGGAAGACGGTGGCCAGGTACGCCCCGGACTTCGCCGCCGCCTCGGCCAGCCGATCGAGTTCGGCCAGCGACAGCGTGGGCGGTTTCTCCACCAGCACGGTCACCCCGGCCTCGAGGCAGCGCAGGGCGATCGGCAGGTGGGTGGAGGGCGGTGTGCAGAGGTGGACCAGGTCGATCTCGTTGGCCAGCAGCTCGTCGATCGACGCGTGCACGCTGGGGATCCGCCAGGCCTCGGCGAACGCCTCGGCCCGGTCCAGGGCCAGATCGTGGACCGCGACGGTCTGGACACGGTCGCCGTGGGCGCGCAACGCTTCGGCGTGGGCGGCCGCGATCGCCCCGGTTCCGATGATCGCCGCTCGACGGGTGAATCGCTTCATCAAGGACCTCGATCTAGAAGTTCACCTGCAGGAAAGCGCATTCCCACACTTTCATCCGCCTCGATGGCCGTCAAGGGTTTCCGGCGGGTTTCCCCGCGGTGCCGGTCGTGTCAGGATGGACCCTGCAAACGTTCCCGCAAATCGTCAAGGACTGCTGATGACGCACCTGGACCTCCTGCTGCTCCGCGCGAACGACGATGTCGCGGTGGCGACCCGGGAACTGCCGGCCGGTGACACCCTGCGCCTCGACGACCGGGACCTGACCGTGCTGACCGACGTCCCGCGCGGCCACAAGATCGCCCTGCGCGACCTGCCGGCCGGCGCCCCGGTGCACAAATACGGCCAGGTCATCGGCAGCACCACCACCGCCGTGCGTGCCGGCGAGCACGTGCACGCCCACAACCTCGGCATGGCCGCCGTCGACCACGCCTATGAGTTCGGCACCGCCTTGATTCCGATGGAGAAGGCCGAGACCCGCACCTTCCAGGGCTACCGGCGCGCCGACGGCCGGGTCGGCACCCGCAACTTCGTCGGCATCGTCACCTCGGTCAACTGCTCCGCCAGCACCGCCCGGATGATCGCCGACCAGTTCCGCGGCCCGATCATGGACGCCTGGCCGAACGTGGACGGTGTCGTCGCGCTCGCCCACGACTCCGGCTGCGGACTGGTCCCGGCCAGCGAGGGCGGCCAGATCCTGCTGCGCACCCTGCGCGGCTACGCGAGCCACCCCAACATCGGCGGCCTGCTCGTCCTCGGGCTGGGCTGCGAGATGATCGGGGTGGACACGGTCCTCGCCGGCCTGCCCGACGACTCGGACACGATCGTCGAGAAACTCACCATTCAGGACACCGGCGGCGTACGGGCGACAGTGCGCGCCGGCACCGAGGTCATTCGTACCCTCCTGGATCGTCTGAATGAACGCCGCCGCGCGACCGTGCCCGCATCGTCGCTGGTGGTGGGCCTGAACTGCGGCGGCTCCGACGGCTACTCGGGCATCACCGCGAACCCCGCCCTCGGCCACGCCTCCGACCTGCTCGTGGCGCAGGGCGCGACCACCGTGCTCGCCGAGACACCCGAGGTGTTCGGCGCCGAGCACCTGCTCACCCGGCGCGCGGTCAGCAAGGAGGTCGGGCAGCGGCTGCTCGACCGGATCGCCTGGTGGCACACCTACGTGTCGGCCGGTGGGGGCACCCTGGACAACAATCCGTCCCCCGGCAACAAGGCCGGCGGCCTGACCACGATCCTGGAGAAGTCCCTGGGTGCGGTCGCCAAAGGCGGATCGGCACCCCTGACCGCGGTGTACGAGTACGCCGAGCCGATCACCGGCACCGGATTCACGTTCATGGACACACCCGGCTACGACCCGGTGTCGGTGACCGGGCTGGTCGCCGGCGGCGCGACTGTCGTCGTCTTCACCACCGGCCGGGGTTCGGTGCTGGGCGGAAAACCGGCGCCGGTGCTGAAGGTGGCCACGAACTCGGAGATCTACCAGCGCATGCGCGAGGACATGGACATCGACACCGGAGGCATCGTCACCGGCGCTCTGTCGCTGACCGATTCCGGCCAGGAGATCTTCGAGGCGATCCTGGCGGTCGCCTCCGGCAGGCCCACCGCCAGCGAGGACCTGGACCTGGGCCGCGACGAGTTCGTCCCGTGGCAGCTGGGCGCGGTCACCTGACCCACCCGGCGGGGCTCGCCGCCGCCCCGCTTCTTCGGCCTTGCCTCCTTGGCATTGTTACTTCGGCCTTGCCTCCTTAGCCTCGGTCCTGGGGCCTTGTCCTTCTCGGCCAGGCGCTTTGATCAGGCGGGCGCCGGGCCGGAGGATGCGCGGATCACCAGGGACGTCGGCAGGATCACCTCGGCGCCGTGGACGGCGGTCACCGTGCCGGCCCGGCCGAGCAGCAGGTCCAGGCCGATCGCGCCGGCCCGGTCCTTCGGCACGGCGACGCTGGTCAGCGGCGGATGACTCATCCCGGCGAGACTGACGTCGTCGTAGCCGACCACGCTCATCCGGTCCGGCACCACCGCCCCGCGCGCCGCCAGCCGGTGCAACAGCCCCATCGCGACCAGGTCGTTGTACGCCAGGACCGCGGTCGCCGGACCGGCCAGCACCAGATCGGCCGCGTGCACCCCGCCGTCGAACGTCGGCGCCACCGAACCGACAGGCAGGATCACCAACTCCTCGTCCCGATCGAAATCGGCCAGGCCGGCGAGCCGCTGCCGGGACGCCCACGAGTCCTCCGGCCCGGACACGAACGCGATCCGCCGGTGCCCGAGCGCCCGCAGATGCTGCACCGCCTGCCGGATCCCGTCCGCGACGTCGGCGACCACCGACGTCATGCCCGGCACCCGCCGGTGCAGCAGCACGGTGTTCTGCGGGTCGGCGGCGGCCAGGATCTGCGCGTCGGTGGACCGCGGCGAACACAGCAGGATGCCGTCGGTGTTGTGCCGCAACGTGGCGACGGCCTCCAGCTCGGCGACCGGATCCTCGTCGGTGTCGCTGATGAAGACGCCGCAGTCCACTGCCCGGGCCCGCGCGGTCACGCCCTTGGCGACGTCGGCGAAGAACGGATTCCGCAGGTCAGGGACGATCAAACCCAGGTTGCCGGTACGCCCGGTGATCAGCCCCCGGGCCGCCCGGTTGGGCCGGTAGCCGAGCCGGTGCGCCACCGCGACGACCGCCTCGCGCGTCGACGGGCTGACCGCTCCGCCGGTGAGCGCCCGCGACACCGTCGACACCGACACCCCGGCCGCACGCGCGACATCCTGCACGGTCGTGCGCACCAAGCCACCCCTAGTTCCGTACCAAATGTGGCGTCAGCATAACGAGGCCCGGGAACGGTCCCGGGCCTCGTATGCCTGCCGGCTTATG
>NZ_BOMG01000101.1 GCF_016862075.1 Actinoplanes couchii | reverse complement strand
CGGTCTTGAAACGTTCTATCCGGGCGGGGCAGGATGTCGGCATGACCCACGTGTGCTTCACCCTTCAGGTCGATCCGGCGAAACTCGACGCCTACCGGGAGGTGCACGCCGCTGTCTGGCCGGACATGCTCGAGGCGCTGCACGAGACCGGGTGGCGGGACTACCGGCTCTATCTGCGGGGTGACGGGCTGCTGGTCGGCACCCTGGTCACCGACGACTTCGTGGGCGCGCAGGCGGCGATGGCCCGGACCGAGGTGAACGCGCGCTGGCAGGCGGCGATGGCCGAGTTCTTCCCGGTCCTGGGGGACGCCCGGCCGGACGAGGGGATGCTCGTCCTGGATCAGGTCTTCCACCTGGAGGAGCAGCTCGAGCGGCTCTGACACAGCGGACTGACAGGATTGTTACAGGTCAGGGGTGGTGCGGGCGGCTTACCCTGGAGTCCAGGCACTCGAATTTAGGAGACGTGCGGTGGGCTTTGTCAAGCGGTTCGTGCTCGGAATGGTCGCGTCCAGGCTGCAACGCATGTCCCACGGCCGGCACAACCCGGCGGTCGACGGTCTGCTGCGCGAGGTCAACTACCGGATGTACGGGACGCACGGCCACCACGGTCATCCTGGTCAGTACGGGCATCCCGGTCAGTACGGGCACCCCGGTTACGGCCACGGTTACGCGCACCACGGCCACTACCGTCATCACGGGCACTACCGGCACCACGGCCACTACCGTCGGCGCCGTTGGTTCTGACGGTCAGGGGCGCCGCCCGGGTGCCGATAGGTAGCTCGTGGGCATCCAGGCTGAGGCGGGCACGGAGCGGGAACGGGCGCGGGTCCGTGAGCTGCGTGAGTACCACCTGCTCGACACCCCGGCGGCTGCCGAGTTGCAGTCCGTCGTGCGGGTGGCGGCCGCGGTCGCCAAGGTGCCGACCGCGACCCTGAACCTGCTCGACGACCGCATGCAGTACCAGCTGACCACTGTCGGGTTCCCGGGCCGGCAGTGCGACCGGGACGACGCGATGTGCGCGGTCCGCCTGCACGAGGGTGTGTTCGTGCACGTGCCGGACGCCCGCGCCGATCCGGTGTTCCGGGACAACCCGTGGGTGACCGGGGTGCTGGGCCGGATCGTCTTCTACGCGTCGGCGCCACTGATCAGCCCGGCCGGGCACGTGATGGGCACCCTCTGCGTCTTCGACAGCGAACCGGGGCGGCTCTCCGAGGAACAGATCGCCGGGCTCGTCGACCTGGCCGGGATCGTGGTGGCGTTCTTCGAGCGGCGCCGCAACGCCCGGTTGACCGCACGGCTGAAGGAGACGATCCAGGCCCGCGAGCAGTGGACCCGGACGGTGCTGGACAGCATCGACGAGGCGGTCGTCGCGGTCGGCGGGGACGGCCGGGTGCTGATGGTGAACCGGGCGGCCCGGGACATCCACCCGCCGGAGGTCGACATGACCGGCGACCTGGACGGGGCGGCGCAACGGTTCCACCTGTTCCAGCCGGACGGCGAGACCCCGGTCGAGGACGAGGATCTGCCGCTGCGGGTGACGATGCGTACCGGCGAGGCGGTCCGTGGCCGGGAGATGGTGATCCGGGGGACGACCCGCGGGAACCGGTCGGTACGGGCCAACGCGGCCCCGCTGCGGTCGGCGACCGGTGAGGTGAACGGGGCGGTGGTGGCCATCCACGACGTGACCGCCGAACGTACCCGCCGGCGCATCATCGAGGAGGCGCACAGCCGGCTCGCCACCGCGAACGCCGAGTTGCGCCGTTCGAACTCGGACCTGACCGACTTCGCCGGGGCGGTCAGCCACGACCTGGTCGCCCCGCTGGCGGCGGTCGGCGGCTACCTCGACCTGCTGAGCGACCTGGATCCGGGGGAGGGCGGGGCCGAGGGCGGGCGTACCGACGAGTGGGTGAGGTCGGCGGCGCAGGCCGTGGTGCGGATGCGGGACCTGATCGACGCCCTGCTCGGGTACGCGGCGGCGGGCAGCGCCCCGGTGCGCCACCGGCCGGTCCCGCTCGGTGATCTGCTCGCCCAGGTGCTGCAGGATCTGGCCGGGGACATCGGTGTCGCCGGGGCCCGGGTCAGTGTGCCGACCGACCTGCCGACGCTGACCGGCGACCCGGTGCTGATCCGGCAGCTGCTGCAGAACCTGATCGGCAACGCGATCAAGTACCGGGATCCGTCCCGCCCGTGCCGGATCGACATCAGCGCCGGCACCGACTCGGTGCTGATCGCCGACAACGGCATCGGCATCCCGCCGGAGCGGCGTGAGGAGGTCTTCGACATGTTCACCCGGGTCGACGGCGTGCCGGTGCCGGGCCACGGCATCGGGCTGTCCAGCTGCCTGCGGATCGCCGAACGGCACGGCGGGGCGATCACCATCGGGGAGACCCTGGGCGGCGGCACCACGGTGGTGGTCACGCTGCCGGGGAAACCGTCAGATCATGGCTGACGTCGCCGATACGTCAGGCGTGGATCTGGCCGAGGGGGTGTCGGAGCGGGAGCGGCTGCGTCTCGTCGCCCTGCACGAGTACCGGCTCCTGGACGCGCCCGCCGGCGACGAGCTGGAGGCGGTGGTCCGGGTCGCCGCCACGGTGGCCGGGGTGCCGCACTCGACACTGAACCTGATCGACGAGAACCGGCAGTGCCAGCTCACCACCGTCGGGTTCGAGGGCAGCGACTCGGCGCGGTCGGATTCGATGTGCGCGGTGCGGTTCGAGAGCGGCGAGTTCACGTACGTCAAGGACGCCAGTGTCGACCCGACGTTCCGGAACAACCCGTGGGTGACCGGGGTGCTCGCCGGGGTCCGGTTCTACGCGTCGTTCCCGCTGGTCACGCCGGAGGGCCACGCGCTCGGCTCGCTCTGCGTCTTCGACCTGGAGCCGGGGGAGCTGGACGACGACCAGATCGACCGCCTGCACGACCTGGCCCAGATCATCCTGGCCCTGTTCGAGCGGCGCCGGCAGGCCCGGATCAACGCCGAGCTGGCGGCGCTGGCCGAGGAACGGCAGCGGTGGACCGACACGCTGCTGGCGACGATCGACGTGGCGGTGGTGGCCGCCGACCAGTCCGGCCGGCTGACCCTGTTCAACCGGGCCGCCCGGGAGTGGCACGGGCTGGACGCCGACCCGGACGTCGACGTCAACCACCTGTCCGGGCGGTACCAGCTCTTCGAGACCGACGGGACGACACCGCTGCGGCCGGAGCGGATCCCGCTGCTGCGGGCGCTGCACGACGGCAGTGTCAAGGACGCCGAGATCGTCATCAAACGGCCGGACCGGGAGCCGATGCAGGTCAGCACCAGCGGCCGGGCGCTGTCCGGGCCGGGCGGGATGCCGCAGGGCGCGGTGGTGGCGATGCACGACGTGACGAGCGCCCGCGCCCAGCAGCGGGCGATCGAGGAGGCCCGCCGGGAGCTGGCCGCCGCCAACACCGACCTGCGCCGCTCGAACACCGACCTGAACAACTTCGCCGGTGCGGTCAGCCACGACCTGGTCGCCCCGCTCACCGCGGTCAACGGGTACCTGGAGCTGATCGGCGACGAGGTGTCCGGGCGGCCGTTGCAGTGGGTGGAGGCGGCCGGGCGCGCGGTCACCCGGATGCAGAACCTGATCCGGTCGCTGCTGGACTACGCCCAGGCCGGCAGTGCTCCGGTGCACCGGGTGCCGACCGACCTGGCCGACATCTTCGAGCAGGTGCGCACCGACCTGGCCCCGGCCGCGCAGGCCGCCGGGGCGGGTGTCGAGGCGCCCGGCCGGCTGCCGGTGGTCGCCGGTGACCCGGTGCTGATCCGGCAGCTGCTGCAGAACCTGGTCGGCAACGCGATCAAGTACCGGGATCCGGAGCGGGACTGCCGGGTGGTGGTGTCCGCGGTCCGCGAGGAGTCCGGCGACTGGACGGTCCTGGTCGCCGACAACGGCCTGGGCATCCCGCCGGAGCAGCGGCGCCGGGTGTTCGAGATGTTCACCCGGCTCGGCAACGGCAGCGCCGGTGGGCACGGCATCGGCCTGTCCACCTGCTGGCGGATCGTGGAGCGGCACGGCGGCTCGATCCGGGTCGACGAGACCCCGGGCGGCGGCACGACCGTCGCCTTCACGCTGCCGGGTGGCGTCACCCTGCCCGGTGCTGTCACCTCGCCCGGTCAGAACAGCGGCGAGCGTCCCTTGTAGCCGGTTGCCAGGCGTACGCCCGCGGAAAGGGTCTTGCCGTTGCCCTTGAAGAGCATCAGGTCGCCGGTGGCGCTCCGGACCGCGACGAGATCGGTGTAACCGTCCCGATCGAAGTCGCCGACGCCGAGCATGTCCCGCAGGCCCTTGGCCGAGCCGATCTTCACGCCGGGGTGGAAGCCGCCCGCCCTGCCGCGGTAGAGGTACAGGTCGCCGGTGCTGGTCACCTTCATGACCAGGTCCGGCAAGCCGTCCCGGTCGAAGTCGCCGACCCCGGTGAACTCGCTGCGGGTGGTCCAGTTGCCGTACGCGAGCACCTTGCGCTTGCCGAACTTCGTGCCCTTCTGCCCCGGGTAGAGGTAGATGTTGCCGTTGCTGCTCTGCACGGCCAGCAGGTCGGGATAGCCGTCCTTGTTGAAGTCCCCGATCGCGGTCAACTCGCGCATGTGCTTGAAGTTCTTGTACAGCTGCTTGCGTTTGCCGAACTTGCCGCTGCTCAGACCGGGATAGAAGTACACCGCACCGGCTTTGGTACGGGCGATCATGTCGACGTACCCGTCCCGGTTGAGGTCCATCCGCAGCAGTGCGTTCGCCGACGCGTGGACGCCGACCTTGAGCCGGGCGCTCTCGGTGAGCACGGTGCCGTTGCCGGGGTACGCGTACAGGTTGCCGGTCGCCGAGGTGCGGGCCAGCACGTCGGACCAGCCGTTGCGGTTGAAGTCGGAGAGCTTGTTGCCGGGCAGCCGGGCGACGTCGAGATAGTCGTTGTCGATGTTGATGGTGACGCCGCCCCACGTCTCCCTGTGGTCGCCGCGGTACTGCTTCATCCGCCGTTTCGGCTGCCAGTAGCCGGCCGGGATGTCCGTGTCGGCGACGGTCACCACCTGGTCCCAGCGGGCGAAGTCGACGTAGTCCGGCCGGACGTACCCGGGCTGGGTGTAGACCGCGACCTGGTCCCGGATGCCGGAGGAGGTGCTGCTGTAGTAGCCGGAGAAGTAGCCGGCGTCGTGCAGCCGGGCGGTCCACGCGCTCATGAAGTTCAGCACCCCGGCACGGCAGGCGGCGTCGTCGGTGCGGTACGCCTCCATGTCGTAGATGAGGATGCTCTCCTTCGACAGGCCCAGCGCGCCGGCCTGCCGGATCGCGTCGTCGGCGGTGGCCCGGCCCTGCGCGGCCGCCTTCGTGTTGTCGATCTTGACGCGTTTGCTGGTCAGCGTGGTGCAACTGGCCTGCGGGCCGACGTAGAGCGGGATCAGCCGCCAGCCCCGGGTGACCTGCTCGCGCACCCAGGAGGCGGTGAGGTTCTTCTGGGTGCAGCCGCGGTTGACGCCGCCGAAGTAGATGCCGGCCGCGCGGTACGGCGACGACTTCAGCCAGGCCGCCATCGAGGCGCTCGCCGGGGCGGTGCAGGCGTCGAAGCCGTAGCCGGTGAAGTTGCCCGGTTGCGGGGCGAGGGCGGTGGCCGCGTCGGCGTCACCGTTGCTGTTGAACAGAGCGAGCGGGACGACCGCGAGCATGACGGCGGCCGCGGCGAGCTTTCGGAGCATGAGTCCCGCTTCGTCGGATTTCAGGGCTCCCCGAGGAAACCAGATCATCCCCGCCGTGACCAGCAGCCGTTCGGTCATTCGGCGGATGCCCGAACGGCTGGCAGGTCTACGAGCGGTTCCAGGCCTCGACCAATTTTCGGTACGGGCCCTCCTGCCCGGCCAGCACGTGGTGCGGGCCGGACTGCACGATCCGTCCGGCGTCGAAGACCAGCACCCGGTCCGCGTTCTCCGCCGTGATCATCCGGTGCGCGATCGCGATCGTGGTCCGGCCCCGGGTCAGCGTGGCCAGGGCGGCCTGCACCGCCACGTCGGTGGCCGGGTCGATGCCCGAGGTGGCCTCGTCGAAGATCACCAGGTCCGGGTCGGCCAGCGCGGTCCGGGCCAGGCCGACCAGCTGGCGCTCGCCCGCGGACAGCCGCTCGCCGCGCAGCCCGACCTCGGTGTCCGGGCCGTCCGGCAGGGCGTGCAGCCAGTCGCGCAGACCCAGGTCGTCGAAGACGCGCAGCACCTCGTCGCCGGTTCGGCTCAGGTCGCCGCGGTGGACGTTCCCGGACACGGTGCCCTCGAACAGGAACGGGTCCTGCGGCAGGATCACCACCCGGCCGGCCGTCGGGGCGAGCCGGTCCAGCGGGACGCCGCTGAGCAGGATCGTGCCCGACGACGGGTCCAGACGGCGGGTCAGCAGCTTGGCGAACGTGGACTTGCCGGAACCCGTCCGGCCGACGATCGCCACGTGCTCGCCCGCTTCGATGGTCACCGTCACCTGGTGCAGGACCGGTGGGCCGTCGCCGTATCTCGCGGAGGCCTGCTCCACGCGTACCGCAACCGGTCCCGGGGGTAGTGCGACGCCGTCGGTGACCTCCGCGCTCGGCGTCTCCACCAGCTGTTTCGCCCGGCGCCAGCCGGCCAGGGCGTTCTGCGCCTCGCCCAGGCTCTGCACCAGGAACTGCAGCGGCCGCACGAAGAACGTCACCAGGAAGACCATCGCCACCACCTGACCGGACGTCAGCCGTGGCGCACCGTCCCCGGCCAGCGCCCACCAGACCCCGCCGAGCAGCACCGTCACGGTCATCGTGGCGATCGCGATCTCACCGGACGACGCGTTGCCGTGCAGCGGCGGCAGCGTGCGGATCAGGCTGTCCCGGGCCCGGTCCACAGCCGTGTCCAGTTTTGCCCGCATCCGGTCCTGGGTGCCGGTGGACCGGATCACCGCCGCACCGGCCACCGATTCCGCCACCACCCGCTGCAGACCGGACAGATCCTGGCGAGCCCGGGCGAACCGCCGGCCGATCAGCCGCTGCATCAGGTACATGCCGGCCAGCAGCAGTCCGGCGATCAGCAGCACCGGCAGGGCCAGCTGCCAGCTGTAGACCGACATGATCACCCCGGCGATCAGCAGCTGCGCCGTGCTGGTGACCAGCTGGATGCCGCCGCCCTGCAGAAACGTCGTCATCTGGTCCAGGTCGGAGGTCAGCCGGGACACCAGATCGGCCGCCGGGGTGCGGTCCGCCCGGCTCGCCGCCATCTCGTGCACCCGGCGCAGCCCGGCCCGCCGCAGCCCGGCGACGGTGGTCTCGGCCCGCTCCTGCAGACCCCGGTTGAGCAGCATCGACGACACCCCGGCGACCAGCACGGCCGCCGCGCCGACGGTGATCGCCGGGCCCACCGTGTGCGTGGCCAGACCGGAATCGATCACCCGTTGCACGGTCAGCGGGGCGATGATCCGTCCCGCTCCGGCGAGCAGGGCCAGGATCAGGACCTTAACGAGCCAGCTGGGTACGGTCATCGCCCGCGGCCTCCTGCCCGTGCTCGTAGGCGGTGATCAGGCGGCGGTACTCGTCGATCTCCATCAGCTCCTCGTGGCTGCCGGTGGCGGCGATCCGGCCCGCCTCGACGAGCACCACCCGGTCGGCGATCGCCACCGCGGCCGGGCGGTTCGTGGTCATCAGCACGGTCCGCCCGGAGTCCCGGATCCGGCCCAGAACCTCCCGCTCCACCCGCGAGTCCAGCGCGGACGTGGCATCGTCCAGCAGCAGCAACCGGGGCCGGCGCAGCAGGGCCCGCGCGATGCACAGCCGCTGCCGCTGCCCACCGGACAGAGTCGCGCCGCGTTCCCCGACCACGGTGTCCAGCCCACCCGGCAACTCCCGCACGACCTCGTCCGCGGCGGCCAGCTCCAGCGCCCCCCAGATCTCGCCCTCGTCATACGGCCGTCTCCCAGCCGCCTCTTCCACCTCTGCGGTGTCTCTCGCCTCGGCGGAGGGGTGGCCGGAGAGTTCGAGGTTGGCGCGGATCGATTCGGCGAACAGGAACGGGTCCTGGGACACCACCGCCACGTTCGCCGCCACCACGCCGCGGGCCAGGTAACGGACGTCGACGCCGTCGAAGCACACCGTTCTCCCGGCCGGAACGCGCTGGCCACCGGCCAACTCCAGCAGGGTCGTCTTGCCCGATCCGACCCGGCCGACGACCACCGTGACGGTGCCCGGCTCCAGGGTCAGCCCGGTGCTCGTCGCCACCCGCAGCGGCCCGTCACCCGGGAGATCAGCGGTCCCGTATGCGGTGACCTCCGTACTGTCCAGAACGGACCGGACCCGCTCCAGGCCGGCGCCGGACATCGGCAGCATCGACAGGAACCGGCTGATCACGTTCAGCGGAATGGACACCGTGATCAGCAGATAGATCACCCCGACCAGATCACCGACCGACAGCTCACCCGAAGCGACCCGGGGCGCCGACACGGCCAGTACCAACAGCACCGTCGCGGTCGGTAACAACTCCAGCAGCGGGTCGAAGACCGAACTCACCGCGGCCATCCGCATGTCGGCCCGCTTCAGCCGCTGCACGTTCGCGGTGAACCGGGCGTCCTCGGCATCGATCAGGCCCAGGCTGCGGACCACCGGCCCGGCCTCGATCGACTCGTGGGCGACCGCCGCGACCAGCCCGCGCGCCTCCTGCATCTCCCGGGCCCGCGGCGTGAGCAGCCGCTGGTAGACCGCGGTCAGCGTGAACACCGACACCACCAGGGCCAGCCCGGCCAGCCCGAGCGACACGTCCCGCAGGAACAGTTCGGTGAGCGCCAGCAGCAGCATGAAGACCATGCCGCAGGCGAAGAACGCGAACTGCATCGGCGACCACTGCGCGTCCACATCGGAGATCGCGTGCGCCAGCAGCCGGCCGGGGGAGCGGTGCCGGAACCAGGGCAGGTCCAGCTCGAGATAGCGGTGTGCGACGGCCCGGCGGGTGTCGGCCTGGGCC
Source organism: Actinoplanes couchii (assembly GCF_016862075.1). GTDB lineage: Bacteria > Actinomycetota > Actinomycetes > Mycobacteriales > Micromonosporaceae > Actinoplanes > Actinoplanes couchii. The sequence goes on along the minus strand of NZ_BOMG01000101.1, from coordinate 20,447 downwards.
CGGTACTGCACCCGGCCGGTGGCGACTCCCCGGACGAAGATGGTGCTCCAGCGGACCGCCGACACCCCGAGAACGAACAGGGTGCTCAGCCACCAGTCGCCCGGCGGGACACGCTCGCCGGACAGCGCCGGGATCACCACGTGGTCGGTGGCCCAGCCGACGGCGGCCGCGCCGGCCACCATGGTGGCGCCGTTGAGCAGCCCGGTGACCGTGGCGACCGATGCCGGGCCGGGGTGGGCGCGGGCGCCGCGGAGCAGGGCCAGCAGGGTGGGACCTCGTTTCACCCATAACACCTATCAAGGTGATGGGTTCATTGGGGTCGTCGTCCCATGATGACGATCATCACTCGAAGTCGATCGTTCACCTGATGGACACCGGTCGTTGTGCGGGGGCGCTCCGGTGCCGCACCTATGGTGGGCAGACAGCTGAACGCACGGTAACGAGAGGCAGTCCGATGCGTGGCGCGTTACTAGAGGTGAACACCAGTTCCGACGGCAGTGTGGTCATTCAGCCACACGGCTCGGTCGGTCCCGACGACGCGGTGGAACTCCGGCAACTCCTGGTGCACACGGTCCGCCGTGTCCGCCCGCTCCGCCTGATAGTCGACCTGGCCGACGTCCGGGACCTGGACCCGATCAACCTCGGTTCCGTGGTGGCCGCCTGCGACCTGGGCGACGACCATCAGGTGGCGGTCTTCGTGCACAACCCGAACCGCGCCCTGGCGGCCCAGCTGCACGCCGCCGGAGTCCCGTCCCAGCGGGTCCGCCAGTCCTGACCCGCCGGACATCAGTTTCGGACAGCGGCCATCGGTTGTTGGTCCGTTGTTAACCTGCGGAGACGTAGCCTTCGCCCATGACCGCTGTTCTGTTCACCCGCGCCGACCTGGCCCGGAGCGTTGCCGAGGAACTGATCGGTGACAGCGGTAACCGCTGGAAACACACCGCCGGGGTGGCGGCCCGGGCCGCCGAGCTGGCCGCCCGCCTGGACCTGGACCCGGACATCCTGGTGACGGCCGCCTGGCTGCACGACATCGGCTACGCCGAGACGATCGCACTGACCGGTTTCCACCCGTTGGACGGCGCCGTGCACCTGAGCGCCGAGGGCTGGCCGGCCCGCATCGCCGGCCTGGTCGCCTACCATTCCGGAGCCCGATTCGTGGGCGCGGCCCGGGGCCTGGCCGCGGAACTGTCCGCGTTCCCCGACGAGCGCAGCCCGATGGCCGACGCCCTGACATACGCCGACCAGACGACCGGCCCGACCGGCCTGCGGGTGGACACCGAGTCCCGCTACGCGGAGATGCTGCTACGCCAGGGCCCCTGCTCCTGGAACGCCCGGGTGGACCCGGAACGCCGCCCCCACCTGCGGGGAGTGGCAGCCCGCATCGAGCATGCCCTGACCGCCCGGGCCACCCACTCCCTGGCCGCCTGACCCACCGGGCGCGGCTCAGACCAGGGAGAACAGGAAGTTCGTCAGGGCTTCGCGGTACGGGGGAAGGGTGCGCAGATCGACGTACTCCTCCGGGCCGTGCTGCCCGTCGCCGCCGGGACCGAAGATGACGGCGTCGGTGCCCACCGCGGAATAGAAGCGGCCGTCCGCGGCGCCGTGTTTGCGCAGCAGGGCCCCGCTGTAACCGACGGTCCGCGCGGCCGTCTGCAGTAGCCGCAACTCAGGCCCGGACGGGTCGGCCCAGTGCGGGGCGCCGAGCGAGTCGACGCGAACCCGCACCTCCAGGCCGGTCACCGTGCGCAGGTGGTCGGCGATCTGCTGGCGGGTACGGCCGGCGAAGTCCGGATCGGACGGCGGGAACCGGATGTCGAGCAGCGCCCCGGCGGCGTGCGGCACCACGTTGGCGGTGGTGTTCGGGGTGTCGACGCGGGCCACGTTGACCGTGGTCACCCACTCCTCGGACGCCGGCACCGGATAGCGGTCGACCAGGCGCTGGACCGCCGTCAGCACGGTCAGCACCGCGTTCGAGCCGAGCCACGGGTACGCGGCGTGCGCGGTCCGGCCGGTGGCGGTCAGCCGGACCCGGGCGATGCCCTTGGACTCGGCGACGATCCGCAGGTCGCTCTGTTCGCCGATGACCACGAAATCGGCCCGGACACCCTGCGCCACCTGGTGGCCGGTGCCGTCGAAACCGCCGACCTCCTCGTCGGTGACCAGCTGCAGGGCGATCGGGAACGGCAGTTTCGGGGCCACGTCCCGGAAGACCGACGCCATCACCACGGCGGCCGCCTTCATGTCGTGCGCTCCCCGCCCGTACAGCCGATGGCCGTTGATCTCGGGTGTGAACTGGGCGGGTGAACCGGGGACCACGTCGAGGTGCGCGTTGAGGATGACCCGCGGCCGGCCGGGGGTGGCGACGAGGGCGCTGGGTTTGCCGCCGGAGGAGAAGCGGCGCACCTCGAAACCCGGGCCGACCAGGGCGAGCACCAGATCGAGTGCTCGCCGCAGGTCGTCCGGGCGGTCGGCGGTGGAGGGGATCGAGAGCAGCTCGATCAGGTCGTCCATGCGACGAAATCTAGCCTGGCTTCTCCCCGACCTGGACGCCCGGCTTCTCGCCGGTCTAGACGCCCGGCTTCTTCTCGCCGGCCTCGACGGCCACGGCGAGACGGTTGCCGGCCGGCGGCAGCGGGCAGGTGGCGAACTCGGTGTACGCGCACGGCAGGTTCACCGCCCGGTTGAAGTCGACGGTCACCGTGCCGTCCGCGGCGGGCGCGTCGATCACCAGCGAGCGGTTGGCCCCGTACGTGGTCAGCCCGGACGTCTCGTCGGTGAACAGCACGGAGAGTGTGCCGGGGGCGTAGCCGTTGAACGCGATCAGTGACCGCGGTGAACCCGCCAGCTCGAACTCGATCCGGCCGGGCGACTCGTAGACGTGCTCGATGCCCTCGGCCACCGACCCGACGGTGGTCGGCTGCGGCTCGTCGAACGGCACATACCGCCCGGTGACCTGCCACTTCTCGTCGGCCGGGAAGGCGGGCGTCCCGGTGTACGCGGCGAGGACGGGGCTGGCCGGATCCCGGGGGCGGACCACGTCGTACCCACCGCGCTTGGCGATCTCGATCTTGATGGGAAGCGCAGCGTCGCCGAAAGTGACGGTGATGTCGGCACGTTCGGCGATCGGGTCGAAGGTGTGGGTGCCGGTGATGACCTGATCAGAAAGCGACAGGGACTCACCCTCATCGAGGACCACGGTGACCCCGTCCGGCCCGGTGCTCCACGCGCCGGGCGCGCCGTCGAAGCGCTGCGGGTCGCCGGTCAGCCAGTGCAGGCCGGTGATGGCGAGGAAGCCGTGCGGGTCGGCGCGCCGTTTCTCGTGGGCGGCGTGCCACTGGTCCCACTGCTCCTGGAACGTGATCGTCATACCAGTGACAGTAATCCCTACTTTGCGTGTGGGATATAGGCCGGGCTCGTGAGATCTGCTACGGTCGGGACCAGGTCATGAGTGCCAGCGGAAAGCCCCGGCTTGCTGGCCGGCAACCCTTGCGTTCGCGATGGGGTGCCCCGGGTGAGGACCGGGCCGATGTCGCCCGACATCGGCAAACGGCGAACCCGTGGAGGCGCGGTCATGCCATCTTCGTCCCTTGCTGTCATCTCCGACGACAGTGACTTCGTTCACTTCGACTACGCCGCGTCGGCCCCCTGTATCGAGGCCGCGGCAACGGCGGTCCAGGAGCTTCTCCCGCGGTACGGCAGCGTGCACCGCGGCACCGGCATCCGGTCCCAGGCGTCCACCCTCGCCTACGAACTGGCCCGTGACGTGGTGGCCGAGTTCGTCGGCGCCCGCCCCGGCGACACCGTGATCTTCACCCGGAACACCACCGACGCCCTCAACCTGCTGGCCCGCGCCCTGCCCGAGGGCACCACCACGGTCCAGTTCGACGGCGAGCACCACGCCAACCTGCTGCCCTGGCCGAACCCGCTGCGCCTGCCCACCCCGTCGTCGGCGGACGAGGCGGTCACCGTGCTCAAGGAGGCGCTCGACGGGCTGGCCGGCCCGGCCGTGCTCACCGTCACCGGGGCGAGCAACGTGACGGGCGAGGTGTGGCCGGTGCGCGAGCTGGCCGACGTGGCCCACTCGTACGGCGTCCGGGTGGTCGTCGACGCCGCCCAGCTGGCCCCGCACCGCCCGGTCGACCTGGAGGACCTGGGCGCGGACTGGATCGCCTTCTCCGGGCACAAGCTGTACGCCCCGTTCGGCGCCGGGGTGCTGGCCGGCCGCTCCGACTGGCTGGACGCCGCCGAGCCGTACCTGGCCGGTGGTGGCGCCAGCGCCGCCGTCGGTGACCGCCTCGGCGACCTGGTGTGGGCGACCGGCGCGGCCCGGCACGAGGGCGGCACCCCGAACCTGCTGGGCGCCGTCGCGATCGCCGCGGTCTGCGAGGCGCTGGCCGCCACCGACCGGTTCGCCCTGCACCAGCACGAGCAGCTGTTGCTGGCCCGGCTGCGCGACGGCCTGGCGGCGATCCCGGAAGCGTCCGAGGTCAGTGTTTTCGGCCCGGACCAGCCCCGGGTCGGCATCGTCTCGCTGGACCTGCCCGGCCACGATCCGGCCGAGGTCGCCCGGCGCCTGGGCCAGGAGCACAACATCGGGGTACGCGCCGGTCAGTTCTGCGCCCACCCGTTGGTCCGACGTCTGACCGCCACCGGCGAGACCGGATCGTGCGAACAGACCCGGGGCCTGCTGCGGATCAGTTTCGGGCTGGGCAGTGACATCGACGACGTTGAGCGTCTGCTGGTCGCGCTGGCGGCGGTGCTTCGCACCTGACCTACTCCCCGGTCATGCTTCCGTAGCCATGCCCGGTGGCCGATGATTCCTTCGTGGCGACGTGGATGACTCGGCTCCGTGACCGGTTTCCGACCGGTGGAGGGCTGAACGACGAGGACTGGGCGGGCCGGCACCGGCTGCTGACGTTGCTGCTCGCCGTCTTCATGGTGTTCCTGACCCTGGTGGGCCTCTGGCAGGGTGGCGAGAGCGTGGACGCGCTGCTCATCACCGACGCCATCGTCCTGCCCTGCCTGGTCGCGGCCCGGCTGCTGCACGGCCGCCGGCCACGCTCGGTCGCGGTCTCCTTCGGCGCCGCGGTCTCGTGCGCCGGGTTCGTCGCGCTCTGCGACGGGCTCACCGAGGCCCACTTCACCTTTTTCATCGCGGTCGCCGCGCTCGCGCTCTACCGGGACTGGGTGCCGTTCGGCGGCTTCCTGGTCGCCACCGTGCTGCACCACGCCGGCTTCGGCACGGTGCAGTACGACCACGTCTTCGGCCACTCCCAGGCCGAGCTCCACCCGCTGCTCTGGGCCGTGCTGCACGGCGCCGCGGTACTCGCCGCCGCCGCGTTCCAGCTGGTCGCCTGGCGTTTCAACGAGATCGAGGAGAAGCGCGCGCAGGAGAACCTGGACGAGAGCCAGGCCCAGCTCAGCGTCGCCTTCGACGAGACCCCGGTGGCGATGGTGATGTTCGCACCGGACGGGCGGATCCTGCGCACCAACAGCGCCTACCGGGAGTGGCTGCGCCTGCCGGACGAGCTGCCGGCCGGCTTCTCCGTCCACGACCTTCCGCTGCGCGCGGTCGAGGAGGGGCTGCCGCGGGTCACCCGCCTGCTGACCGAGACCCGGGAGCCGGTCACCGTGACCAGGCAGTACCACCGGACCGACGACGACTCGCTGATCTGGGTGCAGAACCACGCGACAGGCCTCTACGGCCCGGATGGCGAACTGCGGCTGATCTTCGTGCACTGCCTCGACGTGACGGAGGTCCGTGACCACGAGGCCGAGCTGAAGTACCAGGTCCGGCACGACTCGCTGACCGGGCTGCTGTCCCGGCAGGCGTTCGAGCACGACCTGGCCGAGCTGCTGGACGGCAGCGCCGATCCGGTCAGCGTCATCTACCTGGACGTCGACCGCTTCAAGTCGATCAACGACGGCAGCGGGCACAGCACCGGCGACGACGTGCTGCGCGCCCTCGCCGGCCGGCTCTCCACGGTGGTCCCGGAGGGCGCCCTGGTGGCCCGTCTCGGCGGTGACGAGTTCATCGTCGCGCTGCGCGGCTCGGCCGGCGCCGGGCTGCGAGTCGGCAACGGCATCCTCGCCGCGCTCGTCGAGCCGCTGCTGGCCACCGTGCCGGTGAGCGTCAGCGTCGGCGTGACCACCGCGTGCGGCCCGGTTCCGGCCGAGGACGTGGTGCTCGCCGCCGACACCGCGATGTACGCGGCCAAACGCGCCGGCGGCAACCGCATCCAGGTCTACTCCGACGAGCTGCGGGTACCCGTACAGCAGAAGATCGCGGCCGAGTCCCGTCTGCGCGTGGCCCTGGCCGGCGACATGCGGGACACCCTGCCGGTCTGGTTCCAGCCGGTCGTCGACACCGCGACCGGGAAGATCGCCGGGGCCGAGGCGCTGGTCCGGATGCGTACCCCGGGCGGCGAGATCCTCAGCCCGTTCCACTTCGTCGGCGCCGCCGAGGAGACCGGCCTGATCGTCCCGCTCGGCGAGCACGTGCTGCGTACCGCCGTCGAGCACCTGCTGCAGTGGTCGGACCGGCTCGGTTACGTGTCGGTCAACGTCAGCCCGCGCCAGCTGGCCGAACCGGACTTCGTGCCGATGGTCGCGAGCGTGCTGGCCGGCCTGCCCGGTTTTGATCCGTCCCGGCTGGTCCTGGAGATCACCGAGACCGCGCTGCTGTCCTCGGCGGTCGACGTCGGTGAGCGCCTCAACGCCCTCAAGGAGCTCGGTGTCCGGATCGCCCTGGACGACTTCGGCACCGGCTACAGCTCGCTGACCTGGCTCAAGTCCCTGCCGGCGGACATCGTCAAGCTGGACCGGTCGTTCGTGGCCGGCCTGGCCGAGGACGCCCGCAAGGCCTCGATCATCGAGGGTGTGCTGTGGCTGGCCCGGTCACTGGGCATGTCCACGATCGCCGAGGGCGTCGAGGAGAAGGCCGACTGGGAGGCGCTGCGGGCGGCCGGCTGCCCGGCCGTGCAGGGGTACTTCTTCAGCCGGCCGCTGCCCGCGCCGGAGTTCGAGACCCTGCTCCTGAATTCCCTCGAACGAAGCACCTTCGAGGGAGTTCACCTGGACGAAACCATGGGGACGGCCGTCGCCGGTTAGAGTCCGGCCATCCTTGACAACGTTGATCCTTTCATCGGAACCGCGGCCACCAATCTGCCTCGCGCACACGGTCTCGCCGCTACCTGGTGGTGGCCGAAACCCCAGGTGGGCAACACCCACCCGGGGGCCACCTCGCCGCTGGGCATGGTCTCCGCCTGCGCCTACTCGGGGGCGTACCCGACCGGATACGGCAGGTACGCCAAGAACACCGAGGGCGTGCCGGAGGAGATGTTCGACCGGCTGCAGGCCTCCGGGTTCACGCACTTCCAGCAGTCCGGCACCGGCGCGATCCGCAAGTACTACAACTACGTGCGGGTCACCCCGATGGTCCAGCCGCTCGACGACCTGGGCCAGTCCTGGCCGCTGGAGGACGAGCGCGCCGAGGCCGGCTACTACGCGGCGAACCTGGACACCGGGGTGCGCTGCGAGATAACCGTGGGGGAGAAGGTCGCGGTCCACCGCTACACCTTCCCCGACCACCACAGCGCCCGGGTCGTCGTCGACCTGTCCTGCGGAGGCCTCGGCATCGACCTGGGCCGGACCATCCCGCTGCGCGCCCAGGCCGAGAGCATGGGCCACGGCCGCGCCCAGGGCACGGTGGTGATGGAGGGCATCCCGCTGTCGGTCTTCATCGAGGTGGAGAGCCCCGGCTGGCGGCAGATGCTCTGGTACGACAGGCGGCTCATCCCGGGCGGCACCCGCCTCGACTTCGACAGCATCCGGCACACCACGCTGCGCCCGTTCGGCATGCTGTTCATGGGCCCCACCCGGGCCGGGCAGACCATCGAGGTCCGGATGGGCTTCTCGCTGCGCGGCTGCGACCAGGCGCGGGCCAACCTGGAACGGGAGTGCGGCGCCGCCGGGGACAGCGCGTTCGAGACGGTGAAGGCCCGCACCCGGGCCAGCTGGCGCAACCACCTCGGCCGGATCCAGGTCGACGGCGGCACCCCGGCCCGGCGCACCGTGATGGCCACCGCGCTCTACCACTCGCTGATCAAGCCGTGCATCGCCGACGACGAGAGCCCCAACTGGCCCGACCCCGGCCCGTACGCCTTCGACGTCTGCACCATGTGGGACATCTACAAGACCCAGATGCCGCTGCTGTCGGCGATCGCCCCGGACCGCTACGGCGACATGCTGGAGTCCCTGATCCGGGTCTGCGAGGAGGAGGGCAACTTCCCGATCGGCTACCGGATGGCCCGCGGCGCCGACCGGTTCTTCCGGCAGGCCAGCGCCCTCGCGCACACCGCCCTGGCGGACGCGCACGCCCTCAAACGGCCGGGCATCGACTGGACCTGGGCACTCGTGCACATGGTCGACGACCTGCGGCGGCTGTACGGCGAGGACTTCTGGGAACACGGCGTGGTGCACCCGATCACGCACACCCTGGATCTGGCGTACGCCCATCACTGCACCGCCAAGGTGGCCCGCGCCCTCAACGACCACCGGCTCGCCGCCGACCTGGAACGCCGCAGCCAGGGCTGGATCAACGCCTTCGACCCGGCCACCGGACTGCTCAAGGACTCCGAGTTCTACGAGGGCGGCAAGTGGAACTACTCGTTCCGGCTGATCCACGACATGGCCGGGCGGATCGAGCTGGCCGGGGGAGACCGCGCCTTCGCGCGGATGCTGGACCGCTTCTTCGGGTACGGGTGTGAACCGGTCAAGCAGCCGGGCCGCGGTCCGGACCCGATCGAGATGGCCGCCGGTTACGCGCTGAACCGGTTCGAGGGGCTGAACAACGAACCCGACATGGAGGTCCCCTGGGCCTACCACTACGCGGGGCGCCCCGACCGTACGGCGGAGATCTTGAACTCGGCGTTGACCTGGCAGTTCGGCACCGGACCGGGCGGCCTGCCCGGCAACGACGACTCCGGGGGCCTGAGCGCCTGGTACGTCTGGGCGTCGCTGGGACTTTTCCCGGTCGCCGGACAGAACATGTTCCTGGTCAACACTCCGGCGTTCGAACGCGCCACCATGCAGGTCGAGGGCGGCGAATTCGTCATCGAGACCAGCGGGTTCCGGGAGTCCCCGATCGGTGTCGACGGCATCGACCGGGATCCGGCGCCGCAGTACGTACAGTCCGCGACCCTCAACGGAAGGCCGTTGCACGCCACCCACCTGACCGCGGCCGACGTCCATCACGGCGGACGGCTGCACCTGCGGCTCGGGCCCGAACCCTCCGACTGGGGGCACGGGAATCGGCCGCCATCCCTCTCCGATCCCCACCCTAAGGAACAAAGATGAGCCGACCCACCCGCCGACTCGTCATCGCGGTACGCGCCGACCCGGTCATCTGTGGCCACTCCGGTGAGGCCCGCAACCTCGCCGAGGTCGCCCTGACCAGGGGCTTCGACGACGTCCGGTTGCTCACCTGGCCCATCCCCGCACTACAGGCGGCCGGCCTGCCCCTCAAACCCCTGGACCGGCTGCTGCCGTACAGCCCCGGCATCACCGTCGAGCGCCCCGAGGCGGTCGGCGACTACCGGGTGCCGGACGGCCGCCACCTCGCCGGGCTCACCGGCCGGCTGGTGGAGTTGCTCGCCGAGGACGTGCCCACGGTCTGCCTGTCGATGTACCTGGTACCCCACACCCAGGTGATCAACGACGCGGTGACCGCGGTCCGGGCCGCCGGACTCGACCCGGACGTGCGGACCGTCGCCAAGGCGGTCGGCTCGGACGTCACCAACGTCATCAAGTCCTGCCTGCGGGAGGGCCGCTTCGGGGCGGCCATGGTCCTGTTCACCACCTTCCTGGCCAGCGACGAGGTGGTGGCGGTCTCGGAGTACACCCGGGACGAGATCATCGCCTCGGCGGTCGAGGTGGACGCCCACTGTGGAACCACGTTCGCTGATCAGTGCCGGTCACGGGTCACGGTGAGTTATCCGCCGATCGACGCGTCGGCGTTCCTGGACCTGGATCCCTCGGCGGTGGACACCGCCCTGAAACGCCGCGGGCTGGAACGGGACAAGTACGTCCTCTTCCTGTCCCGGGTGGCCCGGGCCAAAGGCATCTACGACCTGGTCATCGCGTACGGGCAGATGCGCTGCCGGGACGACGTGAAGCTGGTCGTCGCCGGGACCGGGCCGGCCCTGGAACACGTGCGGGCGATGGCCAAGGAGGACGACCGGATCATCTTCCTCGACGACGTGGACGACGACGAGAAGCCGCTGCTGATGGCCGGGTGCGCCGCCTACGCGCTGCCCACCAAGCCGGAGCCGGACTTCGTCGAGACGTTCGGCATCGCCCTGGCCGAGAAGGCCCTGGCCGGGGGTGGGCCGATCATCACGACCACCACCGGGGGAGTGCTCGAAGCGGTCGGCGACGCCGCCGTCATCGTCGAGGCCGGCGACATCCACGCGCTGGCCGACGCGGTGGACCGGGTGGTCCTGGACATGTCCGCCGCCGAACGCTCCGATCTGGAGACACGGGCCCGGGCACACGCCATGCAGTTCGATCGGGGCGCGGTTTTCGATCAGCTTTTCCCGGCTTGATCCATCGATCTTCGGGGTATGGGTAGTTCCGTGATCAAGTGGATCCGGAACTACCTCAACCGGCGACTCGACCCGGCGCCGAACCCACTGCGGCTCACCGTCCACGCCGTCGACCGGGAACTGGCCGCCCTCCGGCGTCGGGGCGAGTCCGCGCGCATCGACCTGTTGCTCGATGTGCGGACGGTGCTCGCCCGGCACGAGGAGACCGATCAGATCCGGCCGTCGGCCACCAGACGGTCGAGCTTCGCGTACCCCTCGTTGACGCCGACCTCCATGCCGCTCTGAAGCCAGGCGTCCCGGCCCTCGAAGCTGTCGACCAGGGACTGCGTGTGCATGCGGGTCCGCCCGTCGCCGAGGTCCTCGAACCACATCGTCTCCAGGGCGACCCCCTCGGGCTGCCCCTCCCAGGTGAACGTCTGGACGATCCGGTCCGCGCCCACCTCGTGGAACGAGCCGTGGAAGGCGAACTCGTCGTCGTCCCGGCTCGACACGTAACGCCAGCTGCCGCCGGTGCGGGCATCCCAGTAGTCGACCTTGCTGGTGATCGAATCCGGTCCGACCCACTGCACGAACAGCTCCGGATCGGTGTGTGCGCGCATCAACTGCGCCGGGGTGGCCGTGAAGTCCCGGGTGATCCGGATGACCGGCACGTTCTTGTCGGCTTCGATGTTCGTCATTTCTCGTTTTCCCTCTTCAGCAGCTCGTCCAGTCGGGTGTAACGCTCCTCGGCCCGGCGGCGGTAACGCTCGATCCACGCCTGCATCAGGTCGAACGCCTCCGTCTCCAGGTGCACCGCGCGGGGTTGCGGCCCCGGCGGCCGGGTCACCAGACCCGACTCCTCCAGGACGCGCAGGTGTTTGTAGACCGCCTGCAGCGACATCCGGTACGGCTCGGCGAGCCGGCTGACCGTGCTGTCACCGTCGGACAGGCGGATCACCATGTCGAGCCGCGTCGGGTCGGCCAGTGCGGCGAACACCTGCGACATCGTCATCGGACCCTCGTTTCAACTTGTCGGTTGAAAGTAACGGTAGGCGTCTTCGGGTGCGGGTGTCAACCTTCTGGTTGAAAGACGACCGGAAACATGCGGTAAACAGAAGAGGTCCTCCCGGTGCCATGAAGACCCTTAGGCTGAACGGCACGCCCTGCGGCGAAGGGACTCCCCGTGCACGACGAGATGATCACCCACTTCGATGAATGCATAGCCAGAATGCTGCAGCTCAGGGCCAGTCTGGCCGCCACACGCCGGGTCGAGCCGGGCGAACGCCACGACACGGTCCGGGCCGCCATAGCCGCCGCCGAACGCTTCGCGGTGGAAGCTGGTCAAACCCTGACAAACCTCCATCTGCCGGTACGGGTGGGCAGCCCCGCCACGGCCCCGGTTCTCTCCACGGCTGTCGGATCCACGGCTGTCGGGTTCACGGCTGTCGGGTCCACGGCTGTCGCGGTTGAGGCGGATCGTCCACTCGCCCTGGCCCGGGCCTGCCCGACGGCGCAGGCGGTCAGCTGATCCGCATGCTGTCGCGGATCCAGGTTCCGGCGGAGGCGTGTCGCGGTGTCCAGCCGAGTCGCCGGGCCCGGACGGCGCGGACGCGGCTGTCGGCCCCGAGAGCGAAACGGGCGAAGCCTTCGCCCCGGACCCGGCCGGCGTCGGTGAGGTTCCACGGCTGGACCGGGCCGAGGCCGAGCCGGTCGGCGATGGCCGCGCCGATCTCGCCGAAGGAGGCTTCGCCGTTCTCGACGAAGGGGAAGCCGCGGAGTTCGGCACCCGGGTACCGCACTGGTTCGGCACCGCCGGCCCGCAGCCGGCCGAGGTCCTCGCCCTGCTCGGACGTCAGGGCGAACGAACCCACACCCGCGCCACCGCCACCATCGAGACCCCGGTAGGGAAAGCGGACGGGTGGTCCTAGGACTGGGCGGTGGCTCGGTCCAGGACGTCGTCGGCGGGGCAGCGGTTGCGGTGGACGTATCGTTCGGTGAACCCGGCCACCTCGTCGCGCAACTCGCGGGAGACGCCCTGGCGGGTCAGCGCCGCGTAGGCCGTCATGAAACAGTCTCTCGCGGCCGCCGCCAGGACCGGGTCGGTGAGTGCGTCCCGGGCCGCCCGCTCCCACAACGCGGGCTCGCCGGCCAGTCGTTCGGTGGCCTCGGCGGCCTCCTCGGCCGCGCGCGGATCGTCCAGCAGCACCGCGGCCACCGCCGCCGGAACCCGCCAGCCGTCGCCGGGCTGGCGGTCGGCCACGTCGAGTTCCAGATGGCCGCGGGCGGCCACCGGCGGGCGCAGCCCGGCCATGTGCCGTTCCAGCTCGGCGATCGTGATCCGCCCGCCGGCGCGCAGCCGCTGCCGGGGCGAGGTCCCGGTGCTCCCGGGAGTGTCCAGCACGTATGCCGCCCACTCCGCCCTCGGATCGCCCGCCGGCGTCCCGCCGGGGGCCGGGACGACGGGCAGGTCGCGGCGCAGGGCCTGGCGCACGCTTCGCCAACCGGTGGGGCGGCCGTGGCGTAGTGGGGCGTTCGCGAACGCGGCCGCCAGCACCGGCGCCAGCGTGTGGGCGAGCCGCCAGCGACGGGTCAGGCCGAGGGGGCCACCGTCCGCCAGGCCCGCCTCCAGGCCGACCCGGATGCCCGCGGTGGCCGAACCGATCGCCGATGCCGGGCCTTCCGGGTGGACCGTGCCGGTGGCCTGCTGCATCAGGGTGAGCCGGTGCTGCTCGACGACCCGGGTGGAGGCGGCCAGATCGTCGCCCATCCGGCGCAGCGCCACCTCGAGACCGGGGGAGGGTGGCCCGCTGACCACCAGGACCCGGGGCGACCGGGTGTCCAGGAATCCGTGCCGCAGGGTGCGCCGCCCGGCCGGGGCGGATGCCGGATCGACCAGCAGATCGACCGCGATCCCCACGAATCCGGGCAGTCCCGGCGCGAACGCCCGCGCCGCCACGAACTCCTCGGCTGCCTGCTCACTCAGGGTGCCCACGCCTGTCTCAACTCCCTAGCCGCGCCGGTCCTCGCCTTTCGTCAGACCATAGCATTCCTATCAGTCTAATAGGAATATCCGCCCGGGGTCAGGGATGTCCCTAGGGGTAATGACAGGGGATCCGCCGGTACCGGAATCCCACCACCGCGAAATACCGTCGGCGCATGCCATCGAACAGCGTCACCATCCGGCACGCCGCCGTCGACGCGCCGGTCCTCCTGCTGGTCTACGGCCTGGCCCGGACGGTCGACGGCCTGGACGGCACCCCTGATCCCGGCACCCTGCCGTGGAACATCGGTCACCTGGCCTTCTTCGTCGCGATGGTCCTGTTCGGGCTGCTGGCAGTCAGCGCCGGCACCCTGGTCCCCCGAGGCGCCCGCCCGGTGGCCACGGTCGCCGCCGCGGTCACCATCGCCGGCGTCGCCTGCTTCCTCTGGACGATCACCGGCGCTCTGGCACCCACCCTCCAGGAGCTGCGTCCGCTCCCCGAGCCGCTGGCCACGGCCGGCCCCCTGCTGTTCTCCCTCGGCATGCTCACGGTTCTCGGGCTGCTGGTGGCCGGCCGGCGGGTGCCGGCCTGGAGCCCGCTGCTGTTCGGCGCCGGCGCTGCCACGGTGATCATCGACAGCACGTACCTGCCGATCGCGGCCTTGATCCTGCTCGCCGCCCTGGCCCCGCTGGCCCGGCCGCGCCTGCCGTCCGTCGCGCCACACCCGGCCCCGCCCGCCCGCTCCCGGATCAGCGTGAGCTGACCGCCCGGCTCCGCTCGCCAGGTCCCGATCAGCGTGAGTTGACCGCCCGGCCTGGCTCGTCCGGTCCCGGTTCAGCGTGGGCTGACCGCCCGGCGACCGGGTGGAATCGGGGATCATCGTGGGGTGATGCTGCTGATTCCCGCCGACGTCCTGCGTCCCCGCCGCCCCGACGAGCACTTCGCGGAGGAGGCCCGGGCGGCCCGTGCGGCCGGGCACGACGTGGTCCTGATCGATCACGGGTTCACCGATGCCGCGGCCGCGGTGGCCCGGGTGCCGGACGGGGCCGCCGACCTCGTCTACCGGGGGTGGATGCTCACCGCCGACCGGTACGCCGCGCTGGCCGGTGCGCTGGCCGAGCGCGGCGCGTCACTCCGGACCGGTGCCGCCCACTACCGGCAGGGCCACGAACTTCCCGGCTGGTACGCCACCGCGGCAGCCGTCACCCCGCGCACGACCTGGACCACCGGCGACGACCCGGCGGACTTCCGGGAGGCGTGCGCGCGGCTGGGCGGCGGCCCGACCGTGCTGCGGGACTGGACCAAGTCGATGAAGCACTACTGGCACGAGGCCGCCTACATCCCCGACACCGCCGACAGCGCCGCGGCGTGGACGGTGGCCGCCCGATTCCGCGAGCTGCGGGGTGACGACTTCACCGGTGGTTTTGTGGTCCGGTCCTACGAGCGGTTCCACGGCGCTGAGGTACGGACGTGGTGGGTCGCCGGGGAGTGCCGCCTCGTGACGGCGCACCCGGACACCCCTGCCGACCTGCCGCCGGACGACCTGGACCTGTCGCGGGTGACCGGCCCGCTGCGGGAGCTGGCGCTGCCGTTCGTGACCGCCGACCTGACCCGTGATCAGGACGGCCGCTGGCGTCTGGTCGAGATCGGCGACGGCCAGGTCAGCGACCGCCCGGTCTCCACCGCCCCGGAGGCTCTGATCGCCGCGCTGTCAGGGGCCGAGTAGCGCCGCCCGTTTGGTGGCGTACTCCTCGTCGGTGAGGATCCCGGCCGTGTGCAGGGCGGCCAGGTTCTCCAGCAGTGCGGTGTTGTCCGGGGTCGCGGTCCGGCGCCGGGAGATCAGCGCGGTCAGGTACGCGGCGGTCTCCCGGTCGGCGGGGAACGACACCGTGGCCGCGGCCGTGGTGATCTCCAGTGACGAACGGAACAGCCGATCACGGGCGGTCACCCGGGTGACGTCGGCGAGCGGGATGCGCTCCCGCCCGGCGCCGGTGCCCATCAGCGTGCCG
This sequence comes from Actinoplanes couchii, assembly GCF_016862075.1. Lineage (GTDB taxonomy): Bacteria > Actinomycetota > Actinomycetes > Mycobacteriales > Micromonosporaceae > Actinoplanes > Actinoplanes couchii. Next base: position 4,874 of record NZ_BOMG01000101.1, on the reverse strand, counting down.
GGACTGGCCAGCTCCAGACGGTCGGGAAGGACGAGCAGGTAAAGATCTGCTCCGCCGGTACGGGTATGGGCCACCGCCAGCGCCCCGGCCACGTCGACACCGGCGCGTCGAGCCTTCGCCAGAGCACGGGCGCAATGATCGGGAACCGTCAGGCCGGCATCGGTGGTCACAGCCGGTCACCGTAGCGCATCGACGAGGCTCCATCGGTTGCGTACGCTTGCCGCCCATGGAGTTCACCGAACGGATCCGCACCGAGCGCGGAGAGCTGGTCCTGCGCGGCCGGGCCGGGCACTACGAGCTGATCAGCAACGGTGTCTTCCTGATGGACACGCGTTCCGGGGAGTCGGAGCGGGTGCTGATCCGGGCCGCGCTGGCCGGGATCGAACAGCCCCGCCCACGGCTGCTGATCGGCGGCCTGGGAGTCGGCTTCTCGCTGGCCGAGGCGGTCCGCACCGACGCGTCGGAGATCATCGTCGTGGAGATCGAGCCGGCCGTGGTGCAGTGGCACCGGAACGTGCTGAAACCGTTCAGTGCAGGCGCCCTGGACGACCCGCGGGTCCGGGTGGTGACCGCTGACCTGGCGGCCTGGTTCACCGGCACCAGCGACCGCTTCGACGCCATCTGCCTGGACGTCGACAACGGTCCCGGCTGGACGGTGTTCGACCACAACACCGGGTTCTACCGCCCGTCCGGGCTGGCGATGATCCGTGAACACCTGCGGCCCGGCGGGGTGCTGGCGGTGTGGAGCGCCAGCGCCGAACGCCACTTCGCCGAGACCCTCACCAGAGTGGTCGGCCCGGTCCGCACCGTCCGGGTGCCGGTCGGGCGGGGCGATCCCGACGTCGTCTACGTGGCGTCCTGCGAGGGGTGAGGACGGCGGTACTCCATCAGCTCCGGATGCGGTTCGAAAGCGGTCGGACGGGTCGACCCGGTCGGACTCCAGCCGTGCCTGGTGTAGAAACGGCGCGCCCGATGATTCCCGGTGAACACCCACAGCCGTGGATTCGCCGGGAGCAGGGCGATGATCTCGGCGTGTGCGGCGGAGGCCAGTCCGGTTCCCCAGGTGCTGACCGCCGTACCCAGGTGAAGCAATTGATCGGCTTTCAGAGCGACGAAGCCGGCGGTCGAGTCGTGGCGCCGGATGACGAGGACCCGCACCCCGGGATCGGTCATCTCGCCGGCCCAGCGCTCCCGCAGTTCGTCGCGCGGAAAGGGGTGACGATCCTGCGGGAAGATGTGGGAAAGCGCCCGGATCGAACCCTCCTGCTGAATGTCGAGAATGGTCTCCAGATCGGCCGGGCCGGCGTCGTGAAGCAGTTTCCGTCTGTCATCCATACCGCGATTCTGACCCCTCGCCCGCCGGCTTTCCGACCTTTGCCCGCCGGACTTTCTGCGCCGGCCGGTGGGGTCACCGGTGCCGGGTAGCCTTCGCGGGTAGCTGCTCCCGGTGGGTTTCCGGGTAGCCTTCCGGGTAGGCGTCGTCGCTGACGACCAGCTGGTCCCCACCCTGCCCGTGCCCGATTCCGTTCCCGCACCCGACGCATGAACGCCGAGGCCGATCGCATGACCGACGACCTGCCACCATGGGCCACCCCACCACCGGATCCAGCACAGAGCCCCGATCCGCCGAATTCTCGCGAGCCCGCCGACTCCGGTGACCAGCCCGCGGATCCACACGCGGCCGCCGATCGCGCCGACCGGCCCGCGGGCCCCGGTCCCGCCGCCCGCTCCGGCTCGGGTTCGGGTTCGGACGCTTCGGTTCCCCAGGATCCGCCGCTGTTCGACTACGACGAGGAACGCCTGCTCACCGGCCGTGCGGCCCGTCGCCCGCAGCCGAGGCCGGACCCGCCGCAGATCCCGCGTGCCCGGCGCCGCGTCAACGGCAGCCCCGAGACCGAGGACGACACTTCACCGCCCGGTCGCCGCCCGGTCAACGGCAACACACCGCTGGCCCGCCGCCCACCGGCCGCCCCGCCTCCTCCCCGCCGCCCACCGATCGGCCCGGATGAGGACTCACCTCCACGGCGCCGCCCGCGGGGTTCGGCGGACGACAGCCCGCCCTGGGGGCATCGCCGGCCGGGTTCCGACGACGGCCCGGTCTCCGGTCGCCGAGGGCCGGGGCCGGGTGACGGTGGTCCGGTTCCCGGTTCGGGGCGGAGAGTGGCGGGGGCCGGGGACGGTGAGTCGCGTTCGGGGCGGCGGGCCTCCCGGGCGCCCGGTGGTGGCTCTTCCTCGGGGCGGCGGCCGCCCGGGGGCTCGGAACACGGTTCGCGAGGACGGCGGTCGTCCTCGGGGGCTGAATTCTCTTCCGGGCGACCGGGGCCCGGGCGACCGGAATCCGGTGGCCGCCGGGACGATGTGGTCGATCGCGGGGATTCCGGCGAGGGCTCCTACCCGGGCCCGTCCGGCGGTGCGGAATCGCCTGGTGGCGCGGGGCCGGATGCCGGCGCGGGCCGCTATACCGGGGTGATCGCCCGGCCGATCGGGGTCACCGCCGCGGCTGTCTCCGGTCGTTCGTCGCCCGGGCTGCTGGCGGTCTCCGTGGCCGCGCTGATCAGTGTCGCCGCCTGGGTCGGCCGGGCGTTGTTCGCGGACATGAGCACCGGGCTGTTCCTGGCCGGCATCGTCGTGCCGGTGGTCCTGGTGGTGGGGGTCGCCGTCGCTCAACGGCTCCGGCCCGCCGCTGGTGACGACGCGGTGTGGGAGCTGACCGTCCGCACGGACGACGGTCGCCGTCTGCACGCGTCGATGCGGACCGATGCCGATCGGGAGTTCCTCTTCCCCGGGGATCTGATCCGGATGACCCCGGCCCGTCACGCCAACCTGCTCCGCAAGACCCCGGACCGTCTGATTCCGCTGAGATCGGTGGAACTTCTGACCGGATCCGGAGGGCAGGTCTCGCAGCGGATCAAAGCCACCTCGGCGCTACCGCCGGTCCAACTCGCCGGCCTGGTCCTGGCCGTGGCCCTGCTGGTGGCAACCGTGATCACCTTTCTGACCGCCTGACCGATGGGGACGATGCTGATCGAGGACGTCTTCGCCGCGCCGGGTGGTGGCACCGCGGTGGCCGGCCGGGTGGTGGGTGGTCCGATCCGGCTCGGCGACACCCTCTGGCTCCGAACGGGGCACGGACACCCCACGGGCGAGCGTCAGCATTCGGACAGTGATGTGCTCATCGCGGTGCTGGTCGTCCGGTTCCTGCGGCTGTGTGGGCGGCAGGATTCCCCGGTGGCTCCGGCGGGGGAGAATACCGCGATCGTTCTCGGTGGTGACTATTCTCCGCCGGAGCTCGCCGGGCTCACCCTGCACAGTTCACCGGACGGTCTCTGATCCCGGAACAGCGACACTTCGGCCCAGTCTCCAGTGCAGGACATCGCCGTTCCAGGACCGTTCTGCCACCGGCCAGATTCGTTGCGGGACCTTTGTTCCGGCCCGGGTCCGCCACGCGGTGACCGTCAGAAAGTCGTCGATCAGTTCGGCGGTGGTGGTCCGGCCGTCGGTGAATTCCATTCGGAACGGGCCGATCGGATCTGTCATGCCGGGTACGTCCACCTCCACACCACGGAAGAGATGGGTGTGCCGGACTCGGGCTGTGATCGGTAAGGGGAAATCGAAGCCCAAAGAGGGAATCGAAGGAAAGGAGGGCCTTCGGCGGTCACGAGATGTGATGGTATACATATCTGTACACCCGGCGGGATTGAAATGTTTCAAGGTTGGTGCTTGAATCTGGGGGCAAACCCTTTCGCCGAGTTCAGGAAGGCCCAGGTTGACACTCCAGCCGCGCAACGGTCGAGCACCATCGGTCAAGGACGTCGCCGCGGCCGCGGGGGTCTCGCTCGGCACCGTTTCCAATGTTCTCAACCGGCCCGCCGTGGTCAGCACCGCCACCCGGGAACGGGTCGAGCGTGCCATGGCCGATCTCGGCTTCGTGCGCAACGAGTCGGCCCGGCAGTTGCGGGCGGGGACCAGCCGCGCGCTGGCGTACGTGATGCTCGACGGTGGCAACCCGTTCTTCCACGACGTCGCCGAGGGCATCGAGACGGCCGCGGAGGACGCGGACCTGTCACTCTTCGTGTGCAACAGCAGCGGGCGTTCGGACCGCGAGGCCAAACACATCGACCGGCTCGTGCAGCAGCGCGTCCAGGGCATCCTGATCACGCCGGTCGACCCGGACGCGTCGCACATCGTCGAGATCGGTCAGCGGGGCATCCCGTTCGTCATGGTCGACCGGCTCAGCCGGGACGGCGGCCACTGTTCGGTGGCGGTCGACGACGTGCTCGGTGGCCGGATCGCCGTTGAGCATCTGATCGATCGCGGGCACCGGCGGGTGGCGTTTGTCGGTGGGCCGCTCAGTGTCGGTCAGGTCCGCGAGCGGCTGCAGGGTGCCCGGGCGGTGTGGGCCGAGTTCGGCATGCCGGCGGAGGACCTGATCCACCTGCCCACCGAGGCGCTCACCGTCAGTGAGGGCCGGTCGGCGGGGGAGCGGCTGGCGGGGCTGCCGACGCGGCGCCGGCCGACCGCCGCGTTCTGCGCCAACGATCTGCTCGCGCTCGGCCTGCTGCAGCACGCGGTCACCGCCGGGCTGCGGGTTCCGGACGACCTGGCGATCGTCGGGTTCGACGACATCGATTTCGCGGCGGCGGCGGCCGTTCCGCTCACCTCGGTGCGCCAGCCCCGGCAGGAACTGGGGCGGACGGCGGCCCGTCTCGTCCTCGACGAAGCCACCAATCCCGATCACACGCACGAGCAGGCGACGTTCGTCCCGGCACTGGTCGCCCGAGCCTCGACGGGAACCGTCCGCCGCTGACGTCGACGGGAACCGTCCGCGGCTGACGTCGACGGGAACCGTCCGCGGCTGACGTCGACGGGAACCG
>NZ_BOMG01000100.1 GCF_016862075.1 Actinoplanes couchii | reverse complement strand
CCGTCCGCCGCTGACGTCGACGGGAACCGTCCGCGGCTGACGTCGACGGGAACCGTCCGCGGCTGACGTCGACGGGAACCGTCCGCGGCTGACCGGGCGGGAGGGTGGGAAGGCGGCGGAAATAGCAAGGCGGTAGGAAAGCATGGGTCAAGGCGAGGGCTGACCGGAAGTGGTCGGGCGCGAAGGAACCGGAGAACGGCCCGCTGGTAGCGTTCGATCGGTGATCCGGGACCTGTACGAGGTGATTTTCCGGCGCCGCGACGTCCGCGCCGAGTTCACCGGAGCCCCGGTCGATCCCGCCGTGCTCGACCGGATTCTGACCGCCGCCCACGCCGCCCCCAGCGTCGGCCTCTCCCAGCCGTGGGATTTCGTGGTGATCCGTTCGCCGCGGATCAAAGAGGACTTCCACCACCACGTGCACACCGAACGGGACGTCTTCGCGGCCACCCTGACCGGCGAGGAGAAGGCCCGGTTCGACCGGATCAAAATCGACGGCGTGCGGGAGTCGAGCCTGTCGATCGTGGTCACCTACGACCCGGCACGTGGCGGCCCGTCGATTCTGGGCCGGCACGCCATCGCGGACGCCGGCCTCTATTCGGTGTGCCTGGCCGTGCAGAACCTGTGGCTGGCCGCGACCGCCGAGGGTTTCGGAGTGGGCTGGGTGTCGTTCTACCGGGAGGAGTTCCTGTCCGGGCTGCTCGGCATTCCGGCCGGCATCCGCCCGGTGGCCTGGCTGTGTCTCGGCCCGGTCAGCCACCTGGCGGAGGTGCCGGATCTGGAACGGCACGGATGGCGGCGGCGGCGCCCGTTGAGCGCGGCCGTCCACGACGATCGGTGGGGTGCGTGATGCGGCTGCACGTCGGCTGTGCGATGTGGAGCCTGAAATCGTGGCAGGGCCGTTTCATCGGTTCGTCGGATCGGCTGCGCTCGTATTCCGGATGGTGCGACGCGGTGGAGGGGAACACCACCTTCTATGCGACGCCGGCCCTCGACACCGTCCGGAGCTGGGCGGATCAGACGTCACCGGACTTCCGGTTCGTGCTGAAGCTGCCACGCGAGGCCACCCACGTACGACAATTGTCCGACGTTGAAGTGTTGTCCGAATTTTATCGGGTGATCGAACCGCTCGGTGATCGGGTGCATGCCCTGTGGATCCAATTACCGGGATCCTTCGGACCCGGCGATCTGCCGATTCTCTCGCGGTTCCTGCGGGGCCTGCCGACCGATTTCCGGTACGCCGTGGAAGTGCGCGATCCGGCCTTCTTCCACGATCCGCGGGAACTGTCGGCGCGACTCGCCGAATCCCGGGCGGAGTGGGTTCCGTTCGACACCACCGCGTTCTTCCGGACGCCGCCGACCAGTGACGGTGAACGGGAGGCGTGGCTGAAGAAACCGCGCATGCCGCTGCGCACCGCCGCCCTCACCGACCGCCCGATCATCCGCTACCTGGGGCGCGACGACCCGGCCCGGACGATCGAGGGATGGCAGCGCTGGGTGCCGATCGTCGCCGGCTGGCTGCGGGAGGGCCGGACGCCGACGTTCTTCGTGCACACCCCGGACAACGCCGACGCCCCGGAGCTGTGCCGGCGCTTCCACGACGAGGTACGGGCGCTGGTGCCGGAGCTGGAGCCGCTGCCCGTACCGCAGGCTCTGGAACCGGAGGGGCCTGCGACGCTTTGGTAGGTTGCGGGCCGTGACACGAGTGGATCAAGCGCCGGCCTGGCGGACGTGGCTGCACGGGGTGCTGGTGGCCGTCTATCTGGTCGGGCAGTTCGGGAGCCTGCTCTGCGCGGTCCTCGCGACCGGTGACTGGGGCGCGCTGTTCGATCCCGGGCTGGACCGGCTCGGCGACCCGAAGGACTCGCTGCCGTCCGGCCCGATGCTGTGGGTCGTCGGGCTGCCCGCCGCGTTCGTGATCTACGTGTGGTTCCTGCCGCTGATCGGTTTCGTGCTGGCCCTGTTCCGGCCCCGCAGCCGGCGCTGGATGCTGGTCTGGGCGCTGCTGACCCTGCTGATCTTCTCGCCGTACGGGTCCGCTCTGCACCGGTGGCTCATCGACTGAACCGGGCGGCCCCGCGCGGTGTACTGCCGTGCATGACGCAGCCACAGTTCTCGGCCGACGTCCGGTTCCTGGCGGACGTCGCCACCGCTGTCGGGACCGCCGCGGCCACCCTCGGTGACGCCCGCACCGCGTCCCGCGGCAACCTGGCCCTCGGCGATCAGCGGGGCTGGGACGCGACCGCCGCCGTCCGGGACGCGGCCGTCGCCTGGGACGGCCACCTGACCGGCCTGGCCGAGGCGGTCCGGCTCTTCGGCGGCGAGGTGGAGTCGGCCGGCCGGCTGATCGGGGCCACCGACGACGAGGCGGCCCGCGACATCCACCGGATCCCGCGATGAGCGCCGTCACCCTGCAGCAGCTGCTCAACGCCGACCCCGGGCCGTGGCACGCGATGGCGTCCGGCTGGCGCGGCCTGGCCGACCGCATCGACGACAGCGCCGAGGAGTTCATCCGCGGCACCCGCGACCTGGCGTTCGGCTGGCCGGTCGGCGACGGCGCGCAGGCCGCAGAAGCGACCGCCACCCGGCTGCGCGCCGAGGTCAGCAACAGCTGCAACCCGGCCCGGCGGATCTTCGACGCGCTCGACCGGCACGCCCACGCCGTCAGCGAGCTGCGGCAGACCGCCGAGGAGATCGTCGCCGCCGCCCGCCGGGCCGGCCTGATCGTCGACGTCGCCACCGGAGCCGTCCGGGTTCCGCCCACCGCCGCGGACTCGGACGGCATCGTCGCCGACCTCGGGGCGGTGGTGGAACGCGCGCGGGCCCTGGACGAGTCGACCACCACCGCGATCCGGGCGAACCTGCCCGCGGCGGGCACCGGGTTCGGGCGGTCGGTGCTGCCCGGGGTGACCCGGGGAACCGTCGAGGCGCAGCGGGGCCGGCCGCCCGCCGACGTCCGCACGTGGTGGGAGGCGCTCACCCCGCAGCAGCAGGAGCAGGCCATCCGGGAGATGCCGGACGTGGTCGGGTGGCTCGACGGGGTGCCCGCCACCGACCGGGACCTGGCCAACCGGATCCAGCTCGGGCGGCTGCAGAACGCGCTCGCCGCGCAGCAGGCGATGGTCGAGGCGGAGATCGCGCGGGTACGCGAGGAGCTGCGCGGACGCCTGTTCGGGCCGTCCGTCAGCCCCGAGTTGTCCGGGCTGCTCGACCGGCTGGACACGATCCGGGCCGAGTCCGGGGACCTCGGCAAGGTGGAGCGCAAGCTGGCCGAGCTGGGCGCGGACGGGATGCTGCTCGGGATCGACGGCGCCGGGGACGGCAAGGTGGTGATGTCGGTCGGCAACCCGGACACGGCCCGGCACACGGCGGTGTGGGTGCCCGGAGTCGGCACCGACCTGGGCGACGTCAGCAACGACATGAATCGGGTCGTCAACATCCATCAGCTCGCGGAGAGCCGCAGCGAGACACCCGGCACGGTCGCGGCGATCATGTGGCTGGGATACGACGCCCCGGAGCTCAACGCCAGCGCGGTCGGCTACGAACGGTCCGAGGGCGGAGGGGCCGCTCTCGACCGGTTCACCGACGGCCTGCGCGCCACCCACACCTCGGACCAGTCACATCTCTCGGTGATCGGCCACAGTTACGGATCGACGGTGGTCGCGGAGGCGGCCCTCGACGGGAACGGCCTGGCGGTGGACGACATCATCGCCGCGGGCAGCCCGGGGATGCACACCGACGAGGCCGCTGATCTCGGTATCGACCCCCGGCACGTCTGGGCGGGGCAGGCGGACGGTGACCACATCGCCGGGTTCGCCGGCAGCATCCCGTTCATCCATGGCAACGAGCCGAGTGACGCCGACTTCGGAGCGAACCGGTTCGTGGTGGACACCGAGGGACACAGCGCCTACTGGGAGCGGGACTCCCAGAGCTTGAACAACCAGGTCAAGATCATCCTCGGTCGGTACGAGGAGGTCGGTTTGGAACACGGGAAGGCGCCAACGACATGATCCGGACATTGTGGACGGTTGCCGGCGGGCTCAGCCTGACGCTGTGCCTGGTGACAGGCTGCTCCGGGGAGGGGGAGGACATGCGGGAGATGAGCCAGGAAGAGGCCAGGCAGCGGGTGAACCAGCAGGCCGACGTGGTCCGTGCGGCGGCCGGTGCGGCGGAGTTCAGTCGGAGCTACGCCGGCGTGTCGCCCTGTGACGGACGTTTCGGGGAGTCGTCCGACATCGACGAGATCTACTACATCCAGGGGATCTACCAGATGCTGATCCCCGCCGCGGAGCATGCGGCTGTCATGGCCAAGGTGAAGGGCTCGCTGGTGGACAGCGGCTGGACGCTGCGGAGCGAGCGGTCGTTCCCGTCCGGCGGTGGGGAGTTCCAGGCCGGGTTCGGCGACGAGTTCGACGTGCTGCTCGCCACCGGGGAGGGGAGAGCGGTGAGCCTGATGGTCTCGTCCCCCTGTTACCGGGTTCCCGGGAAATAGGTGGACGGGGCCCGGCGGCGACTGCCGGACCCCGTCTCGGTGTGGTGGATCAGGTGTGCGGGCAGGTCGCCCGGTACTCCTCGATGGTCGTTCCGGACGGCGCCGGGCACAGGAACTGGTCGTACCGGGTGTCGTCGTCGATGAAGCGCTTCACCCAGCTCAGCGCGTACTTCGCGACAGTCACGTTGCCGCCCTCGGTCGGCGCCGAGTGGGTGGCGTTGTTGACCTCCAGGTACGCCTTCTCCGGCGCGGCGGTCAGGCTGGTGTAGAACGGTTCGGCGTGCGAGGCCACCGGCGCGACCGTGTCGTTCTCCGCGCCGATGATCATCGTGGGCACCCGCACCGTGGACCAGCTCTTGGTGCCGTGCCAGGGGGTCAGCGGGACCGCCGCCTGCAGGGCCGGGCGGGTGCGGGCCGCGGCGAGGCTGCCGCCGCCACCCATCGAGTGGCCCATCACGCCGAGGCGGGCGGCGTCGATGCGGGTGCGCACCGAGCTGGTCCCGGTCAGGTAGTCGAGGGCGCCGAGCAGCTGGGTGCCGCGGCTGTCCGGCTGGTCGAGGGTGCTCCTGGTGTCGATGGTGATCACCACGAAGCCCTGGGAGGCGAGGCGGGGGCCGAGCCAGGCGATGCTGGACTGGGACGCGGTGAAGCCGGGGGAGATGGCGATCGCGCCGAACGTGCCGGCGCTGGTGTCGGTCGGGTAGTAGATGGTGCCGCCGCCGAACGTGGAGACGCTGGACCGGGCCACGGTGACCGAGGCGACGGCGAACGTGCCGCGGGACGCCTCGATGCTGGCGTTGGTGGGTGCCGGGCCGCGCTCGTAGGGGTTGGCGGCGACGGCCGGGGTGGCCGGGGTCGCCAGAACGGCGGCTGCCGCGGCGCAGACCACGGTCAGTAGCGATGCTTTCCGTCGACGGGTGGGAACGGGCATGGGAACTCCCTGGTGGTGGTGGGGCTCCGGGTATTCACTGATGTCGATTAGTTAACCCGCCGGTAACAAGACTGGGTAATCCCGGCCGGGCCCCTGTCCCGGCGGTATGTCACGCCCGTTAATCGGTTGCGGCCCGCCGGGGAGTCGGCCAGGGTGGTCGCCATGACGTACTGAGGTGACTCCCCCAGAACACTCGCCCGCGGATCCCGCCCGGCGTGCCCTCCGTCATGCGATCTTTCGGAAGAAGAGCTGATTTTGTCTCAGCAGCGCTCCGCCATGTCCGCCACCGTCACGATCTTCGCCGCGCCCGGCAGCTGGATCGAGACCGACGCCGTCGACCAGTGCCACCAGGTGGCCGCCCTGGACGGCATGATCCACGTCGCCGGGATGCCCGACCTGCACCCCGGCAAGGGCGCCCCGATCGGCGCCGCCATGCTCTCCACCACCCTCTACCCGTTCCTGGTCGGCTCCGACATCGGCTGCGGCATCGCCGTCTTCCCGATCCGGATCCGCAAGGCCGTCCCGGAGCGGCTCGCCGCCCGCTTCCCCGACCTGGACCAGCCGGTCGATCCGTCCGAGCTGGACGGTCTCGACGTCCCGGCCGGTTACCTCGACCAGCTCGGCACCGTCGGGCGCGGCAACCACTTCGTCGAGCTCGCCAAGGTCGACGAGGTGCTCGACGCCGGCCACGCCGACCGCCTCGGGCTCACCGCCGGCGACCTGGTCCTGATCGTGCACAGCGGCTCCCGCGGCCTCGGCGAGCGGATCCTGCGCGCACACACCTCGGTGCACGGCGCGGGCCCGGCCGCCGATCCGCCGGCCTACCTGGCCGCGCACGACGAGGCGGTCCGCTGGGGCCACCTGAACCGGCGGCTGATGGCCGAGCGGGTGGCCGGCGCGCTCGGCGCCGAGCTGGGCGACCCGGTCACCGACGTCTGCCACAACGCGGTCGAGGTCCGCGACGGCGCCTACCTGCACCGCAAGGGCGCCGCACCCGGCGACGGGCACGACGTGCTGATCGCCGGCACCCGCGGCACCCACTCCTTCCTGGTCGCCGGGCACTCCCCGGACGAGGCCGGCCGCTCCGTCGCGCACGGCGCGGGCCGCAAGATGTCCCGGGCCGACGCTCTGCGCCGCGGAAAGGCCAAACACACGGTCGAAGAATTGCGGCGTACGGCGGTGGGCTCGCTGGTCGTGTGCGGCGACCGTCAGCTCCTGTTCGAGGAGGCGCCGACCGCCTACAAGCGCATCGAGCAGGTGATCGGCGACCTGGTCGGTCACCGGCTGGCCACCCCGATCGTCAGCACCCTGCCCATGGTCACCTACAAGACCGCCGACGTCCCGTCCCGCCGGGGAGGCCGCCGATGATCCCGTTCCCGCCGCAGGTCGTCTACCGTCCGCCGGTGTCCCGGCTGGTCCTGGCCGTGCTCGACGAGCAGGCGATCAGCCGCCTGCACCGGCTGCGGTCCCGCCGTGGCGAGCGGTCGTCGTGGCGGTCGGCGCGTTTCACGCCGGCGTCCGCCCGCCGGCACCGGGTCAGCCACTGGAAGGCCCGCCGGGGTGGTCGCCGGTGAGCCGCCGGCCGTGTGTGGTCGGGTTCCTGCCCCGTCGCCGCCCGGCGCTGGTGGTCCGGGATCAGAGGCCGGTTCCGGTCCGTCCACCGGGCCGCCGGGAGGAGCGACGATGACCGTGCACCTGATGATGTCCGCCGGTCGCGGGCCGGAGGAGTGTTCGTGGGCGCTGGCCCGGCTGGCCCGCCGCCTGGAGTCCGACGCGGCCCGGCACGACGTGACGACCCGGCGACTGGAGACGGTCGCCGGGGACCGGCCCGGCACGTTCCGGTCGGTGCTGCTGGAGATCACCGGCGCGACGGCGGACGAGTTCGCCGCCACCTGGACCGGGACGCTGTGCTGGCAGGCGCCGAGCCCCTACCGGACCGGTCCCGGCCGGAAGAACTGGTACGTCACCGCCCAGCCCTGCGACCTCGGCGAGGTGCGCACGGTGTTCGACGAACGCGACGTCGACATCGTGCCGTGCCGGACCGGCGGGCCCGGTGGCCAGCACCGCAACAAGGCCAGCACCGCGGTCCGGGCCACCCACCGCCCGACCGGGACGGTGGTGGTGGTCGACACCGAGCGCCAGTTCAGCCTGAACCGGAGCATCGCCCTGCGCCTGATCCGCGACCGCCTGCAGTCCGGCGACGCGGCGGCCGGGAAGGCGGCGGAGACGGCCCGCTGGCGCATCCACGACGACCTGGTCCGCGGCAACCCGACCCGGACCGAGCGCCCCTGAGACGGTGCAGTGGGCGGGGAAGCGAACCGCGTCCCCGCCCACCTCGGCGACGGCCCGAACCGGTGCCGCCGCTACATCCGTGCCCGGGGCCGGCGTACGGCCCTTCACAGATCATGGACGGGTGGGCCCGGTGATCCGTTGCTGTTTCCGGGAAACCGTAACGGGATGTTCACGCCCGGCATCGGTTCATAACATGCCGGTCACCGAGCCGAGTTGTTTGACGTGTCGCAGCAGCGGCGCCGACTCGACCCGGTCCACCCCGTCCAGGCCGCTGACCCGCTCGGTCAGGTACCGGTAGAAGGCGGGCATGTCCCGGCACACCACGATCGCCACCAGATTGGTCGCACCGGTCGTGGCGGCCGCGAAGACCACCTCCTCGTGCTCGGTCAGCGCCTGCCCGACCGCGGCCAGATGCGCCGGCGCGACGGTCAGCCACAACTGGACCGGGGCGAGGAAGCCGAACATGAACGACTTCAGCTCGACGTCGTAGTACAACGCGCCGCTGCCGCGCAGCTCCCGCATCCGGCGGCGGACCGTCGACTCCGGCCAGCCGGTCGCCGTCGACAGCTCGGCATACCCGGTCCGGCCGTCCCGGGCCAGCGCCTCCAGCAGCGCGTCGTCCTCGCCGGACAATCGGACCGGCGGCCCGGCGGCGGAGGTGGCCGGCACCGGGCCGACGTGCGAGTACGGCGGCGGTGGCCCGGCCGGGGTGAGCAGCTCGATCTGGGCCCGGGTCAGCGAGTCGTCGTGCCGGTCCGGGCCGACCACGCCACCCACGAAGTGGTGGATCAGGCAGTGCGCGCTCACCGACACCAGCCGGGGTGTGCGCGGCAGCTTCTCCAGCAGCAGCGACTCCCGGTCGGCGTGCGCCGGAACCCGCACGTTGCAGGCGACCTCGGTGCCGCCGGAGGAGAGCGACACCCAGCTGGTGTCGGAGCGCCGGGCCAGCGCCCGGGCCAGGGTCATCGCCATGTCCGGGCCGGTGTGCAGCCGCAGCATCCAGGTCTCGTAGCCGAGCCGGATCGGATTCGGCAGGCCGATCACGCGTACGCCGGCGGTCTCCCGCAGTTTGCGGTAACGACGGGCGATCGTCTGGTCGGAGACGCCGAGGGCCGCGCCGATCTCCCGGTAACCGGCCCGGCCGTCGACCCGCAGCGCGTGCACGATCTGCTGATCCAGCGTGTCGAATTCCACCGGCCGAGCGTATCTTGATGTCGAGATCCGCAAGGATGGCCGGAAAACGTCGGCGTCTTCGCGGTCCGGGCGGCATTCTTCGGCGCATGCGTAAGTGGTTACCCCTGATTGCCGTCTGTCTCGGCACCTTCCTGCTGCTCGTCGACGTCACCATCGTGATCGTCGCCCTGCCCAGCATCGCCGGTCACCTGGAGGCCGGGCCGCACGATCTGGCCTGGGTCCTGGACGGCTACGCCCTGGCGCTGGCAGCCCTGCTGCTGGGTGCGGGCGCGCTCGCGGACCGGTACGGGCGCCGGATCACGTACGTCGCCGGGCTGGTGGTCTTCGCTCTGTCCTCGTTGGTCTGCGCGCTGGCGCCGACCACGAACGCCCTGGTCGCGGCCCGTGTGCTGCAGGGGGTCGGCGGCGCCGCGATGTTCGCGACCACGGTGGCCATCCTCAACGTCACCTATCAGGGCCCGGACCGCGGCGTCGCGTTCGGCGTCTGGGGCGCGGTCAGCGGCGCCGCCACCGCGGCCGGACCGCTGGCCGGCGGCCTGCTCACCGAGCATTTCGGCTGGCGCTGGATCTTCCTGGTCAACCTCCCGGTCTGCGTGGCCGCGGTCTGGTTCACCCTGCGTACGGTCACCGAGTCCCGCGCCGCACGGGCCGGCCGTTTCGACATCCCCGGCACGGTCACGTTCACCCTGGCCGCGACCGCGATCACCTACGGCCTGATCCGTGCCGTCGAGGACGGCTGGACCAGCCTCACCGTGCTCGGCCCGCTCGCCGCCGGACTCGCCGGGATCGCGCTGTTCGTGCTGGTCGAGCACCGGTCCAGCCATCCGATGCTGGATCTGGGACTGTTCCGGCAGGCCCCGTTCGCCGGGATGATCGTGGCGGCGTTCCTGTGCCAGGCGGCCGCCTTCGCCTACCTGCCCTACACCACCACCTGGCTGCAGCAGGTGCTCGGCTACGGCCCGGTCGACGCCGGGCTGATCGGGGCGCTGCCGCTGAGCGGCGCGGCCCTGCTGGTCGGCGTGTTCGCCGGGCGGCACTTGCAGGGCGTGAACCCGCGGATCGCGATCGGCGGCGGGCTGGCGCTGATCGGGGCCGGGGCGTTCGCCCAGACGATCGTCAGCGACAGCGCGTTCGCCCTGATCCCGGGACTGATCCTGGTCGGGCTGGGCTCGGGCGTGGTGATGCCGGTGCTGTCGTCGGCGGTGCTGGCCGAGGTCCCCCGGGAACGCAGCGGCATGGCCGGCGGGGCGCTGAACACGTTCCGGCAGCTCGGATTCGCCTTCGGTGTGGCGATCTACGGCACGTTCTTCCAGCAGCAGAAAACGTATGCCGACGGGCTGAGCGACGCCACCGTCCTGGCCGGCGGGTTCGCGCTGGTCGCGGCGATCATCGTGGTGGTCGCGGTGCGCCGGCGGGTGGGAGAACCGGTGAAAATCGGGTGACATCTGCGGGTACCGGTGCGGCAGCATGTCGGTTGTGGATGCGCGCGGACCCGTGAGATACCTGTGGTGGCTGGCCCGGCGAGTGAAAGGGCGGGTGGCGCTCGGCGCGATGTTCGGGTCGCTCTGGTTCGCCAGCATGGCCCTCACGCCGTACCTCATCTCGCAGGCCATCGACCGCGGCCTGGTGCCGCACCGGCCCGCCGTGCTCTTCGCCTGGGCCGGCGTGGTCCTGGCCGTCGGGGCCGGCAGCGCCTGGCTCGGCATCATGCGGCACCGCAGCATGACAAAACTGCGGATCGCCGCCGCGCTGATCACCGCCGACCTGGTGATGACCCACGCCACCCGGCTCGGCGCGGCCCTGCCCCGGCGGGTCACCGCCGGTGAGGTGGTCACCATCGGCATCTCCGACGTGTGGACCATCAGCCGGTCGATGAACGCCGGCGGGGTCGGGGTGGCGTCGGTGGTCGCCTGCACGATCATCGCGATCACCCTGGCCGGCATCTCCGGGCTGCTCGCCGCGGTGATCATGATCGGGGTGCCGGCGCTGGTGCTGATCGTCGGCCCGCTGCTGCGCCGCACCCAGCGGGCCGGCTCCCGCTACCGCGAGCGGCAGGGCACGGTGAACGGGCGGCTGCTCGACGTGATCGGCGGCCTGCGCATCCTCAACGGGCTCGGCGGCAAGGAGGTCCACCTGGACCGCTACCGGCGCGAGTCGACCGCGCTGCGGGACCAGGGCTACCGGGTCGGCGGCCCATCCAGCTGGATCGGCGCCCTCGGCGAGGGCCTGCCGGCCGTCTTCATCGGCGTCGTCATCTGGCTGGCCGCCCGGATGGCGGTGGACGGGCAGCTCACCCCCGGAGAGCTGGTCGCGGTGTACGGCTACACCGCCATGGTCGTCATCCCGGTGAACGTGCTGATCTTCGTCGGGTTCGACGTCACGCACGGTGTGGTGGCGGCCCGGCGGCTGACCGAGTTCCTGCGGCTGCCCGTCGACGACCCGGCCGGGGAACCCGCACCACCCGGCCCGTCCGTCCTGCACGACCCGGTGTCCGGAGTGTGCGCCGAGCCGGGCCGGTTCACCGCCCTGGCCGGCTCCCGGCCCGCCGACGCCGCCGAGGTCCTCGACCGGCTGGGCGCCTACGGCCCGACCACCGCCACCTGGGCCGGCCGCCCGCTCGACGGCATCGACACCACCGAGATCCGGGACCGGGTCCTGGTCTCCGACCACGAGGCCGACCTGTTCGCCGGCACCCTGCGCGAGATCGTCGCCGGCCGCCTCGACCCCGACGACGACCGGATCCGCCGGGCCCTGGCCACCGCGGTCGCCCACGACGTCGGCGACGACCTGGACCGCCCGGTCACCTGGGGCGGCCGCAACCTCTCCGGCGGGCAGCGGCAACGGGTCCGGCTGGCCCGCGCCGTCTACGCCGACCCGGAGATGCTGCTCGCCCCGGAACCGACATCGGCCGTCGACGCGCACACCGAAGCCGCCATCGCCGACCGGCTCAGCACCGCCCGCGCCGGCCGCGGCACCGTCCTGGCCACCACCTCACCGGTGCTGCTGGACCGCGCCGACACCGTGCACTGGCTGGTCGACGGCCGGGTCGCCGCCTCCGGCACCCACCGCGAGCTGCTCGCCACCGAAGCGGGCTACCGGGCGCTGGTGACCCGATGACCGCCACACTCCCGATCGCCGACCAGCGCCGGGTCGGCCGGGCCGCCGCCGCCCTGGTCGCCGCCGACCGCCGGGTCGTCGCCGGCATGCTCACCCTCAGCTCGCTGGCCGCGCTCGCCGGGCTCGGCGGCCCCTGGCTGCTCGGTCGGGTCATCGACACCGTCGCCGCCGGTGGTGGCCACGGGCACGTCGACCGGCTCGCCCTCGCCGTGCTGGGCTGCGCGGTCGTCCAGCTGCTGCTGTCGCGGTGGGCGCTCGCGGTGGCCTACCGGTTCGGCGAGCGCACCGCCGCCCGGATCCGGGAGACGTTCCTGGAACGGGCCGTCAACCTGCCCGCCGCCGTGATCGAACGCGTCCCGGCCGGTGACCTCGCCGCCCGCGGCAGCACCGACGTCGACTCGATCGCCACCGCGCTGCGCGACGTCCTGCCGACCATCTTCGTCGCCGTCGTCCAGGGCGCCTTCCTGATCATCGCGGTGCTCGTCCTCGACCCGGTCCTCGGTCTGGTCGGCTTCGTCGGGTTCACCGGCATCTGGTTCGTCACCCGGTGGTACCTGCGCCGGGCCGGGGCCGCCTACCTGCTCGAGGGCGAGGCCAACTCGCGGCTCGCCGACGAACTCGCCGCCACCACCTCCGGCGCCCGCACCATCGAGGCGTTCGGGCTCGCCGGGCACCGGCTCGCCGCCGGGCAGGAAGCCCTCACCGAGACCCGGCGCACCCGGCTCGCCACCCTGCGGCTGCGCAGCGTCTTCTTCCCGGCGGCCGAGACGTCGTACGCGCTCCCCGCCGTGCTCGTCCTGCTCCTCGGCGGGCTGCTCTACTTCGACGGCCGGGTCAGCATCGGCACCGTCGCCGCCGCCGTGCTCTACCTGCGCCAGCTCGTCGGCCCGATCGACAGCGTGCTGATCTACCTCGACCAGCTGCAGAGCGCCGGGGCCGCCTTCGCCCGGGTCGAGGGGATCGCCGCCGTGCCCGCCCCGCCACCGTTCGCCGACCGGATGCCGGAGACCGAGCGGATCGAGGTGCGGGCCGTGCGTTACGCGTACGACCAGGGCCGTGATGTCCTCCACGACGTCGACCTGACCGTCCGTCCCGGCGAACGGCTCGCCGTCGTCGGCCTCTCCGGCGCCGGCAAATCCACCCTCGGCCGCCTGATCGCCGGCGTCGAACGCCCCACCGCCGGCACCGTCACCGTCGGCGGCGTCCCGATCGCCGACCTGCCACCGCACGAGCTGCGCCGGCACGTCGTCCTGGTCACCCAGGAGCACCACGTCTTCCGGGAGACGCTGCGGGAGAACCTGATGGCCGACGCCCCCGACGAGCGCCTGACCGAGGCACTGCGCACCGTCGGCGCCGACTGGGCCGACGACCTCGACCGCGACCTGGGCGAGAATCCGCTCGACGGCGCCCAGGCCCAGCAGCTGGCCCTGGCCCGGGTGGTCCTCGCCGACCCGCACACGGTCATCCTCGACGAGGCCACCGCCCTGCTCGACCCGACCGCGGCCCGCGCCGCCGAGCGCTCCCTGGCCGCCGTCCTGCACGACCGCACGGTCATCGCGATCGCACACCGCCTGCAGACCGCCCACGACGCCGACCGGGTGGCGGTGATGGACGGAGGCCGCGTGATCGAACTCGGCACCCACGACGAACTGGTCGCGGCCGACGGCCCGTACTCGGCCTTGTGGACCTCCTGGCACGGCGGCGAGAACCTGCCGTCGACGTCGGCTGGGGGCCGCTAGATGCACCCACCCCACACGCCCGTCCCTCCCGCGTCCGTCCCTCCCACGCCTGACCTCGACGCGGCCGGCTCTCCCGCAGCTGATCTCAGCGCGGCCGGCTTTTGTGCGGCCGCGCTGGACAAAAGCCGGTTTTCCTTCGGCCGACCTCGGCACGGCCGGTTGTCCCTCGGCCGACCTTGACGCGGCCGGTTCTCCCTCGGCCGACCTCGATATGGTCGACTTCCGCGCGGCCGACCTCTATACGATCACTGACCTGATTTTCCCGCAGGGCACCCTCCTCCCGGAAACTCTCGCCGCCATTCCGGCTCTCGCTGAACGCGCCCGTTCCAGCGGCGGGTCGATGCCTGGTTTTGCCGGTTCCGGCTCCGGGCGTGAGGCCGGGTTCGGGCCTGGGGCCGGGTCCGGTGCGGGGTCCGGGGCCGGGCCCGTCGAGGCTGAGATCGATCGGGCCAGGTCCGGGTCCGGGGCCGGGTCCGTCGAGGCTGGGATCGATCGGGCCGGGGACGATCGTGCCGGGTTGGTCTGGCTGTTGGGGATGGTTGCTGATCCGCGGCATACCGACGGTGAGCTGCTTGAACCTGTTCGGCGGGCGGTTTCTGCCGAGCGGCCTCCGTCGCTGGACGATCCCGATCCGGCAGTGCGTGCGGCGGCGGCGGCCACCGGAGATCCGGATCTGGTCCTGCCCACCTTGCGTGCCCTGCTCGGCGAGCCGTCCCTGCTGGTCGCCGAGGTCGCGGAGCTTCTCGCCGACCTGACCGCCCCCGATGATGAATCGCTGGAGGCGTCGGTGACCTCGGATACGGATCGGTTGCTCCGGACCGGCCATTTCGTCCGGGCCGGGCCGGTCAGCGATCTGATCTGGATCGGGGAGGCGATCAGGCGGCGGTTGGCGTGGGGCCACATACCCGGCGACCCGTCCCGAGCGGCTCCGGCTCGGGACGGGCGGGAACAGAACGCCCGGGACCTGCGGAAGTAGGAGGCCCAGGACGGGCGGGAGCAGAAAGCCCGGGGTTGGCGGGAGTGGGAGGTCCAGGACGGGTTGGGAACAGACGGCCCGGGACTGGCGTAAGTAGAAGGCCCGGGACAGGCGGGAGTAGAAGGTCCGAGAGGGGTGGGCGTCGGAGGGGCGGTGACCTCGTCAGCGGTTGGCGATGGCTGTGATGATGTCGGCGACGGCCTCTGGCTGGGACAGGAACGGGTGGTGGCCGGACTTCAGTTCCAGCACCTTGTCGGCTCGGCGGGCGAACTCTCGCTGGGCCGTTGCCGGAGTGCCGTTGTCCTCGGTGCAGACCACATACGTGTTGGGTCGGTCGGGCCAGGCCGCGGCTTGCACCGGCTGCTGGAGGACCGCGATGTTCTGCCTGGTCAGGCGTTCTAGCGCAGCCTTGATGATCTCCGGTGGGCAGTCCTGGACGAACGTCTCGGCGAACAGTTCGGGGACTCCGCCGAATGTGCCTCCCTCGGGGTCGAAGTCCAGGAACGGCGGGGGTTCGGGGGCACCGAACGTGGACAGCGATTCGCCTGGCAACGGCAGGTAGCTGGACACGAACACCATGTGCCGGACCGATTGCGCGCCGACTGCGGCCTCGGCGGCGACGATGCCGCCGTAACTGTGCCCGACGATCACCGTCGGCTCGTCACTCGCTTCGAGGACGGCCCGGACCGCTGCGACGTCCTGGTAAAGATCGGCCGACGAAAGGCCGCCGGACGAAAGGCCGCCGGACGAAAGATCGCTGGACGAAAGGCCACCCGAGGAAAGGCGGTCCGAGGAAAGGCCGTCCGAGGAGAGACCGCCCTCGCCGCAGCTCGGCAGGGCCGGGGCGACGCTGATGATGCCGCGCTCGGCGAGTATGGCCGCGGTCGGGTGCCACCACCACGAGCCGTCGCGAACGCAGGCCCCGTGAACGAAGACAACACGCATGAGTTCAGCTCCTCTGACGAAGGAAAGAATGGCTACGGGCCAGGAAGACCAACGATAGACGTACCGCCAGTTACGTGAAAAAGTTCCGCCATGGGACGGCACAAACAGCCCGAGATTCGCGACCGGATCCTGGACGCCTGCGTGGATCATGCGCTGGCGAACGGGCTGCCGGATCGGCTGGAGCCGCTCGCGACGGCGGCCGGCGTGTCCACCCGGATGCTGATCTACCACTTCCGGACCCGGGACGGGCTGCTGCGGGAGACCCTGATCCGGGCCCGGCGGCGGCAACGTGACCTGTTCGGGGAGCTGCTGGCCGCCCGCCCGGGCGAGCCCTATCTGACCACGCTGCGCACCGCGTGGCGGATGATGACCGGTGAGGCCGGGCGACCGTACCTGAGCATGTTCGGCAAGCTCCGCGACGACGCCGAGCAGAAGCTGTGGCCGGGTTTTCGCCGGGAGGCCACCGTCGACTGGCTGCAGCCGCTGGAGCAGGGCCTGGGCACCATCGGCCGTCCTGAGCTGGGCACCCTGGTGCTCGCGGTGATCCGTGGCCTGATCATGGACGTCGAGTCGACCGGCGACGTGGCCCGCGTCGATCGCGCCTTCGAGGAGTTCCTGAGCGGCATAGGAGTGGGCGGCGCCGGAGAAGGCGGCATAGGAGAAGGCGTCGCAGGAGAAGGCGTCGCCGGAGAGGGCAGCGTAGGAGTGAACGGCGCAGGAGAGAGCGGCGTAGGAGCGAAGTCCCTAGGTGGCGCAGGAACTGTGCAGAACTGACCGGACCTGGTCCCGCCCGTTGCGTTTGGCCTTGTAGAGCCACTCGTCGGCCTGCCCCAGCAACACGCTCGGGGACAGTTCGCCGGCCTCGCACGCGGCGATGCCGATGCTCGCCGTCACCGGCAGGCCGCCGGTGACCGGGCTCCAGTCGCGGGACCGGATCAGCTCCGCCAACTGTTCCCCGCGGGCATGCGCGGCCGCCGCATCGGCACCGGGCAGCAGCAGGACGAACTCCTCACCGCCGAGGCGAGCCGGGATTTCCGCGGCGGCGGCAAACGCGGCGGTGTCGAACGCGACGGTGGCAAACGAGGCGGCGTCGAACGCGGCGGTATCCAACGAGTCAGCGGCGGACGAGGCGGCGTCGAACGCGGCGGCGGAGAGCGAGGCAGCGGTGGACGGGGCGGCGGCGGGCGAGGTGGCGGCGAAGGAGCGCAACAGGACCCCGATCTCGCGGAGCACCTCGTCCCCAGCCGCATGCGACAGCGTGTCGTTGATACGTTTGAAATGGTCAAGGTCGATGATCGCCAGGGCCGTGGATTCGCCGGTACGCCGGGCCGCCGCCAGTGTCGCGGCCAGCTTCTCGTCCAGGTAGCGGCGGTTGAAGAGCCCGGTGAGAGCGTCCCGTTCGGCCATCTCCTGGAACCGGTCGGACGCCTGGCGCGCCTCGGTCGCCTCGAACAGGGCCTGCATGGCGTACGCCCGGGCCTCCCGTTCCGCGGAGTGCAGTGCCTCGGTGCGCTCGTGGTAGATCTGGTACTCCTGGTACGCCTCCCGGTAGTCGCCGGCCGTCGCGTACCACTCGGCCCGCGCCCGGTGCACCCGCGCGGCGTGCGAGCCGAGCCCGCGTTCGGCGCAGAGCCGCCCGGCGGTGTCCAGGGTTTCGCCGACGAGCGCGTGCCGGCCCTGGGCGGCGTAGATCTCGGTCAGTGTCAGCAGGCATTCGGGCAGGCTGTCGCCTTCGCTGAGCAGCGGCCCGGACGGGTCGTCGAGGATCGGCCGGAGGATCGCCTCGGCTTCGGCCCAGCGCCGTTGCATCATCAGGATCCGGGCCAGGGTGTCCAGGTAGAGCCCGTCGAGCGGGATGCCGCTGGTGCCGGAGAGGGTGCGCATCTGCCGGGCCAGCGTGTTCGCCTCGTCGACCTCTTCGTTCTCGTACGCGGTGAACGCCATGTTGTTGAGGATGGTCAGCGCCTGGTGGGCGTCGTCGTTGTCGTCGGCTATCCGCATCGCCTCGGTGAACCGGCGGCGGGCGTCGTCGAAGCGGCCGTTCAGGTCGAGGGCGATGGCCAGGGTGATCAGCTGACTGCACCGGAGCCGGGCGGGCAGCGGGCCGGCGTGCTGGAGTCCGGCGACCGCGTGCACGAGGGCCTGCGCGTAGTCGCCGAGCCGCCGGAACACCACCGCGAGTTGCCGGTGGCTGCGGGCCAGCAGGACGTCGTCGCCGTGTTCTTCGGCCCACATGTTGGCACGCCGGGCGACCCGGCCCTGCTCGGCGATGTCGCCGCGGCGTCCGGCGACGTCGGCGATGATCAGCTGGGTGCGCCAGACGAGGTCGGCCCAGCCGTGTTCGCGGGCCTGGAGTTCGAGGACGGCGGCGGGGGCGGAGACGGTCTGGAAGTCGCGGGCGATCAGCAGCTCGAGTTCCTCGAGTTGAGCGACGATCGCCGCTCGCGCCAGGGGCGTCACCGGGAACATGGTCTGCACGTCTGCTGAATCGGCAGCCCGTCGGCCGCCTTGAGAGATCGCCCTTGACCGGGGGAAAGAGCGCCCGTAATCTACCCGTAACTCTGAAACGTTTCACCCCCGACAGGGAAGCGGACTCATGACCAACCCCGTAGTCACCGATCTGATCGGCCGCTCCAACCGCCTCGGCGCGGACCCGAAGACCACCAACTACGCCGGCGGCAACACCTCCGCCAAGGGCACCGACACCGACCCGGTCACCGGCGAGGCGGTCGACCTGGTGTGGGTCAAGGGCTCCGGCGGCGATCTCGGCACACTCACGGAGAAGGGCCTGGCCGTCCTGCGCCTCGACCGGCTGCGCGCCCTGACCGGCGTCTACCCGGGGCTGGACCGCGAGGACGAGATGGTCGCCGCGTTCGACTACTGCCTGCACGGCAAGGGCGGCGCGGCCCCCAGCATCGACACCGCGATGCACGGCCTGGTCGACGCCCCGCACGTGGACCACCTGCACCCGGACTCCGGCATCGCGATCGCCACCTCCGCCGACGGCCCCGCGCTGACCAAGGAGATCTTCGGCGACCGGGTGCTCTGGGTGGAGTGGCGGCGTCCCGGATTCCAGCTCGGCCTGGACATCTCCGCCGCGTACCGGGCGAACCCGCAGGCCATCGGCGTGATCCTGGGCGGTCACGGGATCACCGCGTGGGGCGCGACCAGCGAGGAGTGCGAGGCCAACTCCAACGAGATCATCAACCGGGCGGCGGCCTACATCGCGGAGAACGGCCGGAGCGAGCCGTTCGGACCCAGGATCGTCGAGACGCTGGCAGGCCAGGAGAGAAAAGAGCGCGCCGCCGCACTGTTCCCGGTGATCCGCGGGCTCGCCTCCACCGACCGCGCCCAGGTCGGCCACTACACCGACAGCGACGTGGTCCTGGAGTTCGCGGGCAGCGAGCGGGTCGGCGAGCTGGGCGCACTCGGCACTTCGTGCCCTGATCATTTCCTGCGTACGAAGGTCAAGCCGCTCGTCCTGGACACCGCACCGGACGCGCCCCTGGACGAGGTGGTCGCCCGTCTGACGGAGCTGCACGAGGCGTACCGCGAGGACTACCGCGGTTACTACGAGCGGCACGCCACCGCGGACAGCCCCGCGATCCGCGGCGCCGACCCGGCGATCGTGCTGGTCCCGGGCGTCGGCATGTTCTCGTTCGGCGCGAACAAGCAGACCGCCCGGGTGGCCGGCGAGTTCTACGTCAACGCGATCAACGTGATGCGCGGCGCCGAGGCGATCTCCCGGTACGCCCCGATCGACGAGGCGGAGAAGTTCCGGATCGAGTACTGGGCCCTGGAGGAGGCCAAGCTCCAGCGGATGCCGAAGCCGAAGGCCCTGGCCACCCGGATCGCCCTGGTCACCGGCGCGGGCTCGGGCATCGGCCGGGCGATCGCGCTGCGACTGGCCGCCGAGGGCGCGTGTGTCGTGGTCAGCGACCGGGACACCGAGGCCGCCGGACGGGTGGCCGCCGAGATCGGTGGCCCCGACGTGGCGGTCGCGGTCAGCCTGGACGTGACCGACGAGGACGCGGTCGCTGACGCCGTACGACAGGGGGTCCTGGCTTTCGGTGGTGTCGATCTGGTCGTCAACAACGCCGGTCTGTCGCTGTCGAAGTCGCTGCTGGACACCACCGCCCGCGACTGGGACCTGCAGCACGACGTGATGGCGAAGGGCTCGTTCCTGGTGTCCCGGGAGACCGCGCGGGTGCTGATCGCGCAGGGCATGGGCGGCGACATCATCTACATCTCCAGCAAGAACTCGATCTTCGCCGGACCCAACAACGTGGCGTACGGCGCGGCCAAGGCGGACCAGGCGCACCAGGTCCGGCTGCTGGCGGCCGAGCTGGGCCCGCACGGCATCCGGGTCAACGGCATCAACCCCGATGGCGTCGTACGGGGTTCCGGCATCTTCGCCGGGGGCTGGGGCGCCGACCGGGCCGCCGTCTACGGGGTGCCGGAGGAGAAACTCGGCGAGTTCTACGCGCAGCGCACCCTGCTCAAGCGTGAGGTGCTGCCGGAGCACATCGCCAACGCGGTCTTCGCCATCACCGGCGGCGACCTGACCCACACCACCGGCCTGCACGTCCCGGTGGACGCGGGTGTCGCCGCGGCGTTCCTGCGATGAGCGACGCTTTCGCAGCTGTCGACCTCGGCGCGTCCTCGGGGCGCGTCGTGGTCGGCCGCTTTGAAGACGGCCACCTCGAACTGGAAGTGGTCCACCGCTTCGCCAACGAGCCGGTTCGCGTCAACGGGACTCTGCACTGGGACATCCTGTCGCTCTACCGCGGAGTGCTCGACGGGCTGCGCAAGGCCGGTCCGGTGCGCAGCATCGGCATCGACTCGTGGGCCGTCGACTACGGGCTGATCGACGCCGACGGCGCGCTGCTCGGCAACCCGGTGCACTACCGGGACTCCCGCACCGACGGGATCGCCGACCGGGTGCGGGACATCTACGGCATCTGCGGGCTGCAGAAACTGCCGTTCAACACGGTGTACCAGCTGCTCGCGGCCGAGCCGACGGCCCAGTACACGGCGGCGCACCGGCTGCTGATGATCCCCGACCTGCTGGCCTACTGGCTGACCGGGGAGATCGGCGCCGAGTACACCAACGCGTCGACCACGGGGCTGCTCGACGTGCGTACCCGCGAATGGTCCTGGCCGTTGATCTCCGAATTGGGCCTGCGATCCACGCTGCTGCCCCCGGTGCGGCACCCGGGGGACCGGATCGGGCTGTTCGAGGGCACCCCGGTGGTCGCGGTCGGCTCGCACGACACGGCCAGCGCGGTCGTGGCCGTGCCCGCCGACGGGACCGATTTCGCCTACATCAGCTGTGGCACCTGGTCCCTGGTCGGTCTGGAACTGGACGCTCCGGTGCTCAGTGAACAGTCGCGGGCCGCCAACTTCACCAACGAGGGCGGTGTCGACTCGACGATCCGCTACCTGCGCAACGTCATGGGCCTGTGGCCGCTGCAGGAGTGCCTGCGCGAATGGGATTCGCCCGATCTGCCGGCACTGCTGGCCGAGGCGGCCGCGAAACCGGCGCTGGCACACGTCGTCGACCTGGACGATCCGGTGTTCATGCCGCCCGGCGACATGGAAGACCGCCTCCGGAAAACCGCGGGGCTGCCCGGTGACGCCGACCGGGCCACCGTCGTCCGCTGCATCCTGGACAGTCTGGCGCTCGCCCACCGGCGGGCCGTCCGGCAGGCCGGCGAGCTAGCCGGGCGTGCGGTCGGCGTGGTGCACCTGGTCGGTGGGGGAGCGCTGAACGAGCTGCTCTGCCAGTTGACCGCGGACGCCTGCGGGCTGCCGGTGCTGGCCGGGCCGGTCGAGGCGACCGCGATCGGCAACCTGCTCGTGCAGGCGCGTGCCGCCGGGGTCGTCGAGGGCGGGCTGGACGCGATGCGGGCCCTGGTCCGCCAGACCCAGCGGATCGTCCGTTACCAGCCGGCCGCCACGATCGGGGCGTGGGACGCCGCCGCGGCACGAGTGGGGGGATGACCGATGCGGATCGCGTTCTTCGCCACCTGCCTGGCCGACACGCTCTTCCCGGAGGCGGCCAAGGCCACCGTGCGGCTGCTGGAGCGGCTCGGGCACGAGGTGGTCTTCCCGGCCGAGCAGACGTGCTGCGGGCAGATGCACATCAACACCGGATACCAGAAGGACGCGCTTCCGCTCGTCAAGAGATTTGCGACCACTTTTGATCGGTACGACGTGATCGTGGTCCCGTCCGGGTCGTGCGCCGGGTCGATCCGTCATCAGCACGGCATGGTGGCGGCGAAGTACGGTGACGCCGGGCTCGCGTCCCGGTCGGAGAGCGTCGCGGCGCGGACCTACGAGCTGTCCGAGCTGCTGATCGACGTGCTCGAAGTGGAGGATGTGGGGGCTTACTACCCGCATCGGGTCACCTACCACCCGACCTGTCACAGCCTGCGGATGACGCGGGTCGGTGACAAGCCGTTGCGTCTGCTCCGTCAGGTTCGCGGGATCGACCTGGTGGAGTTGCCGGACGCCGCGCAGTGCTGTGGGTTCGGCGGCACGTTCTCGATCAAGAATGCTGAGACTTCTGCGGCGATGCTTGCCGACAAGATGTCCAATGTCGTCGCGACAGGCGCGGAGGTGTGCACGGCGGGCGATACCTCATGCCTGATGCATATAAACGGTGGTTTGTCGCGAAATAAGACCGGAATTCGGACGGTTCACCTGGCCGAGATCCTTGCCTCCACGGAGTTGTCGTGACGACATTTCTGGGCATGCCTGCCACTGCTCCTCGGGGAGTCGGTCATCTGCGGGGCGACGAGTCGTTTCCGGTTGCCGCTCGAGCGGCGCTGAAAAATGACCAGTTGAGACGAAATTTACGACATGCTACGACGACTATTCGTGGCAAATCGGGCAAGGTGATCGCGGAGCTGCCCGACTGGCAGCTGCTGCGGGACGCCGGCTCGGCGATCAAGACCGATGTCATGTCCCGGCTTCCCGAGCTGCTGGAACAGCTCGAGGAGACGGTCACCGCCGCCGGTGGGGTCGTGCACTGGGCCGCCGACGCCGACGAGGCCAACCGGATCGTCACCGACCTGGTGAAGCAGACCGGTTCTGATCGCGTCATCAAGGTCAAGTCGATGGCCACCCAGGAGATCGGCCTCAACGAAGCCCTGGAAGCGGCGGGCATCGCCCCGGTCGAGACCGACCTGGCCGAGCTGATCGTGCAGCTCGGCCAGGACAAGCCGAGCCACATCCTGGTCCCGGCGATCCACCGGAACCGCTCCGAGATCCGGGAGATCTTCCTGCGCGCCATGCCCGGCGTCGACCCGGCACTCACCGACGACCCGGCGGTGCTGGCCGCCGCCGCCCGCCGGTACCTGCGCGAGACGTTCCTGTCCACGACCGTCGCGGTCAGCGGCGCCAACTTCGCGATCGCCGACACCGGCACGCTCGGTGTCGTCGAGTCCGAGGGCAACGGGCGGATGTGCCTCACCCTGCCGGACACCCTGATCACCGTGATGGGCATCGAGAAGGTGCTGCCCACCTGGCGTGAACTGGAAGTCTTCCTGCAACTGCTGCCGCGGGCGTCGACCGGCGAGCGGATGAACCCGTACACCACGATGTGGACCGGGGTCACGCCCGGTGACGGGCCGCAGAGTTTCCACCTGGTGCTGCTCGACAACGGGCGCACCGCGGTCCTGTCCGACACCGTCGGGCGGTCGGCGCTGCACTGCATCCGCTGCTCGGCCTGCCTCAACGTGTGCCCGGTCTACGAACGGACCGGCGGCCACTCCTACGGCTCGGTGTACCCCGGCCCGATCGGAGCGGTGCTGTCACCGCAGCTCACCGGGGTCGCCGACAACGCCTCGCTGCCGTACGCGTCGTCACTCTGCGGGGCCTGCTTCGACGCCTGCCCGGTCAAGATCGATATCCCGGCGCTGCTGGTGCACCTCCGCGACCAGGTGCCACACCCGCCCGCCGAGCGCGCCGCCATGTCCGCGGCCGCCAAGATCATGGACCGCCCGCGCTTGTACGCCTCCGCCCAGCGAGCCGCCAAGCTAGCCCGCATCGCCGGCCGCCGCGGCCGAGCCTTGCCCCCACCCCTGACCGGCTGGACCGCCTCCCGAGACCTCCCCGATTTCCCCAAACAAACCTTCCGCGACTGGTGGTCCGAAACCCACCCGCCCTCGCCCTCGCCGTCACCCCCGGCGTCGCCCTCGCCCCCGACCTTGCCCTCGGCGTCGCCTTTACCCCCACCCTCGCCCTCGGCGTCGCCTTCACCCCCACCCCCACCCCCACCCCCACCCTCAGCCTCGGCTCAGGGCTTGAAAGAGGATCGATGAGCTCGCGGGAACTGATCCTCGGCCGGGTTCGGGCCGCGCTGAACGATGCGCCGGTGACCCCACCGGTGCCGCGTCACTATCGGGCGGCCGGGTCGAACACGGCCGATCTGGACGTTTTCATCGATCGGCTCGTCGACTACAAGGCCGAGGTGCACCGGGTCGCTGAGGCCGACGTCGCGGCGACGGCGCGGATGATCGCGGGGGCCAGCGGGGCGGGAGCCAACGGAGCGGGGGACAGCGGGGCGGGAGACAGCGGGGCGGTGATCGTACCGAAAGGGCTGCTCGAAGAATGGCGCCCGGAGGGTGCCCTGGCCGACGACGGCCTGGCGCCGGATCGCATCGCCGGGGCCGCTGCCGTCCTCACCGCCGCGGCCGTCGCCGTGGCGGAGACCGGGACCATCGTGCTGGACGCCTCACCCGACCAGGGGCGGCGGATCATCACCCTGCTGCCGGACGTGCACATCATCGTGCTGCGGCCGGAACAGGTGGTCGCCTCGGTGCCGGACGCCGTCGCCCGGCTGACCCCGGGCCGCCCGCTGACCTGGATCAGTGGGCCGTCCGCCACCAGCGACATCGAACTCAACCGGGTCGAAGGTGTGCACGGCCCCCGTCACCTGCACGTCATCATCCTGCCGAGCGCTTGACGGTGGCCTCGATCAACTCCAGCACCCGCTCCGGAACCCGCACCGACGGCAGGTGATCGACACCCGGCACCTCGACGAACTCGACACCCGGGATCCGGGTCGCGGCCTGCCGGGCGGCGTCCACGATCCAGGCCACGTCCAAGTCACCGACCAGCAGCGACGTCGGCACGGCGATCTCACCGAGCCGGTCGAACACCTCCGGATTGGGCAGCTCCCAGTCCTCCTCGGCCATCCAGCCGCGCACCCCGGACCGGAGCAGGTCCACCACCTCCGGGGTGCGCCCGGCCCGGGCCCAGACGCTCAGCGACACCTCGACGATCGCGTCGAACCCCTCCTTCTCCGCCGCGGCGTAGGCGTCGCGCACCGCCGGGTCGGTCTCCGGCACCGGGAAACCGGAGATCCCCGGGCAGAGCAGCACCAGCGCGGACACCCGCTCCGGCCGGGTGATCGTCAGGCCCAGCGCGGCGTCCCCGCCCATGCTGCAGCCGACCACCGGAGCCCGGTCCACCCCGAAGTGGTCCAGCACCGCGATCAGGTCGTCGAGCCGGACGAACCGCTCGGTCGGCGCCGGGGAACGCCCGAAACCGCGGGCGTCGTAGCGGATCACCCGGTACTTCCTCAGCAGCTCCGGCAGGATCGGATCCCACACCCGTGAGTCGCCCACACCCGGGTGCACCAGCACCAGGGGCGGACCGTCACCGCTGTCGTCCGCCCACAGCGTGTCATTACCTACTTTGATCATCTTCTCGGTCATACCGGAACCCTAGGTGGCGGCCTCAGGCTCCGATATCGAGTTTCACCGCCGAGAGGGGACAGGTCACGCAGGCGAGCACGGTGCCGTCCGATTCGGTACGGGTGACCTCGCCCTCGACCAGCCGGACCGCACACTCGCCGCAGCCCCCGGCGGTGCACGAATACGGCATCGGCAGCCCGGCGGCGAGCCCCGCGTCGAGCAGGGTCTGACCGGGTTCGACCGTGGCGGAGCCCACCATCACACCGCTGTCCCGTACGGTCATCTCCTGCGGTTCGGTCGCCACCGTGACCGGGCCCGCGGCATACCGCTCGCTGTGCACTTTTTTGTCAGGCGCCAAGGACCGGACGATGTCCATCAGCGGTTCGGGACCACAGACGTAGTAGTGCGCGTCCTCGGCGGGTGCTACCTCGGCCAGCCAGCGCCGGACGCCGGGCGCGTCGAGCCGCCCGTCCCGGCGGGTCAGGACGTGGGTGACCGACAGCCGGTCCGGGTTCCCGGCGGCGAGGCGGGCCAGCTCGGCCGCGAAGATGATCTCCGTTTCGTCGCGGTTGCTGAGAAGGAGGGCGGTCCGGCCGAGCTCCGGACCGGCGAGCCGCGCCCGGATCATGCTCATCATCGGGGTGACCCCGCTGCCCGCCGCGACGAGCACGACGTCCACCGCGGATTCCGGGCGGAAGGACCCCGACGGCCCTGCCTGCGCTGAGGAGAAAGGTCCCGCCTGCGCTGTGGAGATCGGTCCCGCCGGCTCCGAGGGAAGCGGCCCGGACAGCGTCGGGGGACGCGGCCCCGACGGACTCGACGGGTGCAGGTGGAAGGTGCCGGACGGGCCCAGCAGCGCCAGCTTGCTCCCGGCGCGCAGCCGGTGGGCGTGGGTGGAGAACAGGCCGCCCTCGACCCGTTTCACCGTGACTTCGAGGTGCTTCGAGCCGGGTGCCGACGACGCCGAGTAGGCCCGCCGCACCGGTTTGCCGCCCACCTCGGTGACCAGTGTGAAGAACTGGCCGGGCCGGAAGTCGAAGGTCCCGCCCGCCGGATCCGCCAGCACCAGGGTGACCGCGCTCGGCGTCTCCCGCCGGACCGCCGCGACCCGCACCTCCCGCAGCGTCCCGTCGGCGTACCCCTCTTTGCGCAAGCTGGACCGGTACGCCCCGGCCATCAGCCGATTCAGCAGCCGGTCGATCCCGGGGATCGCCGCCACCGCCCGCAGCAGGCCACCGCCCCGCCTGGTCCCGGCCGCCAGATGACGGGACGCGAGCACCATCATGTCCGGCATCTCACCGGGGACGACGTGCCCACCGGGTGACCACAGCCGCGCCTCGGTCACCGCCCCGCCCTCGGACACCTCGGCGTGCTCGACATCGACGACCAGCGCGGCGTGCGGTGGCATCCCGCGCAGGGCGAGGGTCGCCAGCAACTCCGGATCGTCGGTGAGGGCGCCCCGTCCCCGGAGCCGCAGCACCGCGCCCCGGCCGGGCACCAGCGCCGCCATCGAGAGCCGGTCGTCGGACAGCAGGTTGTGCAGCGTATCGGCGCGTTTGTTGCCCTTGCGGTCGGCGATGACGAGCGTGCGCCCGTCCAGGATCCGGGCCACCGCGCCCTGGTCGCCGCGCGGGCTGGTGTCGCTGCCTCCCCGGCCGTCCCAGGTGGAGACGGCGAGGAACGGCGCGGCGGCCAGGAACCGGGCCACTCCCGGCCCGGCCAGCGGACCGTCGCCGGGCACCGCGGGCGCCGGCGCCGCCGGGGCGGGCGCCTGCCACAGCCGGGACCGGAGCACGGCCTGCGCACAGTGCACGAATGCCTCCGCGACGGTGACCTCGGCGCCGGTCGTGGTCCCGTTGACCCGCAGCACCTCGCCCACCCCGGGGAGCAGGAAGAACAGCGAGACCGGTCCGCGCGCGCCGGGTGGGAGGTCGAACACGATCCGGGTGGGTGACGCCATCCGGGCGAATCCGGGCCGGCCGCCGACGAAGGCCGTCGTGCTCACGCCCGCGCCGTCGCGGTAGCCGAGCGCCGCGACCGGGCTGCGCTCCAGGATCAGCCGGCAGCCGTCGTCGAGGGCGCTGATCTGTTTGCGCATGACCACCGCCGCGGGCCGGCCGACGACCGCCTCGACCTGCTGCACGGTTGTCAGGATGCTCTTGTTTTTGCTGCTCACTGCACTATTGTGAGTAATAGCTCAGCTATTTGGCTACTCGCTTTCACCCAGTCCCGGAGGTCCCTGGATGCCGTCGGCCGACCGTCGTCTTCAGCCACGTCGCGAGCCCCGCCAGGTCCGCGCCGAGCTCACCCGGGATCGGATCCTGACCGCCGCTGCTCACGTTTTCACCGAGCACGGTTACGCGGCCGGCACCACCAACCGGATCGCCGAGCGGGCCCGCATCTCGATCGGCTCGCTGTACCAGTATTTTCCGAACAAGGACGCCATCCTCGCCCAGCTGCTGATCCGGCACATCGACCGCGGCACCTGGACCTCGGCCACCGACCTGGACCTGGCGCCCGGCACCCTGAGGGCCACGGTCCGGGCGCTGGTCCGCGACGCGATCGACAACCACAGCGAGGACCCGCAGCTGCTGCGCATCATGATCGAGGAGGCGCCGCTCTCCCAGGAGCTCCTGGACACCATCGACCGGCACGGCCGGACCCGGACGGCTCAGATCCGGGACCTGCTGACCCGCCATCCCGACGTCCGGGTGGGGGACGTGGCCGTTGCCGCCGACCTGATCCTGTTCACCGTCGAGATCAACACGCACAAGCTGATGGCCGACCCGGGCCGGGTTCCGGTGCCCACTTTCGAGAGCGAACTGGTCGACATGGTCACCCGTTACCTGCTCGGCGACCGCTGACCAGTCCGTCCCCAGCGCCGCCGGCCGGGCCGTCCGAGGCGCTGCCGTCCGGGTCGTCCGAGGTGCGGATGTCCGGGGCGGCCGCCCGCACGTCCCGGAAGGCGGCCGACCGGGCCAGCATGACCTCCAGCTCGCCGGCGTCGAGCGGCCGGGCCAGCACCCCGTCCACCTTCGCCGTGACGAACTCCTCGTGTTCACCGGCGTCGGAGCAGACGGCGACGATCCGGGGCAGCCCGCGCGACGGCGGGTCGGCGTGGATCAGCCGAACGGCGGCGGGACCGTCCAGCACGAGCAGCCCCGACCCCATCAGCACCAGGTCGAACCGGTCCCGCAGCACGGCCTCGACCGCGGCCTCCCCGTCCCCGACGGTCACCACCTGGTGCCCGAGCCGTTCCAGCAGCCGCCGGTCCAGCCGCTGATCGACCGGATCGTCCTCGGCGACCAGCACCAGCAGCGACCGCGTGTGCGGCGCCGGAGACGAAGACGCGGCTGAAGGGGGAGACACACCTGAAGACGGGGACGGCGGCGGCGTTCCGGTGGCCGGGGTGAGCCGGCGCCGCAGCCGGAGCGCGCCGGTCAGGACGATCAGACCGACGGCGACAGTGGCCCAGCCGATGAGCCAGCGGGTCGTCCGGGCCTCGCCCCGCAGGTCGCCGAGCCGCCGGTCCAGCCGGACCTGTTCGCGCTCCCGGACCCTGGCGAGGGCCTTACGAAGCGTGGCGACGTCCCCGGCCGGGTTCAGTCGATACGCCGGATCCAGCCCGGCGGCGCCCGCCCGGAAGAGTGCGACGTCGGAGAGGGCCTGCACCGCACCGATCCGGTCCAGGGTCGCCACCGACTCCCGCACGGCGGCCTCCTGCCGCAGCGTCACGCCGTTGCGCAGCACCCCGAGGGAACCGACCGCGACGACGCCCAGCAGCGCGAGCGTCACACCCGTCCGGAGCAGGGCCTTCACGGACCACGGTCGGTAACCGGTCAGCGGCACGCCCTCACTCTACGAAGCGATTCCACCGCTGATCGCCCTTTAGAGATCAAACCCGCTTTTCGGTACGAATGACCCGCACCGCCCGTCACAATTCATCTACATGAGCGACGAATCGGACGATCGGCGGCGTGATCGGCGCGTGCGGTGGATCGGCGCGGGTTTCGTCGTACTGGCCGCGGTCTCCGGTGGGGTGATCCTCGCGCTCGGCCAGCAGCGACAGGTCCCGGTGTCCGCCGTGGTGGTCGCGGTCGCCGACCGGGGTGCGGTGACCCTGGACGTCGCCACCACCGGCACGGTCGAGCCCGCCACCACCCGCACCCTGGCGTTCGGGGTGAACGGCACCGTCGCCACCGTGCCGGTCCGCGCCGGGAACCGGGTGGTCAAAGGGCAGACCCTGGCCACCCTGGACGGCACCGACGTGACCGACGCCGTCAGCGACGCGAACGCCCAGCTCACCGAGGCCCGGGCCCGGCTCGGCACGGCGACCGCCGCCGACGTCCGCGCGACGGCCAGCGCCGCGACCTGCGCCCGCCCGGCCCGCACCGCCGCCACCCCGGCGGCCATTCCAGCGGCCACCCCCGCCGTTGCCGCCACCGACGCGGTGATCACGGACGACGTCATCATCCTGTCCACGCCCGCCCCGGAAAGCGCCGGCGCCACAGCCACCGAAAGCGCCAGCGCCACAGCCACCGAAAGCGCCGACGAGATCATGCCCCGCCCCGCCGGTCGCAGGGCGGCCGCCACTCCCTGCGCCACCCAGGGCTTCCCGGCCCGGGGGAACGACGGCATCCTCGCCGCCGAGCAGCAGATCAACCGGGCCGCCCGGGCCGTGGAGCAGGCCACCAAGGCGAAATCCGGCGCCACCATCACCGCGCCGATCGCCGGGACCGTGGTGGCGGTCTCCGGCAGTGTCGGCGATCAGGTGCGCGGGGGTTCCGGTTTCGTGAGCCTGGCCGACACGTACACCATGCAGGTCCGTGCCGAATTTCCGGAGGCGGACGCGGGCGCGCTGACACCGGGGCAGAGCGCCACGATCACCCTGGCCGACTCGGACGTGATCCGGTCCGGCCGGGTGGTGCAGGTCGACCCGGTCGGCACCTCGGACGGCACCCTGGTCCGCTACGGCGTGCTGGTCTCCTTCGCCGAGTCGCCCAGCGACCTGCTGCTCGGCCAGAGTGCCCAGGTCAAGGTACGGACCGGTGAGGTGGCGGCGGCGCTGCGGGTGCCGTCGACGGCGGTGCACGACGTGTCCAGCGGCGCCGGCACGGTTCTGCTGCGCAGCGGCAGCCGCTCGTCGGAGCGGCTGGTGACCGTCGGCCTGCGCGGCGACCAGTACACCGAGATCCTGGACGGCCTGGCCGAGGGCGACCGGGTGGTCCGGTCCTGGTGACGGGTGAACCCTTTCCGATTGTGAGCGACACGAACCGCCCGGAAGGCATGATGTCGGTGTGAAAGCGCTTCGACGCCCCAGTACGGCGGTGAACGCCCTGCTGGCCCTGCTGATCGTCGGTGCCGGGGTCTGGGGCTGGACCCTGCTGCGGGACACCTCCGAGACGACCGGGGCGAGTGCGTCCGGCATCCGCACGGTGACCGTCTCGCAGGGCACGGTGACCCGCACGGTGACCGCGGACGGGGCGGTGGCCAGTGCCGCCACCGCGACCGCGACGTTCACCACGGCGGGCACGGTCACCCAGATCAGCGCGAAGGTGGGCCGGGCGGTGGCGGCCGGCGCGCTGCTGGCCCGGGTCGACCCCACCGACGCGCAGCGCGACCTGGCCCTGGCGAGGGCGAACCGGGACGCCGCGAAGGCCTCCCTGGACCGGGCGGAGATCGCGGCCACCGACACCGGCACCGCCACGAACGCGGTGGCCGAGGCCGAGATCGCCGTGGACGAGGCGGAGGCCGCGGTGGCCGGCACCCGGTTGCTGGCCCCGATGGCCGGCACCGTGGTCGCGATCAACGGCAGTCTCGGCGGGTCGTCGACGGTCTCCGGGCAGGGCACCACCGGCGGGTTCGTGGACCTGGTGGATCTGACGAAACTGCAGATCACGGCGGCGTTCCCGGAGTCCGCCGCGACCGAGCTGAAGGCCGGGCAGACCGCCACCGTGGTGTGGAACGCGCTGAGCGGCGCCACCACGACCGGCAAGGTGGTCGCCGTCGACCCGACCGCGACCACCACGAACAACGTCGTCACCTACGGCGTCACGATCAGCCTGCCGACCCCGCCGGCCGGGACCAAGCCGGGTCAGACGGTGAGCGTGTCGGTGGTGACGGGCACCGTCGCGGACGCCGTCATGGTCAACCCGGCGGCGATCACCAGCACCGGCAACCGCCGGTCGGTCACCACGCTCACCGCGGCCGGCACCCGGGAGGTCCGCCCGGTGACGGTGGGGCTGGCCGGGGACGACGCGTCGCAGATCACCGAAGGGCTGACCGCCGGTGAACGGGTGGTGATCCCGGAGACCACCGTGGCCACGACCGGGAACACCGGCCGCGGCACCGGCGGATTCCCCGGTGGCGGCGGCCAGGGCGGGCCACCCGGCGGCGGCACGGGCGGGCGCTGATCATGCGGCCGGTGCTGGACGTCCGGGAACTGACCAAGGTGTACGGGCGCGGCGACACCGAGGTCCGCGCCCTCGACGGCGTGACCCTGTCGGTGGACGCGGGCGAGTACGTCGCGGTGATGGGCTCGTCCGGCTCCGGCAAGTCGACGCTGATGAACATCCTGGGCTGCCTGGACGTGCCGACCACCGGCCGCTACCTGCTGAACGGGGTGGACGTCCGGGAACTCAGCGACGAGCAGCTGGCCCTGGCCCGGAACCGGCTGATCGGTTTCGTCTTCCAGTCGTTCAACCTGATCCCCCGGACCAGCGCGGTCGCGAACGTCGAGCTGCCTCTGGCGTACTCCGGCATGAAGGCCGCCGAACGGCACCGCCGGGCGATGTCCGCCCTGGATCTGGTGGGTCTGGCCGACCGGGCCGAGCACGAGCCGAATCAGCTCTCCGGCGGCCAGCAGCAGCGGGTGGCGGTGGCCCGCGCGCTGGTCACCGAGCCGGCGCTGCTGCTCGCCGACGAACCGACCGGAAACCTGGACAGCCACGCCACCGAGGAGGTGCTGGCGGTGCTCGACGACCTGAACGCGACCGGCCGGACCATCGTGCTCATCACGCACGAGGAGGAGGTGGGCGCCCGCGCCGACCGGCTGGTCAAGCTCTTCGACGGCCGGATCTCCTCGGACGCGCCGCAGCGGCCGACCGGGCGGCACGCGGCGGTGGTGGCGCGATGAACTTCGCGGAGATCGTCCGGTTCGCGCTGCGCGGGATCGGGACCAACAAACTGCGGTCCGCGCTGACCATGCTGGGCATCCTGATCGGTGTCGCCGCGGTGATCCTGCTGGTGGCGGTCGGCAACGGGTCGGCGCAGGCGGTCGCGAGCCGGATCGAGGCGCTCGGCACCAACACGCTGACCGTGATGAGCACCAGCCGGGGCGACGGCGGCCTGACCGTGCGGGTCGCCGACGCCCTCGACGATCCGATGCTCGCCCCGGACGTCAAGTCGGTGTCGCCGGTGGTCAGCACCTCGGCCACGCTCACCTACGAGGGCGCCGAGCACGAGGTCGCCTCGTTCGTCGGTACCACCGCGACCTGGTTCGCCGCCGCCAACTTCCCGGTCGCGTCCGGCGCCGCGTTCACCGCCGACGACGAGGCGCAGGCCCGCCGGGTGCTGGTGATCGGGCAGACGGTGGCCGAGGAGATGTTCTCCGGTGTGGACCCGGTCGGCCGGCAGGTCACCGTCGGCGGGGCGCTGTTCACCATCGCCGGGGTGCTGGGGGAGAAGAGCGCGACCGGGTTCGGCGACGCGAACGACACCGTGGTCGCCCCGATCAGCGCGGTCCGGCAGGTGCTCGCCGGGTACGGGCCGCTCAGCTCGATCCTGGTCGAGGCGGACGACGCGGCGAAGGTCGACACCGTCCAGTCGCAGATCGCCACGGTCCTGAACCAGCGGGTTCCGGCGGGCAGCGACGGCTCGGCGACCTACCGCATCCAGAACGCCTCCCAGCTGCTGGAGACGCAGACCGAGACCGCCGACACGTTCACCACCCTGCTCGGGGCGGTGGCCGCGATCAGTCTGCTGGTCGGTGGCATCGGCATCACCAACATCATGCTGGTCACGGTCACCGAACGGACCCGGGAGATCGGCATCCGCAAAGCGCTCGGTGCGCCCCGCCGGGTGATCCTGACCCAGTTCCTGATCGAGGCCACCCTGCTCAGCGTCATCGGCGGTGGGCTGGGGGTGGCCGCCGCGATGATCGGCAGCCGGTTCTCGATCGTCGGCGTGCAGCCGGTGATCGTACCCAGTTCGGTGGTGCTCGCCCTGGGGGTGTCCGTGGTGATCGGCCTGTTCTTCGGTGGCCTGCCCGCCGCCCGGGCCGCCCGCCTCCGCCCGATCGACGCATTCCGCTACGAATAGGGGCCCGAGCCGTGACTTCCACCGACCACGAGACCGAGGTCCTGCCGCGTTCCGGGACCCCGCCCGAGCTGACCGAGGAGCTGGCCGCCGTGGCGCCGCGCCGCTGGTGGAACCGGACCACGATCGGCCTGCTCGGGGTGGCTCTGCTGATCGGTGGTTTCCTGGGCGGGATAGCAGCCAACCGCCATTGGGGTACGCCCACCGAAGCGCCCGTGGCCGCCGAGCGGATGCCCGGTCCCGCCCCGGGCCGGGGCACCACCGGCACCGTCAAGCTGGTCGACGGCACCACCCTCTACGTGCAGACCGAGGCGGGGGAGACGGTCACCGTGCGCACCGGCGACTCCACCACGGTCAAGCTGAGTCAGGTGGTCACCCTGGACAAGCTGCTGGCCGGGATCACGGTGACCGTGCAGGGTGTCGCCGACTCGGAGGGGATCGTCACGGCGACCGCGGTGACCGCCGGTTGAGGACGACCGCCACCAGCGCGGCGATGAACAGGTCCACCACGATGATCAGACCGGGCCAGCCGAACAGCAGCATCACCGGGGGGACCAGGATGAACAGGCCGGCGCAGAGCACCGACACGGCCGGGAACCGCACCTCGCGCGGGCCGGTGGCCATCCGCTGGGCGAAGTCCGGGTCACTGAGCAGGATGCGTTGTTCCAGTTCGGCTATCACACGGCGATCTTCATCACTCATCATGAATGCCCCCTAGGCCGCCCGGGGGATACCCAGGGTCTGCCCAGTTAAACGAGCGATGTCAATATCGACGTCAGTAGTTCTTTTCGGGTGGACATGCCGGTCGACGACACCCATTCGGTACGGGCGTGCGCGCCCCCGCCCCATGGCGCCAGCCCGTCGGCGGTCGGGCGGCCCAGCGCCCCGGTGGTGTTCGTGTCGGCGGCGCCGTCGGCCGGCCGGCCCTCCAGGGTCTGCCCGATCCCGGCGGCGATCACCCGCAGCCGCTCCAGCAGGGCGTCCCCGGCCGGACCGGGCCGCCAGGTGGGCCGGTGCGACAGCAGCTCGGTGCTGATCCGGGCCCGCGGGCGCACCGGTTCCAGGGCCCGCAGCGCGCCGAGCACCGCCTCCTCGTCGGCCGGATCGGTGAACCGTAGCCCCAGGTCGGCGTGCGCCCGGCCGGCGACCACATTGGTCCGGCCGCCCCCGGCGATGGTTCCGGTGTTCAGCAGCACCGGGCGGTCCGACACCAGCGACCGCACCCGCACCAGCTGATCCACCAGCTCGTCGATGGCGCTGACACCGGCGTCCGGGTCGAGGGCGGCGTGCGCCTCCACCCCGGTCACCGTGATCCGGGCCCGGGTGCTGCCCCGGCGGCCGGTCTTCAGCGCCCCGCCGGGGTGCGGCGGCTCCAGGCCGAGCACCGCCGACGCCTGTGCCGCCTCGGCGCGCACCAGGTCACCCGCGGTCGGCGAGCCGATCTCCTCGTCGGCGACCACGATCACCCGTACCGGCGGATGGGGAACTTGATCTTCGGAAAGCGCGGCGACCGCCGCGAGAAGGACGGCGATCCCGGCCTTGGTGTCGTAGACCCCCGGCCCGCGCACCACGTCACCCCGCACCGACCACGGCATCTCCGTCAGGGTGCCGGTCGCCCACACGGTGTCGTAGTGGCTGAGCAGCAGCAGCGGCGGGCCGGTGACGCCCCGGCCGGGCAGCGACCAGATCAGGTGGTCACCGGTCGGATGCGGCTCGCGGGCGGTGTGCAGACCGGCCCGCGCGGCGTCCGCCTCCAGCACCGCGGCGAGCGCGGCCAGCGCCCGGGCGTCTCCGGTGGGCGATTCCAGCAGCGTGTAACGATGCAACGCCTCCAACATATGCGAACGCTAAGTCTCGGTGAATGCGTTGTCAACGAGCGCTGATGTTGACACGATGGCGGTCATACGATTCGTATCTCTGCCCAGGGGGCGCTCATGGAAGTCGTCGTCCGCGAGCTGTCCGGGCTGGCCGAATGGACTGCCGGGTCGGCGCTCTACCGCTCGGTCTTCGGCTACACCCAACCCGAGTTCGGGGTCAGCCCCCGGCTGCTCGCCGCCCTGCGGGAGAACTCCGGCTCGGTCATCGGGGCGCTCGCCGGCGACACCGTGGTCGGGTTCTGCTACGGGTTCTCCGCCGTCGACAACGGCGAGGTCTACCACTACTCGCAGGCCGCCGTGGTCGCCCCGGAAGCGCAGGGCCGTGGGGTGGGCCGGCTGCTGAAACAGGCTCAGGCGACGGTGGCCCGGGCGACCGGCGCGCGGACCATGCGCTGGACCTTCGATCCGTATGCGATCCGCAACGCCCACTTCAACCTGGGCGTCCTCGGCGCCGCCGGGATCCGGTTCCTGCCCGACTACTACGGCGACGACACCGACCGGGTGCTGGTCAGCTGGGACCTGTGGCACGCCCGCAAACCCGGCGCCCCGCTCCCGCCGGTGGAGGCGCCGGCCGGCTCCCGCTCCCGGCTGCGCACCGGGCTGCGCGAGCGGTTCGCCGCCGGCGGCCGTCTGACCGGGGTCGATCAGCGCGACGGCCGGGTGGTCTACACGTTCGAGGCCGGGTCGTGACCAGCCCGTCGGAACGGTTCGACAGGCACGTGCAGCGGCGCTCGGCCCGGGTCCTCAAACAGCGGGTCCTGGACCAGCAGCGCACCGAGTTCGACAAGGCGCTGGCCCGGGCCGCCGACCACGACGAGATCGAGCGGGCGGCCGCCCTGATCGTGTCGGCCCGGCGGCGGTTCCTGCTCGGGTACGGCAAGTCCCTCGCCTACGCGTCGATGCTCGCCACCGACCTCAGCGCCGGGCTCTCCGGTGTGCACCTGATCGGCGACGGCTCGTTGCGCGCCCTGGACGTGCTCAGCGACGTCCGCCAGGGTGACCTGCTGATCGCCGTGTCGATGGCGCGGTACCGCCGGGAGACCGTGGAGATCGCCGAGACCTGGGCCCGCAACGACGGGCAGCTCGTTCTGATCACCGACGCCGACGGCGCTCCGCTGACCGGGGTGGCCGCGGCCGGCATCGTGATCGGCGCCGACAGCGCCTCCTACGCCACCTCGCCCACCTCGGTCGTGCTCGCCCTGCACCTGCTCGCCACGCTGACCATCGCCAGTTCCAAGGGCGCCGGCCGCCGGTTGCGCGAACGGGACGCGCTGGCGGCCGGTCTCGGACTGTACGTGGAGCACGATGTTCAGGATTGACCGTGTCGAACTGCGCCGGGTCCGGCTGCCGCTGGTGCACCGGTTCCGGACCAGCTCGCACGCCAAACGGGAACTCGAACACATCCTGGTGACCCTGATCGACAGCGACGGGGCGGCCGGCTGGGGCGAGATCGCGTCGCCGAGCGGCCCGTTCTACTGCGCCGAGACGGTGGAGAGCTGCTGGGCGGTGGCCCGGGACCATCTCGCGCCGATGCTGCTGCGCACGCCGTGGGAGCATCCGTCCGAGCTGCCCGTGGTGCGCGGGAACTGGTTCGCCCGGGCCGGGTTCGACATGGCCGCGTGGGATCTGTGGTCGCGGTCGAGGGGTGTGCCGCTGGCGACGGCTCTCGGGGGCGAGCGGGCGAAGGTCGAGGCGGGGGTGTCGCTGGGTATCGAGCCGACGATCGACGACCTGGTCGAGCAGGTGGGGCTGCGGGTGGCCGAGGGGTATCGCCGGGTCAAGCTCAAGATCGCGCCCGGGTGGGATGTCGAACCGGTTGAGGCGGTAAAGGCGAGATATCCGGAGTTGGGACTTCAGGTCGACGCCAACGGTGCCTACCCGTCGGAGGAGATGTCCATTTTTGAACAGCTCGACGAACGGCGGCTGTTGATGATCGAGCAGCCGTACACACCCCGGGATCTGCTCGCCCACGCCGCACTGCAGAAACGGATCACCACCCCGATCTGCCTGGACGAGTCGATCGAGGAGATCGGCGACCTGGCCACCGCACTGCACCTGGAAGCGGCCCGGATCGTCAACATCAAGGTCTCCCGGATGGGTGGCCTGACCCGGGCGGTACGGGCCCACGACCTGGCGGTCCGGCACGGAATCCCGGTCTGGTGCGGTGGCATGCACGAGTTCGGCGTCGGCCGGGCCGCCA
The DNA here is from genome assembly GCF_016862075.1 of Actinoplanes couchii. Taxonomy (GTDB): domain Bacteria; phylum Actinomycetota; class Actinomycetes; order Mycobacteriales; family Micromonosporaceae; genus Actinoplanes; species Actinoplanes couchii. The sequence continues at coordinate 10,736 of NZ_BOMG01000100.1, read as the reverse complement.
ACGTGGCCCTCAGCGCCCTGCCCGGTTTCACGCTCCCGTCCGACGTCTCCGGTTCGGACAAGTACTGGGCCCGCGACGTCACCACCGAGCCGGTCGTCTGCCGGGACGGCTGGGTGGGCGTACCGCAGCGGCCCGGTCTGGGTTTTGACATCGATCCGGATTTTGTGGCCGCGCACACGACTCGCGCCGAGAACTTCTCATGACGGGCCCCGGGCCACCGATCAGGCGGCCCGGGAAAACCTGCATGGGAGGTGCGATGTCCCGACCCGGACCTATCACGTTGCTACTGGCCATCGGCCTGTCCGCGGCTCTGATCACGGTGCACGCCGACGCCGAGGTGATCGGCATGCCGGAGCAGTCCGAGCTGATCCTGCTGATCCTGGACCTGACCGTGCTCGCGGCGATCGCGGCGGTGGTCACCTGGCGGCTCCGTAAGCCGAAGGTGGCCCTGCCGGAACCGGCCAGCGACCCGCTGACCGGGCTCTTCGACCGGCGCGGCCTGCACACCGGGCTGTCCGTGGCGCTGGCCCGCAACGCGCGCGGGCCGAAAACGGTCGCCGTGGTGCTGACCGAACTGGACGGCTCCGACTACGGCGACGAACTGCGCCGGGCGTACGGCCGGATGTTGCGGTCCAACGTCCTCGGCACCGACCTGGTCGCCCGGCTCGGCGGCGACCTGTTCGCGATCGTCCTGCAGGACATCGGCGACCCGGCCCAGCCGGACGCGGTGGTCGCCCGGATCCGCGCCGCCATGCGCGAACCGGTCCCGATCGGTGACCTGATGGTGCAGCCCCGCGCCGGTTTCGGCATCGCGGTCGCCGAACCGGGCGAGACCGACGCCGTCGCGCTGCTGCACCGTGCCGGTCTCGCGCTGGCCGACAACGATCAGCGCTGGAACGCGGCCTCCACCTCGCTGGAGGAGAGCCCCCGGGACCGGTAGGTCGTCGTCCCCGACTCCAGCAGCTCGATGGCGGCGTCCCGCAGCGCGCCGTACGCCGCCCACGCCAGCGACCCACCGACCGACACCCGGCGCACCCCGAGTTTCGCCAGCTCCGGCACGCTCGGGGTGCCCGGGAACGCGAGCACGTTCACCGGCGCCTCGACCGCGGTCACCACCCGCTCGATGTCCTCGGCGGCCACCAGACCCGGCGCGAACAGCACGTCCGCGCCGGCGTCCCGGTACGCGATCAGCCGCGCGATGGTGTCGTCCAGATCGGTCTGCCCGTACAGCAGGTTCTCGGCCCGCGCGGTCAGCACCAGCCCGTGCCGCTTCGCCGCCTCGGCGGCCTGCCCGACCCGCTCGACACCGACCTCGATCGGATCCACCTGATCGAGAACCGGGTCGTAGTCCTCGATGGAGACCCCGGCCGCGCCCGCCCCGGCCAGCAGATCGACGGTCCCGGCGACGTCGTCGAACAGCCGCTCCCCGTCGACGCTCAACGGCACGGTCAGCGCCGACGCCACCGCCGCCACGTGGGTGACCAGCTCGTCCCTGGTCACCTGCTGGTCCAGCTTGCCGAGGCTGGCGGCCAGCCCCGACGAGGTGGTGGCCACCGCGGGGAAACCGGCCGCCTCCAGCATCCGCGCCGAACCGACGTCCCAGGCGTTGGGCATGAGGAAGATCCCGGCCGAGTGCAAGTCACGAAAGCCCATGACCCCACCCTCCCACACCCGCCGCCGCCGGGGCCTCGGACACAATGAGCGGATGGACGAGCGCAAGATCACCCGCCGGCGGGGCGGCACCGACGGGATCCCGGGCGGTCGCGGTGAGTGACATCGACGTCGAGGTGGCGGTCGTCGGCGCGGGCCTGACCGGTGCCGCCACCGCCTGGGCCCTGGCCCGCCGCGGAGTCCCGGTGGCGCTGATCGAGGCCTACCCGATCGGCCATTCCCACGGCAGCTCACACGGCACGTCCCGGATCGTCCGCCGCGTCTACGACGACCCCTTCTACCTGCGGCTCACCGGCCGGGCGTTCGACTCCTGGTCGCGGGCCGAGGACGACACCTCCACCGCGCTGGTACGCCTGACCGGAGCCGTCGACCACGGAGCCGGCCGAAACGTGGCCGCCCTGCCCCCGAAGCTGGCCGCCGAGGGCATCGTGTCGACCTTGATGTCCGCCGGGGAGGCCGCCGAACGCTGGCCCGGCATGCGTTTCGAGGGCCAGGTGCTGCACCATCCGCAGGCCGGTCACGTGAACGCTGACGTGGCGGTGGCCGCTTTCGCCCGCCGGGCCGGGGAGTTGGGCGCCACGATTCTCGACAACACCCGGGTTACGAGCATCGTCCCGTCCGGCGCGGGAACGCGTCTGCACACCGTCTTCGACGCCGGAACGCGGCTGCACGCCGCCTCCGACGCGGGAACGCGGCTGAACACCACCTCCGACGCGGGAACGCGGCTGAACACCACCTTCGATGCGGGAACGCGCCTGCACACCACCTCCGATGCCGGAACGCGTCGGCACACCTCCTCCGCCGGCCCGGTGATCACGGCCGGAACCGTGGTGATCGCGGCCGGCCCGTGGCTGCCGGACCTGGCACCCGGCCTGCCGCTGACCCTGCCCGCGCTGACCGTCACCCAGCAGCAGGTCTTCCACTTCACCCGAATCGACCCGTCGCCGGACTGGCCGGTCTTCGTCTACAAGAACGCCGATACCCAGATCTACGGCCTGCCGTCCGGCGCCGACGGCGGCCCGGAGCCCGCGTTCAAGGTCGCCCAGCACAACGGCGGCCGCCCGACCACCGCCACCAGCCGGGACCGTGTCATCGACCCGGCGTCCCGGGACATCGTGACCCGGTTCGTGCGGGAGTTCCTGCCCGGCCTGGACCCGGCCCCGGTGGCCGAGGCGAGCTGCCTCTACACCAACACCCCCGACGAGGACTTCATCCTGGACCGGGTGGGCCCGCTGGTCATCGCCTCCCCGTGCTCGGGCCACGGCGCCAAGTTCGCGGCCCTGACCGGCGAGACGGCCGCGGCCCTGGCCATCGGCGACGCCGCCCCCGACCCGCGTTTCGCCCTGTCCCGCTTCCGCTGACTCCGTCCCGTCCCGTCCCGCTGACTCCCGCCCGTCCCGCCTCGCCTCGCCCCGCTTCCGCTGACTCCCGCCCGTCCCGTTTCCGCAGACCGTCTCACGTTCAGTCAACGACCGGCTCACGTTCAGTCGAAGACGGCGATCCGGGTCCGATGGTGGACGGGGCTGACGATCTCGTCGACAGCCGCCACCGCCAGGTCCGCATAGGAGAGTGTCACCCCGTCGGCCCGGTCCCCACCCGTGCGATACCCGCCGGTCCGAGGCGCGTCCGGGCTCAACCGGCCCGGCGGGGTGAGCATCAGCCAGTCGACGGGAGAACCGGCGCCCCGGAGATGATCCAGCCCAGCGGTGTGGGCCACCGCGAACCGCCGCAACTCCGGAGGAAACACCGCGGGATCCTCGAACAACGGCCGGCCCCCGGCATCGACGAGATTGGCAAAAAGACCGATCACGATCAGCCGTGGTACGCCGGACGACTCCAACCCCGCCAGCAGCGCCCCCGCAGCCGTGACGAAGAACCGGTCGTCCAGCACCCCGAGTCGTTGCAATGCTTCCGGCCCGGAGGCGGGCGACACCGCGTGAACCGCCGCCCCATGCCCCCGGACCAGGGCGGCCACCGAGGCGCTGTCGAGAACGTCACCGGCGACGACCCGGTCGGCGGTGAGCCCCGGATGCCCGCCCGGATCCCGGACCACCCCGGTCACCCGGATCCCACGGCGCTGCGCCTCGGCGGTGATCGCCCGCCCGGCCCGCCCGCCGGCGCCGAAGACGACGATCGCTGAACTGTCGGAGCTGCTCATGGCCCGGACGCTAACCGCGTGCCCCCTGGTTACCGCAACGGTACCGGCGTTACGGTGGGCATCGTGACGGCGACCGAGAGCGGCCCGGTGTTCGATCCCGTCTGCCCGACGACGATGCTGCCGTTCCGGATCGGCGACAAGTGGACCGCGATGATCGTGATCTGCCTGGAGCCTGGCCCGCGCCGTTTCGGTGAGCTGCTGGTCCCGTTACGGACGATCACCAGAAAGGTGCTGTCCGAGACGCTACGGGCGATGGAACGCGACGGCATGGTCGTCCGGCGCGAGTTCCCGGCCAATCCACCACACGTCGAGTACGAGCTGACCCCGCTCGGCCGCAGCCTGCTGACCCTGATCGACGCCGCCCGCGACTGGTGCCGCACCCACCTGCCGGAACTGATCGAGGCCCGCGAGTCCTACCGCCCCCGCTGACCAGCCGATTCTCCCGCTGACCAGCCGGTTCTCCCGCTGACCAGCCGGTTCTCTCGCTGACCAGCCGGTTCCCCCGCCACCCCGCGCCCAGCAACCCGCGCGGCCCCCACCCTTCCAGTGGCCGGTATTCACGCGCCAGCCTGACCCTTCCAGCGGCCGGTATTCACGCGCCAGCCTGACCCTTCCGCCGGCTGGCTTTCACACGCCGGCCCCACCCCTCCGACGGCCGGCTTTCACGCGCGGGTCAGCTCGCCGAGCGCCGCGTCGAAGATCTCGTGGTGGCGCGCCACGTCGGCCATCGAGGTCTGCGGGCACATCAGCGCCATGTTGTGGAACGGCGTCAGCAGCACACCCCGGTTCGCCAGATAGAGGTGCAGGAAGTCCTCCAGCTCACCGTCCGCACTCGCCGCCGCCTCGGTTCCGGTGCGCGGTGCCGGATCGGCGAACCGGTACTCGACCCGGGCCTCGAGCCTGCTGACCGACCAGGGTAGATCGTACGAGCGGATGATTTTGATCAGTCCGTCGGCGAACGCCGATGCCGTGACGATCATCGTGTCGAAAGCCTCGGCGGTCAGCACCCCGGTCAGTGTGGCCCGGGTCGCGGCCATCGACACCGGATTGCCGGCCAGTGTGCCACCGACCCCGCCCATGTCGACGAGGTCCAGGTCAGGACGCCCGAGAAGAACCTCCGAAAGATCATCACTGAGGCCGTACGCCCCGACCGGCACCCCGCCCCCGATCGCCTTGCCGATCGTGACGACGTCCGGTTCCAGCCCCCAGAACGCGGTCGCCCCACCCGGCCCGGCCGAGAACGTGTGCGTCTCATCATTGATCAGATAGGTGCCGTATTTCCTGGTCAGAGCCCTGACCCCGGCAAGGTACCCGTCCTCGGGGAGCACGATGCCGATGTTGGTGAGCGCCGGTTCCATCAGCACCGCGGCCACGTCGCCGTGCGCCAGCTCCCGTTCCAGCCCGGCGAGATCGTTGAACTCGGCGACCCGGCTCGTCATAGTCACGTCGACAGGCGCGCCGACGTTGCCCTCCCGGCTCACGCCGCGCCCGTCCTGACCGACAACGATCAGCGATTCGTCGACCGAACCGTGATAGCAGAAACTGTTCACCAGGATCTTCGGACGCGCGGTGACGGCCCGGAGCAGGCGGATCGCCCACCGGTTGGCGTCGGTCGCGGTCAGGGCGAAACTCCACTGTGGTACGCCGAACCGGCGCGCCAGCTCCCCGGCGGCGACCGCGGCGTCCTCGGTCGGAAGCATGGTGCTGAGCCCACCGAGATCACTCATCCGCCGGGTGACGGCCTCGACCACCAGGGCGGGGGAGTGCCCGGCCATCGCCCCGGTGTCACCGAGAGCGAAGTCGATGAACTCGTTGCCGTCGACGTCGGTGATCCGATTCCCGCGAGCCGTCGCCAGATGGATCGGGAACCGCCCGGCGGCCTTGTTCATCCACGTCATCGGAACCCGCCCGAACAGGTGGTCCGCCCGGTCGTAGGCGGCCCGCGACCGCTGATGCCGGTCGGCGAAGGTGGCCAGCTCGCGCCCCGACAACGTGTGGAGAAGACCGCGAGAAATCCCGGAATCCGTCGACATGACGCGACGCTACCAGGGATTCGTCACTCCTCAGTGGTTCGCAGAACGGTAACCGTTTTCCCCCGCCCGTCCGTCACGTAGAGTCGCAGCCCGTCCGGTGACAGCGCGTTGACCCGGGGGCTGTCACCGACGTTCACCACCGACACCACCTTGCCGGTCTTCAGATCGATGACCGACATGTTGTCCGACCCTTCGTTGACGATGTAGGCGTGTTTCCCGTCCGAGGAGATCATCACCGCTTGCGGTTCCTTGCCCACGTTCACCTTGTGGACCAGCCGCTGATTCCCGGTGTCGTAGACCTCCACCGTGTCGAGGTCGTAGTTGGTGACCACCAGATTGGCCCCGTCCGGCGTGACGGCCAGCGCGTGCGGTGATTTCCCGACCTTGAAATTCTTGAGTACGAGCCGATCCGCCACGTTGACCACCGAGATCTGATTCGACTCATGATTGGCGGTGAAGGCGGTCTTCCCGTCCGGCGTGAAAACGATCCAGTGCGGATTCGGCGGAACCGAGATCCGGGCGGCCTCGGTGAGTGTCTTGTCGTCGTAGATCTCCACCCGGGCCCCGTTGTGAATGGGCAGCCACACGCGCCCGTCCGGCGCGACAGCCGGTTCGAACGGCCGGGGCCCGGTCCGAATGGTTTTGACAAGACTCTTGCCGGCGGTATCGATGACCGCCATCCCGTTCCCGGTGAAGTCATCCTCGAAGAGCGAGACGTAGAGCCGGGATCCATCCGCCGAGAGCGCAAGGAACCGCGGAGTGTTCGGCACCTTGACCGCACTGACCTGCTTGGACCGAACATCGACGAAGTGCACGTCCTTGGAATCCTGATCAGCGACGTAGAGCGTCCGATTGTCCGGCGATACGGCGATCCCCTCAGGCTCACGCCCAAGCTTGATCTGCTCGAGAACCACAGGCTTCGCCAGACTGACAACCGGAGCCTGAGTCCCCGCCGGTTCCGTGGCCGGCGCAGTGGGTTGCCCACCAGCAGGCGGCTCGTTCTCGGTAGCGGTAGGAGCAGGCCGCCCAGCCGTATCGCCCCCCGCCCCCCGATCCGCCGCGAACCGAATCCCCACATAGGCCCCACCAGCAAGCAGCAGAAGCAGAACAACCCCACCCGCAACCAGAGCAACCCGCCGCTTCCGCCCGCCGCGCGCCCTCTCCACCTCACCCGGGGCCGGCCCCTCACCCCAGCCGTTCCCCCCACCCCCACCGGAATATCCCGACCCGCCGGGGTGCCCCGGCCCACCGGGATATCCAGGCCCACCAGAGTGCCCCGGCCCACCAGAGTGTCCCGGCCCGCCCGGGTGTCCAGGCCCGCCGGGATGTCCCGGCCCACTGGGATACCCGGACCCGCTCGGATCCCCGGTTCCACCAGGCGCGCCGGGATACCCGGACTCGCTCGAATAGCTCGATCCAGTGGGATATCCAGCAGCCCCATGAGCCCAGCCGAATTCCTCAGCGGCGTCATCACGCTCAATCGCACTACCTTGCCCGGAAGCGCGATAGCCTCCAGCCGTGCCATCCGGTTCCGTGCCACCGTCCCCTTGCGGCCCCCGGGGGTAGGCGGAACCACCCGTCCCATGAGCCCACGGATCCGTCGTAGGCCAGGCCCCAGCCGGAGAACTAGGCCAAGCCCCAGCCGGAGAACCGGGCCAGGCCGCAGCCGAAGAACCCGGCCAGGCATCAGCCGGCGAGGTAGGCCACTCACCGGCAGCCGGCGAGGCAGGCCACTCACCCCCCGAAGACCCGGACCAGTTCCCAGAAGCTCCGGCACCTCCAGCAGCTTCCTGCTCACCCCACCCGTCAGCCTCGTCGCGCCGCCCGGCCCAGGGCCCACTCCCACCCCGTTCCGCAGCCCACTGCCGCCCCGCACCAAGCCCGTCCGCCGCCGGCCACCCATCACCATGCCCACCCGACGTTTGCTGCCGATCGTCGTGCCCATCCGGCGTTGGCTGTCCATCGCCATGCCCGCTCGGCGTTGGCTGTCCATCGCTGTGCTCATCCGGGGTTTGCTGTCGATCGCCGTAGCTGGCCTGCATTCGCCAGCCATCGCCGTGCTCGTCAGGCGTTTGCGGACTGCCTCCGATTCCGCCCGGCGTTTGCTGGTCGCCTCTACCCGGGCCCGGAGTTTGCCCTCCATCTCCGGGATCGACCGGAGAACGCCAACCTTGCCCATGATCGTCAGGCCGTTGGCCGGAAGACCTCACGGCCCACTGCGATCCGTGGCTGTCGGCTGCTGTTTCTGCCCGCGGAGGCAAAGATCCCCACGGACCACTCACCCCACCGACCGGTACCTCAGCCCCAGCAGCCGTTCCTACCCCACCCCACCCCGAAGCCCCACTCCCGACCCCGGTCCCAGCCTCGGTCCTACCTTCGGCCCCGGATCCGTTCCTAGTCTCAGTCCTACCTTCAGTCCCGGCTTCAATCCCAGTCCCAGTCCCAGTGCCGGTCTTAGGTTTGGAGTCTGAACCCGCCGCGGATCCATGCACCGGCGAAGGAGCGTCCGTCCGTTCGATGTTGCCGGTGGTCACGGTTTCGGTGGTGTTGACCGCATTGACTGTGTGGGCCGCATCGTCTGTGCGGGCAACGCTGGCTGTGTGGGCCGTGTTGGCTGGGCTGGCGCCTCCTGAGGCGGTTCCCACGTCCGCGAACCATCCTTGAACCGCTCCGACCTGCTCCGGTGACGCATTGCCGCTGGGAGGCTCCTGGTCCTCCGCGGGGCGCCGTTGGGCCGGAATGGACAGACTGCGCCCGCCGGTACTAGGACCGTCTGAGTCAGGTCCGTCTGATCCAAGTCCGGTTGATCCAGGTCCGTCAGAACTAGGTCCGTCAGAACTAGGTCTGTCAGAACCAGGTCCATTAGAACCAGGTCCGTCGGATCGGGGTCCTTCGAATCCAGGACCCTCCGGGCGAGGCGCATCGAGCTTAGGTTCACCGATGCCAGGACCGCCGGTACCAGCTTTGCTGGTACCAGGACTGTCAATGGCGGGTCTGTTGGGGTCTGGGCTATTGAGGTCGGATCCTTCGGTACTAGGACTTTCGGTGCCAGGCTGGCTGGTACCAGGCTTTTTGCTCTCAGGTTTGCCGGTACCAGGCTTGTTGGCATCAGGTTTGCCAGAACCAGGCTGGTCGGTACCAGGCTGGTTGGTACCAGGCTGGTCGGTACCGGGCTTGTTGCTCTCGGGCCTGTCGGTACCAGGATCGGTGATGTTGGGATGGGTGGTGCTGGGCTCGGCTGGGCTGGGGGCGGAAGTTGGCGTGGGATCCGTTGTGGCCGACGGGGGCGGGGACTTTTCCGGTGCGGTGGCTGCTGTTGGCCACAGGGTGGCGGGATCGGTTCGTCCCCAGCCTCCGGGCCAGGAGCCTACGAAACCTCCGGCCGCTGACCCTTCGGGTTGTCCGGGGGTGTTCTCGTTCGATGCCGGGTCTGGTGACGGCTCGGATCGGCTGGTTTTCTCGACCGGGTCGCTTTCGGGGCTGTTCTTCAGGACGGAATCTGCCTGGATCGGGTCGGCCGGTTCGGGATCGGTGTCCGCGCTGGTGCTGTTCGTTGGTGGCTCGGTGCTACTCGAGAGTGGCTCGGGCCTGGCGGCCGGTCCTCGAACAGGGTCGTCCGCATCATCGTGCGAAGTCACGGGCCGGGTGAGTGCCGCAGACACCGTTGGGGTGGGTGCATCCGTGGCGGGCCCTGAGGTGGGTGCGTCGCTGGGTTGCTTTACCGCGGGGTCGGGCCGGGGCGGGTTCTCCTCGTTCGGCACTGTGGGGAGATCTGCTGTTCCGGCTAGGGGATACCTTCCTCGGACCGTCGCCTTCGGGGCAGTGAGCAGGGCATCCTCGGTGGACTCGGGTGCCTCTGCGGTGCCGCCTGCGGTGGGGTGCGGCTGGTCTGCCGCCGGATCACCGGCTCCGGGTCGTCGGGCAGCGCTGTCGGGCTGGTCTGCGTGGTTGCCGGCTCCGGCCTGATGGGTGGTGAGGTGGTCGGGGTGCGGCAACCCGGGGTGTTCGGCGGATGAGTGCTGGGGTCGCTCGTCCGGCGAGGCCGGAGGCATGTCCGCCGGATCGCTGACCGGGGATGCGCCCGTGGTCTCGGTGGGCTGCGGTCGGGGCGTTGCCGTGGCGGCGGTGTCCCGGCTGGTCAGGTTGTTGCGTGGTCGGCTCGCACTCGGATCCTGGCTGCTTGCGGGACGGTGGAAGGGCGTTGCCGGTGGGCCGCTGATGGGGGCCCACGGAGACGTGCTCGCCGACGGGGCCTCGGATGACAGGCCTGGGAGATTAGGGTCGGCGCCGGAGTCCCTCGACGGGGCACCGTTCTGGTGCGGTCGGTTCGGGAAAGCGGAGCCGCCGGTCGGGGGATGGGGGTCGAAGCGGGAGGCTCCCGACGTACCGGAAATGTCGGAATGAAGTAGTGAGTGGGCGCCATCCGCGGCCGAGGGTGAACCTGGGCCACCGGGGACCTGGGATGAGCCGGGGCCGCCGGAAGTCGGCGTTGAACCCGGAACACCGGAGACCGGGGGCGGGGCCTGGCGGGCCGCGTCCTGCCAACCAGGGGCGTCGACGGCCTCGGCGGACCATCCGCCGGTCTCACCGGGCCAGGCTTCGGCCGGTCCGGGCATCTCGCCGGGCCATGCCGGGACGGATTCGCCCGGCCACGCCTGCCCGCCGCCGGACCAGGATGTCCCGGCGCCCGGCGATGCGGGGTTACCAGGCCATGCCTGCGCTCCGGCAGCCGGCTCCGTATCCGGCCGAGCAGACGACGCCAGCGGAGTTCCGGGAGCAGGTGAGGTGGGCCTGGGCTGTGCTTGGGGGCCGGAAGGGGCGGACGGGCCGGAAGCACCAGGACGGCCGGGAGAGGCGGAAAGGCCGGAAGCGCC
>NZ_BOMG01000099.1 GCF_016862075.1 Actinoplanes couchii | reverse complement strand
TAAGCGCCGTAAGGGTCGGAAAGGCCGAGAGGCGCGGGGGAGCCGGGAGTCGCGGGGGAGCCGGAAGCGCCGGAAGGGCCAGGAGGGCCGGAAGGGCGTGAGGAGCCGGAGGGAAGCGCCGGCCAGGCTGATGCTTCAGCGGCTGCCGGTCCGCCGGATACCGGCCACGCCGCGCCGTTCCCAGGTGTGGCGGCGGGTGTGCCGGGGCCGGACGGGGTCCAGCCGCCGGTGGCGACGTCGAAGTCCTCGGAGACCTCGCCGGTGACCGTCAACCTGGCCGAGCCGGCCGGGCCGTCAAGGCTGACCGCGCCGGTCAACCGCCCGATCGTGGGGAACCAGGAGACCCGCAGCGTGCCGCCTTCCAAGCGGGCGTGCAGGCCCTCCGCCGAACTGGTCACCGAGGAAGCCGCGGCCAGCGGCGGGCCTTGAACGGCGACCACCGCGGACAGCTGGCGGGTTCCGGGGGCGACCCGGCCGAAGTCGAGGGTGGGTTCGGCCAGGCGGACCGAGGTGCGGCGCAGTGCGGCGGTGGCGGCGGCCGCGATCCGGCCCTCGCCGGTGGCCAGGCCGTGCAGGGCGGTGCGGGCCTCGACGGCGCGGGACAGGTCGGCGCCGGCGGCGGTGACGGCCAGCTGGGCGATCGACGCCATCTGGTCGCTGCCGGGGCGGCGGATCCGGGACAGCCACGGCTGGCGGCCCGAACCGAACACCCACTGGCGGGCGCTCGGATCACGTTCCCGCAGGTGGTCGTAGAGTTCGCTGATGCCGATCCAGCCGTCGCGGTCGCGGTCGGCGGCGCCGCTGGTGATGCCGTCGGCGATCAGGCCGGCGAACGTGGGCGGTTCCGGCCGGGCCGTCGAGGCGATCACCACCCGGCTCTGCCACTCGGCGGAGCGGGCCGCCCGGAAGTGGTGGCCGGCGTCGACCGGGCCGCCGGTGCGGCCGTCGAGGATCACCACGGCCTGGCCGGCCCGGCTGCGCTGCATCAGGGACGCGGCCTGTGCCACGTCGAGCGCGGTGTACGCGGGACGGCCCATCACGGTGTCGGCGGCGGCCAGGTAGAGCCCGCCGCCGGGCCCGGTCAGCATCACGCCGCGGAAGTAGAGCAGGACACAATCGTCCTGGTCGCGGTCCTCGAACAGGGTTTTGACCCGGCCCCACGCCTCCGCTGTGCCGGGATCGCGCAGGAACTCCACCTCGAACCCGCCGAGCGCCTGCTCGCCGAGCACCTCCGCGAACGCGGGGACATCGGCCGACGGCACCGCGAACCTGCGCAGCACGGGGTCGTCGTGCTGCTCGACGCTAATGATGACTGCCAGTCGTCGTGCGCTCATCGCATGCATCACCCGTCATCCATGGTGCGACGCCTGAGCCGCCCATGAAACCCCGAGTTGATTACGAAAAGCTTCGATCTTGCTACGCAGTGTTGTTGATCTCGATGCCGCAGTGTCCGATCCGGATTGTGTACGTGACGATCTACCTGCGGTGATGTTGCCGAACCGCAGGTCTGTCCATGCTCTGCCCGCAAACGTGCCATAGTCACGACGGCTTTCCGGAATTCACCGGATCGGAGTCGTGACTACGGCACTGCGGCGTCAGGCGTAGACGTCCATGAAGCGGCCGCTACGGAGGAAGTCGGCGTTCTCACCGGCCTTGGACGCCTCCGCCCGGGCCACTTCGGCCTCGATCCGGACCACCTCGGCCTCGGCATTGGTCACCGCCGCCCGGTCGGCGCTGATCACCTTGGCGTTGGCGGCCGTCGGGATCTGGTCGCTGACGAGCTGCGCGCGGGCGGCGGTCAGCCGGCTGTAGGCGGCGTGGCTGTTGCTGGCCGCACTGGTGGCACCGTTCACCTGCATCGTGGGCTCCTCCGTTGCTCTCCGGTTGCGATCGCTCGCTGGACAGCCGGAACCATCGTCAGTCCGGCTCCCGACCTGCAACTTCTGTGAGTGACCTGTGCAACAACCCAGCGGCAACCGTCCACGACCGGCCCCCGCACCCCGTCACAGAGCAAGACCGATTTCCGCCGGTACGGGGGACAGGGCCCCGCCCCGGCGATCGCACACGAGCGCCGAGCCGCAGCACGCGCCGGCGATGCGAGGGGCGTGGTGGAGTGCTGGGTGGGCCGGAAACACGTCGGGCGTGGCCCGGCGCTCCTGTGGAGTGTCCGGCCACGCCCGTGGACGTGGTGGGTCGGTACCTCAGCTGATCGTGCCGACCAGGGCGCGGGCGCGCTCCGGCCAGGTGGCGAGGCTCGCGGAACCGCGCATGCCGGCCGCGTTGATCGCCGCCTTGAGGTCGGTGACGTCCGAGTCGGCCAGCTTGGCGAAGGTGGTGATACCGGCCGCGGCCAGGGCGATCGCCACCTTCGGGCCGATGCCGGCGATCTTCGTCAGGTCGTCGGGCTGGGCGACGGGGGCGGGCGTGCCCACGAGGTCCGGCTCGGCGGTGATGATCGCCTGAGCCGGGATGACCGGCTCCGGCGCGGCGACGGGCTCGGCCGCGGCGACCGGCTCCGGCGCGACAACCGGCTCCGGGGCGGCGACGGGCTCGGCCGCGGCGACCGGCTCCGGCGCGACAACCGGCTCGACCGCGGCGACGGGCTCGGCGGCGACGGGCTCGTCCGTTACGGCCGGCTCGGCGGCCGCGACGGGGGCGACCGGCTCGGCGGCCGGGAAGATGACCTCGGTCTTTTCGTCCTCGAAGGCCGGGCCGTCGACCGAAGCGGTGGCGATCGCGGTGGGGGCGTGCTCGGCGGGGGCGACCGGCTCGAGCAGGACGGTCTTCTCGTCCTCGCCGGACTCGACAGCAGCGGTGGTCTCCGGCTCCTTGTCGACCGCGACCGGCGTCAGGAGAACGGTCTTCTCGTCCTCGTCACCGGACGTCGCCACGGTCTCGGCGACCGGAGCGGTCTCGGTCGCGGTGCCCGAGGTGCCGGTGCCGGTGCCGGAAGCGACGGTGTCCGAGACATCGGTGCTGGTGGCGGCGGAGTCCTTGTCCTCGGCGGCCGGGGTCGTCTCGGTGGCCGCGGGGAAGAAGGAGGTCTTGTCGGCGTCGGCCGTGACCGGCGTGACGTCAGCGGTGTCCTCGGCGTCGGCGCCGGTGGCCGGCGTGATGACCGCGGTCCGGTCCGCGTCGGCGACCGGAGCGGCCGGGGCGATGACGCTGGTCTTCTCGGCGTCCGTCGAGATGACCGAGGTCGCCTCGGCGTCGGTGGTCTCGGCGGCCGAGGGGAAGAACGAGGACTTGTCGGCGTCGGTGGTCGCGGCCGGGGCGAACGTCGTGTTCCCGGTGGTGGCCGGGGCGACGGTGGTGGCCGGGGCGATGACCGAGGTCTTCTCGGTGTCGGTGACGCCGGCCGGCTTGTCCTCAGCGGACTTCGCCGGGGTAGAGCCGGCGGTGGACGTCGGGGTCGCGGGCTTCGGTGCGGCCGGGGTGGTGGTGCTGGGCTTACGTCCCCAGACCACCCATCCGACAATCACACCGATCGCGAGCCCGGCGACAAGGTAGAGGAATGATGCCATATCGGGCCTCCGGACTGGAGAGGAGGGTGCATGTGTAGCGGGCAGCTTTCCACATCCGTGTTGAGCTGCTACTAAGTGGGGGTCGGGGCCCGCCGTCGATGGACTCGGTGATCACCCGTTGTGTGCCGTACGAAATCAATGGGTGACTGTTTTTGATGTCGACTCTCACCTCGTGACGGCCCGGGTGATCGCCCACAGGACGGCTCCGATCAGGAGCAGCAGTCCGGCCACCCGGTAATCGGCGGCCGCCCGGCCGGAGAGCGGGCTGGCCAGGAACGCGCAGGCGGCGGTCCCGAGGACCGGGAGCACGGTCGGCGCGCGGAAGTGCCGGTGCTCGACGCGGTCCCGGCGCAGCACCAGGCAGGCCACGTTGACCACGGTGAACACGCCGAGCAGCAGCAGCGCGGTGGTGCCGCCGAGGGCGGTGAGGTCGGCGAATCCGATCAGGCCGAAGGCGATCGCGGTGGTGAAGACGATCCCCACCCATGGCGTACGCCGGGTCGGATGCACCCGCCCCAGGGCCGACGGCAGGACACGTTCCCTTGCCATGCCGTACAGCAATCGGCTTGCCATCATCATGTTGATCAGGGCGGAGTTGGCGACGGCGAACATGGTGATGAACGCGAACGCCGACAACGGGAACCCGGGCGCGCCGGCTTCGACCACCTTGAGCAGGGGAGTGTCACCGGAGCCGAGGTCGGCCGGTGCGACCAGGGCGACCGCGGAGATCGCCACGAGCACGTAGATCGCCCCGGTGATGCAGAGGCCGAGGAGCATGACGCGGGGAAAGATCCGTACCGGATCGCGGGTCTCCTCGGCCATGTTGACGGAGTCCTCGAACCCGACCATGGCGAAGAACGCCAGCGCGGTCCCGGCGGTGACCGACAGGACGATGCTCTCGCCGGGCGGCGTGGCGAACTCGGTGAGCCGGGACAGGTCGCCGTCGCCGTGGCCGAGCGCCCACGCGCCGATCCCGATGACGATCAGTAGTCCGGTCAGCTCCACCGCGGTGAGCAGCACGTTCGCTTTGACGCTCTCCCCGACGCCCCGGAAATTGATCAGCGCGACCACTGTGAGGAACCCGAGTGCGACGAGAATGCTGGACGGGAGCCCGAACGCCTCGGCGAAATTGCCGGAGAAGGCTTTGGCGGCGCTGGATGCCGAGGTGAGCCCGGAGCACATCACCGCGAACGTCACCATGAACGTCAGGAAGTGCACCCCGAACGCCTTGTGCGTGTAGAGCGCGGCCCCGGCCGCCCGCGGATATTTGGTGACCAGTTCCAGATAGCTGAACGCGGTGAGCAGCGCGACCACGAACGCCAGCAGGAACGGCAGCCAGACCGCCCCGCCGACCTCGTTCGCGACCTTTCCGGTGAGCGCGTAGACGCCGGTGCCGAGGATGTCGCCGACCACGAACAACAGCAGCAGGGCGGGCCCGATGACCCGATCGAGTGCCGGTTCGCCGGACTCCGCATCGGTCTTCGCCGGAATGGAGGCCACAACGCGACGGTACGTGCACTGTGGGTCACCCGCCATGCGGCGCGGCGGTAATTCTGAAGTGGATCAGCCGATGGTGGTGGTCACCCGCCCCGTAACCGGGTGACCACCACCTCGGCGTTTACGGGACGGCGGGGTAGTCGGTCACGTAGACCGGAGCGCCCACCTTCGTCATGTCGGCGGCCTCGCCCACGCCGTTCACCACGTGATCGACGACTCCGGCGGACAGATTCACGGTCATGATGTGGTGCAGTTTCACACCGGGGGTCTTCGGAACCTCGAAACCGTTCTCGGTACGGATCGACGGGTTGTTCTGGTTGAAGACGTAGACGCCACCGCCGTACAACCGGTGGCTCTTGACCTTGGATCCGACCTTGTAACCGGCGTAACCGTTGACCTTTCCGTTGCGCCAGTCGGCCTGCGTCGGCGGGTCGTACGGCAGCTCGTTCTGGTAGAGGACGGTGGTGCCGCGCTCGCCGTTCCAGACGGTGTTGTACTTCTGGAAGTGCTCGACGAACAGGCCGGTCGCCGTCACGTCGTCGCCGTTGATGACCGCGCCGTAACGGCCGGTGTTGGTGCGCCAGCGATCGGTGTCACCGTTCACGCCGTTGGTGAATCCCTCGACACCGTGGTCGCCGCGCCACACCCAGGTGTGGTCGATCAGCACATTGTCGCTGTTCACTTCGAGAGCGGTGTCGGTCCTGCCGATGTGCGGGCCACCGACCCGGAAGTAGACGTCACTCAGCGTCGTCGGGTTCGACGGGATGCTGATGCCGAAGCCGTGCTGCCGGCCGACCCGGAGCAGGACCGGCGACTCCTTGAGCCCGGCGTCGATGGTCACCCCGGCGACGATCACACCCGGCACGTCCGCCACGTCGAGCGGGATCGCGCCGTTGACCGCGGTCAGGGTGGCGTGGCCCAGTCCCAGGATCACGGTGTTCGGGCGGAGCACCTGGATGCTGCGGGCGATGTCGTACACACCCGGGGTGAGCAGCAGGTTCTTACCCAGAGCCAACTGCAGGTTGATCTTCGTGACCGAATCGCCGGGCTTCGCGACGTAGAAGTCGCTGAGCGGCAGCGTACGGCCGGAAGTGTCGTCCCACGACGAACCGCTGGTGTTGCGCTTCGCGGCGGGCACACGGACCTGGTACTTGCCCTTGGCGTCGACGAACAGGAACGGCTTCTCCCGGCTGACCGGGGTCTTCGCCAACGTCGTGTACGGCGTGGTGGGGAAATCAGCCTCGCTCGGCGCGCCCACCACCCCGGCGAACACCTGGTTCCAGACCGCGTTCGACCAGCTCTCCACCTCGCTGTTGCGGGTCAGCCACTGCTGCTGCGAGCCGTTCGTGGTGGCCGGCAGCTTCGAGTCCGCGATGAAACCGCCCGACGCGTACTGCGGGCCGGCCGTGCAGTAGTCCATCAGCGACAGGGTGCCGCCGGTGAACTGGGTGCGCCGCAGCGACACCGCCTGCGACACCGCCCAGAAGTTCGTGGTCTGGCGACAGCCGTCCTGACCCGCCCCGTTGACGTTGACGGTCAGGTTCGACAGGGTGCGCCAGAAGTTGACCAGGGCGATGCAGTTCGGATTCGCCGGATCATTGCCGAGACAGCGGTTGTACGCCTCCACCTTGCCGTTGATGACCACGTCGTTCGGGTTGGCACCCAGTCCGGTGATCTCGGTGTAGTAGCCGACCTTGATCTGCAGCGGCTGCTCGGCGGTGCCGTACGTGCCGGGTTTGAACAGGTAGGCGTACCGGGCCGTGCCCATCTCGTTGTCGACCTGCTTGGCGTAGGTCGCGTCCAGCGTGGCCTGGATCTCGCTGACCGGCTGGCTCGGGTCGAAGATCGTGACGTTGGATCCCAGGTTCGGGGTTCTGGTCGTGCCGTGCGCCGTGCTGTACGTCGTGCCTTGGGTCGTGCTGTGGGCTGTGCCTTCTGTCGTGCCTTGGGCTTTGTTGCCGTGGGCCGCGGCGGGCAGCCCCGGCGCCGCGGCGAGCGTCAGCCCGGCAGCGAGTGCCACCGCGGCGGAACGGCGGAGTCTCGTCATGCGGAGGGGTTCCTTCCGTAACAAGATCGCAATGATGCCCGTCACGGAATCAATCGCCGACAGTCCATGTCAAGGACACCGATCCGGTAAGCCGGTCTTATCCGGGCGAACCCCTCGAGTTCCGGAACCAAACTGGCCGAAAAGCTGGTCGGAACCGGTTCCGTAACCGCATCCGCAGCCGCTGCGAACCGCTCACGGAGTCGCGCCCGTGGGCCGGTGGAGGCGGTCTACGGAGTCGCGTCTGTGGCCGGTGGGACCGGTCGCGGAACCGCATCCGCAGCCGCGGTAGGGGAGGGTGATTCAACCGCGTCCGCAGCCGGCCGGAGCCGGTTACGGAACCGCTTCCGCGAAGACCACGACGTTGCTGCGATAGCTTCCCTCGCCGCGATCGAACACGCCGCCGCAGGTGATCAGCCGCAGTCCCGGATGGTCCGGGGCGGCGTAGACCTCGGCGCTCGGGAAGTCGTCCTTGGCGAACACGGCCACCCGGGTCACCGCGAACCGGGCCACCGACCCGTCCTTCCGCCGAACCTCGACCCGATCACCCACGGTCACCTCCCGCAGCCGGAAGAACACCGCCGGCCCGTCCCGGGCCGAATCCACATGCCCGACCAGAACCGAGGCGCCGACCTCACCCGGAGTCGGCGAATGCCGGTACCAGCCGGCCGGCGCGTCCCCACGCAGCGGCGGCACTTGCAGCGTCCCGTCATCCCGCAGACCCAGCGACATGAGCGCGGTATCCACCCCGACAGCCGAAATCCGCAACGACACCGGAACCGACCGCCCCATCCCACCCGACACGGATTTCCCGTTCTGCGAGCGGCTCCCGGCACGCGAATCGTTTCCGGCCTTGGGGTTTCCGGCCTTGTGGTTTCCGGTCGCCGTGTTGTTTCCGTTCTGCGGGTTGTCGCGACCTTGCGTGCCTCCGGCCAGTGGGCCGCTTCCGGCCTCATCTTGCGGCCCGGCCTCATCGTGCGGCCCGGCCTCATCGTGCGGCCCGGCCTCATCGTGCGGCCCGGTCGCCCTTTCCCTTCCTGCCGGATTTTTCGTATTTGTCAGGCGCTCCGTCGCAGTGAGAGCTGCCGGAGGAAGGGCGCTGTCCTCGGTGGTCAGACCCAGCGCGGTGGCCACCAAGCCTAGGACCGCCAATACCAGGGCCAACACCCCAGCCCGAAGATCCCGAACCCGAAAATAACGACCCCAGCCCGGCCGATTCCCGTCCCTGCCCGGCCGATCCCTGCCCGGCCGCTTTCCGGCGGTGTCCGGTCGATCTCTGCCCGGCTGCTTTCCGGCGGTGTCCGGTCGATCTCTGCCCGGCTGCTTTCCGGCGGTGTCCGGTCGCTCCCTGCCCGGCTGCTTCGCGGCTGTGTTCGGCCGATTCCGGTACTTGTTGGGCCGGTCGCCGTCCAGTTGATTGCCGGTCCTGCCCGGCCGGTGCCAGGTTTGCTCTGGGTGGTCCCCGGCCCGGCCGGGTTGATGCCGGATCTGGTCCGAGTGATCTCGGGGCTGGTCGGCAGGTATGCCTCGCTGGTCGGCAGGTATGCCTCCCGGAGCTGAAGACGCCGGTCGGCTGCCGCCGTGATCTCGGGCCGGGCCGGGAGGATTCGGCATTCGGCCGTGATGGGCCTGGGATCGGGGTTGGTGGTCTCGCGGCTGGCCGAGATGGTCCTGGGCCCAGGCGTGGTAGTCCTGGGACTGGCTGGAGCGGTCGTGGGGCAGCTTGGGTGGGCGATACCAGGGGCGTTCGGGGCGTTCGGGGCGGCCCTTGCCAGTGTGCGTCGGGCCTTGACTGGATTGATCACTGTGGTGATAGGGCTCGGAGGGCCTGTGCGTGGGGTGGTCGCGGGGGTCGGTCATGCTGCGGTTCAGCGGTGGTTCGCCGGTCGGCGGATTGCATATGCGCCGGCTGCGGCTGCTGCCATCAGCAGGAAGACGCCCGTTACCAGCAGGGCGGTTCGGCGGCCGGAGACCAGGCCTCCGCCTCCTGCATCGACGCCACCGGATGGTGTCGGTGACCGGTTCGGTTTCACCGTCGGCTCGTCGGTGTTGCCGTTCGGATCGCCGGTCGTCCCTGTCCCAGGACCACCTCCGGGGCCGCCGGTCCCGGGACTCCCGCTGCTGGGACTCCCGTTACCAGGACCAGAGCCCGGCCCGCTGGTCCCAGGGCTGCCGTTGCCAGGACCAGTACCAGGACCGCCGTTGCCAGGACCAGTACCAGGACCGCCGTTGCCAGGACCGGTACCAGGACCGCCGTTGCTAGGACCGGTACCAGGACCGCCGTTGCTAGGACCGGTACCAGAACCGTCGTTGCTAGGACCGGTACCAGGACCGCTGTTACTGGGGCCGGTGCCAGAGCCGTTGTTGCTAGGACCGTTGGTACCAGGATTGCCAGTGCCAGGATTACCGGTACCAGGACTGCCGGTACCAGGACCGCCTCCGCCGGGGCCGCCGTTGCTGGGGTTGGGGCCTTGGCTGTTGCTGGGGGCCGCTACCGGGGGATCGTTGTCGCCGATGTTGGTGCAGAAGGCCAGCAACGTGAAGAGCAGGAGCAAGGCCAGCAGCAAACCCGCGCCGACCGCGATGATCCGGTTGCGCTGCGCCGTGTTCGGGGCGCGATGTGCCGGGGAGCCGGGGCCGGACATGGCGTCCTTCCGTGCGGTGGCCGGGATGTTCGTGTGCGGTGGCCGGGATTTGAGACGACGGTGGTGGGACACGCTAGCCGCCCGCTGGCTGGTATGCAGCCTTCTATCCGTGATCGGTCACTTCGGACGGACCCCAGAGTCGGAAGCGGACGGTTCCCCGGGCCGGAAGCGGACGGTTCCCCGGGCCGGGAGCGGACGGTTCGCCGGGCCGGGAGCGGACGGTTCGCCGGGCCAGAAATGGACGGTTCGCCGGCCAGGAAGCCGACGGTTCGCCGGGCCAGGACAGGACGGTTTCCCGGGCCGGGAAAGGTGGCCCCTTCGCAGAGATGGCGTGGTGAATCTCGGTTCACCTAGAGCCCGACGGATGAGGGCGGGGAGGGCGGCGTAGCTGGTGGGCAGAGGGGCGGTGGGCGGTGAGGGTCGTGAAAGCGGTGAGTGCGGTCGAGTGCCGGGAAAGCGGTGAAAGCCGTGAAAGCGGTGAGTACGGTCGAGTGCCGTGAAAGCGGTGAAAGCCGTGAAAGCGGTGAGTGCGGTCGAGTGCCGGGAAAGCCGTGAAAGACATGAAAGCGAGGAGGGTGGTGAGGGGTGAGGGTCGTGAAAGCGGTGAGGGCCGGGAGGTGGTGAGGGCCGGGAGGTGGTGAGGGCCGGGAGGTGGTGAGGGCCGTGAGGTTGTGAGGGCGGTGAGGGTGGTGGGCGTGGAAGGGGTGGTGGGGCGGGGGCGGGGAAGCCGGTGGGGTGAAAGGGTGCCTGGGGTTGACGGGGTCCGGGAGAATCGCCGCGATGATCGAGATCAAGGAATTGACGAAGACCTATGGGCGGGTTGATGCGGTGCGTGACGTCACGTTCACCGCTGCGCCCGGGCGGGTCACCGGGCTGCTCGGGCTCAACGGGTCCGGGAAGAGCACCACGCTGCGGATTCTGCTCGGTCTCACCCGGGCCACCCGGGGGCAGGCGCTGATCAACGGGAAGCGCTACCGGGAGCTCGACAAGCCTCTGACCCACGTCGGGGCGGTCATGGAGCAGGGGCTCAGCCATCCGGGGCAGTCGGGGTACGCCCACCTGGTCACCCAGTCGCTGCTCGGCGGGGTGGGACGGAACCGGGTCGGGGCGCTCCTCGAGTACGTCGGGCTGGACGACGCCGCGGTAAAACGTACCGGCGACTACTCGCTCGGCATGCGGCAGCGCCTGGCGGTGGCCACCGCGCTGCTCGGCGAGCCGAACGTGCTCGTCCTCGACGAACCCGCCAACGGGCTGGATCCGCCGGGCATGGCCTGGCTGCGGGAACTGTTGCGGGCGCACGCCGACAACGGCGGCACCGTGCTGATCTCCAGTCACCTGCTGGCCGAGTTGGAACAGGTCGTCGACGACGTGGTCATCATCGGCGAGGGCCGGATCCTGGCGGCCGGGCCGCTGGCGGAGCTGTCCGGCACCGCGCGGCTACGGGTGCGGGGCTCCGATCCGGCACGCCTGGCCGAGGTCTACGAGAAGGCGGGAGCGGTGGTCGTACCGGCAGATGGTCTGCTCCTGGTCTCCGGGTTGTCTGCCGAGGAGGCCGGTGACCTGGCCCTGGACGTGCGGGTCGCGATCTATGAGATGACCGCGGAGAACCGGCACCTGGAGGACATCTTCATGAGTGTGGCGGAGGGACGATGATCGCGGTCCTGCGGAGTGAGCTGTACCGCGGCGTCACCATCAGGTCGTCGTGGCTGGCGTTGATCGGGTTCGCGTTCCTGGCCGCGCTGATGGGCTGGTTCGACAAGAACTTCTGGTCGATGTTCGCCGGGTTCGGGGCGTTCGGGCTGGCGGCGATCGTGACCGCGCAGCACTATCAGCACCGGACCGCGATCCTGCTGTTCCTGAGCCGCCCGCACCGCTGGCGGGTGCTGGCCGCCCAGTGTGTGTCGTCGGCCCTGTTCGCCCTGGTCCTGGCGGCCGGCAGCGGCCTGGCCGTGCTGATCGACGCGGATGCCGGGCACTACGCCTCGACGGTGCTGGTGACGCCGCTGATGGGAGTTTTCGGCACCCTGTGCGTGACCGTGGTCCGGAAGCCGTTGTGGCTGTTCGCGGGCACGTTCGGCTGGCTGGTCTTCGTCGAGTTGCTGATCAACCGGGGGGAGGGCAGCGGTGGGCTGCCGTTCACCTCGTTCATGAGCGCGGCCGGCGGCAACACCAGGGCTCTGCTGTTCCTGCTGGCCTGGACGGCGGCGGCGATCGTGCCGGCCGCCTGGTCGATCAGCCGCGACCTGACCGGGGACTGAACCGGGGGTCAGGCCAGCAGGATGATCGCCGTCAGGGCCAGGACCAGGACCGCGATCAGGGCCAGACCGATGAACCCGGCGGTACGTTGCTGCCGGGTGAGCCCGTCCTCCGACGAGGGGACGACAGAGGGCGAGGCGGAGGGCGAAGCCGGGGGCGCGTCGACGGGCGGCATCGTGAACGGTGCCGCCGGGACCTCCGGATGCGGTGGCGGCGGGCCCGGCGGCTCGGAACGCAGGGCCGTCGTGTTCTCCCGCACCGCGCCGGCGGAGGCGGAAGTGGCGGTGGAGGTGGAGGCGTAGGACGGGACGGGTGGCCCGGTCGGCGGCACCGGCGGGAAGAATCCGTTCGGCGGCGGGATCGGCGCGCCGCCGGGCTGGATCTGATCGGTCCACTGCTTGCCGTCCCACCAGCGCCGCGCCGGCAGGCCGCTCGGATCGGAATACCATCCGGCGGGCTGCGCCATGTGCCTGCTCCTTAAGCCGAGAACGAAGGCTCTCATCGGCAGGGCGGGCGAAGAGCTGAGGCGGGCGGGCGAGAACCTGAGGGATCCCGCCCACCGGGGGCTGAGACCGGTGGGCGGGACGTCGGGTTCCCTCAGGAACTGGTGATCACCAGGTTGTCGACGGCGGCTTCGACCAGCGAAGCGGTTCCGGCATCGGCGGCCTCCACCTGGATACGGACCGATTGCCCGGCGTACGGCGTCAGGTTCGCCGTGGCCGTGGTCCAGACCGCGGCCTTGTTCGCCGCGGAAGCCGTCTGCGTGAGCAGCGTAGTCGTGGTGCTCCCGGAGACGACCCGGATCCGCAGATAGTCGGCGCTGGTGGCGTTGTTGAGGTGGGCCAGGTACCAGGACAGCCCGAGGGTGAGCGTGCCACCGGACGGCAGGGTGATCGCCGGTGACGTGATGGTGCTGATCCCGCCGTCCAGGTCGTTGGCGCCCGCACTGGCCCCGGCGGCCGCCCCGGTCACCAGGGCGTAGCTGCCCCCGGCGGCCGCGTCGAGCTGGGTGGCGACACCGGAACTGCTGGTGGCGGCGGGGTTGCCGCGCTCGAACAGCCCCGAGGTGGCGGTGTCGGTGCTGCCGTTGGTCCAGCCGGTGGCGGTCTCCAGCCCGTCCGACCAGACCGTGGTGCCGCCGCCGGTCGAGGCCGACGACAGGGTCCAGACGGCGTTGGCGATGGCGTCGCTGTTGCGGTCCAGCGCGGTGTCGTTGATGTTCGCGGTGGTGTCGCAGGCCGCGTGGTAGCAGGGGTCGAAGCGGGTGGTGGTGCCGCCCCAGAGCGCGACCTGGGCGGCGGTCTTGGTGCCTTCGGCGCCGGTGAAGATGCCACCGGCGGGGATGCCGGCCGCGATGAACGGCCCGTAGTCGCTGCGCCCGTCGAAGTCGGTGCCGCGGGTGGGCACCCCGATCGACGTGAAGTACCCGGCGAGGACGGCTTCGATCTCGGCCGAGCCGGCCGGGCCGGGCCCGGAGCCGGTGTTGTCGGAGTTGTCGCCGTCGTACAGGAAGTAGCCGGGGTTGGGCGATCCGATCATGTCGAAGTTCAGGTAGGCGCCGATGTTCGCCTTCTGCGCGGCGGTCAGCGAGTTGACGTACGCCGTGGATCCGCGCAGTCCCTGCTCCTCGGCGCCCCACCAGGCGAACCGCAGGTGCCGGTCGGGCTGGAGCCCGGAGCGCGCCACCTGCAGCGCGACCTCGAGGTTGCCGGCCGAGCCGGAGCCGTTGTCGTTGATGCCGGGCCCGGCGGTGACGCTGTCCAGGTGGGCGCCGACCATCAGCGTGTCGCCGGTGTCGCCACCCGGCCAGTCGGCGATCAGGTTGTAGCCGGTGGCTCCGCCGTACGTGAACGACTGTTGGGTGGTGGTGTAGCCGGCCGCGTCGAGCAGCCCTTTCACGTAGGTGACCGAGGCCAGGTAGCCGGGCCGGCCGTGGGCCCGGTTGCCGCCGTTGGCGGTGGCGATGGCCTGCAGTTGGGTGAGGTGGGCCTTGACGTTGGCCAGGGGGATGTCGGGTGCTGCGGCGGCCTGTGCCGGGCCGGCGACGGCGAGGCTGCCGGCGATCAGCCCGGCCGCGCCGAGGGCGGAGATTGCTCGCACGGGGTGGTCCTCCGTGTACTCAGGGGAACGATAGTGGCGAGCATGGCATCGGCCGGACCTCGGCTGGTCATCCCAATCAATACCTACTTTCGGGTGTAACGCATGGGCATATCTGGATGGTTACGCTGCGGGAGCCCATGCTCGACGACGGAAGGCAAGGGATGCGCAGAATCCTGGCGGCCACCATCGGACTCCTGATCGGAGCCGGTCTGGTCCCGGCGGCGGCTGACGCCAAACCCGCAGCCGGCTATCAGCCACCAGCCATCGAATGGGGCGCCTGTACCCGCCCCAGCCTGGTGGCCCGCGGAGCCCAGTGCGGTTTCCTGATCGTTCCCCTCGACTACGCGAAACCGGCCGGCACCAAGATCAAGGTCGCGGTGTCCCGGATCAAGCACACGTCACCCGACGCGCAGTACCAGGGCGTCATGCTCACCAACCCGGGCGGTCCCGGCGGTTCCGGGCTCGGCCTGGCGGTGCTCGGCGAGTTCGTGCCGGACAACGCCGGGACCTACTACGACTGGATCGGTTTCGACCCGCGCGGTGTCGGCTCCAGCGTGCCGGCGCTCACCTGCGACCCGAACTACACCGGCTACAACCGGCCGTTCTACGTCCCGGTGACGAAGAAGCTGGAGAAGACCTGGCTGGCGAAGGCGAAGGGCTACGCGCAGGCCTGTGACCGGGCCGGCGGCGCGCTGCTGGATCACCTGAAGACCACGGACACGGTCGCCGACGTGGAGAGTCTGCGCAAGGCCCTCGGCGCCGAGAAGATCAACTACTACGGTTTCTCGTACGGCACGTACCTCGGTCAGGTCTACGCGACCCTGCACCCGGACCGGGTCCGCCGGTTCGTGTTCGACGGCGTGGTCAACCCGGAGCGGGTCTGGTACGCCGCGAACCTCGACCAGGACGTCCAGTTCGACAAGAACATGGACGTCTACTTCGGGTGGGTGGCGAGGAACGACGCGACCTACCACCTGGGCACCTCGGCCAAGGTCGTCAAGAAGAAGTACTACGACACGTTGTACGCGCTGATCAAGGCGCCCGCGGCCGGCAAGATCGGCCCGTCCGAGTGGAACGACATCTTCGTCTCGGCCGGGTACTACGTCTTCGGCTGGGAGGACGTCGCCGAAGCGTTCGCCGCCTGGGTCAACAACAAGGACGCCGCGCCGCTGCTCGACCTCTACGGTGTGCCCGGCGCGGCCGGTTCGGACAACGGTTACGCCGTCTACCTGGGCGTCCAGTGCACCGATGTGCGCTGGCCGGAGAAGTGGTCGACGTGGCAGCGGGACAACTGGAAGCTGCACGCCAGGTACCCGTTCATCACCTGGAACAACGCCTGGTTCAACGCGCCCTGCCGGAACTGGGGCGCCAAGGCCGCCAAGCCGGTGACGGTGAACGGCAAGAAGTCCCCGCCGATCCTGCTGATCGCGGAGACGAACGACGCCGCCACCCCGTACCCGGGCGCGCTCCGGACCCGGCAGTTGTTCCCGAAGTCGGTGCTGATCGAGGGTGTCGGCGGAACCACCCACTCCGGTTCGCTGAACGGCATCGCCTGCACCGACGACACGGTCGCCGCCTACCTGGCCACCGGCGCGCTGCCGGCCCGGGTCGCCGGCAACCGGTCCGACAAGAAGTGTGAGCCGATCCCGCAGCCGAACCCGGGTGTGGTCACCCTGTCGACGGCCCCGGTGGTCACCGACGAGGTGCGCGAGGCGATCGGCCCGCGCTGATCCGGGGGAGGGCCCCGGAATCCCGGGGCCCTCCGTCAGGCGACGTTCTTCTTGGCGGCCTGGATCTGCTCGTAGACCCTGGTCCGCAACTCGATGAACCGGGGGTCGGCCCGGGTGGTGAGCTGATCCCGTTCGGCCGGCAGGTCGATGGTCAGCTCGTCCTGCACCACGGTCGGCGACGACGACAGCATCACCACCCGCTGCCCGAGATAGACCGACTCGTCGATGTCGTGGGTGACGAACAGGATGGTCACGCCGAGCCGTTTCCACAGCTGCCGGACCAGATCCTCCAGGTCGGCGCGGGTCTGCGCGTCGACCGCGGCGAACGGTTCGTCCATCAGGAGCGTCTGCGGCTCGTACGCCACGGCCCGGGCGATCGCCACCCGCTGCTGCATGCCGCCGGACAGCTGCCAGGGGAACGCCGATCCGGATCCGGACAGCCCGACCGCGTCCAGCGACTGTTCGACCAGCTCGTGGCGGCGCTGTTTGGGCACACCCTTCTGCTTGAGCGGCAGCTCCACGTTGCCGCGCACGCTCATCCACGGGAACAGGCTGCGCCCGTACTCCTGGAAGACCACCGCCATGCCCGGCGGCGGCCCGTCCACCGCCTTGCCGTTGACCCGCACGTCGCCGGCGGTCGGGTCGAGCAGGCCGGAGATGCAGCGCAGCAGGGTGGTCTTGCCGCAGCCGGACGGCCCGACCAGGCAGACCAGGTCGCCCCGCGCCACGGTGAACGTGAGATCCCGCAGCGCCTCGACCTCACGCTCGCCGGATCGGTAGACCTTCTTGAGTCCCTTGACTTCGAGCATCGTCCAGCCCTCTCAACCGGAGCGCTGCGCCGCGCGCAGGCCCTCGTACCACCGCAACGCCCGCCGCTCGGCGAGCCGGAAGAGCAGCGACAGCCCGAAGCCGAGCATGCCGAGCAGGATGATCCCGCTCCACATCTCCGGGATCTCGAAGCCGCGCTGGAACTGCACGATGGTGAATCCCAGGCCGTTGCTGGCCGCGAACATCTCACTGATCACCATCAGGATGATCGCGATGGACAGCGCCTGGCGCAGCCCGGCCGCGATCTGTGGACTCGCCGACGGCAGGATCACGTGGGTGATCCGGGCCGGGCCGGTCACGCCGTACGAACGGGCGGTCTCCAGCACCACGCCGTCCACGGCGCGCACGCCCTCGACCGTGTTCAGCAGGATCGGCCAGACACAGCCGAAGACGATCACGATCACCTTCATCGCGTCACCGATCCCGGCGAACAGCATGATCACCGGCACCAGCACCGGCGGCGGCACGGCCCGGAAGAACTCCAGGACCGGCTCGGCCACCGCGCGCAGCCGCCGGTTCAGCCCGATCGCCACGCCTGCCGCGACACCGAGGACCGCGGCCAGCAGGAAACCGGCGAACAGCCGCAGCAGACTCGGCAGCACGTCGGCCCGGATCCGGTCGAGGGTCCAGGTGTCACCGAACGCGGTCAGGATCGCCGACAGCGGCGGTGAGTAGAAGTTCTCACTGTCCGCACTCAGCACCCACCAACCAGCAAAAAGGACAAAAGGCAGAGCAAGGGCAAGAGCAGTCCGCTTGAGTACGTTCATCAGAGGGCCACCTCGCCACGGACCGACTGGTGCCAGGCGAGCAGGCGGCGCTCGCCGGTACGAGCCAGCAGATTGATCAGCACGCCCAGGACGCCGGTCACGACGATCAGCGCGTACATGGTGGGCACCGCCTCGGACGCCTGCGCCACCGCGATCTCCCGGCCCAGACCGGGCGCGCCGATCACCAGTTCCGCGGTGATCGCCAGGACCAGGGCCACCGACGCGGCCAGCCGGATCCCGGTGAAGACGTACGGCAGGGCGGTCGGCCACAGCACGTACCGGATCCGGGCCCAGGCCGAGAACCGGAAACTGCGCGCGGTCTCGAACGCGACCGGGTCGACGTCCGCCACCCCGTACAGCACCTGCACCAGGACCTGCCAGAACGCGGCGTAGCAGACGAGCATCAGGGTGGAGCCCAGGTCGGTGCCGTAGAGCAGCACCGCGAGGGGGATCAGCGCCACCGAGGGGATCGGGCGCAGGAACTCGACGGTCGAGGCGGTCAGCGCCCGCAGCACCGGGACCGAGCCGATCACGATGCCGGCCACCACCCCGGCGGCGACCGCGAGCGCCAGCCCGAGCGCCCACGCGGACAGTGTCTCCCACAGCGCCGTCCAGAACACGCCGGTGCCGGCCTCGGTGACCAGCGCGGCCCCGATCCGGCTGGCCGGCGGCAGGTACCGCTCGTCGACCAGGCCGATCCGGGGCGCCAGCTCGATCAGCAGGAGCAGCCCGGCCGGCCCGGCGATCCCCAGCAGTACGGGGTTGCCGAGCCGGGCCGGGCCGTCACGGCGGGCCGTCGTCACGGGAGGAGCTTCTCCAGGTCCGGGGCGCCGGTGAAGATCCCGTCGGTGGTGCCCAGGTCGGACAGGCGCTGCACGGACGCCTCGTTGATCTGGGTCGGCCACTTCGGCAGCACCAGGGTCGCGCGGAGCTTCTCGTCGATCTTGGTGTAGCTGGCCAGGACCGCTCGGACCTCGTCCGGGTGCGAGTCGGCGTACGTCAGCGACTCGTTGATCGCCTCGGTGAACCGGGCGACCAGGTCCGGGTCCGACTGCTGCAGCTTGGACGAGGTGAAGTACGCGGCCACGGTCAGGTTCGGGGCGGCGTCCACGAACGTCGACGCGACCTCCCGGCCACCGGCCGCCTTGATCGTGCTGAGCTGCGGCTCGACCACCCACGCGGCGTCGACCTGGCCGTCGGCGAGAGCGGCGGGCATGTTCGGGAACGGCATCTCGACGAAGTTCAGCGTCGCCGGGTCACCGCCGGCCTTGCGCACCGACTCCCGGGTCACGGTGTCGCCGATGTTCTTCAGCGTGTTCACCGAGATCTTCTTGCCGGCCAGGTCCTTGGCCGTCTTGATCGCGCTGTCCGCCTTGACGACGACGGCGCCGAAGTCCTTGCCGGCCTCACCGGTGGACGCGACGCCCGCCGCGACCGCCTTGATCGGCACGCTCTTGGTCTGCGCGATCATCAGCGAGGTCATGTTGCTGAACCCGAACTGGAACTGGTCGCTGACCACACCCGGGACGATCGCCGCACCGCCCTGACCGGCCTCCATGGTCAGCTCGATCTTCCGGCTGCTGAAGAAGCCCTTCTCCTTGCCCAGGTAGATCGGGGCCACGTCGATGATCGGGATGACGCCGACCTTGACCTGGTCGATGCCGCCCTCGGTGGTGCCCTTGTCGCTATCGGTGCCGCATGCCGCCAGGGAACCCGCGAGCACGACTGCCGCGAGCCCCGCGAGAAGACGCCGCATATTTACTCCTTCGAAATCTGTGCGCATCACGAACATGAGTTCTCATGCAGAACGCTAGGATCTGCCTCGTGTCACGTCAACGATGTTCGATCAACTGATGCCGCGCGAACCGTACTACGTTCAGTCGCTGGAGCGGGGACTGGCAGTGATCCGGGCGTTCGATGCTCAGCACCCCGAACTCACTCTCAGTGACGTGGCACGCATCTGTGGACTGACCAGAGCGGCTGCCCGGCGGTTCCTGCTCACCTTGAGTGACCTCGGGTACGTGCGTACCGACGGCCGGCTGTTCTCCCTGGCGCCCCGGGTGCTGGAGCTCGGATATTCATACCTGTCGAGCCTTTCGTTGCCCGAGGTGGCCGAGCCGCACCTCGAACGACTGGTGGCCGACGTGCGCGAGTCGTCGTCGATGTCGGTGCTGGACGGGGACGACATCGTCTATGTCGCGCGCGTCCCGACAAGTCGGATCATGCGGATCGCGATCAATGTCGGCACCCGGTTCCCGGCATACGCCACGTCGATGGGGCGGGTTCTGCTCGCCGGGCTCCCGGACGAGCATCTGGAGGCGTACCTCAATCGGGTCCGGCTCGAACCGCTCACCGACCGTACTCTCCGGACCACCGGGGAACTGCGCGCCGAGCTGTCCCGGGTGCGGCTGCACGGGCACGCCGTCGTCGACCAGGAGTTGGAGGAGGGGCTGCGGGCCATCGCCGCGCCGATCCGGGACCGCACCGGAACCGTCACCGGGGCCGTCAACGTCTCCGTGCACGCCGCCCGCGCCACCGTCGACGACATCCGCGCGCGCCTGCTGCCGCCGCTGCTCGCGGCCGCCGGGGCCATCGAGGCCGACCTGCGGATCGCCGCACGCCGCCGCACTCATTAATCGGCCCACCCCGCCGAACAGAACAGACGTGCCGAGAGTTCCGCGTACGCCCTGGTGGCTTGCCTGGATGGGGTGCGGGCTGGCCGGGGCGCTGCTGTACATGACACTGCCCTACAGCCTGCCGTCCGTCACCCTCGCCACCGTCATCGGGATCGCGATGTGCGCGCTGACGGTCGCCGGGGCCCGCCGTTACCGGCCGCCGAACATCCGCTCCTGGTACCTGTTCGCCGCCGGGATCGGCACCTGGATCGTCGGCGACGTCGTCTTCGCCCAGCAGGCGCTGCTCGGCGGCGGACCGCAGTACCCGGGCTGGGCCGACGCGTTCTACCTGGGCGCCTACCCGATGCTGTCGGTCGCGCTCTTCCGGCTCACCCGGGAACCCGGAGCACTCCGCCACGGTACGCTGATCGACTCGGCGATCATCGGGGTCGGGCTGGGTATCGTCTACTGGACGTTCCTGCTCGAACCGATCCTCGCCGACCACACCACGCCACTGCTGACCCGGCTGGTCACGATGGGGTACCCGACGGCCGGCGTGGTGCTCTGCGCGGTCGTCATCCCGATCCTGTTCCGGCGCGGACCCCGTACCCCCAGCCTGTGGCTGATCACCGTGGGCAGCGTGATCGCCCTGGCCGGGAACATCGCCTGGAGCCTGTTCTTCGGGGTGGTCCCGGACTCCGTTCTGTTCGGTGGTTTCCTGACCGCCTACGCCCTCTGGGCCGGCGCCGCCGCGCACCCGTCGATGAACCATCCGATCAACGACGGCCGGGAGGGACTCGGCCGCAGCCGCCTGCTCGTACTGACCGCCTCCACCCTGCTCGTCCCGGCCGTTCTGCTGGTCCAGGGCGAACGCGGCGCCGGCGGGATGAGCTGGATCGCCGTCGCGGTCGGGTCGATGGCCCTGTTCATCCTGGTCGCGACCCGGATGAGCGGGTACATCTCCCGGGTCGACTCGCAGGCCGACCAGCTGCGCGACCTGGTCCTGCGCGACGACCTCACCGGCCTGCCCAACCGTCGCGACTTCGAACAGCGGGCCGCCCGCGCGGTCACCGTCGCACCCTGCCACGTGATCATGATCGATCTGGCCGGCTTCAAACACGTCAACGACCGTCTGGGCCGGGCCGCCGGGGACCAGGCCCTGATCGCCGTCGCCGGGCTGCTGCACGAATGCGTCCGGGACGGGGACGTGGTCGCCCGGATGGGCGCCGACGAGTTCGCCGTCCTCGTCCACGACACGCTGCCCGCCGACGGTCTCGCCGTGGCCGGGCGGCTCCGGGAGATCCTGCGCCACCCGGTCCACGCCGGCGAACACGAACTCCTGCTCAACGCCCGGCTGGGGATCGCGTACTCCGGCACCTGCCCCGACGCCCTGCCCTCCGCCGAGATGATCCGCCGCTCCGACACCGCCAGGTACGCCGCCAAATCCTCCGGTGGGCAGCTCGTCGAATACACGGCCGCCCTGGACGAGCGGGCCGAAGCCGCCGAGAGCCTCGGCGCGGACCTGCGGCACAGCCTCGACGACGGCGACTTCCATGTCGTCTACCAGCCCATCGTCGACCTGCGCGACAGCAGCACCGTCGCCGTCGAAGCCCTGGTCCGCTGGGTGCACCCGGCCCGCGGATTCGTCAGTCCCGCCGCGTTCATCCCGGTGGCCGAGGACAACGGCCTGATCGTCGAACTGGGCGAATGGATCATGCGGACCGCCTGCCGGCGTCTGGCCGACTGGCGGGTCACGCTGGGCGCCGCCGCACCCCTCTACATCAGCGTCAACGTGTCGGCCCGGCAGCTCAGCGAGCCCGGTTTCCCGGCCGTGGTCAGCGCCATCCTGACCGAGACCGGCCTGGAACCGGCGGCACTGCTGGTGGAGGTGACCGAAACCGCCATCTTCGGCGGGGGAACCGCGATAGAGGCGGTGGAGACCCTGCACCGGTCCGGAATCCGGATAGCCCTGGACGACTTCGGCACCGGCCACTCGTCGCTGGGCCTGCTGAGAACCGTCCCGGTGGACGTCCTGAAGATCGACAAGAGTTTCGTCGACGAGATAACCGAGCCGGGCCGCAACGCGGTGATCGTGGACGCCCTGATCCACGTGTCGAACGGGCTGGGCCTGCGAGCGGTGGCCGAGGGGGTGGAAACCGAGGAGCAGGCGGAGTACCTGCGCGACCTGGGCTACCACTACGCCCAGGGCTACCACTTCGGCAAGCCGTCCCCCGACCCGATGACCCCGTCCCCCACCCCCACCCGCCTCACGGTGTGATCCCGTCAGACCGGGGCGGGGGTACGGGTCCGGGTCACGAAGCACATCAGGATGAAGGCTGCCGTGAAGAACAGGCTCATCGCCAGGGCCATCGGCAGCAGCGTGTCGTGGCCGAAGATTCCGGTCAGTGGGGTGACCAGGGCCGCCGTGATGAACGTCAGGCCGCCCTGTAAGGCCGACGCGGTGCCCGCCGACCGGCGCCCGGCCTCCTGAGCCAGAGCCGTGGTCGACGGAATGGTCAGGCCCATCCCGGCCACCACCAGGCACAGCATCGCCCACGCTGCCGCCAGTGGAAGCGCCGACGGGCCGGTCAGGGCCACCGCCAGCAGACCGCCGGCGCCGACGGTGGACAGGGTGACCCCGACGGCTCGCAGCGGGGCCGCTCCGGTGCGTACCACCAGGAACCGGAACATCAGGCTGGCCACGGCCATCGCGGCCGCGTTGGTGGCGAACACGACGGTGTAGCGGGCGGGACTGATGTCGTACACCGACCGCAGCACGAACGCCGAACCGCCGATGTACGTGAAGAATCCGGCCCCGGCCACGCACTGCAGCACCACGTGCCGCATGAACGCCCAGTCCCGGGCCAGGCCGCCCATCCGGCCCAGCAGCGGGCGCAGCCCGGCCGGATGCCGGTCCCGCGGCGGCAGTGTCTCGGGGATGCCGGCGGCCACCCCGATCACCATCAGCAGGCCCAGCCCGGCCAGCGCGGCGAAGACGGTCCGCCACGTGCCGTACGCCAGGATCAGGCCGCCGACGGCGGGTGCCAGCACCGGGCCGAGGAACGTGAACGAGGTGATGACGCCGAACGTGGCGGCGGCCCGCGGGCCGTGGAAGACGTCGGTGACAACGGCGCGGCCGATCGCCACGCCACCACCGGCCACCAGGCCCTGGATCAGTCGCGCCGCGACCAGCATCGGGCCGTTCGGGCTGACCGCGCACACCACCGACAGCACGGTGAAGACGATCGCACCGGCGAGGAGCAGACGACGGCGGCCGTACGAGTCACTGAGCGGCCCGATCAGCAACTGTCCGGCGGCCATGCCGACGATGAACGTGGTGAGGGTCAGCTGGACGACTGTCGCGGTGGTCGCCAGTGAGTCCTGCAGCTCGGGCAGAGCCGCCAGATAGGTGTCGGTGGCGAACGGCCCGACCCCCATCACCAGGATCAGGGCGACAAGGGCGGGCCGTCTCGTTTCGGTGCTCAAGCGGTAAAGCTTAGGGGAGCCACTTCTCCCAGACCTCGCGGTTGGTGTCGGCCCACTTCTTGGCGGCCTGATCGGGGGTCATCTTGCCCTGGGTCAGGTCCCGGGCGACCGCGTTCTGGTCGTCGTTGGTCCACGTCCAGTTCTTCAGGAAGGTGGCCGCCGGGCTGCCCGAGTCGACGAACTTCTTGCGTGCGACCTTGTCCAGGTCGTACGGCTGGTAGTCGCAGGTCACGGCATCGGCGTCGGCGTCGCAGCCGGGCTTGTACCGGGGCAGCGGGATCTTCGTCAGCTTGACGTCGGACAGCAGCCACTGCGGCTCGTAGAAGTAGCCGAGCAGCGGGGTCTTCTGCTTCTGGGCCCGCCGGAACGCCGCGATCAGCTTGTCCTCGCTCCCCGCGTACACCAGTGTGTAGTTGAGTTTGAGGTTTTCGATCAACTGGGTGTCCTTGGTGACGAACGACGGGTCGCCGCCGAGGAACTGGCCCTTGGTCCCGGTCGCCGTGGTCTTCAGCAGATCGGTGTAGTCGTTGAGGTTGCGCCAGTCCAGGATCTCCGGGTGCTCCTCGGCCATCCACTGTGGCACGTACCAGCCGAGGACGCCCTTGTTGCCGGTCATCCCCAGTGCGACGGCGACCTTCTGCCCGTCGATGTACTTCTTCTTCAGGTCGTCGTGGCCCCAGTTCTCCAGGATCACGTCGATGCTGCCGTCGACGAAACCGGCCCACGAGGCGGTCTCGCTCAGCTCGTAGGTGTTCACCTTGCAGCGCAGCTCCTCCTTGAGGAGGTAGCCGACGACGGCGACGTTGGCGGCCGACCCGGACCACGGGTTGATCGCCAGGTTGACCGTGCCGCAGGTGTTCGGGCTGGGCACGCCGGGCGGCGGGGTGACGGCGGCCTCGGTGTTCGCGCAGCCGGCCACCACGGCCAGGCTGATCGCGGTCAGGGCCTGGGCGAACCGCTTGATCACCATGCCGCCGCCCGCTCCCGCTTGGCCCGCCGGACGAGCACCTCTTCGGTGAGCGCCACCAGGACGCTCTTGACCGATTCGCGGTCCCGGGCGTCACATTCCATCAGCGGTACGCCCGGGCCCACGCCGAGCGCGTCCCGGACCTCGTCGAGGACGAACCGCTGGGCGCCGTTGAACCGGTTGATACCGATGATGAACGGGATCTCGTGCTCCTCGAAGTAGTCGATCGCGGGGAAGGAGTCCTCGATCCGCCGCGTGTCGACGAGCACGATCGAGCCGAGGGCGCCGGTGACCAGGTCGTCCCAGAGGAACGCGAACCGGTCCTGTCCGGGCGTGCCGAACAGGTACAGCAGCAGCGACTCGTCGAGCGTGATGCGGCCGAAGTCGAGGGCCACGGTCGTGGTGGTCTTGCCGGACACCGCGGAGGTGTCGTCGATGCCGATCGACTTCTCGGTCATCTCGGCCTCGGTGACGAGCGGCTCGATCTCGGAGATGGCACCCACGAAGGTGGTCTTTCCGACGCCGAAGCCGCCACTGATGACGATCTTGACAGCGATAGGGTGCTGCGCTGCCGACGGCTCACTAGAGCGCCCGGACACGGTCCCTGATCCTTTCGATCAAACTGGTGGAGAGCTCCTCCGGCTGTTCCTGCACGGTGAGGTAGCCCTGGGTGATCAGGTCGGCCACGATGACGCGGACCACGCCGAGCGGCGCGCGCAGCGCCACCGACAGGTCAGCGACCGACATCGGCGACTGCGCGAGCTCGACGATCCGCCGGGACTCGAAGCGCAGTGGCGCCGACAGCGCGGCCGGAGCCGCGTGCAGCAGGGTCTCGATCCGCAGGTTGTCGTGCAGCGGCTGAGTGCGCCCGTTGGTGAGCATGAACGGCCGGATCACCGGATCCTCGTCCATGTCGCCGGAGTGCAACCCGCCACCCATCGATGGCCGGTGCGCCCCGGCGTACGGCACGGACCCGGACTCGGCGTCCCACGACGAGCTGCTCATCGCGGTAGGTGTTGCCGGGACTCTGCGATCAGCGCCGGGGTGAGCAGGTCGCCGAAGCGCTCGGTGAGCAGCGAGATCTCGTAGCCGACCAGGCCGAGATCACAGTCGCTGCCGGCCACCACGCCGAGGCAGCTACCACCGGCTATCACCGACACCAGCAGGAAACCCCGGTGCATCTCGATCATGATGAGCTTGAGGCCGTCGAAGTCGTACCGCCGGGAGGCGCTGCGGGCCAGGCTCGCCAGGCTGGAGACGATGGCGGCCAGCTGGTCCGCCTCCGCCCGGTTCAGTCCGTCGGAGCTGGCGATCAGCAGCCCGTCGGAGGACACCGCCACGGCGTCACGCACACCGTCCGTCTGGTGGACGAAGTTGCCGAGCAGCCAATTGAATTGGTGCCGATCCGACGACGTGTCAACGCTCATCATTCTTCTTTCCAGGTTGCTGCCAAGGGGCCACTTCGGGATGGCTGTCACTGGGACCCCGCTGTTTCGGAACTACCGCGCTGGATACCGCCGCGCAGCGCGTTGAGACGGTCCCGCACCGCCTCCGCAGAACCGGTGACCGGGGCCGGCCGGTCGGCCGCCGGGCTGCTCGACGTGGTCGGTGGTCGGGTGGTGGCACGCTGGGCGCGGGGTGTGCGCTTCTTGAGCCCGTTGGCCGTCCGGGGCGCGTCGTCGGCGGATCCGAACGTCTCGGGCGCGCCGAACGGGTCGACCGGCTCGAAGGGGTCCAGCACCGAGGTGACGGTGGCCGGGTTGTCCTTGACCACCACGTACTCGATGGCGGTGGAGTGCAGGGGGCGGTCGGCGGTGACCACACCGGCGGTGACCGGCTGGGCCACCTCGCCGACCTCGGCCGGCGGGATCCGCAGCGGAGCGGCCGGGACCTCTTTTTTCGAAGTCGCAGCCGGTGCGGGCGGGCGCGGGCCGGTGACCGCGGTCTGTTCGACCAGGATCTCGGCGGGCAGCGTGATCCGGGCCGTCACACCGGTCACCGGCGACGGCGTCAGCTGCACCTCGATGCCCATCTGCTGGGCCAGGCGGCCGACCACGTAGTGGCCGAGGAACCGGGCCGGTGCGGTGATGAAGTCACCCTCGCCGCGCAGGCGCTCGTTGGCCCGCTGCATGTCGGCCGCGGACATGCCGACACCCTGGTCGGTGATGGCGATCAGGTAGTTGCCGGCGATCCGCCGCCCGTGGATCTCGACGTCCTGGTCCGGCGGGGAGAACGACAGGCCGTTCTCGATCAGCTCGGCCAGCATGTGCGCGATGCCGCTGACGGTGGAGCCGTTGACCAGCGTCTCGTCCACCCGGCGCAGGGTGACCCGGCGGTACTCCTCGACCTCGGAGACGGCCGCCCGGATCACGTCGGAGACCTGCAGCGGGTCGGAGAGCTGCCGCGGGCTGGCCGCGCCGACCAGGACCAGGAGGCTCTCCGCGTTCCGCCGCATGCGGGTGGCCAGGTGGTCGAGTTCGAAGAGGTTCGCCAGACCGGTCGGGTTGGACTCCTCCCGCTCCAGCTTGGTGATGAAGCCGAGCTGGCGGCGGAGCAGGTTCTGGTTGCGGCGGCCCAGGTTGGCCATCGACTCGGCGGTGGTACGCCGTAGCACCGCCTGCTCGGTGGCCAGCGCGTACGCGGTGGCCTGCACCCGGTCGAAGGCGTCGGCGACCAGCCGGACCTCGACACTGGCGCCGCGGGACACCAGGACCGGGGGCGGTGGCGCGGTGCTGTCGCCGGTGCTCGCCTTCTGGACCGCGTCCGGCAGCTGGGTGCTGGCCAGCCGGTTGGCCTCGGAGGCCAGTACCGACAGCGGCCGGGCGACCGACTGGGACGCGACGGTGGCCAGGTAGATCGAGCCGGCCAGACAGATCAGCACGGCGCCGAGCAGGACGACCATCCGGACCGAGGCCTCGTTCTCCAGCGCCGTGGCACGGGACGAGATGACCGAGCCGACGTGGTGTTCCAGCTGGAGGGTGTCGTCCAGCACCGTGGTCAGCGCGGACCACCAGGACTGCGGGTTGACCTGCAGGGCCCGGCCGTCGCCGGACTGCAGCGCGACGTTCTCGAAGAACGCCGCCTCCCGGGCCGCGCCGGTGTCCAGCAGGTAGTCCATCGAGGCGCGCTCGGTGGCGTTGGCGTACCTGTTGAAGGCGGTGAGCGCCGCGTCCTTGGTCGAGCGCATGGTGACGAACTGCAGGAACTCGCCCTGCTTGAAGCCACCGGCGGAGAAGACGCCGTTGAGGAAGGCCCGCTCCTGTGAGGCGGCCTCCTTCATGTCGCCCAGCGCTTCCAGGGCGGCCGAGCCCCGGCGGAGTTCCTCGTCGCCGTTGCTGTCCAACTCGAAGTCGAGATTGCCCAGGTCGGCGATGCGTGCGGTGTAGAAGGCGAAGGTGGCGGCCCGCTGGCCGGATCCGGTGTCGGTGCCGGCCCGGACGCCGGACAGGCCGTCCAGCTGCTGAACCGCGGCGGAGACCCGGTCGTCGACGTCCTCGCCGGCGGTGATCAGGTTCTCCAGCTGGTCGCGGCGCAGGTCGACGGCGTCGCGGGCGGGCAGCAGCTCGGTGCGGAAGGCCTCGTTGCCGCCGAGCAGACCGGCGGTCAGACCACGTTCGGTCTGCAGGTCCTGGACCAGTTCGGCGACGGCGAGGTCGATGGTGACGGCGCGCGCGGTGGCCGAGGCGGTGCGGTAGTTGTCCACCTCGCCGACGGCGACGATGGCCAGGAGAACCAGGGTGGTGGCGACCGGGAGGGCGAGGGTCCGGACCACGCGCCGGCGGATCGTGCCGCCGGACGCCCGGCGGGTACGCGCCCACATTCCGCCCTCGGGGGCACCTGGGACCGGCGTGGTCCCGCCGACCGGCGTGGACTGCTCGGACTGCTCGGCGCCCTGAACCTGGACGGACAAGCGATCAGCTCCTCTGTCGACCACCGGCCAGGCATGGTCACGGCCGGTGGGTCGATTCACTACGGGTGAACCGGCAAGTTTCTTTGATGACAAGGGGTGGAGAAAGGCGCAAAGCGATGCGGCGACCCCGGGAACGAACTGATCTTCCGGGATCGCCGCAACAGCTTCTTCGCTCAACCCGTGATGGTCAACACCAAGGGCCGAAATTTACGACTGTGCAACCTCTTTATGCATTGGGGTACTTACCGGCAGTTATTTGGGAGCGTTTTCAGTGACCCGCGGTAAGGTCGCCGCTGGCATCGAGCAACCACGATGCGAGGTGGCTCGCGAACGACGCCCGGACCAGGACCCAGAACACCGGCTCGCCGGTCGTCACGCAGTGTTTCCGCTGGAGCAGGATCACCGGCGTGTGCGCGAGCGTCGTCTGCGCGCACCGGCCCGGCCCGAAGACCCGCGGATGCAGGTCCAGCGAACAACCCAGAGCGAGCAGTTCGAGGGCGCCGGGACCGCGAAGCTCCAGAGTGGTACGTTGCGCCGACACGTCCACCACCGACGTGTCGCTGACCGATTCCAACCGTCCCGATTCCAACCGTTCGGTCAACCGCTTCTGAGCGCCGGGCGGGCCCACCACCAGCCATTCGTCCGGGCCCAGCCAGATAAACGTCGCCTCCCCGTCGAGTTCGTCGGTGCGGAAGGTGCCGGGTTCCGGAAACGAGGACGAGGGCGAAGTCCGCACGTCGAGCTGGGTCAGGAACGGGACCTCGGCCAGCGTGACCCGGTCGCCGGTGTCGCTGAGGTCGACGTCGGCCAGGGGGGATCGTTCAGCCATCGCGGCGCGCGCCTTCCGGGTCGTAGAGGACGGAACCGGCGACCGTCACCGGCACCAGGCGGTCGTCGAGGGTGGCCCACAACGTCTGCCCGTGCAGCGCGCGACCGTTCCTGATCAGGGCCAGGGCGAAGGTCCGGCCCAACGCTGCGCTGTGGTACGACGACGTGACGTGTCCGAGAGCCCGGATCGGCGGTTCCGGAAGTTCCGGGGCGTCCAGCAGGTGCGAACCCTCCGGCAACAGCTCCCCGCCGACCGGGAGCAGACCCACCAGCTGTTTACGATCGGTGCGCATATTGTCCGTACGCGCAAATGACCGCAGTCCGAGGAAATCGGCCTTCTTTTTCGACACCGCCCAGCCCAGCCCCAGATCGTGCGGGGTGACCGTGCCGTCGGTGTCCTGGCCGATGATCGGATAACCCTTCTCGGCGCGCAGCACGTGCATGGTCTCGGTGCCGTACGGCGTGACTCCGCGTGCGGACAGTTCGTCCCAGAGCGTGACCGCGTCCCACCAGCTGACGTTGATCTCGTAGGCCAGTTCGCCGGAGAAACTGATCCGGCACACCCGCGCCGGCAGCCCGGCGACGGTGGTGTCCCGCCAGGTCATGAACGGGAATCCGGCCCGGGTGACGTCGAGCGCCGGCGCGAGCCCGGCCAGGACGTCCCGCGACCCCGGCCCGACCAGCGCGACCGTCGCCCACTGCTCGGTCACCGACGTGCACCGGACCCGCAGCGACGGCCACTCGGTCTGCAGCCACTCCTCCATCCAGTCCAGGATCAGCGCGGCGTTGCCGGTGGTCGTGGTGACCAGGAACCGGTCCTCGGCCAGCCGGATCACCGTCCCGTCGTCGAGGACCATGCCGTCCGGCCTGCACATCACCCCGTACCTGATCGCGCCGGGTTTCAGCGTGCTGATCATGTTGGTGTAGAGGCGGTCCAGGAACACCCCGGCATCGGCGCCCCGCACGTCGATCTTGCCGAGCGTGGAGGCGTCCATCATCGCCACGTTCTCCCGGGCGGCCCGGCATTCCCGCAGCACCGCGGCGTGCTGGTCCTCGCCGTCGAGCGGGTAGTACCACGGGCGTTTCCACTGGCCGACATCCTCGAACAGCGCGCCCCGCGCCACGTGCCGCCCGTGCAGCGCGGTCACCCGCACCGGATCGAACCGCATGCCACGATCACGTCCGGCCAGGGCCGCGAACGACACCGGCGTGTACGGCGGACGGAACGTCGTGGTGCCCAGCGCGCCGATCTCCACCCCGAGCAGTTCGGCCACCACACCGCTGGTCAGCGTGCCCGCCGTCTTGCCCTGATCGTGCGCGGTGCCGGCGGTGGTGTAGCGCTTCACGTGCTCGGCGGACCGCATCCCGGTCCCGGTGGCCCGGTCCAGATCGGCCACGGAGACGTCGCGTTGCAGGTCGACGAACGCGTCGGCCCCGGCGCCCGGCAGTGTCCACACCGCGATCGGTGGAGCCGCTTCGGGTTCCTCGACGACGGGCAGCGTGATCAGCCCGGCCCCGCCACCCGCCTCCACACCCGCAGAGAGACAACCACTTGTCGTGTACGTTCCGGCAAGCGCTCCCGCCACCGACACGGCCTGCCGGCAGCCGCCGTCCGGACGGAAGGCGGCAAGCGCCGGATCGTAGGTGAGACGGCCCCCGGCCTGGGAGAACAGCGCCCCGACCGGATTCCAGCCGCCGGAGACGAGCAGGAGATCCGCCTCGATCTCGCGGGTGGAGGAGGAGTCGGTGAGCGCCCGCAAGGCGACCGCCGAGACCCGATGCTCGCCCGTCACCGCGGAGACCGCCCAACCGGGCAGGACCTCGATCCCACGCTCCGTGCATCGCCGCGCCCACTCCGAGCCGGCGGCATCGGGCGAGGTGGAGGCGGAGATGGAGGAGCGCAGGTCCGCGATCGCCGCGATCTCCACTCCGGCGGTGTGCAGGTCCAGCGCCGCCGCGTACGCGCTGTCGTTGGTGGTCAGCACCACGGCCCGGCGGCCGGGCAGCACCCCGTACCGGACGGCGTAGGTGCGGGCCGCCCCGGCCAGCATCACCCCGGGCCGGTCGTTGTCGGCGAACGCGATCGACCGCTCGTGCGCGCCGGTGGCCAGCACCACCCGCTTCGCCCGGATCCGCCAGATCCGCTCCCGGATCGCGCCCGCCGGAGCCGCCGCCCCCAGATGCTGGGTGCGGCGCTCGACCGCGATCACATGGTTGTCGTCGTAGTAGCCGAACGCGGTGGTCCGGGTCAGCACCCGCACCTCCGGCGCCGCCCGCAGCCCGGCGACCGTCTCCGCGACCCAGTCCAGCAGCTCACCGGCGCCGAGCAGGCTTCCGCCCGGCTGCGGCTGGT
Source organism: Actinoplanes couchii (assembly GCF_016862075.1). Lineage (GTDB taxonomy): Bacteria > Actinomycetota > Actinomycetes > Mycobacteriales > Micromonosporaceae > Actinoplanes > Actinoplanes couchii. The sequence goes on along the minus strand of NZ_BOMG01000099.1, from coordinate 47,943 downwards.
CGTCGACCAGGATCACCCGGGCATCGGTGGCCGCGGCCGACGCGGCGGCGGCCAGCCCGGCCGGCCCGGCCCCGACGACGAGGACGTCGCAGTGCGCGTGGATGGCGTCGTAGCGCGCCGGATCGGGCCGGTCGGCGAGCCGTCCCTGACCGCGCAGACCCCGCGCCACCAGGCCGTCGAAGAGTTCCACGGTGGTGGCCGTCAGCATCGGCTCCGGGAACGGCTCCTCGATCTGGACGATCGCGTTCGGCTCCTCCACCCCGGCGGTGAGGATCCCGCGCGGCCGTCCGGTCCGGATCCCGGACGACACCACGTGCACACCGTTCCTCAGCAGCGCCGAGGCGAGGGTGTCACCGTTGCGTCCCTGGTAATCACGCCCGTCGAAGGTGAACCGCAGCGTCATGCCGTCACCTCGTTGGTCACGGTGTCCCGGGTCAGGGTGAACCAGCGACGGCAGCCCGCGCTGTGACTCCACCGCTCCCGGAACGGGCCTTTCGGGTTGTCCCGGAAGAACAGGTAGTGCGCCCACTGTTCGTCGGACAGCGCTCCGGGATCGGCCGGATAGGCCACCCCCGCCTGCCCGCCGTAGTGGAACTCCGACTCGTCACGTGGCCCGCACCAGGGGCAGGGAATGAGCATCATGGGGTATCTCCGAAAGAGCTAGTGGGCCACGGCGGCGGCGCCGTGTTCGTCGACCAGCGCGCCGGTGACGAACCGGTCCAGGCTGAACGGCGCGTTCAGCGGATGCGGCTCGTCGTTCGCGACCGTGTGCGCGTAACACCAGCCCACGCCGGGGGTGGCCTTGAACCCGCCGGTGCCCCACCCGCAGTTCAGGTAGAGGCCGTCGACTCCGGACAGGCCGACGATCGGGGACGCGTCCGGGGTGGTGTCCACGATCCCGCCCCAGGTCCGCAGCACGTGCGCGCGGGCGAACACCGGGAACAGCTCCAGCGCGGCGGACATCTGCCGTTCGATGATGTGGAACGCGCCGCGCTGCCCGTAGCCGTTCCAGGTGTCGATGCCGGCGCCCATCACCAGCTCACCCTTGTGGGCCTGGCTGACGTAGACGTGCACCGCGTTCGACATGACGACCGTCGGGTGCACCGGTTCCAGCAGCTCGGAGACGAGCGCCTGCAACGGATGGCTCTGCAGCGGCAGCCGGATCCCGGCCATCGCGGCGACCACCGACGTGTGCCCGGCGGCGCTGAGCGCGACCCGGCCGGCGCCGATCGTGCCGCGGGTGGTGTGCACCCCGGTGACCCGGCCGTTGTCCACCCGGAGACCGGTGACCTCGCAGTTCTGGATCAGGTCCACACCCAGGGCGTCGGCGGCCCGGGCGTACCCCCAGGCGACGTAGTCGTGTTTGGCGATGCCGGCCCGCGGCTGGTAGGTCGCGCCGTGCACCGGATAACGCACGTCGGGGGAGATGTTGATGATCGGGCAGATCTCCTTGACCTGCGCCGGGTCGAGCCACTCGGCGTCGACGCCGTTGAGCCGGTTGGCGTGCACCCGGCGGACGCCCTCCCGGACGTCGGAGAAACTGTGCGCCAGGTTGAGCACCCCGCGCTGGCTGAACAGCAGAGGATACTCCAGCTCCTGTTCGAGGTTCTCCCACAGTTTCAGGGAGTGCTCGTAGATGCCGGCGCTCTCGTCCCACAGGTAGTTGGATCTGATGATCGTGGTGTTGCGGGCCATGTTGCCGCCCGCGAGCCAGCCCTTCTCCAACACCGCCACGTTGGTGATGCCGTGGTTCCTGGCCAGGTAGTACGCGGTGGCGAGCCCGTGCCCGCCGCCGCCCACGACGATGACGTCGTAGTGGGCGGCGGGCTCGGGGTTGCGCCACAGGCGATCCGGGTGTTCCGGGAGATCGCCGCCGGGCGCGGGCCGGGTCATCAGCCCAGCCACGCCTTGACCTTGTCGGGGTTCGCCTCGACCCACTTCTTGGCCGCGTCGGCGGCGGGCAGCTTGTCCTCGGAGATGTACTTGGCGACCACGTTCTGGTCGTCGTTGGTCCAGTTGAAGTTCTTCACCAGCTTGTACGCCGGTCCGTTAGCGTCGGCGAACTTCTTGCTGACGATCTTGTCGAGGTCGTACTCCGGGTAGTCACACGCGACCTTGGCGGCGTCCGCGTCACAACCCTCGGTCCACTTCGGCAGGGCGACCTTCTTCAGCGGGATCTCGGCCAGGAACCACTGCGGCTCGTAGAAGTAGCCGATCAGCGGCGTCTTCTTGGCCTCGGCCTGACGGAACGCGGTGATCAGGGCGGTCTCGCTGCCCGCGTACACCACCTTGTAGTTCAGGTTGAGGTTCTTGACCAGGGCCTCGTCGTTGGTGACGAACGACGGGTCGCCGTCCAGGAGCTGACCCTTGTCCCCGGACTCGGAGGTCTTGAACTCGGCCGCGTACTTGTTCAGGTTGTTCCAGTCGGTGATGTCCGGGTACTTCTCGGCCATCCACGGCGGCACGTACCAGCCGATCAGGCCCTTGTTGCCGGTCGATCCGGCGGACACCGCGGTTTTCTGCTCGTCGATGTACTTCTTCTTCAGGTCGTCGTGGCCCCAGTTCTCCACGACCGCGTCCACCTCGCCGGTGCCGAAGCCCTGCCAGGCGATCTCCTCCTTGAGGTCCTTCTTGGTGACCTTGCAGCCGAGGTTCGTCTCGGCGACGTACGCGATGACGGCGGCCGTCGCCTCGTACCCCACCCAGGGGTTGATCGCCAGGTTGAACGTGCCGCACTCGGCACCGGCGGCGGCCGAGGATCCACCGGCCGGTTCAGAGGAGCCGATCTTCTCTCCGCCACACGCGGTCAGGGCCAAGGCCGTGAAAGTGGCGGTCGCCGCTAAAAGCAGCTGTTTCATCTGTGCTCACCTTTCGAGGGGGAAGGCGCTCGGGCGATCCGGTCGAGCATGATGCCGAGCAACACGATGGCGGCGCCGGCCGCGAGGCCCTTGCCGTAGAGCTGACCCTGGGAGAACCCGGCGACCACGTCGTAGCCGAGGGCGCCGGCTCCGACCAGACCGCCGACCACGACCATGGCCAAGACGTAGATCAGTCCCTGGTTGGCGGCCAGGGCCAGGGACTGCCGGGCCATCGGCAGCTGCACCTTGGTGATCAGCTGCCAGGTGCTGGACCCGGCGGCGGTGGCGGCCTCGACGGTGGCGGCCGGGATGCCGCGGATGCCGTCGGCGACCAGCTTGATCGCGACCGGCGCGGCGAAGACGATCGCCGCGACGATCGCGGTGAACCGGGTGGCGGAGAAGAGCGCCAGGAACGGCACCAGGTAGACGAACGACGGCATCGTCTGCCCGGCGTCCAGCACCGGGCGGATGATCCGGTCGGCGAGCCGGTTGCGGCCCATCCACACCCCGACGACGACGCTGAGCACCATCACCAGCAGCGTCGCGACGATCGTCATGGCCAGGGTGGTCATGCTGTCCTGCCACAGGCCGGTGCCGATCAGCGCGGCCACGCAGACGGCGGTGGTGATCGCGGCCCGGACCGTGCCGATCAGCAGCGCCAGCCCGACCGCGACCGCGCCGACCAGCCACCACGGCGACTCGACGAGCAGCGCCTGCAGCGGGTTGAGCAGCGCGTACGTGACCACGTCCTTGATCCACTCGGTGGCGCCGGACAGCTCGGTCTGCGCCCAGAGCGTCACCTCGTCGGCGCCCTTGGACAGCGCCGGGCCGATGCTGTTCTGATCAGGGAACTCGGCGGCCCAGAAGTACGTGTGCGACAGGTAGACACCGACCGCCGCGACCAGCCCGAACACGGCCAGCAGCGGTTTGCGGAAGCGGCTGCGGCGGCCCGGCTCGCTGGCCGCGGTGGTGACCCGGTCCAGCACCACGGCCATCACCACGATCGCCAGTCCGGCATTGAACGCCGTACCGACGTCAAGGGTCTGCAGGGCCTTGATGACCGTCTTGCCGAGCCCCGGTGCGTCGATCAGCGCCGCGATGGTCACCATCGACAGCGCCGCCATGATCGTCTGGTTGATGCCGAGAACGATCGTGCTCTTGGACAGCGGCAGCTGCACACCGGTGAGGATCTGCCAGCGGGTCGCGCCGAGCGACTCGGTGGCCTCGACGGCCGAGCGCGGCACGCTGCGGATCGCGTGCGCGGTGAGCCGGATGGCCGGTGGCATCGCGTAGATCAGGGTGGCGATCGTGGCGGACGCCGGGCCGATCAGGAACAGCAGGGTCAGCGGCGCCAGGTAGACGAACGTCGGCATCGTCTGCATGAAGTCCAGCACCGGTGTGACCAGCTTGTTCACCCGGTCGGAGAGCCCGGCCCAGATGCCCAGCGGGATGCCGAACAGCAGCGCGAGCAGCACCGCGGACACCGTCAGCGCGAGGGTGTCCATGCTCTCGGTCCAGAGGCCCTGGAAACCGAGGAAGAGCAGCCCGGCGACCGCCAGCAGCGCGACCCGCCAGGTGGCGACCACCCACGACACGTACCCGGCCAGGGCGACCACACCGAGCCAGCCCAGCACCGGGACCGGCCGGCCGAACGACGGCTGCGCGATCAGGTCCTGGACGAACACCACAAAACCGTCGACGGCGGCCCGGATCTCGTTGAAGAAGTAGAGGAAGACCGGGCTGCTGTTGCGGTTGGCGCCGGCCGCGTCGTTGACGTCGTTGAGCCAGAGGTGCAGCGGGGTCAGATCGGCGGGGGACAGGCTGAGGGTGTGCAGGCCGTGCAGCGGGATCCAGGCCACCACCCAGATCGCCAGCAGACCGGCGACCAGCAGTGGCCGTCTAGCGATCACGCGGCCACCCCGAGGATCTCCTCGGTGGTGACGACACCGAGCAGCGTGCCGTTCTCGACCACCCGCACCGGCTTGCCCGCGGCCAGCACCGGCCGGACCGCGTCCCGCACGATCACGTCCGGGCTCAACTCGGGGCCGTCCAGCACGTCCGATTCCCGCCGGTCCCGCATGATCCACCGCAGGGTCAGGACATTGGCTTTCGGTACGTCACTGACGAAGTCCCGCACATAGTCGTCGGCCGGGGCGCCGACCAGTTCGGCCCCGGTCCCGCACTGGACCATCTTCCCGTCCCGCATGATCAGGATCCGGTCGCCGAGTTTCAGCGCCTCGGACAGGTCGTGCGTGATGAAGACCATCGTCTTGCCGACCTCGCGGTGCAGCCGGATGACCTCGTTCTGCATGTCCCGGCGGATCAGCGGGTCCAGCGCGGAGAACGGCTCGTCGAAATAGAGCACGTCCGGATCCCCGGCCAGGGCGCGGGCCAGGCCGACCCGCTGCTGCATGCCGCCGGAGAGCTGATCCGGGTAGCTGCGCTCGTAACCGTCCAGCCCGACCAGGGAGATCACCTCCCGGGCCCGCGCCGTGCGCTCGGCTCTACTCGTGCCACGGATCTCCAGGCCGTACGACACGTTGTCGACGACCTGCCGGTAGGGGAGCAGCCCGAAGTTCTGGAACACCATCGAGAACTTGTGCCGCCGCAGCTCCCGCAGCCGCTTCCTACCGGCGCCGAGGATGTCCTCACCCTCGAACACCACCTCGCCGGCGGTCGGTTCGATCAGCCGGGTCAGGCAGCGGACCAGCGTCGACTTGCCGGAGCCGGAGAGCCCCATCACCACGAAGACCTCGCCCGGGGCGACGTCGAACGACACTTCCCGTACGGCTGCCGTGCAGCCCGTCTTGTCCATCAACTCCCGGCGTGACAGCGCCGACAGCTCCGCCGACCGTGGCACCTGGTCAGCCTTGTGCCCGAACACCTTCCACAGGTCCCGGACCGAGATGACTGCCTCGGTATTCACTATTGACGACTCCAATGTCGATCTTTTTATGAACGGAACCAGTTCTGCGGGCGCGGGTCGATGTTCTGCCAGACGTGCTTGATCTCGCGGTACTCGTCCAGGCCGGTGGGACCCAGTTCGCGACCGTTGCCGGACTGCTTGAAACCGCCCCACTCGGCCTGCGGGACGTACGGGTGGTAGTCGTTGATCCACACGGTGCCGTGCCGGAGCCGCCGCGCGACCCGCTGCGCCTTACCCGCATCACGTGTCCACACCGCCCCGGCCAGCCCGTACTCGGTGTCGTTGGCGATCCGGACCGCCTCGTCCTCGCCGCTGAACGTCTCCACGGTCAGCACCGGCCCGAACGACTCGTCCCGGACCACCGTCATCCCGGACCGGCACTGATCCAGAACGGTCGGCGGGTAGAAGTACCCCGGCCCGTCCAGGCGTTTCCCGCCGCAGCGCAGCACCGCGCCCTCGGCGACACCGGCCGCCACGTAGTCCTCCATCTTCGCCAGGTGCTCCGCGGAGATCAGCGGCCCGGTCTCGGCCTCCTCGTCGAACGGGCCGCCGAGGCGGATCCGCTGCGCGCGCTCGACCACCGCGTCCACAAAACGGTCGTGGATCGACTCATCGACGATCAGCCGCGCACCCGCCGAGCAGACCTGGCCGGAGTGCAGGAACACCGCGGTCAGGGCCATGTCCACAGCCGTGTCGAAATCCGCGTCGGCGAAGACCACGTTCGGGTTCTTACCGCCCAGCTCCAGGGCGACCCGCTTGACCGTGGGCGCGGCGGCGGCCATCAGCAGCCGCCCGGTGCGCAGGCTGCCGGTGAACGACACCATGTCCACGTCCGGGTGTTCGGCCAGCGGCGCGCCCACCTCGGCGCCCGCGCCCAGCACCAGGTTCGCCACGCCGTCCGGCAGGCCCGCCTCTGTCAGGATGTCCATCAGCAGGATCGCGGTGGATGGGGTCAGTTCGCTGGGCTTGAGTACGAAGGTGTTGCCTGCCGCCAGTGCCGGGGCGACCTTCCACGACGTCTGGAGCAGCGGGTAGTTCCATGGGGTGATCAGGCCGCAGACGCCGATCGGCTCGTACTCGACGCGGCTGATCGCGTCGGTGCGCCCGGTGTCGATCACCCGGCCCGCGTTGGTGGCCGCCAGTCCCGCGTAGTAGCGGAACGCGGCCGAAATATCGGACATATCGCATTCGGCCTCGACCAGCCGCTTTCCGGTGTCCAGCGATTCGGCGCGAGCCAGACTTTTAGCATCACGATCGATGATGGCCGATACTTTTTGCAACAACGCGCCCCGCTCGACCGCCGGTGTGCGCGGCCACGGGCCCTCGTCGAACGCCTTGCGGGCGACCGCGATCGCGGCGATCGTGTCCGCCCGGGTGTGCTCGGGCACGGTGGCGACGAGGCTGCCGTCGGCCGGGCAGTGGATGTCTCTCATCGGTCCACGCCCTGCCGGAAGAACGGCACCTCGACCGGCGCCAGCGGAGTGTTGCCGAGGATCAGGTCGGCGGCCTTCTCGGCGACCATCATCACCGGGGCGTAGATGTTGCCGTTGGTGACGTACGGCATCACCGACGCGTCGACCACCCGCAGCCCCTTGAGCCCGTGCACCCGCATGCTCTCCGGCTCGACCACCGACATGTCGTCGATGCCCATCCGGGCCGTGCACGACGGGTGCAGGGCGGTCTCCCCCTCGCGCCGCACCCAGTCGAGGATCTCCTCGTCGGTCTCCACCGAGGCCCCCGGTGACGTCTCGCCGCCGTTGAACTCGTCGAGCGCCTGCTGGCCGAGGATGTTCCGGGCCACCCGGACCGCTTCCACCCACTCGCGGCGGTCCTGATCGGTGGAGAGGTAGTTGAACCGCAGCGCCGGGTGCTCGCGCGGATCCCGGCTGACGATCTTCACCGAGCCGCGGGCGTCGGAGTACATCGGGCCGACGTGCACCTGGTAGCCGTGGCCACCGGCCGGCGCCGACCCGTCGTAGCGCACCGCGATCGGCAGGAAGTGGAACATCAGGTTCGGGTACGCCACCTCGTCGTTGCTCCGGACGAAACCGCCCGCCTCGAAGTGGTTCGTCGCGCCCGGCCCGCCGCGCAGGAACAGCCACTGCGCGCCGATCAGCGGCCGGTACCGCCACTTCAGATACGGCTGCACCGACACCGGCTGTCTGCACGCGTACTGCACGTATACCTCGAGGTGGTCCTGCAGGTTCTCGCCGACACCGGGCAGGTCGTGCACCGGCGTGATGCCGAGCGCCGCCAGCTCGGCGGCGTTGCCCACACCGGACAGCTGCAACAACTGCGGCGTGTTGACCGCTCCACCGCAGAGGATCACTTCCTTGGCGTACGCCCGGTGCGGGGTTCTGCCGTTGCCCTTGAAGTACTCCACGCCCACCGCACGGTCACCGTCGAAGAGCACCCGGGACACCAGCGTCCGGGTCCGTACCGTCAGGTTGGGTCTGGTCATCGCCGGGTGCAGGTAGGCGCGCGCCGCGGAGAGACGGCGACCCCGGCTGATGTTGCGGTCGAAGAGGGCGAAACCCTCCTGCCGTTCCCCGTTGACGTCGCTGGTGGACGGGTAACCGGCCTGCTCACTGGCGTTCAGCATGGCCCGGAACAGCGGGTTCGTGCCCGGCCCGCGTTCCAGCACGAGCGGGCCGTCGTGCCCGTGGAAGGGGTCTTCCGGATCGGCGGCCAGGCAGGATTCCATCTTGGTGAAGTACGGCAGGCAGTGCGCGTAGTCCCAGGACTCCATGCCCGGGTCGGCGGCCCAGCGCTCGTAGTCGAGCGGGTTGCCGCGCTGGAAGATCATCCCGTTGATGCTGCTGGAGCCGCCGAGAACCTTGCCCCGGGCGTGGTAGATCCGGCGCCCGTTCATGTGCGGCTCGGGTTCCGACTCGTACTTCCAGTCGTAGAACCGGCTGCCGATCGGGAACGGCAGCGCCGCCGGCATGTGGATGAACACGTCCCACGGGTAGTCCGGGCGGCCCGCCTCCAGCACCAGCACCCGGTTCGACGGGTCGGCGGAGAGCCGGTTGGCGAGCGCGGAACCGGCCGAACCGCCGCCGACGATCAGGAAGTCGTACTGGGTCATGGCTTCACTCCCGGTGGCTTCGGTCCCGGCGGCAGGTTCGGTGCTTCCGTGGAGAGCTCGACGTACACCGTCCCGTCGGTCACCTCGACCCGGTGGACCCGGACCGGCTTCTTCGCCGGGGGCGCGTCCACCCGGCCGGTGCGCAGGTCGAACTTCGAGGCGTGCAGCGGGCACTCCACCTCGCAGCCCTCCAGCCAGCCGTCGGCGAGGGACGCGTCCTGGTGGGTGCAGGTGTCGTCGATCGCGAAGACCTCACCGTCCTCGGTGTGGAAGATCGCGACCGGCGGTTCGGTCTCCCAGCGGTACGCCTCGCCGGGCGGGATCGCGCTGAGCGGGCAGACAGGCTGCGACATCACGCCTCCTGGGGGGTGGCACGCAACTGGCGCCGCCACCGGGTGAACAGTTTCGGTTGGTTCATGCCGAGCACGGCGACCGGCTCCGAGTCGCGTTCGTACACGGCCAGGAAGCTGCGCGAGTCCGGATCACCCTCGACCACCCGGACGGCGTCGCCGGGTTCGTGGTGCCCGGCGAACTGGATCCTGGCGCCGTACTGGTCGGACCAGAAGTAGGGCGCCTTGCGCACCGGGGCGGTGTCGCCGAGCAGCGCGGCGACCGTGATCATCGAGTGCTCCACGGCGTGTGTCCAGTGCTCGGAGCGGCGCTCGCCGCGGATCACCGCGCAGTCGCCGGTGGCCCACACACCCGGGACGGAGGTCGCGCCGGACGCGTCGGTGACCACCCCGCCGGCGATCTCCAGCCCCGACCCGGCCAGCCACTCCACGTTGGGCAGCGAGCCGATCCCGGCCACCACCACGTCGGCCGGCAGCCGCGTCCCGTCCGCCAGCTCGACCGCCTCGACCCGATCAGTTCCGGACAGCCCGCTGACCGGGACGCCTGTCAGCAGCGGCACCCCGTGATCGCCGTGCAGTTGCGCGCAGATCCCGCCCATCTCCGGGCCGAGCGGGCCGGCGAGCGGGGTCGGCAGCGTCTCGACCACTGTCACGTCCAGGCCCAGCGACCGGGCGCTGGACGCGACCTCGGCCCCGATGAACCCGGCGCCGATCACCACCAGCCGGGCGCCGGGGCGCAGGTCCGCCCTGAGCGCGATCGCGTCGTCCAGCGTCCGCAGCGTGTGCAGACCGGTCAGCCCGCCGGGATTGCCCAGTTCCCGGGCCCGCGCGCCGGTGGCGACGATCAGCGCGTCGGCGCGGATCTCGGTGCCGTCGGCCAGCCGCAGGCTGCGCGTCGGCGCGTCGATGCCGGTCGCCGGGGTGCCGAGTCGCCACTCGACGTCCAGGTCGGCGCTGCCACCCAGGGCGATGTCGTCCATCGTGGCCGTGCCGGTCAGGAACTCCTTGGAGAGCGGCGGGCGGTCGTACGGCGGGTGCGGCTCGTCACCGACGATCACGATCTCGCCCGCGAACGACTGCCTCCGCAGAGCGCGTGCGGCAGCGAGGCCGGCCAGGGAAGCCCCGGCAATCGCGACTTTCTGCACGCTCAAACCACCATCCGTTGTATAAAACGAAACAGTCCGTGAGATCCGCAACAGACTGCCCGGGTGCTTGATCGATAGTCAAGCATCGGTCAGTGAGCGGTCACGTGTTGCAACCTGCCGGAAATCGGCTGCCCTATCGTTGCGTGATGAGCAACGACGCACCGCTCGTTCAGTCCGTCGATCGTGCACTGACCATTCTGGAGATCCTGGCCCGGCGGCGCGAAGCAGGCGTCACCGAGATCGGCCGCGAGTTGAGCGTCCACAAGTCCACCGCGTTCCGCCTGCTCGGAGCCCTGGAGAGCCGCGGGTTCGTGGAGCAGACCCAGGATCGCGGGTCGTACCGGCTCGGCCTCGGCATCGTCCGGCTCGCCGGAGCCGTCGCCGCGCAGCTCGACGTCAGCCGGCAGGGGCACGCCGCGTGCGAACGGCTCGCCGCCGAGATCGGCGAGACCGTCAACATCGCGATCATGGACAGTGGACGGGCCGTCAACGTGTCGCAGAGCCGGGGCGCCGCCTCGATCGCCAGCCACGACTGGATCGGCAAGCAGACGCCGCTGCACGCCACCTCCAGCGGCAAGGTCCTGCTCGCCTTCACCCCGCCTTTTTCCTTCCGCGAGCCACTGGAACGGTTCACCGTCGCGACCATCGTCGACACCGACGCGCTCGAGGCCGAACTGGATCAGGTTCGGGTTGCCGGTTGGGCCTCCACCGCCGAGGAGTTCGAGGTCGGCCTCAACGCGGTGGCCGCGCCGATCCGCGGTGCCGACGGCGCGGTGATCGCCGCCCTGAGCGTTTCCGGTCCGGCATATCGCCTGATCAGAGCATCTTTCCCGGAAGTAGCCAAGCGTGTGATGGCAGCCGCCGACGAGGTCAGCGAGCGCATGGGAAGGGTTTAATTTCCGCGAAATCCAGACGTCTTGACGGCGGTCGATTGGTCGTTGAAGCTGTTGCGTATCTCAGGTCGAGTTGCGCTTCGTGAAACGCAAGGACGCTCAATGACCAAACCTCCTCATGTTCTGATCATCGGTGCCGGCGTCGTCGGCAGCGCCCTCGCCGACGAGCTGACCGAACGGGGCTGGACCGACGTCACCGTCGTGGACCAGGGCCCGCTCTTCAGCCCCGGCGGCTCCAGCTCGCACGCCCCCGGTCTGGTCTTCCAGACCAACCCCTCCAAGACCATGACCGAACTGGCCACCTACACGGTGGAGAAGCTCAGCGGTCTCGGCTGTCTCCGGCAGGTCGGCGGCCTCGAAGTGGCCACCACCGAGGCCCGCCGGCACGACCTCGAACGACGGCACGGCCTGGCCACCTCCTGGGGTGTCCCGAGTTCGCTGCTCAGCCCGGCGGAGTGCGTGGAACTGCACCCACTGCTCGCCGAGTCCCGGATCCTGGGCGGCTTCCACGTCCCCACCGACGGCCTGGCCGACGCGCCTGGAGCCGTGGAGACCCAGGCACGGCGGGCCATCGAACGCGGCGCCCGCTTCCTCGGCGAGCACACCGTGACCGGAATCGGTCAGGCCGGCGGGCGGGTCACCGGGGTCGAGACCGACCGTGGATTCCTCGCCGCCGACATCGTGGTCTGCGCCGCCGGCTTCTGGGGCCCGCAGATCGCCCGGATGGCCGGTCTGACACTGCCACTTCAACCCCTTGCCCATCAGTACGCGAGAACCGGCCCCGTCCCCTCGATGGCCGGCCCCCTGCCCATCCTGCGGCACCAGGACCAGGATCTTTACTACCGGGACCACGGTGACCGTCTCGGCATCGGCTACTACGGGCACCGCCCGATGCCCGTCGACTCATTCCTGTCCCCGGCCGAGGCCCCGGTGATGCCGAGCGTCCTCGAGTTCACCCCGGCCGACTTCGAGCCCGCCTGGAAAGCCAGCGTCGAGCTGCTCCCGGACCTGGCCGGCACCGAGGTCGAGGAGGGGATGAACGGCATCTTCTCGTTCACCCCCGACGGGGCGCCACTGCTCGGCGAGCACCGTGAGCTGGCCGGATTCTGGGTCGCCGAGGCGGTCTGGGTGACCCATTCGGCCGGGGTCGCGCGGGCGATGGCCGAGTGGCTGATCGACGGGCAGCCGCGGATCGACCTGCACGAGGCCGACCTGCACCGCTTCGAGGAGGTGCAGCTGTCGCCGTCGTACATCCGGGAGCGGGGAAAACAGAACTTCATCGAGGTGTACGACATCGTGCACCCGTTGCAGCCGATGGACTGGCCGCGACCGTTGCGGACCAGCCCGTTCCACCCACGGCAGGTGTCGTTGGGCGCCGAGTTCCTGGAGGGCGCCGGGTGGGAGCGGCCGTACTGGTACACGGCGAACGCCCCGGGTTCCGTTCCGGAACGGGACGCGTGGTCGGCCCGGTACTGGTCGCCGATCGCCGCCACCGAGGCCCGGGTGACCCGGGAACGGGTCGCCATGTACGACATGACGCCGCTCAAACGGTTCGAGGTGTCCGGGCCCGGGGCGCTGGAGTTCCTCCAGTACCTGACCACCAACAACCTGGACAAATCAGTGGGCTCGGTGACGTACACGCTGATGCTCGGTTTTGACGGCGGGATCCGCAGCGACCTGACCGTCGCACGTCTGGGGCCGCAGGTCTTCCAGGTCGGTGGCAACGGGCCGCTCGACGAGGACTGGATGCGGCAGCACGCCCCGGACACCGTGCAGATCCGCGACATCACCGGCGGGACCTGCTGCATCGGACTGTGGGGACCGCTCGCCCGCGACGTCCTCCAGCCGCTGACCAGCGCCGACTTCTCGCACGAGGGCCTCAGATACTTCCGGGCCCGACGGGCGTACGTCGGTGCGGTCCCGGTCACCGCGATGCGCCTGTCCTACGTCGGCGAGCTGGGGTGGGAGCTGTACACCTCCGCCGATCTCGGGCTCAAACTGTGGGACACGCTCTGGGAAGCCGGGCAGCAGCACGGGATCATCGCGGCCGGGCGCAGCGCCTTCAACAGTCTCCGGCTGGAGAAGGGCTACCGCGCGTGGGGTACCGACATGACAGCCGAGCACGACCCGTACTCGGCCGGTCTGGGGTTCGCCGTGCGGATGGACAAGGGCGACTTCATCGGGCGGTCCGCGCTGTCGACGGCCCCACCGGAGCGGCTGCTCACCTGCCTCACCCTGGACGATCCCAGCGCTGTCGTCCTCGGCAAGGAGCCGGTGTACGCCGACGGCGTGCCGGTCGGCTACGTCACCAGCGCGTCCTACGGCTACACCATCGGGCGCACCGTCGCCTACGCCTGGCTGCCCGCCGCCCTCGCGGTCCCCGGCACCCCGGTCGCCGTCGAGTACTTCGGCACCCGGCTGCCGGCCACCGTCGCGGCGGAGCCGCTGTTCGACCCCAAGATGGAACGAATCCGCCGATAGAGGTGTGTTGTGACCACCAGTCTTCCCACCAGCCTCATTCCCACCCTTCCCGGTCACCACTACACCGATCCCGCCCTGTTCGAACGGGAACAGGCCCGGATCTTCGAGAACATGTGGTTCTGCGCCGTCCGGGCCGGTGATCTGTCCCGTCCCGGAAGCTTCAAATCCGTTCAGGTCGGGCGCGAGAGCGTGCTCATCGTCCGCGGGCGCGGCGGCTCGTTGCGGGCCTTTCTGAACATCTGCCGGCATCGGGGCGCAAAACTGTGCACCGAGGAGAGCGGGGAGGTGAAACGGGCCTTTCAATGCCCCTATCACGCCTGGACCTACGGACTCGACGGAAAGCTCGTCGCGGCACCCAACCTGACGAAGATGCCGGATATCGACCGGGTCGAGTACGGGCTGGTCAACGTGCACATGCGGGAGTGGATCGGGTACGTCTGGGTGTGTCTGGCCGACGAACCGCCGTCGTTCGAGGACGACGTGATGGGCGCGGTCACCGAACGACTCGGGGCGCTTTCCGCGATCGACTCCTACGAGATCGACACGTTGACGGTCGGGCGGCGGATCACGTACGACGTGAAGGCGAACTGGAAGTTGATCGTCGAGAATTTCATGGAGTGTTATCACTGCGCGACGATCCACCCCGAATTGACCGAGGTGCTGCCGGAATTCGCCGACGGGTATGCCGCCCAGTACTACGTGGGGCACGGTGCTGACTTCGGTACCGGGATCCAGGGTTTCACCGTCGACGGATCCGAGGGTTTCGACACGCTGCCCGGCCTGTCCGACGACCAGGACCGGCGCTATTACGCCATCACCATCAAGCCGCAGGTCTTCGTCAACCTGGTCCCGGACCACATCATCCTGCACCGGATGTACCCGGTGGCCGCCGACCGCACCATCGTCGAATGCGACTGGCTCTACACGAACGAGGTGGTGACGTCGGGCCGGGACGTGTCCCGCTCGGTGGAACTCTTCCACCGCGTCAACGTGCAGGACTTCGACGCCTGCGAACGCTGCCAGCCGGCGATGGCGTCCCGAGCCTACGCCCGAGGCGGAGTCCTGGTCCCCTCCGAACACCACATCAGAGCCTTCCACGACTGGATCCTCAACCGCCTGGCATAGCCCGGACCAGCCCATGGCCCGAGGCAGCCCATGGACCGAGGCGGTCCGCGGCCGTTGTGGCCCGTGGGCCGAGGTGGTCCACGGTTGTTGTAGCCCGTGGGCTTAGTTCCCTGGTCCGATGTGGAATTCTGGTTGCGGCGGCAGGGTCGGGGTATGACTTTCACCCGCCGCAGCCTGATCCTTTCCACCCTCGCCGCCGGCGCCACCGTGCCTCTGCTCGCCGACCGTGCGGAAGCCGGAAGCTCGCCAGGAAAAGGCGTCACCGACCGGATGGGCGAGGGCGGCACCGGTCCGGGCGTGGCGGGCACCACCCCGCCACGCCTCACCCTGCCGTCACCGACCGGCCCGCACCGCATCGGCACCGTCCCCTTGCACCTCACCGAGACCGGCGGCCGAGGCCGTGAACTGATGCTCAGCGTCTGGTACCCGGCCGCGTCCTCCGTGCCGGCCTCGTCCTCCGCGCTGGCCCCTTCTTTTGCTCCGGCCACCTCCTTCGCGCCGGCCACCTCCTCCGCGCCGGCCCCTTCTTTTGCTCCGGCCACCTCCTTCGCGCCGGCCGATTCCGTTGCTCCGGCGGTGTCGTGGATGACCGCGGCGTCGATGCGGGCTCTGCTCGAATCCGCCGGATTCGACCCCGGCGCGGTCGCCGCGCCGCTGACTGCCGCGCGCGAGGGTGTGCCGGCATGGCGAGGGCGTCATCCGGTGATCGTCTTCTCGCACGGTTCCCGCGGGCACCGGTCCGAGACCACGATCGTGGTGCAGGAACTCGCCAGCCACGGCTACGTCGTGGTCACCGTGGACCATTTCGGCGATTCGTTCACCGAGTTCCCCGGCGGGCGTCTCGTGGTTCCGTCGGGGCAGCCATTCACCCCTTGGGACTACGCCTACGATCTTCGCCTGGTGCTGGACCACCTCAATCATCTGGCTGCCAACCATCACCTGCTGCCGCCGGGTCTCGCGGCCGCCTTGGACCTGAACCGGATCGGCATGTTCGGCTGGTCGAAGGGCGCCACCGCGACGGCCCTGGTGATGAACACCGACCACCGGGTCCGCGCCGGCCTGGGCCTCGACGGCCCGATGCAGTCGAACCCGCTACCGGCCGCCCTGAACCGCCCGTTCATGCTGATGACCGCCGAGTTCCCCCGATCCGCCGGAAACCCCCCACCCGCCGAGAACAGCGTCGACCGTTTCTGGTCCCTGCTGTCCGGCTGGCGCCGCTACTTCCAGGTCAACGGCGCCGTGCACAGCTCCTTCAGCGACCTGCAGTGGCTGCTGCCCCAACTGGCCGCGGTGGTCAAAATGCCGGACGAGGACCTGGCAGCCCGGATCGGCACCCTGAAACCACACCACGCGGTCCGCATCCAGCAGAGCTACCCCCTCGCCTTCTTCGATCTGCACCTACGCCACCGCCGCCGGCCCCTGCTCGACGGCCCGTCCGCCGCTTTCCCGGAGGTGCACTTCATGCCCTGAGACAGCACCCGCAGAGCAGGGGCCGGTGGCCGAAATCGATCGGCGCGAGCAGAGCCTGCCGGTGGCATCGGGCCGGGGTCGGTCAGGGTCGGATCAAGATCTTCGGGAGGGACGGGTTCGGCCTGAGCTGGTTCCTCGATCACGTGGTGACCGTGATGTTCTGGCCGGTTTCGCTCGCTGTCTGGCTGGCTCGCGGACGCCCACGTGCCGCGGTCGTCTTCAACGAGCGCGCTGAGGAGCGTCGCCGCGAGATGCAGGGATGACTGACTGCCCGCAACGATGGAAAGCAGGTGCGAGATGGGTTGTGCGTGTGTGAAGGCCGGCCGGACGAAGTGCGCGTGGTGCAAGGAGGCCGAACGGATGGGCCGGAAGCCGTCCGGTCACAACTGCCAGTGGGGCAACTGTTCCTGACCGTTCCTGGCGGTGGGGGATCCGGCCCGGCCGGGGTGTCCGGGCGGGCCGGGTGGGAAGTGGGACCTCGGGTCAGCCCATGACCATCAGGCCCAGCATCATGCCGTCGTCCTCGTGGATGACGTTGTGGCAGTGGAGCATGTACATGAACTCGTTGTCGGCGTAGTCGGTGAACTGCATCCTGATGACCACCGACGTGCCGGGGACCACCTCGACGGTGTCCCGCCAGCCCAGATTCGCTCCGGTGGGAGCCGCGCCCGCTACCGAGACGATCTGTAACGGCACGTCGTGCAGGTGGAAGTTGTGGTAGATGTTCGTGCTGCTGTTGGTGATGGTCCACTGTTCGACGGCGCCCAGGGTGGTCATCACCGCGTTGGCGTCCATGATGTCCATCGTGGTTCCGGCGATACCGTTGATCAGCATGGACGCGCCGCTGTTGCTCAGGGTGAAGGTGCGGGTGGTCGCGCCGGTCGCGTCGAGGGCGGGAATCGTGTTGAGCACCGACGGCAGGGCGTCGGCGGCCGTCGTCGCGGTGCTGCCTACCTGCAGCATCGCGACCGTGTAGCGGGTGCCGTTGGTGGTGTTGCGGACCGTGGCGTTCAGGGTGACGGCGGTGTCCGCGGCGGTCAGGTCCAGGACGATCTCGGCGCGCTCACCGGGGCTGATCCGCAGCGTCGACACCGACAGCGGCGCGGCGAGCAGGCCCGCGTCGCTGGCGACCTGGGTGAGGGCGCCGCCGTCGGAGCGCGCCAGGGTGATGCTGTCGGTGAGCGACGCGTTGAGCAGGCGGAGTCTGACCCGGCCGTACGCGACGGAAAGGGTGGGGGTGGTGTCCGTCGCACTGAATCCGTTGACCAGGAGTTTCAGCGTCGAGGCGGAGGCGGTGAAGTTGTTGTTGGTGGTGGCGAACGCCCCGGCGCTGGTGATCGCGGTGGACTGCATGATGATCGGGCTGTCGTCGGCGCCGTAGTCGTGCGGCAGGGCGGCGTTCTCCGCGGAGCCGTCGTCGACGATCAGCATCCCGGCGAGCCCGAGGGTGACCTGCTCGGCGGTGGTGCCGAGACCGTGCGGGTGGTACCAGAGGGTGCAGGCCTCACCCTGGTTGATCGTGGTCTCCGGCGACCAGGTGCCGCCGGCCTCGATGACGTTCTGCGGGCCACCGTCGGCGGACGGCGCGATGTGCAGGCCGTGCCAGTGCACGGTGGTCTCGTCGCCGAGGTTGTTGGTGATGTCCCAGCGGACCTTCTCGCCGTCGCTGACGATCATGGTGAGGCCGAGGAAGGTGCCGTTGTACCCGGCGGTCTCGATCTCCTTACCGCTGATCAGGGTGGTGTCGGTGCCGGTCCCGGCGGCCAGGGTGAAGACCGAGACGCCGTCGGACTCGGTGGCGACCAGCTGCTCCGGGACGGGCAGGGTGCCGGTGGCTGCCACCAGGGTCGTGGCCTCTTCAGCGAAGGAGGTGCCCTTGCTGATGGTGGCCAGCGCGGCGAGAGCCCCCGCGCCGAACACCCCGGCGAGCACGTGCCGGCGGCTCACCCGTTTGTTGCAGGTATCTGTCATGAGCGATGAGATTCAATGTGGACCTTGATAGATCGCTGAGCGAAGGCTGTCGGGAGGCTATGTGATTGACTGGCCCCATGATTGCCGGGCCGACCGCGGCCACCCGCCCGCACAACCGCAAGCAGCTCATCGTCGAGGCGGCCGGTCAGGTGTTCAGCGAGCGTGGCTACCACGCGGCCTCGATGGAGGAGATCGCCGCCGGTGTGGGCATCAGCGCCGCCGCGCTGTACCGGCACTTCCCGAACAAGTACGCCCTGTTCGCGGGCTGTGCCGACGTGATGGCCGACCGGCTGGTCGCGGCGCTGGACGACGCGCCGCCGGACGCCGGCCTGCCCGGTCTGCTGACCGCGCTCATCCGGGTGACGATCACGCACCGGGCGTCCGGCGGCTTGTACCGGTGGGAGGCCCGCTACCTGGACCGTGACGACCGCCGCCGCCTGCGGGCCAAGTTCGAGCAGGTCGTGACGCGGATCGCCGGCAGGACCATCGCGGGCGGAACCGGAGCCCGGCTGCGGGCGGTCGCCGCGCTCGGCGTGATCGGGTCGGTCACCATGCACCACACGTCGATCGCCCAGCGCCGGATCGAGGAGATGCTGCTGGTCTCGGCGCTGCGGGTGGCGGCGACCGAGGCCTTCGAGAGCGCCGCCCGGGTCGACCTGCCCGCCCCGCCGGTGCCACGGACCCGGCGGGCCGAGATCCTGGCGGCCGCGATCCCGCTGTTCGCCCGGGACGGGTTCGCCAACGTGACGAACGGGCAGATCGCCAGCGCGGTGGGGCTGGCCCCGTCGGCGATCTACCGGCACTACCCCGGAAAGATCGACATTCTGGTGGCGGCGTGTCTGCAAGCCGCCGGCCTGCTGTCCCAGGCGGTGGAGCGCAGCAGCCCGTCCCTGGACTCGCTGACCGCGACGTACGTCGCCTACAGCTTCGAGCACAACGCGTTGAACAGTGTCGCCGAGGCGGAGATCCGTGGCCTGCCGGCCGACCTGCGCCGGCCGTTGATACTGGCCCAGCGGGAGTACATCGCGGTCTGGGAGCACCAGCTCCGGGCCGCCCGCCCGGAGCTGGACCCGCGTCAGGCCCGGCTGCTGGTGCACGCCTGTTTCGGGGTGGTGGTGGAGGCCGGGCGTGCCCTGCGCTGGGAGGACACCCCCGGCCATCGCGACGCGGTGACCGCGCTCGCGACGAACGCCCTAGGTTCCGGCGCGGTTGCCGGTGGGGATGGTGATCGGCGTGTACGTCGGTGACGTCCCGTTGTTCAGGAAGAGCATCGCCAGCCCGCGGATGAACCTGTCGAACAGTGAGTACGTGGTCGGGATGACCCCGGACGTGCCCTCCCGGAAGGCGACGTAGGCCGGCCAGCCCACCTCGATCACGCCCCGGGACACCAGGTCACGCGGCAGCCGCAGCCAGTCGCCGACCTTGTCGCCGAGCAGGTACCGGGCGAACTCCCGCTGGAAGCCCCGGGTCACGCCCAGGTCGATCTCGGACGTCAGGTTGAGCAGGACGCCGGCCAGGTCGATGCCCTCGGGGGTGGAGGCCATCAGCGGGGTCAGCGCGTACGCCGACTGTTCCTTCGCCGCCGCCCACGAGGCCGGGATGAAGTCGTCACGGACCCCGAGCAGGTGCAGCGCGACCTGCCACATGTGCAGGAACGCGGCCTCCTCGGCGGCCGTCATCCGGATGCCCCACGACTTCAGCTTGCCGTGCACGAACGTACCGAGGCTGTGGAACGTGATCAGGATGTCGCCGTTGCTGATCGGGATGAAGTCCTGGTCGTCGGTGACCGCCCGCCAGTGCGACGACTGGGGGAGCAGGTGCCGGACGGCGGCGTGGGTCAGCCGCGTCTTGTTCGACGTGGTGATGAAGTGCCCGCTGGGCTGGAACGCGTCGAGGGCGCTCAGGTCGTAGCCGTAGGTGAAGGTCTTGGCCGCGCGTGACTTCATCACGGCGCCGCCCTCGGACCAGTAGACGTTGCGGGCCTCCCGCGGGATGACCGTGCTCATGATGCCGCTGCCCAGCCCGTACAGAAGGAAGAGGTAGAGGCTCATCCGCTTGTTGAACTGGGCCGCCTGGTTCAGCTTCGCCTGATCGGCCCACGACGGCAGGGTGTTGTGCTGCTGCAGCCAGGTGGTGAGCGCGGCGGGGATGCCGGCCGGCAGCGGGTCGCCGTTCTTGACGAAGTTGTCGAAGGCGGTGTTGACCGCGGGGATCTGCCCGTTCTGCAGCATCGAGACGAGCAGCGGGTCGGTGGCGTCGTCCCAGACCTTCCACGGGTCGGTGATCGTGTCGGTGCCGGCGATCGAACCGGCCGAGGACCACGCCCAGGCCCGGCCCGGGTCGGCCGCCACGCCCGCGAGCCCCAGCGCGGCACCGAGGGTCAGAACGCTTCTCCTACTGAGATTCTGCATTCGCTTTCCTGCTTCCGGATCGGCTGTTACCGGTGCTACGAGCGCATGTCCACGTTCATCGATGTGTGATTTCCCATTAACATAGCGACCGCTGCCGCAGACGGCAAGGTTGCGGTTGGGGTGCTCTACCCGGGTGGGGGGCCTATTTCCTCATGACGCCAGGCGCCGTGCCGACTTTGCTGGCAAGACGAGCGGCACACCCTACCGCTGCTCGATAGAGAGGGAGCAGCGTGTTCGGCAGCCGGAAACGAGAGTCAGAGCAGCTCAACGCCCAGTTGATCGAGGCTCGGGAAGACGTCGAAGCGGTCACCGCGATCGTGCGGGCCATGGAGACGTGCAAGTCGCCTGAGGAAGCCATCGGCACCGCCCTCAACCTGGTGCGGGAACGCTTCCACTGGGCGTACGGATCGTACTGGCAGCTCGACGCCGGCGCGAAGGTCCTGCGGTTCGCCCAGGAGAGCGGCACCGTCACCGACCAGTTCCGCCGGGTCACGCTGGAGGCCTCGTTCGCCGAGGGTGTCGGCCTCTCCGGTCGCGCCTGGCGCAGCCGCGACCTGGTCTTCGTCAAGAACCTCGCCGACCTCACCGACTGCGTACGGGCGCCTTCGGCCACGCAGGCCGGGGTGAAGAGCGGCGTCTGCTTCCCGATCGTCGAGAAGAACCAGGTCGTCGGCACCATGGACTTCTTCTCCCTCGAGGAGCTGGAGCCCACCGAGAGCCGTCTCGGCGTGCTCCGCGCCGTCGGCGCCCTGGTCTCCGCCGCCCTGGTGCGCCTGCACGAGAACGTCCAGCAGGAGAAGTCCGCGCAGGACGTCGACGCCGTCTCCACGGTGATCCGGCAGATGACCGAGGCCACCAGCCGCGACGATGCGCTCCGCTCCGCCCTGGAGACGATCCGGGCCGACTTCGACTGGCAGTACGGCTCGTTCTGGTCCCTCGACGAGCAGGACAACGTGCTCCGGTTCGCCCTCGAATCCGGCGATGCCGGCGCCGAGTTCCGCCGCGTCACCATGTCCGCCTCGTTCGCCAAGGGTGTCGGCCTGTCCGGTCGTGCCTGGGCCCGCGGCGACCTGGTCTTCGTCGAGGACCTCGGCGAACTCACCGACTGTGTACGCCGGCCGGCTGCCCAGGCCGCAGGGGTAAAGTCCGGCGTCTGCCTGCCGATTCGAGTAGCAGGACAGATCGTCGGCACGATGGACTTCTTCGCCACCCGGACCCTGATCATGTATCCGGGCCGCGAAGCCGCACTGCGTAACACCGCGTTCCTTGTCGGCCAGGCACTCGAACGCTTCACCGCCGCAGCCCAGCTCAACACCGCAGGCCGGACCCTCCTCGAATCCATCGGAGAGGTGGAGCGCAACGTCGCCGACGCGTCGGCCGTGGCGCAGACCGGCGAACGTCTGACCGTCGAGGCCAACGAGCAGGTGGCCGCCCTCGGTCAGGCCAGTGCCGAGATCAACCAGGTGGTCCAGGCGATCCAGTCGATCGCCGCCCAGACCAACCTGCTCGCCCTCAACGCCACCATCGAGGCGGCCCGCGCGGGTGAGGCAGGCAAGGGCTTCGCCGTCGTCGCCGGCGAGGTCAAGGAGCTGTCCGGAGAGACCGAACGCGCCACCGCCGAAGTCAGCGAGCGAGTCAGCACCATCCAGTCACGGGTCGACGCCGTCGTCGCCTCCCTGGCTCAGATCCACCACGCGGTCGAAAAGATCAACGAAACCCAGGGCCTCATCAACGAGGTTCTCAAGGAGCAGGTGGCGGTCACCGGCGCCATCATCAACTGATTCAGGAGAGTCATGTCCAACGCCAATGGTTCCGCTGCCGGTACGACGTGGGCTGCCCTGCGCGAGGGTAATGCCCGCTTCATGGCCGGTCTGACCTCCGCGGACCTGCGCCGTGGCCCGCACCGGCGGGCCGAGCTGACCGGTTCCCAGGCGCCGTCCGCGATCGTCTTCGGCTGCGCTGACTCCCGGGTACCGGTGGAGATCCTCTTCGACCAGGGTCTCGGTGACCTGTTCGTGGTCCGTACCGCCGGTCACGTCTTCGACGCCTCCGTGCTCGGTTCCATCGAGTACGCGGTCGAGGTCCTCGGGGTTCCGCTGATCGTCGTTCTCGGTCACGAGAGCTGTGGCGCCGTCGCCGCCGCCACCGCGATGGTCGACGAGGGCAAGGTGCCGCCGGGCAGCATCCGCGAGGTCTGCGAGCACATCGCCCCGGACGTCGTCCGGGCCCGGATCGCCGGCGCCGAGACACTCACCGAAACCGTCGAGCAGCACGCCAGCTACACGGCTGAGCTGCTGCGGGACCGTTCACCGCTGATCGACCGGGCCATCACCGCCGGGCGGGTCAGCGTGGTCCCGAGCTTCTACTCGCTCGGCTCCGGCGAGGTCGTCGAGGCCCAGCCGGTCCGTCGTCTCCTGGCGGTCTGACAGCGGTTCCACTACGGCGGTCGGTGGGCGGTTCCGGTCTTTTCCGGAACCTGTCCTGCCGGCCGCCGTCGTTTTCCGGCGCCGGCCGGGGTCAGTGCCAGCCGGCGGCGGTGGCGTCGGGGGACTTCGGGTCCTCGGCCATCCGGATGATCAGCTGGCTGACCCGGACGTCGCGGTCGTGGGCGCTGTGGGTCAACGTCGCCGTCCGGGCCGCGGGGGCGTCGCCGGAGCGGATGGCTGTCAGGATCGCCTCGTGTTCGAGGTAGCTCGGGCCGAACTCGCGGGGGCCGCCCGGCGTGGACCACGGGGCGGAGACCTTCACCTGGGCCTCGATCGTACGCAGCAGGGTCGTCATGGTCCGGTTGTGACCGGCGTTGCGGACCGCGTCGTGGAAGTGGTTGAACAGGCGGCGGACCTCGGCCGGGTCGGTGGTCGCCTGGGAACGGTCGTGCAGGTCCTGCAGGCGGGCCAGGTCGATCGGGGTGGCGCGGGTCGCGGCGGCGTAGGCGGCCGACGACTCCAGGACGGCGCGCGTCTCGAAGATCTCCATGATCTCCTCGTCGGTGCGCCGCCGGATCTCGAAGCCGCGCCGGCCGGAGACCAGCAACCCGTCCTGTTCGAGCAGGGCCAGGGCCTCGCGGACCGGGGTCCGCGAGACCTCGAACTCCTCGCTCAACGTCTGCGGGATCAGCGGTTCGCCCGCCTGGTAGCGGCCGTGGGTCAGCCGTTCCAGCAGTTCCCGGTAGACGGTGTCGCGTGCGTTCATCAAGTGGATGCTATGTCTCGGCGGGTGCGCCACTCGCTGAGGGATCCGTCGTACATGCGGGGCAGCGGCAGGCCGGCCGCGTCCAGGGCCAGGATCAGGCCCGCCGCGTTGATGCCGCCGCCGCAGTAGACGACACTCGTCGCGTCCAGGCCGATGCCGGCCGCCCGGGAACGGACCGCCGCCACGTCCAGGGTGCCGTCGGGGTACAACAGGGAGTTGTACGGCAGGCTGACGCTTCCGGGGATGTGGCCGGCGTCGAAACGCTCGGTCCGCAGCGCGCAGACCAGTTTGTCGCCGGGGGTCCGGGTCACCTCGTCGAAGTCGGCGGTGACCGGGCCGGGTTCCCGCAGGGTCAGCTCCCCGGTGACCGCGGGCGCTTCCGGGGGACCGGACTCCAGCGGGCCGGCCCAGGCCGCCAGGCCGCCGTCGAGCACGTAGACGCTGGTGAAGCCGTGCACGCGCAGCAGCCACCAGATCCGGGCGGCCCACGCTCCGCCGTTGCGGTCGTAGACGACGACCTGTGCTCCGTCGCGTACACCCAGGGAAGTCGCGGCCTTCTCCAGCGCGCCCACCGCCGGCATGGTGAAGAGGAACGGCGCACCGGGGTCGGAGAACGCGGCGAAGATGTCCGCGAAGCGGGCTCCAGGAAGGTGTTCCGCGGTGAAGTCGGCCAACCCCGATGCAAAACCATCTGTTGTACGGTCGATCGAGGCGTCCAGCAGCACCACGTCGTCGAGGTGCTCGCGCAGCCACGCCACGCTCACCAGTGGTCCGGTCATGCGCGTCGCGCCTTCCACTCGCCGCGCCCAGGACGGTTCAGTCCCAGGTTGTCCCGCAGGGTCGTACCCTCGTACTCGGTGCGGAACCGGCCGCGCCGCTGCAACTCCGGCACCACCCCGGTCACGAACTCGTCGAACGAACCCGGCACGTGCGCGGCCTGGATCACGAAACCGTCGGCGGCTCCGGCATCCACCCACTGTTCGATGACGTCGGCGATCTCACCGGCCGAGCCGACCATGCTGCCCTCGGTGCGGGCGCCGTACCACCTGCCGATCTGCCCGACCGTCAGCTCGTTCTTCGCGGCGAACTCGACCACCTCCCGATAGTGCCCCTCCACCCCGACCTCCTCCAGCGGGGGCAGCGGGCCGTCCGGGTCGTACTTCGTCAGGTCGACGTTGACGTGGTAGGCCAGCCGGGACAGCCCGGCCTCCACCGACACCAGATCGGCGAACGCCTCGTGGCGCGCGATCGCGTCCGCGGTGTCCCGGCCGATCACCGGGGTGGCCGCGGGCAGGATCTTCAGCTGGTCCGGGTCGCGACCGTGCGCGGCGGCGCGCGCCTTCACATCGGTGTAGAACGCGATCGCCGACTCCAGCGACGCGTGACTGCAGAAGATCACGTCGGCCCAGCGGGCGGCGAAACTCCGGCCCGACTCGCTGGCCCCGGCCTGGATGATCACCGGGTAGCCCTGGGGCGGGCGCGGCACACTGAGCGGGCCCCGCACCCGGAAGTGCTCACCCTCGTGGTCGAGCGCCTCGACGGCCTCCGGGCGGCCGAAGACACCGGACTGTTTGTCGCCGACGATCGCGTCGTCCGCCCAGCTGTCCCAGAGCCGGGTGGTGACCTCGAGGAACTCCTCGGCCCGGCCGTACCGCTGGTCCCGGGGCGGGAGTCTGCGCTGGCCGAAGTTCTGCGCCTCGGCGTCCTGGAAACTGGTCACCACGTTCCAGCCGGACCGGCCGCCGGTCAGGTGGTCGAGGGTGGCGAACTCGCGGGCCACGTTGTACGGCTCGTGGTAACCGGTGGACACGGTCGCGGCCACACCCAGGTGGGTGGTGGCGGCGGCCATCATCGACACCACCGGGATCGGGTCCAGCCGGGGTGTGCCGGAACCCCAGTTCACGGCTGGGGCGAACGAGCCGCCGAGACTCCTGGGGACGCTGAGCGCGTCCGGCACGAAGGCGAAGTCGAAACGGCCCTCTTCCAGGATCTTTGCCATGCGTACGTAGTGATCGGCGGTCAGGAACTTCGGGGACGCGTCGGGATGCCGCCAGCCGGCGGTGCCCTGAACGCCGGCGTTGAGGAAGGCGCCGAGGTGGATCTGCCGGGTCATGCCGCCTCGTTCCCCGCTTCGTCCTTCGCCTCGTTGCTCGTTGCGCTGCGCGCTGCGGTGCTCGCCGCGGTGCCCGCTTCGGCCAGCAGCGACAGTTCGTCCACCAGGGCCACCGCGAACGAACCGGTGCCGCGGGTGCGCGCGCCGGCCCGCTCGGCGGCCTCGGCGTAGGCGGCGTGCGCGACAACGGCGCCCCGGAACGCGTCCCCGGTCGCGAAGATCGCGGCGGCGGTCAGTGCCCCGAGCGCGCAACCCGCGCCGGTGACCCGGGTCAGGCGCACGTCACCACCGGGCACCTCGACCGTCCGGGTGCCGTCGGTGAGGTAGTCGACCGGGCCGCTGACCGCCACCACCGTGCCGATCCGGGCGGCGAACCCGGACACCGCGGCGACCGCCTCGGCCGAGTCGACGGTGGTCTCCACGCCCTTGCCGGTCGCCGCGCCGCCCGCGAGGGCGATCAGCTCGCTGGCGTTGCCGCGGATCGCGGCCGGGCGGAACTCCAGCAGCGAGCGGACGAAGTCGTCGTACCCGGCGGCGCCGGCGCCGACCGCGACCGGGTCGAGCACCCACGGGGTGCCGGCCTGATGCGCGGTCCGGGCGACGGCGCGCAACGACTCCTCGTCGCTGCTCATCAGCGCGGCCGTGTTGATCCACACCGCGCTCGCCCCGGCCGGGAACGTGGTGGTCCAGTCCGAAGCGGCGCCGATGGCCGGCCCGGCACCCGCGGCGAGCAGCACGTTGGCGCTGAGGTTGGCCGCGATGTAGTTGGTGAGTCCGTAGACGAACGGCCCGCGTGCACCGATCTTCGCCCAGTCCTCGCGGACGTCCGCGTCCTTCCAGGTCGCCATGGTCGCTCCTCCTCAGCTTTCTGCATACCGCTGCATACAGTGAGGCCGAGTGTAGGACCGATCATCGTTGTGGCTGGTGATCCAGGTCTCATATCCCATTATCTCTTCGCCTTCAGTAGGAGATGCGGTCGCGGGTGAACTCCCGTATCCGTGCCAATCACTCCCGCCGTCGCGGCGATACGGACACGTCCCGGCGTAGAAATTGCCGTGCGTACGCCCTACAGTGTGCGAACCGAGCGACCTAGGAGGGTGCAGTGGCAGACCTGCCACCAGAGCAGCCGGACCCGGCTCCGGCCGTGCCTACGGGCGCCAAGCCCGAACCGACGGGCCCCCCGAGCACCAGAGCCGACCCCACGGATCCGTCAGACGCCGAGCCCGAGGCGTCAAACCCTTCGGATGCCCCGGCAGGCGTGCCGGCGCCGCAAATCCTGGTCATGCCGCCCAACGACGCGCTCCCGTCGATGGTGTGGCCGGGGGCCGACGGCGAGACGGCATGGGCGATCCCGGTTCAAATTCCATCTGGTACGCGGGGATACGCCCTTTTCGTACCGATGGTCCCGGCGTCGGCCGTATCCACAACCGCGGCCCCGTCCACAGCGGGGACCTCGTCCACAGCGGGGACCTCGTCCACAGCGGGGACCTCGTCCACAGGCGGAACGCCGTCCACAGACGCGGCCTCGTTCACAGACGCGGCCTCGTCCACAACGCCGGGCCAGGCTTCGACCGCGGCTGCCGCTGTTGTCGGTGCCGGGACGGATGAGCAGGCCAAAGCGAAATCCGTCGCCCCGCCGCCGAATCCACAGGCGTTGAATCCACAGGCGACGAATCCACAGGCGCCGCAGCGGCATGGTTCACCGGGATCGCATCCACAGGGGACTCAGCCTCCTGGACAGCAGCAAGAAACTCATCCACAGGGACAGCAGCCGCAAGGGGCCCATCCACAAGGCCGGCACCCGCAAGGGCCGCATCCGCAAGGGCTTTACCCTCGGCCCTGGGGGTCCTACGAGCAGCCGCCCACCGCCTGGCAGACGTTCCGGGCGAAGCACTGGACGGGGCCGAAGGACGCCAAGGGCTGGGCGGTTCCGGCCGGCGTACTGACGGGGGCCCTGGGTTTCCTGGTCTTCCTGCCGTTGGGCCGGGTCGGTGTCGGCTGGTTCCTGGCCTGGCTCGCGCTCACCCTGGGTGTGGTGTTCGCCGTCCGGGCGTCCGAAGGCCTGCCGGCCAAGGAACGCCTGATCCGCGGCGGCTGGGCCGCGGCGGCGCTCGCCCTGATGCTGGTCCCGGCGTTCCGGAACGCGTGGTGGCTGGTCACGTTCAGTGTGCTCGGCGCGCTCGGATGCACCGCGCTGGCGATCGTCGGCGGCCGGCAGATCCGGTCGATCCTGTTCAGCCTGATCGCGGCCCCGTGGGCGGCGCTGGTCGGCATCCCGTGGGTGAGCCGGCACCTGAAGGGCGGCCGGAACCCGGGCATCGCCCGCCGGATCGTCTTCTCGGCCGCGCTGACCGCCGTGGTGCTGCTCGTCTTCGGCGCGCTGCTGTCGTCGGCCGACATGGCGTTCTCGAAACTGCTGGACGACGCGGTGCCCGACTTCGCCGTCGGCTCGATCTTCCAGTGGATCTTCCTGGCCGTGGCCGGTGCCCTGCTCGCGATCTCCGGCATCTACACGCTGTCCGCCCCGCCCACCCTGTCCAGTCTGGACCGGGCGGGTAAGGGCCGGTTCGGGCTGCTCGAATGGGCCCCGGCCGGCGCCGCGCTGGTGCTGCTGTTCGCCGGGTTCGTGGCGGTCCAGTTCACCGTGCTGTTCGGCGGCAACGATCACGTGCTGAAGACCGCCAAGCTCAGCTACGCCGAGTACGCCCGCAGCGGCTTCTGGCAGCTGGTGGCGGTCACCCTGCTGTCGCTGGCGCTGATCGCCGGGCTGGCCCGCTGGGCGAAACGCGAGCAGAAGGTGGAACGGGTGCTGCTGCGCGTACTGCTGGGCCTGCTCTGTGGTCTGAGCGTGGTGATCGTGGCGTCCGCGCTGTCCCGGATGTGGACGTACCAGCGGGTGTACAGCTTCACCGGCGAACGGATCTTCGTGATGGCGTCGGAGATGCTGCTCGGCGTGATCTTCGTGATGATCGCGGTGGCCGGCGTCAAATGGCAGGGCAGGTGGATCCCCGGCACCACCGTCGGTCTCGCCGTGCTGATGCTGCTCGGCCTCGCCGCCCTCAACCCGGAGGGTTACGTGGCCAGCCGCAACGCGCTGCGTTACCAGGGCTCCGGCAAGATCGACGCCTGGTATCTGCGGGCGCTGTCCGCCGACGCCACCCCGGCACTGACCAAACTGCCCGATCCGGTACGCCGGTGCACGCTCAGCTGGATCGCCGCCGACCTCAAGGACGACGATCCCTGGTACGCCTGGAACCTGGGCCGTCAGCAGGCCCGGGAGGCCCTGAAACAGCTGCCGCCGGGATCGATCGGCAACCAGAGGGACTGCCGGGCAGCCGACCAGTTCGACCTGCCCAAGACACGCAGATGACCGACGGCGCCCCGGATCGTCCGGGGCGCCGTTCCGCTATCGCGCCGACATGTCCCCGGTGCCGGGAATCCCGTCGGCCAGCCCGTAGTGCAGCGTCACGGCGCCGGCGTTCCCGGCCACCGGCGGCTCCAGCAGGGTCAGATTCGTGGGCACCGGCCCGCCGTCGAAGACCTTCTTCCCGGCGCCGAGCAGAATCGGATAGACCCACAGCGTCAGCCGGTCGAAGAGCTTCTCCCGCAGCAGGGTCTGCACCAGGTCGAGACTCCCGATCACGTGCACGTTCTCATGCTTTTCCCGGATTTCGCGTACGCCGTCCGCCAGCTCGCCCCCGATCAGGCTGGAGCCGGCCCAGGACAGTTCCGGCGTGCCGCGGGAGGCCACGTACTTCGGAATGCGGTTGAACAGCCGCCCGATCTCGTCGTCCTTGGTGGGCCAGTAGCCGGCCCAGATGTCATAGGTCTTCCGCCCGAGCAGCAGAGCGTCACAGTCCCGGAGCCCGCTCATCACCGAGTCCCCGACCGTCTCGTCCATCAGCGGAGCCTGCCACCCACCGAACGAGAATCCACCTTCCGGATCCTCGTCCGGCCCACCGGGCGCCTGCGCCACAAGATCCAAGGTAGTGAACAGATCGATCCGAACAACACCCACGATGTCCTCCTCGAAGAGCCGTCACTGTGCAGACCGGCCGGCCCCCGGGAACTCATCGGCAGGCCCCGGCGAACCTCACGGTGCCGCAAGCGAGCCTCGTCCCGCACAACATCACGGCAGACTGTGCGAAGGCATCCGTCCGGGCATCCCGGGGCGGGCCGCGGAACGCCCGACTCGACGCGAGGGACCGGTGCCACATGCTGGAAGACTGGGATCCACTGGTAGTCCTGCTGATCAAGGCGATCGGGTGGCTGCTGCTCCTGACGGCATTCGGCGCCATCCTCTTCAGCATCATCAAACACGCCGTGTGCGCCGGCATAAAACTCGCCGCCCAGGACATTCCCGGCCTGACAAGAGACCGGGAAGGCGAGTGACCGCCGTATCGGGTCGCCCGGGTTCAGGCGGTCACTGGACCGGGTTCCAGCCGTCGGAACCGGCCAGATACTTCTGGGCGGTGTAGTTCGCGGCCGTCGATGCGGACATCTGGGGGCGGTCGGAGGTGCCGTTGGTGACGCCGGCGCCGGTGTTGTTGTACTCGTTGAAGCGGCACGTGCGCCAGGACCAGCCGCTCATGTCCTGCCAGGCGCCGGACTGGCGGATGTGGCCGCCCAGCGTCGAGTCGCGGACCAGGACCTGGCCGATGGCGTCGGCGGCGTTCCCGGCGTGCCAGCAGCGGCCCAGCGCCACCGTCTGGGACGCCGCCGCGCTCTTGACCGTGGACCTGGTGATCAGGAAGCCGTAAGGGTTGCTGTCGTCGGTGGCGGCGGCGGTGATGTAGCCGTTGTTGGAGCTGCCGATGTTCAGCGACTCGATGGTGGTGCTGTCGATGACCACCGCGCCGTTGCCGTAGATGAAGTCGGTGACGCCGGAGATGTAGGACTTGTAGACGTACTGCCGGATCTGGGAGCTGCCGGTGCCGCCCCAGGACAGGAACGTGTCCTGGTAACCCTTCATCTGGACGTTGCGGTAGACCTGCCGGTCGCCGGCGGCGTAAAGAGCCAGAGCCTGACTTCCCGCACCGTACGTGTTCTGCATGGTCAAGCCTTTGATCGTGCTGTTCGGCGCCAAGTTGTAGACGGTGGCGCTGCCGGTCGGGCCGGCGGTCGACTGCGGCACGCTCCCGGTGATGATCACGTCGCCGGAGGTGCCTGTCGCGCCTTGCAGGGTGATGCCGGACTTGCTCGCCGGGATCTGCACCTGCCCGTAGTAGGTGCCGGCCTTGATGGTGATCACCCCGCCGGTCGAGGAGGCGGCGACGGCGGCCTGGATGGTGGTGTAGTTGCCGGATCCGTCGGTGGCGACGGTGAACGAGGTGGCTGCGAGCGCCGATTCGGGGACGGCGAGCAGTCCGGCCGTGAGCAGCACGGCAGCGACGGCGGTGCGAGGCATGGGGGGATCCTCTCGGGGATGAGACCTGCGGGTAAGCGCTTTCCGACTATAGAAGAACATCGATAACTACAGCTAGCTGTAGTACGGAAACGGTGGCTGGTCGTATGGGCCGCCGGCGCTGCCCGATCTAGCGTTTTCGGACATGACGACCTTTGCGGTACGCCTGGACGCGGTCACCAGACGGTACGGCCGGGTGACCGCGCTCGACACGGTCTCGGCCGGGTTCCGGCGGGGCACGTTCACCGCGGTGATGGGCCCGTCCGGCTCCGGCAAGAGCACGTTCCTGAACTGCGCGACCGGACTCGACCGGCCGACCTCGGGACGGGTGTGGCTGGGCGACACCGACCTGGCCGGGCGTTCCGAGAACGAGACGACGGTGCTGCGCCGGGACCGGATCGGCTTCGTCTTCCAGTCGTACCAGCTGCTCGACGCCCTGACCGTGGCGGACAACGTGCTGCTGCCGGTCCGGCTGGCCGGCCGGCGCCCCGACCCGGCCCGGCTCGCCGAGGTTCTCGCCGCGGTCGGCCTGACCGGCCTGGGGGAGCGCCGCCCGGCCGAGCTCTCCGGCGGCCAGCGGCAACGGGTGGCGATCGCCCGCGCCCTGGTCGTCCGGCCCGACCTGATCTGCGCCGACGAACCGACCGGCGCCCTGGACAGCCGCAGCGGCCACCGGATCCTGGAGCTGCTCCGCGCTCTCGTCGACGACCGGGGGCAGACCGTCCTGATGGTCACCCACGATCCGGTCGCGGCCGCGTTCGCCGACACCGTGGTGTTCCTCGCCGACGGCCGCCTGGCCGGTGAGCTGCCCCGGCCGTCCGCCGACCGGGTCGCCGAGCGGATGACCAGTCTGGGGGAGCCGTGATCCGGCTGGCCTGGAGCACCGTCCGGGCCCGGCGCAGCGGTTTCGTCGCGGCGTTCCTCGCGGTGCTGTGCGGATCCGCGGTGCTCACGGCCTGCGGGATCCTGCTGGAGAGCAGTGTGCGCTCGGTCGTCCCGCCGGACCGGTACCGGGCCGCCGACCTGGTGATCGGCGCCCCGCAGACGTTGCCGCTGGCCGACGACGTGGATCCCCGGTTCCCGGAGCGGGCCACCCTGCCGGCGAGCCTGGCCGCCGACGTCGCCCGGCTGCCCGGTGTGCGCGCGGCGATCGGTGACGTCAGCGTGCCGGTGACCGTGCTGGAGTCCGGGGCCGCGCTGTCCGGGCACGGCTGGGCGTCGACGGCGCTCGGCGGGTATGCGCTGGTCAGCGGTGCCGCTCCGGCCGGACCGGACGAGGTGGCGCTCGGGCCCGGCATGGCCGGACGGCTCGGCGGGACGGTCCGGCTGGTGACCGGGACGACGGTCGCGGACTACCGGGTGACCGGGATCGTGGACCGGCCCGCGGTGTTCTTCACCGACGACCGGGCCCGGGAGCTGACCGGGCGCCCGGACCGGGTGGACACCATCGGGGTGCTGGCCGACGGGCCGGTCGACGTCGCCGGGCCCGGCCTGGTCGTGTACTCCGGGGACGAGCGGGGCACGGCCGAACGCCTCGACGTCGGCACCGCCCGGGCGTTCCTCGGCGAACTGGCCCTGGCGTTCGGCGGCAGCATGCTCCTGGTGATCCTGATCGTGGTGGCGAGCACCGTCGCGCTCTCGGTCCGCCGCCGGCTGCCGGAGTTCACCGTGCTCCGGGCGGTCGGCGCCACCCCGCGGCAGGTGCTGCGGATGATCCTGGCCGAGACCGCGGTGGTGGGTGCGCTCGGGGCGGTGCTCGGCGTGCTGCCGGGGATCGGGCTGAGTCTGCTGCTGACCGCGGGTTTTGTCCGGGCCGGAGCGCTGCCGGATGGTTTCGGGCTGAGGGTGAGCCTGTCACCCGTACCGGCGGCAATGGGGTTGTGTCTGCTCTCCGCCCTGCTCGGGGGCTGGATCGCGGCTCGGGGTGCGGCCCGGCGCAGGCCCGCGGAACCGGAGCGGCGGCCCGGGCGGGCGCGGATGATCGCCGGACTGCTGCTGGTGCCGGCCGGGCTGGTCATGGCGTTCGCCGGGAGTGCGGAGGGCGCGGCCTTCTCGGCGTTCGTGCTGCTGTTCGCGGTGCTGCTGCTCGGGCCGTGGCTGGTCGGCGGGGTCGTCGCGGTGCTGGGGCGGTGGGTGAACCGGCGGTCCGAGGTGGGCGGATTCCTGGCCGCCGCGAACGCCCGCGCCGAGTCCCGGCGACTCGCGGCCGCCACGATCCCACTGGTCATCGGGGTGATCCTGGCCGCCGGGCAGCTGTTCAGCGGGACCACCACCGCGGCCGCCGCCCGGCAGCAGGCCACCGACGGGCTGCTCGCCGGGCACGTCGTCACGTCGACCACGGCCGGTCTGTCGCCGGACGTCGCGGATCTGGTGCGAGCGGTTCCGGGCGCCGGGGCGGTGACGCCCGTCGTCCGCAGCCGGGTGACGGCGATTTTCACCGACGACGGCAGTCCGCAGATCGTGCACTACCCGGCGCTGGGGGCCGACCTCGTCCCGGAGACCCTCGATCTCGGGGTGACCGACGGTGACATTGCCGGGCTACGGACCGGAACCGTGGCACTGAGCCGGGCGGCGGCGGACACCCTCAGCGCCGGGCTCGGTGATCCCGTCACTCTGCGTCTCGGCGACGGCACGCCGATCACGCCGGTGGTGGTGGCGGTCTACGAACGGGGGCTTGGATTCGGGGACGTCGTCCTGCCGCACGCCGTGGTCCTGGACCACGTCACCGACCGTCTGGACGACGCCCTGCTGGTCGCCGGCGCCGGTTCTCCGCGCTCGGCCGTCGCGCATCTGCCGACCGTCCGGATCGGTTCCACCTGGCCCGACGTCGCGGGGGACGGCGGGGACGCCGGGGCCGGGGTGCTGCTCAACGCGGTGCTGCTCGGATACCTGGCGATCGCGGTCGGGAACACGCTGGTGACCGCGACGGTTGCGCGGGTTCCGGAGTTCACGCTGCTCCGGCAGGTCGGGGCGACCCGGGCGCAGGTGCTGGCGATGATGCGCGGCGAGGCCCGGATCGTCGTCGTCACCGCCGTGGCCGTCGGAGCGGTGGCGGTGACGCCGGCACTGATCGGAACCGGTCTCGCGCTGACCGGGTCACCGGTTCCGGTCGTACCGCCGCCGCTCGCTCTCGGCATCGTCGCGGCGGCGGCGCTGCTCGGCCGGGCCGCGGTGATGACCCCGGCCCGAATTCTTACCGGGCGGCGTTGAGGTAGGCCAGGACTGCCAGGACCCGGCGGTGGCCGCTGTCCGAGACGGCCAGGCCCAGCTTGGCGAAGATGTTGCCGACGTGCTTGTGGATCGCGTTGTCGGTGATCCCCAGGCGCTGCCCGATGGCGGTGTTGTCCAGGCCCTGCGCCATCAGGGCGAGCACCTCACGCTCCCGCGCGGTGAGGACGGCGATCGGGTCGCCGGCCCGCTGGACCAGGGCTGCGATCACCTCCGGGTCCATCGCGGTACCGCCCGCGGCGACCCGGCGCAGCGCGTCGACAAAACCGTCCACCCGGCTGACCCGGTCCTTGAGCAGGTAACCGACACCGCCGCCGGAGGTGGCCAGCAACTCGGCGGCGTACTGCTGCTCGACGTACTGCGATAGCACCAGCACCGGCAGGCCCGGCGTCTCCCGGCGGGCCCGCAGCGCGGCCCGGATCCCCTCGTCGCGGAACGTCGGAGGCAGCCGCACGTCGACGATCGTGACGTCCGGCCGGTGCTCGCGCACCGCGGCCACGAACCCGTCACCGTCGGTGGCGACCGCCGCGACCTGGAACCCGGCCCGGCCCAGCAGCAGCTCCAGACCCGTCGAGAGCAGCACGTTGTCCTCGGCGATCACCACCCGCACGGCAGCTCCACGGTGACGGTGGTCGGCCCGCCCGCCGGGCTGTCGACGGTCGCGGTGCCGTCCAGCGCCGACACCCGCCGCCGG
The DNA here is from genome assembly GCF_016862075.1 of Actinoplanes couchii. Taxonomy (GTDB): domain Bacteria; phylum Actinomycetota; class Actinomycetes; order Mycobacteriales; family Micromonosporaceae; genus Actinoplanes; species Actinoplanes couchii. Next base: position 12,594 of record NZ_BOMG01000099.1, on the reverse strand, counting down.
ATCCCGGCGAGGCCGGTGCCCTGCCGGTCGTCAGCGCCGCCGTGTCCGTTGTCGCAGATCACGAGCGACAACCTGTCTGCCGTACGCCCGGCGCGGACGCCCGCCCCGGTGGCTCCACTGTGCTTGCTGACATTCGTGAGCGCCTCCGCCACGGTGAAGTAGGCGACCGCCGCGACCGCCGCCGGAACCCGCTCCAGGTCCCCGAGTTCGAGCTTGACCGGCACCGCGCATCCGGCGGTCACCGCGGTCAGCGCCCCGTCCAGCCCCCGGTCGGCGAGGATCGGCGGGTACACCGAGCGGATCACCGTCCGCAGCTCGGCCATCGCCTCCTCGACCCCCTCGTGCGCCTCCCGGATCAGCCCTTCGACGAAAGCATCGTCCCGGGGCACGTCGGTGAACGCGTCCCGGGCCACGGCCAGCCGCATCGCGATCGCCACCAGCCGCGCCTGTGTCCCGTCGTGCAGATCCCGCTCGATCCGGCGCAACTCCGCGCCATGGGCGTCGAGGACCTCCGCGCGGGTCCGGGTCAGCACCGCCACCCGGTCGGCCAGCTGCTCGTTCGTCCGGTACGACAGCACCGCCACGCAGATCCGGGCGTGCAGCCGCGCCAATGGCGGCAGCACCCAGCGGGCCACCGCCAGCAGCAGGACGATCTGCAGCGGGCCGAGAGTGAGCGCGGTGGTCCAGTCCGGCACCGGAATGTCGACGAACAACCGGGGCCGGTCCGCCAACGGGAACGCCCACCACAGCGGTGTGGCGATCGAGGCGACCACGATGTTGCCCACGCAGAGCAGGGCAGGCAGCCCGAGGACCAGCCCGGTGACGACGTGCACCGGCAGCCACAGCACGGCCCGCGCGGTGCGTTCACCGTCACCGTCACCGTCGGCGCCGGCGTCGGCCTGCCGCGGCGGGCTCCCGCTCCCGGCGAGCACCCGGGTGGCCCGGCTCCGGTGCCGGGCCGCCCAGAATCGGGCCAGTCGCGGCACCGGCCACAACGGCAGCCCGGCCAGCGTGACGACCGCGGAGAGCAGCGACCCCAGGAGGTAGCGGACGGTCACTCGCCGGAGAGCGGCAGCAGCGGCAGGAACTCGGTCTCCCGGCACCGGGCCAGGAGTTCCTTGAGGCGACTGTCGTCGTCCGGGTCGACGTGGCCCTCCTGCCGGGCGAAGTACCGCGTCAGGAAGCCCTCGACCAGATCACCCCGGATCCGGTCGGACGGCGGGTCCGTCTCGGCGACCAGCAGCAGCAGATCGGCGGCCCGGCCGGTGCCCGGGGACAGTTCGGGCATCAGATAGGGGAGCGGCAGACGGCTGGCGCCGAACCCCGCATACATCCGCAGGCGCGCGTCGCCGTCCCCGGTGTGTTCGCCGCCGCCGTGCACAGTCGGGTCACCGGCCTCGGCGAAGACGACCCGCGGCCGTAACCCGGTCCGCCAGCGCGGGGTGGCCTCGGCGATCAGACGGCGGCCGATGCCCCCGTCGCGCAGATCGGGGCGGACCGCGAAATAGCAGAGCAGCCCGGCCCGGATGTCGGCGAACCACTCCAGGAACAGGGCTCCCACCGGCTCGCCGTCCGGGGTCAGCGCGACCGCTCCGCGTAGCTCGTCGGCGGCCAGCACCCGGGTCAGCCGCTCGAACGGCTCACGCTCGGCGGCCACGAAACTCAGTGTGAACACGCTGTCATACAGCCTGCGCAGTGTGCCGGTGTCGGCTTCCCCCGCGAGGAACCGGACCGAGACTTCTCCCATCACGCCGACTCTACAGTGGAGCCGCTGTCCCGGTGATCCCGCGCAGCACGGCGGTGATCGCGGCGATCAGGTCCTCCTCCCCGGCCAGGTCTTCGCCGGTCAGGTCCACGCCGTCCAGGTCGGCTATCCGCCGGACCACCGCTTCGATCAGGCTCTTACGGGTGCGGAAGTAGGCCGAGGTGGTGCCCTCCGGCAGGGCGGCGCGACGGTCGACGGCCCGGTGGGTGAGGCTGTAGAAGGAGTTGGTGATGACACGGCACGCGGTGGTGGTCGGTGGCGGTATCGGCGGGCTCAGCGCGGCCCTCGGCCTGCACCGGGCGGGGTGGCGGGTGACGATCCTGGAGCGGGCCGCCGCGTTCCGGCCGGCCGGTGCGGGGCTGGTGCTGCAGGCCAACGGGCTGCGCGGGCTCGACGAGCTCGGGGTCGGTGCCGAGGTCCGCGCCGGTGGGCGGCCGGGCGCGTCCGCAGGCACCCGCCGGTCCGACGGGCGCTGGCTGGCCCGGATCGAGGCCGGGGCGGTCGAGGCGTACGGGATCCACCGGGCCGTCCTGCACGAGATCCTGCTCGGCGCGCTGCCCGCCGGCGTCGAGGTGCGGACCGGCACACCGGTCACCGACGTGACGGCGGACGGCGTGGTCACCTGCGGCGACCTGATCACCGCGGACCTGGTGGTCGGTGCGGACGGCATCCGCAGCGTCGTCCGGAGCCGGCTGTGGCCCACGGCGCCCGGCCCGGTCCACTACGGGGTCACCGCGTGGCGGGGCGTCACCCCGGTCTGGGACGGTGCGCTCGACACGGCGATCACCTGGGGCCGGGGCGCCGAGTTCGGCATCGTGCCGCTGTCCGACGGGCGGGTCTACTGGTTCGCCTCGGTCAACGCCGCGCCCGGCACCGCGCCCGATGCGGTCGACGACCGGTTCCGCGGCTGGCACGAGCCGATCCCGGCACTGATCGCCGGGACCGGCACGGTGTTACGGGACGACCTCGCGTGTCTCGGTGCGCCCCTCCCGTCGTACGTCAACGGTCGTGTCGTTCTTCTCGGCGATGCCGCCCACGCGATGACGCCGAACCTCGGTCAGGGTGCCAACCAGGCCATCGAGGACGCCGTCGTGCTCGCCACCGCCGGGCCCGCCGGCTACGACCGGCTGCGGCGGCCCCGGAGCCAGGAGGTGGCGCGGGCGTCACGGATGGTGGGACGGTTCGGTCAGCAGCTGGAGAACCCTTTGGCCATCGCGGTACGGAACACCGTGATGCGCTGGACCCCGCCGCGGCTGGCGCTGCGCTCGATGTCGCGTTACGCCGACCCGGACAGCGCCGGCAGGTAACCCTTGGCGTAACCGGCGTTGTTCGGGTGGTACGAATTCTGCGCCGGAATGATCGTCACCCCGTTGAGGTAGGGGTCCGGCGAGCAGATCTCGTGCCCGGAGAAGTCGTCACGCACCTCGGAGTAGACGAACCCGGCCGCCTGCGCCCGCTCCTTGATCTTCTCGTCCAGCACCCGGGCGCCGTCGTTGATCGCGGTCTGCTTCGCGGTGCTCAGCGCGCAGCCGGTCGCCGGGGAGGCGTAGATCAGCGGGTACGACAGCACCACCACCTTGGCGCCCGGGGCCTTCGCCTTGATCGCGGCATAGGTGGCGTCGAGCTTGCCGGGCAGCGTGTTCGCCACGTACGTCTTACCCGCGTCGACCTTGGCCGCGCAGTTCGCGTCGGTGGTGGTCCAGCAGGTGATCAGATCGGCGCCGCTGCTCAGAGCCGGGATCTGCGTGCTGCGCACGTCGTCGGTGGTGGCGCCGCTGCACGCCAGGATCTGGAACGAGGCCGGGCTGTTGGCGGCCGCCCACAGCGGCCCGTAGGCGTTGTTGCTGCGCAGACACGAGCCGGACTGCCCACTGGCCCCGACACCGGACGAGTAGGAGTCACCGAGAGCGGCGTAGTCGACGGCGCTGACGGCATGAGCGGGCCCGGCAAGCCCGAACGAGAGAACAGCAGAACTGACAACACTGGCGAGGACGGTCGTCTGACGCACCGAATGCCTCCGGGGGACGTAGCTGGGGGATACCGGAGGCTAGATCGCCGCATCGAGAAAAAGAACGGCGTGAATTTATTGTTACCGCCGGATAAAATCCGGAGTTCGACTGTCCTCAGCCGGGCCGTGTTGCCAGGGAACGCCCCAGAGCGGCCGCGGTCTCCAGGTGTGTGGCCTTGTCCGGGCCGGCCAGCACGTGGAACGACGCGGTGTGGGCCCGTGGGCCGATCCGGTCGGTCAGCATCACGGTTCGCATCGCTGGTAGGACGCCTGACGATTCCAGGGTCTCGGTGGGGTGGCCGGCCGTGCACAGGACCAGTGCGCGGGTGGCGACGTTCAACCGCATCGGCTTGTACGCCCAGCCGACGGTCAGGACGCGGTCGAACCAGCCCTTCAGGATCGCCGGGCAGTCCGCCCACCACACCGGATAGACGAACGCCCACGTGTCGGCCGCGTCCAGCAGCTCCTGCTCGGCGCGCACGTCGGGCGGCACCGCCCCGGCATACTCCGCCGCCGTCATCACCGGCGAGAAGCCGGAGGCATAGAGGTCCGACACGGTGTACGACGGGAGCCCGCTCACGAACGCGTCCAGCACCTCCCGGGTGAACGACGACGGGGAGGGATGCGCGTACACGACATGGACCGCTGTCACCCCGTGATCATGACACCGGTTCCCCGGTGGGAACGGCATCAGGGCTTGGGCCGGCGCCCCGCATCGGCGATGCTCTTCATGGATCCACCCATACCGATGCGGAGGTTCGATGACCACGGTTCTGCGCAGACTCGACGAGATCGCCGGCACGCTGGCGTCCAGGCCGGATGTGGTGGGTCTGCTGGGGCTGGGTTCGTGCGGCACCCAGCGGGGCCGCGTCGACGAGCATTCCGATCTGGACTTCTTCGTGGTCGTCGACGAGGGTGCGAAGTGGCGTTACCTGGACCGGACGGACTGGCTGGAGGCCGCCGGCCCGATCACCTACCGGTTCGATCACGACCGCAACGGGCGCAAGGCGCTCTACGCGGACGGCGTCTTCGTGGAGTACCTGGTGTTCACGGCAGCCGAGTTGCGGACCGTCCCGTTCTCCGGGGCGCGGGTGGTGTGGAGACGTGACGACGCCCCGAAGGATCTGGCCGAGTCGGGCCGGTCGATCCCCCGGGAGCCGTTCCATACCGAGGAGTTCCACCTGAACAACGCTCTGACGAGCCTCTACGTCGGACTGCACCGGGAACTTCGCGGGGAGAGACTGGCGGCGTCCCGGCTGATCCAGGGGAGCGCGGTCGACGACGTGATCGCCCTGTCCCGGCTGGACGGCGGCGACTTCCCGTACCGGGATCCCTTCGATCCGGCCCGGCGGGTGGAGCGGGCCTTCCGTCTTCCGCTGGCCGCGATGGTCCCCGGCTACGACGGCAACGTGCCGGCGGCCCGGTTCACCCTGGACTGGCTGTCGAAACGGTATGCCCTGCCGGCCGGGATCGGCGACGCGATCCGGGAACTGATCCGATCGGCTGATGTTTGACGATCTTCGGAGCGAGGAACGTCGATGCGATGATCACCGTCGTACCGAAATGGCGTGCTGTAGTCCTTGATTTTCTGGAACGGGCCGGGTGGTCGGCCGGTCAGGTGTTCCTCGCGACGCTCCTGGCCGGCGGTGCCGGTTCGGTCATCGATCTGCCGTGGCGGTATTCGCTGACCCTGGCGGTGAGCGCGTTCGTCGTGTCGCTGGTGCTGACCGGCGTGCAATACCTGTCGAAGATCACCGATCTGGCGTTCTGGCCGGATCTGCTGCTCCGGTTGGCGAAGACGTTCCTGTCGTCGCTGGCCGGGTCGATGGTGGCGGGCGCTTTCGACGTCACCACGTTCGATTGGGAGAGCGCCCTCAACGTCGCGTTCCTGGCCACGCTCACCGCCCTGGGAAAGGGGCTGCTGGCGCGCGGCCAGGTCACCAGCCCGTCCACTCTTCCGGAACCGACCTATCGCGAAGCGGTGGAGAAGAAATCAGTAACCGATGGGCAGCCCGGCGTAGTTCTCGGCGAGACCGGCGGCACCGGCCCGGCTCCCGGCGACCCAGCGTAGCTGCGACAACTGCAGCTCCGCGTCGAACGGATCCCCCGACGTGTGCAGCATCGTGGTCATCCACCAGGAGAAATGTGTGCACCGCCAGACCCGGCGCTGCGCGTCGTCGGAATAGCTGTCGAGCAGCCGTTCGTCACCGGAGATCAGCGCTTTGGCGAGCAGTGCCACATCGGCGATCGCCAGATTCAGGCCTTTCGCTCCGGTCGGCGGCACGATGTGCGCGGCGTCCCCGGCCAGGAAGAGTTTGTCGTGCCGCATCGGCGTCTGCACGTAACTGCGCATCGGCAGCACACTCTTGTCGGTGATCGGCCCCGGATTCAGTTTCCATCCGTCCTGCCCGTGCCCGAGCCGTTTCGACAGCGCGGACCAGATCCGGTCGTCGGACCACGACTGCGGATCGGTGCCGTTCGGAACCTGCAGATAGAACCGGCTGACCGTGGACGACCGCATCGAATGCAGCGCGAATCCGTCCGGATGCCAGGCGTAGATCAGCTCGTCGGTCGACGGCGCGACATCGGCGAGAATCCCGAACCACGAATAGGGATAGACCTTTTCGAACTTCTGAGCCGCCGGTACGGCGTTCCGGCTCGGTCCGAACGATCCGTCACATCCCGCGATGAAGTCAGCCTCCAAAACCGTGATACGTCCATCTTTATCGGTGAACCGAACTCGGCCAGCGGTGTCGACCTCGACGTCCGAAACCTCGTAATGAGCCTCGGCGGTCCGAGTCGCTCCAAGATCCTTCTGAAGCTCTGTCTGCCCATAGACCCAGACACTGCGCCCGGTCAGGGAGACGAAGTCCAGGTGATGCCGTTCCCCCGGCCACTGCAGATGGATTCCCCGATGCTGATCACCCTCGGCCCGGAGGCGAGCCCCCAGCCCCACCGACTCCAGCAGCTCGACACTGGAGTGCTCCAGGATCCCGGCCCGGATACGCGACGAGACGTACTCCTCGGACCGGGTCTCCAGCACGACCGACTCGATCCCGCCCTGGGCGAGAAGATGGGCGAGGAGCAGACCGGCCGGGCCGGCGCCGATGATGGCGACCTGGGTACGCATGCCCCTCAGCGTTGGTCACCCGGAGCCCGGGACACAAGACCCTATTTCCACTGAACGGAAGCCAGCGTCCGGCTGATCCCGTGCGCCGCGACCTGCAGCGCGGACACCAGACGGGGTAGTTGCCGGCGCAGATCCGGCACCACGATGCCGAGTGCCGCCACCACGTCGGCGCCGTTGCGCACCGGCACCGCGACCGAGCAGGCGCCCAGGCTCATCTCCTCGCCGGTGGTGGCGTACCCCTCGGCGCGGACCCGGCGCAACTGGTCGAGCAGGCGGGCCGGCTGGGTGACGGTGTACGCGGTGACCCTGGTCAGCTGCCGCAGGCACTCGGCGCGGACCTCCTCGGGCGCGTGCGCCATCAGCACCTTGCCGACACCGGTGCAGTGCATCGGCAGCCGTGACCCGACCCGGCTGACCACGGGCACCGACACGTGCCCGGCCAGGCGTTCCACGTACAGCACCTCGATCCCGTCACGGACCGCGAGGTGCACGGTGGCCAGGGTGGCGCCGTACAGATCATGCAAAAATGGGGAGGCCGCCTGGCGCAGTCCGCTCTGCACCGGGGCGAGCAGGCCGAGTTGCCAGATCCGCCGGCCGATCACGTACTCCCCGGACGGCTCGCGGGCCAGCGCGCCCCACCGGTGCAGCTCGCCGACCAGGCGGTGCGCGGTGGCGAGCGGCAGGTCGGCACGGCGCGCCAGATCGGTCAGACTGAGACTGCGGTGCTCGCCGTCGAAGGCGCCCAGCAGATCCAGCGCACGGGAGGTCACGGTGACGCCCACCACGGCCCCCTTCCGTCCAGTGGAAGAATTTTAGAGCCAAGTCCGCAACGACCGCCTAGCGTCCGGAGCGTGAACATGGAGTCGTCACAAGCTGACATCAACCGGGAGATCGAGGCGGCGGCCCAGCAGCCGGGCGGGCCACAGCCGAAACTCGACTATCCGTCGTACCGCAGCAGCATCCTGCGGCACCCGAAACAGCCGCCGCACCTGATCGACCCGGAGTCGGTCGAGCTGTGGGCGCCCGCCTTCGGCCACCGGGACGTGGCAGTCGACGAGGCCGACCTGACCATCCAGCACGCCGGCACCCCGATCGGCGAGCGGATCGTGGTCACCGGCCGGGTCCTCGACGGCGACGGCCATCCGGTCGCGAACCAGCTGGTCGAGGTGTGGCAGGCGAACGCGGCCGGCCGGTACCGGCACCAGCGCGACCAGCACCCGGCCCCGCACGACCCGAACTTCACCGGCGTCGGCCGGATGCTGACCGGCCCGGACGGCACCTACCGGTTCCAGACGATCAAGCCGGGACCGTACCCGTGGCGCAACCACCTCAACGCGTGGCGCCCGGCGCACATCCACTTCTCGCTGTTCGGCACCGACTTCACCCAGCGCCTGGTCACCCAGATGTACTTCCCCGGCGACCCGCTCTTCCCGCTCGACCCGATCTACCAGTCGATCACCGACCCGAAAGCCCGGGACCTGCTGATCGCCCAGTACGACCACGAGGTGACCACCCCCGAGTGGAGCACCGGTTACCGCTGGGACGTCGTGCTCACCGGCACCCACCGCACCCCGCTGGAATCCGACATCGAGGAAACTGCCTGATGAGCGCCGTACCCGGTCAGACCGTAGGCCCCTTCTTCCACCTGGGCCTGGAATACGACGCGATGAACGAGCTGGTGCCACCGGGCAACCCGAAGGCGGTCCGGCTGCACGGCACCGTCCGCGACGGCAACGGCGACCCGGTCCCGGACGCGGTGCTGGAGATCTGGCAGGCCGACCCGCAGGGCGCCGTCCTGCGCCAGCCCGGTTCGCTGCGCCGCGACGGCTGGACGTTCACCGGCTGGGGCCGGGCCGCCACCGGCGCCGACGGCCACTACCAGTTCTTCACCCTCGAACCCGGCGCCACCGAACCCGGCACCGCCCCGTTCTTCGCCGTCACCGTCTTCGCCCGCGGCCTGATGGACCGGCTGTTCACCCGCGCCTACCTCCCCGACGTGCCGGAACTGTCGTCCGACCCGCTGCTCAGCGCCGTCGCCGAGGACCGCCGGCACACGCTGATCACCACCCGCGAGCCGGACGGACTGGTCTTCGACGTGCGCCTGCAGGGCGACGACGAGACGGTCTTCCTGACCTATCCGCGCCTGCGCGACGCCTGGTCCTGACTTCGACTTCGACTTCGACTTCGACTTCGTGACAAGGGAGAACGCGTGACCGACCTCCTGTGGCCCGGGGACGACCGGGCCGGTGACGTCTTCACCGACGCCGCCGTCCTCGCGGCCATGGTCCGCGCCGAAGCGGCCTGGCTGACCGCGCTCGTGGCGCACGGTGTCGCCGAACCGGCCGCCGCCGACGACCTCGACGGCCTGATCGGGCCGGACGACGTCCCGCTCGTGGCGGCCGGTTCGGAGGCCGGCGGCAACCCGCTGATCCCGCTGCTCACCCTGCTCCGGGAGCGTCTGAAAGCCCGCAACCCGGCCGCCGCGTCCTGGCTGCACAAGGGCCTGACCAGCCAGGACGTCATCGACACCGGGCTGGTCCTGTGTCTGCGCGACGCGGCCGGGCAGATCCAGAGCCAGATCAAGGTCCAGACCGATCTGCTGGTACGTCTGGCCGAGGAGCACCGTGACACACTGATGCCGGGCCGGACACTGACGCAGTACGCCGTACCGATCAGTTTCGGTCTGAAAGCAGTGACCTGGCTCAACGGCATCCTGGACGCCCGGGACCGCCTCGCCCTCGCCGCGGCCCTGCCCGTGCAGATCGGCGGCGCGGCCGGCAGCCTGGCCGCACCGGTCGCACTGACCGGATCGCCGATCACCGTCCGCGGCCTGATCGAGACCGCCGCCGACACCCTCGGCCTGCCCGTCCGCGACCCGTGGCACACCGCCCGCGCCCCGCTCACCGGCATCGCCGACGCCCTGGTCACCTGCACCGACGCGTGGGGCCGGCTCGCCAACGACGTGCTCGTCGGCGCCCGCCCGGAGGTCCACGAACTGTCCGAGGGCGCGGTCGCCGGGCGGGGCGGCTCGTCGGCGATGCCGAACAAGCAGAACCCGGTGCTGTCGATCCTGATCCGCCGGGCCGCCCTGGCCGGGCCGATGCTGGCCGCGACCATGCACACCGCCGCCGCCGCGGCCGTCGACGAGCGTCCCGACGGGGGCTGGCACATCGAGTGGGCGACGCTGCGCACGCTGGCCCGGCGCACCGTGACGGCGGGTTCGCAGACCGCCGAACTCCTCTCCGGCCTGCAGGTGGAGAAGGCCTGGATGACAGCGAACCTGGCGTCCGCTCGTCCCGGGATCGACGCCGAGCAGCGCTCGATCACCTCCGGCACCGCCGACGACCGCTACCTCGGCGCGACCACCGAGATCATCGACGCGGCCGTGGCCCGGGCTCGCGCCCCCCACCCATGACCAAACCCAGACCCACCCACCCGAGCCGACCCCGCCCCGGCCGTTCGAGCCGACCCTGCGCCACCCGCTCGAGTCGACTTCGCCCAGGCTGTTCGGGTCGACCGTGCCTTGGTTGTTCGAGCCGGCCCCGCCTCGGCCGTTCAAGTCGACCCTGCCCCGGCTGTTCGAGCCGACCCCGCCTTGGAGAGGGACCACCTTGCTGACTGCCACCACCTTCACCGACGCGCCGGGCAAGCCGCTTCTGCTGCTCGGGCCCTCCCTCGGGACCAGCGCCGAGACCCTGTGGACCGCCTGCGCCGACCGCCTCTACGGCCGGTACCACGTGGTCGGCTGGGACCTGCCCGGCCACGGCCGCAGCGCCCCCGCGACCGGCCCGTTCACCGTCGCCGACCTGGCCCGTGAGGTGCTCGCCCTGGCTGATCGAATCCGGCCAGGGGAGTCGTTCGGCTACGCCGGGGACTCACTCGGCGGCGTGGTCGGCCTGCAACTGCTGCTCGACGCGCCCGACCGGGTGACCGCGGCCGCCCTGCTCTGCACCGGCGCCAAGATCGGTGAAGCGCAGGGCTGGCTGGACCGGGCGAAGCTGGTCCGCGCCGAGGGCACCGAGGCCCTGGTAGCCGGTTCCTGCGAGCGGTGGTTCGCGCCCGGTTTCCTGAAAAAGCAGTCCGCCGCCGGCCCGGCCACTTCTTCGGCCTCCGCGTCTTCGACCTCTGCGTCTCCGGCCTTGGCTTCTTCGACCTCCGCTTCGCCGGCCTCCGCGTCTTCGGCCTCCGCTTCGCCGGCCTGGGCCTCTTCGGCCTCCGCTTCTCGGGCCTCCGCGAAAGCCGCGGCGGAGGCCCCCGCTGAGGCTCTCCTCGACGCTCTCCGCGCCGCCGACCCGGAGAGTTACGCCCGCGCCTGCGAGGCGCTCGCCGAGTTCGATGTGCGCGACCGGCTTGCCGAGATCGCCGTCCCGGTGCTGGCCGTCGCCGGGGCACACGACAGACCGACCCCGCCGGACAGTCTCCGCGCCATCGCCGACGGCGTCCTGAACGGCCGCCTGGTGGTCCTCGACGGTGTCGCCCATCTGGCCCCGGCCGAGAACCCCGAGGTCGTCGCGTTCCTGCTGGACCAGCATTTCGACGAGCAGCGGGCGGCGGGCATCACGGTCCGCCGGGAGGTGCTCGGCGCCGCTCACGTCGACCGGGCGACCGCCGCGACCACCCCGTTCACCCGCGACTTCCAGGACATGATCACCCGGTACGCCTGGAACGAGATCTGGACCCGCCCGGGCCTGGAACGCCGGGACCGTTCCCTGATCACGCTGACGGCACTGATCGCTCTCGGACATGATGAGGAATTAGCGATGCATGTCCGGGCCGCCCGCACCAACGGTCTGTCTGCCGACGAGATCAAGGAGCTGATCCTGCAGACCGCGATCTACTGCGGTGTCCCGGCCGCGAACACCGCGTTCCGGATAGCCCAGCGGGTCCTGGAGGAGGATGAATGACCGATTCGTTCCTGTATGCCGCGACCCGCACCCCGTTCGGCAGGTATTCCGGGGCGCTGGCCGGCGTGCGCCCCGACGACCTGGCCGCCGCCGCGTTGCGGGGCCTGCTGGCGAGGGCGCCCGACCTGGACCCGGCCCGGATCGACGACGTGCAGTGGGGCAACGCGAACGGTGCCGGCGAGGACAACCGCAACGTGGGCCGGATGGCGGTCCTGCTGGCCGGCTTGCCGCCGACCGTGCCCGCGAACACCGTCAACCGCCTGTGCGGCTCCAGCCTCGACGCCGCGATCATCGCTTCCCGAGCCATCGCCGCCGGCGACGCCGAGATCGTGGTGGCAGGCGGCGTGGAGTCGATGACCAGGGCCCCGTGGGTCCTGCCGAAGGTGTCCCGAACAATCCCACCCAGCGACGCGACGGCCCCACCCAGCGACGCGGCGGCGCCGGCCACCGGGGCCCGGCACCTGGCGAACCCGAGGATGCCCACAGCGTGGACCGAGTCTCTGGGCGAGTGCAACGAACGGTTGGCGAACCGTTTCGGCATCTCCAGAGAAAGACAGGACGATTTCGCCGTACGATCACACACCCTCGCAGAGAAGGCCTGGACCGACGGCTTCTACGACGACCTGGTGACCCCGCTCGGCACCCCACCCACCGATCCCGCCGGCGACGTCGACCCCGATTCCACCGGCACCGCCGCCCACCACCAGGCCCCGGTCCCGGCCGGTCCCGCCGTCGACCACCGGGTCCAGGGCCCGGCTGGCACCGTAGTCGACCATCGGGCCTCGGT
>NZ_BOMG01000098.1 GCF_016862075.1 Actinoplanes couchii | reverse complement strand
CCGGCTGGCACCGTTGTCGACCACCGGGCCCCGGGTCCGGCCGGCATCGTCGTCCACAACTTCGCCGGAGTCCTGACCCGCGACGAGGGCATCCGCGCAGACATGAGCCCGGAGAAGCTGGCCCGCCTGAAACCGTCGTTCCGCCAAGACGGCACGATCACCGAGGGCAACACCTCCCCACTCGCCGACGGCGCGGCGGCGATCCTGCTCGGCACCGCGGCAGCCGCGTTCGCCATCGGCTACGACCCGATCGCGAGGATCGCAGCCCGCGCCGCCCACGCCGTGGATCCCCGGGATTCCGGTGTCGCCCCGGTGGAAGCCGCCGACAAGGCCCTGCGACGAGCAGGCATAACCTGGTCCGACGTGGGCGCGGTGGAACTGGACGAGGCGTACGCGGTCCAGTCCCTGGCCTGCATCGACGCCTGGAAGATCAACCCGTCGACAGTGAACACCCGAGGCGGCGCGATAGCCATCGGCCACCCGCTGGGAGCATCAGGCGCCCGACTCCTGGCAACCCTGGCCCACGTACTGCGAGAAAGAGACAAACGCTGGGGCGTAGCCGCCATCTCCATAGGCGCAGGCCAGGCATTGGCAGTGGTCCTGGAGAACGTCCAGAACCAGTTCCACTGATCCACCCCTCGCAATGGTTCGATCAGTGACCACCCTCGCAATGGTTCGATCAGTGACTACCCACGTCCCAACCATCCGGCAGACCACTGGCCAGCAATCCGCCGGCGGGCGGCAACAATCCCGCGCGAACACCGGATCGCCACACCGGGCCTCCTATCCCGAACAGGCACTGCAGCCGCGCTGCCGCAGCGGATGAGCCGGGCAGCCGCCACCGTCGCCGTGCCGGCTCTGAGGCAGACGACCGCCCCACCGGCAGAACCCACCCCACAATCGGGGGCCGTGTCCACAGACCTGTCACCGGTGCCCGAGCCTGTGTCCACAGGTCTGTCGCAGGTTTCCGAGCCTGTGTCCACAGATCTGTCACCCGTGTCCGAGCCTGTGTCCACATGTCTGTCGCTGGTTTCCGGGCGTGCGTCCCCAGATGGGTTCGCGCGGTGAGCGGCCGTGGATCGTCTGTGGAGGAGAGCAGCTTCTCAGCCGATGGTCGAGGCGGGCGTTTCGTCAGCGGTTGTCGAGGCGGGTCCGGACGTCGTAGCTGTGGACGGCGACCGTCAACGCGATGATCCAAATGGTGAAGTGCACGATGTCGTAAACCCCGATCCACGGGTTGAAGATCGCTTCCGGCGCACCCAGCCGGACGAAGTTCAGCACAAACGCGAACAAGGCGTAGCCGCTCAGCGCCGCCACCAGCGCATACCCGGGAACGATCAACAGCAGCCGTGGGACAGGCCGTCCACCGACGCCGAAGACCCGCCACCCGGCGACCCGGAAAATCCCGAAGCCCTGCTGCCCCGCAGTGCCAGAAGGCTGTTGTCCAGCGGTATCGGAGGTCCGCTGCCCGGTGGTGTCGGGGGGCCGTCGTCCGGTGGTGCCGGAGGTCTGTCGTCCGGTCGTGCCGGAGGTCTGTTTCCCGGTGGTGCCAGGGGCCTGTTGTCCGTTTGTTCTCAGGGGCCATTGCCCGTTCGTCTCTTGGGGCTGTTGCTCGTTCATTCTGCGAGGGCATGGCCGGTTCGTCCCCGGGAGACTTTGTCCGCTGGTGTCGGGGTTTCGTCGACCGTCCGTTCTGGAAGCCTCTTCGTCGGCGGGCTGCGGGAACCCGGCCAGGGACGCCGGCGTCCCCGGCCGGATCAGCGAGGCGAGCGTCCGCGGGTGGATCAGTGAGACCAGCGTGCCCGGCCGGATCAGCGAGGCGAGCGTCCGCGGGCGGATGGCCGGGAGCAGTGTCCGCGGGCGGATCATGGACATCCGGGCCGGGAAGACCAGTCCCCACGGGCGGATCAGTGCCAGGGCAAGGATCACCGGTAGTACGGCCAGGCCGTTCACAATCCACAGGTAGGCCCCGCCACCGTGCGCATGCCAGGCCGCGAATCGTTTCGCGTCGGCGAACAGTGGGATTCCCGCGGCCCACACCAGATGCAGTGGGATGAATCCGGCTCCGGCGGCTAGGGCGGCCACCCAGCCCGCTACCACCGCTCGTGGTTCGGGGGGCCGGCCCCGGGGCGCGGTGATGACGGCGATGGTGTTCCGGAGCTCCCCGTGAATGTTCACCGACTCATTCTCATGAATACCCGGCCGCGGTGGCACCCCTGTCACACCGAAGATTAAGCCTTCCGTAACGCGTGCCTCAGACTCGTCGGCGAGGGGCGAGGGGCGAGGGGCGAGGGGCGAGGGGCGAGGGGCGAGGGGCGAGGGGCGAGGGGCGAGGGGCAAGAGGCAAGAGGCGAGAGATGCGCCGGCCAGGACACGCTGGCGGTGGATAAGGCAGGGCTGACCGCGGCCATAGTAGGGCGCCATGACAGCGATCGAGGTCACGGCGGGCGGTGGCCGGGATACGGCGACGGGCCGGAAGTGCTGCGACTAGCCAGAGTGCTGCGACGGGCCGGGATGCGGCTACGGGCCGGAGTGCTGCGGCGGTGGGGAGGGGGACGCGGTGCAGCGGCACCGGGGTTCCGGTGCCGCTGCATGCGTCCGGTCTCGGCGGGGTCCGGGACCGGGGGCTCCGGCGTGTTGGTGGCCGGAGGTGCGGGGTGAGGTGGGGCTGCCTCGGATCCCGCTGAGGTTCAGCAGTGCGTGGCCTTCGGGGTCGGGGCACGCGGGTGGTGGTTGGGCTTCGTCCGATCGGTCGGAGCAAGGCCGACTCGATCGGTAAAGCCAGACTCGATCTGTAAAGCCGGACTGGATCGGTAAAGCCGGACTCGATCTGTAAAGCCGGACTGGATCGGTAAAGCCGACTCGATCGGTGAAGAGGAAGGAAGACGAGAAGGGGGATCCGATCGGTCGGCGGAGGGGGACGAGGAGGGGGGATTTGATCGGCCGGCGGAAGGAGCGAGGGGGGATTTGATCGGCTGGCGGAAGGGGAAGAAGGGGCGCTTGACCAGTCGGAGGAAGGGAGACGAGAGGGGACTTGATCGGCCGGCGGAAGGGGACTGGGTCAAGGCGGGGGACGGCGGTTCTGGGAGCGCTCCCATTAACCGCACTGTAACAAAGATGAAGCGGATCGCGAAAGGTCTATGTCGTTGCTGCGCAGGTCACCGTCGGGGTGGTGGGGCTTCCGGAGGCCAGGAAGCCGAAACTGGTGGTGGCGCCGGCTGCCACGCTGCCGTTGTACGACACGTTTGTCGCCTGTACCGAGTTACCGTTCGTAGTGAGCGACGCGTTCCACACCTGGGCGATCGGGGACGCCCCGGGATACGTGAGGGTCACGGTCCAGCTCTTGATCGCCGTACTCCCGGCAAGGATCTTGATCTCGCCCTGATAGCCGCCCGACCACTGGGACGTCACCGTGTGTGTGCCGGCGCAGGAGCCGTTGACCGGCGGGGTGGATGTGGACGGTGATGTGGACGGCGACGGGGATGTGGACGGCGACGGCGAGGTGGGTGTGGACGGGGACGGGGAGGTGGTGCCGCCGAAGTTCACGTCGCTGCAGAAGTAGTACGACTGGTCCGAGTGGCTGGCCTGCCAGATCGTGTAGACCAGGGCCCGCCCGGACCGCCCGGAGACGCTTACCGGAATGTCCTGCTGCACCCCGTTGGACAGCTGCCGGGTCCACTGTGCGGCGGGCGTGTTCGGCACCGTCGTGACCAGCTGCAGGTCGGACCACTTGAGCGCGGTCGTCACCGGGTTGTACCCGGCCTTGCTCACGTACACCCGGATGTAGTCGGCCCCGTGCCGCGCCCCGTCGAACAGTGACACCGTGAACGCGTTGCCGATCGAGGTGGCCTTCCAGTCGCCGGTGACGTCCATGGCGTTGTAGCGGCCGCTCTCGGTGTGCCCGGCGCTGCACAGCTGCCCGTCGGGGATGACGGTCTCGTGCTGGCCGGCGACACCTTCCCGGTACAGGCCGTTCCAGTTCCACATGGCGTTCGGGTCGGCCTGCCACGCCTGCCAGCACATCGGGTCCTGGGTGGCCATGGCCGGGTTCTGGAAGTCGGATCCCCAGCGTTCGAAACATCCGTAGTTGCGCGATGCGGGGCTGACGACGTTGCCGTGCGCGGCGGCGGGGCCGGGCGGCACGAGGACGACGGCGGTGAACGCGGCGGCGAGTGCGGCGATCACTGCGAAGATCAGATTTCTGGTACGCATGGACTCAGCTCTCCTGAGCGAGGGCCGTCACACGGACGACCGGCGGCGGTGGACTGCGTGCCGGCTGCCCGTGCCGGCGCGCACCGCGTGCCCCCGAAGGTGGCCACAGCCTCACCCATCAATCGAAATAAGTCAATACAGAGTTCACGTGCCCGGAAAGAGCACCGTGCCGGCAGCGCTGAGATTGACGTGCCCGGAAAGAGCACCGTGCCGGCAGCGCTGAAATTGACGTGCCCGGCGAGAGCGCCGTGCCGGCAGCGCTGAAATTGACGTGCCCGGCGAGAGCGCCGTGCCTACGGTGAGGGGATGTCCGTAGACGCCGCGCGCGCCGCCGGCCTCCTGATGCTGTTGTCCCACCCGGTGCGCCTGCGGGCGTTCGCCGAGCTGGCCCGGCACGGCAAGGACGGCTGCACCATCTTCGAGATGTCGATCCACCTGGACCTGCCCCGCCCGGAGGTCGCCGAGCTGCTGGGCCGCCTGGTCGGCGCGGGGGTGGCGACCGGCACCGGCAACGGCACCTACCGGGCGCGGGACGGGGTGCTGCGCGAGGCGGCCGAGGCACTGGACCGGGGTCAGCCGATCGCGCCGCTGCTCGCCGGGTACCCGAAGCTGCGGTCGTATTTCGCGCACGGCCGCCTTACGAGCCTTCCGCCGACGTTGAGCGAGAAAGCTCAGCAGATGGCCGAGCTGTTCGCCCGGTTCGTGGCGGTCGACGGGGTGCTCACCGAGGCCGAGGTCAACAACCGGATCGCGCGGGCCGCCGACGACGTGGCCGCGGTGCGCCGCATGCTCGTCGAGTCCGGCTGGCTGGAACGCGACCGGGCCGGAACCTCGTACGGCTCCGGCCGGGTCCTTCCGGCGAGCCCAGTGCCGGGCGCGGCAGCAAAGGCGAGCCCGGAGCCGGGCGCGGCAGACAAAGCGGGCCAGGTGCCGGGCGCAGCAGAAAAGGCGGGCCCGGAACGGCGCGCCGAAAAGATGGCAAGCCCGCAGCCGAGCGCCGAAGGAAAGACGAGCCCGGAGCTGCACGCCGTGTGACGCGCAACCAGCAGCCGCAACCATCGGCTGTAGCGATGGCTGCGATCACCGATGCGGCCTTCCGCGACGGCCCGCCCGGCCGGGACAGTGATCCCAGCCGCGGCGGACACGGGGAAGGTCAATGGCGCCGAGGTCGGCCGGGACCTGCTGAGCAACATGGGATGGACCTTCGAGACCCTGATCGGGTACGCCGCCCGGGACAGCGTCGTCGTGCCCGGTGACGTGCTCGGCTCCGGCACCGTCGGTAACGGCGGCTGCCTGGCCGAACTCTGGGGACGCCACGGCCGCCAGGATCCGCCGCCGCTGCGGGACGGGGACGTGGTCACCCTGACCGTGGAGGGGACCGGCAGCCTCACCAACCGCGTCGTCACCGCCGCCCCTGCCCCGGAGGACACCGCCGGTCCGGCGCCGCGACCAGGTCAAGGCCCGAGCGGACCGGGGTCGAGGGTGGTGGGGGCGTGCCGGTAGACACGCCCCCACCGGCGGAACTCAGGCGGTGGCGGCCGCCGGCTCCGCGGCTGGGCGGCGCTTGGCCACCCAGCGCTCGAACACGATCGTGGTCAACGGTGGGATCGAGGCGGCCAGGCCGAAGAAGGTGCGCCACAGCGACCAGCGCTCGGACCGGGCCACCCAGAGGATCGAGACCAGGTAGGCGACGAACAGGGCCCCGTGCAGCCGCCCGAACAGCCAGACCCCGGCCTCGGTGGTCTCCGTGACGTACTTCAGGAACATGCCGATGAGCAGCCCGGTCCACGACACGGCCTCGGCGATCGCGGTGATCCTGAAGATCCGGAACGGTTGCACTGCGGTCTCCTCCCGACTTCGGTCCGCCAGAAGGTTACGGCCCGCAAGATGAACGTTTCCTGGCAGTCGATTAGCCCGATAGATCCGTATTTTTCAGGGTACTCAGTCCTCGAACCGATCATTCGAGGGGGAACTCGTGCCGGACATCGTGGAGATCATCAAAGAGCAGCACCGCCAGGTCGACGACCTGCTCACCCGCGCCGAGGAGGCGGAGGAGGGCACCGACCGGGCGGCGATCATGCAGGAGGTGGCCCGGATGCTGTTACCGCACTCCGAGGCCGAGGAGGCGTTCGTCTACCCGCGCATCCGGGACCTGGCCGGTGAGGCCGGCGACGAGGTCAAGGACGGTACCGCCGAACACCACCAGGTCGAGGAGATGCTGACGAACCTGCTCCGTGGCGACGGCGACGATCCCGGATACGACGGCACGATCGCCGCGATAGCCGGGGAGCTTCGTCACCACGTACGGGAAGAGGAGGAGGATCTTCTGCCCTTGCTGTCCGAACGACTGGACGCGGCCGAACGCGAGGAGATGGGCCGCCGGTTCGCCGAAGCCACCTCCGGTGATCTGCCGGACCACGCCACGACCCGCCGCGAGCTGTACCGGATGGCCCAGGACCAGGACGTCCACGGCCGGTCCCGGATGAACAAGCAGGAACTGGCGCAGGCCGTCGGCGAAAGCTGACCGGGATGCCGGCGGCCCGGGGATGGCGGACAATCGCAGGATGGATCAAGCGCCGCTGCCGGACAGGATGCGACCGTGCCGGCGATGCGGGCACCCGACGCGGGTGGATCGCATGGTCCAGGGGTACGGCCGCAACTGTGCCGCCGCCCTCGGGCTGATCGGCGGCACCGTCGACACCGGGCACGCCGGCCCCGACCTGCTCGACCTGATCGAGGTGGAGCCGGAGGACAGCTGCGACGGCTTCGACCGGCCCGCCGACGCCGGGATCGCCGTCGCCAGCCGCCGGCGGCCCGGAGCGGCCATCGTGCCGCGTCATTGACCGTTTTTTCGCGAAACGCCCGCCCCGGCATCCGAAGTTCGGTACAGAGGAGGTTCGGGGGATGGGAGACATCGGTGGAGTCGACCGGGATCCCGGGGCTCCTGCTGGACAGCGCCCCGGACGCGATCATCGTGAGCCGCACGGACGGCACCATCACCATGGCGAACCGTCGCGCCCACGACATGTTCGGCTACGCCGGGCAGGCCATGGTCGGCCGCTCCGTCGACGACCTGGTCCCCGGCGAGTCCCGCGGCCGGCACCCGGGCCAGCGGGTGGAGTACCTGTCCGGCGCCCACCCGCCGATGCGCCGCCGGCCGCTGCGGGGGCTGCGCGGGGACGGCACCGTCTTCCCGGTGGAGATCTCGCTCGCCGCGCTGGACGCCCCGGACGGCGAGACGTACGTGACCGCGGTCCTGCGTGACGACACCGCCCACCGGGAGGCGGCCCGGACCAGCTCGCTGCTCGCCTCGATCGTGCAGTCCTCGCACGACGCGATAGTCACCATCGACCTGGACAGCCGGGTGCTGTCCTGGAACCCGGGCGCCGAAGCCCTCTACGGCCACCCGGCCGCCGCCATGATCGGCCGGAGCATCGACCTGATCATCCCGGAGGACCGCCGCGGCGACGAGGACCAGGTCCGGCTGATGGTCCGGCTCGGCGGCCGGGTGGACCGCTACCGCAGCGTGCGCCGCACCGCCAAGGGCGAGATCATCACCGTCTCCACCCTGGTCTCGCCCCTGCTCGACGAGCAGGGCAGCATCGTCGGGACCACCAGCATCACCCGCGACATCAGCGACCGGGAACGCGCCGAGGCCCGGGTGCAGGCGATCCTGGACGCCGCACCGGACGCGGTTCTCGGAGTCGCCGAGGACGGCGAGATCGTGCTGGTCAACGCGGAGGCCGAGCGGCTGTTCGGCCGGCCCGGCCACGTCCTGCTGCACCTGCCGGTGAGCGTGCCGCTGCCGGACGGCCTGCCCACGATCGAGGAGCCCGACCAGCGCTGGGCCACCCGGCGGGCGGTCCGCGCGGACGGCGCCGAGCTGCCCGTCGACATCGCCTGCAGCGATCTGCACACCGACACCGGCGTGGTCACCGTGGCGGTGGTCCGGGACATCACCGAACGGCTCGCCGCCGAGGAGGAACGCCGCCGCCTGCGCGAGGAGGCCGACAGCCAGCGGCTCGAGGCGCGGATCCAGCAGACCCAGCGCCTGGAGAGCCTGGGCCAGCTGGCCGGCGGGATCGCCCACGACTTCAACAACCTGCTCGCGGTGATCCTCAACTACGCCTCGTTCATCATCGAGGACGCCGCCGGAACCCCGCCCGCCTCGGACGCCGAACAGATCGCCCGGGCCGCCCGCCGTGGCAGCGACCTCACCCACCAGCTGCTCGCCTTCGCCCGCCGGGAGGTGATCCGGCCCCGGCCGCTGAGCCTCAACACGGTCGTCACCGAGGTGCACCAGATGCTGGAACGGTCGCTGGGGGAGCACATCGCGTTGACCGTACGGACAACTGAGGATCTCCCGTCGGTGATGGCCGATCCCGGTCAGCTCGAACAGGTGCTGGTGAATCTCGCCGTCAACGCCCGGGACGCGATGCCCACCGGCGGACGGCTCACCATCGACACCGCCCCGGTCGAGGTGGACGCCGAACACGCCGCCGGGCGGGCCGGGCTGCCGGTCGGCAGATACGTGCGGCTACGGGTCTCGGACACCGGCACCGGAATGCCCAAGGAGGTGATCGACAAGGCGTTCGAGCCGTTCTTCACCACCAAACCCAGTGGTCAGGGCACCGGGCTCGGCCTGGCCACGGTCTACGGCATCATCACCCAGGCCGGCGGGACCGTGCAGATCTACTCCGAGGCCGGGATCGGCACCACGTTCACCATCCTGCTGCCGGTCACCGACGCCGAGGCGGCCGCCTACGTGCCCGACGACTCGGCGGCCGGGCTCACCGGGCACGGCGCGACGGTGCTGGTGGTCGAGGACGAGAGTGCGCTGCGCGAGGTCACCTGCCGGATCCTGACCCGGGGCGGGTACACCGTGCTGGCCGCCGACGGCGGTGACGAGGCGCTGCGACTGGCCGCCGGCAACGACATCGACGTCCTGCTCACCGACGTGATCATGCCAAACATGCTGGGCAAGGACCTGGCCGATGCGGTCCGGTCCCGGTGGCCCGGCACCAAGGTCCTTTTCATGAGCGGGTACGCCCAGCCGGTGCTGACCACCCACGGGACGCTCGCGGCCGACGTCCATCTGCTGGAGAAGCCGTTCACGAGTGCGGAGCTGATGCGCGCGCTGCACGAGGAGATCCAGGCCCGCTGATCTTTTTCAGCCATTCAGCCATTTTGGAGTACGAGCCCGGCGCACAGACAGGACAGCACGGCAGCCGTGGTGACAAGTGCCAGCCAGATCGCGATCGTGCCCGGATGACGTTGCGGGGGAGTGCCGATCGCCCCGCGCAGGAACGACACCAGCGGCGCCCGGTACTCCAGCTCCACGGTCCGGCCGGACAATGCGATCACCGTGGTGTCGGCGGTCCCGGTCCGCTCCCGCAGGCCGCTGTACGGCACATGGACGTGCACGTGGTGCTCGCCGATCGTCACCGACTGGACCACCCGCCCCCAGTACGCCGGAACTCCCTGCCCGTCGATCTCCAGCACCGGGGTGCGGCGGCGCAGCAGGAACGCCAGCGGCCCATGGCGCAGCGTCACCGCGACGGCGGAGTCACCGTGGCGATCCGGCGTGTCGATCGGCGGGAGAGCGGGCGAGTAGGGCCGGTAAGGCGGCGCGATGGTGGCCATGGCCCGCGCAGAATAAGCCGGACCGGGAGCCCGGGGAAAGAGCAACGAGGTCCTAAGTGGATACGACGGGGCAGCCGGACAGTGCCCGGACGGCTACCATGAGTCCGGCAGGACCGCCGTCCCACGTTCGGAGGAAAGCCGCTGTGACCAGTCCGGACACCCCGCCCAAGGTGGACACCAGGACGGTCTCCCCGGCCCGCCGGTGGAACTACTGGCTCGGTGGCAAAGACCACTTCCAGGTCGACCGGGACTCCGGCGAGATGATCGCC
Source organism: Actinoplanes couchii (assembly GCF_016862075.1). Classification (GTDB taxonomy): domain Bacteria; phylum Actinomycetota; class Actinomycetes; order Mycobacteriales; family Micromonosporaceae; genus Actinoplanes; species Actinoplanes couchii. Next base: position 5,385 of record NZ_BOMG01000098.1, on the reverse strand, counting down.
GCCGCCTATCCCGCGGTCCGCACCACCGCCCGCCAGGGCCGCGCCTTCCACAACCGGGCCGTCCGGCACCTGGCCGAGGCCGGCATCCGCCAGTTCGTCGACATCGGCACCGGCCTGCCCGCCCCGGACAACACCCACGAGGTGGCCCAGCGGATCGCCGCCGACAGCAAAGTGGTCTACGTCGACAACGACCCGATGGTCCTCGCGTACGCCCGGTCCCTGATGATCGGCGGCGTCACCACCTACGTGGACGGCGACCTCAACGACCCCCGCGCGATCCTCGGCTCGGCCGAGCTCAAGGAGACCCGTCGACCTGTCCCGCCCGGTCGGCATCCTGCTGATCTCGGTCCTGCACTTCATCCCGGACGACACCCGGGCCCGCGAGGTGGTCCGCGAGCTGCTCGACGCCGCCGCGCCCGGCAGCTACCTGGTCGCCACCAACTCGACCAAGGACTTCGTCTCGCCCGAGGCCGGCGCCCGCTACGACGCGATGCTCGCCTCCGGCGCCGTCGACGCCTGGCCCCGCGACCACGCGGTCTTCAGCGGCTTCTTCGACGGCCTGGACCTGCTCGACCCCGGCGTGGTGGCGATGTGCGACTGGCGTCCCGACTCGCCCGACCGGCCCACTCCCGCCGAGACCTCGATGTATGGAGCCGTCGCCCGGAAGCCGTGATCTTGCACGGTGCCCGTAACGTTGAAGTACCTGCGGTTTTTCAGCGTACGTTCAGCGGGCGTTGCTAGTTTTCCGGGGCACGTTTCTTACAGCGGGAGAACATCGTGGTCTTCAAGAAGTTGCTCGGTGCCATCGGAGTCGGTGGGCTGAGCGTGGACACTGTGCTGTCGAATCCCAGCACGTATCCGGGCGCGCAACTGACGGGAAACGTCAACCTCGTCGGCGGCACCCAGGACGCGGACATCGAGCACATCACCCTCGGCCTCGTCACCCGGATGGAGGTGGAGAGCGGTAACAGCGACTACTCGACCACCGCCGACTTCCTCCGGATCCCGGTCACCGGCCCGATGCGCCTGCAGCAGGGCCAGCGCCTCGCCCTGCCGTTCCGCATCGACATGCCCTGGGAGACCCCGATCACCTCGGTGTACGGGCAGACACTCCGCGGCATGGTGATGGGCGTCCGCACCGAGGTGGCGATCGCCCGGGCCATCGACAAGGGCGACCTCGACCCGGTGCACGTGCACCCGCTGCCGATCCAGCAGCGCATCCTCGACGCGTTCCAGCAGCTCGGGTTCCACTTCAAGAGCGCCGACCTGGAGTACGGGCAGATCTACGGCGTCCACCAGACCCTGCCGTTCTACCAGGAGATCGAGTACTTCCCGCCGCAGCAGTACGCCGGCGCCGTCAACGAGGTCGAGCTGACCTTCGTGACCAGCCCGCACCAGGTCGAGGTGGTGCTCGAGTTCGACAAGCGGGGTGGGCTCTTCACCCAGGGGCACGACACCTACGGGCGTTACACGGTGTCGCACGCCGACGCCGACACCACCGACTGGCGCCAGGTCGTCGACGGCTGGGTGCGCCAGGCGGTCGACCGGCGCAAGTCGATGCCGGGCTTCGGCGGTCACGGCGCTCACGGGGGCGGTTACGGCCAGCCGGGCTACGGTCAGCCGGGTTATGGCCAGCCCGGCTACGGGCAGCCCGGTTACGGGCAGCCCGGTTACGGGCAGCCGGGTTACGGGCACCCCCAGCCGGGTTACGGCCACCCGCAGCCCGGTTACGGGCAGCCGGGTTACGGCCACCACGGGCACTACCGGCACGGCGGCCACGGCCACGGGCACCACGGCTCGGGCATGGGCGGCGTGGCGATGGGCGTGGCCGGCGGTCTCGCCGCCGGTTACGTGGCCGGCGAGGTCTTCGACGAGATCGGCGACGCTTTCGAGGGCGACGACGAGTGACGTCCTGATCTCAGGCGGCTCAGGCGGCTCGGTCCGCGACGTTCCGGTCGTCTGACGTTCTGATTCCATGGGAAGGGCGGGGGCTGCGGCTCCCGCCCTCTCCTTTTACCCACATTTCCCATTCACTCTATGGGATATGTGTAGCGCTGTCGTTCGTGTCGTCCTACGTTGCAGGCAAGGCGAAGCAACCGTAGGGAGCCGTAATGAGCATCGACATCACCCGCATCGGTGGCCGCATCGGCGCGGAGATCTCCGGCGTCGACCTGAAACAGGTCATCACCGAGACCGACGCCCGCGACATCCACGACGCCCTGGTCACACACAAGGTGCTCGTCTTCCGCGGCCAGCATCTCGACGACGACCAGCACCAGCGGTTCGCCTCGATCTTCGGTGACCTCACGCTCGCCCACCCGACCGTCCCGTCCGTCGACGGCCAGGCCAACGTCCTCGAGGTCGCCGCCGGCCCGGGCGCCCGCGCCAACGCCTGGCACACCGACGTCACCTTCGTGGTCGCCCCGCCGAAGGCCACCACACTGCGCAGTCTGGTCATCCCCTCCTACGGTGGCGACACCCTCTTCTCCAACACCGCCGCCGCCTACGCCGACCTGCCCGGCCACCTGCGCGCGCTGGCCGACACGCTGTGGGCCGAACACTCCAACGAGTACGACTACGCCGAACACCCCCAGTTCCTCTCCACCGAGGTCGAGGAGTACCAGAAGGTCTTCGCGGCCACCCGGTACCGCACCGCCCACCCGGTGGTCCGCGTGAACCCGGACTCGGGCGTCCCCAACCTGTTCATCGGCAGCTTCGTCGTCGGCCTCATCGGCGTCTCCAAGACCGAGGGCCGCGACCTCCTGCGCCTGCTCCAGCACTACGTGACCCGCCCGGAGAACACGCTGCGCCACAAGTGGCAGGTCGGCGACATCGTCGTCTGGGACAACCGCAGCACCCAGCACTACGCCGCCGACGACTACGGCGACCTCCCCCGCAAACTCCACCGCGTCACCGTCGCCGGCGACGTCCCGTACAGCCTCGACGGCACCAAGAGCCGCATCCTCGAAGGCGACGAGGCCACCCACTACACCCCGCAGGTGCAGTGACCCCGTAACCCACCACCCCGTCCCGTCCCGGCGCCGCCCCGCGTGCGCTGGGCGGTGCTGTGCCCATAGGCGTGACCCGGCTCGGGTGGCTGCTGGGCCGCTCTATCTTCGGCGGCCCAGCCTCAGCTCTGACAGGTAGCGCTTCACTACGCGACCGTTGTGCTGCTCGTCGATCAGGCGGCCGATCGCGGTCAGCAGGCCCTCCCTGGCCTCCGGCGGCAGCGAGCGGGTGGGGGAGTAGGTGAGGAGCAGGTCCAGATAGTCACCCGTCGCATAGGTGGCCTCCCACTCGTAGCGGTGGAAGACCGGCGCCTCGAACCGGTGCCGGATCTCCTCGTCGTCGACCGGGATCTCCGCCGCTGGGCGCAGTCGCTGATCAGGGTCGGTCTTCGGATCCCACCGCTCGTAGTGCTCCTGCACCCTCGCGAAGAACTCCAGCGTGCCACCCCGGATGTGGTGGGTCGTCACCGTCGCCAGCAGACCGCCGGGGCGCAGGGCGTCCGCCGACTTCTCGACCCGGATCGCCGGATCGATCCAGTGGAAGGCGGTCGCCGCCAGGACCACGTCGAAACCGGTCTCCGGCAGTGGCCACTGCTCGAAATCGGCCACCTCCACCGTCACCCCGGGGAACGCCGCCAGGTTGGCGCGGGCCACCTCGGCCAGCGCCGGGCCCAACTCCACGGCGACGACCCGGTAACCGCGCTCCGCCAACGGGACGGTCGCCTTGCCGGTGCCGGGGCCGATCTCCAGGACGCTCGCCGGTGGCGGGACACCTGCCGAGGCCAGGTCGTCGAAGATCTGCGGGGGATATGTGGGGCGCACCCGATCGTACCGAAAAGCCTCGGTGTTGAAGATCTTGCGCAGTTCCGTCGTCATGCCACGATCCTGCCCCCGCCGCGGCCCGCACCGAATTCCTTTTCAGCGTGGCTTCAGATTTCGGCGGGCGCCGTCGTGCGACGGGCCTCCTTCACGCCGGTCATCAGGCGGTCCCAGTCCTCGTCGGGGCGGAACCGGGCCATCCGGATCTGCTTGGCCGAGCGTGCCGACGTGTACTCCCACCAGGCCGCCACGCGCAGCGGCCACAGACCGACCCGTACCGCGCCGGCGATGAAACACCGGTGCGCCAGCAGGGTGGCCGCGAGCATCTCCGGATCCAGCTCCAGCGCCGGATCGTCGATCGCCTTGCCCAGCGCCCGCACGTCCCGGTGCATCTCCGAATAGCCGAGCATCCCCGGCATGGCCGGCACCAGCAGTTCGTCCTCCGGATCCACCACCGAATCGGCATAGACCGGCGCGAAGACCACGTCGTCCACCGTGAAGATCACCGGAAGGGATTCACGACCACGCTTCAGATCCACCTGTACGGCCGGAGCCCCGGTCGGCACCGCGACCTCGTAGGCGTCCAGCACATCCCGGAAGAGCAGCCGTGCGGTGTCCCCGATCGCCGGCACATGCACCTTGACGATGCCGGGAACCGCGGTCACCTCGGTGCCGGGAACCTCGGCGATCAGATCGGCCAGCTCATCAGTGCGCATGCGTCGGTTATATGCCCTCCGCGCACGCGACACAGCCCCCGTCCCGCCGGTTCTCGCCACCGGTCGTCCTTTCCCCGGTCCCTCGATCAAACGCGGCGTCCGCTTCCCCTCCAGGCTTCCCCCTCGGTCACGGCGGTCCTTTCCTGCGGCTTCTTCCTTCCTCTGATACGCCTACCCATGCACGTCTCCAGGAATAGGACGCCGCACTACCCGTGGACATCGTCCAGCTCAGCGCGTTCTCCGCTGGGGGCCGCCCCCGTGGGGAAGCCCGCTCCGCCGGGCCCGTCGCTGACTCCGTGCTCCCGTCACCTGCCCGGCCTTCCTCCCGTGCCGGGTCGCCATCCCGGCCCTGCCGTGTTCTTCCCACCTCTTGGTGCGGTGTCGATCGCGTGGGACCTCGTCGGGTTGACCTCCGGCCTCGCTGCGGCGTCGATCGCTCTCCCTGCGGCGTCGATCGCTCTCGCCGCGGTGTCGATCACTTGAGCCCTTGCCGTGCTGTCCTCGGCCTCGCTGCTGTCCCGACTTCTGTGCCCTTGTGTGCTGACGTCGGGCCTCGCTGCCGTGCCGCTTTCCCGGCCGCTCGGGCATTCCGGCTGTCTTTGCTGGTCATGTCCTTGGTGGGGATCTGCCAGGGCGCATCGCATTTCGGAACTTGAGGAAATCTGGCGATTTTTCGGTGTGAGCGCCGTCGCGGTACCCCGATTTGGCGTTGGTCTGGAGGGGTAGTAATGTTTACCGGGCCGCCAGGGAGACGGGCGAGCGAGCGGGACCGGTTATCGGGCCCGGCGCGGCCGTCCTGGAGGAACCCACAGTCTTAGTCGAGCGATCTTCGCATCGCTTGA
>NZ_BOMG01000097.1 GCF_016862075.1 Actinoplanes couchii | reverse complement strand
ATCGGGGTGCACGCCGATCCGCCCTGACGGCGAATCGGCTATTCCTGACCTGCTCCGCAGGGGTCCGTTTCCTCTCCGGCCTGAGGGACTGCGTTGGCGAATGACCAGACCGTCGCGACGATGCGCATGAACGTCGATGCCCAGCCGAGGTCAGAGCCTCGCCGGGCATGGAATCGGTGTCCGGTTTGCGAGATGCCCAACGGAGTCCTGAGGGCCGGAGTATCCACGGAGGAATCTGATGACCGAACTACTCGCCCACAACACGTCCAACGAGGTCACCGGCGGGGTGTGGCGGGTGCCGCGGGGCAGCGGGACGGCGATCCGCAAGATCGTGACCCCGCGCCGGGCCGGAGCGTCGGCGCACCTGGCGGCCAGTGACGACCCGGGACACTTCAACTACTGGCGGCGCGAGCCCCTGGCCTACTCGACCGGACTGGCCACGACCGCGTTCGCGGCGGGCGGCATCCGGGCGCCGGAGCTGCTGGAGATGACCGAGAACCCGGACGGTTCGATCACGATGCTCCTCGAGGACGTGCCGGGCCGGCCGGGCGACCCGGGGGAGTTCGCCTACCGGCTGGGCCTCGGCCAGGCCGGGAACACGACCACCACCGACTGGCTGGCCCGCGACTTCCTGCGCGACTACACCCTCGCCCAGCCGATCCCGGACGACCTGGACTGGGACCACCCGGCGGCGCACGAGGCGTGGCCGCCGGAGCTGCGCGCCGGGCTGCGCCGCCTGTGGGACCGGCGGCACGAGCTGCTGGACGCCGCCGGAGCCCTGCCGCGCACCCTGTGCCACCACGACGTGTGGCCGATGAACCTGGCCGGCACCGGCGTGCTGTTCGACTGGGCGTTCACCGGCCCCGGCGCGATCGGTGCGGACGCCGCCAACCTGGCCCTGGACACGTTCTGGGACGGCCACACCGACGTGTCCGAGCTGGACGCGGTGCTCGCCGCGGTCGGCGACGGTTACGCCCGCGGCATGGCGGCGGTCGCCTCGCCCGCGGACGTGCACCGGGCGATCCGGGTCACCGGCGCGGCCAAGTACTTCTGGCTGGCCCCGCGGATGCTGTCGCTGGCGTGGACCAACCCGCGCGGCGGCGGCTACGACACCCGCGACTGGGCGTCGATGTTCGCCGGCCGCGCCCCGATGTTCCGCCTCGTCGTGGAGTGGGCCGACACGATCTGATACGTCGGGCATCCGACAGACCCCTGGCCGGATGCCCGACGCGCATCTCTCGCCCGCGAGTCCACCATGGATCCCTCACCGATGAGGGGGTCATCGTGGTGCGGTTCGACCGAGAGCGCGCCGAGACGAGCGCGATACGACTACACGACTGCCGGCAGCAACTGACCGGCGCGCCGCCCTGCGACCGCGGCTGGGCGCCCGCCCACCTGGAGATGAACGCCGCCCTGCTCGACCCGCCGGAGGACATCGACGGTGTGGTCGCCCGCCTGAAACTGATCCAGGTCATCCTCGACTCGCTGCCACCGGGCCCGGGCACCAACCGGGTGGCCGCCTTCAACGCGCTCTACCTGACCATCACCGAACAGGTCCAGGCCCACCTGCGCGGTACGGACGTCACCGACCCGGTCTTCCTCGAGGTCCTCGACGTCGAGTTCGCCCGGCTCTACTTCACCGCCCTCGCCTCCTGGGGCGCCGCGCCCGGCGTCGACACCCCGGACGCCTGGGAGGTCCTCTTCCGGCGCGCCCACGACCACCGGATCAGCCCCCTGGAGGCGGCGGTCCTCGGTGTCAACGCGCACATCAACCACGACCTGGCGCTCGCCCTGATCGCCACCTGGCAGCGGCTCGGCTAGCCGGGCGACGGCCCGCAGCACCCCGACTACCTGGTGGTGAACCGGATCTTCTACGCGCACATCCCACCGTTGCGCCGCCGGTTCGCCACCGCCTGGCAGATGCAGATCGACCGCTGCGTCGGCGACCTCGACGACTGGAGCCAGCGCATCCTGGTCTACTCCACGCGCGCCCTGGCCTGGGAGAAGGCCGAACGCCTGTGGGAGCTGCAGGACGACAAGGACGACTACGCCCGCGCCCTGCTGGTGATGGACCGGATCGCGGCGGTGGCCGGGGAGACCGTGCTGACCGGCGCCGGCGTCGTGCGGGTGCTGTGGCTGGCCACCACCGCCTGGATCAAAGGGTTCGTCTACCGGGTACTCAGCCCACCGCGATGACGGTGGACTTGCCGCCCAGGACCGCTACCGGCAGCGCGCTGCCCTTGACCGGCACCAGCACCCACCACGCCGTCAGCCGCTTCAGCTTCTGCGTACCGGCGCCGGTGTTGGTGCCGAGCTTGCGCCGGTACTGCGGGATGAACACCTGCCGGCCCGGGTTGGCCCCGACGATGTCGGTGACCGTGGAGTATGCGACCACCGCGGCGCCGTCGATGGTCCGCAGCGCCCGGACCGGGTACTTCGACACCGCCGACGTATAGGTGGCCGACTCGGCCGGGACCAGCGTGTTGTCCCGGACGAACTTCATGTCGACGAGCATCTGCTCCGGGTTCACCACGTCGCCCGTGGTGGTGTCCGCACCGAACAGCGGGTCCTCGGCGGGCTGGTCGGTGATCCGCCGGGCGTGCGCCTCGGCGACCGCCCGCGGCGCGGCGATCAGCGTGTCCGTGCTGTCCGCGGCGTCGACGACCTCGGCGTTGCCGGAGGCGTCCCGTTTGATCTCCGGCAGCGACGCCTCCAGGCCCACGTAGTGGCTCAGCCGCCACTCGCTGCCGAACTTCGCCATGATCAGCGGGTAGCTGGCCCCGCCGAACGACGTCCGCGACTCCACCACGAAGAAGTCCGCGCCGGACAGCACACCCGGGATGTGCGAGCCCACCGGCTCGTAGGTGAACGGCTTGATCGAGTACTCCGACGGGGTGGCGTTCAGGGACGCCTGATCCGCCTCCATCGCCGCCTCGGCCTCGTACAGGGCGACAGCCGTCGAGTCCAGGGCCGCGTTCGCCTTGTTGTTGTCCTCGGTGAGCCGCGCCATCAGGTCCGCCAGGCCGGCCTGGTCGAAGACCGGGTCGCCGCTGTCCTCCAGCGTTGCCGCGGCGGACACCGACGGTTCCGGCTCGCTGTCCGGCGTACAGGCCGCCACGGGCAGCAGGAGCAGGAACGCGGCGACGATCTTCGAATAAGGGCGCACGGGCGGTGAGGATACTTGGCTTGTACTAGAGTGACCTGTGTGACTGCCGGGTCGGCTTCGTGCCATTACCGAGTGGGGCACCCGGCTGACCTGTGAGGTCAGCGCGGTCGCCCCGCGCTCCGCCGTTCTGTCGTGATCTTCGCCTCTTCCGGGATCCCACGACAGAAAGTGCTGAATGAACTTCAATACGTCAATCATCGGCGAGTTCCGTGCCAACCACGGCCGGGTCGGCGGCATGTTCGACGGCGCCCGCCTGCTCCTGCTGACCACCACCGGCGCCCGCACCGGCCGCCCGCACACCGTGCCCCTGGGCTACCTGCCCGACGGGGACCGGAACCTGGTGATCGCCTCGGCCGGCGGCGCACCGAAGAACCCCGCCTGGTACCACAACATCCGCGCCGAACCGGTCGTCACCGTCGAGGACGGCGTCTTCGTCCACCAGGCGACCGCCGTGGTCCTGACCGGCGCCGAACGCGACGAGGCGTTCGCCCGCGCCGTCGAACAGGACTCCGGCTGGGCCGACTACCAGCGCCGCTCCGGCCGCACCATCCCGGTGGTCGCCCTGGTCCCGATCCCGGTGCCGGGCCCGCCGAACACGGTCGCGGCCGGCCCCGGGGAGATGCTGCGGATCGTGCACGACGCGTTCCGCCGCGAACTGTCGATCATCCGCACCGAGATCACGAACTCCGGCGGCTCCGGCCTCGGTGCCCAACTTCGGGTCAACTGCCTCACCGTCTGTGCCGGCCTGCACGGCCACCACAGCCGCGAGGACGAGGGCATGTTTCCCTGGCTGGAGGCGAACCGCCCGGACCTGGCACCCGCCGTCGCCAGACTCCGGGCCGAACACCACACCGTCGCCGAGCTGCTGGAACGCCTGCAGAAAGCCCTCACCGACCCGTCCCTGACCGGCGACACGCTGATCGGCACGGTCGACACGCTGGCCACGGAACTGGAGAGCCACCTGGACTACGAGGAGCGGATCCTCATCCCGGTCCTCGACGGAGCGTGATCTAAGAGAAGGACCGGTTTTTTCGTACGCCCGGCGAACAGCGCTGCTCCGACCCCGCGAGCAGGGCGTCGCACCAGGCCGACGGCGCGGCCGCCGGGCGTATGCGAACTACCGGTCCTTCACGCCCGTGACCCGCCGCAGGAACTCCAGCGTCACCCTCTGGACCAGGGCGACCCGCTCCGGATCCTCGTCGGTGGTCTCCGCCACCCGATAACCGGAGATACCGCCGAGGAAGTGCTCCCCACCCGGAACCACCACCAGACTCCGGTCCCCGCCCCGCAACGTGTACGGATCGGTGGTCCACGACGGCCCCCGGGTCGACAGCGGCAACTCGTCCCGATCCCCGGCGACCACCAGCCCCGGCCTGGTCATGTGCGAGAAGTCCTGCTCCCGCAGCCAGGGCGCGTGCTCCAGCGCGAACGGCGTCAGATGGTCACCACCCGCACCGGCCGTGGCCAGCTGGATGCTCGCCATCACCCGCGGATCGGACAGATCCTCGGCCACCCCGCTCACCGGGTCGGTGACCCGCAGCCCCACCAGGACACCCGCGGTCTGGCCCCCGAACGAATGCCCGGCCGCGACCACCCGGCTCCGATCCGCCCGCGGCGCCAGACTGCCGAGTTCGTCCAGGATCCGCCGCACGTCCAGGACCCGAAGACGCCAGGCGGCCGGATCCCCGGGGGCGTCGTGGTGGGTCGCCTGGATCACCACGAACCCGTGGGCGGCCCAGTGGTCGGTCAGCGGCGCGTAACCGTCCAGGTTCGCACCGAACCCGTGCACGAACACCACGACCGGGAGATCGTCGCCGGTGAGCGGGGCGGTCACCCGTACCCGCAGGTCATGGTCCCGGTGTTCGGTGGTGATGGTGAGCGGTTTGATCGACACGATCGGTGTGGTGGTCATGCCGGTCACGCTAGAACCTGACGTTGACGTCAGAATCAAGTCATGCGTATCGGTGAACTCGCCGCCCGGACCGGAGTCAGCGTCCGGGCGCTGCGCTACTACGAGGAACAGGACCTGCTCACCGCCGAGCGCACCACCAGCGGCCGGCGCCGCTATCCCGACAGCGCGGTCGGCCGGGTGGAGCTGATCCAGGAGCTGTACCAGGCCGGCCTGAGCAGCCGCACCATCGTCGAGCTGCTGCCGTGCGTCACCGGCGACCGGGCCACACCCGCCCTGGTCACCCGCCTGACGGCCGAACGCGCCCGCATCGACCGGACCATCACCGACCTGCTCCGGACCCGGACCCGCCTCGACGAGGTGATCACCGGCGCCACCGGCAACATGCTCACCGGCGTCCCTTGCCGCGACGAACCGCCGCGCCGGCACTCGGCCCGGGCCCTGATCGTCACCCCCGACCACCGGATCCTGCTGTGCCGGCACCTCCTGCCCGACCCACCGGGCCAGGTGGTGTGGGCGGCCCCCGGCGGAGGCCTGGAACCCGGCGAGATGCCGTTGACGGCGCTACGCCGCGAGCTGGCCGAGGAGGTGGGTCTCACGGTCGAGACCGATCCGCCGTACGTGTGGAGGCAGGAGTTCGCCACCACAGCCAACGACTACTTCCTGATCCGCACCGACAAGTTCCGCCCCCACGGAGCCCTCTCCGACACCGAACTCGCCGCCGAGAACATCACCGAGTTGCGCTGGTGGCCACTGCGTGACATCGCCACCTACCGGGGCCCCGACCTGTTCTCCCCACGAGACCTGGCCACCCCACTGTCCGAACTACTCCGCAAGGGCGCCCCGCCCACCCCCACGGTGCTCGGCATGTGAGGCCCAGTCGATGGTGTACCGGTGGTCCGGGCCGATCGTCCGCTCGGGACTCATCAGCTTCACCAGGGCCGGCATGACGACCGGCATCAGAGCCCGGGCCAGCGGGCCCGGAACCTTGGCCTGGTTGATGCGGGCCGCCCGGGCGGCGATCCGTTCGACACGGCCGCGCCGCAACCGCTCGTACGTCGCGAACGCGGCCGGGACATCCGCGATGTCGCGCAGACAGCGGGCCAGTTGCACCGCACTCTCGACAGTCAGCGAGGCACCCTGACCGGAGGTGCTCGACGGCGCGTGCGCCGCGTCGCCGACCAGCACCATCCGGCCCCGGTGCCAGTGCGGGACCGGCGGCATGATCTGCATCGCCCCGGCGATCTGCAGGCCGTCCGGATCGGTGGTCGACGACAGATCGTGGCCGGGCCGGTCGGCGGCGAACGTGTCCCGGAGGATGCCGGCCCACCGCGCCGTGCCCACCGCCCGCGCCTCGGGCACGGTCAACGACCGCGGCCACGGCAGGTTGACACCCCACCGGGTGCCGCCGCCCGGCTCCGGCCAGTACAGATAGAACGCGCCCCGCCCGAAACCGAACGTCAGCGTGCCGGGCTCGACGCCGACCTCCGCACTCGCCACCGCCTCGAAGCCGAGCGTTCCGGTGTACCGCGGCCCGGGCGCCTGCGGGTCGATCAGCCGGCGGGTGATGGACCGGACACCGTCGGCGCCGATCAGGATGTCCGCGGTGGCGGTGCCGCCGTCGGCGAACTCGGCGGTGACACCGGCCGGGCCCTGCCGTACGCCGGTCATCCGCTTCTCGTAGGCGACGGTGATGCCGGCGGCGCTGGTCAGCTCGCCGAGTGTCCGGTGCAGGTCGCCTCGGGAGATGACCCGCAGCGGGGGAGCACCGCGCAGGGCCGGCAGTTCCACCCGCCGGTCCCCGGCCGTCATGATCTGCCGCGTGATCGGTGTCGTCCGTGCGACGACCGCCTCGTCGGCACCGACATGGCTCAGCGCGGCGACACCGTTGGGCGCGAGCGTGAGAGTGCCGCCCAGCTCGCCGCCGCCGGCTGGGTAGGCCTCGTGGACGGTCGCCTCGATGCCGGCGCGGCGCAGCGCCAGTGCCGTCACGGGACCGGCGATACCGCCGCCGATGATGATCGCTGTTCGGACTCCGGGCATCGCCGTCTCCTCCGGGCTACTCCTGCTGGTGGTCGTTCTTCGCGAGTTCGGCCAGTTCAGGCGGGATCTCGCCGGTCTCGTGGAAAACCCGCCAGGCCTCCAGGCCGGGAAACACGCCGTCGGTGATATCGGCGACCAGAGCGGCGATCCAGGCGGCTTCCGCTTCCTGGATCGCCAGGTCGTACTCCACCTCGACGAGGAACAGCCGCGGCACCCGCCCCGCGTGGCCGGCCAGCGACGCGCGGGCCGCCGTGATGCTCTCCCGGGTCAGGTCCAGGCGCTGTCGCAGCAACTCGACCGCCTCGTCCGGCCGCAGGATGCTGAGCACCGACAGCCCCGCCCGGAACCGGGTGCGCTCGGTGACCGGGGTGCGGACCAGCTCGCGAGCCCAGTCGACCAGCTCGTCCCGCCCGTCGCCGGTGATCCGGTAGACGGTCCGCTCCGGACGGGCGCCCGCACGACTGCTGCCGACCGCGGCGACCAGGTGGTGCTTGTCCAAGTTGCGGATGACCGTGTAGAGCGAACCCCACTTGATCTCGAAGTCGCCGTCCTTGCCCTGCCCCCGCAGCGTCGTCGCGATCTCGTAGGGGTGCATCGGGCGCTGAGCCAGCACCGCGAGCACGGCGAGCGCCATGAGGTTGCTGACCCTGCGTTTCGTCACGGTGATCCCACCTTCGCCGATTCCTCGCGTACGAATACTCGCATGCGAGTATAGGGTTTGGCGAATTCAGTTGTCCGCTCGCCGGGTTCCGTGGCAGCGTGCGGGGCCACTACCACTGCACCGGGGCTCAGGTGACGATCTACTTCTATGGGGCCGACGAGGTCCCGTACGGCTGTTTCTCCAACTTCTCCGATCACGGGTTCGACCTCGACGGCCAGTGGTGGCCCACCTCTGAGCACTACTTCCAGGCGCAGAAGTTCGCCGGCACCCGGCATGCCGACGCTGTTCGGCGGGCGCCGGATCCGCTGCGGGCGGCTGAGGTGGGGCGTGATCGGGGGCGGCCGCTGCGCCGGGACTGGGAACGGGTCAAGGACGACGTGATGCGCCGGGCGGTCCTGGCCAAGTTCCGGGCGCACGCCGATATCCGGGCCGTTCTGCTGGATACCGGCGATGAGGAGATCGTCGAGGACACCGGTTCCGACCACTACTGGGGGAGAGGCCGGACCGGGAACGGGAAGAACATGCTCGGGCGGATCCTGATGCGCACCCGCTTCAACCTATTGTCCTAGGACGCCCTAGGCGGGGTGCGCCGTGTCACTCATCAACCGTCAGGTCGAACTCTGCTGTCGGAGTGGCTACGCCGTTCACCAGCAGAGCGATGCCGTGTGAACCCGAGTAGTAGCGCCTGGCCGTGATCGGACGGAACTGGTGCTTCCGGCGTACCGCAAGCGTGTCTCCGGGGTTGATCGTGGCCGTCGTCAGTTTGAAGATCTTTGCGGTTCTTGTGCCGTTCGCCTTGCGGTGATGGACCACGTAATCGATGGCCAGCCGGGCCGGCACTGCGCCGTCGTTGGTGATCGTCGTCCGGAACTCGACTGCCTCGCCGAGCGCCACCACGTCCCGGTCCAGGGTGAGGTCGCCGACCCTCAGCGTCTCGTGGTCGGCCCCGAAACCGAGCAGGGCCAGCGCACCCGGATGACCACGTTTGATCAGCGTGCGGAGGCCGTGACGGACGAGGGGGAGTGTGGTGGCCGCCGGGGCGGAAAGCCAGCGGGCGGCGGTGTCGACGACCAGGTCCGGGTGATCGCGGCTGAGGTCGTTGAGGTGGTTGGCGACCGAACGGCGGACGTAATCGCTCGGATCCCGGTACAGCGCGTCCAGAATCGGCACGGTCGCGCCGGGTCGCCCGAGAATCCCCGCAACCCGCACCGACCAGGGCAGATAGGGCCGGGAGCCCTCCGAGGCGAGCCGGCGCACATCGGCGTCGTCCGAGCCGGCCCACCCGAGCATGGTGGTGAGCGCCCGGTCGAGGTCGTGCCGCAGCAGAGTCCGGACGGCGAACTCGGCAGTCAGCAGCCCGGTCAACTCGGCCATGATCGCCAGGGCGTCGTCGAACGCCTCCGTACCGCCGTCGGTGACCGCTTTCGACGCCACCGCCGAGGTCACCGGCCAGACCATCCACCCACTGAACGCCGGCGTCGCGGCCCGCACCACCCGCGCCAGCTCGGGGTAATTGCCCGGAACATCGGCGAGCAGCGCGTCCCGCAGCAGGTCGGCGCGCTCCCGCAGAGCCAGCCCGTCCAGCCGATCCCGCGCCGCCCGAAGCGTCCCGAGCGGCTCCCCGGGAACCACCCCGGCGATGGCATCGACCAGCCCGTCAGCAGCCCGGACACCAATGAGTTCGTCAGCAAAAGGCACGATCCAAAACCCTACTTGGGTACGCCGCACCCACCGCGTCCCCGTGGCTGGTGTTGTGGGCGGTGGTCACCCGCAGTCTTCCAGGGTGGGCAGCCGGCTTCGGTACCCCTCGTTGGGGCATCCGTGAGGGGGTGGATGTCGATCTACCAGCAGATTTACTCGCCGTCGCTTGAACGGATCTTCGCAGCTCATCGCCCGTCATGGCTGGCCGCCCGCGGGGTCGGGTGGGACTATCGCCCGTCCAATTTTGAAGCTTGGCGGCTGCTTCAGCACGGGTAGCTGGTGCTCTTCCGGGGCCAGCCAATCAAACTAGTGTCCTAGGAAACCTTAGAGGTAGTGCGGCAAGCCGCACCTTTGAACACCTACAAGGACGGCTTCGCCGACACCACAAAGGTCTTGCCGGGCGGAGGGCTGCGGGTTCACTCCCGACGTCGGGAGCAGGGATCAGCTTGAGCGGTCGGTTCTCGGCACGATGGGATCTATCGGTTGGGCGGGACTGTTCTCCGCTTCGAACCAGTCGGCCAGGGCGAACGTGCTCCCGCACGCGCTGCATTCGGCTTGGCCGAAGAGGTGGGTGAGGCCGTCAGCCAGGATCAGGTCTTCGCCGGCGATCGCGGTGTCGTACATCCATCGAGGTATTCCGCTCAGGTCGGCCGGGGCGGCTGGGCGGAGCGGAACTCGATGTATGTCGCCGTCGTCGTGGTCGCGGATTGCCGAGTAGTGCCCGTGGCCGCCGATGACGCCAGATGGTCGTCCTCGTGATTTCGATGCGGCGTCCGCGTGATCACCGCGGCGAGGTCCAGCGCCCGGTCACGCTGCTCGGTGTCGTCGGACCGGGCGAGCCGGCTGAGTGCGGGCAGGGCGGCGAATCCTGCTGAGCAGCAGCATTCGGCCTCGACTACCAGCCGGCTGTCGAGTTCTTTCCACAGGGCGGCATCCGGTTGTTGTTCGAGTCGGTCGAGCAGTTCTCGAACGATGATGCCCGAGTCGCCTCGCACATCGCGCACCGCAGTCCGGTCGATCACCGAGGAGTCTTCCCGGGGTGGCCGAAGCGTGCGGTGTAGTGCCAGACGCGTTTGAGGGTCTGGGGGTCGTATTCGGCTTTGTGGACCGCTTCGCCGATGATGCGGGGGTTCAGGAGACCCTGCTGGGCTATCCGGGTCGCGGCTTTGACGATCTCGGGGCCCCGGTAGTCGGGGTGGGCGGCGATCTCGTCGATGTCGGTCTGGAAGCCCTGGTGCCATTGGACGGGGATGCCGAGCAGGTGGGCGTCGGTCTCTATCTCGGTGTTGCGGAAGCTGGGGTCCAGGACGAGGGCTTCGGCGTCTCGGGTGAGGATGACGCCTCCGTGTACGTGGGCCTCGATGTAGTCGTCGAGCAGGTCCTGGTCGTCGGTGTCGGCCAACTCGATCAGGGCGCAGCGGTCGGTGGTGGCGAGGGCTACGGGTTCGAAGACGCTGTCGGGGTAGCACAGGGTGGTGCGGGTCAGGGTGGCGGTGTTGAGGCGCAGGTGGGCGGATCCGAAGCGGGGTGAGCCGCCGTAGGGGCGCATGCGGTGGTTGAGGGAGCCGTATACCGGGCGGGCGGTGGGTGGGGCCTGGTCGTAGGCGCCGCTGAAGAGGCGGGATTCCCAGTTCCAGCGGTCGCCGCCGGGGTGGGCTGTCATGCCGCCGTTGCTGGTGCCGATTTCGAACTGGGAGCGGTAGCGGCTGTCGGTGGCGATCGCGCGCAGGATGGTGGTGTCGCCGGTTGCGCGGTCGGGGTGGAAGTGCAGGGTGACGCGCCAGGTGGGGTCGATCGGTTCGCCGTGGGCCTGGTTGCGGACGTGGGTTACGGCGGTGGTGGCCCAGTGGGTGCCGGTCACCGGAGGGCCTTGGTGAAGTGGGTGCTGTGCGGGTCGGGGCGGTAGTCGGCGAAGGGTGGGCAGGGGGTGAAGCCGAAGCGGGTGTACAGGGTGTGGGCGGGGGTGAAGTACGGGTCGGTGCCGGTTTCCAGGTAGAGGTCGGTGTATCCGCGGTGGCGGGCTTCGTCGATGAGGTGGGTGAGCAGGGCTGAGGCGACGCCGCGGCGTTGGGCGGTGGTGGCGGTGCGCATCGACTTGATTTCGCCGGTGGTGGGGGTGAGTTGTTTGAGGGCGCCGCAGCCGAGGAGCTGTTGTTCGTCGTACAGAGTCCAGAGGGTTATTGCGGGTTGCCTCAGGCCGTCGAGGTCGAGGGCGTGTTTGCTGTCGGGTGGGCTGATGCGGCGCATGTCGTCGACGTGTTCCTGCAGGAGGGCGGCGATGGCGGGCCCGGTGAGATCGTCGACGGTGATCGTGTGCATGGCGTCATTGGTAGCAGGTGCCGGGCCACGCCAGGCCCGGCGCCTGTGGTCAGCAGTCGATGGCTACGACGTCCATGCCGGTATAGGCGTGGAAGTTGCCCTGTTCGCCGGGGTAGAGGTAGCCCTTGAGCTCCCACCAGCCGTTGCTCAGCTGGTACATGATGGCGAGGTCGCTGCCGCCGTTCTTGGCGGAGTAGATGTTGTCTTTGAACGGCTCGTTCAGGTAGTGGGTTCCGCAGGTGGGGGCGACCCAGCGCTGGCCGGTGCCGTTGAGGCCGGTCCAGTAGCAGGAGTAGCCGGACGGGCAGTCACAGGCGGCGAGTGCTGCTTGCGCGGGTGTGGCGGCGAGGGCGGTGGGCAGGAGTGCGGCGGCAGCGAGGGCTGCGGCGGCTTTGATGCGTGTCATGGCTTGAGCGAACAGGGTTGTGGGGTTGTTCAGTAGCCGTCATCTGTGGTGAACAACGGAGGGCCGGCCACGAGGGCCGGCGAGGAGGCCGCGGAGCAGGAGCTGGATGTAGCCGGGTGTGGGGTTGGTCAGTGGCACGGGACGCCGAGCAGGTGGCGGCCGTCGTGCATGAGTTCGTGCAGGTACATGCCGCTTTGGGAGATGGTGCCCTGGTCGAAGGCGACGAGGTAGGCCAGGAGCAGCATGATGGTGGTGAAGCCGGCGGCGGTGGCCAGTAGGCGGGGGGAGGCCGCGGGGATGGCGAGTGGTTGTGCCTTGGGCATGGCGGGGTGTTCCTCCTTCGGGATGACGCGTCCCGATCGATGGGGTCTGCGGCGCGTGAGCGTTCTGGCTTGCCGGCGGGGCTGGCTCACAGTGGCGCGACCGCACCGGAGTTTCACCGGTTTTCCTCATTCGCCGCAGATTGGCCGGCTTCAACTTATCGGCCGGGGTGGTGGTGGGGCAACCGGTGGCCGGTAGCATCCACGCCGGTCGTTGGGGGTTTGCGGGGGTGGGTTTGTTGCGTTTTGTGGCGGCGGTGGTGGTGGGTCTGGTCGCGGGTGTGGTGGTGCCTGTGTCGGGTCCGGCGGTGGCGGCGACGTGTACGGGGGCGGGTGTGACGTCGCCGGGGGTGCCGGCGGAGTTGAAGGCGTATGCGCCGTCGCGGTTGGCGGGGTTGGCGACCGGTGCGGGGGTGCGGGTGGCGGTGATCGATTCGGGGGTGGATCCGCGTAATCCGCAGTTGGCCGGGAAGGTCCTGAAGGGCCGGGATTTTCTGCACAAGGCGGCGAACGCGTTGTCGGACTGTCCGGGGCACGGTACCGCGGTGGCGGGGATCATCGCTGGTCAGCCGGATGCGAACACCGGGGTGCAGGGTTTGGCGCCGGGGGCGACGATCGTGCCGGTGCGGGTGAGCGAGGACGAGGACGTGGAGGGTTCCGGGTCGGGGGCGTCGAGTGCGGCGTCGTTCGCGCAGGCGATCCGGTGGTCGGTGAATCAGGCGAAGGCGTCGGTGTTGAACATTTCGCTGGTGATGCCGGCGCAGGATCCGGCGGTGCGGGCGGCGATCGCGGAGGCGGTGGCGGCTGATGTGGTGGTGGTCGCGGCGTCGGGTAACGACGGTGCGGATGGTGGGGTGGCGTTCCCGGCGGGTTATCCGGGGGTGATCGGTGTGGGTGCGGTGGCGCCGGATGGTTCGCTGGCGTCGTTCTCGCAGACCGGGGAGCACGTGGACATCGTGGCGTTCGGTCAGGCGGTGACGGCGTTGGCGCCGATCAGTGGTCATCGGGGGGTGCAGGGGACGAGTTTTGCGGCGCCGTTCGTGGCGGCGACGGCGGCGTTGTTGCGGGAGCGTTTTCCGGCGGAGAGTGCGGAGCAGATCGGGCGGCGGTTGTTGCGGTCGGCGGATCCGGCTCCGGGTGGTGCGCGGAGTGACGGGTTCGGGGTGGGGTTGCTGAATCCGTATCGGGCGTTGACGGAGCAGGCGGGGCCGAAGTTGGCGGCGGTGGAGCCGGCGTCGCCGGTGCCGGTGGCGCGGCGGGGTGGTCCGGAGTGGGATCGGGCGGGTCTTTTCGCTGCTGGTGGTGCTGGTTTGGTGGTGTTGGCGGGGTTGGTGGTGGCGGTGGTGGTGCGAGGTCGTCGGCGTGGGTGGCACCCCGCTACTGCCGGGGAGTCCACCGATCATGATCGAATGCCGGGATGATGTGGGAGTTCGTCACCGAGTCGTTGAACCGGTTGTATCCGCGGGCGGCGCCGTGGCATGTGTCGTATGTGCCTGGGGAGCATGATCTGCAGGCGGGTTCGGTGTATCCGGCGGATGGTCATTGGCATTATGTGACGTACGGGCTGGGTCAACGGTGGGGTCTGGAGTTGACGTTCCGGTTGCGCGGTGCGGGGGAGCAGGAGCCGCCGCAGTGGCCGTTCGTGTTGTTGAACCGGGTGGCGGCGTATGCGAACAGTCTGCCGGAGCCGCTTGAGGACGGTTTGTGGTTGGACATGCGGGGGCCGATCACGGGGTTTCCGCATTCGGGTGGGCCGGACAGTCGGTTGACGATGCTGATCCTGGCGGAGGATCCGGAGTTGGGTGGGCGTTTTCTGCAGTTGGTGGGGGTGACGGCTGCGGAGATCAACGGTGAGGTGGAGATAGTGGATGAGCCGTTGATGATGACGGACCCCCTGAGATAAGGAACGCTCGTTCTTGACTGGTCGTTCCTGAACACTTTAGGGTGATCGTCATGGGACGACCCCGAGCGTTCGACGAGACCGACGTGGTGCGCGCCGCCGCCGACCTGTTCACCCGCCGGGCGTACGACGGCATCTCCGTCGACGACCTGGTCACCGGCCTCGGCGTGCACCGCAACAGCCTCTACCAGGTGTTCGGCAGCAAACGCGGCCTCTACCTGCGGGCGCTGCGCTGGGCGGTGGCCGAACGGATCCGCCCGGCCCTGCCCGCCGTGGAGTCGGAGCCGGCGCTGGACCTGCTGATCCTCGCCGCCGCCGACCGGGCCGGCGAGGACCCGGAGGTCGCCGCCGAGGTGGCCGCCGCCCTGGCCGAGATCGACGCCGCTACCGGGTCGTCCGCGACCACCGACGCGCTGCTGGGCCGACGCCTGCGCGCGCGTGCCACCACCGAAGGAGACCAGCATGGCTGATGTTCGTATCGACGGTTCCACCCTGGTCGTGGAGGTCCGCGGGCTGGACAAACTGTGGGCGCTCAAGAGCCGTCTGGAGATTCCCCTGGTCAACGTGTCCGGGGCGACCGCCGATCCGGGCATCGACCGGGAACCCAAGGGGCTGCGTGCGCCCGGCGCCCACATTCCCGGGGTGATCACGGCGGGCACGTTCCACCGCGACGGGGAGAAGGTGTTCTGGGACGTGAAGAATCCGCAGAACGCGGTGGTGATCGCGTTGCGGGACGAGACGTACGCCCGGCTGGTGGTGGAGGTCGCCGATCCGCGGGCGACGGTGGCCCTGATCGAAGGCGCCATCACCCGGCCGGGTGCCTGATTCGGCCCGCCGCTTTTTCTATGCTGGGCCGATGTCTACTGAGATCAGTGATCTGCTGGGCAGGGCGGTCCCGGCGACGGCGGCCCTGGTCGCCGGGGTGCGTGACGAGCAGCTGGGGCAGGCGACGCCGTGTGCCGAGTTCACCGTCCGGGACCTGCTGAACCACCTGTTCCAGGTGGCCCGTAACTTCCAGCTCCTGGCCGCCCGTCAGGACGTCGACTGGACGGACACCCCGGACAGCCTGACCGGGGACTGGCGGGCCGATTTCCGGTCGCACGCCCACGACATGATCATCGCGTGGGCGGATCCGGCGGCCCTGGACGGGGTGTCGCCGGGGATGGGGCTGCCGCAGCGCACGCTCGGGCTGATGATGGTCGTCGACCTGGTGGTGCACGGCTGGGACCTGGCCCGCGCGACCGGTCAGCCCTACACCGTCGATGCGGGCCTGCTGGCGCCGACGGCGGAGTTCCTGGACATCATGGGGGACATGGGCCGCAAGATGGGCGCGTTCGGTCCCGCCGTGCCCGCCCCGGACGGCACCGACCGTCTCGGTGAGCTGCTCGCGGTCACCGGCCGGGATCCGCGGTGGCACGCCACTGTGCCGGAGTGATGGTGAATTCGGCGCGGAACCGTTTGATGAAGTACGAGACGTCCGGGTAGCCCACCCGGCGGGCGACTGCCGCGACCGGCAGTGTCGTGCCGGTGAGCAGGCGGCGGGCCTCCTGCAACCGCCGATGGGTGATCCACTGCTGGACGGTACGGCCGGTCTTGCGGCGTACGACAGTGGTGAGATGCCCCGGGGTGAGCGCGACCGCGGCGGCGACGTCGGCCAGGGACAACGTCGTCGCGAACCGGGTCTCGACGACGTCGAACACGGCGGCCAGCAGTGGTTCGTGCGCCGACCGCAGCTGCCCGGCCAGATCCGGTGTCAGCCGGGCGGCGGCGACCAGCAGCAGGCTCAGCAGGGCGTGCGCGGCCTCCGGATAGCCGTCGCGGCGTTCGCGCAGTTCGGTGTCCAGGTCGGTGAACCGGCCGGTCCACGTGTCGCGGTCGGGGGCGGGCACGTGCAGGCGCTGGGCCCGGTCGGCGCCGCGGGCGAACGGGAACAGCAGCGGATGCGACCGCCACGACGGGTGTGTTTCGTCGCGGACGGCGTCGGCGGGGAACCACACCACCCAGCCGTCCACCGGCGGCCGGTCGAACGCGACGACCTGCCCCGGCGCCAGGACGAACAGGTCGCCGTCGTGCAGCTCCCACGCCTGGTCGTCGATCAGCACGGTTCCGCTCGCGTGGCGGGCGTAGAAGAGGATCAGGAAGTCGTGGGAGTGGGCGGTGGCGTGCAGGCTCCGGCCGGGCAGCCGGGCCGTCACGGTCGGCGGGACACCCGGCCGGTGCGGGAAACCGACCACCGGTGGATCGCAAGAACGTCGCATCGTCGCCGATGATCGGCCATTGGCGCTGTCTGCCATGACGCTGATGCTAGAGACATGCCCAAACTTCGTCATACCCCTGACGGTGACTACCTGCCCGGGCTCGGCCGGGCGTGGCTGATGCCGCTCTACGACCCGCTGTCGCGGCTGCTCGGCGCCGGGCGCCTGCACCGCCGCCTGCTCGACGCCGCCGGCGTGGAGCCGGGAGCGCGGGTGCTGGAGATCGGCTGCGGCACCGGGAACCTGAGCGCCGCCCTGGTCCGGCGTACGCCCGCGGTGAAGGTTGTCGGTATCGACCCGGACCGGGCCGCTCTCGCCCGGGCCCGCCGCAAAGTGCCGGACGGCGAGTTCCGGCACGCCTGGGCCGCGGATCTGCCGCTGCCGGACGGTGCCGTGGACGTGGTGCTGTCGTCGCTGATGCTGCATCACCTCGACGACCCGGTGGCCGGGCTGCGGGAGGTGGCGCGGGTGCTGGCGCCCGGCGGCCGGTTGCACATCGTCGACTTCCACCTCGACCCCGCCCTGCTCACCGCCGCCGGCCTGACCGCGGTGACCGAAACCGGACAGGGCCGGCTGTACGGGCGGCTGCCCTACCGTCTGCTGTCGGCCACCCGGCCCTAGAGCGCCACCCGGCCCTAGAGCGCCACCCGGCCCTGGAGTCGCGGCAGGCCCAGGTTCTCCCGCAGCGTGCGCCCCGGGTACGGCTCGTGCAGCAGACCCCGGCGCCGTAGTTCGGGCAGCAGCCCGTTGACGGCGAAGTCGTGTTCCCGGTCGTCGGCCAGGTTGTTGAGGGAGATCACGTCCAGGACTCCGGCCCGGAACCGTTGCTCCACCGCGTCGGCGATCTGCGACGGGGTGCCGGCCACCGCCCAGTGGCCGGTGTCCTGCGCGGCCAGGATCAGCTCCCGCAGCGTGTGACCCCGGCGGATCAGGCGGGAGAAGATCTCGGCCCGGCCGCGGCGGCGGTTCAGGGCGGCCAGGTCCGGCAGCAGCGACTCCGGCAGCGGCTCGTCGAGTTTCTCCGCCGACAGGTCCACCCCACCGCCGAGCATGTCGGCCAGCAGCAGCCGCCCGGCGTCGAAGTCGACGGCCTCCTGCCGCTGCCGCACCAAAGCGTGGGCCTCGGCCTCGGTGGCGCCGTAGGTCGCGTGCAACGACGAGAAGATCAACGGCAGGGCGGGGTCGCGGCCGTACGCGGCGGCCCGCGCCCGGATGTCCGCGGTGAACCGGGTCGCGTCCGGCAACGTCGCCAGGGCGGTGAACACGACCTCGGCGTACTTCGCGCCCACTGCGATCCCGGCCGGTGACTGCCCCGCCTGGATGATCACCGGCCGGTGTTGCGGCAACGGCGGCAGGTTCAGCGGCCCGGCCACCGTGAAGAACTCCCCGGCATGATCGATCGCGGTCACCCGGGACGGGTCCAGAACCGCCCGGCCGTCCGCACCGGGCCGCAGCGCGCCCGGCTGCCAGGAATCCCACAGGGCGAACGCCACGTCCAGGGACTCCGCCGCCCGCGCATACCGCGACGCCGGGGACGGCAGCGCGCCCGGCCCGAAGTTCTGCTCCCCGATCGAGGACGTGACCACGTTCCACCCGGCCCGGCCGTTGCTGACATGGTCCAGGGTGCCGAACTGGCGGGCCAGGTTGAACGGGTGATGGAACGTCGTCGACACCGTCGCGATCAACCCGATCCGGCTGGTGACCGCCGCCAGCGCGGCCACGAACACCAGCGGCTCCTGCGCGCCGATCGTGCCCTGCGCCCCGAACACCAGCAGGTCCGGCACGAACAGGGCGTCGATCCCGGCGGCCTCGGCCCGTACCGCGACCCGCTGCGCGGTCTGCAGGGTCGACACCGCGGGATCCAGGGCCAGCTCGTACGGGCCGGGGAAACCACCCGCCGCGGTGACCGTGCCCAGGGTGCGGGTCACGACGGCAGTTCCAGGTGTTCGCGCAGTGTGCTGCCGGTGTACGCGGTCCGGTACAGGCCCCGGTCCTGCAATGCCGGGACCAGTTTGTCGACGACGTCCTCGACGGTGCCGGGCAGCAGCTGCGGCACGATGTTGAACCCGTCGACCGCCCCCGACCGCAGATAACGGGCCCATTCGTCGGCGATCTGCCCCGGCGTGCCGACGAACACGTTGTGGCGTGGCTGCACGTCGACCACCAGTTCCCGGATCGACAGGCCCCGGGCGCGCCACGCGGCGATGCGTTCGAGTTTGCCGGTGCGGTGCTCGATGGACAGGGTGCCGCGGGACGGGTCGAGTTCCCCGTCGGCGGGTTCGATGTCGGGCAGCGGGCCGTCCGGGTCGTACCCGGACGGGTCCTTGCCCCAGTATTGTTCCAGGAACGCGATCGCCCGCGGCCCGGTGATCTGTTCCCGCAGAATCCAGTCGGCCTTCTCCCGCGCGGCGGCCGGGGTGTCGCCGAGGACGACCTGCGCGCCGGGCAGGATCCGCAGCTCATCGCGGGTGCGGCCGTGCCGGGCGAGGCGTTCGGTGAGGTCGGCGGCGTAGGCGACGGCCTTGTCGAAGGCGGTGTTGGCGGAGAACACCACGTCGGCGTGCCGGGCGGCCAGTTCCCGGCCGCCGTCGGAGTCCCCGGCCTGGAACAGCACCGGCCGGGCCGTGACGTCCAGGCGGGCGGTGACGTCGATCAGGTCGTCGTGGCGGTCCACCGTCTCGCCCGCCCACAGCGCCTTCGCGGTCTCGACGAACGCGGCCGCCCGCTGGTAGCGGCGCTCGTGGGCAAGCCAGCCGCCGTGCCGGAAGTTCTCGCCGGTCCACGCGTTGTCGGTGGTCACGATGTTCCAGCCGGCCCGCCCACCCGACAAGACGTCGAGGGAGGCCAGGCGGTGGGCGAGGTCGGCGGGATAGTTGTAGGTGGTGTTCTGCGTCGCCACCAGGCCGATCTTCGAGGTGACGGCGGCCAGCGCGGCGAGCTGGGTGATCGCATCCGGACGCCCGGCAACATCAAGATCAAAAACTCGGCCGCGGTTTTCCCGTACGCGTAATCCCTCGCCCAGGAAGAACGCGTCGAACAGGCCCCGTTCCAGGGTGCGGGCGGTCGCGACGAACGTGTCGATGTGGGTGTGGTCGGCGAAATCCGGAGCGGTCCAGATCAACTGGGGCCCGACACCGGTGAAGAACACGCCCAGATGCAACATGGCTCCCCTTCTCACGAGTCTGCTCACGAGCCTTCTCTACAAGCCGGCAGTGGCGTGACGGTTGGCCGGCCGGGCCAGGCCGAGGACCTCGCGCAGCGTGCCGCGAACCGGGTTCCCTTCCTGGCCGCCACGGTCCGGCGTTTCCCGCGGGGTGGCCCGGGCCGGTGTCCCGCGCGGGATGGTGCGGGCCGGCGGGAGTGGTCCGATCGCGGCCACCGCAGCGGGCAGGTCCGCGCCGGTGACGGCATGCAGCAGCACCCCGTCGACCACCCCCGCCAGCCGGTCCAGCAGATCGGGCGGCGGCCCGGTCACCTCGGCGAACACCAGCGCCGCCCCGTTCCGCCGGGCGCGCACCGCCCGGCCGGTGATCTCGTCCACGGTCGTCGCGTCGATCAGTGCCACGTCCAGGCGGGCGGTGACGCCGAGGGTGTCCGCGCCGACCACCGGCAGCTGCCCCTGCGGCGGCCGTGGTGTGATCAAAGGTCCGGCGATCGTGAACCGGGCACCGGTGAAGTTCACGTGATGCACCCGGTCGGCGTCCAGGAACCGGCCGGTGGTGGTGTCCCGGACGATCGCGTCGTCCTCCCACGAGTCCCACAACAGCCGCGCCACGTCGATCACGTCCCCGACCTCGGCGGACAGATCGTTTCCGGTCAGCGCCGGTTGGCCGACGGCGGCGAACCGGCCCGGATCGTCGTCGGCGCCGACCAGCCAGCCGCCGCGCCCACCGGACGCGTGATCCAGCGAGGCGAGCTGGGTGGCCAGGTGAAACGGTTCGGTCACCGCCGCCTGCAATTGGGGGACAAGGCCGATTCCTGCGGTACGCCGGGACAGGAACGCCGCCCGCACCCCCGCATCGATGCCGCTCTGCCCGCTGATCGTGACGAATGCGACCCCGGCCTGCTCGGCGGCCTCGACCAGTCCCGGATCCCCGTCCGTCCCCAACGCCACATGCATACCGCAAAACCTACAAGCCAAATATGAATTGGGGCGGTCGCATGTGTCACGCCCCGGTCCACGGCCGCCGGGCCTCGGGGTGCGGCGCGGCGGAACCCCGCTCCGGTCCCGCCGCCCCCGGCGACTGCCCGGGCCCGCCTGTCCTGCGGTTCGGCGCCGGTGATGTCGAGGTTGAAGATCTGAGCACGCACGGTTGTGCCAATATCACAGCCTTGATAAATATCTGCCATGACCAATGTCAAAAGTTGGCGTTTGACCTCGTCGGTCCTGGCCGGCGTCCTTGTTGCCACGATGACCGCGGCCCCGTCCGCGGCGGCCGCCCCGGTGCGCGGTCACCTCCTGCCGATCCCGGCGGCCGGACCGGGCGGGCAGCTGACCGTCACCGGTGTGGACGTCTCCCCGCTCGGTGTGGTCGGCGGCACCGCCCGCGTCACCACCACCGGCCCGGACGGCAACACCTCCATCGTCGAGACCCCGTACCGGTGGGCGGCCGTGCCCCGCCTCGGTTGGCAGAAGCAGCGCCTGACCCTGCCGGCCGGCGCCACCTCCGGCGCGGTCACCGCCGTCACCGACCTCGGCGAGGCAGCCGGCGAGGTCACCGTCGGCGGCGTCACCAGGGCCACCCGCTGGTCGGTCAGCGGCCGCACCGCGACACTGATCGGCCCCGACCGCAGCCGGGCCGCCGCGGTGAACCCGGCCGGTGACACCTGGGGTGTGCAGACCAACGGCACCGACGCGATCTCCGGCACCTCCGAACTGGTCCGCCGCGACGGCACCCGCACACCGCTGAGCGGAACCCCCGAACTCGACGCCGGTTACCGCCGCAACGTGATCTCGGTCGGCGCCGACGGCAGCGCCCTGGTCGCCGTGATCAACGGCGCCGGTCAGGGCACCACGGCCCGCCCGGTGCTGTGGAAGAACGGCGCGTCGGTGCTGCTCCCGGTGTTCGGCACCCCCTACCTGGGCGTCGCCTGCGTCTCCCGGATCCAGACCGACGGCAGTGTGATCGCCAGCGGGTACGTGGTCACCAACGGCCTGCCCCGCTACCTGCTGCTGCGCCACACCGGCGGTGTCCCCGGGACCACGACGATCCTGTCCGAGGCGACCGTCCCCGCCGGGCCGGTCAGCGGCCTGGTCTGCCCGTCGGGCCAGACCGTCAACAACCTGGCCGCCGACGGCGGCATAGCCGGCTGGGTCAGCGACTCCTCCGGCGTCCGGACGGCGGCCTACTGGGACGCGGCCGGCACCCGCACCGTGGTCCCCCTGGCCGCTGGCGAACGCAGCGCCCAGGGCGTGGTGGCAGCAACCGGCGCCCGCATGGTGATCCTCGCCGACGGCGCCGACGGCACCCCGCAGATGTCGCTGTGGCACAACGGCGCCCGCACCCCACTGCCGTCCCCGCCCGGCTGGACCATCCGCTCGGTGGTCGAACTGACCGACACCGGCCTGATCATCGCCAACGTCCAGAACCCCGACGGCACCATCCGCCCCGCCGCGTGGAAACTGCGCTGACCAGCCCCATCCGATTTCCCGGCCCCGCTGTCGTCGTTGTCGAGTAGCCCTCCGATCCGTAGCCCCGCCGTCTGGCTGAGCGCGCCACACAAGTCGCTGCCGGTGATGCCGCCGGCCGGGCTGTTGCCGCTCAGCGCAGACGGCGGTGGCGTCCTGCGCATCGTGGGCGGAGCCGTCACCCGATGCCGGTGACAGATTCGGCCGGCTTCTCCAGCAACACGTTGCGGGGCACCGGCTTCGCGGCTCGAGGCCAAGAGTGCCGAGGCCAAGAGTGCCGAAGCCGACGTGCGCCGCACGATCGAAGAAGCCGCCGAGCGCGGGAAGCGCCGGATCCGGGACAAGGGCGCAGCACGAGATCGACCGGATGTCCTCGACCGCTGCCCACGCCGTCACCCGACGATCAACCAGGCGGACGATTGTCGTCGGGCCGGCTCCGGAACCGGTCCCTCTCCTCGTCGTGGTCGAGCAGGCCGGCACTCACCAGAGCCAGCAGGGCCTAACGGAGCCCGTCACCGAACGGATTGGCCGCCCAGAAGACCCACTTGTGTTCGGCAAAGGCATCCGGTGGGAGTACACCCAGTGCCACCGCCAACTCGTAGGCCGCCCCGTCGCCGTCGTGCCACGCAGACATCCTTGCGAGAAGGCCCTCTGTGCCGTCGTCGTTCACCATGCCGCCCTCAGGGTGCTCTGGTCGGTGTGGACGACCCCGGGCCGTCCGGGCGCGAGAAGTGGGGTGATCAGTGGATCACCTCCTGGCACCATCGGGAGCGGGGCTCGGTGTACGGGGCCGCGCGCAGAGCGGGCTGGTCGGTGCAGTCGGCGGTGATCACGCCGGGGCCGGGGGTGCGGGCGATCAGGGCGACGGGGAGACCCTCGCGACCGAAGCGGGCGCGGCGGGCGGCGACGGAGCGCCCGATGCCGGGGCCCGCGCCGATGAGTACCAGTCCTGCCATGTCGTCGACGTTAGGGGTTGTCACCGTGTGAAGGTCAAGGCCCGGCCTTCGGGGACAACCGTGTGAGGGTCAAGGCCCGGATCCGCGAGAAGGGCCGGGCCCCGGCCCTCGTGACGGTGGGCCGGGGCGGTGATGGTCCTGGTCAGACGGTGACCGGGGCGGCAGGCTCGCGGCGCCGGTCGATCACGGCGTCCAGGGAGTAGTGGCCGGCGCCGAACGCGGCGATGACCAGGAACGTCCAGGCGTACAGGGCGGCGTTGACACCGCCGTTCTCGATCGGGAGCAGGCCGTCGGGCTGGTGGACCATGAAGTAGGCGTACGCCATCGAGCCGGAGGCCAGGATCGCCGCCGGGCGGGTCAGCAGGCCGAGCAGGACGAGGATGCCGCAGACGAGCTGGATGACGGCCGCGTACCAGCCGGGCCAGGTGCCGGTGGGGATCGGTTCGCCGGTGCCCCGGCTGCCGCCGAAGAGGCCGAACAGGCTGGCCAGGCCGTGGCAGGCGAACAGCAGCCCGACGACGACGCGGAACAGTGGCCAGGTGATCTGGGCGATACGCGGGGAGGACAATAGAGGCTCCTAGGTCGAGAAACGGTCCACCTGCCCATCGAAGCTAGTCACTGAATGTTTCGACGTTCATAGATGAACATAAATTTTTTCTAAGAGCGTGCGTACAACCTTCAGCAGCGGGTACGCAACACCTCCACCCCGTCACCGGCCAGCTCGCCGAGGACCACGGCCCGCCCGCACAGCGCCATCATCAGGGCTTCGCTCGCCCCCCGTACCAACAAGCCGTCGCCTTTGACCCAATCCTGGTCCGTGGCCTCCAGGCGCAACTCGGCCGGCCGCGAGCGCGGGGTGAAACCCACCGCCCGGCCGCCGGTCAGGAAGTCCAGGGAGATCCGCAGGCCGTCCGGGATCAGGTCGTGCGGCAGGCCCAGCGGCCGCCGGATGTCCTGAAGGTGCACCTGCAGGTCGGTCAGCGCACCCGGATGGCCGACGATCGGCGGCCGGAACGGGTTGCCGGCGTGCTTGCGCAGCAGTGCGGACAGTTCCCCGGTGGGGCGCCGCGCGACGTCGACGGCGAGCCGGGCATTGGCCCGGTGCAGCCGGAACCCACTGGTGACCATCAGCTTCAGCAGGGCGCTCGCGGGCGCGTCGACGGCGGCGACCAGGTGGGCGGCCACCTGTTTCACCGTCCATCCGGCGCACAGGCTCGGGGTGGCCAGCTGCTGCCCGGTCAGGGTGTCGAGCAGGTCGGCGAGGCGGTGGCGTTCGCCGGCGATCAGCTCACGGACGTCCACGGTCACGGTTGCGCCGGCGCGTGTCTGGCGACGTGGACATCGAACGGGTCCAGCCCGACCGTGGCGCGCCGCTGGTCCATGGTGTCCGGGTCCTCGCACGGCCACGGCACGGGACGGCCGTCGGCGACCCCGGCGATCTGGGTGCCGTAGGTCTGCGGGCGTCCCTCGTTGACCCGAACCCGGTCGTGCAGCATCGCGACCTGGGTGGAGTCGGCGCCGGCTGCGGTCATCAGGGTCAGGGCGCGGCGCTGGACGTCGAGCTGCCGGTCGGCGTGCTGGGCGATCAACCACGCCCGGCGGGCGCCCTCGTCGCCGACCAGGGCGGGGGTGGGCCAGCCGTGTTCGTCGAGGATCGCGGTGAGCCGGTCGGCGTTGCGGACGGTGACCCGCCGGTGGGCCAGCTGGGCGGCGGGGTCGTCGCCGAGGGCGCCGGGCTGCAGCCGGAGGTCCTCGGCGGTCAGGTCGATGAGTTCACGGGCGAGCGCTTCGTTGAGCATGACGTCACGGTAGGCACCGGGTCGAACGCAGCATGTAACCCCCGCCGGCTTATCGAGCATCATCGATCGACAATAATTGGACTATGCCGATGCGCAAGTACCCGGTGGGCGACGGTGGGCCGTACGCGATCACGACCGGCCCGGACGGGGCCCTGTGGTTCACGCTCGTGCACGGCGGGCGGGTCGGGCGGCTCGTTCCCGGCGGTGAGCCGGTGTTCCATCCGGTCGGCGACGGCCCCACGGTCATCACGGCGGGGCCGGACGGGGCACTGTGGTTCACCGAGTTCAAAGGCCACCGGATCGGCCGGATCACCACGTCCGGGCAGGTCACCGGGTTCGAGGTGCCGGGCGCCGCACCGTTCGGGATCACCGCGGGCCCGGACGGGGCGCTGTGGTTCACCGCCACCGCCACCGACCGGATCGGGCGGATCACCACAGCCGGCGAGATCACCGAGATCCCCCTGCCCGCTGCCGGGATGTTCCCGTCGGCGATCGCAGCCGGACCGGACGGAGCCCTGTGGTTCACCCTCAACCAGGCCAACGCGATCGGCCGGGTCGGCACCGACCACACGATCACCGTTTTCGAACTGCCGACTGAGCAGGCCGGACCGGTCGGGATCACCGCCGGACCGGACGGGGCGATGTGGTTCGTGGAGATCCTCGCCGGTCAGGCCGGGCGGATCACCACATCCGGCGAGATCACCGAATTCCCGCTACCGGACCGGGCCGGCCGCCCGCACGCCATCACCACCGGCCCCGACGGCCGCCTGTGGATCACCGAGTGGGCCGGCAACCGCATCTCCTCCATCACCACCGACGGCACCGTGACCAGCGAAGACCTCCCCACCCCGGCCAGCGAGCCACACGGCATCACCACCGGCCCGGACGGCGCGTTGTGGACCGCCCTGGAGATCGGGGCGCTCGCCCGCATCAGCCCGGCATGACAAACCTCTAAAACGATTCGCTGGTACGGCCGGGGCCGCGCCCGTCCGCAACGACAACCCCACGATCGTTTGCCGGTACGGCCGGGAGCCGCCCGCCCGCCTTGCGCCCGATCCCGGGTGTGCCGAAGTCCCTGACATGCAGTGGAGATCGCCTTCGGCGCTGACCGATCCGGCCCGCCCTTCGGCTCGGTGTCTTACTGGCGCCGGGCTGGCTGCTCAGCCTCCCGGCCGCTACGACTGTCCTGCCGCTGGCGTGCGGCCGTCGGCGGCTTCTCGATCTCCCGCGCAGACTTCGCCACGTTCAGGTCGGCCCGGCGGGCGTTGAGTCCCATGGTGGTGAGTAGGACCGGTTGGATGATCGTGCTGCCTTGTCACCGCAGAATGGCCACGAGGTCCCCGGTGCATGGTCGTAGTAGCACCCACCGGAGACCTCGTCTGCTGTCGAGCACCCCCACGCGGCAACCTTCGCCCCCGGCGGGACTGACAAAACATCAGGTACAGCAGCGCGGATGATTGATGAACAGTGCTGGTGCGCTCAGTCTTCGAGGTCGTAGGTGCGCAGCATACGGCGCACCTGATGGCGATCGCGGCGGTTGGCCTCCTGCCGCCAGACCTGACGTTCGCGGCTGCAGCTGCCGCCGTCGCATTTGACAACGTGATAACCGGCGCGGCCCCAGTAGCAGTTCCCCGAGGGCATGTCGGCGGTGATGCGCTCGGGCAGAGTGCAGGGCCCGAAGCGGTGATCGTGCACCGGGATGCACGTGACACCCGGTTTCTCGGCCATGCGGACCCAGAGAGGGCGGGTCTGGTCGGTCCTGCTCATTACGGTCACCTTTCGGCTCCGTGCAGCCCCGGGATGGGGCCGTCACTAGACCGGGTGCACCGCGATCACCTCCGAGAACGGGTAGGACATCTGCCTGCCATCATAGATTGACCAGTCCACGGCCGATTGACAGCTCCGGTCCCCTCTGGCCTGCCGGCCCAGGACCGGTAGTGGCGAGGATGCTATTGCGACGGCGGCGCGGTGCAGGCCACCGACGAGATCGACTTCGCCGTCCAGGCCGACGGCACGTCGACGTGGGTCAGTCAGGGCTACACCCGGCCGAAGGCCGACGGCAGCTACACACGACGGCAGGCCCAGAACCGTTCCAGCACGTGGAAGGCCGTGCAGTGGTAAGGCGAAACACTCCGGGCGCATCCCTCACCGACCGGGTGACCGTCGACCGTGGCAACAACAACTGGCTCGACCTGTTCGACTGATTCACGCACCGTGCGGATGGTGTGCCGCGGACCACCGGTCGTGCTGCCCGGGTTCCTCTCCGGTGCCGCGTCATCCGTAGATCATCCGATCCGGGCCAGCGATAGCCGGGTGCCCCGGGCGACGGTGGCGTCGCGGTTGTCCGGCGAGTCGGGCGGTTGCCGGCGGCCGGACCGAAGGAGGTTGCCTGCCTGTGAGACTCCGTCTGGGGCCGCATCCGCCCGGCGGTCGCGGGTCGGTCCGGGGTGGGTAGCGCCTTGCGGTGTGGCCACGGGGCTTTGCCCTGGCGTACAAAATGGATCTTGTGTGGGAATCTTTGGACGGGATCGCCTGGAGCGGGCTGCGGCATCATCGTGGGAAGGCCTCGGATGTTCCCGGGCTGTTCCCGGGCTGTGCCGGTGACGACGAGCCGCGGCAGGCGCTGACCGACCTTGATCTTGTGCTGTTCTACAGCGGGGGCTGGATCAGCCCGGCGGCGGTCGCGGCGCTGCCGTTCCTGATCGACCTCGCTGTCGGTGAGCAGCCGTGCCGGTGCCGCGCCGACGTCGTGGACCTGGTCGAGACGCTGATCGTGGAAGGTGCCGATCTCGACACGAACGTGGATCCGGGCTGGCGGCCCGCCCTGCTGCGGGAGACCCCGCGGCTGCTGGGGCTGCTCGACGACCCGGACCCGGTGATCCGGCGGCACGCGATCGAGATCCTCGCCGCCGGGCTGCTGCCCGCTGATCAGACACGGACACACCTGACACGCCGCTGGGAGACCGAAACCGACCCGGCCAACCGTCTCGGCCTCGTCGCCCATCTCGGCCCGGCCGTGCAACACGCCCTCCTGGACGGCGACGACCTCCAGGCCGGACTCGCCGCCCTGCACGCCCTGTCCGAAACTGATCCCGGTCTGCCGCTGACCCGGGTGCCGCAGATGATCGCCGCCGTGCACGACGAGCACATCGGCGCGTGGCGGGACACCGCCCGGTTCGCCGGAACACCGTCGGGCATCACCGCCGCCACCGGCCGGCTGCTGGCCGCCGACCCGGACGCCCGCACCCGGTTCGCCCTGGCCGTCGGCGCCACCGCCGGGCGCCACGAACGCTTCGCCGCCCTCGGCCACGCCGGTGACCTGATCACCCGGAACCGGGCGGTCGACCCGGCCCTGCACGACCTGCTCGCCGACCGGCTCGGCGACGACGACCCCGACGTCCGGCACCGGGCCGCCTGGCTGCTCGGCGGCGTCCCCACCCGGCAGGCCGCCGACCGGCTCGCCGCGCTGACCGAAACCGACGATGCCGCCGTGTGGGCTCTGGCCCGGCTGCACGACCCGCGCTGTGTGCCGGCGTTGCAACGGCCGCGTGCCGGGTTCACCACCAGCCCGGTCATGGCTTCCCGGGATCTGCTGACGTTCGCGCTGCCCAGCATCGGTGAGGTCCTGACCCCGCTGCGGGAGTTCGCGCCGGGCCTGGTCGACGGGGTGGCTCTGCTGCCGGGCCGGGTACGGTGCGAGGTTCTCGGCGCATGGCAGACCGGCATCGAGCACCTGATCCCGCTGCTGACCGACAATGATCTGGCCGGGAACGCGGCGCACGCGCTCGGGGAGATCGGGCCGGCCGCGTCCGGTGCCGCCGGGCTGCTGACCGGGTTCCCGTGGGCGTACTGGCGGGTCACCGGGGATCCGGCGCGGCTGCTGCACACCGTGGCGCAGGGCTGGGACCGGCAGACGATGCGGTACCTCGGCGACCTCGGCCCGCTCGCGGCCGGTTTCACCGACCGCCTGGCCGAGGCCACGACATCCGACGACGAGTGGGTACGCCTGGACGCCGCCCGGGCGCACCATCGGATCACCGGCGACCCGGCCGTGGCCGCCCCCGTGCTGACCGCTCTGGCCCGGCCGCTGCGGTTCGGTGAGTGCCCGCCGGTCGCGGTGCCGGCCCTGGAGCACCTGGCCGACATCGGTCACGCCGGGGCGGCGCCGATCGCGCAGGCGGTGGCTGACAGCCCGGTACGGCTGTCGTACTTCGGGGACTGGCACGTCTTCGCCACCGACGAACGGCTCCTGGCCGCCGCCCACCGGATAATCCAAGCGAACGCTTGACATCGACAGCGGTCGTATCGAAAACTCCAAACATGTCTTTGGAATCCGGTCGCCGGAAGATCGGCGACCCCACCGCCCTGCGCGCCCTCACCCACCCGCTGCGGATCAAACTGCACGCCCTCGTCGGCCGCGAGGGCACCGTCACCGCCGCCGAAGCCGCCCGCCAGCTCGGCGTCAGCCAGGCCCTGGCCTCGCACCACCTGCGGCAACTCGCCAAGTACGGATTCGTCGAACCCGCCGACGCCGGCGACAACCGCGAACGCCCCTGGCGGGTCACCGCCACCTCCTACCAGTGGGATCCCGGCGACTCCGGCGAAGCCTGGGAACAGGTCGACCTGCTCGAACGGTTCATGGTCGAACGCGCCGCCGCCCAACTCGCCGACTGGCAACAACGCCGCGCCGAAGGCGGTTCCCCCTGGGCCCAGCACACCGGCATCTCCCAGAACCTGGTCTACCTCACCCCCGACGAGATGGCCGACCTCGCCCGGGCCTGGGACGAGCTGATCACCCCGCTCGTGCGGCGCCGGCCACTCGGTGACGCCGCAGCCCGCCCGGCCGGGGCGCTGCCGGTCGACGTCACCCTGATCGCCGTGCCCGTCGAACCCACCGCCACCGGAGGCTGACATGCGGCTGCCCGCCCGCGACGTCCGGTACCTGGCCGGGGCCAACCTGGTGTCGTCCACCGGCGACTGGCTCCTGCGCACCGGCCTGGCCTACCAGGTGTACGCCCTCACCGGCTCCACCGCCGCGTCCGCGACCGCCGTGCTGGCCGCGCTGATCCCGCGCACCCTGCTCGGCCCGATCGCCGGGGTGTACGCCGACCGCTGGGACCGCCGCCGCACCGTCATCGTCACCAACCTGCTGCTCGGCGCGTGCCTGCTGCCCCTGGCCGCGGTCCACGGGCCCGGCCAGGTGTGGATCCTCTACCTGGTCCTGGCCGCACAGAGCGGGCTGGCGCTGCTGTTCAGCACCGCCGAAGCCGCGCTGGTTCCGGCCCTGGTCGGCGACGGCGACCTGGTCACCGCGAACTCGCTCAACGGCCAGGCCCGCGACGTGGCCCGGCTGGCCGGCGCCGCCCTGGGCGGGCTGGTCGCCGGATTCGGTGGGGTCGGGCTGCTCGCCGCGGTGTCCGCCGGGGCGTATGCGGTGGCGGCCGCGCTGCTGAGCCTGATCCGGGTCACCCGGACCGGCACGCCGGCCGCCGAACGGCGGCACCTGATCCGGGAAGGCCTCGACGGGCTGCGGATCGCGATGTCCACCCGCACCCTGCGCACGATCATGGTGTTCACCGTCGTCACCGGGATCGGCGAAGCGGTGATGAGCACGCTGATGGCACCGTTCGTACACGACGTGCTGCACGGCAGCGCCCGCACGTACGGCACGATCATGGCCGCGCAGGCCGTCGGCGGGATCACCGGCGGGCTGATCACCACGATGTTCGGGCACCGTTTCCCGCCCCGGTTGCTGCTCGGTGGCGGCACCGTCGCGTTCGGGCTGGTGGACCTGGCGCTGTTCCTGTACCCGCTGGTCAGCCCGTCGCCGTGGCCGGCGGTGGTGCTGATGGTGGTGGCCGGACTGCCCGGAGCGCTCATGATCGCCGGGCTGATGACGGTGTTCCAGACCGCCACCGACGACAGCCACCGCGGCCGGGTCTTCGGCACCCTGCTCACCCTCGACTCCCTGGCGATGCTGGCCGGAACCGCCGTGGCCGGCACTCTCGGCGACCGTCTCGGCATCGTCCCCGTCATCACGATCCAGGGCATCGGTCTGTGTACGGCCGGGCTGATGGTCCTGCTGCTCCTGCCCCGAACCACAGCCCCGTCGACACGGCCGGGAATCCGGGTTGACTCTCCACCTGCTTGAGGGTCGATGCTGTGGCCATGAGCGGCGGTAGGACTGAGACGGGTGCGGGCCGGGAGCTGCGCAGCATCGGGCAACTCGCGCGGCGGGTCGGGCTTCCGGTGGGGACCGTGCGGTTCTGGTCGGATACCGGGATCCTGCCGCCCACGCAACGCTCGAGCGGCGGCTTCCGGCTGTATGACGACGCGGCGGTGCTGCGGTGCGAGCTGGTGCTGACCCTGCGGGAGCTGGGGCTCGGGCTGGAGAGCATTCAGGAGATCCTGGCCGGGCAGACGACCCTGGCACGGGTGGCCGAGGTGCACGTCGCAGCCCTGGACGCCGAGATGCGCACGTTGCGGCTGCGGCGCGCGGTGCTCAGCACCGTCGCCCGGCGAGGCAGCACCCCTGAGGAGGCCCTGCACCTGCGAAAGCTCGTCCACCTGTCGGTCGTGGAACGACAGCGGATCCTGGAGGATTCTGTCGACCGGACATTCGCCGGGACCGAATCGGACGGCGACGGTTCGACCGTGCGGGACTGGATGCGCGAGATCTGCGGCACGCTTCCCAGCGAACCCACCGTGGAGCAGGTCGACGCCTGGGTCGAGCTGGCCGACCTGGTGACCGATCCGGAGTTCGAGCAGCGACTGCGGCAGATGCTCACCGACGACACCGATGCCGACCTGGGGTACGACCTGCGCCCGGCCGTGATGCAGCGGGCCGGCCACGCCCTGGCCGAGGGCATCACACCCGGATCGGCGCAGGGCCGCGAGATCGTCGACCGCATCGTCGGACCGGCCCCGCCGAGCGTGCGCCACGCCCTGGGACTGCGGCTCGAGCTGCTGGCCGACGAGTCCCTGGAACGGTTCTGGGCACTGGCCGGCGTGCTGCAGGGCCACCGGCCGGGCCCCAGCGCGATCCCTGCCTTCCAGTGGCTCATCGCCGGACTGCACACCGAAACAGCATCACCTCGGACCCGTCATATCTTCGCAGCCGATATATAGTGCCGCTGTGGAGACACCGTTACGCGAACCCACGTTCCTGATCCTCACCGCGCTGGCCGGGGATCCCCTGCACGGCTACGGGCTGATCACCGAAGTGACCCGGCTCTCCGGCGGCCGGGTGTCGCTGCGGCCCGGCACGCTCTACGGGGCACTCGACCGGCTGGCCGACGCCGGACTGGTCGCCGTCGTGCGCGAGGAGGTGGTGGACGGGCGGTTGCGCCGCTACTACCAGCTCACCGACCACGGCGGCGAGCTGCTCGCCGGTGAGACCGAGCGGATGCGCCGCAACGTCGAGGCCGCGACCGCACGACTGCACGCCCGACCCGGCCGACCGGCCACGCCCCGCCTCAGTGGAGGACCCGCATGAGTGACCTGGAACGCCGCTACCAGCGACTGGTCCGGGCCTTCTACCCGCCCGGCTACCGCGACGAGCGCGGCACCGAGATCGTCGGCACCTATCTGGCCCTGTCCGCGCCCGGCCGGCAGTGGCCGTCGATCGCCGACGCAGCCGACCTGGCCGGCGGCGGGCTGCGCCAGCGCCTACGGGCGGTCGGCGCCGGCGGGATCGGGCCAGGCCTGCAGCTGGCCGCGATCCTGGCGCTGACCGCCGCCACCACCCTCGCCGGAGGCTTCCTGCTGCTGGAGCTCAACCCGTGGGCGGCGGCGTGGTTCGGCCCGTCGCCCGTCGCCACACCGTCGGTGTCGCACGGGGTCTGGGTGTGGGCGGCCTGGCTGCTCGCGGCCGGGGTCCACGTGGCGGCGCCCGGCCGGTGGACCCGCCGGGTGATCGGCCTGACTCTGGTCCTGACCGTGGCATTGCCGCTCGCGGATGTTCTGTACCCGTACCGGCCACCGCTGTTCGTCCTGGTCGCCCAGGCCTGTCTCGGGCTGGTGGCGCTCGGCGTCCCTGCCGGGCTGTCGCTGCGGGTGCGGCTGTTGCCGCTGGCAGGCGCCGTTGCGGCGCTGCCCGTCGCGGTGGCCCTGGCCCGGGGCGGGAACACGATGACGCCGGACGCCTACCACGGCTACTACGGCTGGCCGGCCGGGCAGGTCCTGCCCGCCGCCGGAGTGCTGCTCCTACTGGCGGCCCTGGTCGTGACCATGGTTCTGGCGGCCCGCGACGACCTGCGCGGGGTCTGGGCGCTGCTGGTGCTGCTCGGCCCGATCGGCATGATGTGGCTGCACCCGCTGGCCGAGGAGTTGGCCGTGGTCATGTACGGCGGCGGCCCCAACGTGGACATCAGGACACTGGTCACCGCCGCCAGCATCGTGACGGCCACGGCGGTGACCGTCACGATGCTCGCCCTGACGATCCAGCGCCGGGTCAGGCCAACCTGACCACGCGGCGGGTCAGGCCAGCGTGACCTGCCATCGGGCGTCGATCTGCCAGGCCTCGGGGTCGGGTGGGAAGCCGAACTGCTGGGCGGCCCAGCCGGCGATCGCCGGGGCCAGGCCGCCCGGGGAGTAGTCGACCTCGACGGTCAGCAGTTCCCGGACGACGACGGTGACGTCAGTGTCGCCCGAGGCGTGCCGGATGCCGGCGGCCACCCGGGTCAGGCCCGCGTGCAGGAAACCGGTCTCCTCCGGGGACAGCTGCAGCGGGCCGCCCCGGAAACCGTCGACCAGCGGTGACGTGTCCAGCCACAGGCGGTCGGTGACCTGCTCGCCGCGGGCCGTGTGTTCGGGTTCGGCGACGATCCCGACGAACAGGCCCCAACCGGCGGTCTGCCGTTTCAGCAGGTACTTCACGGGAGCGGGACGACGTACGAGTCGACCCGGGCGATCAGGCCGTCGCGGAACGTGAACAGGTCGTTGAACGCGAACCGGAACGGCCCGTGTTCCACCGTCGCGCCCCGGCCGGTGCCGGTGAACACCACGACCGGGCCGTCCTCGACGATGCGTTCCACGTCCAGGACCGGGCTGCCGGTGAACGCCGGGTTCTCGATCTCGCTGTCGAACTCGGCCTTGCCCTTGGTGGTGCGGTGCCCGTAGATGATCCATTCGACGTCGTCGGTGAGGGTGGCCAGGATCTTCGGGTGGTCACTGGTGCGGAAGCCGTCGAAGTAGTCCTCGACGATGGCGCGCTGGGCCGACACGGGGTCCTCTTTCTGCACTGGATCGACATGTAGGTGGTTGACAAGGGCGTCCAGGATCGCGGCGAGACCCCGGGCGGCTTGGGCGGTGCGCAGCTCGCGGGGGAGCCGCCGCTGGTGGACGGTCAGGTGTGAGCCGTTCGCCTCGGCGCGGATCGTGACGGTGGTCCGGATCCCGGTCTTCGGCTCGTCGAAGACCAGTTCGTGCGGGGCGCTCAGGCTGACGTACCGGAAAACCAGGGTGTTGACCGTGAATTGCCCGCCCGGGCGCAGATCGAGGCTGACCTGGTCCGCGGTGACGATCGTGTGGGAGCCGCCCCAGAACGCCGCGACCCCGGCCGGGGTGGTGAACGCGGTCCACACCCGCTGCGGCGCGGCGGCCAGCCGGCGCTCGGCGATCAACTCGCCGGTCAACGCAGGTGCTCGTCGAGGGCGTCGAGACGGTCGTCCCAGATGCGGCGCTGTTCGCCGATCCAGGACTGCAGCTCGGCGAGCTGGTCGGCGCGCAACCGGCACGGGCGGCGGGTGCCCTCACGGCGCTGCTCGACCAGCCCGCAGCGGCGCAACACCGCGACGTGGTGGGAGACGGCCTGCTGGGTCAGGTCGAACGGCTCGGCCAGCTCCCCGACGGTGGCGTCGGACCGGGCGAGACGGCTCACGATCGCCCGGCGCACCGGATCCCCGAGAGCCGCGAAAGCAGCATCAAGCATGCGCCCACTCTAATACAAACAATCTTTTGTGGACGCCCGGAGAGGTCAGGTCGGATCAGGGACACGGCAACACCGATCTTCCGGTACGCGCCATAGAGTCCCGTGCACGTCCGACACCATGGGGGAGACATGAAAGCACTAGCCGTCCTGGTCGCACTGGCACTCGTGGCAGCCGGCGCCGTCGCGGCCACCTCAGCGAACGCCAAACCGCTGCGCGCCGAGAAGGTCCTGGCCAAGCCGTTGCGTGCGGAGTAGCCGCCGCCTCTACTGTGCACGGCACGCTCGCCGCCCGCACCGGGATCCGCCGCATCGACGACCTGCTCACCGCCTACCCGCACACCGCTGACCTACCCGTCCTGATCGGCGCACCCCTGGCCGTGGCCCCGCACACCCGACTGCCACGCCACGTCCACCATCGCCGGCGACACGGTTGGAAGATGTGGCCGTGCGCACCGCCCTCGGCGACCGGGTGCTGCTGACCGCCCCGGAGAGCAGCCTCGGCCAACTCCTGGGCGCCGCCGGGCCGTGGAGGACGTCATCACCGTGCTGTCCCTGGTCAATAGAGTCGTCCCACCCACCCGCAACCTGACCGGCAAGGACCCCGCGGTCACCCTCGACGTGGTCACCGGATGACCGCGGCCCTGAGCAACTCCTTCGGCTTCGGCGGCCAGAACATCGCCCTGCTCTTCACCCACGACCAAACAAAGACCAATTTCGATGTACGTTGATCGTATGGTCCCGTTCCTCGCCGTAGCCGTCGTCCTCGGCGCCCTCGCGGCAGCACCCGCCTCGGCCGCGCCGGCCTCGCCTGTTGTTTCGCCGCCGCCTGTTGTTTCGCCGACGCCTCAGCAGAGTGCCCGCGTCGGGCCGGATGTTGCCCTACACGGGCGGGTTCGGCTCGTCACCGCGGACGACACTGATCCGGAAGCTGCGAAACTGCTGGTCAGCGTTCTGCAGAAACACGGTGTCCGTGTCGAAGACAGTGCGTCGGTGGCCATCCTTCTCGGGCCCGCTGACCGGCCCGACATCGCCCGGCTGTTGACCGGCACCACGGTTCCGGAGCAGGCCGAAGGTTATGCGCTTCGTGTTGCGGGGCGGCAGGTTGTGCTCGGGGGCACCGATGCCGCGGGGCAGTACTACGCCGTACAGACGCTGCGGCAGTTGATCCTTCCCGGGGCCCGCATCGCGGGGCTGTCCGTCAGTGATCACCCCGCCATGCCGGTCCGGGGCGCCATCGAAGGGTTCTACGGCTCGCCGTGGACCCACGCCGAACGCCTCGACCAGCTCGCCTTCTACGGCCGGATCAAGAGCAACACCTATGTGTACGCCCCCAAGGACGACCCGTACCACCGCGACCGCTGGCGTGAGGCGTACCCGGCCGCGAAACTGTCCGAGCTGCGGGAACTCGTCGACGTCGCCACCGCGAACCACGTCCGGTTCACGTTCGCGCTCTCACCGGGCACCACG
The DNA here is from genome assembly GCF_016862075.1 of Actinoplanes couchii. Taxonomy (GTDB): domain Bacteria; phylum Actinomycetota; class Actinomycetes; order Mycobacteriales; family Micromonosporaceae; genus Actinoplanes; species Actinoplanes couchii. The sequence continues at coordinate 136,985 of NZ_BOMG01000097.1, read as the reverse complement.
ATCTGCTACTCCAGCAGCACCGACCGGCAGGCCCTGACCACGAAACTGCAGGCCATGTACGACGCCGGGGTCCGGGACTTCTCCATCCCGCTCGACGACATCAGCTACGGACGATGGAACTGCGCCGGCGACCAGACCCTCTACGGCACACCGGGACCGGCGGCCGCCGCCCGCGCCCAGGTCGACCTGCTCAACGACGTCCAGCGTGGCTTCGTCGCCACCCATCCCGGCACCCGGGCGCTGCAGATGGTGCCGACCGAGTACGGCGACCTCACCGACACCGCCTACAAACAGACCATCCGCGCCACCCTGGACGGGTCCGTGCTGGTCATGTGGACCGGCACCGACGTCGTGCCGACCAGCATCACCGTCGACCAGGCGACCCGGGCGTCGGCATTGTTCGGCCGGGACGTGCTCGTCTGGGACAACTACCCGGTCAACGACTACGCCCAGGCCGCCGGACGGCTGCTGCTCGGACCGTACGCGCACCGCGAACCGGGACTGTCGGAACATCTGGCGGGGATCGTCGCGAACCCGATGAACCAGGCCGCCGCCAGCAAGGTCGCCCTGTTCACGATCGCCGACTTCGCCTGGAACGACCGGGCGTACGACAGCGCCACCAGCCTGCGGCAGGCGGCCACCCTGCTCACCGGCGGCGACCGGTCCGGCGTACCGGCGCTGCTGTCCTTTTTTGATCTGAACCATCTCGCGCCGACCTTCGGCTCCGACCCGTGGCAACCGCAGGCCCCGGTCCTCGCCGCGAAGATCGCCGACGGCGACCTGACTTCCCTGCGATCGTACGTCCGGGAGATCGTGGCCGCCCCGGCGGTCATCCGGGCCACCGTCACCGACACCGGTTTCCTCGACGACGCCGCGAACTGGCTGGACGCCACCGCACTGTGGGCCTCGGCGATGGACAGCGGACTGGACGTGCTCGCCGCGATCCGGGCCGACGACGCGCCCGCGGCCGCCGCCGCCCGAACCCGGATGAACGATCTGGAGCAGCGGGCCCGGCAGATCCGGTCGGTGCCGGGGGAGAACCGCATCGAAGGCCCCGTGCAGATCGGCGACGGCGTCATCGACGTGTTCCTCACCCGGGTCCGCACCGACCACGACCGGTACCTCGGCCTCGAACCCCTGGAGAACATCGCTCTGGGCAGGACGGCCACCCAGATCTCCGACTACTCGGCCGACTACCCAGCGGGTAACGCGGTCGACGGTGACCTGTTCGACTTCTCCACCACGTCGGGCGCCGAGCCGCAGCCGTGGTGGCAGGTCGACCTCGGCACCGTCAGCGACGTCGAGACGATCGCCGTGCACAACCGGGTCGACTGCTGCGCCGAGCGGGTGGCCGACTATCACGTGCTGGTGTCGGAGCAGCCGTTCCCGGCGACTCTGGCCGAAGCGTTGACCGCACCCGGGGTGACCAGCGTCCACGAGGTGGAGCAGGCGGCCCGCCCGACGGTGATCACCCTCCCCGCTCGTGGGCGGTATGTCCGCATCTGGTTGGCCACGACGGCCTCGCAGGAACTCAACATCGCCGAGATCCAAGTTTTCGGGCGCTGATGGAGTCCCAGGAGAATCGTTCTGACAGAACCGCGTTGCTCGTTGCGGTGCCCGCGGCCGAGCCTGTGGTGGGCGGGTTGCGGGCGCGGTTCGACCGGAGCGCCTCCCGGGGCATGCCGGCGCACATCACCGTGGTCTTCCCGTTCCTGCCGGCCACCGCCGCGGTGGTCACCGAGCTGCGGTCGATCATCGCGGCGGTGCCCCGGTTCACGGTGACGTTGGCGTCGGTCGGCTGGTTCGGGCAGCGGGTGGTGTGGCTGGCGCCCGAACCGGCCGGGCCGTTGCGGGAACTGACCCGGCTGGTGGTCGACCGTTTCCCGGGGGTGCGGCCGTACGACGGAAGGTTCACCGAAGTTGTTCCGCATCTGACCGTCGGGCATGATCAGCCGCATCGGGTGCTGCTGGACGCGGCCGCCGAAGTGGAACCACAGCTGCCGATCGACGTGCCGGTCTCGTCGGTGCATCTGATGGCCTCGGTGGCGGGCGGGAACTGGAACACCGTGGCCACTTTCGAGCTCGGATGCTGATCGGGGTCGGTCAGACGCCGGAGATCCTCGGTGACGTGGACGCGGCCGTCGACATGATCCTCGGATTCGTACATCAGGCGGATGTCGACCTGCTCGTACTGCCGGAATGTTTTCTGCAGGGTTATCTCGTCACCGCGGACCATGTCCGGGAGCAGGCGCTCGAGATCGGGTCGCCGGAGTTCGGCGCGGTGCTGCGGCGGCTGTCCCAGGTCCGGCCGATGCTGGTCGTCGGCATGATCGAACGCTCGGGCGGCGCCTTCCACAACACGGCGGTGGTGATCGCGGGCGGGGAGGTGCTGGGCCGGTACCGCAAGAACCGGCTGACAGCGGGGGAGTCGCCGGTGTTCGCCCCGGGCGACGACTACCCGGTGTTCGACTGCAAGGGTGTCCGCTTCGGGATCAACATCTGCTACGACGCCCAGTTCCCCGAACCCGCAGCCCGCATCGCGGCCGCCGGCGCCACCCTGCTGGTCCACCCGTCACAGAACATGATGCCCGCCGACCGGGCCGTCCACTGGCAACACCAACACAACAAAATCAGGGCCCGCCGCGTACGCGAAACCGGCCTGTGGCTGGCCGCAGCCGACATCACCGGCACCCGCGACGGGCGTCTCGCCCTCGGCCCCACCTGCGTGCTGAACCCCGACGGCGAGGTCGTCGCCCAGGTACCCACCGGCACCACCGGCATGGCCACCTTCCGGCTCTGATCACGGCGTATCGTTTCGTCGATGGATGTACTGAGGAGACATCGCGTCCGGCTCGGCGGGAACGCAGACGCGCCGCCCATGGTCTTCGTCCACGGCTACGGCGAGTACCAGCACATGTGGCGGTTCATCACCCCGGAGTTCGAGAAAGACCACCGGACCGTGCTGTTCGACATCATCGGCGAGGACCAGGGCACCGTCGACGGCTACCCGTCCGAGCGCTACGGCACGCTGCACGGCCACGCCGACGATCTGCTGCGCATCCTGCGGGCCCTGGACCTGCACCAGGTGATGCTGGTCGGTCACTCGGTCGGCGGCATGATCGGCGCCCTCGCCGCGATCGAGGAACCGGAACGCTTCGCCGGCCTGGTCATGATCACCGCATCGGCGCGTTACGTCGACGACGACGGTTATACCGGCGGTTTCTCCCGCGCCGACATCGAGGGCCTGCTGGACGCCATCGACAGCAACTACCTGGGCTGGTCACGGGCCACCGCACCGACCGTGATGGCCGACGGCACCAGGCCCGAACTGACCGAAGAACTGGTACAGAGCTTCGCCCGTACGAACCCGCGGATCGCCCTGCAGTTCGCCCGCGCCACCTTCCTGTCCGACCACCGCGACGACCTGCCCCGGATCACCCTGCCGACGCTGGTCCTGCAGTGCACCGCCGACGCGATGGTGCCGGCCTCGGTCGGCGATCACCTGCACGAACACATCCCCGGCAGCCGCCTGGAGATCCTCAGCGCCACCGGCCACTTCCCGCACCTGAGCGCTCCGGGCCCCACCGTCCAGGCAGTCCGGGCCTTCGTCGACACCGTCGAGGTATGACCCGGCCGCCCAGTTCACCGGCGATCGCCAGTCGCGTACGGGCCGTTCGGCGAGTCGTACTACTACTCACAGACCGAACCCGCTGCCTCCGGAACCCTGGTCGACAACGGCGGCACCCGTCAAAGTCGTCGGCACCGCTGACGCGGTCCCACAGGGCTCGATGTCGTCCTGGAGGGTGATGTCGCCGACCACCGGTATCACCGTGGTGTTCGGCAGGCTCGCGGTCAGCTGTCGCAGGCCCTTGCGCTCGCGGCTGGGCATGATCCGTTCGCCGGCGACACGGATGACCGCGGGTAGCAGGGTCAGGGACATGAGCACGGCGACCGCGACGGTGGAGGCGGCGGCCAGGCCCATCTCGGTGAGGAAGCCGATGCCGACGATCGACAGGCCGGCCAGCGCGATGATGACGGTGACGCCGGCGAACACGACCGCGGTTTCGTCGGTGGCTGCGCCGGCGCTGGTCCACCGGTGTGCGGTGTCGTGTCGGGTAGTAGGAACAGTTGGGTGGTGCAGTCAGCGGTTGGCGAGAGCCTGCTGGGGGGCTGCAGCGGATTCGGCATTGCCCGGTCCACGCTGGGCGCGAGAGGTGCGGGCGATGAGGGCGACGACCAGCACGAGGGCGAGGGTCAGCATGGCGGTGCTGCCGGTGAGGGCGGCGCCGACGCGGTCGGCCAGGGCGGTTCGTTCGCTGCTGCTGACAGGGACGGCTGCGACGGCGACGGTGGTCAGGATGCCGAGGCCGAGCGCGCTGCCGATCTGGTGAAAGGTGTTGATCAGGCCGGACGCGGCTCCCGCGTCGTTGCCGTTGACGCCGTTGAGGCCGGCGGAGGTCATGGGAGCGAAGGCCAGGCCTTGGCCGACCCCGATGACGACCATCGGCAGGGCGACGGCGAGCAGGTAGCTGCTGTCGAGGCCGGCACGGCTGAGCCAGGCCATTCCGGCCAGCGTGAGGGCTACGCCGGTGATCAGGGTCGGGGTGGCGCCGAAGCGGGTCACGAGGCGGGTGACGATCAGGGCGACGACGAAGTTGACCGCTGACATGGGCAGGAACGCGATGCCGGCCTGCAGTGCGGTGAAGCCCAGGACGCCTTGCAGGTATTGGGTGGTGAAGAAGAAGAACCCGATCATCGCGCCCATGTACAGCATGCGGACCAGGTAGGAGCCGGTACGCTGCCGGTTGGCGAACAGGCGCAGCGGCATGATCGGCTGCTCGGCGCGGGCTTCGTTGAGCACCAACGCGGTCAGCAACAGGACGCCCAGGACGAAGGCGCCGATGGTGGTCGGGGCTGCCCAGCCGGCTTCGGCGGCGTCGACGATCCCGAACACCAGCGCGGTCATACCCAGGGTCGCGCAGAGCGCCCCGATGAGATCGAAACGGCCGCGGCGACGCTCGGTCTCACCGATGACCCGCACCGCGAGGACGATCATGGCGGCGGCGATCGGCACGTTGAGGAAGAACCCGGCCCGCCAGGACACCAGGTCGGCCAGGACACCGCCGACGACGAGGCCGGCGCTGGCGCCGATGCCGGCGACAGCGCTGTAGGCGGCGACGGCCTTGGCACGCTGAGGGCCTTCGGAGAAGCTGGCGGTCAGCAGCGACAGCGACGACGGGGCGAGGATCGCGGCGCCGATGCCCTGCAGGGCGCGGGCGGCGATCATCCACCAGGCGGCCGGGGCGACGCCGACCAGGAACGAGGCGAGGCCGAACAGGATCAGGCCGATGATGAACATGCGGCGGCGCCCGACGATGTCGCCGGAGCGGGCGCCGAGAAGGAGCAGGCCGCCGAAGACCAGGGTGTAGGCGTCCTGGACCCAGGTGAGGCTGGTCGGGGTGAACGCCATCGCCTCTTCGATCTTGGGCAGGCCGGTGAAGATGATCGAGTTGTCGAGGATGACCATGAAGTAGCTCAGGCAGATGATCGCCAGGATCATCGTGGGGTGACCGGTCGCGGCCCGGGTCGCGGGCTCGGTCGTGGGGCGCGGTGTCGGCACCGGGCACTTCCCTTCGAGAGGATGTCTGCTGACTCAAGACAACCGCGAAAGCCCCGGGCCAGGGAGTAACGGCCTTGCCCGGTACTGGCAGTACCCCCTTCACACGGATACACCCGCCGTCCGAGCCGGCAAGCTCGGACGGCGGGTGCTGCGCAGGGGCCGGTCTACCGGCGGCGGGCGGCCGGTTGCAGGGACGGGCTGACCCAGCCGTTCTCCGCGGGGTTGATCGTCAGGCCGGGCGGGACGATCTCGTCGATCCGGTTGAGGACGTCGTCGGAGAGCACCACATCAGCTGCGGCCAGTTGGGACTCCAGGTGGTCCATGGTGCGCGGGCCGATGATCGGGGCGGTGATCGCCGGGTGGCGCAGCACGAACGCGATCGCCAGCTGGATCAGCGTGAGACCGGCGTCGTCGGCCAGCTGCGCGAGCTGCTCGGCGGCCTCCAGCTTGCGCTGGTTCTCCGGCAGCGACAGGTCGAAGCGGGCGGCCAGCCGCTTACGGGCCTCGGACGTCGGGCCTTCCTGTGCGTCCTTGCGGTAGCGGCCGGAGAGCCAGCCGCCCGCGAGCGGGCTGTAGGGGATGACGCCCATGCCGTAGCGCTGGGTGACCGGCAGCACCTCGTTCTCGATGTTGCGCACGAGAATGTTGTAGGGCGGCTGTTCGGTGACGAACCGTTCCCGGCCGCGTTTCTCGGCGACCCACTGGGCTTCGACGATGGTGGAGGCGGGGAAGGTCGAGTGCCCGAGGTAGCGGACCTTGCCCGCACGTACGAGGTCGGTCAGTGCGCCGAGGGTTTCGTCGAGGTCGACGGCGGGATCCCACCGGTGGATCTGGTAGAGGTCGAGGTGGTCGGTGCCGAGGCGGCGCAGGGAGTCCTCGACGGACTTCATGATCCAGTGGCGGGAGCCGCCGCGGTGGTTCGGGTTGTCGCCCATCGGCATGAAGAACTTGGTGGCCAGGACGATGTCGTCGCGGCGGCCCTTGAGCGCTTTGCCGACGATGACCTCGGACTCGCCGGCGGAGTAGACGTCGGCGGTGTCGACGAAGGTGATCCCGGCGTCCAGCGCCCGATGGATGATCTTGATGCTCTCGTCGTGGTCCTTGGTGCCCCAGTCACCGAACATCATGGTGCCCAGGCACAGCTTGCTGACCTGGACACCGGTACGTCCCAGCGGTCGCAGTTCCATAGTGCTTCCCTTCGGATCAGGTGGTGGGCAGCAGGCGCAGGGTGACGGCGGGCACCTGCGGGCCGGTGACGGAGCCGACGATCGCCGGCCCGTAGCGGTCGTACTTGCGGTGGTAGGCCTCGTCGATGCCAGGCTGCGCGCCGGGATCGACGGTGGTGAAGGTGACGTCGCGTTCGACACCACCGGCCTGGATACGGCCGGTCCCGGACGCCGTGGCGCGGCGGAACCAGCCGTTGCCGGCGCCGTAGGCGCTGCGCACGTACAGGTCGTCGCCGGCGCGGACGGCCCAGATCGTCACGTACGGCCGCAGTGTGCCATCGGTGCGGTAGGAGGCGACGCGCAGTTCCTCGGCATTGCCGACCTTGGCGAGTTCGTCGCTGGTCCAGGTCATCACAATCGTCCTTTTCTCTAGCCGGGGAGCAGGCTGATGCGGCGCAGCCACGCCTCGACATCGGGCCCGCTGTCCGCAGCCTGTTCGCCGCGAATGGCGAGGGCTTCGCCGAGCGTGGCGCCGCGGCAGGAGGCCGTGTAGTCCTCCACGGCCCGGCCGAGTCCGCTCATCGCGTGGGTGGTCAGCGGGAACACTGTCGTGCCGGTGAAGTCGAACGCTTCGGTGAACGTGGTCATGATCATCGGCGGGCGGACGTTCCAGATCGGGCTGCCCAGAATCACGGTGTCGTATGCGGCGAGTGACGGCAGCGCAGCGGCGATCGCCGGCCGGGCGCCGGCGTCCTGTTCGCGGACGTTGCGGGCCACCGTCGGGTCGTACTCGCGCGGGTAGGGTTGCGCGGCCTCGATCCGGAACACGTCGCAGCCCAGCGCCTCGCGGATCATCTCCGCGACCACCTCGGTGTTACCGACCTCGAGCATGCGCCGGCCACCGTTGTGGTAGTTCTCTCCCGCCCGGGAGAAGTAGGCCAGCAGTACCCGACGGCCCGCGGCAGACGCTGTCATGGAAGATCGCGGCCCTTCGACACGTGGTGGTGGCTGCGGTGTGCCGCAGGCGGACAGGGCGATCCCGGCCGTACCGAGTTGAAGAAGCGTTCGCCGGCTGGTCATCGGGCCTCGACCGCGGCAGTGGTCTCGGTGAGGGCGAGCAGCCGCAGCGCCGCCGCGCTGGCCGACCCGGGCTCGGCGACGTACGCCACCAACGTCAGGCCCTGGTCGGTGGCCAGAGCCATGGCCTCGAAGGTGAGGTCGATGTCGCCGGCGAGCGGGTGGCGCAGGCGTTTGATGCCGTTGTGATGCGAGCGCACGTCGTGTGCCGCCCACCGGGTGCGGAACTCGAGACTGCGGGTGGACAGCTCTCCGATCAGGCCGGTGAGGTCCTTGTCGTAGGGGTGGCGGCCGGCTTCGGCGCGCAGGATCGCCACGATGTCGTCGGCGACGCGCGTCCAGTCGCGGTAGAAGTCCCGCGCGCACGGGTCGAGGAACGTGAATCGGGCGTTGTTGGCCGGCCGGACCGTGGTGGCCATCAGCGGCGCGTAGAGGGCGCGGCCGAGCGGGTTGGCGGCGAGCACGTCCAGGCGGGCGTTGTGCACCCGGGCCGGGGTGCCGATCATGCTGTCCAGGATCTGCTGCACGGCGGGTCGCAGCCAGCGAGGACTGGCCGTGCGGCGGCGGGCGGCGGGGGCGGCGTTCGCGGTGCGGGCCAGGTTGAACAGGTGCTCGCGTTCGGCGTCGTCGAGGCGCAGGCCGCGCGCCAAAGCGTCCAGGACACCGTCGGAGGCTCCGGCCAGATTGCCGCGTTCGAGGCGGGTGTAGTAGTCGACGCTCACCCCGGCCAGCATCGCCGCCTCTTCCCGGCGCAGGCCGGCCACGCGTCGGCTGGTCCCGGCGGTCGGCAGCCCGACTTGAGCGGGGGTGAGCTTGGCGCGGCGGGTGGTCAGGAAGTCACGGATCTGCTCGCGGTGATTCATCACGGGCCTCCCTCGTCGCCGGAACCGCGGTGCGGTTCCGGCGGCCGGTCACGTCAGAAGTCAGGGGCGGACGAGGACCTTGAGGGCCTCGCGGGCGTCCATCGCCCGGTAGGCGTCCGGGGTCTGCTCCAGGCTCACGGTGCGGTCGAACACCCTGCCCGGGTCGACGGCGCCGCTGAGCACGTCGGGCAGCAGCTCGTCGATGTAGTGGCGGACCGGGGCGGGACCGCCGGTCAGCGTGAGGTTGCGGCCGAACAGGTTCCAGCCGATGTCACCGTCGGTGTACTGCGGCACGCCGACGCGGCTGATCACCCCACCGACCCGGGCCACGCCGAGGGCCTGCTCGTAGGCGGGTGTGTGCCCGACGCACTCCAGGACGGTGTGGGTGCCGTCGCCGCTGGTCAGCTCCAGGACCTTGGCGATGCCCTCCTGGCCGCGTTCGGCGACGACGTCGGTCGCCCCGAACTCGCACCCCAGATCGGTACGGGCCCGGTGCCGGCCCATCAGAATGATCCGCTCGGCACCGAGGCGCTTCGCCGACAGCACCGCCAGCAGACCCACGGCGCCGTCCCCGATCACCGTCACGGTGGTCCGCGCGTTGACGCCGGCGCGCACAGCCGCGTGATGGCCGGTGGCGAACACGTCCGACAGCGTCAGCAGCGACGGCAGCAGCGCCGAGCCGGTCTCGACCGGTGCCTTGACGAGGGTGCCGTCAGCCTGCGGGACGCGGACCGCTTCGGCCTGGCCACCGCCGATACCGCCGGCCGCCCAGAACCCGCCGTGCCGGCACGAGGTCTGGAAGCCCTCGCGGCAGAAGTCGCAGGCGTTGTCCTGCCACGCGAACGGCGCGATGACCAGGTCACCGGCCTTCACGGTACGAACCTCGGCGCCGGTCTCCTCGACCACGCCGACGAACTCGTGCCCCATCGGCTTGCCGTTCTCATCGGCCGCCATCGAGTGGTACGGGTGCAGGTCGCTGCCGCAGACACAGGCCGCCACGATCCGCACGATCGCGTCGGTGGGCTGCTCGAGCTTCGGATCCGGCACGTCGATCACACGCACGTCGCCGGCGCCGAACATGTAGGTCGCACGCATTCTCAAAATGCCCTTCGTGGAAGCACTGGTTCGCCATCCAGGAAACCGCCATGTCAGCCGACGTGGGAGTCACTGCTGATCCAGGTAACGGCAGAACCCCCCACCGGCACATTCACGGACGTACCGTCGAAGGCATGGACCATCGCAGCGAGACCCGCGACTTCCTCACCACCCGCCGCAACCGGATCACCCCGGAGCAGGCCGGGCTGCCCGCCTACGGCAGCAACCGGCGGGTGCCCGGGCTACGCCGCGAGGAAGCCGCGATGCTCGCCGGGGTCAGCGTCGACTACTACACCCGCCTCGAACGCGGCAACCTCACCGGCGTCTCCGACAGTGTCCTGGAGGCCCTGGCCCGGGCACTGCACCTGGACGACGCCGAACGCGAGCACCTGTTCGACCTGGCCCGGCAGGCCAACAGCGGACCGGCCAGGACCGCGCAGGCCAGCCGGCGACGCCCCGCGCAGCAGATCCGGCCCGGTGTGCAGCACATCCTCGACGCGATGACCGGCGCGCCCGCCTACATCCGTAACGGCCGGCTCGACATCCTGGCCAGCAACGCCCTCGGCCGGGCGGTGTTCGCCCCCATCTTCGACGGCGCCGCCCGTACCCCGAACCTGGCCCGGTTCCTGTTCCTGGACCCCGGCGCCCAGGACTTCTACCACCACTGGGAACAACTCGCCGAGGACGTGGTCGCCCTGCTGCGCGGCGAAGCCGGCCGAGACCCGTACGACCGGGCGCTGACCGACCTGATCGGTGAGCTGACCACCCGCAGCGAGGTGTTCCGGACCTGGTGGGCGGCGCACAACGTCCGCCTGCACCGCTCCGGGATCAAGCACCTGCACCACCCCGTGGTCGGTGAGCTGAACCTGGGCTACGAGTCGATGGAACTCACCGACGGCCAAGGGCTGCGGATCAACGCCTACAGCGCCGAGCCCGGCTCCACCGACCGCGACAAGCTCGACCTGCTCGCCAGCTGGAGCGCCACCACCGCCGACCGCGCCTGATCCACCGGCGTCAGAACGTCTTGGCGACGGTCCGCACCGCGATTCATACGCCGTCGCGCCGCCCGTACGTCGTGGTCAACTGAAGGTCCATTGCTGGTCCTGCCCATAACCGGCGGCCGCCGAGCCGGCGTCCCGACGCTGCCGCAGTCTCTGCAGTTGACTGTCCGACAGGCGGGGATCCGGTCCCGGAGCCCCTCGCGAGGCCAGAGCCGCGGTCCCACCGGCCGTCCACGCCCGCAGCCACTGTGGTAGGCCGACACCTCCAGGATCCGCGCGACCCGCGGAGCGGGAACACCCGCTGCGAACAGGTGCGCCGCCTGCCGGCGCACCTGCGGGGGCCGATCCAGCAGCGGTGCCGACGGCAGATGGTGCGGTCGTCGGCACTCGGGATCACGACCGCGGGTTGCATGGTCTCCGTTGGCACCGAGTTACGTCGTCCGGGCACCCGCGGCCAGCACCGGAGCCGTGTGCGCGGTCCCATCGCTTGAGCAGCGGATCTTGATCCGGTTCCACCAGAACGATCCTCCTGAGGTTTCACTCGTCTCGGTCAGGCACGTTTCGGATGACGGTGCGGAGGCTGCGAGCGATGGATTGACTCACGACTACGGCAACCATTCTCGTTTTCGGTGGCATCTCCGTGTCGTTCAACAACGTAGGCGGAGCCAGGACAGCGCCTCCTCAGCCAGAAATCCTACAGGCATATAGGAATGCAACAGAACTGACATTATGATGTACGTCCGATTTGCCCGTTTCTCGACTCTGGGTCGATTACTGGATTGCCAGTAACAGTAATCCAATAATTATTGAGCTTGGCGGCCCGCGGTTAGGGATCTGGCTTGCTGTGGTGTCGGGTGGCGGAACCGGCATCGGTAAGCAGATCGCCCGCATGTTCGCCGGGCAGGGCGGCCACGTGGTGATCATCGGCCGGCGGGAGGAGTTGCTGGATCGGGCGCGTGCCGAGATCAACGAAGCCACCGGAACGGACCACGTGATTCCGATCGGCGCGGACCTGACCGATCCGGCGCAGGTTCGTGGCGCCGCCGCGACCATCGGCCGGCTGGGTTCTGTCAACGTGCTGGTCAACGACGCGGGTGCGATCATCACCCCGCCGGCGGACGACAGCCTCGAAGCGCTCGCCCGGTCGTGGCAGCGGGACCTCGACACCAATCTGCTCACCGCGGTGCTGCCGCTGTTGAGCCGGCCCGGCGGCCGGCTCATCATGATCAGCTCCGCTGCGGCGCAACGGGGCGGTGCCGGGAAGCATTCCGCCGGCTCCTACGCCGCGGCGAAAGCGGCCGTGCACGGCTGGGCTCTGGGCCTGGCCCGCCAGTTGGGCGGGGACGGCATCACCGTCAATGTCCCTGCCCCCGGCTACGTGCAGGACACCACGGACTTCGTCGCCACGAAGGTGGCCGACACCCTGGTCGGCCGGGCCGGAACACCTGCCGACGTGGCAGCAGCCGTCCGCTGCATCGCCTCACCCGACGCCGGCTACCTGACCGGACAGATCATCGGCCTCGACGACGGCGCCGTGCTCGGCCGTTGAGGAAGGTGCGTGGCCCCACCACGGTCATCTGCGTGTCGGTGCGAACGGCGTTCCGAGAGACAGGCCCCGTCGGGTGACGGCCATCGCTTCGCCGATGAAGCTGATTCCTATCGAGAGTTGGACGGGGCGCGCCGTCGGCTGCATGCCGAACCTGTCGGCCAGCAGTGCGTAGCCGAACATTGCCAGCAACGTGCCGACGACGGCCGCGAAGGTTCGGCCACGGTAGCGCTGCCAGAGATATCCGCGCTTCTCGTAGACCTCGACGAACGAACCACGAAGGTATCCGAGGGTGAGGCCCAGTGCGGAGCCGCCCGTCAGCCAGGCGTAGTCGCTGGCATGCAGGCCGGCGGTCCGGTGCAGCGTGTACAGGCCGATGCCGGTCAGGATGACCGGCGCCGCCCACAGATCTCGCCAGTTGAGGGGCTCGCCGATCAGCCGCTTGAGCACGACGGCGATCAGGACGATCGTGACGACCGCCGCCAGGGTCCAACCGTTCACTGTCACACTCCCTATTTCGCATGGGTGTGCTAAATATTATGGCATGTACGTGCTATAAAAGTCGCATGCCAAAAATCGTCGACCCGCAGGAGCGGCGCCGCATGGTGGCCGATGCCGTCCACGTCGTCGTCACCCGTAACGGCCTGGAGGCGGCCTCGCTGCGCAACGTCGCCGAGGAAGCGGGCCTGGCGATCGGGTCGATCCGGCACTACTTCACCGGGCACGACGAACTCTTGATCTTCGCGTTGCAGGAACTGGGGCGGCGCGTCAGCGAGCGGGTCTGGGCACACGCCGAGACGATTCTCGGCGAGGCCCGGGCCGACCGGCGCCGGCACACCGAGGATCTGCTCGCGGAGTTCCTGCCGCTGGACGCGGCACGTCACGACGAGCTGGTGCTCTGGCACGAGTTCGCCATGGCAGCCCGCACGCGACCCGCGCTGCTGGCTCAGGCGAACGAGACCCACCAGATCCTGCAGGATCTGGTGATCCGCACGGTGCGGGGCGCCCAGGCGGCCGGCGGTCTACCGGCGGACCTCGACGTGGAGGTGGAGGGCATCCGGTTACGGGCCCTGCTCGACGGTCTGGGCATGCAGGCCGTGTTGTTCCCGCAGCGGTTCCCGCCGGAGCTTCAGCGCGAGGTGATCCGCCGCCATCTGGACTCACTGGTCCGTACGGGCGCAGGGGATGTGCGGGAGGAACGGCAGCAATGATGGCGGTCGCCGCAGCGCCGAACGCGGTGCCGAGAATCGGTCCGGTCAGGAACGACGCGGCGGACGCCAGCCACAGCAGGTCAACCCACCGACCAGATCAGCCGATCTCTCCACCCATCCCGGCCGCCTAGCCGCCGCGGCGGAGTTGGGCTCGGATCTGCTCGAGTTCGCGGACCGTCGGGTGTTGTGGGCCGTGGGTGGCGCGCATGCCGGTGATGGCGTCGTCGAGCAGCGGCAGGGCCTCGGCGACGCGGCCCTGGTTGGCTTTGATGGCGGCCAGGTTGACCTGGCTGTCCAGGGTTTCCGGGTGGTGCCTGCCGAGGACCCGGCGGCGGACCTGTAGTACCTCGGCGGTCTGTTGTTCGGCTTCGGCGACCTTGCCGCGGGCGCTGAGGACGGCAGCGATGTTGTTGCGGGTGGTCAGCACGTCGGGATGGTCGGCGCCCAGGGTGCGCAGGCGTTCGGCGAGCAGTTCCCGGAACGCCTTCTCGGCCGGGCCGAGTCTGCCCTGGTGGAACAGGACGCCGGCGAGGTTGTGCCGGGCGGCGTGGCCCAGCTCGGGCGGGCCGCCGTGGGTGGTGAGGTCGGCGATGATCGCGCGGTACATGCCTTCCGCCTCGGCCAGCTGGGCGGGGCCGTCGCGCAGTGCGCCGGCCAGAGTGTTGCGGCTGCTGACCGTGTCGGGGTGGGCGGGGTCGAGGGTGCGGGCGCGGCGCGCGACGGTGTCCCGCAGCAGGCCTTCGGCCTCGGCGTGCCGGTCCAGGCCGATCAGGACGATGGCCAGGTTGTTCGCGGCGCTCAGGGTGTTCTCGTCGTCCTGGCCGCGCTGGTTCTCCCATTGCGACAGGGCCCGGCGGTACACGTCCTCGGCCCGGGCCAGGTAGCCGGCTTCCTGCAGGACCCGGCTGAGGTCGTTGAGCACGAGCGGGTTGTCGCCGGTGGCGTCGGCCAGCCATTCCAGGAGCTCGATGCCCTGTTCGCGGTCGGCGGGCTCGGCGGCGAGGATCACCGCGTACCGATGGGCGAGTTCGAGGGTCTCGGGGTGGTTCTGGCCTTTTTCTTCCATGGTGGTGCCGAGCAGGGCGCCGACGGCGATCTTCGGCGACAGGGTGACGGTGACACGGGGGACGTGGCCGCTGTCGTCGACGGTGACGCCGATGCCTTCGGGGTGGTCGGCGATCTCCAGAGTGGGTTCGGGTGGGGCGGGCTGTGGAGGGTCGGGTTCGGGTCGGCGCCGGAAGAACCTCATGACCCACCATGGCAGACATTCACCAAGATCAGGGGGCTGTCATCGACCGCTGTGCACGTATGCCGCCCAGAGGGTGGGGGTGTCCGGATAGGTGGCGCGGCATCGTTCGGTGGCGGCGTGCAGTGCTTCGGCCGCTCCCGAGCCCGCTTGCAGGCCGCGGTACAGGTCGACGGCGACGGCCCGGGCGATCCGGTCGTTGACCGGCCACAGCGTGCCGACCACCTCGGGATAGCCGGCCAGCTGGAACGACGACGCCAGGTGCAGCGCCTCGTCCGGCAGGTGCGCGGTGGTGCGCGACGTCTCACAGGCGGAGAGCACGGCGAGACGGGCCAGATCAAGATCAAGATCGGCGATTTCCCGTACGGTCAACGCCTGCTCCCGGTGGTCGTGCAACAGCAACCGCCCTGCCGACGGGTCCGCCGGGTCCGCGACCGCGTGGCAGGCGAAGTGCACACCCGGATGCCGCGGCAGCGCCGCACGGACGGCCCCGGCCGTGGCTCCGGCCTCGCGCAGCACGGTCGCCCCGGTCAGGTCGGCGACGGCCGCGGCCTCCCGCCCGGCCTGCGGCAGCGGCGTCGCACCGGGTGTCTCGGCCATCGCCACCACCAGGGTGGGCCCCGGCGCCGCCGGCCGGGCCCGGGCACGGCGCAGCGCCCGCAGTGTCGGGGTGTACGACGAGACGACCCGCCCGGCGGCCGCCGCGTGTACCGGCAGCAGAGCCAGGGCCCCGACCGGTGACCACCAGACGCGCGGCGGGGACGGATGCCCGGCGGGCACGCCGAGGTGGTCCAGGACCGGGTCGACGACGGTGGCGCCCAGCCAGCGGAGGACTCCGGCCACCGCCTGCTGGGCGTCGCGGTCGCCCGCGCCGCGGTCGGCGGCCCGGTCGACCGCGGCGGCCAGCGCCACCGACTGGTCCTCGACGGCCTGCCGGGTCAGGCCGGGCAGCGGTACCACCGCGACACCGCCGGGCTGCACGATCAGGGCGTCACTGCGGTGCTCGGTGGCGTTGATCAGGACGATCGGGCCGTCGGCAGCGCACGCGTACAGGTCTGCCGGGTCTGGTGGGCCGAGCAGCCCGGCCCAGCCGGGCAGGGCCCGCGCGGCGTCCAGGCATCCGCGTAACCGCAGGTCCAGGTCGTGACGGTCGTCGGTGGCGGGGCCGGTGAGCGGGCCTTCGGAGCGGAGCCGGTCGAGCAGCCCGGCGATCTCGGCGGCCGGCCCGGGCCAGGTCGTCGTGGCCCTGGGTGGCGTGGCTCAGCAGCACCCCGCGGGTCATCTCGAGTGCCTGCAGGGCGGCTTCCGGGTGGCCGGCCTGCAGCGCGCACGCGGCGGCGTCGGCGCCGAGGCCGTCGAGCCGGCCGAGGCCGTATTCCTGGTCGCCGCGGGTCAGCCGGCGGGACACGGCCAGGGGCAGCAGCCGTACGGCGAGGGTGTATCCCTCGTGGGCGCCGGCCCACTGCCCGGTGTCGGCGGCGGCGCGCCCCCAGGCCCGGGCGGCCAGGACCCGGGTCATCGGGCGCAGCCCCGGCGTGCCGGCGGCCTCACGGTAGGCGCGGGCGGCGGAGCGCAGCACGGCCGGGTCGCCGGTGGCGCGGGCCTGCAGGGTGAGGGCGTCGGCGTACGCGTTCAGGCAGTCGGCGCGCATCGGCTCACCGGGCCGGCTCGCGCGGACCGCGGATCCCAGGGCCACCACTGCCTGGCGCAGGTCGCCCTGGTCACCGGCGGCCTCGTACCGGGCAAGCCGTAGTTGACCCTGATTGCCGAGCAGGGCGACGTGGTCGGTGTCGCCGTAGGGCACGCGGCCGGCGGCTCGGTCCAGGACGGTCAGGGCCTCGGTGAGGTCGCCGAGCCGCCCGGTGAGGACGAACCGGCGCCGCAGCAGCCCGGCGAGCAGCAGGTCGACGGTGGTCGCCCAGGCACCTGTGGTGCGGGCCCGGTCGCCGAAGGTGATCGCCTCGTCGAGGACGGCGGTCTCGCCGGTGCGCTCGACCAGGGTCAGAGCGACGTTCATGAAGTTCTGCGCGCGGTTGCCCCACGAACCGTCGTCCGGTGGTGTCTCGTCCAGGGCGGCCCGTAGCAGGGCGACGCCGTCGCGCAGGGCGGTCAGGTCGTCGGTGTGCCGGCCCCGGTCGCACAGCGCGGTCCCCAGGTCGGTCATCCGGAACGCCCGGCCCTGCATCGGCTCCGGGGTCAGTTCCAGGGCGTGGCGCAGGTACCGGATCGCGGTCTCCCGGGTCGGTTCGTCGCCGGTGTGCAACGCGGTCAGCTGCAGGGTGTTGCCGAGCGCCGCGAGCCGGTCGGCGTACCGCGGATGGTCGGTGGGTGTGTCCTGCACGCATCGCCGCAGCAGTTCGCCGGCCTCGGTGAGTGCGGCCGGGTCGCCGGTGAGGTGGTAGCGCAGGCGCAGCAGCTCGCCGAGGCTCTCCCGCACGTCGGTGCCGTCCGGTATCCGGGTCAGGGCGGTCCGCTGCAGCGCCTCGGCTTCGGCCAGGGCTGCCGGATCACGGTCGCGTTCGGCGATCAGGCGCAGAGTCTCCGACCGGTTCAGCGCGTACTGGTACGGATCCCCGGGCCCGGGCGGCGGGCTGCACGACAGGGCGCCGCGCAGGAACCCGGGATCGCCGGTCAGCTGGTAGCGGTCGCGCAGGATCGGCGCCAGGTTGTTGAGCACCACGGCCCGCGCCGGGTGCTCGCGGGGCAGCCGGTCGGCGGCGCCGGCCAGGATGCCGTGCGCGTCCACGAGGTCGGCGGCGGTTCCCGTGTGCAGGAACCGTTCGCGCAGCAGGGCGGCCAGGTCGAGCATCGCGTTGACACTGCCCCGCGCGGCGGGGCCGCGAAGGTCCGCGATGTCACGGTCGTAGCGTGTCCGTGCGGTCACCGCCCGAGATTATCCATCCTCGATGAGCGGCGACCAGGTGGATCTCGCCCACCTAAAAACAAGAAACCTTACATATCTTTACACGTCGATGTACGGCGGTGTTGCATAGATGTAGCGCGCGCGGCCCCTGGCAGATTTCGACAAGGACGGACTTCCTTGTATGAGCACTCGTAGACCCCTGCTCGCCGTTCTCCTCAGCCTGGTCACCGCCGTCGGCATCCTCGGTTTCGGCGGCGCGCCCGCGTCCGCGGCCACCGGGCAGATCACCGGCCTGGCCGGCAAGTGCATCGGCGCGGCCGGGGGCAACACCGGCAACGGCACCGCGATCGACCTGTACTCGTGTGTCGGCGACGCCACCCAGCAGTGGAGCCGCCCCGGTGACGGCACGATCCGTACCGCCGGAAGATGCCTCGACGTCTCCAACGCCGGCACCGCCGACGGCACGAAGATCCAGCTGTGGGACTGCAACGGCAGCGTCGCCCAGCAATGGGTGTTCAGCGCCGCCCGCGACCTGGTGAACCCGAACGCCAACAAGTGCCTCGACCTGACCGGCGGCTCGTCGGCGGACTTCACCGTCGTGCAGCTGTGGACCTGCAACGGCACCGGGGCGCAGAAGTGGACCGCGCCGGCCGCCGGCGGCGGCACCCCGTCCGGGTTCGTGGTCACCGAGGCCCAGTTCAACCAGATGTTCCCGGGCCGCAACGGCTTCTACACCTACAGTGGCCTGGTCACCGCGCTCGGCGCGTACCCGGCGTTCGCCGGCGCGGGCAGTGACACGGTGCGCCGGCAGGAGGCGGCGGCGTTCCTGGCCAACGTCGGCCACGAAACCGGCGGTCTCGTCCACATCGTCGAGCAGAACACCGCCAACTACCCGCACTACTGCGACTGGAACCAGCCGTTCGGGTGCCCGGCCGGGCAGGCCGCCTACTACGGGCGCGGCCCGATCCAGCTGTCCTGGAACTACAACTACAAGGCCGCCGGTGACGCGCTCGGCATCGACCTGCTGAACAACCCGTGGGCGGTGCAGAACGACGCCGCGGTGGCGTGGAAGACCGGCCTCTGGTTCTGGATGACCTCGACCGGCGCGGGCACCATGACCGGCCACAACGCGATGGTCAACAGCGCCGGGTTCGGGCAGACCATCCGGACCATCAACGGCAGCATCGAATGCAACGGGGGCAACCCGGGCCAGGTGCAGAGCCGGGTCGACGCGTACCTGCGATTCACCCAGATCCTGGGTGTCGCGGCCGGCAGCAACCTCTACTGCTGATGGGCACCCGCATCCTGGCCGTCGTGGCGATGCTGGTCGCGGTACTGCTGCCGTCGAGTCCCGCGTCGGCAGCCGTCCCGATCGGCCAGATCCAGAACGGCAAGACCACCTTCTACAACGACGCCGGGTACGGGTCCTGCGGCACCCCGATCAACGCCGCCACCGAGATGCTCGTCGCGGTCTCGTACACCTGGTGGACCACGGCGAACCCGAACCTCGACCCGATCTGCCAGGGCATCAGCGTCGAGGTCACCTACAACGGCCGGACGATCACGGTGCCGGTGAAGGACAAGTGCCCGTCCTGCGCCGCCACCCACATCGACCTGAGCCAGGCGGCGTTCGCACAGTTCGCCTCCACCGATCCGTCGAACACTCCCGGCGTACTCCCGGTGACCTGGAAGTTCGTCAACACCGGCAGCGGTAGCGGTGGCGGGCGCACCGGCCCGATCACCGGCCTGGCCGGCAAGTGCATCGGCGCAGCCGGCGGCAACACCGGCGACGGCACCGCCATCGACCTGTACTCGTGTGCCGGCGATGCCACCCAGCAGTGGACGCTGCCGGGCGACGGCACGATCCGCACCGCCGGCAAGTGCATGGACGTCGCCAACTCGGGCACGGCCGACGGCACGAGGATCCAGCTGTGGACGTGCAACGGCACCGGCGCCCAGCAGTGGGTGGCCAGCGGCGCCCGCGACCTGGTGAACCCGAACGCCAACAAGTGCCTGGACCTGACCGGCGGCTCCTCGGCCGACTTCACCGTCGTCCAACTGTGGACCTGCAACGGCACCGGCGCGCAGAAATGGACCGTCCCCTAACGCAGGAACAGACGGTGACCCCGGCATGCGCCGGGGCCACCGTCTGGTAACGCTATGCGCCGACGCCGAGGATCACACTCAGTCTTTCGCGCATGCGAGTCTTACGTGTCTCGAAGAACTCGACGAAGCCCTCGATGCCCAGGGGTAGATCCTGCAAATCGTTGTCGCTGACGTAGGTTGTCTTTTCCGCTTCGGAGGCGAACGCGGATGTCAGCCAGTCTCCGGGTAGCTTGGCCTGCTTCTCGACGTTCGCCACGCCGCCGAGAAGTTGAAGATTCGGCAGAAGGTCGATACGGGCGGTGTAGTCGTCGATCGCGTCGGGGGAGATACCCGCATCGCGCAGCTTTTTCGCAGTGAACCGGGCTCGCGGAAAGATGTGGTCCTCGTGGAACTGCTTGGCGAAGTCCAAACCCGGGTAGAGCAGCGCCAGCGCGGCGAAGGTCCGCTGGCCGCCGTACTTGAGTTCAAGCAGATCGTCGATCTCGGTGGCCTCGAAGGAGAGGGTCTTACCGAGAGCGCCCATCTCCTTCTCGATGCGCGCGCCGGGAAAGCCGGGCGTGTCTTCCTCATCGATGGCGTCGCGGATCCTACTCAGAAGGGTGTCGAGGCCCGATCCCCAGATGCCGCGTTTCATCAGCGAACGGGTGATCCATTGGCGTAGCACGAGGCGGTCTTTAGCGTCGGCACCAGAGGTCAGGTAGTTGTCGGTGAGGCCGCGCCGTGCGAGGTAGTAGGCGATCGGGACCACGACGCTGGCTGCGGTGAGAGTTCGCTCGTTGAAACCGAAGCCGTTGAGTATGGCGGTTGCCCGCAGAAGGGCGCCTCGGGTGTCGGGCCAGGCGCTCTCGACCTTGCGCATGTTGGTCTGGGTAAAGTTGGAAACCTGGAAGCGGAGATCGACACCGGCGACCATCAGCGCTGTCTTGAGGACCACGTCCTTGGAGAAGGAGAAGATGCGCGAACCGCCGCTGTTCAGCTCCTGAACAAGTTTGCGAACCTCCTCACGGGCGTCCAGATGCTGCCACTGGTTGGTGGCCATCGACAGCAGCAGGTCCGAGTAGGAAAGCGTGGTTCCGCCGCTGTTGACCCGGACGAAGATGTCCAGAACCTTGTCCGCGTCCTGGGTGCCTTCGAGGTAGTAGTTGACGGGCTTCTGTTCTCGGACAGATCGGAAGAGGTCGTACAGGCGTTGATAGGGTTCGGCGTTCTCCATGCCGATCTTGCGTCGTAGAAGTTCCGCGTACATGGCCGGGCCCGAGTTCTCGAGCGTGAGGACATCACCTACCCGGTACCAGCGATCCGTACTGTCCGCTTCGGGCGCTGCTTCCTTCTCGGTGAGGAACCGGAGATCATAGCGGAGTCCGAGGTCGTTGTTCTCCACAGCGTCCTGGGTGAGGTTCAGGTAGAGCCGCTTTCTGGGGAACGCGTCCGGGTTGTTCCACCAGGCGTGCTTACGTTTTTCGGCGTGGCTGCCATAGATTGCGATGTTCAGCGCCGTCAGCCGTTGCTGGCCGTCAAGAACTGCGGTGATGCCGCTGCCCGTCGGCACCGTCGCCTTGTTGGCGTAGGGATTGTCACGCTCGTGGTAGTCGGTGAGAAAGTCGTAGAAGGTGTAGGCCGTGGCGCTTGCGGCGTCCACCTTCCACAGCAGGAACGAGCCGATGGGGTAGCCACGCATGAGACTGTCGAACAGGCGACGGATCTGATCAGGGCTCCAGACGAACTCTCGCTGGATGGCCGGCAACAGATACTGCTTCTGATGGATCGCTCGAAGGATGTCCTCGGCAGTGACCGGTGTCTGAAACGCCATCCTCGTATCCTGCCCGAAACCTGCCGCCCGTTCGGACCTCCTTCATCTCAGGTCGAGGCGGGAGCCGGGGCCGGGAGGTTCACGTTGCCGCCGTTGGGGACCGGCAGGAAGGTGGGGCAACCCGCTCGGGCCTCGCCGGTCAGGCACTGCTGCATCACCTCGTAGATGACGTAGCCGTCCGGGCCCAGCACGTCGACCAGCTTCTTGATCTGCTTCAGCTTCTCGTCGACGGTGGCGTTCTGCTGGATCACCGCCTGGCGCTGGGTGATCGCCACCTGCGCGGCGGCCAGGCCGTCCACCAGTTCCTTGCGCGGCTGCGGCTTCTGCAACGTCAGGTTGAAGTCCAGGAAGTACGCCTTCCCACCCGTCGTGGCGACCACCGCGGCGCTCAGGTTGGCGTTGATGTCGGCCTCGAACCGGGTCCGGGTCTCCGGGTCGTTGTACAGCGCCATCCAGTCGTACTTCTGCGCCTCGGCGGCCAAGGCCCGGCTCAGCGGATGCCCGATGTAGAACCGCAGCATCTCCAGCCACGTGCCGGTGGTCTTGCCGTCGCCGTCGATGACCGGCTGGAATTTCAGGCCGATGTCCTCGTGGAACCGGCGCAGCATGCCGCCGTCGGGTTCGCACCCGGTGTCCAGGTGGAAGGTGAGTCCGCCGGACACCGTCATCTCCTGGTTGTCCTTGGACACCACGGTGTACGGGGGACTCTCCGAGTCGTCACCACCGGTGAAGTCGAAGTTCCGTTGCCCGGCCGGGTACGTGTAGTACTTCTCGCCGAGCCCGTCCCACGTGCGGTTGTTCTGGGTCACGCACTCCTGGAAGGTGGTGCTGGAGAACGCGCCGGCGTCGTAGTGCAACGCCACCTGGTCCGATTCGGTGCTCACCGTCGTACACCCGGCGGTCAGAAGAAGTGCCGCCACCATCGCTGTCGAGATCCACCGGCGCATGTCGCCTCCCGAGAACGTCCCCGGAGTCCAGCATAGAAAGCCCCATCAATGCCCCGGAAGTGGTCGACGACCCACATCGTCGGCGTACGCGGTGACCGCGCGCCCGTACAGCGGCAACGTGGCCGCCAGAGCACGCAAGGCGACCCGTAGCGCCTCGTCGGGACGGCCCGCGTCGTGCAGCGCCAGGGCCAGGAACGCCCGCGCGGCATCACCGGTCACCGGATCCGGTTCCAGCCCGGCCAGCATCTCGACGGCCTCGGCCGCCCGGCCCACGTTACGCAGCGAACTGCCGAGCTGGATGATCGCTTGCGGTCGGCGCGGCGGTTGCAGCCCGGCGGCCAGAGCCTGCTCGTACAGCGGGATCGCCTCGGCCTCACGCCCCAGGAAGTCGTGCACCGACGCCCACTCGTAGAGGCCGTCCGCGTCGTCACGCTCGGCGGCGAGCGCACGCATCCGTTCCAGCGCATCCTCGGGAGCAGCGGGGGAGGCGGTGGCCCAGAACTGCGCGACGCGCTGCTCCCATGAAGGCGAGCCGGTCACGGGCGGATGCCGTTCAGGGCCAGGGTCGTCAGGCGGATCGCCTCGGGGCCGTCCTGGGTGGCCAGTGACACCGCGTTGACCAGGGTCAACAGGTCGATGATGGCGACGTCGGCGCGGATCTCGCCGGCCTGCTGGGCCCGGCGCAGCAGGGCGCCGCCAGCGTCGGACAGCATCGTCTCGCAGCCGCTGGGGGCCGGCGGGGCGAGCAGGGACGCGGCCAGCCCGCGGGTGGTCGCGCCGTACTCGGCGACCGCGCGCAGCCAGTCGGCCAGCGACAACTCGGCGGCCTGCGCACACAGGACCTCGACGCGGTCGTGGAAGACCGCTTCCAGTAGCGCCTGGCGGGTGGGGAAGTGCCGGTGCAGGGTCGCCGAGCCGACGCCGGCGTCCCGGGCGATCTTCTCCAGGGACGCGTCGGCGCCGGTGACCGCGACCTCGGCGGACGCGGCGGCCAGGATCCGCTCGTAGTTGCGGCGTGCGTCCGATCGCATGGCCGGAATCGTAGCCGGTTGACAAACGGGGTGCCACTCCGGTTAGTGTTCCGGCATGAAACGGGGGACCACCCCGATTCAGGGAAGAGCAGGAAAAATGGGAGGTAGAACCATGAGCGTGGTGCTGATCACCGGAGCGAGCACCGGGTTCGGCCGGGCGACCGCCGAGGCCCTCGCGAGCCGCGGCCACCAGGTCTTCGCCGGCATCCGTGACATCCACGGCCGCAACGAAAAGGCCAAAACCGATCTCACTGCTCTGGGCGTACGGGTGATCGAACTCGACGTCACCGACCAGCAGTCGGCCGATCGCGCGATCACCGAACTGCTCGCCGAGGCGGGGCGTCTCGACATCGTCGTCAACAACGCCGGCGGGATCTTCGTCGGCCCGGTCGAGGCGTTCACCGCCGAGCAGGTCCAGCAGCAGTTCGACGTCAACACCCTCGGCGCGGTACGGGTCAACCGCGCCGCCCTGCCCCACCTGCGCGCCCAGGGCAGCGGCGCTCTGATCCAGATCGGGTCGATCGCCGCCCGGGTGACCACCCCGTTCGCCGGGCTGTACGCGGCGAGCAAAGCCGCCCTGGCCGCGCTGACCGAGGCGTGGCACGACGAGCTGGCGCCGTTCGGGGTGGAGTCGGTGATCCTGGACGCCGCGTCGTACCCGACCAACATCGGCAACAACGCCACCTTCGCGCAGGCCGAACCCTATGCGGAGGCGTTCGGCGCTTACGTGGCCGGAGTCTCCGCGCAGACCCCCGGCGACCCGGCCGAGGTCACCGACGCCCTGGTCGCACTGGTGGAGACGCCGGCCGGGCAGCGTCCGCGGCGCACCGTGGTCGCCCCGGCCCCGCAGTTCGAGGCGATCACCGTGCTCAACCGTACGGCCGCGGAAGTCGCAGTGGCCTTCAAAACCGCCACCGGGATCAAGTGAGGAACAGGACCACCGCCACCACCAGGGCGAACGCCACGATCGTCCAGCGCAGCACCTCCGACGGCAGCCGCCGCGCCAGTCGCGCCCCGAGATAGCCGCCGACGATCGTCGCCGGGGCCAGCACCGCCACGACCGCCCAGTTCACCGGCCCGAACACGCTGTACAGCAGCACCGTCGTCGCGCCGACCAGGGCGGAGAAGACGTTCTTCAGCGCGCTGATCCGCCGCAACGGCTCATCCAGAACCAGAGCAAGAGCGGCCATCAGCAGTACGCCCATCGCGGCGTTGAAGTAGCCGCCGTACAGCCCGCAGCAGAAGACCGCGACCTGCAGCAGGATCCCGTCCTTTCCGGGCCTCGGGTTTCCGGCCAGGGCTTTCAGTTTGTTCTGGAACGCCATCATCGCCGCCGCGAGCAGTAGCAGAAACGGCACGACCAGGTCGAAAACCGACTTGGGCAGCAACAGCAGCAGACTGCTTCCGCACAGGGTGCCGGCGACCGCGGCCGGGATCATGCGGATCAGCCGTTTGCCCTGTCCGACCAGGTCAGGGCGGCTGCCGAGGGCCCCGGCAGCGTAGCCGGGCGCCACCGACAGGGCGTTGCTGACGTTGGCGGCGACTCCCGGCAGACCGATCCCGACCAGCAGTGGAAAGGTGATCAGGGAGCCGCCGCCGGCGATCGAATTGACGGTGCCGGCGATCAGGCCACCGCCCAGTAACAGGACGGCCTCGGTGGGTGTCATCGGTGATTCGCGCCCTTTCGGCGGAGGGGGGTCATGCGGATCGGGTAAGGCTGCATGAGAATGAGTCGCAACAAACGCTTCATCGAATCTGAGAGGACTTCTCCTTGAGCGCTGGACTCGCAGCCTTGCTGGACGACGTGGCGGTTCTGGCGCGGGCCGCTGCGGCGTCGCTCGACGACGTCGGGATGGCAGCAGCCAAAGCCGGTTCCAAGGCAGCCGGTGTGGTCATCGACGATGCGGCCGTCACCCCGCAGTACGTGCGAGGGCTCGCGGCCGAACGTGAACTGCCGATCGTCAAACGCATCGCCCTGGGCTCGTTGCGGAACAAGTTCCTGATCATTCTGCCGATCATTCTGCTGCTCAGCCAGTTCCTGCCCTGGGCGCTGACACCGCTGCTGATGCTCGGCGGCGCGTACCTGTGTTACGAGGGCGCGGAGAAGGTGTGGGCCAAGGTCTCCGGCCACGGCGCGCACGAGGAGAAACAGGCCCAGCCGGACGAGAAGACCCTGGTGTCCGGCGCGATCCGGACCGACCTGATCCTGTCCGCCGAGATCATGGTGATCTCGCTGAACGACGTCACCGACCAGCCCTTCCTGAACCGGCTGATCATCCTGTGCATCGTGGCGGTGGCGATGACCGTGCTGGTGTACGGGGCGGTCGGCCTGATCGTGAAGATGGACGACGTCGGCCTGCGCCTGGCCGAAGGCGACAACAAGGGGGTCGCGAGTTTCGGGCGTGGCCTGGTCAAGGCGATGCCCAAGGTGCTGACCGTGCTGACCGTCGTGGGGACCGCGGCGATGCTGTGGGTCGGCGGTCACATCCTGCTCGTCGGGGTGGATGAGCTCGGATGGCACACCCTGTACGGGGCGGTGCACCACCTGGAAGAGGCGGCACACGACGCCACCGGGCCGTTGGGTGGTCTGGTGGGGTGGCTGGTCAACACGGTGCTCAGCGCTATCGCCGGGTTGATCGTCGGGGCGCTGATCGTGGTGTTCATGACGTTCACCTTCCACCGCAAGTCACACGCCGCATCGTCGTCTGCGTCGGATTCGCCCGCCGGGACTGCCGCTCCCGCTTCGTCGGCGCCTTCCGAGTCGCCGGCGTCTCCTGCTTCACCCGCGGCGTCTTCGTCGCCGGCGTCTGCTTCGCCGTCCGCACCCTCCTCGACCTCTTCGACGTCCCCGACGTCCTCGTCGGCCGAGGAGCCGGAGACCAAGTAGTTCCGCGGGAACGGCCCCGGAACCGACGTCGTCGGTTCCGGGGCCGTTTTCTTTCCGGAAGGGGTCTTCCGGTTGTTCTGTCAGCGGGATTCTGCGGGGATCAGATGCCGGGTGAAAAAACGTACCTGGCTGTCCAGTTCGTGCTCCGGGATCCGATCGGCGTGCTTCCCCGGGTTCGCGTGCAACGTCTTGTCCGCCGAACCCAGCGCCTCGAACAGGGCCAGGCTCTGCTCCCGCGGAATCCACTCGTCGTCCCACTGGATCAGGAACTCGACAGGCACGGTGATCCGCGCCGCGACCTCGGCGTTGGCCACGGCCCCGGCGAGCCCGAACACCGCGGCGCGGACCCGGGAGTCGGCGGCCACGAACGGAATCCCGAGCCCACAGCCCAGCGACACACCCCAGTAGCCGACCGGCCCGGCACCGATCCGCGCCTGCACGTCGTCGACGACGGCCTGCCACTCGGGAACGGTCTGCTCAGCGGCGAGAGCCTGGAACCGGGCAAGATCCTCAACGGTACGAACCGTCTCGGCGATCTGATTCAGCCGCTCGTCAGGAGTCCGGTCCCCGTGGTTCGGAACATCCGCCGACACGACGGCGAAGCCCGCGGCCACGAACCGCTCAGCCCGGTGAAGAACGGCGGGATGCTGCTTGTGCTGCCCACCACCATGACCGACAAAGATCAGCGGAGGCGTAGCGGAGACGTCGGGAGTCCACAGAACAGCGGAAACGTCACCGACCGAGAAATTCTGCATGGAGAGGCCTTTCGAGGGTGCCTTTGCGGGCGCTCCCTCAGGCCATGCGGGGGAGGAAGTCGTCCCGACCGATAACAGCGTTGATCGGACTCACCTCCTCAGGCAGCAGGCCATGCACGGCAGCTAGAAGTTATCACAGCAACCAGAGACCGGGCCGCCCGTGATCGGCCCGGGACACGTGTCATTTCAGTCGTGCGGAATCACTGGATCAGCTGGACCGCGACGTCGTCGTGGCTGCCGTAGGCTTCCGGCACCCGCGTGACGATCAGAGCCTTCATCGTCCTTGCCTCATGCAGCACCTGTGCTGTCATCAACGGCCCGATCAGGGCCTTGTGGACCGGATGATTCTGGATCCGGGGCGCCGCGATCTCACCGACGTCGAGCGCATCCTCATCGGTGAGAGGAAGGGCGCGGAGGCCGGGAAAGCCCAGAACGTGACGCCAGAGACGCCGATCGAGGCACATGGCGGCCTGCGCTTCGGCTATTGCCAGCGCCGGCGCCACACACAACGATTTCTCCTCCTCGCTGGCGTCCAGCAGTCTCATCATCATCGGATGGCCGGAGAAGATCTCGACCATGGCGGAGGCGTCGAGGATCCGTGGGCCGGGTGGTGCTGGTCTCATGCCGCGTGCCGCTCCTGCAGCCGGGCGTTGGTCTCTCTGAGTGTTGTCTCGCCGCGTTCCATCCAGTCCTGGAAAGCGCGCTCCTGATCCTCGGTGAATTCGGGCTCGGGGAGTCCGAGCAGGGCGGCCAGCTGCTGACTGGGCCGGAGTTGCGGCTTCTCAGCCTCATCGGTCATGGGACTAGGGTAGTGATAATCGCCCGGAACAAAAGGCGGCGACCACGTCGATCGAGTGATGTCATGGGTCAGGACCTGCGGATTGATTTTCGTGGTTCAGTCTGACGGGTGATCTCGATCGATGGCCGGGGCGGGAGCCGGGCGCCAGGATCGGCGCAGCAGGTGAATGTAGGCGGCCGGCAGGCCCAGGATCGCGAATACCAGGATGCCGGCGCCCGGCACGTAACGGGCCGACTGGGCCACCACGACCGTGACCAGGATCAGGGCGGCGGCACCGACAACCAGGCGGGCCGGGGTGACCGCATCCCAGAGCATGCTGGTCCAGCGCGCCCGGGAACAGGCGGCCGCCACCAGCGACGGCACGGCCAAGGCCACACCGACCGCCACGATCGGCAGACCGTCGGCCGGGATCACCAGCACGTCATGACCGGCGATCATGCCCACGATCGCGGCGGCGGACACCCACCCGACCGCCCACACCAGCGTCATCGTCAGGGCGGCGGTGATCCCGACCGCGTCCTCGCCGTCCGTCCCGGTCCGTAGGAAGAATCCACCGCAGGCGGCGATCAGCGACGGAACGATCAGGACCGCACCGAGCATGATCGGATACATGATGCCGGGGTCCGCCTCGTTACGCCCGGCGTGGATCACCGGCGGCGATATGGCGGCCAGCGGAACCGCGACCACCCCGACCACCGCGTGATGAACGAGCAGCCCACCGGTGACCAGCCAGCCGTCCTTGACGTTCGCGTCGCGCCGCCGTGCTCGCGGGGTGTGCAGCACCGCACCGATCAGCAGCCAGGCGACACTCAACAGCAGAATCAGATAGCCGTCGCCACGCAGCAGGTCACGAAGGGAACTCCACGGTTCCCCACCGTCCGCAAGCCGGACCCCGGCGATCGCCGCAATGATTCCCCCGGCAACAGCAACCAAGGAGATCAGAATGTGCATGGCCGGTTTCCCGGGCGCGTCACTGGTCCGCTGGGGCGGCACGTAGGAATCGTCGAACTCGGGGAGCGACGGTGTCCACGCGGGCGGTTGTGCTGTGGGCTCGGGGAACGAGTGTCGCATCCGCCGATGGTAACTGCCGTGTGTTCCGGGACCATGCTCGCTTACTCGCGGCCTCAGAACACCTTGTCGATCAGTTGACGGAGATGACCGAGACGTCATGGCCGCCGTAGGCCTCGGGCACCTTGGTCACGATGGAACCGTTCATCATGATGGCCTCGTGGAGAACCTGCGCGGTCATCAAAGGGTTGATCAGGGATTCGTAGACGGGGTGATAGATGGTTCTCGGTGCGGCGATCATCCCGATCTCCAGGGCGTTGTGATCGGTCACCGGAATGGTGTGAACTCCCGGCAACGCCAGAATCGGGGCCCAATGGGAGGCTGGTGCTCCCATGACGGCCTGCGCGCCCGACATCGCATTGGCGGGTAGGGCCCCCACCAGGTAGCCGTCATGGATCTGGTCCAGCAACTCCATCAGTAGCCGGTTGCCGGCGAAGATCTCGACCACGGCGGACGTGTCGAAGATCCGGACCACGGTGGTGCGATTCCTCATGCGGCGTGACGGCGCTCGCGGCGGGCGATGATGGCTCGCACTTCGTCGTCGGCGCGGTCCAGTTTCTCCTGGAACGCTCGTTGTTCCTCCGCCGTCAACGGCTTCGGCTCGGGGAAACCGAGCAATGCGGCCAATTGCTGACTGGGACGGAGCTTCGGTTTGATTGATTCTTCGGTCACGGGACAAGGGTAGGAAGTCTGCACCGGCCGGGAAAGCGGCGACTCATTCTTTCGGGTGATGGCGTGGGTCAGGACCAGGGGATTGATTCCCATAGTTCAGGCTGGCGGGTGATCTGGATCAGGCGGCGTTCCAGGGTGCGGAATTCCGGGCCCCTTATCGACGCGCCCCACAGCGGTGCGCTGGACACCCCGTCGGCGGCCGCGGTCACCAGGGTCATCACGTCCACCGGGAGGCCGTCGGCGTACAACTCGGCGTTCAGCTGGTCGGTGTCGGCGGCCACCAGCTCGGCCACCTCGGGGATCGTGGTCAGCAGGGCCAGCAGGGCGATCGACTGGCGGGCGGCCACCTCGTCGTCCAGGGGTGCGAGCAGGGCCCGGACATAGGCTCGGGTCAGCCGGCCCGGGTCGTTGTCGGTGGGGTCGAGGCGGTTCTCGATGTCGGTGCGGAACGCTTCCAGAAGGGTGCGGACCAGTTCCCGGATCAGGTCGTCCTTGCTGGCGAAATGGTAGAGCAGTCCGCCTTTGGACACTCCGGCGTGCCGGGCTATGTCGTCGAGGCTGGCGTTGACGCCGCGCGCGCGGATGACGTCACCGGCCGCGTCCAGGACCGCCCGCCGGGTGTCCGCGGGTGATCGCCCGGCCGTCCTGCCCATCGACATCAACCCTTTCAAAGATCAACACCATTATCGTGTACGCCCACCCCGGGGAACGAGGCACCCGGCGCTGACGGAGAACGGCAAGGCCGAAGCGGAAAGAGAGGGAGGTGCAGGGGTCGCCACCCCGCGGAATGTGGAGACGGGCCGGGACCGGCGTGCAGGTCGTGGTGTGGAACGCTTCACGACCTGCACGCCGTGGTGGGTGCAGGTCAGTGGGCGGACGGAACGGTCTCCGGGGCGGGTTCCCTGGACGGGATCAGACGCCAGGCGACCAGGGCCGCCACGGCGGTGAAACCGGCCGCCACCAGGGATGTCGTCTGCATGGCGCCGACGAACGACTGGCGGGCCATGTCGGCCAGGGCCGGGTCCAGGACCTGCAGGGCCGAGCCCAGGGAGTCGGTGGCCGCCGCCCGGTCCGCTTCGGACAGGGACGCCGGCAGGTCCAGGCCGGAGCGGTACGTCGCGGTCAGCAGGGAGCCCAGCACCGCGATACCGAGGACCACGCCCAGCTCGTTGGCGGTCTCGGTCACCGCCGAGACCGAGCCGGCCTTGCGGGGTGGTGCCGCCGAGATCACCGCGTCGCCGGCCAGGGTCATCGCCAGGCCCACGCCGAGTCCGACGGGGATCAGGCACAGCGCCATCCACCCGTACGACGAAAGGTTTGCGGCGGGGGCGACCAGCGCCAGGCCCGCGGCCGCGATCGCGAGGGAGACGGCGATCGCGCGGCCCCGGCCCAGCCGGATGGCGACGCCGACCAGGGCCACCACGACGATGCTGGCGATGGTAGCGGGCAGTTCGGCGAGGCCGGCCTGCAGCGGGCTGAACCCACGGGCGAACTGCAGGTACTGGGAGAAGAAGAACAGCAGGCCGACCAGGGCGAAGATGGAGATCAGGTTGGCCAGGACGGCGCCGGAGAAGGCGGGGTTGCGGAACAGATCGACGTCGATCATCGGGTTGGCCAGGCGGCGCTGGCGGCGCACGAACAGGATCCCGGCGACGATGCCGACGGCCAGCATCGGGCTCAGCTCGCCGTGCACCAGGTGTTTGATCGCGTAGACGATCGGGGCGACGGTGAGCAGCGACAGGGCGGCGGACGGGAAGTCGAACGGGCCCGGGTTCGGGTCGCGGGACTCGGGCAGCAGGAAGATCCCGGCGATCACCACGGCGATCATGACGGGCACGTTGATCAGGAAGACCGAGCCCCACCAGAAGTGCTCGAGCAGGAAGCCGCCGATCATCGGGCCGGCCGCGGAGCCGGCGCCGAACGCGGCGGACCAGACAGCGATGGCGCGGGTGCGTTCGGCCGGGTCGGTGAAGATGTTGCGGATCAGCGACAGGGTGGACGGCAGCAGGGTGGCGCCGGCGACGCCGAGCAGCAGGCGGGCGGCGATCAGCTGGTCGGCGCTGGCGGCGAACGCGGCCAGCAGTGACACCAGGCCGAACGCGACCGACCCGATCAGCAGCACACGTTTGCGGCCGAACCGGTCGGCGAGGTTGCCGGCCAGGGCGAGCAGCCCGGCCAGGGCCAGGGAGTAGATGTCGCCTATCCAGAGGATCTGTTCGGCGGTGGGGCGCAGGCTCTCGGTCAGCGACGGCACCGCCAGAGCAAGGACGGTGCCGTCGATCGACAGCAGCAGGACCGCGGCGGACAGCACGCCCAGGGCGGCCCAGCGGCGGGAGGCGGTGATCGGCATGCTGGTTACTGTACCGACCAGACGGTACAGTTTGTCAGCCTCCGGAGACCGTTCTCACAGGTAGTAGACTCGACGGCGATGATCAGCAGCCCGCCCGTGCCGCCCGGAGTGATGCGTCACCCGGGCACCAACGGGTGGCTGTCGTCCTGGGGCACCAACGCGCACGGCGAGATCGCCGGCTGCCCGCCCGGGCGCGCACGGACACCGTCCGTTCCGCTTCTACCCCGGGATCATCATGTCTTCTTCCACTCTTCTGCGCCGTGAGGACGTCAGCGGTGCGCTGCTCGTGGTCACCGCGTTCGTCGCCGTGCTCTGGGCCAACTCGCCGTGGGCCGGCGGTTATCAGGCACTGCGGGACTACGCGTGGGTCGCCGACGCCCTGCTCGCGGTGTTCTTCTTCGTCGTCGGCAACGAACTCAAACAGCAGTTCACCCACGGGGACCTGCGGCATCCCCGGCGGGCCGTGCTGCCGATCGTCGCGGCGTGCACCGGCGCCGTCGTACCGGCAATCGTCTTCGCACTGATCACTGCCGGCCACGGGCCGGCCGTGACCGGGTGGGGCATCCCGATGGCCACCGACATCGCCTTCGCCGTGGCGGTGCTCGCCGTGGTGGGCCGCGGCCTACCGGCCGCGCTGCGGACCTTCCTGCTGACCCTGGCGATCGTCGACGACCTGATCGCGATCGTGGTGATCGCCGTGTTCTACGCCGCCGGCCTGTCCTGGGCGCCCCTGCTCGGCGCGATCGCCGGACTGATCGTCTTCGGTCTGCTGCAGCGCCGCCGCCGCACCTTGCCGCTGCTGATCCCGCTCGCCGTGCTGATCTGGTACCTGGTGCACGCCGCCGGGATCCACGCCACCGTCGCCGGGGCCGCGATGGGCCTGCTGATGCGCACCCGGCCGCTGCCCGGCGAGACCGGCGACCCCAGCCACCGCGCCGAACACCTGCTGCGGCCGTGGACCACCGCCGTGGTGCTGCCGGTCTTCGCGCTGACCTCGGCCGGTGTCGCCTTCGACGGGATGGCCGGGCTGGTCACCGAACCCGCCGCGATCGGTGTCTTCCTCGGCCTGGTCGCCGGCAAGACGATCGGGATCACCGGCGGGGCGTGGCTGACCACCCGGCTGACCCGCGCCGAGCTGCATCCCGACCTGGGCTGGCCGGACATCACCGGGATGGCGACGCTGGCCGGGATCGGTTTCACCGTGTCGCTGCTGATCGCCGCACTGTCCTACCCGGACCAGCCGGGCCTGCTGGAACACGCCAAGGGCGCGATCCTGATCGCGTCGGTGACCGCCGCGGTGCTCGGCGGGATCATCTTGAGGTGGCGGGGATCTCGCCGAAACCGGGCAGCACCCGCTGGGTGACGGTCCGGGTCGCGGCCAGCTGGGCGGCCGACCGGCGCCGGCGTTCGGCCAGCACCGCGACCAGGAACAGCCACGGCGGGGTGCCCGGCGGCGGCTCCGGCGACACCTTCGCCGCGACCTCGGAGAACAAACCCTGACCGAGCATCGTGCGGTACGGCTCGACCAGCTGATGCGACCGGGCGGCGAACTGGCGCACCGCCTCGGCCAGCTCGTCGTCGATCGCCGACAGATCCGCGGTGGACGCCCAGTCGGCCAGCCCGACCGGCATGCCGGGCACCAGGTTCCACGGCACCGGGCGGCGCTCGTGCACCACCAGGGTGCCGGCCGCCAGGTCACCGAGCCGCCGGCCACGCCGCGACGCCAGCATGGTGGTCAGGCTGCCGGCCCAGGTCAGCAACGGCATCAGCAGGCCGGGCCACTCCACGGCCAGGCCGATCAGGGCGCGGGTGAACGCGTGCCGGGCCCGGATCGGGCCGCCGTCCTCCCGGATCACCCGCAGACCCATCACCGCTTTGCCGAGGCTACGGCCGTTGGTGAGGGTCTCCATCACCGTCGGGTAGCCGACCACCACGATCGCGATCACGATCAGCCGGACGGTCTCCGGCAGGATCAGGGTGCTGTACTCGAACGGCAGCAGCTGCAGGATCACGAAGTACAGCAGGTACAGGAAACCGCCGACCATGACCTGGATGGCGATGTCGACCATCAGGGCCAGCGCGCGGGATCCGAGGCGGGCCGGGCGCACGTCGATCTCGACGGCTTCAGCGGTAGTGAGCACCCGCCTAGGATGCCAGGCGTGGATCTGGATGCGTACGTGGCCGAGCACGGCGGCGAATGGCGACGCCTGGAAGTGCTGGTGTCGCGGCGGCGACTGAACGCGGCCGAGGCCGATGAACTGGTGCTGCTCTATCAGCGGGCCGCCACCCACCTGTCGATCGTGCGCAGCCGCACCCCGGACGCGGTGGTCCTGGCGGATCTGTCGCGCCTGGTGCTGGCCGGGCGGGCGGCGATCACCCGCGGCAACCGGATGTCGTGGCGGCCGGTCGCGGACTTCTTCGCGGTACGCCTGCCGGCCGCCCTGTACCTGACCCGCGGCTGGTGGCTGACCGTGATGGCGATCATGGTGGTCGCCGCCTGGGGCCTGATCGCCTACGCGCTGGACCACCCGGACATGCTGACCAACTATTACGGCGGCCGCCCGGAGGAGGCGTCCCTGATCGACGACTTCGTCAACTACTACAGCGAATACCGCGCCGGTACGTTCTTCGGCCGGGTGTGGGTGAACAACGCGATGCTGGCCGCCCAGTGCCTGGCGTCCGGTGTCCTGATCCTGCCGGTGTTCTACCTGCTCGGGCAGAACCTGCTCGCGATCGGGATGGTCGGTGCGGCGATGTTCGACGCGGGCGCCGGCGACATCTACCTGACCTACATCGCCCCGCACGGCTTCCTGGAGCTGACGTCGATCTTCATCGGTGGTGGGGTGGGCCTGCGGATCGGCTGGTCGTGGATCGCGCCGGGCCCGCTGATGACCCGCCGCGAATCGCTGGTGCACTGGGCCCGGCACGGCATGGTGGTCGCGGTCGGCCTGGTCTTCGTGCTCCTGGTGGCCGGCATCCTGGAGGCCTGGGTGACCCCGTCACCGCTGCCCCCGATGATCCGGGTCGGCATCGGCGCCGGCCTGTGGCTGCTGTTCCTGTTCTACGCCCTGTTCTGGGGCGCCCAGGCAGCCCGCAAACCCACAACCTGATTTCGGTACGCCTACCCGAGCACCCGTGGCCACACCGCCGGCCAGGCGACCCGCCCGGACCGACCCGCGACCACCGGGCGTGTGCGCCCCTCCCGGTCACGGCCCGTATGCGCTTGAGTCTGATTCCTATCGTGAGAAGGAGCCCACGATGTAGGGGGAGACATGATCGGGGACATTGCTGACTCGGTCAGCGCGGTTGCGGTGGTCGTATCCCTCCTTCTGCTGGCCCGGCAGACCGCCAAACTGCGGGAACAGACGGAGATCACCAACCTGATGGGCCGCTACGAGGCGCTCAACTCGGCGAGCGAGCGCTACGACCAGGCTCTCATGCTGCTCGTCCAGTACCCGGAGCTGAGGCCGTACGTGCTGGACGGCCACCCCCTCGACGACGACGACCCGAATCGGGATCGGGCACTGCTGGTGGCCGACCTCATGGCCGGGGCGATCGACCATGCGAACCGGGTGTCCCAGCGGTTTCCGGATCCGCGGCACGACCAGGGCTGGCAGCGCATGGCGGTGGCGGCCTCGCGTCGTCCCGTCTTTCAGGCGGTGCTGTCCAGGAACCCGCACGAGTTCCCCGACCTGATGGCAGCCCTGGCCGACGCCGGCCGGCCGCTGGACGACGGCCCGGGTCAGGAGTCCCTCAGAGCCGGCCCGAGGCCTTGAGCAGCAGGTAGACGTCGGCGACCTGGCCGGCGAACGTGTCGGCGTCGGCGTCCACCACGGTCGCCCCGGCGTGCGCGAGGACGTCGCGCACCCGGTCGCGTTCGGCCAGCACCCGGTGCGCGGCCGCGGCCACGTGCACGTCCCCGGCGCCCGGGTCGGCCGGCAGGTGCGCGCGGCGGCTGACGTCCGGGTCACGGACCCCGGCGACGATCACCTTGTGCCGGGCGGTCAGCCGGGGCAGCAGCGGCAGCAGCCCGGCGATCATCGGCGCGGTGTCCAGAGCCGTGAAGATCACCAGCAGGGCGCGTTTGCGGTCCCGGCGCAGCATCTCCCGGCCGAGCAGGGCGAAGTCGGTCTCGGCCAGCACCGGTTCCAGGCTGGCCATCGCGTCGATCAGCCGGTTCGGTTTGCCGCGTTGCCCGCCGCCCTCGACCCGGACCCGGATCGCGCTGTCCAGGGCGATCAGGTCCACCCGGTCGTCGGCGCGCGCCGCCAGGACGCTCAGCAGCAGGGCGGCGTCGATCGAGGCGTCCAGCCGGGGCGCGTCCCCGATCAGCACCGACGAGGTACGCCCGGTGTCCAGGACGCAGAACACCCGGCGGTCACGTTCCGGGCGCCAGGTGCGCACCACCACGTCGTTGGCACGGGCGGTGGCCCGCCAGTCGATCGAGCGGACGTCGTCGCCGATCACGTACTCGCGCAGGTTGTCGAACTCGGTGCCGTGCCCACGCCCGCGGGTGACGATCGAGCCGTCGACGATCCGCAGCCGGGCCAGTTTCTCCGGCAGGATCCGCCGGGACGGGAACCGCGGCAGCACCCGCAGGTTCCACGGCGGGGTGTGTGCGGTGTTCCACCGGTGCGAGCGCTGCCGGTAGGCCAGCCCGAGCGGGCCCGCCGACCGCAACGTGACCCGCACGGCGGGCCGGTCCCCGTGCCGGGTCGGGGTGAGCGTGGTGGTCACCGACTGTTCGATACCGGCCCGCAGCGCGAGCGTGTGGAACAGCGGGCCGGCGCCGGCCGACGGCACCCACGCGTCGCGCAGGTTCAGCCGTACCGTACGCGAACCGGTGTTGGCGACCGTGAGGATCACCCGCGCCGAGCCGCCCAGCCAGACCGTGCGGTCGCCGTCGCGGCGCAGCCGCAACCCGGTCAGCGGCCCGGCCATCGCCGCGTCCAGCAGCGCGAGCAGCACCGCCGTCCCGGTGACGGCGGCGACGACCAGCCACGGGTGTGGCAGGAACACCGGCAGCGGCAACCCGAACGCCAGCAGCAACGCGAAACGGTGGGTGACCATCAGCGCGGTGCCGGCACCGTGGCCAGGACCGACGCGAGGATGCCCTCGACGGTGGCGCCGTCGAGTTCGGCGTCGGCGCGCAGCCGCACCCGGTGCCGCAGCGTCGGCACGGTCCACGCCTTGACGTCGTCGGGCAGCACGTACTCCCGGCCGCTGAGCCAGGCGGTCGCCTTCGCCACCGCGAGCAACGCGGTCGCACCCCGCGGGGAGGCGCCCAGCTCCAGGGCGGGCGCGACCCGGGTGGCCCGGCACAGGTCGACGATGTACGCCAGGACCGCATCGGCGACGTCGACGTGCTGGACGGCCTGGCGCCCGGCGATCAGGTCGGCGGGCCCGGCGACCGGGGTGACCCCGGCGGCCTTCAGGTCCCGCGGGTCGAAGCCCTGGTGGTGGGCGCGCAGGATCCCGAGTTCCTCGTCGCGCTGCGGCAGCGGCACCGACAGTTTCAGCAGGAACCGGTCGAGCTGCGCTTCCGGCAGCGGGTAGGTGCCCTCGTACTCGATCGGGTTCTGGGTGGCGGCGACCAGGAACGGCACCGGCAGCTGCCGGGCGGTGCCGTCCACGGTGACCTGCCGTTCCTCCATCGCCTCCAGCAACGCCGCCTGGGTCTTCGGCGGGGTCCGGTTGATCTCGTCGGCGAGCAGCAGGTTGGTGAAGACCGGCCCGGCCCGGAAGTTGAACGCGCCAGTGTGCGCGTCGTAGATCAGCGACCCGGTGACGTCACCGGGCATCAGGTCGGGGGTGAACTGGACCCGTTTGGTGTCCATGTCCAGGGCGGTGGACAGGGCCCGGATCAGCAGGGTCTTGGCCACGCCGGGGACGCCTTCGAGCAGCACGTGCCCGCCGCACAGCAGCGCGACCAGCACCCCGCCGACCACCGCGTCCTGACCGACGACGGCTTTGCCGACCTCGGCACGGATCCGGCCCAGTGCCTCGCGGGCTTCGGTGTTCACGACTGCTCTCCTTTGTCGGTACGGGGTGTGACGACGGTGTCGACCAGGGCTTGCAGCAGGGCCGCGGACTCGACCATGTCGGCGTTGCCGCGGGGCGGTTCGCCGTCCAGGATGTCGCGGACGTACCGGACCGGGAGCCCGGCCTGCGCGGCGATGTCCTCGACGCTCGCGTCCGGCGGCAGGCCCAGGTGCCGGGTGAGGGTACGCCGGGCGGCGGCGACCAGGATGTCCAGGGACTCGTCCCGGGCCCGGCCGCGCTGGTAGAGACGGGCGTGCCCGAGCATGGTCTCACCGGCCGGCACCCGCGACGGCAGCGGTTCGGCGACCGGGGTGCCGAGCCGCCGGGCGGCCGCGGCGGCCAGCGCGAGCAGGATCAGCGCGAGCAGCGCCAGGGTCGCCCACAGGGCGGGCGGGAACGACTTGGTCAGCGGATCCTGCTGCGGCCCGCCGGCCGACCCGGTGCCCTCGCCGGTGCCGGGTGACGCCTCGCCCTCACCGCCGGGGCCGTCGCCGCCGGTCCCGGTCCGCTCGACGGTGGCCGTCGGCTCGGCGGTCGGCGGGGGCGGCGGCGACCAGGTCGGCGACGACGACGGCACCGGCCGGTCCCGTTCGTGGACGTCCAGCCACACCACCCGGGACCGCTGCGACAGCAGCCCGACGGCCAGGGCGGCGTTGCCGTGCTCGGCGATCCGGTCGTCCCGGAACGGATCCGGCGAACCGACGACGGTCAGCGAGTACGTGTCGTCGATGATCATCGAGACCATCGCCCCCGAGTAGCAGACGATCGCCCGGCTCTGGGGCTCGTACTCGGTCCGCAGCACCGCGGCCGGCCCCGCGGTCTCGGCGACCGGTTCCGCACAGCCGGGTTCGGCGACCCGGGTGGTCCACCGGCTGCCGGCGGTCTGCACCGGCCAGTTGGTGCGCCGCAGCGTGCTGTTGGACGGGTTGACCGCCACCACCCGGGTGCCCGGCGGCAGCCCGTGCACCCGGGACAGGTCGGCCAGGTCGGGTGCGGGCAGGAACAGGGTGACCGGCTGGCCGACGGTGGCCTTGCCGAGCGCCTGTTCGGTGGTGGTGGCCCGGTCGACCCGGATCCCGGCGGCCCGCAGCCGTTCGGCCAGGGTGCCGCCGCTGATCTGCTCGGTGCGCTCCGGGGTCAGGTATTCCGGGTCGTCGGTGTCCGGGGTCTGGATCGCGTGCACGATCAGGGTGCCGGTGATCAGGGCGGTCAGGACGGCGAACGGGATGGCCGCCCGTTTCCAGCGCTTCATCGGCCCTCATTCGCGTGCAGGGTGTCGCGGACCTCGGTGGTGAGTTCCCGCATCCGCTGGTCCTCGCCGGGCCCGGCGGGCTGACGGCCGTACCAGATGCCGGAGAACAGGCCGGTCGCCCCGGTCAGGGCGGGGCCGACACCGGGGCGCCCGGCGGTGGCGTCGTCGGTCAGCTCGGCGGCGGTGGTGCCGGGTTCCGGGTCGATGACACCGGCGCGGGTCAGGTCGGCGACGGTCTCGCGCAGGCGTTCCCGGATGGCCTCGGCGTAACGGCCCTGCCCGGCGAGCTGGTCGGCGAGACCCCGCGCGATCTCGACGGTGTTGTCGCCCGAGTCGGCTGTCCGGTTTTCGGCTTTCGTGACGCGCCGGGTCTTCGGAGCCTTCTTCTTCGTCCGCCGCCAGCGGGGGAGCTTGAACCGGGGCAGCCGCCGCGGGATCCACGCCGGATAGAAATACCAGCCCGCCGCGATCAACCCGGTCACCGCGAACAGGATCAGCAGCATCATCGGCGGCGAGATCTTCTCGAACAGGTCGCCGAGGAACTCCTCGTACCCTCTCACCGGGTCACCTCCAGCGCCCGCACCGGATCGACACCCCGGCTCCGCGACCGGTTGACCGCGATGTCCAGGCCTTCGGTTCGGATCCGCACCTCCAGCAACAACACCGCGTTCAGGCAGGCCAGCGCCGCGTAGGCGACCGTGTTGGCCAACGTCCACGCCACCGGCACCGCCCACACCAGCCACGCCGACCCGGACACGCTGGCGAACAGGTCGGCCACCGCGAGCCAGCCGCTGCCCAGCGCCAGCCGCACCACCAGCCATGTCAGATATCCCAGGATCAGCACCCCGACCCCGCGCATGCCACCCCGGGTGGCCCGGCCCATCGACCGGCCGACCGCGGTCAGCGGATTGGCCGGCCGGTCCACGGTCAGCACCGCGGTGGCCATCGCGGTCAGCCCGTACGCCAGCGGCCACAGCACCAGCCCGGCCATCGCCGTCGCCCCGCACACCGCACCGACCAGCACCGCGATCAGCACCGCCGGAACCGGCCGGACCCGTTTCCACAGCGCCAGGTGCCCGGTGTCGCGGCCGAGCAGCGCCGGCCCGGCCGCGGCGCCGGCATAGGCGGCCAGCAGCGCGATGACGAACCCCTCGATCGCGAAGCCCAGCCCGAACACCGGCCACCAGCCCGGATCGGTGATCCGCGGCGGCACGTAGTAGTAGGGCGGCTGCATCCCGGCCCAGGCCCGCAGCCCGGACAGCAGCACCTGCTCACCGGCGGCCAGCACCAGCGCGACCGGCAGCAGCGGCAGGGCACGCTGCCGCAGCAGCGCCACCGCCGCGTCCAAGGTCTCGCCCGCGGTCATCGCCCGCAGAGGAACGACCCCCGTCTCCCCGTTCGACCGCATGGCGGGGATCCTAGGTCACCGCCTTTGGCTAGGTTTACGCACATGCGACTCTCGATCTGGCCCGGCACCGCCCAGCCGTACTCCGACATCCTCGACGTGGCCCGGCACGCCGCCGCCACCGGCTGGGACGGGGTCTGGGCCGCCGACCACTTCATGCCCAACCAGCCGGACGGCTCGTCGTTCATGCTGGAGGCCGGCAGCCTGGTCGCGGCCCTGGGCGCGCTGGTTCCGCGGGTCAGCATCGGCACCCTGGTCTACGGCAACACCTACCGGCACCCGGCGGTCCTGGCGAACATGGCGGTCACCGCCGATCACATCAGCGGCGGCCGGTTCGTCCTCGGTGTCGGCGCGGGCTGGCAGGTCAACGAGCACCGGCAGTACGGCATCGACCTTCCCCCGGTCAAGCAGCTGCTCGACCGGTTCGAGGAGGCGCTGCAGGTGCTGCACGGGCTGCTGCGGACCCCGGCGACCACCTTCCAGGGCACGTACTACCAGCTCACCGACGCGGTCTGCGAACCGAAACCGGTCCAGGACCCGCTACCGATCATGATCGGGGCCAAGGGCGAGAAACGGATGCTGCGGATGGTCGCGAAGTACGCCGACCAGTGGAACACCTGGGGCC
This sequence comes from Actinoplanes couchii, assembly GCF_016862075.1. Taxonomy (GTDB): domain Bacteria; phylum Actinomycetota; class Actinomycetes; order Mycobacteriales; family Micromonosporaceae; genus Actinoplanes; species Actinoplanes couchii. Next base: position 95,548 of record NZ_BOMG01000097.1, on the reverse strand, counting down.
TGCCGGACGTGATCGCCCACAAGTCGAAGGTCCTCGACGACCACTGCGCCGCCGAAGGCCGCGACCCGCAACAGATCCGCCGCACCGCACAGGCCCTGATCAGCGTCGACACCCCACTGCCGGACGGGCTGCGGGCCCCGGCGTTCGGCGGCAGCCCCGCCGCGGTCGCCGCGACGATCGACGAATACCGCCAGGCGGGCCTGGACGAGCTGATCGTCCCGGACCTCCTGCTCGGCACCGGCCCGGAAAGACTAAAGTCAATGGACAAGATCCTTTCTCTGGTACGGGCATGAAAAGCTAGGTGGCCACACCGCGAGGCAGGCGGCCCGTCCCGGCCGACTCGCGGCCGCCGGGCCGGAAGCGGCCCGTTTAAGATCCCTCGCGTGGTGACCACCCCCGAGCCCGACCCGGAACTGCGGGAGTCGGCGCTGATCGAGTCGTACCTCACCGACCCGGCCAACGCCGGCATCCGCTCCCTGCGCCTGTGCCTGACCGATTTCCACCACTCGGCCCGCCGCGCCGCCGTGGCCCTGTCCCGGCGCCGCTGGGAGCATTTGACGACGCTGTGGTTCGGGTACGAGTTCGAATACCTGTACGAGGACGCGATCACGTCCACGGGCCGCCGCCTGAGCCCTCTCGACTACTTGGGCACCGGTTTCGTGGGCGACGCGAGCGACGCCATGTGGCGTGCCCTGCCGGCCTTGCAGACCGTGACCATCGAGGGCGGCCTGCTGTTCGACACCCTGTCCTCGAACACCGTGACCCACCTGCGGCTGCGTGGCCCGGTGGGTTCCGACGGCTCCCTGTTCCCCGCCGAGCACCTGCCCGCGCTGACGACGTTGGAGCTGCAGACCGCATGCGACGTGTTCGGCACCGCGATCCCGGTGGAGCAGTTGCAGGAGCTGACCCCGTCCGCCCTGCCGTCCCTGCAGATCCTGGACCTGTCGAACGCCGAATTCGACGACGACCCCCGCGAGACCCTGGCCACCATGCCACTGACAAAACAACTGAGCGAACTACGCCTCCGACCGATGGACGACCAGGCGTGACCGGCGGCCCGCGAAGCTACTCCTCAGGTCTCTGACCTCACGATCTCGTCGGGCGAAGAGGCCCGTCGCACCGTCGACGTGGATGACCACCGTGTCATGGCGGTCGATCAGGTCGGAGATTCCCCTGGCCCGGATCGTGTCTGTCCAGGCCTCGATGGTGCGCCCGAACCAGGACGGAAGCCCACAGGGCCCGGCCACCGCATCCCAGAAGTCGTCGATCGTCTGCATCCGGGCACCACGCAGGTCCACGACGAGTTCCGCAGTCACCAGACCCCCTGCCACCAACGTTGCTCCCCTCCCTGATGGTGCGGCAAGCCCGCCGGGCCGGTGGTCGCGATCGTGGTTCCCGACGTCGAAGGAGAGGGCCGCCGCGTTTCATCCGGTCAGCGGTTCGGCGAGTCGACCCGGTTGAATGTGGCGGTGAACGCTCTTGAGCTTGCTGGAAGTCTGCCGGACATCGCGACGTGCGGGAGCGCTGTCGTGCGCTGGCGGTGCTGGAGGTGATCCTGAGCCCGAAGCAGGAGGCCCGGTACTACGCGTTCACGTCGTCGTGGTCGGACGGCGAGGAACTGGCGTCGATGGACAACGGCTGCGGGGACGCCTGGTCGATCCTGTTCTCGGCGGCGGGGGTGCGAACTGCTCGTCGGATGACTACCCCGTAAGTGGTCTTGAGTCAGCAGGAGCCCTTCCCTGGATCCGTTGTGGGTCTGGGGCACTGCGCGTCCTAGTGTTCAGACACCTGTACGATCCTATGTGGATTGCTGGTTGGTCGTGGTGGGGGTGTCGGGGTGGGGCGCAGGTTGCGGACGGTTGCTGAGCCGTTCGTGGTGGCTGTGCCGTCGGGTGCCCGGATCCGGGCCGGTGTTCATGCGTCGGACGTCGATCATCGGGTTTTGTTCGCGGTGGGCGGGTTTCTGGGGTCTCATGCGTCGCGGGATCTGGCGTGGCGGTCGTGGCTGGGTGACGGTGACGACCGGCGGGCGGTGCGGAAGAAGACGCTGACGGCTGCGGGGATGTCGTCGCGCTGGGCCGGTGCGATCACCCGGGCGAGTAATGATCAGTGGGCGTTGTCGTTGCGGGGCATGCAGGCAGCGGCTGCGGGTTGGCGGCAGGCGATCGCGGTGCTGGAGAAACGTATCGCCGCCCCGGTCGGCGGGGTGGCCGGTGCCGGCCGGTCGCGGGTGCGTGGGTATGCAACCCAGGCAGAACGCTGGCAGAAACAGCGCCGTCTGCAACAGTTGCGGCTTCGTCTCGCCGACGCCGAGCAACGGCTGAGTGAGGGCCGTCTGTCGATCGTGCGAGGCGGCCGGCGGCTGCTGCACCTACGTCATCATCTCGACCGGGCCGGGTTAACGGTCGGGGATTGGCAGGCCCGGTGGGATGCTGCTCGCTTGTTCCTGACCGCGGACGGTGAGACGGGCAAGCGGTTCGGCAACGAGACGATCCGGTGGAACCCGGCAGACGGTGGTGTGGAGATCAACCTCCCGGCACCGCTGGCGCATCTGGCGAACGCGCCGGTCGGGCGTTACCGGTTGTCGGCGGCGGTCCGGTTCAACTACCGTGCCGGCGAGGTCACCGACCGGGTGGTCGAGCATCAGGCGGTGCGGTACGACATCAGCTTCGACCCGGCCCGCAGCCGTTGGTTTCTCGACGCTTCCTGGGGCACCGGCGGCACCGCGTGGAAACCACCCCCGCTCGACGTTCTACAGCAGTCTGCGACGCTGGCGGTCGACCTGAACCACGGTCACCTCGCCGCAGTGGTTCTCGACCCGTGCGGGAACCCGGTCGGCCCACCACGGACAGTGCCGGCCGACCTGGCCGGACAGCCCGCCGGGGTGCGTGACGGCCGACTGCGGGCGGTGGTCTCGACGCTGATCCGCATCGCCGAACAGGCCGGGTGCGCGTCGGTGACGATCGAGGACCTGAATTTCACCGACGCCCGCACGACCGGCCGGGAGACGATGGGCCGCGGCAACCGGGGCAAACGGTTCCGGCGTATCGTGGCCGGACTACCGACCGGCAGGTTCCGAGACCGCCTGGTCGGCATGTGCGCGAACCGGCGGCTTGCCGTGGTCGCCGTCGATCCGGCGTACACGTCACGGTGGGGCGGCCGGCACTGGCAGCCACACCTACCCGGCTCGGTCACCACGACGGTCGCCGACGGCGACCTCATCTCACACACTTCCGGTCCGGCGTCGCGGCATCACGGCGCGGCAGTCGTGATCGGCAGACGCGGCCTCGGCCACCAGGCCCGACGTCGGACAGGCACACCCACAACCGACCGGAGAACACGGATCGGCACCCGCACGACGGGTGAGCGGGTAACCGCCGTCCAGACCGGACCGAAGGCCAGCACCGCACACACCCCGCCACCACCCGTAGGCGGTGTACCACGCCGGCATACCCGTGCCGTAACACGCGATACACCACAACGGCCGGTACGGGGTCAGGGGCATGGCAACCGTTCACACGCCCCGCCAGACAACGACGCAAACACTTGCGCACAGTCATTCTGAACGGTGTTCCTGCGCGGGTTTGACCACGAGTCGCCGATGAGCCCGGCGGTCAACGACGAAGAGTTGTGGCCGGGTCTGGTCGACACGGTGCCGGAGGTCTTCGCCGCGGCGGTCGGTTACGAGGGCACGCTGGAAGCCACGGTCTGCCTGTGGCGGCAGACCGGCGACGACCGTTGGCATGCCGGCGACATCGACTTCCCCGCCCGCCCCGACCCCGACGGCGCCGCCCGGCGAGGCCTACCACCGTTTCGCCGAGGACTACTACCAGAAGCCCGTCGCCCTCGACGCCGTCCGCGAGGTTTTCGCCTCGGCCCCACTGACCCCGTCCCTGGTCCGCCGCCTGAATCCCGGCCGGTCGGCGACCAGCCTGCTCGCCGACCTGTCCGACATCGGCTATCCCACACACCTGGCGTAGCGACGGCCCCGGTCACTACGGAGATCAGTCCGATCGACCGCGGGTCAGGCTTCCGGGTTTCTGCGCCGGAGCAGGATGGTGGCGAGGGCGGCTGTGGCCAGGGCGAGTAGGGCCCAGGTGCTGGTCGCGGCGGCCTCGGGGACCGGGAGGCGGGTGCTGGTCTCGTGCGGGTGGGCCTGCTCAGTCATGATCTTGACGGTAGCGGGCGTGGTCCAGGGTGGGCCGGCGCCGGGTGGTTGGATCGTCGGGTGGCTATGTCTTTGCGGGGGCGGGTTCGGCGGGCTTTTCGGCTCGGGGTTGTTCTTGATCTGGGTAGGGCTGTCGTGGATGCGGCTCTGCTCGCCGGGCTGCTGCGGGACGGGGGCGGGCGTCTTGATCTGCGGGGTGGGCGGATCTGCGGGTCGCTGGATCTGACCGGGATGCGGGTGGCCATGCCGGTGCGGTTGCGGGACTGTGCTGTCGAAATGCCGCTTCTGCTCGATCACGCTGATCTGGTCTCGCTGGATCTGGGCGGGTGTGTTCTTGCCGGGGTTCGGGGTGGTGGGGTGCGGGTTGCCGGGGATCTGGTGATCCGTGACGCCGGTGTCGGTGGGGACGTGGATCTGCTGTCGGCCCGGGTCGGTGGGGTCGTCGAGCTGGATCGCAGCCGGGTGGACGGTGGGGTGTTCGTGCAGCGGTCGGAGATCGGGGGCGGGGTTCATCTGCGGGATGCGGTCGTGGCGCGGGGGCTGCGGATGGCGGGGGCCCGGATCGGGGTCAACGTGGATCTCAGCCGGGCCCGGGTCGGGATCATCGGAGACCCCCGGGCCATCAGAGATCCCCGGGCCATCGGAGACCCCGGGGCCGCCAGAGGATCCGGGGCCGCCGGGGGTTTCGGGGCGGCCATCACCGGTGGGGGTGTCACCGTCGGTGGGGCTGTCTTCGGGCACGATCTTGTTGCCGAAGGGGAGATCCACCTCGTGGGGGCCCAGGTCACCGGGGCGATCACGTTGCAGAACACCACGCTGTGCGGGCCGGACGACGGTTACGCGCTGCTGCTGATCGAAGCGCAGGCCCGGCTGCTCACGTTGCGGCCGGCGCCGGACTCGACCGGGACCGTCAGTCTGCGCGACGCCCGGGTGGGGCGGCTGGTCGACGATCCGGTGAACTGGCCGCGACGGTGCCGGATCGAGCTGGACGGGCTCACCTATGAGCGGTTGAGCCGCCGGTCGGAGGACACCGTGGGCTGGTCGGTGCGGCAGCGGCTGGCGTGGATGGGGCGGTTCGTGGTCGGGGTGGCGCCGGGGCCCTACGACCAGCTGGCGGCGGCTCTGGCCCGGGACGGGCGGGAGCAGGACGCCCGGCGGGTGCTGGTGGTGCGCGAGCGGCGCCGGTATAGGGCGGCGGGCTGGGCGGGCGCGGTGTGGGGTGCGGTGCAGGAGGCCGGGATCGGGTTCGGGTACCGGCCGGTGCGGGCGCTGCTGTGGCTGCTGCTGGTGGTGGCGGGCAGTACCGGCTGGTTCGCGTGGTCGGGGCCGCTGCGGGCGGTGAAGGCCGACGAGGCGCCGACCTGGGATCCGTTGCTGTACAGCGTCGACGTGCTGGTGCCGTTGCTGGATCTGGGGCACGACAAGGCGTTCGATCCGGTGGGTGCGGACAAGGCGGTGATGCTGGCGGTGATGGCGGCCGGCTGGATCCTGGCGACCACGGTGATCGCCGGCGCGGGCCGGGCGCTGGGCCGCGACGGCCGGTGACGATCATCGCGTTGTAGGGGTGTGACCTGCGCGGATACTCTCCTGCGCGTGCAACCGGGGGAAACGGATGATGTGCTGCGCTGGCTGGCCCTCGGGTTCTGTCTGGCGGCGGCGCTGGCGCTCTACGCGGCGGTGACCACGATCCGCCGGCAGTGGCGGCTGTCGCGGCACGGGGTGAAGACGCGCGGGGTGGTGGTGCGGCATCAGGCCCGCCGGTCGGGTTTCCATCCGGTGGTGGCGTTCGCTGACGAGCACGGGATCCGCCGGGAGGTGGCCTCACCGTTGGGTACCAGTGTGCGCTGGCCCCGGGTGGGCCGGGAGTTGCCGGTGCATCATCTGCCGGGGCGCCCGCAGACCGCGGAGCCGGACACGGGGGCGCACCGGTTCTGGTCGTTGTCGCTGGTCCTGCTGGTCGCGGTGATCTTCCCAATGGCGTCGGCGCTGCTGTGCCGGCTGGCGTTCTTCTGATCGATTTCTGACGGTGCCGGCCCGCCGACTCCCGGCGGTCGCGGGTCGGTCCGGGCGGGCCGCATCGCTCGCGGGGCCGCCACGGGACTATGGCAGGCGCGTACCGGAAAAAGGTTTTGCGGCGGCCCAGGCGGCGATGGCGGCGCGGTTCGACAGACCTAGTTTCGCGCCTATGTTGCGGATGTGGGTGTCGACGGTGCGGGCGCTGATCCGTAGCCGGAGTGCGATCTGTGGGCTGGTCAGGCCGTCGGCGACGAGGCGGGCGATCTCGTGTTCGCGGGTGGTGAGGCCGCCGCCGGTGGGGGTGGAGGCCCGGCGGGAGACCGGTTCGCCCAGGGCGATGCGGATGGCGTGCTGGTGGCCCTGGCGGCCGGCGGTGATCTCGGTGTGCAGGGCGGGTTCGCCGAGGACGGCGGTGATCAGTTCGCGGGCGCGGCGGTCGCTGTCGGCGAACGGGCGTAGTCCGGCCAGGTCGACGCCGAGGCGTTTGCGGCGGGCGGTGCCGGCGCCGAGCAGCCAGGCGGCGCGGCGGGCCTCGCCCTGGTCGGGGGTGCCGGCGAGGCGGGCGGCGATGATCCAGGCGGCGAGTTCGATGCTCCAGGTCTGTCCCCACCTGTCGTTCATCGATCGTTGGGCGCGCAGGCAGCGGTCGAGCAGGGCGGTGGCGCGGTCCAGGTCGCCGGCGCGCTGGGCGGCCAGGGCGGCGGTCCACAGTGCCCACGACACGGCCCAGGGTGCTCCGGAGCGTTCGGCTTCGGCGAGGTACTCGGTGGTGGCGGTGTGTGCGTCGACGTCGGTGAAGGCGCTGCCGATGGCCCACATCATGGTGGCCATGTGGCCGTCGCCGCCGCCGGCGGCGCGGGCGGCGTGCAGGGCGGGCAGTACGGCCGGGTCGGCGTCGAGCAGGACGGCGGCGGCGTCGGGGGCGAACGGGCTGTCGCGGGCGGCTTTCAGCAGTTCCCGGGTGGCGTCCGGGCGGCCCTGGGTGGCGGCGATCCAGGCGGCGGCGCCGGCGGTGACGGCCCGGTCGACGGGGTCGGGGTGGGCCAGGACGCGGTGCAGGCGGGTGGCGGCCAGGTCGAGGAAGCCGGCGAAGAACGGGGCGCGGGTGCGGACCAGGTCGCGGCACAGGGCGCGGGCGGCGGCGATGTCGCCGCGGTGCAGGCTGTGGTCGACGGCGGTGACGATGTCGGGGACCTCGTCGCGGACGCCGGCCATCACGTCGAGTTCGTCCGTGCCGTACCAGGTGTCGGCGGCGCGGGCGAGGTAGTCGCGGTAGTGGTCGCGGTGCCGGTCGCGGGCGGTGGTGGGGTCTTCGAGGCGGCGCAGCCCGTATTCGCGCAGGGTGTCCAGCATGGTGAATCGTGCCGGGTGGGTGTCGGTGGCGGCGATCAGCACGGATTTGTCGACCAGGCCGTCGATGGTGTCGGCGGCGTGGTCGTCGCCGGAGACGGCGCGGGCGGCGGCGGTGGTGAACGGTCCGGCGAAGACGCTGGTGGCCGCCCACAGGGCCTGTTCGGCGGGGGTGCACTGGTGGTAGCTGAGGTCGACGACGCGCTGCAGTGGGGTGAGCAGTCCGAAGCGGTCGCCGGTGCGTTCGATGAGTTCGGGCAGGCTCATGGTGCGGGCCCGCCCGGCGGCGAGTTTGACCGCCAGGGGCAGTCCGTCGAGGTGGCGGCAGAGTTTCTCGACGGCGGCGCGGTCGGTCAGGGCGGCGGGGGTGACGCCGCCGGCGGTGGCCAGGGCGGTGAACAGGCGGGCAGCGTCGGGGACGCTCAGCGGGGGCACGGCGACGGTGTGTTCGCCGTCGACGCCGAGGCGCTGGCGGGAGGTGGCCAGGATCCGTAGCCGGGGTGCGGCGCGCAGCAGGTCGGTGGCGGCGGCCGCGGCTTGCGCGACGACCTGGTCGCAGGTGTCCAGGATCAGGACGCGGGGGCGCCGGTCGAGGTGGGCGGCGATCACGTCGGGGCCGGTGGGGCCGTGGTGGTGGATGCCGAGGGCGATGGCGAGGTGTTCCCACAGCCGGGCCGGGTCGGTCAGGGTGCCGAGGTCGGCGAGGCGGACGTGGTCGAGGCCGGCGGCCACGCGCAGGGCGAGGCGGGTCTTGCCGGTGCCGCCGGGGCCGGTGAGGGTGATCAGCCGGGCCCGGCCGAGCAGTGCGGTGACGTCGGTGAGCAGGTCGTCGCGCCCGATGAAGGGGCTGAGGTCGAGCGGGAGCCTGTCGATCACCGGCGAACCCTACCGTCATCTACGGAGACGTGGCGGGGCAGCCCTACGTATTTGCCCGGATGCGCCAGTGGTGCCGGTCGATGCAGAATCTTGGCCGGTGCCGCTCGGCCGCCCCCCAGTAATGGCCGGGCGGTACCGGCGTCCACCTGGGCTTTTTGCACGGGGGTGAGCCCAGGTGGACGTCTTTCGTAGCGGTTTGTCACGACCGGGGTGTTCTCACGCCCCGGTCGTTTTTTGTGCCCACCCGTTCTATGGTTAGTTAGTCAACCGAAGAACCAGGGAGGCCGGGTGTTCGACGACCGGAGCCCGATCTACCGGCAGATCGCCGATCAGATCAAGGACGACGTGTTCCGTGGCCTGCTCGCCGCCGGAGCGCAGGTGATGTCCACCAACCAGTACGCCGCCTACTACCGCATCAACCCCGCCACCGCCGCGAAAGCGTTCCAGCAGCTCGTCGACGAGGGTGTGCTCTACAAGCGCCGCGGGGTCGGCATGTTCGTCCACGACGGCGCCCAGCAGCGGCTGCGGGAGCAGCGCCGGGAGCGGTTCTTCGCCCAGGTGCTCGAGCCGATGGCCGCCGAGGCCCGGGAGCTGGGCATTCCGGTCGCCGACGTGGTGGCCCGCATCCATCAACTGATCCCGGGAGACGACCGATGATCGCCACGAACGCGCTGCAGGTCCGCTACGGCGACACGATCGCCGTGCACGATCTGGATCTCGAGCTGGCCGCGGGCCGGATCTACGGTCTGCTGGGCCGTAACGGCGCCGGCAAGACCAGCCTGCTGTCCACCCTGGCCGGGTTCCGGAAACCGTCGGCGGGCACCGTCACCCTCGACGGCCGCCCGGTCTTCGAGACCCTCGAATCCACCTCCCGGATCTGCCTGATCGGCGACGACGGCGCGGTCGGGGACGGCACCGACCGGCTGCGTGACATCCTCGACATGGCCGCCACGCTGCGCCCCGGCTTCGACACCGGTTATGCCGCGCACCTGATGGACCGCTTCGCCCTGGACCGGAAGAAGACCCTGGGCGCGTTGTCGCGGGGGCAGCGGTCGGCGTTCGGGGTGGTCGCCGGGCTGGCGTCGCGGGCGGCGCTGACCATGTTCGACGAGGCGCATCTGGGGATGGACGCCCCGACCCGGCAGCTGTTCGCCGACGAGCTCCTGGCCGATTATGGGGCGCATCCGCGCACGTTCCTGCTGTCGACGCATCTGATCGAGGAGCAGAGCCCGCTGTTCGAGCAGGTCCTGATCCTGCACGAGGGCCGGCTGCTGTGGCGCGGCGACGTCGACGACCTGCGGTCGCGGGGCATCGCGGTGACCGGCCCGGCGAGCGTGGTCGACGACTTCGTGTACGGGCTGACGGTGCTCGCCGAACGGGCGCTGGGCCCGACCAAGCAGGTCACCCTCTACGGCGACCTCGACGACGAGCACCGGAAACTGGCCGCCCGCTACGGCCTGGAGCTGGGGCCGGTGGCCTTGCAGGACCTGTTCATCCACTTGACCGGAGGTGTGCCGTGACCCGTTTTCCCATCGCCCGTTACCTGTTGCTGAACCACACCCCGTTCCTGGCGATGTGCCTCGGTGGGCTGGCCCTGTTCGGTGCGGTCGCCCTGGGGGTGACGGCGGCGCTGACGACGGTCACGCTCAGCGTCGCCGACATCGGCGGGCAGATCCTGCACTGGCTGGCGTTCGGGTACGGGTTCAGCGCGGCCGGGGTGCTGTCCACGATGATCGTGCACGGCCGCACCCGGCGCGAGTTCATCACCCAGCACGCGGTGTTCCAGGTGATCACCGCGGGTCTGCTGGCCCTGCTGGTGACCGGGGTATACGCGGCCGAGGCCGGGGTGTACCGGCTGGCCGGCTGGGAGCGGCGCCTGCAGGAGCATCACGTGTTCGGCGCCGGCGACTATCCGATGATCTTCGTGGCGTACTGGAGCATGCTGGCGATCGCCCTGATGATCGGCGCGTTCGTCGGGGTGGCGTTCCTGCGCGGGGACGCCGCGATCTTGTGGGCGCTGCTGGCCGCGGTGGTCCTGGTCCTGGCCGCCGGTGGGGTGAACGGGTTCTTCAGTCTCGGGTTCAACCGCCTGGACCTGGAGTCGCTACCGCTGACAGCCGGGTTGAGCGTGCCGCTGTTCGTGGCCGGGTGGGCGGCGCTGTGGCTGGCCGCGCGGGACGTGGCGGTGCGTACTAAGGTGCCCGCGTGAATCGAACTCTGCTGGTCACCGGGGGTAGCGGGTCGCTGGGGCGCCGGGTGATGGCCCGGGCGTCGGGCTGGCGGGCGGTGGGCACCTACGTGTCCGCGCCGTCGGCGTCGGCGACCGTGCACCTGGACATCCGTGACCCCGCCTCGGTGCGGCGGGTGATCGCGGAGGTCCGCCCCGGCGCGATCGTGCACACCGCGGCCGGCCGGGATCGCGGCGACTGGGCGGCCACCGCCGACGGCGCCGCCCACGTGGCCCTGGCCGCTGCCGGGATCCGTCTGGTGCACGTCTCCAGCGACGCGATCTTCAGTGGCCGGCTGGGGGAGTACGACGAACAGGCGCTGCCCGATCCGGTGTATCCGTACGGTGCGGCGAAGGCTGCCGCCGAGACCGCCGTCCGGGCGATCGACCCGACGGCCGCGATCGTGCGCACGTCGCTGATCCTCGGTGACGGCAACGGGGCCCATGAAAACCTGACCCGGGACCTGATCGCCGGCCGGGTGAAAGGTGCGCTGTTCACCGACGAGATCCGTAAGCCGGTGCACGTCGACGACCTGGCCGACGCGCTCCTCGAACTGGCCGCCGGTGATCATGCCGGGGTGCTGAACGTGGCCGGCGCCGATCCGATCAGCCGCTACGACCTGGGTGTGCTGGTGGCCCGCCGCGACGGCCTGGACGCCACGGCGATTCCGGCGGCGTCCCTGAAAGAGCTGGGCCTGGCCCGGCCGGCGGATCTGCGGCTGCTGACGGCGAAGGCGGAGAAGCTGCTGTCGGTACGGCTGCGGGGCGCCACGGAATTCGTTCGCCCCGGGACCGTCTGACCCAGATACTGGCGCGATGAGCACGAGCCGCACGATCCGGGTCACCGTCCGCGGATCCTTCGACAAGCTGTCCGACGCCCAGAAGGCGGAGCTGATCGCCGCCGGTGACCGGCACGCCGACATCCTCGCCGTGGAGTATTCCGAGCAGGGCCATCTGACGTACGACCTGGCGGCCCGGCCGTTCTTCACCTTCCGTTTCGGGGAGACCGTGAGCGACGAGGCGCAGGTGCCGAAGGTGACCGCCCGGGCGGAGGCCAAGGCGGCGGCGTGGATGACCGAGCGGGGGTACGGGTTCAAGCGGATCACCTCGCAGACGGTCGACCTGTCGGAGGTTCCGCTCGGCAAACGCGGCCGCAAGCTCCAGGGCTGAACAGGTCAACCGTAGGTTGACGATCCAGGATCGTCAACCTACGGTTGACGCTATGACGACTACACCACGTCTCGACGATCTCATCCACGCCGTCTCCGCCGGCCGGCCCGACAGCCCTCTGGACGCGCTGTCCGACGCCGTCGCCCTCTCCGAGCGTCTCGGGGAACTCGCCGACCACCTGATCGGCCACTTCGTCGACCAGGCCCGCCGCTCCGGCGCGTCCTGGACCGAGATCGGCCGCAGCATGGGCGTCAGCAAACAGGCCGCCCAGAAACGTTCCGTCCCGGCCACCGACCCGTCGCGCGGGTTCGAGCGCTACTCCGCAGCGGCCCGCGCCGCCGTGGTCGCCTCGATGGCGCACGCCGCCCGGCTGCGGCACGCCGAGATCACCCCCGGCCACCTGGTCCTCGGCCTGCTCGACCAGGACGACAGCCTCGCCGTGCAGGCCGTCCTGGCCCAGAACCGCACCGTGGCGGAGCTGCGCGAGCAGGTCACCGCCCCGGCCGGGGACGCCGAGACCCGGCCGCTGATCCCGTTCGACGCCCGCTCCCGCAAGATCCTGGAACTCACCTTCCGCGAAGCGCTGCGCCTGGGCCACGACCTCGTCGGCACCGGTCACGTCCTGCTCGCCGCCCTGGAGGAGGGCGAATCCCTCGGCCTGGACAAATCGGGCGTCGAGCAGACCGTGACCGCCGGCCCGCAGGAGCAGTGACGCACTTGAGGAAAAAATCGCGGTGCAACCAACCAGCAACCGAGAGCACCCGTCCGTTGCACCCGTAGCCGCGAAAAGTTCCCCCTGGACGCCGGTCAGCCGACACAGGGGGAACCGCAATGATGGTCACCACCAGCCAGGAAGAGCTCATCCGCGACAACATGGCGCTGGTCGGTCACATGGTCCGCGAGACGCTGTTCAAAGTGCCCCCGCACGTGCACCGCGACGACCTGGCCTCGGCCGGGTACGCCGCCCTGGTGACCGCCGCCCAGGCCTTCGACCCCGGGCGCGGCATCCCGTTCGGCCGGTTCGCCGCCGTCCGGGTCCGCGGCGCCCTGCTCGACGAGCTGCGCGGCATGGACTGGGCGTCGCGCTCGGTGCGCGCCCGGGCCCGCCGCGCCGACGTGGCCCGCGAGGAACTCACCCGCCGGCTCGGCCGCACCCCCACCGCCGAGGAGCTGGCCGAACTGCTCGGCGTCGCGGTCGGTGAGCTGGCCACCATCGACGACGACGTCCAGCGCGCCGCGGTGCTGTCGCTGCAGGGCTTCACCGTCGGCAGCGCCGAGGACATGGTCACCGAGACCGCCCTGAACCCCGAGGAGATGCTCCTGCACCGCGAGCGCCTGGGCTACCTGCACGACGCGGTGACCGTGCTGCCCGAGCGCCTGCGGTTCGTGGTCGAGGCGTCGTTTTTGCGCGAGCGGCCGCTGTCGGAGGTCGCCGAGCAGCTCGGTGTCACCGAATCCCGGGTCTCCCAGCTGCGCACCGAGGCCCTGGCCCTGCTGCGCGACGGCCTGAACACCCACATGGAGCAGCGGTTGTCGCCGGTGGCCAAGGACGGGTGTGTGGCCCGGCGCCGCGCAGCCTACGCCGCGCAGATCGCCGAGAGTTCCACGATGGCGTCGCGCCTGGCCGCCACGGACGCCCAGGGTCAGCTGCTGGCCGCCTGATCGCCGGTACGCCGTACGTAGACGTCCTCCAGGCCGTCCTCGGGATCCCACTGCTCGCCGATCTTCTTGAATCCCAGCCGGGTGGCGACCTTACGGCTGCCGACGTTGTCCGGCCGGATGCTCGCGCGCACCGCGGTGACCCGTGGGTCGGCGTCGGCGCGGCGCAGCAGCTCGATCAGGATCGCGGTGGCGTACCCGCGCAGCCGGTGTTCCGGTGCGACCGTGTAGCCGACCTCGACCGTCCCGTCGGCGTCCGGCGGCCCGTGGAACCCGCCGTGGCCGACGATCACCCCTTCGGGTTCGGCTATCACCGCCCGGGCGATCCAGTCCGCGGCCTGCGGGTCACGGCGGATGTCGTCCAGGCGTACCCGCCACAGCCAGTTCTCGTCGACCAGGAACGAGCTGAGCGGACACCCGGCCGCGGCGCTCGCGGCGTCCAGATCGCCGTCGATGAGCGCGGCCAGGGCGGCGGGGGAGAGCTTGAGCAAGCGGATGGTCGCCATGGCCGCATGATCACACAACGTGGTGACCCACGGCACCAATCAGTTGTGCACAATTAAATTGCGGGCTACTGTTCTGGTCATGCGCGAGAGCACCGCACTGGACCAGATGATCTGCTTCCAGCTCTACGCGGCCAGCCGCGCCATGACCGCGCTCTACCGGCCGCACCTGGAACCCCACGGCCTCACCTACCCCCAATACCTCGTCCTGCGCGTGCTCTGGCACGACGGCCCCACCACGATCCGTGACCTCGGCCGCACCCTCAAACTCGACTCCGGCACCCTCAGCCCCCTGCTGAAACGCCTCGAGACCCAGGGCCACATCACCCGCGTCCGCGCCACCCACGACGAGCGCACCGTCTGGATCCACCCCACCGACACCGGCCACGCGCTGCAGACCGCCATCGGCGACCTCACCCAGGAACTCGTCTGCGCCACCGGCCTCACCGTCGACGAACTCACCCAGCTGCACACCCTCCTGCACCGCGCCCGCGGCACAGGAAACACCACCCCTCCGGAGGAACCCGTATGAGCACGCTCTACACCGCGTCCGCCACCGCCACCGGCGACGGCCGCAACGGTCACGTCCGCTCCAGCGACGGCGTCCTCGACTTCGACCTCGCCATGCCCAAGGAGCTCGGCGGCGCGGGCGGCGCCCTGACCAACCCCGAGCAGCTGTTCGCCGCCGGCTACGCCGCCTGCTTCCACAGCGCCCTCAAGCGCGTCGCCGGCCTGCAGAAGATCAAGCTGGAGGACACCGCCATCACCGTCGACGTCGGCATCGGCCCGCTGCCCTCCGGCAACGGCTTCGGCCTGTCGGTGACCATCGAGGCCGAGCTGCCCGGTCTGGACGAGGCGACCGCCAAGGCCGTCCTGGACGCCGCCCACCAGGTCTGCCCCTACTCCAACGCCACCCGCGGCAACATCGAGGTAACCCTCAACCTGGCGTGATCGCAGAAAAAGGCCGGGCCGTCGGCGGCCCGGCCTTTTTCATGCCCGCTCTCGCTACCCCGCCCGTTTCACCTCGGCCCAGAAGAACCGCCAGCCCACGGTTCCGACCTCCGCCGACCATCCGAGTTCCGCCAACCGCTGCCGCAACCGCCCCGGATCGTGCAGAACCTTGACCGCCCGGAACCGCTGAACCCCACCGACCTCACGATGCACCGCCGGCGCGGGCTGTCCCGGCGCCCGATGCTCCACCGCGTCCACCGCCGGCAGTTCGTCGATCACGAACACCCGCCCACCCGGCACCAGACAATCCGCGACAAGAGCCCAAAACCTTTCAAACCGCTGCTCCGGTACGTGGGACAGCCACGCCGAGAAGAACACGAAGTCGAACCGTGCCTCCGGCCGCCACCCGAACAGATCAGCCTCAACGAGGTGAGCATCGACCTTGCCCCGGCAGATGGCCAGAGCCTCCGGAGCGGCGTCGACAGCCGTCACCGACGACGCGAGCCTGACGAGTTCGACGGTCCACTGCCCGGTCCCGCAGGCCAGCTCCAAAGTCCGGCCCAGCGGCGCGAGCCCCTCCAGCCTGGCCACCAGCTCCGCCCGCGCCTCCGTATCGGCATGCGAATCCAGGGGATAGGTGGCGTCGTACTCCCCGGCCCGCGCCCGGTAGTAGGCGACCTGCTCGGCCAGCAGCCGGTCCAGCTCCCCGTCCACCTACGCCTCACCCCGGCGGCCGGATCCCGGGCACTGCTCCGGCGGCGTGAACGCCCGGATCGTCGCGTCATGCCGCGCCACCAGGCCGTCGACGGTCAGCGCCACCACCCGTCTGCACACCGGGCAGCGTCCCCGCCGGGCGGTCATCAGCGGTTGGCGAAGACGAACGCGCCCTCGACGTTCGGCTCCGGACGGTGCAACAGTTCCGCCTCCACCGTGAACCCGGCCTCCCGCAACCAGCCCGACACCCGCTGCGCCGGACGCCGGTGCACGTACACGTTCATCGGATGCCCGCCGTACCCCTCCGACTTCAGCTTGCTGCCGTCCCCGGCATGGAACCCGACCAGCAGCGCCCCACCCGGCCGCAGCACCCGCCGGAACTCGGCCAGTACCCCGGGCACCTCGTCGTCGGGTACGTGGATCAGCGAGAACCAGGCCAGCACCCCCGCCAGGGAACCGTCCGCCACGTCCAGGGCCGTCATCGACCCCTCGTCGAACCGGATGCCCGGATGCTCCCGCCGCGCCACCTCGACCATCCCCGGCGACAGGTCGATACCGAACACGTCGAGGCCCTGCTCCCGCAGATAACCACTGATCCGCCCCGGCCCACACCCCACATCCGCCACCGGCCCGGCCGGCCGCGCCCGCAGCACCTCGGCGAACAGCCCGAGAATGCCCCGCTGGAACGGCTCACCCGCCAGCGCGTCACGCAGCATGTCGGCATAACTGACCGCGACCGTGTCGTACGAGATCCGGGTGTCCTGCACCCAATCAGGAACGCGCATGCCGCGCACCCTAGCCCGCCCCGGCCACCCCCGGTTCCCCGCCCCGGCCCCTAGGATTCGACCGTGACCGATGCCGCACGCCGCCGGCCCCTGATCGCCGCCGCCACCGCCCTCGGCCTGGTCACCATCGCCTGGCTGGGCATGTACCTCTACACCCGCACCGACCAGGTCGTCGCCGTAGCCCCGGCAGCAGCGTCACCGTCTCCCGCGGCCCGCGCCTACGCCTGTCTCGAGACCCACGACGGCAGAACCGACATCGCAGCACGCGGCCCGAACGCCGAATGCGAGCGTCTGGGCGCCGAACACGCCCGCCGCAACATCCCTCGCGACGACCAGCAGCAGGCAGCCGTGTCCGCCCTGCCCCTGATCCGCAAGGCTTTCCACACCGGTACCAGCACCACCTGCCATCCCCGCACCGGCACCAGATGCGAGACGACGACCGCGCCACCGTTCCTCATCCGCGAGGCCATCCAGCAGGCAGGCTTCGCCGACACGGTGGTCCGCCCCGCCCAGCCCGGCGAACTGGCCCCCGAAGGCGAAACCGTCGCCGCGGTCTCGGTAGGCACCTGGTGCGTCCTGGTCACCCGCTCCCAGAGCTGGTTCCTCGGCACACTCCCCGACGGCACCTGCCTACAACCATGACCGTCAGGAGACCCGGCATGACGATCACCAACGCCCGGTTCGTGTGGCCGATCGGCAACGACATCGTCCTGATCCCGCGCACTCCGGCGATCACCGCCTGGATCGGGCGCCGGCCGAGCTACGCGCGCAGGACTACCCGGTGCTCGACTCCGACGTGGCCCCAGTTGTTGCTGTGCACCGCAATGGCAATGTGCTGGTGCTGGTCGGAGGACGACTGACTGGACGCCGTGTCGGCCGCTGGTGCACCGGGGGCGGGTTCCGGATCCAGGTGCGTGACGTCGAGACGGGTGATGTCACGGGCGGCGATCACGACCATGAGGACCTGCAGCGGATGCTGCTCACCAT
The DNA here is from genome assembly GCF_016862075.1 of Actinoplanes couchii. GTDB lineage: Bacteria > Actinomycetota > Actinomycetes > Mycobacteriales > Micromonosporaceae > Actinoplanes > Actinoplanes couchii. Next base: position 78,142 of record NZ_BOMG01000097.1, on the reverse strand, counting down.
CCGCGGTGACGCGAACTCGCCCAGCTCGACACCGACGGCTACCGGCCGCTGCGGCCGGCCGAGGCCGGCCGCGGCAAGTAACTGACCGACGGCTCCGTGAGCGACGGGTCACGCGGCCTGGGCTGGGATCCAGTCAAGGATGCGGCGCAGCGCGGCGCGTAGGCTCTCCGGACTGCGGTCGATCCGGCCCATGATCAGGCCACCCTGGATCTGGCAGATCATCGTGGCCGCGAGGTCCTCATCCTGGTCGTTCGGCTGTCGCCGGTGCTGTATGGCGGCGACGCCGGTGGCGAGCGTCTGCCGCCACGTGGTGCTCTGTGCGATCAGCCAGGCGCTGAGATCCTCGTCGGTGGCTACCACCTGAGCGGCCAGGGCCGTGAGGGGACATGTCCACCGGCCCTGGGTGAAGTAGTAGACGCTGAGGCCGTCGCGCCATGCCTCCCACGACCGCCGGCTGGACAGGTCGTGCAGTGCCGGTTCCTGCGCGGCCGTCAGCTCGGCGATCTCGTGCTGGAAGACCGCCCGCAGCAGCCCACGCTTGCCCTGCGGGAAGTAGTGGAACAGCTGGGATCGGCTGGTCGAGGTGGCCGTGCCCACTGCGTCCAGGCTCAGCGTCTCCAGTCCGTGCGCTCGGACCTGTTCCGCGGCGGCATTGACGATGCGGGCCCGGGTGGCGCGGCCCTTGCTGGTCAGTCGCGACACGTCCATGTGGCGGATCTTACCAACAATGGACCGTGCGATCCAAAACGTTTAGATTCTGGACCGCGTAATCCATTTTCGAAGGGCACCCATGAACGAGAACGAGAAAACCCTGGTGATCGGTGGCACCGGCGCGATGGGCCGCGCGGTCGTCGAGCAACTCGTCCGGATCCCCGGGCGGTCGGTGGTGGTCCCGACCCGAGACGCGCAGAGCACCCGGGCGCGGCATCTGCAGACCTCAGGGGCGGTTGAGATCGTCGAGGGTGAACTCACCGACAGCGCGTGGCTGGACGGCCTGATGGGCACCGTCGACTCGGTGTTCTGCAACACCAACTTCTTCGCCGCCAACAGTCCGGTCGCCGAATACGAGCTGGGCCGCGCGATCCTCGACAGCGCACACCGGCAACGCGTCGGCCGGTTCATCTGGTCATCGCTGGACGACGCGCTGGCCCTGACCGCCGGCACCGTCGCCGTTCCGCACTACGACGGCAAAGCGGCCGTGGCCTCGTCCATCAACCTGCAGCGGGCCGAGGAGATGATGCGGCAGGTGGACGACGGATGGTTCACCGACCACGTCGCCATCCTCACCACCGCCCCTTACTACGAGAACCTGACCTCCGCCCTGGCACCCACCCCCGGAAGGCTCACAGACGGGCGCGAGGGCATCACGTTCGTCTTGCCGTTCGGCGACGGCCACTATCCGATGATCGCGCTCTCGGACATCGGGTGGTTCGCCGCGTACATGTTCACCAACTGGCAGTCCTGGGGCACCCGCGACCTCGCCGTCGTCGGTGACCGTCTCTCCGGCGCGGACATCGCCCGGACAGTCGAGCGGCACACCGGTATCCCCGCTGAGTACCGGAACCTTCCGCTGGAGGTCGTCGTCGCCTCCGTCCCGGAGGTGGGCCACGACCTCGCGGCGATGAGCGCCTTCCTGCAGACACGTGACATCACCACCCGAGACCGCGATCTCACCCGGCTGCGCGCCATCCACCCCGCACTGCTGACCTTCGATCAGTGGGCCGCCACCGCCGCCTGGCCGGCACCCGCCCGAACACGCTGACCTGCATTTCGTACGACCTGAGAGAGACCGACGACCGCAGCCGTCGCCTGGCGGAGCGGTTCGCCTTCACTCTCGAGGGTGTGCTGCGCGGGGCCGTCCGTTTCCCGGACGGCCCCCGTGACGTAGCGGTGTACGCCGAGCTCCGGAGCCCGGTTCTCTCAGCCCACCGAACCGGGGCTGACCAGCTCCAGTCATCGGCGTCGAGTGCTACCGACGCGTAAACGGTTCCCGTCCGGGTCCGTCAAGTGGGAGCGTGCCGGGCCGGGCATCTCCGTGATGCTCCGACAGGAAGATCTGCATCGGCCCGCGCGAGATGCAGAGAAATACGGGGAAACCGGGCTCGAAGCGATGGTGGCCATGCCGGCCACATTGTTCCCCGAGGCGGCCGCAACCCGAGCGTAGCCAGCATCTACCGCGCCATCGCCGCACACGAGAAGACCCAGGCCTATCCGGGATCAGCAGCGGGCGTGACAGCCACCAGCGTGCCCACCACGCACGTCCACACCAGCAGCGGGGCCAACGCCACCCGCTCCATGCCGCCGACACCCAGACCCAGACCCACCCCGGCCAGGTGCAGGACCGTCGCGACCAGACCCAGCACCCCCAACCCCAGAGCCGAACGCCGATAGCGCGCCCGCCGGGACAGGCCGGTCACGATCAGGCCCACGTTGCCGCCGATGAACAGCAGGACCGCGCCCTGCACGTGCGCGTTCTCGTTCACATCCGCCGGGAACAGCGCCGCCACCCCCAGGCCCGTACCGGCGAGCACCAGCAGGACGAACCCGCAACGGTTGCCGTCCCACGCGTACCGCGTCAGCAAAAATGCCCCGGCCAGCAACAACAGGGCCGTGACCAGCATCCCGGTGTTCATCGCCGCATGCCAGGGAGAGCAGACCGCACGCCCCGCCCACACCCCGCAACCCACATTGCCCAGATCACTGACGTTGTGGACCGCCCAGCTGAACCCCGGATCCCGCCACCTCCACCCGACGACCACGTTCACGACCAGAAACAGGGGAGCGGCCGCCGTCCAGCACCACGCCCCCACCCGAAACCGCAGATTCATGCCCCGAGTACACCGGCGACCACCCCGGCCGGGCACTACGCCTGGACCCCGGAAACCCGGTATACCCAGCCGTACCCCCCACCCAGAATGATCACCATGGAACGACACGGACTACAGCGCCTCCGGCCGGTCACCGAGGACACCGGCGCCGGCGACTGGATCATGAACGGCCTGGACGACAACGCCGGCCACCCCACCTACACCGTCACCGGGACGCTGCTACCCACCGGATTCGACGCCTACGCCCGCCTGCTCCACCCGGCCGAGGACCTCACCTGGGCCACCGTCGCCGCCACCAACGGCCGGCACGCCCACCCCCTGATGCAGTGGCCCGGCATCACCGGCCCGGACGACGAGGAACCCTCCGAGGGAACCCTGCCCGCCGTCCAGGCCGCCCGGCTGCTCGCCGTCCTGCAACGGCACACCACGTCCGCCGGCTGCCACTACGCCGCATGGGAAGGCTCCGGCGCCCTCGCCGTACCGGAAAAAGGAACCGCCCGCCTCGACATGCCGGGCCGGTCGATGCTGCTGCTGCACGGACCGCTGGCCGACGCGGCCACCGTCTCCACCGACTTCGCACCGTTCCAGAACAGCCCGAACCTGTGGTGGCCCGACGACCGCGCCTGGTGCGTCGCCACCGACATCGACCTGATGAGCACCTACATCGGCGCATCCGCCGCCTGCATCGCCGAGATCCTCGCCGCGCCCGGCCTGGAGACCTGGCCGGCCCGCCCGGACGACCCGATCACCTACGCCGGGGACACCCTCAACCCCACCCGGTAGCCGCCGCCCACTCCTCGGCCACGACCGCCACCAGATCAACCACCGGATCCTTCACCTCGGTGTACGCGTCCAGATCACCGTCGACCGCCACCGCCAGGACCGACTTGAACGCCGCATACGCCGGAACCGCCGCCGGATGCGCCCGGAACCAGTCCCGGAACAGCAACGCCAACCGCTCGTTCGGCGACCCGGCCAGCCGCAGGTGCAGATTCACCGGCTCCACACCGTCGCCACGCCGCAGCCAGAACCGTTTCACCCAGAGCGCGGGGGAGTCGCCACACCCCGCCGGCACATGATCATGCTGGTAAGGGAGCCGCTCGAACCCCAGCCCGGTGAGAGGCCCGTCAAAGGCAACATCAAGATCCAGCACGCTTGCCTGTACGTCGAACACCGGCTTCGCCGCCATCCCGGGCACCGCCGTACTCCCGATGTGCTCCACCCGGACCGCCAGCGAACCCAACCCCCCGGCCACCTCCCGGACGACCGCCTCCCCACGGCGAACCCAACCCACGTCGTACGCATCCACGAGCACCGACGCCACCCACTCTCCACGGATGACCATCACTGTGCCACCCACCGGGAACCTCGGGCGCCGGCACCCACGGCACCATCCAGGATCAGGGCTTACGGGCCAGACCCGCCCAATAGAACGCGTCACCCGGCTCCTTGTCCGGATGCCACGTCGACACCGGCACCACACCCGGCTCGACGAGGTCCCAGTCCGCGAAGAACCGCGCCACCTCCGACTGCACCCGCGGCACCAGCACCATGCCCGCCTGCGTCGCCGCACCCACGATCGCCGCCATCGCCGCCGGATCGAAATCCTGACCCGGATGCGTGATCGCCACATAGCTGCCCGACGGCAACGCGTCCAGCAACGCCCGCACCGCCGCCCACGGATCGTCCGCATCCCGCGCCAGCATCAGCACCGCGATCAGCAGCAACCCGACCGGCTCGTCCAGGTTCAGCACCCGCCGCAGATCCTCATCAGCCAGTATCTGATCCGGCTTCGTGAAATCCGCGTCGATGTACGCCGTCAACCCCGCAGGATCCCCGACCATCAACGCCCGCGCATGCGACAACACCAGCGGATCGTTGTCGACGTACACCACCCGGGTCTCCGGGGCGATCTTCTGCGCGATCTCGTGCACGTTCGGCCGCGTCGGAATCCCGGTGCCGATGTCCAGGAACTGCCGGATCCCCGCCGTCCCCGCCAGGTAGCGCACCACCCGGTGCATGAACGCCCGGTTCTCCCGCGCCATCGCCGGAATACTCGGAATGGCCTGCGCGAACCGGTCACCCAGCTCCCGGTCGGCGGCGAAATTGTCCTTCCCACCGATCCACCAGTCGTACATCCGGGCCGAATGAGGAATCTTCGGATCCAACCCGGGGGGAACCTGCGACTCTTCACTGACAGACGTCATCCATGACCCCGATCCGCGCGCATCGACCGACCTGACTGTCCGTCCTTTGTACACGATCCGCGTCGCCCGGATCACCCAGGATGACAGCACTCGCTATCCTCGCGCTGATGGCACGCACCACACGAACGATCATCGGCACCGCCGTCGCCTCCGCCCTGGTCTGCACCTCCGGAGCCGTCGCCGTCGCAGCCGTCACCGGTTTCACCGACACGGCACCGGAACGCGAACGCTCGTGCGACACCCCGGACACCACCGTCCCGGCGACCACCGGCACCACCACCGCCTGGGTACTGACCCCCGACGGACAGCAGGCCCTGAACCACGACACCATGACCCTGTACGACACCCAGACCGGAACGCCGGTACGCACACTCGGGGCCACCTCGACCACCACCCCGCGATTCACCCCCAGTGGGCAGCTGATGGTCACCACCACCGACCAGGCCATCGTCCTGACCGACCCGCGAACCGCAGCGACCGTACAAACCATCCCCGCCACCGCCACCGCCACCGCCCTCAGCCCCGACGGAACACTCCTGGCCACCAGCGACGGCACCGTCCACCTCTGGGACGTCCGCACCGGCCGGCAGATCCACGAACTCCCCACCCCCGCACGGACCCTCACCTTCAGCCCCGACGGCACCCGCCTCGCCACCGGCGGAGACAGCGACCAACTCCGCACCTGGCACACCACCGACTGGAGCCTCGACCAGGAGTTCTCCGTCTCCGGCGAAGGCATCGACACCCTCGCCTACAGCCCCGACGGCCTCCACCTGGCCACCATCGACGCCGACGGCCAGACCCGCGCCGTCGACCTCACCACCCAGGAGAGCACCCGCATCGAGTACTTCGACCGCGCCCGGGACGTCGCCTTCACCCCCGACAGCGCCCGCCTGATCATCACCATGGGGTGGTCGTCGGTAGTGCGCGCCGACCCGGCCACCGGGTACCCGGAGAGCGACGTCGAAGCCTGCGACCAGCCCGGAACCGCCCTGCCCGCCCCCGATGGCGAGAGCATCCTGGTCATCACCGGAACCGGTTTCGACACCTACCGGCTGCCCTGAACCCGGGGGAGCGGCGATGACCAGCCTGGCCGTCCACGCCCATCCGCACGACGAGGTGTCCGCCACGCTCCGCCTCGCCGAGCAGGGCATCGCGTGATCTTGCGGGGGAGAGGCGACCCATAATCGCGTCGTGCCGGGCTGCCGGAAGTCGACCGGAACGGGATAATCGGACATCTTAGCCATATTGCTTTACATCGTGCGGTTCGGGACGCTTCGGGGTTGCGGGGTGGCAGCCCCGGCCAGGCGCGGGGAGCGATGATCCCGCGACGGCACGTCGCCACGGCTCAGCGGCGCGCCCACGAACTCGGTCGGGCGGCTGGATCCGGTCAGGTTCACGCGCGGCTGGGACGACGAAGCCGTCTCGCACGATAATTGCGCGGCGGACGGCAGGAGCGACGGCAGGCGGCTCTGGACGCTTACACGCCCGGCCTCAGGACGGTTTCGCTGACGCACGAGTTCCGTCGGCGAGAACGTCTCGGTGACTCGTTTCTGCTGCGTCTGGCGTTGGATGCCGGAGTCTGGCACTCGGGCCGTTTTCAGCAGATCACCGCCTGGCCAGCACGATATTTTCCAGGTCGATAATATAGATTATGTCAACTAAGCTTTTTGAGGGCACCCGGAAGGCCCTCCCCAAGACGCTCTTGAACACGCATTCGCGGGCATGCGACACGACCGGCCGAGGAATTGCCGGCACTCGCCCGGCTCGCAACTCCGGCGCCGTCGCGCCCTTGCTCAGCAGGCGTGCACGACGACCGCCCGGGCGGCACAACAACGGCGACACCATGAGCAGGCCGGCGCACCGGAGCCGACTCGGACGGAAGATGATCACAAAGAAGGCCGCTGGCGAGAGTCGTGGCCAGCGGGTGGCCGGAACGCCGCCTGCTAAGCCCTTGAGGGCGCGCGGGCGGGTGATCACGGCGGGAGTTGCCTCGAGTGCACGGCTCGCGGGACGCGGCACGAGTGATCTGCTGCGGGTTGTCCGGCTGCTACTTCGACGCGGCGTGGAGCGGTCCACAAAGAGACGCCGCGGGATGACCGGCCGGACGACGTTGCCACACGGTCTTGGCTGCGGGTCGCCCCGCGTCCCGGCCTGACTGAAGGCTGGTTGCCGCTCGGTCGCTCCTCCGCTCGGCCGCGGTCCCGGCTTCAGCCTGAACGCCTGGTCCCCGATGTGCCGGAGCGGCGTCGAGCCCTGGAAACGGTTCCGATCGGGAGGCTGGGACGGGGGCTCCCCTCCCTGGGAGGCAGTGCGCGGCGCGACGAGCGGGACGGGGTGATGCGGCGGGTCACGGGGCTCTGGGTAGGCGTATCAAAGCGGGCGTTTGACGTTGATTTTTGCCGTGAATCGGTGCTTATAGCATCAAAGCGTTTGATGGATCATGGGTCGGACCAGCACAAACGGTGATAGTTGCTGCATAATATTCCTTATGCAGCAAGCGTTGATCAGCGAGTTGGTGGACGAGTTCCTGGCGGCTCGGGCCACTCGGAAACCGTCGGTGCACACTCTGGATGCGTACCGTCGTGATCTTCGGCTGGTGCTCGCTCAACTGGAACCGGCGCCGCTCACCGTGAGTGACCTCTCCCCTCGGGTCCTGCGGTCGGCGTTCGCGCGGTTCGCGGGTTCCCGCTCCCCCGCCAGCGTGTCCCGGGCCTGGTCGTCGTGGAATGCGTTCTTCACGTTTCTCGTCACCGAGCAGGTGATTCCCGGTAATCCGATGTCGGCGGTGGACAAGCCGCGGACGACGGCGCTGATCCCGAAGCCGTTGCGGGGTGAGGACACGCCTGAGGAGTTGTTACGGGCGGTGAGCCGTAAGGACGACACGCAGCGTGATCCGTGGCCGGAGCGGGACGTCGCGGTGCTGGCGCTGGCCCTGTGCGCGGGGTTACGGCTGTCGGAGATGCTGGCACTGCGGGTGGGGTCGATCAGTGGGCGGCCCGGGGAGCGCCGGGTGGAGGTGGCCGGGAAGGGTGGCCGGCCGCGGATGGTGCCGATCGAGAACGGTCTGGACGCGGCGGTGGTGCGGTATCTGGAGTCGCGGCGGTTCCGGTTCGGGCGGGTGGGGTCGACCGCTCCCCTGCTGGTGGATCGTCAGGGTGCGGCGTTGCGGCGCGGTGGTCTGCAGTACCTGGTGAGTTCGTGTTACCGGCGGGCCGGGATCGGTGACCGGGTGCCGCGGGGTGCGCAGTTGCATGCGTTGCGGCACACGTTCGCGACGCGGCTGGCGGAGGACGGGGCGAACGCGTCGGAGATCATGCGGTTGCTGGGGCATGCGTCCCTGGCGACGTCGCAGTCGTACATCGAGGTGACGGCGGAGCAGCAGCGTGCGGCGGTTCAGGCGAACCGGACGAATCGGGTTCTGAGCGAGTTGGGGTGACGGTGGGTCTGTCAGACTGCCGGGTATGACTGAGGAGACCTTCAGCAGGCGTACGTTGTTCGGCCGGGTGCTGCTGGTGGCCGGTGGGGCCGCGACGTTGCTGACTCTGACGGGTTGTCCGGGCGGCGACGGGGACGACGACGATGATGACGAGGACGAAGAAGACGACTGATTTTGTACGGGGTTGACGTAGCTTCTCGTTGCGGCCCCGCGAGGTCTGCGTCGGGTCCGGGCCGTCGCAGCGGCCGCCGGGCGGAGGCGATACTTCCGGACTTCGATCGCATACTTCGGTAGCTAGTGGGCGGGTGCTCGCCGCGGGCAGGGTTGTCGCATGTGGCGAGTGCTGGCGTTGTGGCTGTTGGCGACGTGGTGTGCGGAGTGCGTGTGGGGTGGGTTCACGCCGGCTGATTATCCGGTGGTGGTGTTGTTCCTGGGCCCGCTCTACGGTGGCGCCGCGGTGTTGATCCGTGAGGTGGCGCGCCGGTGTGGTGGTGGGTGGCCGTCGGTGGTGTTGCTGGCGGTGGCGTTCGGTCTGGTGCAGGCGGGTCTGGTCGATCAGTCGTTGTTCGATGCCGCGGCGTTGGAGGGCACGGAGTTCGCCGGGCAGGGTGTGGCGGCGCGGGCGACGTGGGTGCCGGGGTTGGGGTTCAGTGCCGGGCAGTTGGTGGAGTTCGTCGGTAATCATGTGATGTGGAGTGTCTGCGCGCCGATCGCGGTGGTGGAGGCGTGTTCGCGGGCCGGGGTGCGGCGGGCGTCGTGGTTGTCCGGTCGGTGGATCGTGGTGGTCGCGGTGTCGTATGTGGCGGGCAGTCTGCTGATCTGGTCGGATGCCGGTGGTGTCGTGTCCCCCGTGCAGTTCGGTGTTGTGGTGTTGTCCGCGGTGGTGCTGGTGGTGGCTGCGGTGTGGTGGCGTCCGGTGTCCTCTCCCCCGCTGTCGGGTCCTGGTCCGTGGGTGGTGGGTGGTGTGGTGCTGGCGGCGCATGTGGTCGGCTGGTTCTACGGTCCGGGTTGGCGGGGCTGGGGTCTGCGGGTGGTGACGCTGGCCGTGGTGGCGGCGTTGGTGGTGCGGTGGGCGCGGTCGGAGGCGCATGTGCTGGCGGCGTGGGGTGCGGGCTTGGTGTCCGCGGCGGCGGGCGCGTTCCTGGTCCCGCCGTATGAGCCGGCGCCCGTCTGGTTGACGCTGACCGCCGACGTGTTCGGCGCGGTGTTGGTGGTGTCGGTGCTGACGTGGGCGTTCCATCGGTTGACTTCGGATCGTCGTGAGCCGGCGCGGTTGCGGCCTGCCTGAGCTACCAGATCGGCGTCGAGCGGCCAGCCGCATTCCTGATCCGGTCGAGGTGGATGAGTCCGCCTGTGATCCCGGAATGGTGGTTCCGCTCGGGTCTGTGGTCGGCGGGGGCGGGTTGGGAGGATGTGAGCATGGTCGATGTTGTGGGGTTGCGGGATGTGACCGGGACATGCGGATGCCGTCGGGGGTGGCTGCGGGTGGGGTGCGGTATGAGCGGGACGGTGTGGTGGTGCGGGTGGTGGGGTCGCATGTGGGGCGGGTGCGGGCTCCCCGTGATGTCGGGGTTCGGGGTGGTGAGCTGGATGCGTTGATCGTTCGGCAGCGGGAGTTCTTCCGGGCTCGTGGTGAGGGTGTGGAGTGGAAGGTCCGTGATCATGATGTGCCGGGGGATCTGGCGGAGCGGCTGGTGGCGGCGGGGTTTGTGGCGGGTCCGCCGGCTGCGGTGCTGATCGGGTTCGCGGACGAAGTGGCCGAGATGGCCGGGGTGGCGTCAGCATCGGTGGTGCCGGACGGGGTGATCGTGCGGCGGGCGGCCGGGGTGGAGGATTTTCGGCGGATCGCGGAGCAGCAGACCGAAGTGTGGGGTTTCGACTGTTCGTGGGTGGCGGCTGATCTGGCGGGCCGGGTGGAGGCGGCTCCGGAGGAGATCACGATTCTGGTGGCGCAGGCGGGTGAACGGTTCGTGTGTACGGCGTGGTCGGTCTACGAGCGGGGCACGGAGTTCGTGGCGTTGCTGGGTGGTACGACGGTGCCGCAGTGGCAGGGCCGGGGTTTGTACCGGGCGCTGTTGGCGGAGCGTGCGCGGGAGGCGTCCGCACGGGGTTTCCGGTTGTTGCACGTGGACGCGTCGGCGGACAGTGCGCCGATCCTGCGGCGTGCCGGTTTCCACGAGATCGCGGCGTCGCGGCACTACCAGTGGTCGCCGAGTGGAGTGGGGTCAGGTGACCGGTAGTTCGATGCGGCGGCCGAGGCCGAATTCTTCGGCGTCGTCGTCGGTGATCATGGCGAATGCGCCCGGTGGTATTCCGTCGAGGGTGGCCAGGTGTGATGCCGCCGCGAGTACGGGTGCCAGGTGGGTTCCGGTGAGGAAGAAGAGGTAGACGTCGCCGTGCTGTTCGCCGTCGTCGTAGTCTTCGGCGCCGTCGGTGTCCTGTTCGAGGCCGGCCAGGAAGTCTTCGGCGGTGTCGATCCAGGGGTACGTGCCGTCCGGTGCCGCGAGCAGGGGGACGTGGACTTCGACGATCAGGGTGGGCATCACCCCATGATCCACGACGGGTGTCGTTAGGGTCGTCGGTCATGGGTTCTGATGGTGATGTCGTGCTCGCCGGTCTGCTGCGTGATGCGGTGACCGGCTCGTTCTCCGGGCTCGGTGAGTATCCGGAGGATGAGGTCGACGCGGGGGCGGTGGCCGTGGTCCGGCGGAGTCTGGACTGGTTGTCGCAGCGTCTCGATGGGGCGCCGCCGTTGTGGGTCGCAGTGGAGTTGTTCGCCGAATTGTCGTGGTGGTTGGGGACCTGCCCGGACGAGGAGGTGGAGCTGGATGTGGCGGTGCGGGTGCTGGAGGACGGTGTGGCGTTCACCAGCGGGTTGTCGGACGGTCAGCGCCGGCGTCTGGTGGAGGTTTTCGGTGAGGTGGCCGCGGCGGAACGGCATGAGGGGCGTCGGCGTGCGATCTCGCTGATCCCGTTCGAGATCGGTCTCGACGAGGGTGCGGAGCCCGGGTACGAGGCGCCGGGGTGGGTTCGGCCTGAGGATCGGGCGGGCAGGATGGGCTGATGCGAATGGGTGTCGTCTCTGATGTTCATGGGAATCTGCCGGCGTTGGAGGCTGTGCTGCAGGCTCTTGCCGGGGAGCGGGTGGATCTGACGGTCAATCTCGGGGATCTGTTGTCGGGGTATGTGCAGCCGGTGGAGACGGCGGACCGGTTGATGGGGCTCGGCTGGCCGACGGTGGCGGGTAATCATGAGCGGCAGGTGCTGACGTTCGGGCCGGAGCGGATCGGCATGTCGGACCGGGTCACCAAAGAGTTGCTGGGTGAGCGGCATCTGGACTGGTTGCGGTCGTTGCCGGCGACGTTGTCTCCGGTGCCGGGGGTCCTCGCGTTCCATGGGACGCCTACTGATGATCTGCAGTATCTGATGCATACGGTCGAGGAGTCGGGTGGGGCGCGGGCGGCGACCCTGGACGAGGTCCTGGACCGGCTCGGTGATGTGAGTGGCTTCGAGCTGTTGTTGTGTGGGCACACGCATCTGGCGGGGTCGTTGCGGTTGCCGGGCAACGTGTTGCTGGTGAATCCGGGGAGTGTGGGCTGGCCGGCGTATGACAGTGACGAGCCGTTCCCGCATGTGATGGAGGCCGGGACGCCGCATGCCCGGTACGCGGTGGTCGATGACGTGTCCGGTTCGTGGGAGGTGGAGTTCCGGCAGGTGGAGTACCCGTGGGAGGCGGCGGCTGCGTTCACCGAGGGGTTCGGGCGCGGTGATGTGGGTGCGGCTCTGCGGACGGGTCTGCTGCCGTGATCGGGGTGCGGTGGGTGACCGCGTTCCTGGACACGCCGTCGCGGGAGGCGGAGCCGTTCTGGGTGGCGGTGACCGCCTCGGTGTTGTCGGCGCGTCGTGGTGGTGGGACGTTCGCGACGCTGGTGCCCGCCGAGGGGGATGCGTGTGTGCGGGTGCAGGTGGTGGGTGACCCTCCGGCGCGGGCGCATCTGGATCTGCACGTGGACGACGTGGATGCGGTGGAGGTGGCGGGGGCGACGGTCGTACGTACCGAAGAGGGGTTGAGGGTGTTGTCCTCCCCCGCCGGGATCGTGTTCTGTCTGGTGCCGTGGGGCGGCGAGTCGGTGCGGCCGCGGCGGGCGAGTGTGGTGGATCAGGTGTGTCTGGACATTCCCGAACATTTGTACGACAGGGAGTGCCGTTTCTGGTCGGAGCTGACCGGGTGGGCGTTGCGGCCGTCGGATCTCGCGGAATTCTCCTATCTGGAGCGTCCGACCGGAATGGGCATCCGGCTGTTGCTGCAGCGGACCGGTTCAACGACCGCCGGAGTCCACCTGGATTTCGCGTGTACGGATGTGGATGCCGAGGTCAGGCGGCATGTGGCGTCGGGTGCGGAGGTGGTGCGGCGGGTGCCGGGTGACTGGACGACGTTGCGGGATCCGGTGGGGCGGGAGTACTGCGTGACCGGTCGTGATCCGTACTCGTCATGATCGTTTCGGTGTGGTGCACGGTTGTTGTCGGTGGCGGCTGGTAGAAAGAAGCCGCTCTCATACAGGCGTACGAAGATGGGATGGGTGATGACGGCGGCAGGCGTTCAAGCCGGTGGGCTGACCGCGGAGGAGTTGCAGCAGATCCGGGACGCGTTGGCGGCCGGGCGCAAGCCCCGTGTGCAGTTCACCGAGTCGGCGGGGCAGATCTCCGGGCAGATCGGTCAGGTGGTGGCGCTGGAGGATCCGGCGGTGTCCGACGAGTGGGTGGTGGTGAAGTTCGGGCGCGACGAGTTGCCCTTCTCCCCCAGTGATCTGGGGATCGCTCCGAAGGGTCCGCCGCCGAAGAAGGTGGTGGCGCCGGCTGCGGAGCCGGCGGCGCCGGTGTTGTCCGGGCCGCCGCTGCTGCCCGAGAAACCGGCGGCGTCGAAGGCCCCCGCCCCGCGTAAGAGTGAGGAAACCGCACCGGTGACAACTGAGGCTCCCCCGCCGGCTCCGCGTAAGGCGGCGGCCCGGCCGGCGAAAGCGAAGCCGGCGCCCGGCCTGACGGTGACGCTGGCCTACGCCGAGGGTGAGTGGACGGTCGCAGCGAACCAGGGCGCGAAAGCCCTGGCCAGGCCTTATGTGATTCGTCCGGCGGAGGCGCTGAAGATGGTGGCGCTGGTGGACGTGCCGGGGGTGCAGGAGGCGGTGGATCAGATCATGGCCGCTGAGCGGTCCGAGGCGGAGCAGCAGGCGCAGCGGTTGCGGGCCGAGCTGGCCGAGGTCGAGGCGCGGCTGGCGGAGTTAGGAGAAGTGGGCTGACCCGCCGGGATCCCGGGTGATCACGCCCGGGATCCCAGGGGTGGGTCAGTGGAAGTATTTGAGGCCGATGACGCCGCTGAGCACGAGCATCAGGCACAGGATGCGGGGCACGGTCGCGGGTTCGTCGAGGGCGACCATCCCGACGACGGCGGTGCCGACGGCGCCGATGCCGACCCAGACGGCGTAACCGGTGCCGACCGGGATGGTGCGCAGGGCGTAGCCGAGGCCGGCCATGCTGAGCACCAGGGCGACGCCGAAGACGGCGGTGGGTGCGGCTTTGCTGAAACCGGCGCTGCGGTCCAGGGCGATGGCCCAGACGGTTTCCAGCACTCCGGAGATGACGAGCACGATCCAGGCCATGACGATGCACCTCTGCAGGCGGTCGTCTTGTCAGGCCGGGTACGACACGCAACTCGTCCGGGGCGGCCGCGGAACGCGGTGCCGTTTCCGAGGGTAACCGCTCGACGGCGCACGGCAGGACGGGCAGGCTGTGGTGGTGGGCGACTTCACCTTCTCAGATCAGGACATGTCCGGGGCGAGCTTCCGGATGGTGTCGTTGCGTGGGGCCCGGATGAAGGGTGTCGACCTGCGCGGGCTGAAGGTCACCGATGCGTGGCTGGCCGACGTCGACATCGACGGTGAGCTGGACAGTGTGCGGATCAACGGGGTGGACGTGGTGCCGTTGATCGAGGCGGAGCTGGACCGGCGGTATCCGCAGCGGGCGTTGATGCGGCCCACCGACGCCGACGGGTTCCGGCGGGCGTGGGCGGTCCTGGAGGGCCTGTGGGAGCAGACGATCGACCGGGCCCGGGGGTTGGACGAGGCGCTGGTGCACGAGCGGGTCGGTGGTGAGTGGTCGTTCGTCGAGACGCTGCGGCATCTGAACTTCGCGACCGACGCGTGGGCGCGGCGGGCGGTGCAGGGTGAGGTGATCCCGTGGAACCGGTGGGATCTGCCGCACGACGAGATGCCGGACACCCCGGGTGTGCCGCGGGACCGGTCGGCGCGGCCGTCCCTGGACGCGATCCTGGAGGTGCGGGCCGGGCGGGTCGCCGGGGTGCGCGAGCTGCTCGCCGGGTTGAGCGACGAGCAGCTGGCGTCGATGACCACGCCGGTGGACGGGCCGGGTTATCCGGAGCCGCGGTCCTATCCGGTGATCCGCTGTCTGGGTGCGGTGGTCAGCGAGACGTGGCAGCACCGGTTGTACGCCGAACGGGATCTGGACGTGCTCACGGGCAGGTGACCTGGGGGTTGGTGGTGGCCAGTTCACCGGCCGGGTTGAGCTGGTAGAGCCAGACGTGCAGGTCGTAGTGCACCGGCATCGGCGGGTGCCCGTGCGGGACCTCGTGGCCGGTCATCGGCCCGTCGAAGCGGTTGCCGAACAGGGTGGGCCGGTCCGGGTCGGTCGTGAGGCTGCCGTCGGCGTCGGCTTTGAAGTACTCGATGCCGAGCAGGCGGCCTTTGCGGTCGTAGAGCAGGACCTCGGGCAGCACCGGGTCGATGGCCTGGTCGGCGGAGTAGCCGGGGTGGGCGTAGTGGTAGCCCATGCCGGGCACGCACATGTCGGTGCGCAGGTAGCCGGCGGCCAGGGCGGTGCGGACGTCGTGGTACCGGCTGGTGGCCTCGATCAGCACGGCGCGCTGGGCGCCGGTGAGGGCGGGCGCGGCGGGTGCGGCGGGTGCCGGGATGGGGGTGACGAAAGCGGCGACCGATGCCGCCAGCATCTTGGAGAAGATCATGCGTTCAGCGTGGGTTCAGTGGCCCGGTGTCAGGGTGGGTTCGGGGAAACGGTACCGCCAAGAGCGGAAACGGTACCGCCACGAGTGCCCGGTCGGCCGACGCAGAAGTCTGGTGGTGGCATGTCATTATTTCAGTCCTCATGAACAGTTCACCTGTCTGGCAGGCGCCGCGGTTGTGGCGTGCGCTGCTCGTCGTCGCGCGGATGCTGGTGTTTCCGCTGGCCCGTCTGGAAGTGTCCGGTGGGCTGCCGGAGAGGTTGCGCGGTGGCCCGGTCATTCTGGCGGCCAATCACATCAGCCCGTTCGATCCGGTGATCGTGGCGGCGGCCTGTCACAAGGTGGGGATCGTGCCGCGGTTCATGGCCACCGGCGGGGTGTTCCGGGCGCCGGTGGTGGGGTCGTTGATGCGGCATTGCGGGCACATCCGGGTCGACCGCAACACCACCCACGTGGCGGATGCGTTGCCGGCCGCGGCGAAGGCTCTGGAGCAGGGGTCGGTGGTGCTGGTGTACCCGGAGGGCCGGATCGGCCTGGATCCGTGGATGTGGCCGGAGCGGGGCAAGACCGGTGCGGCGCGGATGGCGCAGATGTCCGGGGCGCCGGTGCTGGCGCTCGCGCAGTGGGGCACGCACGCGGTGGTGCCGTACGCGGCGCCGAAAGGTCTGGCCAGAGCGCTGGTGAGGGCGGTGTTCACCCGGCCGGTGGTGCGGGTGCGGTTCGGTGACGCTCCGGTGGAGTTGCACGACGAGCGGCCGTTGCAGGCCACCCAGCTGATCATGGAGGCGGTCGACGCGGCGCTGACTCCACTGCGCCGCGACGAAATGCGGATGCCACGGGTGGTCGACGTGTCCCGTCCGGACGACTCGTCACGGGTGCGGCCCCGAGACTGACCAGGACCTTTTCAAAGGCCAACTGGTTGTACGGCACGTCGCTGTAGTTCCCGATGTCGGCGTAGCCGCTGGTGCGGTACAGGGCGAGTGCTTCGGTCAGCAGCGGGTGGGTGCCGAGCCGGATGATGGAGATGCCGTGGTTGGCGGCGTCGACCTCCAGGCGGCTGAGCAGTTTACGGCCGAGGCCGAGGCCGCGGGCTTCGGCGGCCACCCACAGGTGCCGGACCTCGGCGACGCCCGGGCCGAGGCGGATCCACATGCCGCAGCCGACCGGGTGGCCGTCCTCCAGGGCCAGTAGCTGGGTGCCGGTGACGTCTTCGGGCCGGGTCAGGGTGCCGGTGGTGAATCCTTCGGGGAACAGGGCGTCGAGTTCGCCGGCGTACCGCTGCAGGCAGGCACGGGCCGCGGGTGAGGCCGGTGGTACCGGTTCGACGGTGACGGCGGCGGCGCGCAGCACGCGGCGGATCTCGTCCTGGGCGGCGACCAGGCGGTCGCGTTGTCCGGCGGTGAGTTCGCCGAGCAGGGCGGCGATCCCGGCGGTGGCGCGCTGGTCCAGGATCGCGCATTCGCGGCGGCCGGCGTCGGTGAGTGCGGCGGTCCGGCCGTCGATGGTGATCAGGCCCCGGTCGTGGAGTTCCCCGAGCTGGCGGGTCACATGGTCGGTGTCCAGGCTGCCGTGGTCGGCGATCTCGGTCAGTAGCCGGGCCGGTCCCAGGTGGCGGTCGGTGAGCACGCCCAGGCGCTGGGTGTAGTAGCGGTTGAAGTCACGTACCCGCTCGATCTGCTCGACCTCCACGAGCCGATGCTAGATCCGCCGGGTGACCGACGTCAGACGCTTGCCCGCGTCCTGGCCGTACGGACGAGTGGAACCCGATCACCCCGCCGACGATGAGCGTCAGCGCCACGATGGTGCCGGCGGTGATCGGTTCGCCGAACAGCGGGACCGCGAGGAGGGTGGTCAGGACCGGGCTGAGTGCGCCGCAGACCGCGGGCAGGCTACTGCCGAGGCGGCGGACGGCGTAGGCGTAGCTCAACGTCGACAGGACGCCGGTGCCGACGCCTTGCAGGGCGGTGAACAGCAGGATGTCCGGTAGCGGGGCGGTGGTCAGCCGGGACGGCAGGATCCCGGTGGCGGTCAGGAGGGTAGCGACCCCGGCGACGATCGCGGCCAGCGCCAGTGTCTGGTTGATGCCGCGGCGGGTCCGGTGGATCAGGGCCACGAACAGTGGCACCGAGCCGGGCAGCAGCAGCCCGACCAGCGCCGCGGAGGACAGGCTGCCGCCCCAGGCGGCGAGCAGGAAGTGCGGCAGCCCGGCCAGGCACAGGCAGGCGACGACCCCGGGCCTTTCGCGGCGTACGGCCCGGACCGCCCGTGGCAGCCAGGGCGTCAGCAGCAGCACCGGGGTGACGAAACGCAGCACCGCGACGTCGACCGCGGTCAGGCCGGAGCCGCCGATCCCGCGGATGGTGAGCGCGAACGACGCCCACAGCAGCACCGCCAAACCCAGGGCTGCCAGTCCGGTGTTGCGTTGCCGGCTGTCCCCCTCCCCCTGTCTGCGCCGGGTCCGGCAGTTGCAGGAGTCCGGGGTGATCGAGCGGTACACCGCGGTGGTGTCGGCCGGCGCCGTCGGCCTGCCGATCACCGCGTTCGTCCGGCTGACCCTGCTGTCGCACACCTCGGCGATCGTCGACGAGATCGAGCAGCGGCTGCGCGCGATCCCCGAGGTGGTCGAGGCGTACCTGCTGGCCGGCGACGACGACTACCTGGTCAAGATAGTGATCGCCTCGTTCGAGGCCTACGAGGACCTGCTGCGCCGCGAGATCCGCGCCATCCCGTCCCTGGCGTCGATCAAGACGACGTTCGCCTTCGCCGTGACCAAGCCGCAGTCCCCACTACCGATGCCGCTTCACTGAGTGCGGCCCGGGAAGTGATCGTCCAGGGCTGCCTTGACCAGTGCGAGGGCCGCCTCCGGTGGGATGCCGAGCGCTCGGGTCCGTTCCACGTAGGCGACCGCGGCCCGCTGGGCCTGCCCGGAGGTGCCGGCCGCCTTCGCGGTGATCACCGTGCCGTGCCGGCCGCGGGTCTCGACCAGGCCGGCTGCTTCCAGTTCGCGGTAGGCGCGGGCCACCGTGTTCGCGGCCAGGCCCAGGTCGGTGGCCAGGGCCCGGACCGCGGGCAGCCGGGTGCCGGCCGCGAGTGCCCCGTCGGCGGCCAGCGCGGCGATCCGCAGCCGCACCTGCTCGTACGGTGCGACAGGCGAGTCCGGGTCGATCGTGATGTCCATCAGATCAGCTTGGGCGGGGTGTTGCCGGCCGCGACGATGGCGCGCCGCAACGGCACCAGGGCGAGCAGGATCCCACCGAGTAGGAAGAACACCACGAGGGAGACGATGCCCGCCCGGTAGCTGTTGGTGACCTGGAAGATCAGGCCGAAGAACAGCGGGCCGAGCCAGCTGGTGCCCTTGTCGCTGATCTCGTAGAAGCCGTAGTACTCGCCCTCCTTGCCTTCCGGGATCAGCTGGGAGAACAGGCTGCGCGACAGTGCCTGGCTGCCGCCCATGACGATGCCGATGCCGGCGCCGAGCAGCATGAACGGGATCGGTTCGCCTTCCGGCAGCCAGTACGCGGCGATCACCACGCCCAGCCACAGCGCGAGGGCGAGCAGGATGGTCTTGCGGGCGCCGATCCGGGTGGCCAGGGCGCCGAGGGCGAGCGCCCCACCGAACGCCAGGAACTGCACGATCAGGATCGTGATGATCAGGGTGGACTGGTCGAGGCCGAGTTCCTCACTGCCGAACTGGCTGGCCAGCGCGATCACGGTCTGGATGCCGTCGTTGTAGATCAGGTAGGCGCCGAGGAACGCCAGGGTCAGCGGGTACGCTCGCATGCCCTTGATGGTGCGGCCGAGCTGCCGGAACCCACTGGTGATGATGTTGCCGTCGGCGACGTGTCCGGCCGACGCGCCACCCGGGTGCTCGCGCAGCCACAGCAGCGGCACGATCGTGAACAGCGCCCACCACACACCGGCCGACACGATCGACCAGCGGGCCAGATCCAGGGTGCGCTGCGGGTTGCCGTCCTCGGACAGGGTCATCACGGCGATCAGGTTCAGCAGCAGCAGCACACCGCCGCCGAGGTAGCCGATGGCCCAGCCCCGGCTGGAGATCCGGTCCCGGTCGTCCGGCCCGGCCAGCTGCGGCAGGAACGAGTTGTACACCACGATCGCGGCACCGAACGCGATGTTCGCGATCATGAACAGGGCCCCGCCGAGCAGATAGCGGTCGCCGGTCACGAACGCCATCGCGACGGTCGCCGCGGCCCCGAGGAACGCCGCACCCGCCAGCAGCGGCTTCTTACGCGGCGCCCGGTCGGCGATCGCACCCATCACCGGCAGCACGAACACCGTCAGCAGCACCGACAACGACACCAGGTAGGCGTAGTAGGAGCCGGCCGCCACCGGGATGCCCAGCGGGTGGACGGTGCCCTCACACTTGTCGGCGTCGATCGCGCAGCCGGCGGCCTGTTCGGTGATGGTGGTCAGGAACGGGCCGAGGAACACCGTGATGACGGTGGTCGAGAAGGCCGAGTTGGCCCAGTCGTAGAAGTACCACCCGGTGCGTTCCCGCTTGCCCGCGAGAGGGGTGCTGTTGCCGGTGACGGCCATGTCAAGCGCTCCTGAGATGTGGTCGGTGCGCGGTCATGATGCCACCCTCGCGCTCCCGGCGGGAGTCGTGGATCACGGTGTTCGCCGCACGGTCACCCGCCGGGCCGGGTTCTCAGGCGTCGCGGCGGGTGAGCAGGACGGCCGCGACCGCGAGCAGCGCGGCGGTGGTGGCGGTGAAGGCCAGGAAACCGGGCCACGGCGCGAGCTGCCCGGCGAGCCGGTCGACCTGCAGCAGCTGGAAGCCGGCGTGGCTGGGCCACCAGCGGCTGACCGCGCGGCCCACGTCACCGAACTGGGCGACCACCCCCGGCAGGATCATCACCCCCAGGATCAGGGTGGTGACGGTGGCCGCGCTGTGCCGCAGGATCGTGCCGACGGCCAGGGCGAACACGGCCAGGACGGCCAGGTACAGGCCGCTGCCGGTGACCGCGCGCAGCACTGAAGGATCGGTCAGCCCCACCCCGCTGGCGGGGGCGCCGATCATCGGCCGGGCGACCAGGAAGGCCAGCAGCCCGGTGACCGTGCCGGTGACCAGGGCGACCGCTGCCACGACGAGGGCCTTGGCGGTCAGCAGCAGCCCGCGGGACGGGACGGCGGCCAGGCTGCTGCGGATCAGGCCGGTGCCGTACTCGGCGGTGACCGCCATCGCGCCCAGGACACAGATCGCCAGCTGCCCGAAGACGATCCCCTCCGTCGCGACACCGACCACGTCGGCGGCGGTGACATCACCCGGGGCGGTGTAGGTGAGCAGGGACCGGCCGGAGATCACCGCCACCCCGACGACGGTGAGTACGGTGGCCAGCAGGCTCCAGCCGGTGGAGCGTACCGACCAGAGTTTGCTCCATTCCGAGGCCAGGACGTGGCGCATCATCGGGTGGCTCCGTTCGGTGCGGCGCCGCGGTAGCTCACCGCGTCGCGGGTCAGGTCCATGAAGGCGGTCTCCAGCGAGGCCCGCTGCGGGGACAGTTCGTGCAGGCGCAGGCCGGCGTCGGCGGCCAGGTCCCCGATGCGGTCGCAGCCGAGGCCGGTCACCGCCAGGGCGCCGTCGCCGAGCGGGTCCACGCTCGCGCCGGCGGTACGCAGCAGGGCCACGAGTGCGGTGACGGCCGGGGTGCGTACCAGCACCCGGTCCTGGTCGCGGACCAGGTCGGTCATCGTGGTGTCGGCTACCAGGCGGCCCTGCCCGACGACGATCAGGTGGTCGGCGGTGTCCTGCATCTCGCTCATCAGGTGGCTGGAGACGAACACGGTGCGGCCCTCGGCGGCCAGCGACCGCAGCAACGACCGGATCCAGCGGATCCCCTCCGGGTCCAGGCCGTTGACCGGTTCGTCGAGCATCAGCACCGGCGGGTCACCGAGCAGCGCCGCGGCGATGCCCAGGCGCTGGCGCATCCCCAGGGAGAAGCCCTTGACCCGCCGCCGGGCCACATCGGTCAGCCCGACGGTGTCCAGGACCTCGCCGACCCGCTGCCGGCCGATGCCGTTGCTCAGGGCCAGAGCGAGCAGATGGTGGTACGCCGTGCGGCCGCCGTGCACGGCGGCGGCGTCCAGCAGCGCGCCGACCAGCCGCAGGGGCTGCCGGTGCGCGGTGAACGGCCGGCCGCCGACGGTCGCCGAGCCCGCGTCGGGCCGGTCCAGGCCGAGAACGGCCCGCATCGTGGTGGATTTCCCCGCGCCGTTCGGGCCGAGGAAGCCGGTCACTCTGCCGGGCCGCACCGTGAACGACAGGTCATCCACCGCGATGGTCGTCGCATATCTCTTGGTCAGCCCGCGGACCTCGATGGTGTTGGATTCCATGCCGCCCAGCCTGGCAGCGGCGCCCCGGTGCGGGCATCGGTCCGCGGAGCGGTCTTGGGCGTCGGTCGCGGGGATGACACTGTGGCCGGCATCGTTCCCGGGGATGACGCCCGCGGGCCGATGGCGGCTTCTTGCGGGGTGGCTACCGTGGGCGCATGCCGCCGGAATCCCGCCCCCGCCTGCGTCCCGTTCACTGGGTGGCCGTCGACGTGGCCGTCGCCGTGCTGCTGGCCGTGGTGGACCTGCACGCGGTGCGCGGCGGGGTTCTCGGGTGGCTGACGGTGCTGGCGATGACGGTGCCGCTGGCGGCCCGCCGGATCTGGCCGGTGCCGGTCTTCGCCGTGGTGATGGTGTTCTCCGCGCTGGCACCGCAGTTCGAGGTGAGCCGGGACGCGCATCTGGTCCGGGCGCTGGCCCTCTACCCGGTCCTGCTGGTGGCGCCCCGCTGGATCGCGGCCGCCGCCGCGTCGGTGGCGTTGACCACCACGGTGTTGGCGAGTCTGGCGATGGCCGAGTTCCGGATGGCCGAGGCGGCCTGGTCGATGTTCAACGGGGTGCTCTTCCTGACCACCGCCGGCGCGATCGCGATCGCGGTCCGTCTGCAGCGCCGGTTCACCGACAGCCAGCGCCGCTATGTGGCCGCCCAGCGTGAGCAGGCCGCCGAGCGGGCGGTGACCGAGGAGCGGCTGCGGATCGCCCGGGAGCTGCACGACGTCCTGGCGCACGGGATGAGTGTGATCACCATCCAGGCGTCGGTGGCCCGGCACGTGTTCGAGCAGCGCCCGTGGGAGGCCCGGCGGGCCCTGGAGACCATCGAGGACAGCAGCCGCGGCAGCCTGGCCGAGTTGCGGCAGATGCTGACCGCGTTGCGGGCCGACCCGCTGCTGGATCCGGCGCCGACCCTGTCCGACCTGGAGGCGCTGGTGGCCCGGACGGCCGCGGCCGGGGTGCCGGTCGAGGTCCGTTCCCGCGGTGAGCAGCGCCCGTTGCCGGCCGGGATGGAGTTGTCGGTGTACCGGATCATTCAGGAGGCGTTGACCAACGTGGTCAAGCATGCCGGGCCGGCCCGGGCCGAGGTGCTGCTGTGGTATCAGCCGGAGTCGCTGACCGTCGAGGTCACCGACGACGGCGGCGGTTCGGTCGCGGATCGCCGGGATCGTGGTGGGGAGCCGGGGCACGGGCTGCTGGGCATGCGGGAACGGGTCGCGGTGTACGGTGGCCGGCTCGACGCCGGGCCGCTCCCGCCGCCGGGCCGGGGGTTCCGGGTCCACGCGCGACTGCCGTTGACGGCCCGGCGCGGGGAGGGAGACGCATGACGCGGGTGATGGTCGTCGACGATCAGGCTCTGGTACGGGTCAGTTTCAGCATTCTGATCGACGCGACACCGGGGCTGACCGTGGTCGGTGAGGCCGCCGACGGCATCGAGGCCGTCGACGTGTACGCCCGGGAGAAACCGGACGTGGTGCTGATGGACATCCGGATGCCCCGGCTCAACGGCATCGAGGCCACCCGCCGCATCGTCGCGGATCACCCCGATGCCCGGGTGCTGATGCTGACCACGTACGACCTGGACGAGTACGTGTATGCGGCGTTGCGGGCCGGGGCCAGTGGCTTCCTGCTCAAGGACGCCCCGCCGACCGATCTGCTGGCCGCGATCGACGTCCTCGCCGGTGGGGAGGCGATCCTGGCGCCGACGGTCACCCGCCGGCTGATCCGGGAGTTCGCCGACCGCCCGGAGCCGCGCCGTGCGTTGCCGCGGCAGTTGGACGGTGTCACCGACCGGGAGCGCGACGTGCTGCTGCTGGTCGCGCAGGGCCTGTCGAACACCGAGATCGCCGGGCGGCTGCACATCAGCACGGCCACCACGAAGACCCACGTCGCCCGGCTGCTGACCAAACTCGGTGCCCGCAACCGGATCAACCTGGTGATCGTCGCCTACGAGTCCGGTCTGGTCGAGGCCGGTTGAGGTCAGGACTGCTGGGTGGTCCACCAGCGGGCCAGGGCCGCGGTGGCCGGGTCCTCGGAGGTGGACAGGAAGGTCCAGGCGTCGGCGCCGGGCGGGATCTCGATGCCGGCGTGGGCCGCCAGTTCCTCCGGGGTGACCGCGTCGACCGGGGGGATGAACCCGCTGATGTCGGGGGCGCCCAGGGTGGCGGTGTCGACCCAGGGGAAACCGTCGACCGGTTCGGGGAGTTCGACGTCCAGCGCCGGCGGGAACAGGTCCTCGGTCACTGTACTCAGGGTGTCGGAGACGTCCGGGAGTTCGATGTCGCCGAGGTCGGGCAGGTGTGGCAGTTCGGGCAGATCCGGCAGGTCCAGGTCCGGGTGGTCCAGCGCGGGCAGCTCCGGGGTGACGTCGTCGTGGTGCGCGTCGTCCGGCAGGTCGTAGTCGAAGTCGTCGTGGTCCCAGTGGTCGGTCATCGGATTCCTTCGTCGAGGCGAGCGGCGGTCGAAGCGGCGGTGCGGTGGAACAGGACGGCGGTCATGACGGGTCCACGGGGGTGGGGGTCAGCGAGCGGGCCCGCATCAGGGCCTCGTCGGCCTGGCGCAGGCGCGTGGTGGCGGCGTCACGTTCGGCGGTGGCGGCGGCCCGGCGTTTGGCCCGGCCCGCGTTGTCTTCGGCGGCGGCCGCGTCGATCTCGGCGATCAGGGCGTCCAACTCGCGCAGCCGGCGTTCGATGGCGTCGTCCAGGGCCACCGCCAGGGAGTACTGCAGGTCGGTGAACCGGCCGCTGATCTCGTCGGTCAGGGCCGCGCGGGCTTCGGCCAGGACGTCACGCAGCCAGGTGTGGGCGTGCCTGCGGTCGGTGTGTACCCGCCGCCGGTAGATGACGTAGCCGCCGGCGGCCAGGCCGAGGCCGAGGCCGGCGAACGGGATCAGGAATCCGGCGCCGGCGACCGCGGACAGCCCGAGCATCGCGCCGCGGCCGGCGATCAGGGCGATACCGCCGGCGGACAGGGCGATCAGCAGGTTGTCGCCCGCGCCGTCGCGGGGTGGGCCGGCGGTCATGGTGTGCCGCAGGGTGGCGCTGACCAGGGCCGGGTCGAACGTGTCGGCGAGGACTTTCTCGGCGACGTCGCGGTAGGTGTCCTCCAGGGTGGCCGACATCTGCGCCGCGACCGCCTGCAGTTGGGTGTCCAGGTCGTCGGGCAGTGCGGTGAGGGCTTCGCCTCTGGCGGCGTCGATGCGGCGGGCGTAGTCGTGCTGGACCTCGGTGATCCGGGTCCGCAGGTGCCCGACGACGGCGACCCGGGCGTGCTGGATCTCGGTGTTGAGTTTCAGCGTCCACTGCCGGGACTCGGTGCGTTTGCGGGCGGCCAGCGCGGCGCGTTCGGCGCGGGTGGCGGCTTGCGCGGCCGGGTCCGCGGCGGTGGCCTGCACGCGTTGTTCGGCGTTGTCGCGTAGCCGGGTCAGGTCGCGGTGCGCGGCCCGCAGCACGTTGGCCAGGCGCAGTTGGTGGCCGCGGCCGGCGAGTTCGACCAGGGCGTGCTGCAGCGCCGGGATCTTGGATTCGCCTGCGAGGGCGTCGCGGGCGGCCGGGTCGGCGGTCAGGGCGATCTCGGCGAGACGGGCGGAGACCGGGAACCAGGGTGCGGCGGCGAACCTCGGTGCGTGGGCCTGCAGCAGGGACCGGTTGTCCTCGGCGATGGTCCGCCACTGCGGATACGCGTCGATCTTGGTGAGGGCGAAGACGACGGCGTCGACGCGTTCGGTGGCGGCGGCCAGGAAGTCCAGTTCCGGCTGGGACAGCGGGGCGGACGCGTCGGCGACGAACAGCAGGGCGGTGGCGCGGCGGACCGCGTCCAGGGCGATGGTGGCGTGCACCGGGTCCAGGCCGCCGGCGCCGGGGGTGTCCAGGAGGGTGAGGTACTGCAGCATCGGCGCCGGGTGGGTGACCTCGATCTTGCGGGTCTTCTGTTTGCCGCGGGCCCACTCCTGCAGGGAGTCGATCTCGATCTCTTCACCGCCGGGCAGCCACGCCCGGGCCGAGAACGCGGTGCCGGGCACAAAACTCAGGTAGGCCGCGGTGGTCACGGCCGCGTCGACAGGTGACAGGCCGGGCACCCCGAGCAGGGCGTTGACCAGGGAGCTCTTGCCGCGTTTGGTTTCGCCGACGACGACCACGCCGGGGCGGGTCAGGTGGGCGCGGCGCAGCTCGATCAGGTCGGCGGCCGCGTCCGGGTCGGCGGTACGCAGGTAGGAGACGATGTCGCGCACGGCCGTATCCAGAAGGGAGGTCAGGTCCTGCACTGGCGCACCTCCTGGGCGAGCAGCTGGTATCCGCGGTGGGCGACGTGGGCGAGCCGGGCCTGGGCCGGTCCGGCGCCGTCGACGGCGTACGCCCGCCAGCGTCCCGCGGCCCGCACCGCGGCGGTGGCCAGTTCCCCGGCGTCGGCTTCGGGCAGCCGCAGGATCCAGCGCGGATCGTCGGAGGTGGCCAGGCGGATCAGTTCCTGCTCCCACTCCGGCGGCAGCGGCACGGTGCCGGTGGCGGCACGCTGGGCGGCGTCCAAAAGCCGCAGCCGGTGGTAGGCCGGGTCACGCAGGGCCTCCTCCACGGCGTCGCGGATCACCGACCGGGACCGCTGGTCGAAGGAGGCCAGGCGTTCCAGCCGGGTCAGCGCCCAGCCGGCTTTGATGGCGTCGGAGCGCCAGCGGAAGGTCTGGTCGACGGTGGCGGTGAGCCGGTCCAGGCCCGACGCGGCGTTCAGCCGGCGCACCAGTTCACCGGTGCCCAGCCGTGGTTGGTCGGTCAGCAGGGCGCAGGCGTAGCCGATGCCGTACAGGTCGAGCCGGATCAGCAGGCGTTCGCGCTGGTCGGGGCCGATCGGTGCGGGCCGGGTGCGGAACAGGTCGGCCGACAGCAGCAGGATCTGCAGGTCCGCGGCGGGCAGCGCGGCCAGGGCGGCCAGGGCATCGCGGTCGGCGCCGGTGAGCCGTCCAGCGGTGGTGGTCTCGGCGATCAGCCCGGCGACCGGGACGACGTCACCGACCGTGCGCAGCAGCAGCCCGGCCTGCTGGCGGGCCAGGGGTTCGGCGACCGGCCACGGGTCGCCGGCGCCACCGACCAGGGTGTCGATCTTGCCGAGGACGCCGATGGCGTTGATCGGGCTGGTCGCCAGGCGGGCCGAGGCGGTGTGGAAGGCCTCCAGGGCGCGCACGTCGTCGGCACGCACGGCCTGGGTGAAGACGTAGACGACGGCTTCGGCGGCGGCGACCTCGTCGGCGGAGTCGTCGTCGATGCCGACGGCGGCTTCGGCGCGGGCGCTGCCGGCGGTGTCGGTGGACGCGAGACCCGGGGTGTCGACGACGGTCAGGTCACGCAGCCGGTCGGTGGTCAGGGCCACGTCGACGTACGCGATCCGGGTGGCGGGCACGCCGAGGCGGCCCGGGACCATGCCGTCCTCGTCAAGGGGCAGGCTGTGGCGTTCACCGTCACGGGTGACCACGTCGATGCGGTCGGCGGGCCCGTACCGGAACCGGGTGACCACCCGGGTGCACTCGCCGGCGGCGGTGGGGGCGACACGACGCCCGATCATGGCGTTGACTAGTGTCGACTTTCCGGCTTTCAAGCGGCCCGCGATCGCCACTCGTAACGGATCGTGAAGCCGGTTGCTGATCTGCCGGACCTGTTGACCAGCATCGGAGGAGACCCGGGTGACGATCTCGTGACACAGCGTCGCAATCCCGGTGGTGAGCTGACCGGTCACTGCGACTCGTCAGCGCAGCACACCGTCGGCGACAATGTGCGTATCGCGGCTGTCGTCGTCACGAAGGGACCTCTCGATCGCGCAAACAGTGGTTGTCGCACCACAGACTACGGACGCACCCGGCCCCGCCGGGATCCCGTGTTCGTGCCAGTGACGTCGTCAAGGGGGGAGCACAGGTGACGGACGAGCCAGAGGTGGCCGCCCGAACCGTGTTGCGCCAGGGGCCCGCCCTGGTCGTGCTCACCGGCCCGCCCGGTTGCGGTCGCTCCACCCTGCTGCGCCGCATCGCCGGCGCGGTTCCCGGCCCCGCCCACCTCGGCGGTGGCCTGGCCATGCTGTCCGAGGTCCCCGCCCTGGCCCTGTCGCGGGCGGTACGGGCCCGGCTGCCCGCCGACGACGTGCCGCTGCTGGCCGAGGCGGTGCGGTCCCGCGTACGCGGCGGCCTGCTGGTTCTGGACGATCTTCAGTATGCGGACCCGGCGACCGTCGCCGCCCTGCCGCACCTGGCCCGCTCGTGCCGGGTCCTGGTCGCGTTGCGGACCCCGCACCGGCTCGCCGAGCCTCTCGCCGCGGCGCTGCGGGAAGCGGCCACGGCCTGGCTGCCGGTGCCGCCGCTGACCGGTGACGAGGCCTCCGCCCTGGTCCGGCAGACCGCCGGCGGCCTCAGTGAACAGAGCGCCGCCGCGGTCGTCGCCCGGGCCGGCGGCAACCCCCTCGCCGTCATCGCCCTGGCCCGGCAGGCCGCCGCCGGCCGCGCCCCGGTCGGCGAGGACATCGACCAGGTGGCGTACGCGATCGCCACCGCCCTGGCCGACCTGCCCCGCCCGGCCCGCACCGCCCTGGCCGCGCTCGGGCTGCTCGGCCGGCCCGCCGACGCCGCCCTGCTCGGCACCGGCGCCGCCGACCTGCTCGCCGCCGGCCTGGTCACCGCCGAACCCGGCGGATCCCTCATCCCGGTGTCCGGTTACGTCGCCGAGACCGCCGCCGGCCTGCTCGATGCCGGCGCCCGCGCCGAGATGCACGCCCGCCTGGCCGACCTGACCCCACCCGCCGAAGCCGCCCGGCACCTGGCCGCCGCCGGTGACCCGGCCGGGGCGTACCGCAAGGCCCTGTCCGCCGCCGACCACACCGCCGGCGCGCAGCGGTCCGCGCTGCTGCTGTTCGCCTGCGGCCT
The DNA here is from genome assembly GCF_016862075.1 of Actinoplanes couchii. GTDB lineage: Bacteria > Actinomycetota > Actinomycetes > Mycobacteriales > Micromonosporaceae > Actinoplanes > Actinoplanes couchii. Next base: position 49,395 of record NZ_BOMG01000097.1, on the reverse strand, counting down.
GGACACCCCGGTCGACCCGCGGGTGCGCCTGGCCGCCGCCGACGCCGCCCTGGCCACCGGCCGCGCCCCGGACGCCGCCGACGTCCTGCGGCCCCTCGCGACGGGCATCGTCCCCGGCCCCGCACCCGACCCCCTGGCCCTGGAAGCGGCGGTGCTGCGCGGTGAGGCCCTGCTGCAGGCCGGGGAACCCGCCGCGGCCCGCGACGCGGTCCGCCCGGTCCCGGACACCGCCGCGACCGCCGTGGTGTCGGCCCGTGACCGGGTGGTGCTGCTGGCCACCCTGGCCGCCGAACCGATGGCCGCCCGGGAACTCGCCGACAAGATCGCGGTGCGGTACCCGTCGCCGCCACCCGGGATCGTCGCCGCCCTCGCCGCGGTCCGCGCCACCCACCGGCTGCCCGGCTGGGACACCGGCCTCGCCCAGGCGGCCGGGTTCGCCGACCCGCTGATCGCCCGCTGGGCGTCGTGGCTGCTGGTCGAACACCTCGCGGCCGAGGGCCGCCTGGTGGAGGCGGCCGGTGCGGCGTTGCGGGCGGCCGAGGCCGCCGGACAACAATTGGCGTACGGGTGGCAGACCCGTTTCCTGGCCGCCGCCGACTGGGCCCTGGCCCTGCACGGCCCCGGCTTCCCCGAACAGCTGTCCTGGGACGGTGTCGAAGGCGTCCTGCGGCGGGCGGCGAACCTCACCGACCTGGCCCTGCCCGCCCAGGCCCGGGCCTACGCGACCGCGGCGACCGCCCTGATCGAAGCCGACACCGGGCTGCTCGCCGCCGCCCGGGCCCGGCTGGAGACCGCCCCGTCACATCCGGCGTCCGCATGGGTGGCCCGCGAGGCCGCCTGGCTCGACGGCCAACCCGACCGGGCCGCCCGCATCCCCGCCGACTCCGGTCAGGGCCTGCTCGCCGGACTCCACGCGATCACCGCCCGGTGGGCCGCCTACGACCTGGGCGAACCGGGCAGCCCACAGATCCCGGTCGACCTGCCCGTCCCGGCCCGCCGCACCCTGACCGCGTGGGCGGTCGGCTCCGGCCTGGACGCCGCCGCCGACAGCTGGCAGCCGGTGGCCCTGCGCGAACAGATCCGCTGCCTGATCGCGGCCGGGCTGACCGGCGCCGACCGCGACACCGCCGTCGCGGCGCTGCTGCGGGCCGAGGAACTCGCCGACACCGCCGGGCTGACCGTGCTGGCCGGGCGGGCCCGCCGCGGGCTGCGCCGGCACCAGATCCAGCGCGACACCCGCAGCCCCCGCTCCGACGGGCGCCTGACCCGCCGCGAACTGGACGTGCTGCGCCTGGTCGCGGCCGGGGAACCGACCCGCCGCATCGCCGGGCAGCTGGGGATCTCCGCCGAGACCGTGGACACCCACATCCGGGCCAGCATGCGCAAACTCGCCGCCCGAACCCGTACCGAAGCCGCCGCACTGGCCTTCGCCGTCACCACGGCCGGGGCTGAACCCTTCGAACCCAGCGAGGATGGCCGGTGATACGACAGCCCGAGGACGCTCCACGCCACGTAGTCGCCACTACCGCCGAAGCAGACACCGTTCTGCGCCGGCTGGCCCGCGAGGGATGGACCGCCCGGGCCGGTTTCGCCCTGCCCGACCCGGCCTGGGACGTCGGCGCCGCCCACCTGGTCCTGCACGGCCGCATCGGTGACGACGACACCGAGTCCGCGCAGCTGGCCGTGCTGGCAGCGGCCCGCGGCGCCGGAGTGGTGGCCGTCTGCGACACCGAATCAGCCGCCGGGCGGGCCCTGATCGACGACCTGTCCCGGCTGGGCCCGGTCAACCGCGGTGTCGACGGCTCCGACGTGATCGCCAACCTGATCCCCGAACAACGGGCCCTGCTGGACCGGCTGGCCGCCGGTGACACCATCGCCGCGGCGGCCGCCGCCGAGTTCCTGTCCCTGCGCACCGCCAACCGCCGGATCGCCGAGGCCCGGGCCCTGTTCGGGGTCCGGACCACCCGCGAGGCGGTCCTGGCCTACCTGCGGCAACGCCAGCGCTCGCCCGAATAGGACAGCCGTGGCGACAGCGCCCAAGATCAAACGCGATAGGGTGCGCGGCCATGGGTTCCGACGCGGAGATCTACGTCTTCGACTACCGGCGTTACCGTGGCGAGGTCGTACCGGCGCTGCTGGATCTGCTGCGCGGTGGTGAGCCGGGCGGTTACCTGACCGCGTTCGTGCGTGACACCGTCACCGGCCACCGCCTGGATTTCGGATCCCGCTGGCCGGAGATCTCCGGGCGGCTGCGCGGCGAACCGGCCCGCTGGTGCCGGCTGCTCGGCGACGATCTGCGGTTCTCCGGCGTGCACCGGGCCGGGCGGGACCTGATCTGCCCGGACGGTGCGCTCTGCGCCCTGCACCGCGACCCCGACGGCCTGGAGAACCTGAACGTCCTGTTCGAAGCCCTCGTCTGCAGCCGCTGCCTGGACCGGCCGCAGTTCATCGGCCGCGGTTTCGACCCGTACGACTACTGGCCCCTGCTGGACGCCTTCGGGGTACCCGCCGGTGACCGGGTGCGCCGGCTGCTGTCGATGCTGTGCAGCCGCGGCGCGATCCTGGGCTATCCGGCCGGCGCCACCGAAGGGGTGCACGGCTGGCTCACCGAACCGGAGACCGCGGAACTCGCGCACCGGCTGTCGGCGCTGCCGCTGCCGCAGTTCGAGGCGACCTATCCGGCGATGCGTGACCTGCACTACGCCAGCCTGATCCGGACCGCCCGGGCGCGCCTGGGCGAATACGACGACGGTCCGGGATGGACCGAGCTGAGCCTGTCGTTCGTGCGGACCGTCGCGACGGTGGCCGCCGCCGAGGGCCGGGCCGTGCTGTGGGGCAACGACGTCGGCTACGACCACTGGATCGACCACTTCCTGGACTGATGCGTACGATCATCGGCTGAATCGCCGAACGGGAGAAAACTTTTCATGGGGTACGGGGCGATGGTGTTCGCGGTCGATCTGGACCGGCTGCGCGCCGAGATCGGCTGCGAGCAGCACGGCCGGTTCCTGGACAACACCGGCTGGATGCCCGTGCCGGTGGACTTCAGCGCCCGTGTCGACGAGTACCTGACCGGACATGATCTGCTGGCGGACGGGTTCACCGTCACCGGCCTGCTGTTCGGCGGGGCGCCGGTGCCGCTGCCGCCGATCGACGACTTCCCCGGCATCGGCTACCGCGAGTACGGCACCCTGACCGAGGCGGCGGCGAAGCTGGCCGAGGCGGGACTGCTGGACATGCCGGCCGACATGGGGAGCGCGGTCTACGAGGTGTTCCAGTGGCTGGCCCAGGCCGACGACCGGAAGCTGTCCGTCGTCGGGTTCTTCCACTGAACCGGTGGGATCCGACGCGGAGCTGTACGTCTTCGACTACCACCGTTATCGCACCGAGGTCGTTGCGGCGCTGGTGGATCTGCTGCGTACCGGGGAGCCCGGCGACTATCTGACCGGGTTCCTGCGGGCGGCCGAGCCACGGTTCGACCAGCTGCGGGACCGGATCGTGGCCGGGCTAGGTGTGCAGCCGGCCGACCTGGCCCGGCACTGCACGTACCTCGGTGCGGATCTGCGGTATCTGCACGGCGAACCCCGTGTCGACCAGCGCAACACGCTGACGTGTGTGTCGGCGTCCTGCCCGGAACGGGACAGGTGTGTGCTGCACCGGCAGCGCAACGCGGTGGAGCATCTGAACGTGCTGTACGAGGCCCTGGTGTGGCGGCGCTGCCTGGACCGGCCGCGGTTCGTGGGCCGCACCTTCATCCCGTTCACCTACGACCCGCTGCTCGACGATCTCGGCGTGCCGGCCGGTGACCGGTTGGGGCGGCTGCTGGCGGCGCTCGGCACCCGGGGTGCGGTGTTCGGGTACACGTTCGGCACCACCGAGGGGGTGCACGGCTGGCTGACCGGCGACGAGACCGCCGAGCTGGCGTCGTTGCTGGACGCGCTGCCGCTGCCGCGGTTCGCGCCGACGTACGAGAAGATGGACGAGTTGCACACCGTCAGCCGGCAGGGCGGCGGGCCGCCCTGGTTGGGGTTGAGCCTGGCGTTCGTGCGGACCGTCGCGACGATCGCCGCCGCCGAAGGCAGAGCCGTGCTGTGGGGCAACGACGTCGGCCTGGACGACTGGGTCGGTTACCTGCTGGACTGAAGCAGCCCGGCGGTCATCGCGGTCAGCCCGGCCGTGTAGGTGTCCTGGGCGGCCAGTTGCGGCCACCGCTGTCCCACGGCGGCCAGGGCCGGGGTGCGTGCGGCGTCGAACCCGAACTCGCCGGGCGGTGGGCGGCGTTCGTGGGAGCGGACCCGGACCAGGATCTCGCCGACGGTGTAGTACCAGATGCCGCGGAACACGTGCACCGCCTGGTCGGGGCTCAGGCCGGCGTCGACGGCCGCCGCGACGATGGTCTCGACGAGCTGGACGGCGTTGCTGTCGAGCAGGCCGAGGAAACCGTCGGTGGCCAGGACGTCCACGGCCCAGGGCCAGTCGGCCAGCACGTCGTGCATGACGGTGGCGGCGGCCACGATCCGTGCGGCCGGTTCGGCGGGCAGCTCCGGCACGGTGACGGCGGCGGCCGCCTCGTTGAGCAGCAGGAGCAGCAGGTCGCCCTTGTCGCGGACGTGGTGGTAGAGGGTGGTCGGGCCGATGCCGAGTTCGGCGGCCAGCCGGCGCACGGTGAGCCGGTCCCAGCCGTCGGTGTCGATGAGGCGGCGGGCGGCGGCCAGGATCTGCGGGCGGGAGGTCACCGGGGGGCGTCCGGTGCGGCCGGGAGTCGGGGGCACCGGTCCATCTTGATGGCACGTTGCGGGGCTGTGCGCGGGGGCCCGCCGATGCTACTTTCCGAACATGTTCCGAAAGTCGGGTCTTCTGCTGTCCACCATCGCTCTCGCCCAGTTCCTGGTGTCGCTGGACCTCTCCGTCGTGAACGTCGGACTCCCCGCCATCGCCGCCGGCCTCGGCTTCACCGCACCCGGGGTGACCTGGGTGATCCACGCCTACGCCCTCACCTTCGGCGGCCTGCTGCTGCTCGGCGGGGCCGCCGCCGACCGCTACGGGCGCCGCACCCTGCTGATCGGCGGGCTGACCGTGTTCGCCGTCGCGTCGCTGGCCGGCGGCCTCGCCCAGCAGCCCGCCCACCTGATCGCCGCCCGCGCCGCCCAGGGCATCGGCGCCGCGGCCCTGGCACCGGCCGCGCTCGCCCTGCTCAGCGCCGGATTCCCGGCCGGCCGGGCCCGGGTCCGCGCGTTCGGGGTATGGGCCGCCGTCAACGCCGCCGGCGGCGCGCTCGGCGTCCTGATCGGCGGCGCGCTCACCGAGTGGGCGGGCTGGCGCTGGGTGATGTTCGTCAGCGTCCCGATGGCCCTGGCCGCCCTCGCCCCAGGCCTGGTCCTGCCCGCCGACCGGCCGGTCACCGCCGGGCGCCCCGACGTGCCCGGGGCGCTGCTCGGTACGGCCGGGATGACGTTGCTGGTCCTCGGGATCGTGCGGACCCACCCGTACACGATGATCGTGGCCCTGGGTTTGTTGATCCTCTTCGTGCTGGTGCAACGGCGCACGACACACCCGCTGCTGCGGCCCGGGCTCCTGGCGAACCGGTCGGTGGCCGGGGCGAACCTGTTCAACCTGCTCGCCGGGGCCGGCATGGCGTCGTCGTTCTACTTCGCGTCGCTGTACCTGCAGCACGTCCTCGGGCACGGCCCGGCCCGGACCGGGCTGATGTTCCTGCCGTTCGCCCTCGGGGTGGTGGCCGGCGCGGTCGCCGCGATCCGCCTGGGTTACCGGCTGCCGGCGCGCACCCTGCTGATCGGCGGCGGGCTGCTCACCGCGGCCGGGTTCGCCCTGTTCGGCCGGATCACCCCCGACGGCACCTACCTCGGCGGGGTCCTGTTGCCGTCGATCGTCACCGCCATCGGCTTCGGACTGTGCCTGGGCCCGGTCGCGTCCACCGCCACCACCGGGGTCGCCGCACCCGAGGCCGGCACCGCGTCGAGCCTGCTGAACAGCTCCCGCCAGCTCGGCGCCACCCTGGGCCTGGCCGTCCTCGGCACGATCGCCGGTGCCGACCACGGCCTCGGGCTGACCCTGTGCGGCGCCCTGCTGCTCGCCGGAGTGCTGCTGGCGGCCTTGGTGCTGCCCCGCCGGACCGCCCCGGTCACGGTCGGATGACGGCCTGCCAGGTGTCGCGGATCCGCTGCGCGCCGTACCGGTTCGGTTCGACGACACCGCAGAACCACAGGTCCCGCGACGCCGGGGTGGGGCTGGACTGCGCCGGGTCACCGGCGGTGACACCGTGACCGTGGAACGCGGCGTGCACGTCGGCGACCGGCGCGCCGTGCCGCCCGGCCACCGTGGTCAGCGCCTGGTTGAGAGTGCGGATCCAGTGCGGGCCGCGCGGCCACGGCCCCAGCCCCGAGCCGGGGACGACGCCGGTGCCGTCGCTGGGGTCGTAGACGGTGGTCACCACGATCCGGCCGGTCAGCCGGCGCAGCCGGGCCAGGACCCCGTCGGCCTGTGCTTCGACGCGGGCGATCACCGCCGGGGCGGCGATGTCGTCACCGTAGGCGGAGAGGAGGTCGTTGCCGCCCATCGTGACGGTCGCCAGGTCCGCCGCGACCGTCAGTTGCGGCAGCTGCCGGTTCAGGACGTCGGCGGTGACCGCGCCGTCGCGGGCCAGCACCAGCAGGTCCCACCCGCTCTTGTGTCCGCTCTCGTGTTCGTTGAGGTCCCGGTGCAGCAGGCTCGCCGCGCCACGGCCCGGGCCACCCGCGTAGTCGTCGATCGACATGGAGTCGCCGAGAGCGACGTACAGGCTGTTCATAACGGTCGATGGTGGCCGGTCGGCCGTGCGCCGGGCCACCGATTTTCGGTAGGGTGACGCCCATGGGTTGCTTCGCCGCCATGCAGATCCGCGCCGCCGTCTGACCGCGGCGCCACTTCCCGACAGCGGTCCTGCCGTCATCGGCGGGCCTGCTGTTTCGCGGCGGCCCCGCGCCAGGTGTACCGCTTCCTGCCGGCAGCCTCTCTTCCTCGGGCTGCCGGACCGCCCTGGTGTGATCCGGAGAGCAGACCCATGTCGCCACAACACCCACTCGAAGATCAACTTCCCTTTGCCGGTACGCCGCCCCAGCTCCTGCTGATGGTCGGCCTCCCCGGAGCCGGCAAGACCACCCGCGCCGAAGAGTTGGCCACCGAGCACCGCGCGTTACGGCTGACCCCCGACGAGTGGATGCTCCCCCTGTTCGGCGAGCTGGACGTCCCCGGCAAACGTGACGCCCTGGAAGGCCGGCTCATCACCCTGGCCCTGGAAGCACTGCACCTGGGCACCCCCGTCGTCCTCGACTTCGGTCTCTGGAGCCGCGACGAACGCTCGGCCCTGCGCTGGCTCGCGTCGACGACCGGCGCCGGCTGCCGGGTGGTCTATCTGCCCGTCACGCCTGATGTTCAACGCGCCCGCATCGCCCACCGCCAGGCAACGGCCCCGCACACGACGGTCCCGATGACCGAGGCCGACCTCATCTCGTGGCGCCGCCAGTTCCAGCCACCCGACCGCGCCGAACTCGCCGGCGACGCCATCCCGGCCCCACCGCCGGGCTGGCCGGGCTGGCCGGAGTGGGCCGCGGACCGGTGGCCCTCACTGCTGAACGCTGCCGTGGCGCGGTGATCGGCCTTCGGATCCGGCCCGGATACTGCGGGGACCACCTGTTCGGCTCGGTGTCGTCCACCGGCGAGGCAGTCCCGGCCCGGGAACGGATACCAGGGGGCTCGTCGAGATACTGACTCGATGCGGGACGAGTGGATTCATGTCGGGCGGCTGTGGACCAACGGTGAACAGTTCCTCGCCATCGACAGTGCCGGCCGGGGCGACTGGCGGGGAGACAGCGACGAGGAGTTCGATCGCACTCTGGAGTTGACGCCGCGGGAGACCGGGCTCGTGGTCGGCACGCGGACGGCGGTTCTGGTCGGCGGGGACGGTGTCGTGCGGGACGACAGCTGGATCGAGGTTTTCCGGAGTGAGTCCGGCGTGCTGGCGTTCGTGCAGGCCGGCGGGCCGGACTACCGGATGGCGCTGGCGGCGGCGTTGGCCTGTCCCGATGAGGACGACCTCGACGGTGCCGTGGTCGGTGTCGACAGCAGCGAACTGGCCGTCTTCACCGCGGCGGCCGACGGCGACGGGGAGTTCGCGAATCCGTTCGAGCGGGCGCGGCCCGGCCCGGTCCCGGCGGAGCACGGGCCGCCGCCGCGGGGCGCCGGCCCGGGGTTGCTGATCAGCACTGAGGGTGTGGCGGCCTACCGGCTGAAGGTCCGCTGGTTCACCGAACTCGACGATGAGAGCCGCTTCGCGCGGTGGCTGCTCATTCCGTTGGCAGCCGGTCACTGACCGCCCCCGCCCGGCGGCGGTTGCCGGGCAGGTGGACGACTCCGCCGCGGCAACGTGCACCGCGACCGGGGCTGGGGTCAGACGTAGTGGGCGATCAGTGCTGTGGTCAGCCACAGCAGGGCGGCGGCGACGGTGGTTGCGGCGGCGGTCAGCAGCAGGGCCGGCCAGTGCGGCCACAGGCGGTGGCGGGTGGCCAGCCAGGCCAGGATCAGCATCGGGACGATGAGGCCGATCATGTCGGTGGGCCACAGTGGGCCGTAGAACTCGCGGGCTCCGGACTGGAACAGTTCCATCAGTTCGGCGGGTGGGTTGCGCAGCAGGTGGTAGCCGGATTCGGAGGCCAGCAGCCCGCACGCGGCGCCCGCTGCCATCGCCGCTGGTGGGCCGCAGCGGTGGCGGACGGTGTGGGCCAGGATGCCGAGCAGGGCGCCGGCGGCCAGTGATCCGGCCAGCCATACGCCGGTCATGACGGCGATGTGGGTCAGGCCGTACCGGTCGGCGGAGCTGCCGTCCTGCAGGGTGCCTCCGGACCAGCGGCGGCTGATCAGCACGATCATCAGGTAGTAGGTGACGGTGGCGGTGGCCAGCAGGACGGTGGCGTTCCGCATCGCCTGCCGCCGGGTGCCGGTGGTGCGGGCGATCAGGAAGGCGGCCAGTCCCCAGGTCAGGCCGCTGCTGGTGACGGCGGACAGCATCATCGCGGTCCAGAAGTCCAGGCCGAGGTCGATGTCGTCGCCGGCGTAGGCCAGCAGTGCGAGGAGGATCCCGGCGAGGACCGGTCGGATCGGCGTCACGGCCGCATTCTGCCGCCCATGGTCAACACCGTTCCGCCCGCAGGCGACGGCATCGCCGTCGTGGAGGAAGCGAGCCGGCGACGGTGCGGGATCACGGTGACGGTCGCATCCGCCCCCGGCGGTCGCGGGGCGGCCGGGACGGGCCGCCTGCCTCGCGGGGCCGCCACGGGAGCGTGGTCAACTCGTACTTCAAAAGGGTTTCTGGCAGAGGAACACCCGTTCGCGGGCCGGCCGGTCCGGTGCCTGGCGGACGTCGACGATCTGGAAGCCGCTGGCGGCCAGGGTGTCGTCGAGTTCGTTGCGGTCGCGGAAACGCAGGGTGGAGTCGGAGGTCAGGGTGTCGCCGCCGGGGAACGTCCACGTGTAGCGGAACGACACCAGCGGCAGGTGGACGCCGGTGAGCCGGCGGCGGCGTTCGACCGGGCCGACGCCGGGGACGTCGCGGGTGTGTGCCTCGGTGCCGGTGGCCCATTCGTCCCAGACCCGGTATTCGGGGCGGCGGGTTTCGAACACCAGGTGGCCGCCGGGCCGCAGCCGGGTGTGGATGTCGCGCAGGATGGTGTGCCACTGGTCGTCGGTGGTGAACACGTCGGCGACGTTGGCGGTCATCACGGCCAGGTCGAACGGGCCGTCGGGCAGTGTGTCGGTCCAGGTGACCCGGTCGGCGCCGGGTTTGCCGCGGGCCACGTCCAGCGACGCCTGTGCGGGGTCGTAGCCGGTGACGGTGTGACCGGTTGCGGTCAGGCGCAGGGCCAGGCAGCCGGTGCCGCAGCCGACGTCGAGGATCTCGGCGGCCTCCAGTTCGGCGACTATCTCCTGGTAGGCGTCGAGGTCGTGGCGTTCGCCGTCGAAGGTGTCGTAGACGGCGGCCAGTCGCGGGTGGGCGAAGATCGGATCGGGCACGGCTTCGACCCTACGCCTCCCGGCACACATTCATGTTTGCCGCTACGCTCCTGCGGGTGACCCGTTTTCTGCTGGTGCCCGGCCGCGGGGTGCCGTTCGGCAATCATTGGTCGCGGCAGTGGGCGCGCCGGCGCGGGTTCACGTGGGCGCCGGAGCCGCCGGGCACGCCTGTGATGTTCGCCGACCGGGTGGCCGCGTTACAGAGCGTGCTGGTGTCGTCGGAGGAGCCGGCGGTGCTGGTGGCGCACAGTGCGGGGTGTCTGACGGTGGCGCACTGGGCGCGGGAGCATGCCGGTCCGGTGGTGGCGGCACTGTTGGTGACGCCGCCGTTGGTCGAGGACGCGCCGCGGGAGCGGTTGCCGTTCCGCTCGTTGCTCGTTGTTTCCCGCGACGACCCGCAATGTTCATTCGAGGACGGGGTGGCTTACGCCACAGCGTGGGGTGGCGAGGTGATCGACGCCGGTCCGGTGGGTCATCTGGACTCGTCGTCGGGTTTCGGGCCGTGGCCCGACGGCGAGAAACTCCTCGCCCGGCTGGCCGCGGAATGACACGACGCCCGCCCCGATCATCGGGACGGGCGCCGTGTTTCAAGCCAGCTATTTGTGGTCGATGGTGCCGGTCGCGAGCAGGACCAGCAGCAGCGAGCCGAGGGCGAGCCGGTAGAAGATGAACACGCTGTAGGAGTGCTTGGACACGAACTTCAACAGCCAGGTCACCGAGGCGTACGCCACCACGAAGCTGACCACGGTCGCGACGATCGTGTTGGTCCAGCCGACACCGGTGGAGATCCGGTCGTACTCCTGCACGCCCTGCAGGATCGACGCGCCGGTCAGGGCCGGGATGGACAGGAAGAACGACAGTTTCGTGACGGTGACCCGGTCCAGGTCGCGCAGCAGGCCGGCGGACATGGTGGCGCCGGAGCGGGACACGCCGGGGATCAGGGCCAGACACTGGACGGTGCCGATGATCAGCGTGTCCTTCCAGGTGACGTCGTCCTGTTTACGGACCTGGGTGGCGGCGTGGTCGGCGAACGCCATCACCCCGGACCAGATGATCAGGGCGCCGGCGACGAACCAGAGGCTGCGCAGGGTGCCTTCGACGGCGTCCTTGAACAGCAGGGCGGCGATCACGATCGGGATGGAGCCGAGCAGGGCGCCCCACCCGAACCGGAAGTCCGGGTTGTCGCGTTGTTGCTTGTCGAACAGGCCCCGGAAGAACGCCGGGACGACGCGGGCGATGTCCTTGCGCAGGAACAGGATGGTGGCCAGCACCGCACCGGACTGGATGATCACCGTGAAGGCGGTGATGTCCGGGTCGTCGATGGTGTGGCCGAACAGTTTCTCCAGGATCGTCAGGTGCCCGGTGGAGGACACCGGGAGGAATTCGGTGATGCCCTCGACGGCGCCGAGGATCACCGCCTCGACGATACTCATTTCGGTAGCCAAAGTGTGTTCTTCCCGCCCGCGATTGGTCGTGACCGGGTTCAGAGCATAGGGGTTTTCCTCACGCGCTGTTGCGGCGGGCACGGGCCGCGGCGATCGTGTACGCGGGGTCACGGTCGAGGTTGTGGCGGTCACGGTCGTAGCGCCGGGTGGTGCGGGGGTCGGCGTGTCCCATGGCGTCCTGGACGTCTTCGAGGGGAACCCCTTCGGCGCGGGCGGTGGTGGCGAACGCGTGCCGTAACGAGTGCGGGGACAGCCGGTCGGCTTCGGTGATGCCGGCGGTCGCGGCGAGGCGGCGGATGAGCCGGAAGACGGCGTGCCGGTCGACGCGGCCGCCGGTGGAGGTCCGGAACAACGGGCCGGGTGCCAGGCCGCGTTCGGTCAGCCACGCATCCAGCACGGCCGCGGTGCTGGGGGTGAGGGCGCGGCGGCGGGCTTTGCCGCCTTTGGCGATGAACCGGACGGTGCGGTGCCCGCGTTCGGTGCCCATGTCGGTCAGGTCGAGGCCGACCAGTTCACTGACGCGCAGCCCGAGGTCGGCCAGCAGGGTGAGCATGGCGTGACTGCGGGGCCCGGCCGCGGCGGCGGCGTGCAGGAGGTCGTCGACTTCGGTGGGGGTCAGGCCGAGGGTGGCGGAGTGGTCGCGGTCGACGTAGGGCCGGTCGGCGCCGCCGACCGGGTTGGTGGTGACGGCCTGGAGTTTGACCAGGAAGTCGTACCAGCTGGACACTCCGGACAGTTTGCGGGCCACGGTCGCCGGGGCCAGACGCAGTTCCAATTGCCGGGCGTACGCGTTGACGTCCAGGAACGTGGCCCGCAGCGGTTCCAGGCCGCGGCCGTCGCACCAGCTCAGCCAGGTGGTGACGTCGCGGCGGTAGGCGGTGCGGGTGTGTTCGGACAGTCGCCGGTTGGCCAGCCAGGCTTCGGTGAACTGGTGTGCCGTGCCGGGTAGCGCGGGTGTCCAGGACTGGTGGGGTTGCAGCGACATGCCGGTCAGTGTGTCAGTTCTCGATCACGTGTCCGCCGGTGACATGCCAGTGCCGGGTGTGCCCGATCGCGTCGGCGAAGTACCTGTCGTGCGACACCACGAGCAGGGTGCCCCGGTAGCGGCGCAGGGCTTCTTCGATGACGTCGAGGGCGGCGAAGTCGAGGTGGTTGGTGGGTTCGTCGAGCAGCAGGATCCGGGCGGGGCTGTTGACCAGGACGGCGAGCAGCAGCCGCCGTAACTCCCCGGAGGACAGGTCCTTCACCGGGCTGTCCCACTGGTCGTCGTCGAACTGGTGGCCGTGCAGGAGTTTCTCGGCGTCGTCGGCGTAGACGGGCACGCGGGCGCGGAAGAAGTCCATCACGGTGGTGGCGTCGCGCAGCCCGTCGTCGGTCTGCGGGAGCACGGCCACCTCGTCGCTGTGGCCGGCGGCGATGGCGCGCAGCAGGCTGGTCTTGCCGGCGCCGTTACGGCCGGTGATGAGGATCCGGTCGCCGCGGGTGATGTCCAGGTCGATGTCACGCAGCAGGTCCCGCACGGACAGGCCGCGGATCTTGAGGACGTCGTCGCCGGTGTCAGCCGGGAACGCCAGGGTCAGCGGCGGCCGGGTGCGGGGCCGGGCGATCCACGCGACCGACGCCATCTGCCGGCGCAGCCGCCGTTCCCGCACCTTCGCCTTGCGGGCCACGAGACGGGCGACGCGGCGCAGGTGCGGGGCGGCGGCGCTGGAGCGGTCGGCGTTCTCCACGCCCATGGCGTAGCCCTTGGTCCGTTCGATGTCGGCTTCCCATCGGCGCCGGTCCTTCTCCTGGGCCTCGTAGTCGAGCAGCAGTTTCTCCCAGCGGCGCTGTTTGACGTCGCGGTAGGCGGTGTAGCCGCCGCCGGGGTAGTCGTGGGGTTGTTCGTCGATGCCGTCGAGTTCGACGATGCGGGTGACGGTCTCGTCGAGGAACGCCCGGTCGTGGCTGACGGCGAGGACTCCCCCGTCGTAGTCGCGCAGCCACTGCCGTAGCCAGGCGGCGCCCTCACCGTCGAGGTGGTTGGTGGGCTCGTCCAGCAGCAGCAGGTCGGGGGTGTCCAGCAGGGCGCGGGCGAGCAGCAGCCGGGCCTGCTCGCCGCCGCTGATGCATGCCAGGGTGAGCTGGTCGTCGAGGTGGTCGATGTCCAGGCGCTGGCGGATCTCGGTGAGGCGGGTCTCGGCGGTCCAGCCCTGCAGGGTGGTCCAGCGGTCCTGGACCGTCGCGTACTCGTCGAGGACGTCCTCGGTCTCCAGGCGTTTCTCCAGCTCCCGCATGCGGGTGAGGACCGTGGCGAGTTCGCCGAGGCCGCTGGTCAGGTAGGCGCCGACGGTGCCGGACGGGTCGGGCATGCGCTGCGGCACGTAGCCGATGCGGGCCTCGGTGGTCACCACCCCGAAGGTGGGGTGCAGTTCACCGGCGAGGATGCGCAGCAGGGTGGTCTTGCCGGCGCCGTTGGGGCCGACGACGCCGATCCGGTCGCCGGGGCGCAGGGTCAGGTCGAGGCCGGTGAACAGCGGGTCGCCGTCGTGGGCGTGGCCGAGGCCGGTGGCTTTGAGGTGGGGCAAGACGGACTCCTGGTGCTCAGAGGGTGGGGGCGACACGGGGGTGTGTCTCTCAGAGCACCGGAACTCCTCACGTCGGGTGACTTCCACTCTGCTCCCCCGCCGTCGCCGGCCGCAACCACAATTCACCACTCGGTTGACGATATATAACGACTCTCTTAATGTGGGGGGATGTCGACCTCCGATTGGCCACCGGCCGATCCTGTTCTCGAGCGCGCCTACCGGCGGCTGCTGCACGCCTATCCACGGTCCTACCGGCGCCGGCACGGCGCCGAGATCGTCACCACCCTGCTGGAGATGACCGAGCCGGGCCGCCGCCGCCCGGCGCTGTCCGACTGCTGGTTCCTGGTCGCCGCCGGGCTGCGCCAGCGGTTCCGGCTGCCGTCCCGGCGCCCCCTGGCCTGGGTCGCGGCGGTTCTCGCGCTGCTGGCCGGCGGTGCGCTCGGCGCGGCCGGCGCGTCGTGGGCGGCCGAGCAGACGTTCACCGCGCTGCCCGCCGCCGAGCAGGGCCGCGAGGTCCTGACCCGGGTCACCGGCATCCCGGCCCGCCTGCAGATGGACGTCACCTCCGGCCCGCCGCTGACCGGCCGCTACCTGTGGGGGTCCGCCGACGTGAAACACGCCGCGTGGGATCCGGCCGGCGCCCGCGACCGGCTGACCGCCGACGGCTGGCAGGTCGGCCCGTCCCGGGCCACCGACCAGGTCGACGTCCCGATCCCCGGCCCGGAGACCGGTTTCGAGGCCACCCGCGACGGTCTGCTGCTCAGCGTGCACGGCGAGTCCGACACGGTGTTCGCCGAGATCCACGTCGCCGACAACGGCCTGCTGCGCCCCGCGGTGGTCCTCGGCCTGCTGGCCGGTGCGCTCGGCGGCTGGCTGATCGCCGCCGCGGTGGCCCGCCGCCGGTCCCGGCAGGCCGCGGTCGCCGCCGTGGCCACCTTCACGGTGCTGTTCGCGCCGGTCTGGTCGCTGTACGACAACACGGTCACCGTGCTGCGCGGCCTGCCCGGCCCGGATCTGCTGACCGTGCACAGTGTGCTGCGGCCGTCGCACTACTGGCCGGCCGGCCCCGACTGGATGTCCGGGCTGTGGCCGGCCACCGCGTGGACCAACGTCGGCCTGGTCACCGTGGGTCTGCTGCTGGCCGGCGTTACGATCGGCCTGTCGCGGGCCCGGCCGGGCCCGGCGGCGCCGGTGCGGGAGGTGGCGCTCTGATGCAGGAGCCGACGTTTCTGATCCTGACCGCCCTCGCGGCCCGGCCGCTGCACGGTTACGGCATCATCCAGGCCGTCGACGGGCTGTCCGACGGTGAGGTGCGGATGCGGCCCGGCACCCTCTACGGCGCTCTGGACCGGCTCACCGACCAGAACCTGATCGAGGTCGAGCGTGAGGAGGCGGTCGAGGGCCGGCTACGGCGCTACTACCGGCTCACCGACGGCGGCGCCGAAGTCCTGTCCACCGAGGTCGAACGGCTGCGCCGCCGCGCGGCCACCGCCGAGGCCCAGCTGCGTGACCGCGGCAGGGTGGTTCCGGGCCTGGCCTGACCCAAAACTTTCGCGTGCCACGCATCTCTGCGTGGCACGCGGTTTTTGTTGGCGTGGGGTGCAGGACCGGGCTCCGCGAACGCCGAGGCCGAACTGGCCGCCGCGGTCGCCGAACGCACCGGCACCGACCTGACCACCGACATGTACCCGCGGCTCGTCGCGGCCGCCGCCGGCACAGCCATGCAGCACTACCTCGACGGCGGCGACCCCACCCCGATCGAACAGCTGATCACCGAGGCCTTCACCCAGATCACCCCGGGCCCGCCCCCACCCTGACCTGCGACTCTCATCCCCTATTTTTCCGCCTGATCGCCGGCGGCCACGGCCACTCCACCGACGCCCTGCGCGAAGCCACCGGCTGGGACGACGTGGCCGACACCACCGAAGCCGCCATCTTCGACCGCTACCTGCGCGAACACCACGGCGTCCACGCCGATCTGCTGGAACACGCGTCGACGAACCGCGGCAACAACGTCAGCAACACCCTGGCCCTGCTCACCGCCCACAACATCACCCACGACCGGATCCTGATCATCCAGGACGCGTCGATGCAGCGGCGCATGGACGCCGGGTTCCGGCTCCTCGCCCCACAGATCCGTGTGGTCAACTTCGCCGCCCACCGCACCCACCTCCACCAGACAAGTAGCGGGGAGCTGGGGTTCCGGTCGCCACCGGCCGGCATGTGGCCGGTGCACCAGTACGTGTCGCTGCTGATGGGCGAGATCCCCCGCCTGACCGACGACCCCGGCGGCTACGGCCCGGCCGGAAAACAGTTCATCGCCCACGTCGACGTCCCGGAGCCGGTGACCCGGGCACACCGGGACCTGCTGTCAGCCGGGTACCTGTCCCGGACGGTCCAGGTGCACGACCAGCGGCCGATGGTCGGAGACCCCAGCACGCGGGGCACGGACCTGCACGACCCGGCCCAGTGACCGCATCCCGTGCGGATCGGCCAGCACATGATCGAGCTGGGTCTTCGGCAACGGGCTGGGGAACGTCGCCGTCCGGGCCAGGGGCTGCCAGCCGGTGAACGCCCGGACCGGCCCGGCGGGCATGTTCAGGTCACCGAGCAGGATCCGCGGCCCCGGCAGCGCCCGCAACGCCCGGACCGCGGCCCGCAACTGCCGCACGTTCCAACCCGGAACGAACGACAGATGCGTCGTCGCGACCGACAACGGCCCGTGCGGGGTGTCCAGAACCGCGGCCAGCAGCACCCGCGGCTCGTCCCGCAACAGCATGATCTTGCCGCCGGGCACGATCACCGGGGACCGGACCGGCGCGCCGGGCAGCTGGGTGATCAGCCAGCGTTGCACCGGGAACCGGCTGACCAGGGCGATACCGTACTGCGGATGGGTGATGTCGGCGGCCGCATGCCACGGCTGCCACACATCACCGGGAGTACCGACAACCGCCGCAGCGAACCGGTGCGTCGTCGCGCCGAGCGCGTCGGCGGCCAGGGCGGTGAGGTCCAGCAGCCCCGAACGGGGCTGCGCACGGTCGACCTCCTGCAGCCCCAGGACGTCGGCGTCGAGGTCGGTGACAGCGGCATGGATCCGGTCGGCGTGTACGGTGCCGTCGGACAGTGATCTGCCGTGCAGCAGATTGAAGGTGGCCAGGCGCACCAGCCGACCCTAGCCAACGGAAGGTATGGGATGTTCATCAAGGCAGTGTTGTGTCTCGCGGTGCTGTTCATCGCGGGCGCGTCGTTCGGTATCTGGCTGCAGAAGCAACGCCAGAAGTGATCGCGACCCTTCTGGCGGCGGCGTTCGCGGCCGGCTGGATCGACGCGGTCGTCGGCGGGGGCGGGCTGCTGTTGCTGCCCGCGCTGCTGGTGGTGGCGCCGCAGTTGCATCCGGCCACCGCCCTGGGCACCAACAAACTGGCGGCGATCTGCGGCACGTCGACGGCGGCGGTCGCGTACGCCCGCAAAACAAAGATCGACTGGGGGGTCGCCGGCCCGGCCGCCGCCCTCGCGCTGGTGTGCGCCGGATGCGGGGCGGCCCTGGCCGGGGCGATCCCGGCGAGCGCGTACCGGCCGGTCATCATCGCCGTGCTGATCCTGGTGGCGATCTTCGTCACCGTACGGCCGCAGATGGGCCTGGTCGAAGAACCCCGGAAACGGACCGCGCTGCGCCGGGGGATCGCGGTGGCCGTCGCCGGCGCCGGGATCGCCGCCTACGACGGCCTGATCGGCCCGGGAACCGGCACGTTCCTGGTACTGGCGTTCACCGCCCTGATCGGTGCGGACTTCGTACACGGCTCGGCCATGGCGAAGATCGTGAACACGGCGACGAACCTGGGCGCCCTGATCGTGTTCGCCGCCACCGACCACGTCGCCTGGAAACTGGGCGCCGGCATGGCGGTCTGCAACGTCCTCGGCGCCCTGCTCGGCGCGCGGATGGCGTTACGCCGCGGCGCCGGGTTCGTGCGGATCGTGCTGCTGGTGGTGGTCCTGGCGCTGATCGCCCGGCTCGGCTGGCAGCACTGGCAGCAAACCTGACGGCTGCCGGACCGGCGTCGCCGCCCGGTCTCGGGCAGGATGGGTGATCATGCGTTGCCGAAAGGACACCTGATGAGTGACGAGCTGCAGCAGTTGATCGGCGCGGTCGAGGAGCAGGAACGGCGCCTGGTGTTCCCGGCGTTCACCGAAGCCGACGCCTGGGAACTGGGATCCCTGCTGGTGCGCCTGGCGACCGAACGCGGACTGCCGGTGGCGGTCGACATCCGCCGGGGCCAGCAGCAACTGTTCCACGCCGGCCTGGCCGGGTCCAGCGCCGACAACGACGCCTGGATCGACCGCAAGGTGCGGGTGGTGTACCGGTTCGCGGCCTCCTCCTACCTCGTCGGCCGCCGCCTGGCCGCCAAGGGCGCGGCCCTGGACGCCGCCATGGGAGTGGATCCGGCGTTGTTCGCCGCGCACGGCGGCGCGTTCCCGGTACGCCTGCCCGGCGCGGGAGTGGTCGGGGTGGTGACGGTGTCGGGGCTGCCGCAGGCCGACGACCACGCCCTGGTCGTGGAGGCGATCGAAACGTTCCTGTCTGCCGACGGCAGATGACTCTCGGCGTGTCGCCGCCGGTTCGGGCAGCCTGACCGTATGCGGATTCTGATCCTGGGCGGTACCGGTTTCGTCGGCCGGGCGGTCGCCGACCTGGCGGTGGCCCGCGGTGACACGGTGACGGTGTTCAACCGGGGCCGGCGGTCACCGGTCGGCGGCGTGCACGTGCTGACCGGTGACCGCACGGCCCCCGGCGGCCTGGACGCCCTGAGAACCGGCGAGTGGGATGCGGTGGTGGACACCTGGTCCGCCGACGGCCAGGTGGTCGGTGCCGCGGCGGGTCTGCTGCGGGGCAGAGCCGGGCATTTCTCGTACATGTCGAGCCGCTCGGTGTACCGGTTCGACGACGACGACCACCAGCCCGGCCTGGACGAGACCAGCCCCCTGGTGTCCGTCGAAGATCCGGACTACGCCGGTCACAAACTACGCGGCGAACACGGCGCGCAGACGTTCGACGGCCCGGTGCTGCTGGCCCGGGCCGGGCTGATCCTGGGCCCGCACGAGGACGTCGGCCGCCTGCCCTGGTGGCTGCACCGGCTGCGCCGCGGCGGCCCCACCCTCGCGCCGGGCCCGCACGATCTGCCGTTGCAGTACATCGACGCCCGCGACCTGGCCGCGTTCCTGCTGCACGCCGCCGCCACCGGCCTGCAGGGGCCGGTCAACACGGTCAGCCGGTCCGGGCACACCACCATGGGCGAGTTCCTGACCGTGGCCACCGAGGTCACCGGCGGCCGGGCGCAACTGCGGTGGACGGATCCCGCCACGATTCTGGCGGCCGGGATCGAACCGTGGATCCAGCTGCCGGTGTGGCTGCCACCCGGGCCGCTGCACAACATGCTGCACTGCGGGGACGTGTCCCGCGCCCACGCGGCCGGTCTGCGGTGCCGTCCGATCACCGAGACGATCGCCGACACGTGGGCGTGGCTCCCGGACCAGCCACCACAGCGCACCGACCGCCCCACCCTGGGCCTGGACCCGCACCGGGAGGCACATGTCCTCGCTCAGTAGTAGAACGGCTGCTCGGCGCCCGGATCGGCCGCCACCACGTCCAGGACGGGGTCGCCGAGCAGGACACCGATCGCGGTCGGCCCGGCACCGATGCCCGCGAAATGCGGGTCGACGTCGCTGGTGAAACACCAACTCTGGTCGGCCGGCCACACGAACCCGGGCGGGGCGATCGGGAAACCGTCACCGAAGTCGGCCTCCCACGAGTCGATCGCCCGCAACGGCCCGCGCAGCAGGGCGAACTCCCGGTAGGGCAGCCCGGTCAGCAACGGCCCGGGCGGCAGGTGGATGTCGCTGTAGCCGTCCCACACCGCGAAGAAACAGTCATCGGGGGTCGCGGTGTGGGCGGCCAGCAGGTGCAGGGCACGGCGGGCCTGGTCCAGGTCATGCGGGTGATCGGCGGGCAGGTCGATGTCGTTCTCGCTCTGCCCGACGGCCGCCGGGTCCGGCACGTACCGCAGCCGGGCGTACGCACCGAAACCCTCCGGGCCCATCACGATCAGCTGGTGGGCGGCGGTCGCGGACTGGACCAGCCAGTCCGCGACCGCCATGTCGGTGCAGCGGCGCAAGGTCACCGCCGGGAAACTACACCTGCCCGGCCGCGTGCCGTCCCGCGGCGCGCCCGGAGAACAGGCACCCGCCGAGGAACGTGCCTTCCAGGGCGTTGTAGCCGTGCACCCCGCCGCCACCGAACCCGGCGACCTCCCCGGCCGCATACAACCCGGCGATCGGGTTGCCGGACGCGTCCAGGGCCCGCGAATGCAGGTCGGTCTGGATACCACCGAGGGTCTTGCGGGTGAGGATGTGCAGTTTCACCCCGATCAGCGGCCCGGCCGCCGGATCCAGCAGCCGGTGCGGGACGCTGGTACGGCCGATCCGGTCCCACACGTAACGGCGCGAGTTGTGGATGCCCTGGATCTGCGCGTCCTTGGTCACCTTGTTCGCGATCTGCGCGTCCCGGGCCTGCACCTGCGCCCGCACCCGGGCGGTGTCCAGCAGCGGCTGCTCGGTGAGCCGGTTCATGCCGGCGACGAGGCCGTCGAGATCGTCGGCGACCACGAAGTCCGCACCGTGCTGCTTGAACGCCTCCACCGGCGCCGTCGCGCCCTTGCTCAGCAGACGTTCCTTGAGGAAGGCGCGACGGTCCCCGGCGGTCAGGTCCGGGTTCTGTTCACTGCCGGACAGGGAGAACTCCTTCTCGATGATCCGCTGGGTGAGCAGGAACCACGAATGGTCGTAGCCGGCGATCTCCGGTGTGGTCCGCAGATACCGCAGGGTGCCGAGAGTGTCGTACGACGGGAAGAAGGGTGCCGGCAGACGACGGCCGAGAGCGTCCAGCCACAGCGGTGACGGCGCGGACAGGATCCGGATGCCGTGACCGGGCCAGATCGGATCCCAGTTCT
Organism: Actinoplanes couchii; assembly: GCF_016862075.1. Lineage (GTDB taxonomy): Bacteria > Actinomycetota > Actinomycetes > Mycobacteriales > Micromonosporaceae > Actinoplanes > Actinoplanes couchii. The sequence continues at coordinate 28,314 of NZ_BOMG01000097.1, read as the reverse complement.
GCACCCCTTCGGTGTAATGCCACATCCGGTCCCGGTTGACCAGCCGCACCCCGGCGGTCTCGGCGATCTTCAGCATGCGGCCGTCGACATACGCCGGCACCCCGGTGACCATGGTCTTCGGCGGGGTGCCGAGACGCTCGGGCCAGAACTCGCGGACCAGGTCGTGGTTGGCGCCGATCCCGCCGGTGGTCACCACCACCGCCTGCGCGCGCAGTTCGAAGTCGGCGATCACCTCCCGGCTGGAGGGCCTTCCCCGCTCGGCGTCGTCCGGGGCGAGGATCTTCCCCCGTACACCGGCCGCGGTCTGATCCTCGATGATGATCTCGTCCACGCGGTGCCGGTGGTGGAACACCAGCAGGCCCGCCTCGGCCGCACGCTGCGCCGACGCGGCGAACGGCGCCACCACCCCGGTACCGGTGCCCCAGGTGACGTGGAACCGGGGCACCGAGTTGCCGTGCCCGTCGGCGGTCAGCGAGCCGCGTTCGGCCCAGTTCGCGAACGGCATCCAGCTCAGGCCCAGCCCCGCCAGCCAGGACCGTTTCTCCCCGGCGGCGAACTCGACATACGCCCGCGCCCACCGCACCGCGTGCGCGTCCTGGTCGCCGAGGCGGTCGAAACCGGCGCTGGCCTGCCAGTCCGACCACGCCAGTTCGACACTGTCACGGATGCGGCCGCGGCGCTGCTCGGGGCTGTCGACGAAGAACAGGCCACCGAACGACCACCAGGCCTGCCCGCCCAGGTTCGCGGCGTTCTCCTGATCGAGCAGGGCCACCCGCTTGCCCGCGGCGGTGAGTTCGTGCGCGGCGGCCAGCCCCGCCAGCCCGGCCCCCACCACGATGACGTCGACGTCCACGACTTCCCCTTCCGATGAATACGAGAATTTATCGGATTCGTGGTCGTGGCGGAACACACTCACCCGCCCACTGACGGGCACACCCCCCACCGCCCGCCGCACAATGAGACCGTGCCGCACCCCACCGCCGACCCTGACGGCACCCGCGCCCAACTGGCCACCCTGCGCCCACACCTGCTGGACGCCTACGACACCGCCCTGCCCGGCGCCCACGCCGCCATCCTCGCCCGGCTGCTGACCGCCCTGGAACACGAGCCGCTCCCCGCCCTCACCGGCCGGCACCACCACAACGGACATACTCACGTACGGTTCACTCGCGCCGTCGTCACCTATCCGACCGCCGCGGCCACCCCCTTCACCGACCCCTTGCCCGCACCGGCCGCCACCGTCCACGGTGAAACGGTGACCGACCCCGCCCGGCTGACCGCCCTGCTGTGGCCCGGCAGCCCGCTCACCACGGAGATCGCCAACAGCGTCGCCAACCTGGCCCTCGCCCGCGCCGCCGCCGTCGAAGACCTCACCGAAGGCCCGGGAATCATCGAACAGTCCCTCGTCGACGGCCACCCCCTGCACCCCTGCTGCCGCACCCGCACCGGCATGACCGTCGCCGACGTCCTCACCTACGCCCCCGAACACCGCCCCGTCATCCACCTGCGCCGCCTGCTCGTCCCGGAAAACCGCTGGTACGGGACCGCACCCCCAGTGCTGCTCGCCCACCCGTGGCAGGCCGAACGACTGCTCACCGAATACCCGTGGCTCACCGACGACGGCGACACCGGCCCGGCACGCCCACTGATGTCCCTGCGCACCGTCGCACCACTCGACGGCGGCCCCCACATCAAAACCGCCGTAGACGTACAGATGACCTCAGCGGTCCGCACCGTCTCCCCCGCCGCCGTCCACAACGGGCCACGCCTGTCCGCCCTGCTCCAGGACCTGACCGCCGACCTGCCCCTGGACATCCTGGCCGAAACCGAAGCCGGCGCCGCCATCACCGCCCACGGCCCCGACCGGCGCCTGGCCCACCTGATCCGCCAGGCACCACCCGACGACGCCATCCCCCTAGGTGTACTGCCCAACCTCCTGCAGACCGTCCACGACCCGTACAGCTTCATGGAAGATCTCGCAGAAGTACTCTTCCGGCCCCTCGCAGTCGTGCTCGAACGCGGCGTCGCCCTCGAAGCCCACGGCCAGAACACCCTGATCCGGATCGTCGACGGCCGCCCCGTCCGCGCCTACTACCGCGACCTCGGCGGCGTCCGCGTCCACCCCGGCCGCCTCGGCGCCGACCCCGGCCTGCACGGCGACCTGCCCACCGACGACCTCACCGAACTACGCACCAAACTGTCCGCCGCCGCCCTGGCCACCGTCGCCCGGCAAACCATCGCCGCCCTGCAGCAGCACGCCGACCCCGCCCGCCTCTGGCAGACCATCGCCCGCGCACTGCACGGCACCGCCGACACCCAACACCTGCTCACCGACCCACTCCCGGTCAAAGCCACCACCGCCATGCGCCTGGCCACCAACCCCCTCCAGGACATCTGGACCCGCCTCGACAACCCGATGAAGGAGCACCGATGATGCGCATCGTCTCCACCGGACGGCTCGCCGCGGCCGCCACCCGCACCGAAGCCGCCCTCGCCGTCCACGCACCCCACCTGGTCGACGCGTTCACCCGCAACCTGCCACACGCCGCCGACACCGTCGGCCGACGCCTACGCGCCGCCCTCGTCCGCGAAGACCTCACCCCCCGCACCGCCGGCGGCCACCGCCACGCCTTCAACCGCGTCGAATACCCCCACGCCGGCGTCGCCGACCCCGTCGACCTGCTCACCGGCATCGACCCCACCGGCAGCATGTCCGCCGAGATCCGCAACGCCGTCGTCAACCTCGCCATCGCCCTGGCCCGCTTCGACCCGAAGATCCCCCCCGACGCCGGACCCGACCTGCGCGCCGTCCACCTCGAACGCCTCGCCGTCACCGGCCACAACCTGCACCCGTGCGGCCGCACCCGCCTCGGCTGGGACACCGCCGACGTCCTGGCCCACGACCTGGAAGCCGGCCACACCCCCATCCGGTTCGTCGCCGTCCGCGACGCCACCCACCTCGGCGACGACCTCGGCACCATCCCCGCACCACCCGGCTACCGCGCCCAACCCCTCCACGCCTGGCAGTACGACACGATCCTGCACCGCTACGCCGACCTGTTCACCGACGGCACCCTCAAACGCCTCGACGGACACATCGACGCCGTCCCCACCGCCGCCCTGCGCACCCTGCTGCTCCCCGACGGCACCTACCTCAAAGTCAGCCTCGACATCCAGGTCACCTCCACCCGCCGCAGCATCTCCGTCGCGTCCACCCGCAACGGCCCCGCCCTGTCCCAACTACTGCACCGCCTCACCGCCGACAACGACCGGCTACTGCTGATGGCCGAAACCGGCGGCGCCGCCGTCCCCATCGGTTCCGGCCGCGACCTGTCAGCCATCGCCCGCACCGGCCTCACCGGCCGCCTGCACCCCGGCGAAGAAGCCGTCCCCGGCGGGGCCCTGCCCGCCCACGACCCGGCCACCGGCCGCACCGTCCTGGCCGGCCTCGTCGACAGATCCGGCCACACCGCCGCGACCTGGCTCACCGACTACACCCGCCTGCTGCTGCCCCCACTGCTACGACTGCTCGCCGACGGCGTCGCCCTGGAAGCCCACCTGCAGAACTGCCTACCCACCTTCGTCGACGGCAAGCCCTACCGCCTCGCCCTGCGCGACTTCGCCGGACTACGCCTGCACCCCGGACGCCTGCACCAGGCCGGCCACACCATCGACCTGTGGCCCGGCTCCGTCGTCGGCACCACCGACACCGAAACCCTGCGCGCCAAACTCGGCTACACCGCCCTGCAGGCCCACCTCGGCGAACTCGTCATCCGCCTCGGCGAATCCCACAACCTCGACGAAACCACCGCATGGCGCCTGATCCGCGACGTCGTCGACGAAACCTACGACCGGCTCGGCACCCACCCCTACGCCGCCGCCGACCACAGCTGGTTCCTCGCCGCCCGAACCCCCCACAAAGCCCTCGTCCGCATGCGCCTCGCCGGCCACGGCGACCTGCACATCCCGGTCAGCAACCCACTCCATGGCTGACCTCACCGCGGCCCTGCACCGCCTGCCCACACCCCGATGCGCCTACCTCTACGACACCGACGTCCTACGCGCGCGTGCCGGTCAGCTGCGGGCCGCGGTTCCCCCACGAACCACACTGTTGTACGCGGTGAAAGCCAACGGCCACCCCGACGTCGTACGCACCATGGCCCAGCAATGCGACGGCCTGGAAGTAGCCTCCGGCGGCGAACTCGCCCTCGCCGTCACCGCCGGAGCCGACCGCATCGTGTTCGGCGGCCCCGCCAAGACCGACACCGAGCTGACGGCCGCACTGAAAGCCGGAGCACTGCTCAACGTGGAGAGCCCGCACGAACTGCGACGGCTCGCAGCACTGGGGGCGAACACCGACATCTGCCTCCGCGTCAACCGCGCCGAAGGCTCCCTCACCGGCAGCCACACCATGACCGGCACCCCCACCCCGTTCGGCATCGACGAAACCCAACTCCCGTCAGTGCTCGCCGACATCCCACCCGGGCTGCGCGTCATCGGCTTCCACCTGCACGCCGTCTCCAACAACCTCGACGGCCCCGCCCACGCCGCCTTCCTCACCGACGCCATCGACTGGTCCTTGAAAACCGCTTTCTCGTACGACATACCCCTGCGAGTCGTCAACGCCGGCGGCGGACTCGGCGTCGACTACCTCACCGACGCCTCCATCGACCTCACCCCACTGTCCTCGGTACAGGTCCCCGACGGGGTGGAACTGATCCTCGAACCCGGCCGCTGGCTGGCCGCCGACGCCGGCTGGTACGCCACCGAAGTCCTCGACCTGAAAACCACCCACGGCCGCACCTTCGCCGTCCTCCGCGGCGGCACCCACCACTTCCGGCTCCCCGCCGCCTGGGGCTACTCCCACCCCTTCCAGATCATCCCCATCGACGAATGGCCCCACCCGTACCCCCGCCTGCAAGTCACCGACACCCCCGTCGACGCGGTCGGCGAACTCTGCACCCCCCGCGACGTCCTCACCCGCAACCAACACGTCCCCCGTCTACGAACCGGCGACCTACTGGTATTCCCACGAGCAGGAGCCTACGGCTGGGACATCTCCCACCACGACTTCCTGCGCCACGACCCACCCACCTTCCTCACCCTGCCCTAGGGTTCCCGGCATGAACGACACCACCACCCCGCAAACCCTCACCGAACGCCGGCCACCATGGCTGATCGTCACCCACACCGACGACCCCTGGGTCACCACCGCCACCACCGAACTCACCGACCACGGCGGCACCGTCATCCACCTGCCCGGACCAAACCTGAACACCCCCGCGGCAATCTTCACCACCTTCGCCCGCGCCCTGAACTTCCCCCGATACTTCGGCCACAACTGGGACGCCCTCGTCGACTGCCTCAACGACTGGCACCCCCACACCACCGCCGGCAAAGGCCTCACCGTCGTCATCGACCACGCCGACCACCTGGCCCACGCCGACTTCCTCGGCATCTTCGTCTCAGTCCTCTGCCAAGCGGCCTGGAACGCCAACCGCCGCCTCGACACCGACGGCAACCCCCACGACGAACGCCCCGCCTACCCTCTGCACTTCATCCTGCTCACCGAGCAGACCACACCCGCCGCCTTCACCGACGGCGCCACCACCGGCATGGACGTCGCCGTCACCGTCACCGACGGCCGCCTGACCGCCACCCTCACCGGCCCCGACTGGCCCTGACCCCGACACACCTCAGGGACACTCTCCGGGAACCGCCCTGAGGCGCCCGGCACCCCCACACCACCAGGATCGTCCACATGACACGCATCGCGTTCCTGGCCGCACCCCTGGCAATGACCGGCTACGGCATCACCCGCATCATCGGCCGCCTCGACGACAACTACGGCCCCGGCGCCGACTGGCAGATCGCCCACGCCTTCGGCCTCGCCGGCATGCTCCTGTTCATCCCCGTCATCCTCACCATGCGACCCCTGATGAGAACCGCCGCCACCCCGGTCACCGCCATCACCCTCACCGGCCTGGCCACCACCATCGTCCAGTTCAGCGCCGACATGATCCTCGCCCTGGCCGCCACCGACCGCACCGACCTGAAAACCCTCCAACACCAGTTCGCCGACCTACCCGGCGTCCAACTCGCCGTCTACGACGTGGGCCCCATGCTGTTCTTCCTCGGCATCGCCACCATCGCGGCCCTCACCGCAGCCGCCGGAAACCTCCCCTGGTGGAGCCCCGCCCTCATGCTGACCGCCGTCCTTCTCCCGGTAGCCGACCTCAACCTGATGCCCCTGACCGGCCTGCTCATCCTCGCCGCCCTGCACCCCCTGACCCGAACCCGAACACCGATCCCGACCAGCGCCTGAACGCGCCGTCCTTGGCCGGACACGACAGCGCAGAGAAAATGGGCGCGTGCCCCACCAAAACGTGTCCCATCACGACGTGGAAACCCTGGCCGCCGGAGCACTCGACTGGATGATCCGGGCCGCCCGCACCGAAACCGACCACACCCTCTACCACGGCAAAGCCGGCCATCGTCCTCACCCTCCTGGAAGCCCACCACCACTTCCACGACGACCGCTACGCCGACACCGCCCAGCAACTCGCCACCCACCTGGCCACCACCGTCGACACCGACGACGACAGCTCCCTGTACTTCGGCCTCACCGGCACCGCCGTGGCCCTGCAGGCCGTACACACCCGCCTCGGCGACCCCACCGCCGAACGCGCCGCCACCCGGGCACTGGACCACGTCCGGAAACGGTTCGACGGACAACGCTGGGGACCGATGTTCGAACTCCTCTTCGGCAACGCCGGCATCGCCCTCGGCGCCCTGCACACCGCAAACCTCGACCTCGCCGTCCTGGCCGCCGAGCCCTACCTCATCACCGCCGACCCCACGCCGGGCGGCGTCAACTGGCCGGTCCGCCCCAGCCCACCCCGCTCACACCACATCGCCCACGGCACCCTCGGCATCGTCCACGCCCTCGCCGCCGTCGGCGCCGCCACCACACGCACCGACCTCACCGACCTGGCCCTCGCCGGAGCCGCCGACGTCATCACCCGCAACGAAGCCGGACCCGACGGCTTCCTCGTCCCGCACTCCGACCCACCACACCGGCCCGACATCATCGAACGCATCAGTTACGGCTGGTGCAACGGCCCCACCGGCGACGCCCAGGTCTTCCGGCTGCTCGCCGCACTCACCCACGACCCCGCCTGGGACCGGCTCATCGACCGCTGCTGGCACACCATCACCCACAGCGGACTTCCGCGCCGCCTGCACCCCGGCTTCTGGGACAACAACGGCCGCTGCTGCGGAACCGCCGGCGTCCTGGCCCTGGCCTGCGACCGCAACGACAAAGACTTCGCCGGCCTGCTCGTCGACGACCTGATCGCCCACGCCACCATCGACACCACCGGCGTGCGCTGGTCGAACCACGAACACCGGGCCACCCCCAGCACCCTGCCACCGCAGACCGGCTGGGCGATGGGCAACGCCGGCATCATCCGCGAACTCCTGCGCTACGCCCGCATCACCGCCGGAACCGACCCCCGGTACGCCATATCGTGGCCCGACCACCAGCAGACTCACTCGTAGCGGTACCTCAACGCGTCCGACTCCGTCTGCTCGATCTCCGCGATCGTCAACTCCGGCATCCGCAACTGCGCCAGGGTCACCTCGGCCGAACTCGGCTGCGCATCGGCCGCCAGCCACTGGTCCGGTTTCCACGCCGCACCGCGCATCAACGATTTCGGGCAGTGCGGGTACACCTCGTCGATGCCCACCACCAGCGCACTGGCCGGCGCCTTGCCCACCGGCGTCAGCTGGGACAGCAGGTCCGGGCGGGTGGACACGACCGCCCGCCCGTTGACCCGCAGCGTCGTGGTCCGCCCCGGGATCACGAACAGCAGCCCGGCCCGGCCGGTGACGACCACATTCTGCAGGGTGTCGAGGCGTTTGTTGCCCGTCGCGTCCGGGATCGCCACCGTCCGCGAATCCAGAACGGCGACGAACCCCGGCGGCCCGCCCCGCGGCGACACGTCACAGTTGCCGTCCGCGTCGACGCTGGCCACGAAGACCAGCGACGCACACGCGATCAACTGCCGGGTCTGCTCGGTCAACTCGGTCATCTGCTTGCGCACCGCCCGGTCCCCGGGCAGCTCGTAGACCTGGCGCAACCCGTCCAGGTCGGCCACGGCATCCTGCCGCAACGAGTCGAAGGCACTGGTGGTGGCGAGGGTCGACGTCATGCCCACGACCCTAGACACCGGTACCCACGTACCGGCAAATCTTTTTTGGTTTGTCGGCGAAGCCGTCCTTTTCGGTTATGACAGGGCGCTCTGCGCCTAAGCCATCCTAGGATTCTAGTATGAAAGCCACGCGGGCCCGGCACTCGGTCACGAACGCCGGGAACGTCTCCCAGTAGTAGGAGATGCCGCTCACGGCCACCGCGACGGCCCAGGCACGCGCGCGCGTGCAGGTCACCTCATCAAGATCGAGAGCTGTGCGGTACGCCTGACGAGCCGCCCGTGGCAGGTCCCAGATCGTCGCGTGCTCGGCGTCCGGCAGCCCCACCGACACCGCCCCGAAATCGATGACCGCCGCCAGCCTCCCCTCCCGGACCAGCAGATTCGTCGGCTTGAGATCCCCGTGCAACCACACGTGCCCGGCTGTGGACACCGGCAGCGCCAGCCCGGCCCGCCAGATCGCCTCGAGGTCGTCCACCTGCTCGTCCCCGATCAGCGGCCGGCACTCGGACAGCGCCCGGCTGATCCGCTCGTCACAGGGCGCCAGGTCTCCACCGCGATACCAGCTCAGCGCGGCACCGTCATGCGCGATGGCATGCAGTTCCCGCACGAACCCGGCCAGGTCGGCACCGAACGCCGCCCAGTCGCCGACCGTCGACGGCCCCGCCTCGGCACCGTCGATCCAGTCGAGGACGGCCCACTCCGCCGGATAGTCAGGTGACGGTTCCCCGACGTACCGAAGCCGGGGAATTTGCAGTGTCAGACCCACCGCGAGCCGCGGCAGCCACCTGATCTCCTTGCGCAGCGCGTCCGTCCGGTTCACCGTGCGCGGCAACCGGACCACCAGGTCGTCGCCGAGCCGGAACATGGTGTTCTCGGTGCCCGCCCCGGCCGGCCGCAGCGGCAGGTCCGCCCACCGCGACGGCAGCAGCCGGCGCACCAGCGCCACGTCGACGGCGATCTCGCCCTCATGCAACCCCATACAAAACCCCTCCCGTTATGTACGCTCGTACACATGACCACGATGCGCGACCGCATGCTCGCCGGCGAGCTGTACCAGGCCGACGACCCCGACCTCGCCGAAGCCCTGCTCACCGCCCAGGACCTCACCGCCGCCTACAACACCACCGGCGCCCGCGAGCCCGCCGAACGCCGCCGCATCCTGGAAGAACTCCTCGGCCACATCGGCGACGACGTCGACATCCGGCCACCGTTCCGGGTCGACTACGGCCGGCACATCAGCATCGGCGCCCGCACCTTCGCCAACTACGGCCTGATCGCCCTGGACGTCGCCGCGATCACCATCGGCGAAGACTGCCAGATCGGCACCAACGTCCAGATCCTCACCCCCACCCACCCGATCGAACCCGGCCCCCGCCGCGACAAATGGGAAGCCGCCAAACCCGTCACCATCGGCGACAACGTGTGGCTCGGCTCCGGCTGCATCATCCTGCCCGGCGTCACCATCGGCGACGACACCGTGATCGGCGCCGGCGCGGTCGTCACCAAGGACCTGCCCGCCGGGGTGGTGGCCGTCGGCAACCCGGCCCGCGTCATCCGCGACATCACGTGAGACGCCCCCGGCGACACGACCCGCACCGCCGCGACCGGCTCATCGACGCCGCCCTCGCCGTCATCGCCCGCAACGGCGTCGCCGGCACCACCCACCGCGAGATCGCCCGCGAAGCCGACGTCCCCCTCGGATCGATGACCTACCACTTCGCCGGCCTCGACGAGATCCTCGCCGAAGCCTTCACCCGCCACGCCAACTCGATCGCCGAGATCTTCGACGCCCGCCTCGGCACCGCCCGCACCCGCACCGAAGCCGTCGAAGCCGTCATCGACCTGGTCACCGACGACCTGCTCTCCCCCGCCAACGACATGGTGCTCACCGTCGAGCTCTACGTCGCCGCCGCCCGCAACCCCGTCCTGCGCGCCGTCACCCAGGCCTGGATGCAACGCAGCCGCGACGCCCTGGAACGCCACTTCGACCCCGTCACCGCCCGCGAGGTCGACGCCCTCATCGAAGGCCTCACCCTGCACAGCGCCCTCTCCACCGCCCCGATGACACCGGCCCAGATCCGGCACGCCATCGAGCGGTACCTAGCACCGGAGTAACTCATGACCACCCCCAGCCGGCAGGTACGCCACGCGCGCGCCGCCGTCGCCGCCCTGTTCCTCACCAACGGCGCCATCTACTTCAACGTCGTACCCCGGTTCCCGCAAATCCGCGACGAACTCGGCCTCAGCAACGTCGCCCTCGGCAGCGCCATCGCCGCCATGCCCGTCGGCGCACTACTGGCCGGGCTCCTGGCCGGCACCCTGATCCGCCGCTACCGCTCGGCCCGCCTCGCCGCGTTCGGTGTCGTGCTCACCACCATCACCAGCCTGGCCATCCCGTTCGCCCCCAACGCCGTCGCCCTCGGCGCCGTCCTGTTCGTCTTCGGCGCCGTCGACTCCATCATCGACGTCGCCCAGAACACCCACGGCCTGCGCGTCCAACGCCTCTACGGCCGCTCCATCGTCAACTCCCTGCACGGCGTCTGGAGCATCGGCGCGGTCATCGGCGGCCTGATGGGCTCCGCCGCGGCCGGCCTGAACCTGTCCCTGGGCCTGCACCTGACCATCTCCGCCGCCATCTTCACCGTCGTGGCCCTGGCCGCCTACGCCTTCCTGCTCCCCGGCCCCGACGACTCCCCCACACCCGCCGCCACCACCGTCGAAAAAGATCAAAAGACAACCACCACGATTGCCGTACGCCTCCTCGCGGCCCTGGGCATCCTCGCCGCGTGCGGCGCCCTGGTCGAGGACGCCGGCGCTTCCTGGGGCGCCATCTTCCTCACCGACGAACTGAACACCGACGCCGCCACCGCCGGCATGGCAGTGGTGGCCATGCAGGTGGCCATGACCATCGGCCGCCTCACCGGAGACCGCGCCGTCGACCGCTTCGGCCAGCGAACCGTCGTCCGCACCGGAGCCGCCCTGACCGCGGCCGGCATGGCAGCAGCCCTCGCCTACCCCACGGTGGCGACGGCCCTGGCCGGTTTCGCCCTGGCCGGCCTGGGCGTGGCAACCCTGGTCCCCGCAGCCATGCACACCGCCGACGAACTCCCCGGCCTGGCCCCCGGCACCGGCCTCACCGTCGTCAGCTGGCTGCTCCGAGCCGGCTTCCTGATCTCCCCACCCCTGGTCGGTTTCCTCGCCGACCAGACCAGCCTCCGCATCGGCCTGCTGACCGTGGTGGCAGCCGGCCTGACCACCATGGCCCTGGCCCGAGTCCTGGTGAACCACACCACCCCCACCCCGGCCGACACCTGAGCCCAGCCACCGCCGGATCCGCCACGTCGGCGGATCCGGCATTCTCACCACATGCGACCGGACGGCTGGCACCTCACCGAAGACCTCGACGACTTCATCAGTGACACCACCGCATTCCTGCGCTCCCGGCCCGCCCTGCACACCATGGCCCTCACCAGCATCGAGAGACTGCGGGTCCGCGGGCAGACCACCCCCGCCACCCTCCTCGGCCGGCTTCACCAGGGCGGCCAGGTCCGCGCCACCTTCCACCAGCCCCCGGGCCGCGGCCCGGCCCTCACCCCGCTGACCCCGGACCAGGCCGACTCCCTCGCCGCCCACCTGATCGCCACAGGCCACCGGCCGCCCTCCGCCGGCGGCGACCGGAGCACCGCCGAGAACTTCACCGACGCCTGGCGGCGACACACCGGAACCACACCCACCGTCCGGGTACGCCTGATCCTGCACCGCCTCGCCACCCTCACCCCACCGCAGCCGAAACCACCCGGCCGGGGCCGCCCCGCGACCGCAGCCGACCACGACCACCTCCTGCAGTGGTGCCGGGACCTGGCCGTGGACCTGCACGAGGACGTCACCGTCGACGACACCACCTGGCCCGGCACCCGCTTCGCCGAGAAGACCTACACGTTCTGGCAGAACCCCGACGGCGAAGACGTGGCGATGGCCGGCGTCACCCCGATGATCGGCGGCCAGATCCGCGTCGACCCCGTCTACACCCCGCGACGACATCGCCGCCACGGCTACGGAGCCGCCGTCACCACCGAGGTCACCCGCGCCGCCCTGGCCGCCGGGGCCACCGACGTGGTCCTGTTCACCGATGCCGGCAACCCCACCAGCAACGCCCTCTACCGCCGCCTCGGCTACGTCCCGCTCACCGACTGGGCCGTCTACGACCTGGGCTGATCCACCGCCAGCACGATCTTGCCCTGAAGGTGGCCCCGCGCCGCCCGCACATGCGCACCGACCGCATCCGACAGCGGGAAGACACTGTCCACCCCCACCCGCAGCACACCGGAGTCGAACAACCGCCCGATCTGCGCCAGCTGCGCCCCGGACGACCGCACCTGGATGTTCGACACCGTGATGCCCCGCCGCTCGATCTCCACCGGGTCGTACTCGGCGAAGAACACCGGCAGCATCGTGCCACCGTCCTTCAGCACCGGCAGCAGATTCCCGCCGACCGCGTCCACCACCACGTCGACATCCCGGACCACGTCCACCGCCCGCTCCCTGGTGTAGTCGACGAACTCGTCGGCACCGAGATCTCGCAGGAACTCCTCGTGCCGCCCCGACGCCACCGCCACCACCCGGGCGCCCTTCCACTTCGCCAACTGCACCGCGAAGTGCCCGACCCCACCGGCGGCACCGTTGACCAGCACCGTCGTCCCCGGCCCGAGCGCCACCGGCCGGTGCACCCGCCCGGTGAACGGCGACGGCACGTCATGCCCCAACTCGACCAGGAACTGCCACGCCGTCAGCACCGCCATCGGCGCACCCGCCGCCCGCACATGATCAAGACCGGTCGGCTTGCGCGCCAGATCAGCGGCGGGAGCGGCCACGTACTCCGCATACCCCCGCCCCTCGAATCCCGGGAACCGCAGCATCCCGTACACCTCATCACCCACCACAAGGTCGGAGACTCCTGGGCCGACCGCCTCGACCACCCCGGACACGTCGGTCCCCGGCGTCAACGGGCACGACAGCTCCGGCCGCATCTCCGGCGGCATCACCGTCAGACCCTCCCGCAGGTACCAGTCCGGCGGATTGATCCCCGCCGCACGCACCCGCACCAGCACCTCTCCCGCCCCGATCGCCGGGACCGGCACCTCCTCGTACCGCAGAACCTCCGGACCGCCGGCCGCATGGAACCGAATCGCCTTCATCACGCCTGTCACTTTCTCGCCGGGAATCTCGCACCCCCAGTCAAGCCCCGGCCCGGCACCACCGTCCAAGACCGGTCCAGCAACAGATCATTCCGAAAAGACATCGTCCTGTACGTTGTACAGGTGAACGATTCCGGACAAGACCTGGAACTACGGCTGGTGCGCTACTTCACCGCCGTCGCCGACCACCAGAACTTCGGCCGGGCCGCCACCGCCCTGCACCTGGCCCAGCCCGCCCTGAGCCGCCAGATCCAGCGCCTCGAGAGACACCTCGGCGCACGCCTGCTCGACCGCATCCCCCAGGGCACCCGCCTCACCCCCGCCGGCCAGGCCTTCCTCCCACACGCCCGCGCCCTGCTCCGCGCCGCGGGCGACGCCGAGAAGGCCGTCCACGACCACACCGGCACCCCACGCATCACCATCGGCTACGTCGAAGACCTCACCATCACCGCGGCCGTACGGCGACTGCGCCGCGCCCACCCCACCGCCGACATCACCACCTGCCACCTGAACTGCCGCGACATCACCGCCCTGGCCGACGGTCACGTGGACGCCCTGATCGCCCGAGCCCCACTCCCCCTGACCGAGAACGACATCGAAACCCTGCCGCTGTACGACGAACCGAGAATGCTCGTGGTCCCGAACGACCACCCCCTGGCCACCCGGACCACGGTCACCACCGCCGACCTGGCCGGCGAACCCACCGCACCGTGCGCCTTCACCACCACCGACTGGACGTCCTACCAACTGTTCGGCACCGGCCTCCCACCCGTGGACGCCTACCAGGACAAACTCCAGCTGGTGGCCGAAGGCCGGGCCATCGCGGTACTCCCCACCGGCGACCGCCGCAGCACCCTGCGCCCCGACCTGACCACCATCCCGGTCCAGGACGCGCCCCCGAGCCGGATCATCCTGGTCAACCGCCGCAACGACCCCAACCCGATGCTCCCCGCCCTGCGAGCCGAGGCTCTCAGCCGGAGGTAGACCGCAGGAACGGCAGGACGGCGTCCAGGTACGCCGACGGCCGCTCCCGATGCACGTAGTGACCGGCCGGAATCGTGACCAGCCGGGCGTTCGGCATCCGATCCGCCGACGCGGCCAAGAACTCCTGACGATCGGCACTGCTCGCCCCGTCGATGATCAGGGTCGGAACCGTCACCGCGTCGGTGGCGTCCCACCAGGCCGGGTCCGGATCGGTCAGCTGAGCCCGGACGGCGTTGACAGCCCGGAAATCGTAAGGCGTCGGCTCATCCGGCTCAGGCAGCGGCGGCCGGTCCAGATCACCGGGCCGCGGCACCGTAGCGTCCTCCAGAACCAGATGGGTGACCCGTTCCGGGGCGAGCTGTGCCAGCAGCACCGCCACGACCGCCCCCAGCGAATGCCCGACCAGCGCGGCCCGCTCCAGCCCCGCCCCGTCCAGAAACCCGAGCACGTCGTCACGCATCAGCTGGAACGAGTACTCACCGGGCTTCCCACTGTCCCCGTGCCCCCGCAAATCCAGCGCGAACACCCGGAACTCACCGGCCAGCCGCTCCGGCACCGTCCCCCACCCGGCCCCGCTGCCCCCGAGCCCGTGCAACAGCACCACAGCCCGCCCACCCGCATCCCCGCCCACCCGGTAGCGAACGGCAACCCCACCCACATCCATCGATTCCCCCACCCCGCCACCGTAGCCCGGCGGCTCACGGCCGGTCCGCGAAGGCTGCTCACGGCTACATGGAGGAATTCCGGCCGATCTTCCGGCCCCCACCTGCCCCGGCCGCCAGCGCCCAGCCCGCGCCAGCCGGCCCGCCGGGCAGGCTGGGCGGCGGGCTAGCGAGCAGCCGGGCTGGCCGGGCTGGCCGGGCCGGCGAGCTGGCCGGCTGCGTCGGCGGGCTGGATCGGCGGGCGGGCTGCGTCGGTGGGCTGGGTCGGCGGGCTGGGTCGGGCCCGGCCAGCCCACCCGACCCGCACGGCTGGGCGGGTCGGGTGGGCGGCGGGCTGGGGCGGGCTGCTGGCTGGCGGGCGGGATGCTGGCTGGCGGGCGATCAGAGCCCCGCCCACCCTCGACCAGCACCCACCCGACGCGCGAGGAAAACCTTGTCTCGCGTGCAAGGAAGGCCGTGTCCCGTGCCGAGAAGAAGGCCGCGTCCCGTGCCGAAAGCGTCTCGAAAGTTTGTGGTCTCGGCGAAGCCGTCCTTTCTCAAGGGTGCGGCTTGCCGCACACCGCCTAGAGCATCCTAGGATGAGGATGTGACCAGAGGCTTCGTGCAGAGCACGTCCGGGCACGGCAGATAACCCAGCTCCTGCCAGAACCGGAGCCCGGCCTCGTTGTCCGGCATGACCAGCAGATTCACCCGAGGACAACCGAGCGCAGCCAGCCGACCCTCCAACTCGGCAACAAGGCGCCTGGCGATCCCCTGCCGCCGATACGCAGGATGAACGGCAAGCCGAAAGATCCACCCCCGACGCCCGTCATAGGTCCCCAGCACCACCCCGGCAATCCCACCACCGCCCAGAACACCGTCACCGCCCGAAGGAAGGTCACCGGCAGCGGAGGGCCCGCCCGCCGAGGAAGGATCCCAGCCCGGAGAAGGGGCAACGCCAGCCAAAGGGCCGCCCGCCGCAGAAAGGTCACCGGCCGAGGGAAGATCGCCGTGCAGGTCGACGCCGCAGGTCAGGGCAAGGTCGCCGGCCACGACCACGCCACCGACCGGAGCAGGGTCAGCAACCGGGCTGAGGTCGCCGCCCGGGGGAAAGTCACCGCCCGGGGAAAGGTCACCGCCCGAAGAGGGGTCGCCGGCCACGGTAGGGATGCCTCCCGGAGTGGGGTCACCGGCCGTCGCGACCAGGAACAGCTCCGGGTCTCGGGACAGTTTGGCCTCCAGCTCCTCCCGGCCCATCACGTCGCGGCCGGCGGCTCGCCACACCTCGAGGACGCCCTCGTAATCGCTCCACCCGAACTGTCGAATCATCAGTTGATCATGGCAGAGGTAACGCCATTGTAATGGGAGCGCTCCCATGCAACGATGTCGCTCTATCCCCGCCGGGAACCACCCTGACAAGGAGCCGTGGATGCGCGCTCTCCCCCGCCTGCTGGCCGCCCTCATCGTGGCGGTCCCCCTGGCCACCGTCACCGCGGTCGCGAACGCCGCCGACGACCCCACCCCCGTCACCGTGCTGACCAAGGACTTCGAGGACGGCACCGTCCAGGGCTTCGCCGGGCGGTCCGCCGAGACCCTGGCGCACAGCACCGCCCAGGCCCACGGCGGCACCGGCAGTCTGCTCACCAGCGGCCGCACCGCCACCTGGCAGGGCCCGTCGCTGGACGTGCTGCCGACGTTCACCAAGGGCACGGCGTACACCGTCTCGGTCTGGGTCCGGCTCTCCACCGGCTCGGACAACGCGCGCCTGAGTGTGGAACGGCGCACCGGCGGCGTGGCCGCTTACGATCAGGTCGTCGGGAACACCGCGGTGTCCAGCACCGGCTGGACCCAGCTGACCGGCCGGTACACCCTGGCCACCGACGTCGAGTTCCTGCGCCTGTACGTGGAGACCGCCTCGACCACGAACCCGATCCACATCGACGACGTCACCGCCAGTTACGTCCCGGCGCTGCCGATCCAGACGGACATCCCGTCGGTGAAGGACGTGATCACCGAGTTCCCGGTCGGCGCGGCGATCACCGGCGCGGAGATCCTGGCCGAGCACGGGCAGCTGCTGACGAAGCACTTCGACAGCGTGACCCCGGGCAACGCGCTGAAGTGGGACGCCACCGAACCGGCCGAGAACACCTTCACCTATGCCCAGGCCGATCCTCTGATGGCGTACGCGAAAAGCAAGGGTCTCGCCGTCCGCGGGCACACCCTGGTGTGGCACAACCAGACCCCGGCCTGGGTGTTCACCGGCGCCGACGGGCAGCCGATGACGGCGACCGCGGAGGACAAGGCGCTGCTGCTGGCGCGTCTGGAGAACCACATCCGTAACGTGGCCGCCCACTACGGCACCGACATCACGGTGTGGGACGTGGTCAACGAGGTTATCGACGAGAGCCAGTCCGACGGTCTGCGCCGCAGCAACTGGTTCACCGTGGCCGGCCTGGACTACATCCGGACCGCGTTCCGGGTGGCCCGCGAGGTGGCGCCGCACGCCAAGCTGTTCATCAACGACTACAACACCAACGTGGCCGCCAAGCGGGACTTCCTGTTCGGCCTGGTCCAGCAGCTGAAGGCGGAGGGGGTGCCGATCGACGGGGTCGGTCACCAGGTGCACATCAACGTCAACTGGCCGACGGTCGCCGAGACCAAGGCGATGATCGACAAGTTCGTGCCGCTCGGCATCGACCAGCAGGTCACCGAGATGGACGTGAGCATCTACACCGCGAACAGCGAGAACTTCCCGGCACCGCCGGCGGACCGGCTCCTCAAGCAGGCGTACGTCTACCGGGACATGTTCGCCCTGTTCCGCCAGTACCCCGGGGAGATCACCTCGGTCACGCTGTGGGGTCTGGCCGACGACAACACCTGGCTGGACACGTTCCCGGTGACCCGCAAGGACGCGCCGCTGCTGTTCGACACCAGGCTGCAGGCGAAGTCCGCGTACTGGGGTGTCGTCGACCCGAGCAAGATCGAGACGACATCGTCCCCGTCGCCGTCGAATCCCACCACCGGCGCCTGCGCGGTCACCTACCGCGTGACCGGCAGCTGGACCGGCGGCTTCCAGGGCGAGGTCACCGTCACCAACTCCGGCGGCACCGCGCTGACCTCGTGGAACGCGGCCTGGCAGTTCACCGGCGGCCAGCGGATCACCCAGCTGTGGGGCGGCACGCTCACCCAGTCCGGAGCCGCGGTCACGGTGGGTAACGCGTCCTGGAACGGCAGCCTGGCCGCCGGCGCCTCGGCGTCGTTCGGTTTCCTCGCGAACTGGACCGGCAGCAACCCGGTTCCGGCCGCTTTCAGCCTCAACGGAACCGCCTGCACCGTCCGGTGAGGCCACCCCCCGAATGATCCTCTTTGGCGCGGTAGGGCAGCATACGGCGAGTGCACTACGTGACGGCTCTCGCCATCGATTGGATCGGTGATCAGCCGGCCCTGATCGAGGTCCGCCTACCCGAGGTGAACGGCGACGAGGCCGTGATCCTCGGGCGGGCGCCCCTGCTCAGCTCGGGCTCCTCCCTGCCCGCCTCCCGGTTGCCGGCGCAACTCGACCTGCGCTGTGACGTCGTCGGCCACGACGGCGACCACGTCGTGCTGGTCCGGTTGCGCTACGGCCTGACCGACCAGCGAGGGCGGGACACGTTCCGGGTCGCCGCGACGGCGGTGCGCCCGGAGAACCCGCGGGAGATATTCGACCGGCTGCTGCTCAGTCACCACGTGCACCCGGAGAGCCTGGGTGACGTGGAGCTCGCCTGGCTGGCCTTCACCGAGTTCACCCAGACCGAGATCGATCACCTGGATCCGGCCGCCGCCCCGGACGCCGACGGTTTCCTCGTGCAGTGGGGCCGGTACTCGTGGATCGACCGTACCGCCGCGTTGATCTTCACCCGGCAGTTGGCCCTGGTCACCGCGGACGGGCCGGGCCGCTGGCAGGTCAGCCTGGACATGCGGTTCCCCGGTTTCCACACGGTGCCCAGCGGCGACAGCGGCCTGGACTTCACCCCGGTCGGCCCGGGACGCGCGGCCGCCCTGGCGCAGATCCGGGCGACGATCAAGAACCTTCCCCAGCTGTACGCGTTGTGGCGCGCCGTGCCCCGCCGCAGCACCCTGACCTTCGAACGCGCCGACTGACCCGGGCACTGCAGCGGGTGGTGCAACGGACGGTGCAGGGGCCCCGCCCACGATGGCGGCATGCCGGTTCTCACCGCCCACTTCCTCGGGACCTTCCAGCTCACCGTCGACGGCGCCACCGTCGACACGACGTCGCGGCGGCGTACCCGGCACGTGCTGGCGTACCTGCTGGCCCACCGCCGGGCGCCGGTCCCGCGGGACGTGCTGACCGACGTGTTCTGGCCCGGCGCCGACCCGGCCGCCGCCCGCAACAGCCTGCACGTGGCGCTCAGTTCGGCCCGGTCGGTGCTGCGCGCGGTGGCCCCGCAGGCCGGCATCGAACGGCGGTTCGACACCTACCGGATCGCGGACACCGTGCCGGTGTGGACCGACGCCGAGCAGTTCGCCCGGGACCGGGCCGCCGCGATCCGGGCCGAGCGCCACGGTGACCACGACGCGGCGCTGGCCCACCGGGAGGCGGCGTGCCAGTTGTACCTGGGTGACTTCCTGGCCGACGAGCCGTATCTGGACTGGGCGGCGCCGGTCCGGGAGTCGCTGCGGCTGGAGATGATCGAGACGCAGGGGCGGCTGGTCGAGGCGTACCTGGGCCGCGGTCTGTATGCCGCGGCGGCGTTCCTGGCCCGGCAGATCCTGGCGATCGACCCGTGCAACGAGGCGGTGAACCGGCGCCTGATGGCCTGTTACGCGGCGACCGGGCAGCGGCACCTGGCGCTGTCGCAGTACCACCGGCTGGCCGATCTGCTGTGGAGCACCTACCGGGTGCGCCCGTCGGCCGGCACCACGGCCCTCTTCGACCGGCTGCGCCAACCTCGATGCGAGTACGCGTCCCTGGTCGCCTGACGGCGTATGGTGCGGGAATGACGAGCTTCCATCGGTTGATCGGCACCGCCGAACCGGGCGGCCTGCTCTTCGCGTGCGAGATCGAGTCCTGCGGCCGCCGCCTGACCGTCGACCGGGACTCCGGCGACCTGACCGTGATCGATCACGGCGACCGGGCGGCCCTGCACCGCGGCGCGATCGGTGGCGTCGACATGCCGCCGCCCGGCCTGAAGCAGGTCTGACGGCGGCACGTCCGCGGGGTGTCTCAGCCGATCCGGACCAGAGGTCCCTCGGCCACCGCGGACACGTTGCTGATCCGGTTGAAGTTGCGGTGGGTGAGCACCGTGACCAGCTTGTAGACGCCCGACGCCGGTGGGGCCGGCGCGTCCGGCAGGGTGTTCGCCGGGACCTCCACGATCGCCGTGTACGTCTGCCCGCCGTCGAGTGGCACCGTCACGGTCCCGATCAGCTGCTCCGGTCCCGGCCCGATGGCCTCGACGTAGACCGAGACCTGCCAGTCGCCGCCGAAGTGCAGCGCCGTCAGCGGGTCGACCCGCCAGGACGTCTTGACCTGGAACGGCAGGCTCGCCTCGAGCACCTCCGCCGGGGTGCTGTTGTTGTCCAGGACCTCGGCAACGAAGGCACCGGGGCCGAAGAGCGTGTTCGGGAACTGGATGTCAGCCATTTCTTCCTTCCTGCGACCGCACTGTGCCGTCGTCGTGGACAGAGGATGGCCGCCCGTAGTTCCATGGCACTTACCTGAGACTTATCTGCCAGGCCGTCCTGAATAAGAGGGGGCATGGACGAACCCGGGTTACGTTTCGCGATCCTCGGCCCTCTGCGGGTGTCCCGCCGCGGCACCCCGGTCCGGCTCGGCCCGGTCCAGCAGCGGGTGGTGCTGGCCGTGCTGCTGCTGCGGGCGAACCGGCCGGTGGCCCGGCAGAGCCTGATCGACGCGGTCTGGGGCGAGGAACCGCCGGCGTACGCGGTGAACCTGGTCCAGCGGCACGCCTCCGGACTGCGCCGGGCCCTGGGCGTACGCCTGACCTGGACCGACGCCGGTTACACGCTGACCGTGCCGCCCGGCTGCCTGGACCTGGCCGAGTTCGAGGCGGCCCTGGGCCGGGCCCGGGCGGCCCGCGACGGCGACGACCCGGCGACCGCGGCCGGGGCGTTCCGGGCGGCCGCGGCGCTGTGGCGGGGCCCGGTCTGTGCCGGGCTGTCCAGCCCGTGGCTGGACGCCGAACGCGACCGGCTGGCCGAGGTGCGCCTGGACGCCGACGAGGACCGGCTGGACGCCGAGATCAGCGCCGGGGAGCACGCCGGCTCGATCCTGGAACTGCGCCGGCTGGCGGCCCGGCATCCGCTGCGGGAACGCCTGACTACGCTGCTGATGCTGGCGCTGTCGCGGTCCGGGCGGCAGGCCGACGCGCTGGCGGTGTTCACCGCGGCCCGGACCCGGCTGCGCGACGAGCTGGGTGTCGACCCGGGCGAGCCGATGCGGCTGATGCACCGGCGGATCCTGACCGGCGCCGGTGCCGGCGACACGACACCGGCCGGTGCCGGGCCGGTCGCCGCCCAGTTGCCGCGGCCGGTGCGAGAGTTCGTCGGCCGTTCCGGCGAACTCGGCTGCCTGGACAGCCTGCTCGACGACGACCGGGGTTGCCTCGCGGCGATCTCCGGAACCGCCGGGGTCGGCAAGACCACCCTGGCGGTGACCTGGGCACACCGGGTGCGGCACCGGTTCCCGGACGGTCAGCTCTACGTCAACCTGCACGGTTTCGACCCGACCGGCCGGGCCACCGAACCGGCCAAGGCGATCCGTGGTTTCCTGGACGCGCTCGCGGTGCCGCCGGACCGGATCCCCACCGACCCGGAGGCCCTGTCCGCGCTCTACCGCAGCCTGCTCGCCGACCGGCGGATGCTGGTGCTGCTGGACAACGCCCGGGACGCCGCCCAGGTCCGGCCCCTGCTGCCCGGCTCCCCCGGGTGCCTGGTCGTGGTTACCAGCCGGGACCGGCTGCTCGGCCTGGTCGCCGGCGACGGCGCGTACCCGGTGCCGCTGGACCTGCTGCCGGAGTCGACCGCCCGGCAGCTGCTGGGCCGGCGGCTGGGCGACGGCAGCCTGCGGGCCGAACCGTCGGCGATCGACGAGATCATCGCCGGGTGTGCCGGGCTGCCGCTGGCCCTGACCGTGGTCGCCGCCCGCGCCGCGATGAGCCCGGCACTGCCGCTGTCCGCGGTGGCCGGGGAGTTGCGCGAGGCCCGCGGCAACCTGGACGTGTTCGACGGTGGTGATCCGGCCACCGACGTCCGGGCCGTGTTCGCCTGCTCGTACGAGGCCCTGAGCAGCGGCGCGGCCTGCCTGTTCCGGCTGCTGTCGGTGCACGCCGGCCCGGACGTCTCCAGCCGGGCCGCGGCGAGCCTGGCCGCCGAGTCGCCGGCCGCCGCCCGCGCCGGGCTGGCCGAGCTGACCCGGGCCAACCTGGTCACCGAGCGGGCGCCGGGACGGTTCACGATGCACGACCTGCTCCGCGCGTACGCCCGGGAACTGACCGGCCGCCTGGACAGCCCGCGGTTCCGGCAGGACGCCCTGGTCCGCGTCCTGGACCACTACCTGCACTCGGCGGACCGGGCCGGCACCCTGCTGCTGCCGCACCGCGACGACCCGGTCACCCTCCCGCCACCCAGCCCCGGGGTGCGGCCGGAACAGCCGGACGGGCACGAGGCGGCCGGCCGCTGGTTCACCGTCGAGGAGCCGGTCCTGCTGGCCGCCGTCCGGCAGGCGTCGCGGGAGGGCCACGACCGGCACACCTGGCAGCTGGCGTGGGCGCTGGCCCACCCGCTGTTCCGGCGCGGCCACTGGCAGGACGCGGCCGCGATCGGGCAGGCCGCCCTGGACGCGGCCCGCCGGCTCGGTGACCCGCGCGGGCTGGCGGTCAGCCACGGCGGGGTCGCCTACGCCTGCATCCGGCTGGAGCGCTACCACGACGCGTACCTGCACCTGCACGAGGTCTTCGAGCTGTACCGGGGGCTGGACGACCCGATCGGGATGGCGCACGCGCACCGGTCCACGGCGTGGGCCCTGGACCGGCAGGACCGGTTCCGGGAGGCGCTGACCCACGTACACCGGGCTCTGCATCTGTTCCGGCAGGCCGGGCACAGCACCGGCGAGGCCCGCTGTCTCAACGCGATCGGCTGGTTCCACTACCGGCTGGCCGATCCGGAGAAGGCCCTCGATCACTGCCGCCGGGCCCTGGACCTGCAGGAGAAGATCGGCGACCGGTTCGACATGGGCGACACCCTGGACAGTCTGGGCCGGATCCTGCACCGGCTGGGCCGGCTCGGCGAGGCGGCGGACTGTTTCCGGCAGGCCATCGACCTGTACCGGGAACTCGGCGACAGCTACAACACCGCGGACACCAGCGTCAGCCTCGGCGACTCCCGGCACGCCGCCGGAGATCTCGACGGGGCTCGGGAGAAATGGCGTACCGCGCTGGCGATCTTCGAACGTCTGGGTCATCCCGACGCCGACGGTGTCCGGGCCCGGATGCGTGAATCCAATCATCCGATTGACTGACCCGGCGGGGCCGGCGAACCGTGGGGGTATGCCTGAGGACGACATCGCCGAGGTACTGCACCGCCTCACCGCGCTTCGGTCGAGGCTGTCCGCCGAGGAACACGCCGAACTGCGGGAGACCCTCACCTCGTGGATCACCCGCCTGGAGACGGCCCCCGAACAGCGCACGCCCCTGGGCTCGTTCCGCGACGGTGTGCCGCCCGACCTCGAGGACGTCCACCCCGGGAAGATCGGCCCGATCCTGTGCGCGGTCGGCGACCTGCTCAAGGCCACCGCGGACGCGCTGCCGCCGCCGGGGAAGGTGGGCCGTGCCGGCGACGGCTGACCTGACGGTCCTGCTGGTCTCCATGCCGTTCATGGAGACCGACCGGCCGTCGATCCAGCTCGGCCTGCTGTCCGCGATCGCCCGGGACGCCGGGTTCCCGGTCCGCACCTGGCACGCCAACCTGGACCTCGCGGCCCGGATCGGCGCCGCCGAGTACGCCGGGATCGCCCGGTTCCGGGGCCCGCTGATCGGCGACTGGCTGTTCTCGGTGGAGGCGTTCGGGGCGGACGCCCCCGACCCGGACGCCCGGTTCCGGGCCGAGCTGGCCGACATCAGGCGGCACGACATCCCGGCCTATCTGGACGCGCTGGCCGACGAGTTCGACCGGCAGCCGGCCCGGGTGGTGGCGTTCACCTGCACGTTCCAGCAGAACACCGCGTCGTTCGCGCTGGCCCGGCGGCTTAAACAGCGGCACCCCGGGCTGATCACGGTGTTCGGCGGGGCGAACTTCGACGGCGAGATGGGCCCCGAGTACGTCCGGACCGTCGACTGCATCGACTACGCGGTCGTCGGCGAGGGCGACACCGCGTTCCCCCAGCTGCTGACCGCCCTGGCCGACGGCACCGATCCCACCGGGATCCCCGGCGTGGTGGCCCGGACCGGCGGCGCCTCGACGGAGTCGCCGCCCGAACACCGGCTCGACGACTCCCCGGTGCCCGACTACGACGAGTACTTCACCCGGGCCGCACGCCTCGGGCTGCTGCCGGCCGGCGTCTGGATCCCGGTGGAGACGTCCCGCGGCTGCTGGTGGGGTGCCCGGCACCACTGCGTGTTCTGCGGGCTGAACGCCACCTCGATGCGGTTCCGGGCCAAGTCCCCGCGCCGGGTCCGCGACGAGCTGGCCCGGCTGGCGCGGCGGCACGGCGGTTTCCGGTTCGCCGCCGTCGACAACATCCTCGACGTCCGCTACCTGACCGAGCTGCTGCCCGGACTGGTCGCCGACGACACCGGATACCAGCTGTTCTACGAGGTCAAAGCCAACCTCAACCGCGATCAGGTACGCCTGCTGGCACGCGCCGGGGTGACCGCCGTACAGCCCGGCATCGAGTCGCTGAGCACTCCCGTCCTCCGGCTGATGCGCAAGGGTGTCACCGCCGCACAGAACGTGAACCTCCTGAGATGGGCCGGCTACTACGGCATCCATCTGTCGTGGAACATCCTCTGGGGTTTCCCCGGCGAGACCGTCCGGGACTACACCGATCAGGCCGCGGCCGTCCCCACCCTGACCCACCTGCAACCACCGGACACCGCCGGCCCGATCTGGATGGAACGCTTCAGCCCGTTGCACGCCACCACCCAGGGCCAGATCAAACCCGAGGCCAGCTATGCGTACGTCTACCCGGCTCACGTGAACCTGGACCGCATCGCCTACTTCTTCGACCGGACTCCCGAACTGCCCGACGACACCTACGACGGCGTGCGCAAGACGGTCCACGAATGGCGCCGGTCCTGGACCGCCCCACGCCGCCCGGTGTTGACATACCGGTCGGCCCCGCACTACGTGGAGATCTACGACGGCCGCCACCCGGGCCGAGAGGGCACCTACGCCTTCGAGGACACCGCAGCCGACGTCTACCTGCAATGTGTGGACCGCCCGGTCTCCGCCTCAACGATCCACACCCGCCTGCACGGCAGGGTAGCGATCGAGCTGATCGACGAGATCCTCACCGAGTTCACCCGCCTGGGCCTGCTGTTCCGCGACGGCCCGAAGACACTGGCCCTGGCCCTACCCGCCATCCCCGGCCGCTGACCCCACCTCTACCCTCGTCCCGGTGAGCCCGGGAGTCATCGGCCAGGCAGTGGCCCTTTTCGCCGTCACCAACATCGACGACATCCTGATCCTGGCGCTCTTCTTCGCCCAAGGCGCCGGGCACCCGCACACCACCCGCAACATCCTGGCCGGCCAGTACCTGGGCTTCGCCGGCATCCTGGCCGTCGCGGTGGCCGCGGCCCTCGGCGCGACGTTCCTGCCCGACGCCGCCGTCCCCTACCTGGGCCTGCTCCCACTGGCGCTGGGCATCAAGGCGGCCGTCCAGTCCTGGCGACACCGCAACGACGAGGACGACGAGGCCACCGGGACCAGCGGGGCCGCCCCGGGAATCCTGGCGGTGGCCACGGTGACCTTCGCCAACGGCGGCGACAACATCGGCGTCTACGTGCCGGTGTTCGCCACCGCCGGCCCCGCGGGCATGACCGTCCACGTCGTGGTCTTCCTGCTCCTGGTGGCCGTCTGGGTGGCGGCCGGCCGTTTCTTCGCCACCCGCCCGCTGATCGCCACGGCCCTGAGCCGCCGGGGCCACATCCTGCTCCCGATGGTCCTGATCGCCATCGGCCTGCTGATCCTCGTCGAGGGTGGAGCCTTCGGCCTGTAACGCTTCTCTGTTGTCCCCGCCAGATCCGGCGGGGACAGCAGAGAGCGGAGTAGCGGCTGCGGCTCGGCAAGATCCGGAGATGAATGAGATTTCGGGCGGCCGTGGCCTACTGCCGCACCCCCAGCACGGCTGCCAGGCGCGGGCCGATCGTCGCCGCGGCGCCGTGGCCGGGTAGCCAGCTGCAGGCCAGGCCCACGGCGGCGACCCGGCCGGTGGCCAGCAACAGCTGTAACGCGCCGGCGAGCTGATCGGCGGACGGGCCGCCCGGTGCCGGGAACCGCAGACCCGGCAGGTCGGACGGTGTGACGACGTCCAGGTCGACGTGGACGTAGAGCGGCCCGTCCGGCAGCCCGGCAACGGTCAGGTCTGCCACCTCGTACCGGCGGATCCGCGCTTTGTGCAGGTAGTCGGCCTCGGGCGGGTCCAGATCCCGCGAGCCGGTCAGCACCATCCGCTCCTCCGGGACGGGGCGCAGACCGAGCGGCTCGGCGATCAACTCGGGCCGGTGGCCGGTGAGCATCCGCAGCGACATGCCGGCCAGGTAGCCGGACGTGGTGGTCTCCGGCGTCTGCACGTCGCCGTGCGCGTCGAACCACACGATCGCCGGATCCGTGCCCGCACGCTGCAGCCCGGTCACCGTTCCCAGCGCGGTGAGACAGTCGCCGGACACGACCACCGGCGGGGTCTCACCGGCGCCCGCGGCCACCGCATCGGCGACCGCCGAATACAACGGGGCCAGCCGCGCCCACATGTCACCGGCGCTGAACTCCGCGGTCACGATCTCGTCGGGACGCAGTGCGAAGTCCGGCTCGGTCAGGAACTCGTCGAGGTGATACGGAACGCCGATCACTGGCATCCCCACAACGTAACCGGAAGCTCACTGTGGTATCCATAGGCCCGCCGCCGCCCGCGAGAAAAGGATGACGATGCCGAAAACCGACCGGCCAGGCGTCTCGGCCGCGACCGTCACGATGCTCGGCGTCGTCGCGGTGCTGGCGGTCGCGCTGGACCAGCTCGTCAAGGCGCTGTCCACCAGCGGGCTGACCGAGAACGAGCCGGTCCGCATCCTCGGCGGCCTGGTCTACCTGTGCCTGTGGCGCAACAGCGGCGCGGCGTGGAGCGTCGGCAGCGAGTACACGTGGGTGTTCTCCCTGGTGGCGTTCGCGGTCGCCGGGTGGATCGGCGGGGTCGCGCTGCGCCTCCGCTCGAAACCGTGGGCGGTCGCCCTCGGCCTCGTGCTCGGCGGCGCGCTGGGCAACCTCGCCGACCGCCTGTTCCGCGCCCCGGGCGTGCTGCAAGGTCACGTCGTCGACATGATCAGCCTCTTCGGCCCGGACGCCCAGTACTTCCCGGTCTTCAACGTCGCCGACATGTGCCTCTTCATCGGTGTGGCCCTGGCAATAGTCCTGGAACTGACCGGCCGCACCCGCGACGGCTCGAGCGGGCCGCGGGCGTGACACCCGTTCCGTGGCGTGACGGGGCGCAGGAACTGCGCCGGTTGATCATGGCCGAGGGCGGCGCTCCGGACCGGATCGCCGATGTGAGGCTCGCGTGGCGCGCTTTCCGCGCGTTCCTGGCCGTACCGCTGGGCGGGCTCTTCGATCGCTGGTCCGGCACCCACGCCGAGGCGGACATGCTGATCGTCGATTTCGGCGTCTCCGGTGGGACGAACGGGTTGCTGCTGCTCCGGCGCTTCACCGTCCCGGCCGTCGAATGGCAGGACGGGGTGCCGGGCGAGCAACCGGAGGACGACGACGATTATGCGGACACGGTGCAGATCCAGCTCGAACTGACGTTCCCCGGCGACGTCACCGCGGAGGTGGACGACTTCTGGACCGCTGCCCGCAGCGGCGGGTTCGCCCCCGAAGACCTGGCCGAGGCCGAGAGCCTGGTCATGACCTTGAGCGGAGCACGTGCGCTGCGCAGCCGAGTAGAGCTGGTGAATCCGAACTGAAACGCGGCGAGCCGCCACCCACGGGGAAGTGGGGTGGCGGCTCGGTGGCGCGGGTCAGCCGATGGTGACGTTGAAGATCGGGTTGGCGGCC
>NZ_BOMG01000096.1 GCF_016862075.1 Actinoplanes couchii | reverse complement strand
CGCCGGAGCCAGACGAACAAGAGCCACCAAAACACACTAAAACCCACGACCGCTTAACAAAAGGCCCAGCTGTGCCAAACCCTGTGTGGACGAGTGCCCGGTGGACTGCATTTACGAGGGTGAGCGGATGCTCTACGTCCACCCCGACGAGTGTGTGGACTGCGGGGCGTGTGAACCGGCCTGCCCGGTGGAGGCGATCCTCTTCGAGGACGACGTACCGGCCACCTTCCGCGACTACATCGAGGCGAACTCGGCCTTCTTCGACGACCTCGGCTCGCCGGGCTCGGCCGCACGAACCGGCCCACTCGCCACCGACCATCGCCTGGTCGCGGCCCTGCCACCACAGGGATAGTTAAGATCCGCGGCATGAAAGCAGCCGGGCACCAGATCATCGACCGGTTCGTCCCGGGGGAGACTCCGCCGGCCTCCGACGCCGACCGGGTCGCGTGGGCCGGTGCGCTTCTCGACGCCGGGGATCCGGGGCCGCCGTCGACCTGCTGATCACCGTGTTGCGCAGTGACCGGTCGGTGCCCCTGTCCACGTTGCCGGTGGTGCGGCGGCTGCGCGGCGAGCACGGCCGGGCGCTGCTGGACGCGGTGGTCGAGGACGGGCGGATCAACGCCCGGTCCGCCGAGGCCTTTCCGTTGCCGGGGGTGGTCGCCCGGTTCGCGGCCGGGTCGGACGAGGCCGAGGAGACGCTGCTGCGGACGGTGCTCACGGTCTGGGAGCACGAGGAGCGGCGGAACACCCCGCATCATCGGGCCTGGGCGTTCCGGATCAGTGGTGTCCTGGCCGTGCTGGCCGAGACGCATCGTGGCGAGCCGGAGCGGCTGGACCGGTGGGCGGAGATCCTCGGCGTGACCGGCCGGGTGCGGCTGGCCGCGGCTGCCGCCCTGCTGGCCCCGCTCGGGCTGGCTGAGATCGATCGGCGGTGTGGTGCGCTGGACGAGCCGGGCGAGCGGTACGACGCGGCGCCCCTGGCCGGTGCCCTGGTGGAGGCGGGCCGGCTCGCCGAGGCCCTGGAACTGGCGGCCCGGCTGCAGCCACGGGCCCGGCAGCTGGCCCTGGTCGCGGTGGCCGGGCTGGTGACCGACGAGCGTGACGCCCGGGCGGTGGTGGCCGCGTTCCGGGCCTGCCCGAAAGCGAGCCGGGAACGGGACCAGCAGATGATCCACCGGCATCGGTTCGCCCGGGTGCTGCTCACGTTCGGCCGGGTCGACGACGCACTGAGCGAACTGGCCAGGATGCGGGACTGCCGGGTCGGCGGCTTCGGCCCTGCCGTACTGGTGACCGAGATCCTGCGCCGGCTGGCCGATCGGCCCGAGCTGGCGACCGGGGATCGTCTGCGGGCACTGCTCGACGTGATGATGAGCTCGCACGTCATCCACCAGGAGCGGATCGCGCACGTCGCCGACCTGCTCCACCGGGCGTTTGTGTTCGCCGATCCAGACCTGCGCACGGAGATCATCGACATCCGGGTGCCGCTGCTGCGGGAGACGTTGCGCAGCGATCGGGCCCATGCCGACGCGGGCCTGGCGGCCGGTCTGCTCGCCACCGGCCGGACCGGTGCGGCGATGGACGTCCTGCACGGCATCCCGGCCCGGCGGTGCAGCTTGACGGCGGCGTTGCTCGAAGTCGCCGCGGACGCCGGCCCCGACGTGTTCGCCGAGGTCTTCGCCATCACGGCGGCCCGGTCGGTGTCGTGGCCACCGGACAGCACAGCCCTGGCCGTCCGGCTTGGTCCGGTGAACCGGGCGGCGGCCGCGCGGCTGCTCGACCGGTTCGTTCCGGAGAACGCCGCCCGCTGGGCCGACTGGCTGGCCGCGGCGGCGGCCGGGACCGGCGACTTCAGCACCCTGCACATCCTGATGAAGAACGCTGATCAGGAACGGACGGCACTGATGATCGGCCGGCGTCTCGCAGCGGCGCTGGCCCGGCACGGGGATCCGGCCGGGGCCCGGGCGCTGGCCGAGGCCTGCGGTTTGGCCAGCGCCTCAGGGCGTACCGCACCCTGACCTTGGTTTCCGGGGTTCACCGCATGGAAAGTCGGCTGTCGGCGTCGGCAGCATCGAGCCATGGTGAAACGGTGGCGGCAGTTGGCGGTCTGGTTGCATGTGCTCACGTCGGTGGGCTGGATGGCGCAGGCGATGGCGCTGTGTGTGCTGCTCGCGACCGGGCTGGCCGCCGGTCCCGGAACCGAACAGGACGCGGCCACCTCGATGGCCCTCGTCCTGGACGGGCGGCTGCTCGCGCCGATGGCCGACGCGTCGGCGTTCACCGGGATCATGCTGGCCGCGGCCACCCCGTGGGGCTTCTTCCGGCACTGGTGGGTGCTGATCAAATTCGTCATCACCATGGTCCAGCTCAACGTCGGGATCTTCCTGCTGTCGCCGGCCCTGAACCACGCGGCCGCGGCCGGGCCCACCCCGTGGCAGGTCGCCGGTGGGGCGCTGATGGCGAGCGCGATCGCGTTCCAGGGGTGGCTCTCGATCGCCAAACCCTTCGGCCGGGTACGCCCTCAGCAGCGCACCGCCCCGGCCGTCGGCCCGCGCTGGATCTTCGTCGCCACGGTCCTCGGTGGGCTGGCCGACCTGGTGCTCGCGTTCGTCATCGGTCACCCGCTGCCGCTGCTGTCCCTGGCCCTGATCGGCGCCGGGCTGAGCCGGCGCCGGACCAGGGCATCGCTCAGGCCGACAGCAGCGACTCCAGGGTGAAGTCGCCGTGGTCGGTGCCGAGACCGGCGGCCACCTGGGCGGCCACGGCACAACCCAGCACGGCCGCCTCCTCCGGGCGCTTGCCCAGGCTCAGCGCACGCAGATAACCGGCGGAGAACGCGTCGCCGCAGCCGGTGGTGTCGACGACATCGGTGGGCAGGGCGGGCACGATGAACTCGCCGTCGGCGCTGACCACCACGGCACCGGCCGCCCCGGCGGTGGCGGCGACCGTTCTGACACCACGTTCGCGCAGCTGGCGGCAGCCTTCCAGCAGGCTCGCGGTGCCGGTCCAGCCGGTCACCTGGTCGTCGTTGGGCAGCAGGTGGTCCACGTGCGGCAGGCAGGCCTCGATCCACTCCAGCCAGGACGGCTCACCCGGCACCAGACAGTCGACCGAGGTGACCACGCCGTGTTCGCGGGCGAACGACAGGATCTTCCCGGCGGCCTCGCCACCCAGCAGCTCGGGGGCGCCGAGGTGCAGGTGGGTGGCGGTGCGGATGGCGTCCCACGGCACGTCGTCCAGGGTGTAGGCGCCGTTGGCGCCGATCACGTGCAGGCTGGGGTGCGATCCGTCGGGGCGGACCGGGACGACGCTGGCCGAGGTCTGGGCTTCGGTACGCCGTACCAGCAGATCGGTGTCGATGTTGTGCTCGTTGAGCAGTGCCAGGAGCAGGTCGCCGATCGGGTCGGTGCCGATCGCGCCCGCACTGCGCACGGTGGCGCCGAGTTTCGCCAGCACGAGGGCGGTCCCACCGGCCGGCCCGGCGGCGGTCATCCTGATCCGGTCGACGACGACCCCGGCCTGCCCGTCGGGGATCGCCTCGACCGGCGTCACCAGGGTGTCCAGGATGTGCGCCCCCAGCGCGATCACCGACATGCCCTCGGAAGTGGTCATGAATTCCGCTCCTGTCCCGGTCCACCCGGCCCCGTCGCCGGTGTGTCCACACTGTACGATCCGCGCCGGCCGTCTCGGGGTGTCGATCCGCGGTGAGTTCGGGTGAGTGGCCATATCATGCGTTTTGTGGCTATTCGCGAACTTCTGGTGGTCGGGCTGATTGCCGTGAGCGTGCCGAGCGGTGGTGGGCTCGGGTCGTTGGTCGGGCTTTCCGCTGAGCGTCTGCTGCTCGCCGACCGGGTTGCCGCTGCCAAGTTCGGCACGTCGAACCCGATTGATGATCCGGTACGGGAGAAGCAGGTCCTCGATCGGGCCGCGGCACTGGCAACCGCCGCGGGGCTGGACACCGCTGGGACCGTGGCCTTCTTCCGGGCTCAGATCGAGATGAGCAAGGTCGTCCAGCGCGGCCTGTTCGAGAAGTGGACCGCCCGCCCGGAGCAGGCGCCCACAAAACGTCCCGACCTCGCCACCGAGGTTCGCCCGGCGCTCGACCGGATCACCGGGCAGTTCATCACCCAGCTGGCCGCCACCCGGGAGCTGCGCGGGCCGACCGCCGGTTGTGCGGTGGCGCGACGGTTCGCGGTGGTGGCCGCGGACCGCCGCTATCACCTCGACGACCTGCACGATCGGGCCCTGCGCGGAGCCGTCGAACCGATATGTGCCGGGCCGCGGCAGTGATCGCCACGGCCCGGCACATCGATCACTTCAAGCCGAAGGCCCGGGTGATCGTCTGCTCGACACGGTTGCCGTGTTTGTCCTTCGCACTGGTCCGGAGCGTGACGTGCTGCGCGCTCCACGGG
Organism: Actinoplanes couchii; assembly: GCF_016862075.1. Classification (GTDB taxonomy): domain Bacteria; phylum Actinomycetota; class Actinomycetes; order Mycobacteriales; family Micromonosporaceae; genus Actinoplanes; species Actinoplanes couchii. Next base: position 128,826 of record NZ_BOMG01000096.1, on the reverse strand, counting down.
GCCCGCAGGTCCGCCGTCCAGGCGCCGCCGGATTTGCGCAGCCGCTGCGCCGACCAGGTGACACCCTCGTCGTAGGACACGTCCAGCGTCACCGACGTGATCGACGCGCTGCCCGGTGCTCCGGGCAGGTGCGACGGGGTGACGGTGATCGGCGTCGACCGGGCGGCCAGGTGGGCGATGTCGGTGTCCACCGCGTAGTCGAGCTGGATCAACGGCAGCCGCGTGGTCCGCACGTCCGAGACGAAGTCCCAGGCGGTGCTGGTCCGGACCGACGAGGATCCACTGCGGACCGTGGTGGTGACCAGCCGGTACGGCAGCCGCGCCGGGTTCAGGCCGGAGTTGCGGTCGATCCAGTTGTACTCGTTCTTCTCGAGGACCTTGCCGCCCTGGGTGAGCGTCGCCGTCATCTCGCCGCCGTCCGGGAACGCCACCCCGGCGTGGTTCGCGCCGGAGTCACCCCAGCCGGGGATCTCGGCGACGATCCGGTCGCCGTCGCGGTGCGGGAGGGTGACCGCGTCGTTGATCCGTGGACGCTGGATCGCGCCGAGCCACTTCTCCGTCGTACGGCTGCCGGGCTGGTAGGTCCTGCTTCCGCCGAGCTGGAACGAGTAGAGGTCGTCCATGTCGGTGGACCAGGTGACGCCGGGCTGCGCGGTGACCCAGTCGGTGCGGAACCGGCCGGAGAGCATGATCCGGGTGTTACCGGTCTTCACCGGCATGTCCGGGTTCCTGTCGAACCGCTTCTCGGAGATCTCCCGGTCCGAGGTGCTCTGGAAGTCGACGTCGACCCGGGCCAGTTCCCGCTCGGTGGGCCGGTAGGTGACCGATTTCGGTACGCCGTCCGGCCAGTAACGAACCAGGTCGTACAGGTAGTCGGGGCTCGGGTCGGACGTGACGCGCAGGGACACCGGGCCCTTGGCGAGCTGGGTGATCAGGCGTTCGCCGCTGTCCTTGGTCAGCGACACCACCGGGATCTTCGTCCGGTAGGTGGCGTCGACGTAACGGCCCGGCTCGTCGTTGACGACGGTGAGCATCGCGGCACCCGCCTTCTCGGCCGCGGCCACCTGATCGTCGAGGTCGCCGCGGCGTACGACGGCAATCCTGTCCTTGGTGTAGGTGTTGAAGACGGCCGGCAGCTGCCTGGTGCCCTCGGCCGGTGCGGTGGATCCGGGGAGCAGGATCAGGTCGTCGTAGGCGTCGCCGAGGGACACCACCGGCTCGGTCTTGCGCCAGCGGGCGGTCACCGACATCCGGCCGTCGCGGGCCTTCTGACCGGGGACGACCCACATGCTGTCGTACCAGCGGGACAGGATGTACGAGTCGGTGGCCGACGAGGTGCCGCCCAGCTCGCGGTGGTAGTCCAGGCGTACCTCCAGGTCGGTCGAGGTCTTCGGGGTGATCGCCTGGAGCTGGCGGGTGGCGGCCGCCGGCAGCGCCACCGACGTGTGCTCCTCGACGACGACGGTCGGCGCGGTGACCAGGGCGACGCCGCGGGAGTTCGGGCCGTGCGCGCCTTCGACGTCGCCGTACATCCAGATCGCATAACGACCCTGCGGTACGAGTACGTCGATCGGCCCGCCGTCCGGGGACAGGAAACTGTAGTAGAGGCCGGCCGGGTCGCCCTCACGGATCAGGTTGATCAGGCCGGGCATCGGCTCGCCGCGCCGGCCGGTGGGGGTGATGGTGAGGTGCCGGGGCTGGTCCTCGGTGCTGAGCCCGACAACCGTGTCGGCCACCGTGCCGCCGGGGCCGGTCGCGACGACCGATCCGGTCCAGGTGCCGCGCTCGGTCAGGCGGGCCAGGTCGGTCGCCACCGTGACGGTCGTGGTGCCACCGGCCGGCACGGTGACCTTCGCCGCGGAGAGCGTGAACAGATCAGAACCGGTCACCGCCAGGTTCAGGTCGACAGCCGTGGCGCCGGTGTTGGTATACGTGATCGGCTGCTCGGCCTTTGTTCCGTCGCCCAGTTCGTGCGCGCCCAGGTAAGCGGTGCCGGTGGCGAACACCGTCGCCTTCGTGGTCGCGGCGATGTCGAGACGGCCACTGCCTGCCTCGTACGCGGTGAAGTCCGGCGTCTGTTTCGCGGTGCTGACCAGGGCGTCCTTGAGCTGCTGCCCGGTCCAGCCCGGGTGCTGCGCGGCCAGCAGCGCGGCAGCCCCGGCCACGTGCGGTGTCGCCATCGACGTGCCGCTCATCGTCCGGTAGTAGCCCTCACCCTCGGTCGAGTACTGCGACCGGGCGGCCAGGATGTCCACACCAGGCGCGGTGATCTCCGGCTTGAGCGCGTTGTCGACCAGGCGCGGGCCCCGGCTGGAGAACTCGGCGAGTTTGTCGTCGCCGTCCACCGCGCCGACGGTCAGCGCGGCGTCGGCGGCGCCCGGCGATCCGACGGTGGACGGGGCCGGTCCGCTGTTGCCGGCCGCGATCACGAACAGGGCACCGGTCTCGGCACTGAGCTCGTCGACGGCCACGCTCATCGGGTCGGTGCCGTCGGTGGGGGAGCCGCCCAGGCTCATGCTGATCACTTTCGCCTTGCGGTCCCGGGCCGCCCACTCCATGCCGCTGATGATCCAGGAGTCCTGGCCGGAGCCGCCGTTGTCGAGAACCTTGCCGATCTCCAGGTCGGCGCCGGGTGCGACACCCCGCTCCGCGCCGTTCGAGGCGGCTCCGGTGCCGGCGATCGTCGACGCCACGTGGGTGCCGTGGCCGTGGCCGTCGGTGACGTCCTCACCGGGGACGAAGCTGACACTCGACTCGATCCGGCCGGCCAGGTCCGGGTGCCCGGCGTCGACACCGGTGTCCAGCACCGCCACGTCGACACCGGTGCCGGTGTTGCCGCCCGCCCACACCGCCGGGGCGCCGATCTGCGCCACGCTGTCGGACAGGGTGGCGTGCACCCGGCCGTCCAGCCACACCCTGCTGATGCCGCTCGACTGCTGCGTGACCGAGGACCAGAATTCCTTCGCGCGGGTACGGTCGGTGCTGATCGCCCGCCCGTTGATGCTCGGCAGCGACCGGACCGCGGTGCTGGCCTTCGGCAGGGCGGCGGTGCTGCCCGAGTAACCGAGGATGACCGGCAGCCGGGTGGTCGCGGAGTCGGCGTACCCCTCCCGTAGCAGGTAGGAGACGTTGAACAGCCGCTTGTCCAGCTTGCCGGAGCCGACGTGCGGCAGGGCGCTGTCGGGGTAGACGTAGGTGTCCGGCCCGATGGTGGTGATGTGCGCGCCGATCTGCTCACCGGCCGGGCCCGCCACCGTGGTGACTCCGGGCCGGACGGTCACCCGGTCGCCGGTGATCAGGGTGATGGTCGTGCTCGATGATGTGGGGGCGGTGCCGGTGGGTGCCTGGGCGTGCGCCGGCGGGGTCACCGCGAACGCGGCCAGCACCACCAGGACGCCGCCGATGGGGAAGATCCTCAACGTAGTACCTCGACTCGATCAGAGGCTTGAAGTGCGGGTGACGCTACAAGCACGGTGATCGATGCGGCAGTTGTCGATCATGGACGTTAACGATCCGGAAATCGAACGCGCCGGTGCCGGAAACCGTTCGCGCTACTGTCCTTTGCGGTGTCCTCACAGCTGACCGCGTTGTTCGCGCTGCCCACGCCCGGCCCCTTCATCGGCCGGCGCCGGCTGCTCGCCGCCGTGCGCGCCGCGCCGTTCGTGCTCCTCACCGGGGAGCCGGGCGTCGGCAAGAGCCGCCTGGCCGCCGAGTCGCTGCGCGACGGCGGGCTGCCGGTGATCGTCGCCCACTGCGACGACCTGCGCGAACCGCAACCGCTCGGGCCGTTGATCGACGGGCTCCGGGTCGCACACGCCACCGGCGCCCTGACCGATCTGCTGCCGTCGGCGCTGCCCGATCCGGACGCCGAACGCGCCCGGCTGCTGCGCGCGGCGGCGGCCCTGCTCGCCTCGCTCGCTCCGGTGGCGCTGGCCATCGAGGACCTGCAGATGGCCGACCCGGCGACCCTGGACCTGATCGACCACCTGGGCGCCCACCCGGTCCCGGGCCTGAAGGTGCTGATCACCGTGCGCAGCAACGAGCTGCCCGCCGGCTGGCACCCGGGCCCGGCGGTGACCCGCCTGCGGGTGCCGCCGCTGACCAGGGCGGAGGTCGGACGGCTCGCCGCGGCCCTGTCCGCGGACACCGGCTCCTCCCTCTACGAACGCACCGCGGGCATCCCGTTCCTGGTCGAGGAGGTGGTGCGGTCCCTGACCGGCGACGGTGACGGGGCCCGGCACGACCGGCGGCACCCGGACACCCTCGCCGTGCCCGCCCTGCTGCGGGACGTCCTGGTGGCCCGCCTGAACCGTCTCGACGAGACCAGCCGGGAGATCCTCGGCGCGGCCGCGGTGCTGGGCCAGGCCGCCGACCCGCGCCCACTGTCCGCGATCCTGCACACCGGCGCCGGTACGATCACCGCCGCCCTGAACCGGGCCCGGGCAGCCGGTTTCCTGCACCAGCGGGACGGGCGGCTGTGGTTCCGGCACACCCTGGCCCGGCAGGTGGTCCACGAACTGCTGCCCCCGGTCACCCGCCGGCTGCTGCACCTGCGTACCGCCCGGTTCCTCGAGGAGCAGCAGCCCCGCCCGTACGCCCGGCTCGCCCACCACTACCGGGCGGCGGACAGCCCCGCCGACCACGTCCGCAATGCCGAGGCCGCAGCCGCCCTGGCCACCGCCCGCGGCGACGACGCGACCGCCGCCCGCTTCCTGCTCGACGCCGTCGCCCACCGTGACCTGCCCCGCCCGGTCCGGGTCCGGCTGGCCGGGAAACTGGCCCGGTCCGCCATCGAGAGCGTGGCGCAGACCTCCGCCATCCCGGTACTGCGTGACCTGATCGCCGACCGCCGCCTGCCACCCGGAGCCCGTGGCGAACTGGGCCTGGCCCTGGGCCGGATGCTGCGCCAGCAGGGCGAGGCCCGGGCCGGTTACCAGGAGATCGAACGGGCCGTGCCCTTCCTGCGTCACCACGGCCGGAGGGCCCGCGCGCTGGCGGTGCTGTCCGCCCCCGACACCGTCGTCGACCGTCACCTGACCGAACACCAGGACCACTGCGCCCGGGCAGCCCGGGCCGCCGCCGACTCCGGCGATCCGTCCGCGGTGCTGGCCGTCGAGATCGCCCGCCTGTCCCTGCTCCTGGAGAGCGGCGCCCCCGGCGCGGCCCGCGCGGTCACCGACGCCGCCGCGGGCCTGGCCGGGCATCCGCGTGAGCGCGCCCGCGCCTGCCTGAACTGGGGGCCCAGGGGGCGCTGCACGTCGGTGACACCGGGCTGGCCGCGGCGATGCTGGACATCGGCCGTCAGCTGGTCGACGACGCCGACTACGAGCGGCTGCGGCCCCTGGTCGAGTTGACCGCGTTCGCCCTGGATCTGGCCACCGGCCGGTGCGACGGCCTGGAACTGCGGCTGCTGCGGTTCCTCGACCGGCCGCACCGGCTGCCGCTGGCCATGCCGGACGCCCAGCTCCACCTGGCCCGGCTGCGTCACCGTCAGGGTGACCTGGACGCCGCCGAACAGGGTCTGCGCGAGGTGATCGCCGAGGCCGCCCGGGTCGGGGCGGCGTGGCCGCTGATCCCGGCCCGGGCCGCCCTCGCCGACCTGCTGCGCAGCCGCGGAGCCCAGATCGAGGCGGCGGCCGAGACCGAGGCCGCCCGGGTTCTGGCCGGGGCCAAGGGTCTGCCCGCCTGGATTCGGCCCGTGTAGAGTTACTAGTCAGTCTACGAGGAGGAGATGGGCAACCGACGATATCCTCGACGGGCTGCACCGCCGACCTTCCGTTGACGAAAGGCCACGCCATGCGCTCCCGGTTCCTCCGCCGCCACACAGCCCGTTGAGCGCACCGCTGACGTTCGCCGTGCTGGGCCCGGTGCGAGGGTGGCGCGGCGACACCGAGATCGACCCCGGGCCCCCCAAACAACAGGCGATCCTGGCACTGCTGCTGACCCGGGCCGGCCACCCGGTCCCACTGCACGAGATCGTCGACGTCCTGTGGGGCGCCCAGCCCCCGGACACCGCCGCCAACGTCGTGCACCGGCACATCGGAGCACTGCGCCGCCTGTTCGACCCGGATCTGCCGGTCCGCGGCACCTCCCGGTGGCTGATCCGCGGAGCCGGCGGCTACCGGCTCGACATCGACCCGCACTCGGTGGACCTGGGCCGCTTCCGGGCCCTGCGCGCACAGGCCGGCCACACCGGCGAGCCGGGCCGGGCAGCCGAGCTGCTGACCGAGGCGCTCGCCCTGTGGCAGGGCCCGGTCGCCGCCGGCCTGCCCGCCGAGATCCGCACGCACCCGGCGTTCACCACCGTCGACGCCGAACTGCTCGCCGCCGTCAAAGCCGCCGCCGAGACCGCCCCGGCCGCCGGCCCCGCGGTCGCCGGCCGGGTGCTCGACCTGACCCGGCAGACCGCCGCGAAGCACCCCCTCGACGAAGTCCTGCAGTCCCGGCTGATGCTGCTGCTGGCCGCCACCGGCCACCAGGCCGAAGCCCTCGACGTCCACCAGCGGATCCGGGAGGCGCTCGCCGACGAACTCGGCCTCGACCCCGGCCCTGAACTGCAGGCCGCCCACCTGCGCGTCCTGCAACGGGAACCGGCCACCCCGAAGAAACCCGCACCCGCTGCGGTACGCCCCGCGCAACTGCCCGCCGCCCTGCCCGTCTTCACCGGCCGCGACGAGGAACTCGCCCTGCTCACCGAGATCGACTGGGCCACCGTGGTCACCATCGGCGGCATGGCCGGAGTCGGCAAGACCAGCCTCGCCGTGCACTGGGCACACCGGATCGCCGGCCGCTACCCCGACGGTCAGCTTCACCTCGACCTGCGCGGCTTCCACCCCGACGGCGCCGTCAACCCCGCCCACGCGCTGCACACACTGCTCGAAGCACTCGGCATCGCACCCGGGGACGTCCCGGCCACCCTCGACGCCCGATCCGCCCTGTTCCGCAGCCTGCTCACCGACCGCCGCGTCCTGATCCTGCTGGACAACGCCCGCGACAGCGCCCAGGTCCTGCCGCTGCTGCCCGGCGCGCCCGGCTGCCTCACCGTCGTCACCAGCCGCCACCAGCTCGTCGACCTGGTCGCCGGGCACGGCGCCGGCACGGTCACCCTGGAACCGCTGTCCACCGCGGAGGCCACCGACCTGCTGACCCGGCGTCTCGGCGCCCGCCGCACCGGCCGGGAACCGGACGCGGTCGCCGGCATCGTCGAGCACTGCGGCCGGCTGCCGCTGGCCCTGGCCATGGTCAGCGCCCGCGCCGCGATGAACCCCGGCCTCCCGCTGTCGTCGATCGTCGCCGACCTGCGTCGCCACCGCGGCGGGCTCGGCGCGTTCACCGGCGAGAGCGCCCGCTCCGACGCCCGCAGCGTCTTCGACTGGTCCTACCAGGTGCTCAGCCCGGCTGCCGCCCGCCTGTTCCGGCTGCTCGCCCCACACCCCGGCCCGGACTGCTCGGCCACCGCGGCGGCGGTCCTCGCCGGAGTGCCGGAGACCGAACTACGGGCGCCACTCACCGAGCTGCTACGCGCCCACCTGATCACCGAACCCACGGTCGGCAGATACGGATGCCACGACCTGTTGCGGGCGTATGGCACCGCACTCGCCGCCCCCGACACCGGCTCCCGGCAGCGGCTGCACGACCATTACCTGCACAGCGCGTACGCGGCGGTGGAACTGATGTTCGCCGGCCGCACCCCGTTCCGGCCCGCCGCACCGGACCCGGACGCCGCCCCGATCACGTTCGCCGATGCCGCCGCAGCGCTGGCCTGGATCGACGACGAGCTGCCGGTGCTGCTCGCCACCACCCGGCAGGACGATCCGGAGTCCCACCGGTACCGCTGGCAGCTGGCCACCGTCCTGGAACCCCACCTGGACCGCACCGGCCGCTGGCAGATCCAGCGCGAACTCCAGCTCACGGCGGTCCGGTCCGCCGAAGCAGACGACGACCGGCACGGCCTGGCCTGCGCCGAACGATCGCTGGGCTTCGCCGAGGGCCGCCTGCAGAACCGGCCCGAAGCCGACGAACACCTGCGCCGGGCCGTGGCCCTGTTCACCGAGATCGACGACCACGACGGCCTGTCGTTCACCCACCGGCTGCTGGCCTTCCTCGCCAACCAGCGCGGCGACCACCGGGACGCGCTGCAGCACTACCGGATCGCCGCCGACCTCTACACCGGCATCGGGCAGATCCGCGGCCGGGCCACCGTGCACAACGAGACCGGGTGGACGTACATCCTGATGGGCGATTTTGATCAGGCCGTGGGGGAGTGCCACGCCGCGATCGACGAACAGCGGCGGGCCGGCAACCTGAACGGCGAGGCGGCCGCCTGGGACAGCCTGGGCTACGCCCAACACCACCTGGCCGCGTACGACGACGCCCGCACGTCGTTCGGCCACGCCCTGCGCCTGTACCGCGTGGTGTGCGACCGCTACCTGGAGGCCGACACCCTGGTCCACCTGGGCGACACCGAACAGGCAGCCGGCCACGAAGCATCCGCGGCCCGCTCCTGGAGCCAGGCCCTGGAGATCCTCGACGACCTCGGCCACCCGGACGCCGAAGCCCTACGAACCAGAACCGGTCTGCGACAGCGGTAAAGTGCGGCACCCGCGAGCCGATGAACGCGGGCATGACTGTTCTGGTTGACCCGCCGCTGCCGGTTCTGCTCGGCCTCACGACCTACACGGTGATCGGGCTCGTCGACGAGGACGCCGACGAGCCCGAGTTGCTGGTCGCCGCGACCATCGAGGCGAGGTCGCGATGCTGGAGGCCGGCGAGTACTGCGGACCGGAGGACCGGTACGCGCGATTCTGCCGTCAGGTACTGGCGGACTCCGCCGAGGACGCCGTGCGGCAGTGCCGGGAACAGGTCGCCGAGGACTACGAGGACTTCACCTATCCGGACTGGGCCGAAACCGATCAGAAGATGTTCGAGGACTTCATCTTCCAGTTCCTCAGCCCGAACGCCCGCGCGATTCTGACGGTGCTGGCGGAGCAGCCGGGCCGGCGGTTCACCGGGGCGCAGTTGGCGACGATCACCGGGATGCGGAACTCGAAGGTGGTGGCGGGGACCTTCGCCCACCCGGGAATGCTCAACTTCGAGGTCGAACGCAACCTTTTCTGGTCCACCGACCGGGCCGACGACGGGCGCTGCGAGTACTGGCTGACCGACGTGCAGGCCCACCTGTTCCGGCACGCGGAGAACCGGTCAGGCTGAGGCCCGGATCACCAGGTCGACCGGCATGACGACGCCGGACGGTTCGTCGCCTGCCATCCGGCGCAGCAGCTGGATGGTCAGCTGGGCGGCGTAACGGTGCCACGGGATTCGTACCGTCGTCAGCCGGGTCTGGGTGGCGATCTTCGCGTCGTCGAAGCCGGCGACCGCGACGTCGCCGGGGACCTGGCGGCCCGCCTGCTCGCAAGCGGCCAGCGCCCCGGCGGCCATCGTGTCGGAGGCGGCGAAGATCGCGTCGAGGTCGGGCGCCTGCCGCAGCAGCTGCCTGGTCGCGGCCAGGCCGCCCTCGAAGGTGTAGTCGCCGGGCACGACCAGCGCGGGGTCGAAGGTGCCGACGGCGTCCCGGTAACCGGCCAGCCGCTGGACGCCGCCGGGCAGGTCCATCGGGCCGGTGATGGTGGCGATCCGGCGGCGGCCGCGGGAGCGCAGATAGCTGACGATCTGCTGGGCGCCGTCGCGGTCGTCGGTGGTCACGTAGGAGACACGGCGTTCGTGGCCGAGCGGAACCCCGCAGGACACCACCGGCACCCCACGGCCGGCCAGGTCGGCGACCGCGGTGGAGTCGCGCGGCGCGGAGAACACCAGCACCGGGTCGTCGAGGCGGGCGGCGAGCGCCCGGACGGCGGTGTCGGACGGCCCGCCACCGGCCACCGGGGTGACCATCATGATGTCCTCGTCGCCGAGAGCGCGCCGGCAGTCGAGTTGCAGCGTGTTGACGTTCGCGTCGGCGAGCAGCCGGTCCCCGGGCACACAGTGCAGGAACGCCACGGTCGCCGGGCGCGCACCCGCGAGCCGGCGGGCATGCTGGTTGGCCACATAACCGGTGCTCACCAGGGCCCGCTGCACGGCCGCGCGACTGGCCGCACCGACCGGATGCCCATTGAGGACACGCGACACCGTCCCCACCGAAACGCCGGCGACCCGCGCGACGTCGTAGATAGTGCTGCGGCGCGACATCGGCGAACCGTATCAGCGCGGTCCGCCGCGGGTCTGCCCCGAACCCGCCCGCCGTCGTCAAGCACCCTCGGGAGCAGATCTCGGCTGGGTGGCCTCAGCCGCCGGTTTCTGCCTGACCAGGGACTCACCATCCGGCAGATACCAGCCCGTAGGCCAGACATCGCCGAAGCGCTTGCCGGGCGCGAGCGCGTTGAGTAGAAAAAGCTTTCCGGGATCGGTGAAAACGGCCTCGCCGATGGTGGTTTCTCCGTGGAACTCGGTTCCGCCGAATGCCGCGACCCCGATGAAGGTGGTGTCAGCGAATGTGGACCGGTAGCGGAATGTCGCACCCCATTGTGGTTGTGTTCCCCCGCCGAGGCCATTATGTGCCCTGATCATCCGGAGTGGTCGCCCGAAGAGGGCATCAGCGCCGAATTTTGCGTTACGGAAATGGGCGCTGTCGTGAAAGTATGCACGACGGAAGTCGGCAATCTTTTTGAACCGGGTTCCATGGAATCTCGCGGATCTACCGAAGTCGGTGCCGACGAATGTTGCGGCGGCATCGAACACTGTCTGGGTGAACTGGGCGATGTCCCGAAATTGTGCACGGTCGAAACTGGCGGCACCGTGGAGGGACGCCTCCTGGAACGACGCTGCGTCATGGAATACGCATCGGCTGAAGTCCGCTGACCGGAACTGGCAACGCTCGGCGTTCCACCCCACGAGGACCGCGCCGGCCACGTCGAGATCGACGTCGGCCCAGAAGATCGCGGGTGACTCGGCTCCATCGGCGACTGCGGTGACCGTGCCGACGGAGTCTTCCGCCTGTGTTGGTGGGATTCGGGTGTGGTCGGTGAGGATCTGTTGGGCGGCGCGGCGCACCTGCAACTCCTGTGCCGCCTGCTCGCTGCGGGCGAGCTTCTTCTCGTAGCCGACGGTATCGGGCGTGAGCGTGGTCTCCGGGGGTTCGAACGACATCCGCAGGTACGCACAGAGGACGTTGACGATCGTCGCCCGCTGGGCCGGGTTGTCCTGCGCGAGACGTTCCAGGGCATACATTCCACCCAGCCGGATGACGGTCTTGTCCGAGCCGAGTTGCTCGACCGCTTCCGCATACAGTTCGGTGACCCGGCGGGCGCCCGCATCGGCTTCGTTGTGGCTCTGTGTCCGGCGAGCCAGAACACTGCTGTCCTGCGCGAGTTGATGGTTGGCGCGAGCGAGCTGGTAGTTGTCCTCGGCGAGCCGGTGAGCGGTCTCCGTGTGCCGTTGCCGGCGGATCGCCAACAGAAGAGCGGCGGAGGCGCCTGCGGCGGCGAACACTCCGAAACCGAACTTGAGCGCGTCGAGCTGCAGTTTCGCGCGTTCCACCCCGGATGTTGCGCCGGTGATCGCCCACATCCAGACAACGCCCGCAATACCGAGCACCGCAACCGACACGACGGCCAGCGCGATACCCGGATCGGAGATCAGCCACAGCCAGCGGGACGGCTTCTGCCCGGCAGGAGTACCCGGCTGACCCGCCGGTTCAATCGACATGCGTGCATGGTGCCCGATCCTGGCAAGCGTCGCGACGATCCTCATCGGCGTGTCCCGGCGCCGTGGGCCGACAACAGGGCGGATACGCGTACCGGTCCTCTAAGATCCACCGCTATGTCTCGCACCACGCCCCCGCGCCCTCTGGACATCACCGCGGTTTTTCCCGAGTTGCGGGAGTTTTCCGCTACCTCCACCCGGCTGCATCCGCGGCCCGGAGCTCCGGCTGTGGGGGACAGTTCGGTCGGTGGGCCTCTGTTGTGGCCGGCCGATGAGGCGTGGCCGGTGTGTGACGATGCCGGGGCGCACGAGCCGTACAACCTGACCACCCCGGCCGCCGTGCGCCGTTATCGGGAGATCCATGCGGCCGCGGCGATCCGGCGGCGGGCGGGTGGCGAATACCTGACCGACGAGGAACGGGCCGGGCTCGAGGCCGCCGCAGTGGTGGATCTCGACGATCTGATCGAGGACCCGATTCCGCTGATCCCGGTCGCGCAGTTGTACCGGCGGGACGTTCCGGACTTCGTCGGGCCGGACGGCACCGATCTGTTGCAGGTGCTCTGGTGTCCGGTGGACCACGCGGACCGGGACTACAACCCGCGTGTGTTCCTTTTCTGGCGGGACAGTGCGGCGATCGGCCCGGTGCTGGAGGCGCCGCCCGAGCCGTCGGTGATCAGCAAGCTGTACCTGCCGGTGCCGTGTGTGGTGCATCCGGAACAGGTTCGCGAGTACCAGTACGCCGACCTGCTCCCCGACGACCTGTGCGAGCGCCTCGACGAGTGGGACGACGACGAGGACGACGACCGCCCGAACTATCAGGAAGACCTGTCACTGGCCCCGGGCTGGAAGGTCGGCGGCTTCGCGAACTGGTCGCTGACCGACCCGTACCCGATGAACTGTGCGGTCTGTGGCACCACGCAGAAACTGATCTTCACCGCGGGCTCGGTCGACTCGTACGGCAGTTGGCGTCCGATCGAGGACGCCCCGGACGCGTCCCCGGACACCGTCAAGGTGCAGATCGGGCGCGGTTACTCGCTCTACACCTTCTACTGCCCGGCCTCATTCGATCACCCGCCGGCCACCGCCATGCAGTGACGTCAGCCAGGGGTGCCCCGGATGCACCCGGGTCAGCAGCCCGGCCAGTGTCTCCCGCTGCGCCGGGCTCAGGTGCGGCAGGGTGCCGTCGAAGTCCGCCTGGTCCTTCTCGCGCCGGTGTTTGGCTTTGAAGAGCAGGACCAATTCCGGTTTCAGGTACGGGATCCCGTCGCCGTTCCGGAGGATGATCTCGTCGTACGGCAGGCGAATGGTCTCGTCGCGCCGGCAGATCCAGGTGTCGCCGTCGTGTGGCTCCCGGAAGACGTCGACCCTGTAGTCGCCGGTGGCCGGGTCGCGTAGCCAGGTCTGGTGGGTGGCGGCGATCTGGTCCGCGGTGGCGTTCTCCCGGACCTGGCCGTCGCCCGCCGCGTCGAAGACGTAGCCGGGGAAACGCGCGCGGATCTCCGGGAAGCGCGCGGCCGGGATCGCGATTTCGAGGTCGCCGTGCGGGCGGGTCTGCTCGCCGCGGAACAGGTCCAGCGCCCAGCCCGGGGCCACGCACCAGGGCACTGTCGTGCCGGCGAGGTGGGCGGCGACCTCGGCCGGGGTCCAGCTGGCCGCCCACCGGGCTTCCCAAGGGTCACTCACCGTTCGAACTTAAAGCGGCCAGAGCTCGGACACCAACTCGTTCATGTCGTCGGCGGCGCCCGGGTCCAGTGCCGGCGCCGCGCCGTCGACGGTGAGCAGGCCGAGGGCCATCTCGACGTAGCGGGCGGCTAGTTCGGAGGCGGTGAGCGGGCCGTCGGGGCGGTACCACCGGGCCACCCCGCTGCACATCTCCAGCAGGGCCAGCCGGGCCACCGTGGGCGCGGCGACCCGGAACTCGCCGCTGGTCACGCCGTCGTCGATGGCGGACTGCCAGAAGTCCTCGTACTCGTCGCGCAGCGCGGTGATCTCGGCGCGGACCGGGGCGGACAGGGCGCGGATCTCGTCGTCGGCGACCCGGGTGTGCAGGGGCCGGGCGGCGTGCGCGAGCACGTGGATCTGGGTGAGGCGGGCGATGCGTTCGGTGGGCGTACCGAAAGTGCCGGTCTGTCCGGCCGCGAGCAGCAACAGCCGCATGCTGTCCCGCATGATCTCGGCCAGCAGGTCTTCCTTGGTGCCCATGTAGTGGTAGAGCGTCGCGGTGGACAGCCCGGCGCGCTGGGCGAGGTCGCGGATGCCGGTGCCGTGGAAGCCGCGCTCGGCGAAGAGTTCGAGGGCCGCGGTGCGCACCCGGCGGCCGGCCGGTTCAGTCACGGAATCGATACTACGGTACCCGATCGACCGATCGATCGGGTGCGGTTATGGTGGACCGGTGGTCGTGGATTACGAGTTCCTCAACGGTGTCGCCCGCATTCATCTGAATCGGCCGGGCCGGCTCAACGCTGTCGTCCCCGCCCTGGTGGAGGACCTGTTGGCCGCTCTGGACCGCGCTCGCGCCGACGACGCTCCGGTCGTGGTGCTGGCCGGCCGGGGGCGGGCGTTCTGCTCCGGCGCCGACCTGAAGGAGCCGGTGCCGGTCGAGACGCTGCCACAGACCCGGGCCCGGCTGGAGCGCATTCAGGAGGTGACCCGCCGGATCCGCAACCATCCGGGCGTGGTGATCGCCGCGGTGCACGGTTACGCCCTGGGCGCGGGCCTCGAGTTCGCGCTGGCCTGCGATCTGGTGGTGGCCGACGAGCCGGCCGCGTTCGGGTTCCCCGAGGTGGGCGTCGGGTTCAGCGTCACCGGCGGGGTGTCCCGGCTGCTGCCCCATCTGGTCGGCCTGGCCAAGGCCCGTGAGCTGCTGCTCTTCGGCGAGCGGGTGCACGCGCCCGAGGCGAAGGAGATCGGCATGATCGGCTGGGTGGCCCCGGCGGGGGAGCACGAGGCCCTGGCAGGCGAACTGGCTGTGAAACTGGTCGAGCGGCCACGGGCGGCCCTGCAGTTGGCCAAGCGGGTGCTCGATCTGGGCACCGACTCGACGCTGGAGCAGGCCCTCGCCGTCGAGGTGGATCACGCGCTGATCACCAGTCTGACCGGGGAGAACGCCGCGCCGCGCCAGGAGTTCGCTCATGACTGACCTGATCAGCCTGGTGGAGCGGGCGGCTTCGCGGTGGCCGACCAGGGCGGCGTGGCGATTCGACCCGGGGCAGACGCTGACGTTCGCCGAGATCTCCGAGTTGAGTGCCGGCTATGCCCAGGCGTTGCGTGACAAGGGGGTCGAACCGGGCGACCGGGTGGCCGTGATGCTGCCGAACCGGGCTGAGTTCCCCCTGCTCTGGCTCGCTCTGGCCCGGCTCGGGGCGGCACTCGTGCCGGTCAACATGAAGTACCGCAGCGCCGACACCGAGCACCTGCTCACCGACTCGCAAGCGGCCCTGTTGATCACCGAGGACAGTCTCGAAGCCCTGAAACCCGAGCCCGGTTTCGATCAGCAGCCGGTCGATCCGGCCGCGATCGTCAACGTGCAGTACACCTCCGGCACCACCGGCGCCCCCAAGGGCTGTCTGCTGTCGCATCGCTACTGGGTGACCATGGCTTCCAGCCTGGTGCAGGAGTTCCCGCACCTGACCGACACCGACGTGATGCTGACCGCGCAGCCGTTCAGCTACGTCGACCCGCAGTGGAACGTGGTGGCCGCCCTGATCGCCGGCGCCGAGCTGGTGGTCCTGGACGGTTTCCACCCCTCGACGTTCTGGGCCGACGTGCGCCGCCACCGGGTGACCTACTTCTACTGCCTCGGCGCGATGCCCAACCTGCTGTTGACCAACCCGCCCCACCCCCAGGATCGTGATCATGCGGTGCGTGTGGTGCAGTGCTCCGCGATCCCGCCGACCCGACACGCCGAACTCGAAGCACGCTGGGGTACCCCCTGGTTCGAGGCGTTCGGCATGACCGAGACCGGCGCCGACATCCGGGTCGGGGCGCAGGAGCACGACGAGCTGGTCGGCACGGGTTGCCTGGGCCGCCCTGCCGCGCACCGGGAGATCCGCGTCGACGATGCCGGTGAGCTGCTGCTGCGGGGCCCCGGCATGTTCGACGGCTACCTCGGGCACCCGGCGCCGTGGCGGGACGGCTGGTTCCCCACCGGTGACCTGGCCCGGCTCGACGAGCAGGGCCGCGTCTACCTGATCGGCCGGATCAAGGACATGATCCGCCGCAGCGGGGAGAACATCGCCGCTGTCGAGGTCGAGCGGGTGCTGATGGACCATCCGGGCGTGCGCCTGGCCGCGGTCGTCGGCGTCCCCGACGAGATGCGCGGCGAGGAGGTCAAGGCGTTCATCGTCGGCGACGTGCCCGAAACCGATCTGCGGGAGTGGTGCGGCGAACGGCTCGCCCGGTTCAAGGTGCCCCGCTACTGGGAGTTCCGCGCCGACCTCCCGATGACCTCGTCCGAACGCGTCGCAAAGAATCTGCTGTCATGAGCTTCACCTACGACAGCCCGGTGTTCTTCGACGAGCTGGACCCGAACGGGCATCTGCACAACGCCCGGTTCGCGGTGCACGTCGAGCGGGCCCAGACGGCGCTGTTCGAGCAGCTCACCGGCGGGGCCGCCGCGCCCGCGGCCCGGGTCGCCGACCTGCACTACGTGGTCCGGGAGCTGCACGTGGAGTTCCTGGCCCCGGTGTCCGAGCCGGGCCCGATGCCGGTCACGCTGACCGGGCTGAAGATCGGAACGACCAGCGCGACGTACGGGTTCAGCTGCGGCACCGATCCGGTCCGCGCCACCGGCCACCGGGTGATCGTCAAGGTGGACCCGTCGACCGGCCGCCCGGCCCCGTGGTCGGACTGGTACCGCACCGTCTTCCAGGAGCTGACCGCGTGATCACCGCCGATCTGCTGCTCACCAACGCCCGTTTCCTCACCATGGACGGCCCCGACACCACGGCGCTGTCGATCCTGAACGGGCGGATCGTCGCCCTGGAGGAGGTGCCCGCCCGCGAGACCGTGGACCTGGGCGGTGCGACGGTGGTCCCCGGGTTCCACGACGCCCACAACCACATGGCCTGGTACGGGTTGTCCCTCGCCGAGGTCGACCTGCGCCTGGACAGCATGGACGCGGTGCTGGCGGCCCTGACCGGGGCGGATGTGCCGGAGGGGCGCTGGCTGGTCGGCAGCGGCTACGACGAGAACAAGATCGGCCGCCACCCGACCCGCGACGACCTGGACCGGATCGCCCCCGGCCGCCCGGCCTGGCTCCGGCACGTCTCCGGTCACATGTGCGTGGTCAACTCGGCGGTGCTGCGGATGCTCGGCCTCGACGAGCGCGGCCGTGACGTCGACGGTGGCCTGGTCGTGCTCGACGACACCGGACGGCCCACCGGGCTGCTGCAGGAGCAGGCGCAGAATCTGGTCAACGAGCTGGTCCTGCCGTACCCGCTGCACGAGCTGACCGACGCCATCGACCGGGCCGGGCAGCGCTATCTGGCCGAGGGCATCACCAGCGTCACGGAGGCCGGGATCGGCGGCGGCTGGATCGGCAAGAGCCCGGTCGAGCTGGCCGCCTACCAGGCCGCCCGCGACCAGGGCCGGCTGCGGGTGCGGACCGAGCTGATGGTCGCCGCCGACGCGCTGCACCCGCTGACCGGGCACGCCGACGACGGGCTGTCGCTCGGGCTGGACCTCGGGATCCGTACCGGGTTCGGCGACGACTGGCTGCGCATCGGCCCGGTCAAGGTGTTCACCGACGGGTCGCTGATCGGGCACACCGCCGCGCTCTGCCACGACTACGCCGACCGGCCCGGGTCCGGCTATCTGCAGGGCGACGCGGACGCGCTGACCGCGACGATCGTGAGGGCGCACCGCAGCGGCTGGCGGGTGGCCGCACACGCCATCGGGGACGCGGCGATCGACCTGGCCCTGGACGCCTACGAGCGGGCCCAGCGTGAACTGCCCCGTCCCGACGCCCGGCACCGCATCGAACACTTCGGGGTCGCCCGCCACGACCAGGTGGAACGCGCCGTGCGCCTGGGCGTGATCGGGGTGCCGCAGGCTCGGTTCGTGCCGGAGATCGGCGACGGGATGCTCGCCGCCCTCGGGCCGCAGCGGGCCGGGGACGCCTACCGGCTGCGGTCGCTGCTGGACGCCGGCATGGTCCTGCCCGGCAGCTCTGACCGGCCGGTCACGATCGGCGCGCCGCTGCTCGGCATCCAGGCGATGGTCGACCGGACCACCGCCTCCGGGCAGCCGTTCAGCCGGCACGAGCAGATCACGCCACGGGAGGCGCTGCGGGCCTACACACTGGGGTCGGCGTTCGCCTCGCACCGCGAGCACGTCACCGGATCGCTGACGGTCGGCAAACTCGCCGACCTCGCGGTCCTCGCCGACGACCCGACCAGCGTGGACACCGGCAGCATCGGGCAGATCCAGGTGCTGCGCACGATGATCGGAGGGCAGTGGCGGTGGAACTGATCCCGGCAGCGGACCTCGACCAGGCCCTGCTGACGGCCACCGAGGACATCTATCTCGACGCGTTCCCGGCCGAGCTGCGGGCGCCACTGGACGACCTGCTCGCCGACGACATGCTGGCGCTGGTCGTGGACGGGCGGCCCGCCGGGTTCACGGTGACCCGGCGACTCGGGCCGACCGGCTGGGTGTTCCTGCGCTACTTCGCCGTCGGGCAGCGGGGGAGCGGCCTGGGCTCGCAGATGTGGCGGCTGCTCTGCGCACACGAGCAGGCAGCCGGTCACACCCGGATCCTGCTGGACGTCGAAGACCCCGACGAGACCGGCATCGACCCCGATGAGGAGGCGATCCGGCGGCGGCGGATCGTGTTCTACCAGCGGCTCGGTGCCGAGCTGCTGCCGGTGCGCGACTACAGTCCGACCCAGCCGGGCGGTCATCCGCACCCTCTACGGCTGATCGCCGCCGGTCTGGAACCCGACGGGGCCTCGGTCCGGGACATGGTCCTCGCCGTCTACCAGCACCGTTACGGCACCGGACCGGACGATCCCGCCGTTCGGAGGGCACTCAGCACTTTCTGACAGATCGCTGGGAACTTTTCGGTGCGGTGGGGCGACTACCGCTCTGACCTCCTCGACGTGGCGGAGGTCACTCGGACGCCGATACCCCCAGAGGACAGCCGATGGCGATCATCCCCGAAGTCAGCGAGCCCGCGCTTGTCGCCCCGCCCGCGCCGCGACGTCCGCCCAGCGCTCGCGGGTTCGGGCCGCTGTTACTGCGGTTGCACTTCTTCGCCGGGATCCTGGTCGCGCCGTTCATCCTGGTCGCGGCGTCGACCGGGTTCATGTTCACCCTGGTCCCGACGCTCGAGAAGATCGTCTACAGCAGTGAGCTGGTCGTCGACAGCCCCGGCGACACGGTCGCGCCGGTGGCCGCCCAGATCGCGGCGGCACGCGCGAGTCACCCCGACGGCGACCTGATCGGGGTGCGGGTCGGTGAGGGCGATGCCACCACCCAGGTCGACTTCAGCTCACCCGACCTGACGCCCGAGTCGGAACTCGTGCATACGGTGTACGTCGACCCGTACACCAGCGAAGTGACCGGGCAGTTGACCACCTGGTGGACGGCGACCCCGCTGAACACCTGGCTCGACACCTTCCACCGCGATCTGCACCTGGGCGCGGGCGGCGAGATGTACTCCGAGTTCGCCGCCAGCTGGCTGTGGGTCCTCGCCCTCGGCGGCGTGATCCTCTGGTGGCGGCGCCAGCGCGCCCTGCGCCGCATGATCACCCCGGAACTGTCCGCGAAGAAGGGCGTGCGCCGCAGCCGCAGCTGGCACGCCGCCACCGGCATCTGGCTCACCCTCGGCCTGCTGATCCTGTCCGCGACCGGCCTGACCTGGTCCACCTACGCCGGCGCCAACTTCAGCGCCGCCCTCGACGCCATGCGCGGCAACCGCCCCTACGTCACCACCTCCGTCGACGCGCCCACCGGCGGACACCACAGCGCCGGCGCCCCGACCCCGGTCGTCGCCGACCCGGCCGCCTACGACACCGCCCTGACCGGCGCCCGCCAGGCCGGACTCGACGGGCCGGTGCAGATCACCCCGCCCGCCGACACCGCCAGCGCCTGGACCGTCACCCAGACCGACAACCGCTGGCCGGTACGTTTCGACAGCGTCGCCGTCGACGCCTCCGGGCAGATCACCGACCGGGTCGACTTCGCCGACTGGCCACTGCTGGCGAAACTCACCTCGTGGGGCGTACAGGCGCACATGGGTCTGCTCTTCGGCCCGGTCAACCAGATCGTCCTCGCCCTGCTCGCCATCGGCGTGATCACCCTGATCATCTGGGGCTACCGCATGTGGTGGCAGCGCCGCCCCACCCGCACCGACCGCCGCGCCCTGGCCGGAGCCCCACCCACCCGCGGAGCCTGGCAGCAACTCCCGACGTGGGGCATCGTCGCCGGCGTCCCGCTGGTCTTCGCCATCGCCTGGGCCCTGCCCCTGCTCGGCATCCCGCTGCTCGTATTCCTGGCCGCCGACGTGCTCATCGGCGCGATCCGCAGCCGCCGAACCGTGTGATCCACGTGCTCCCGGCCCGGGATTCCGGGCCGGGACGTCACCCGTTGTCGAGATCCACGATCCGGTTGTGGCGGACGAACTCGGTGACCGCGTGGCGCAGCCGGGACAGGAACTGCTCGACCGAGTCCGCGACCGGCACGAAGTCGCCGTCCAGGGACGCGCCGACCGACCTGTGCACACGACCGTCCCGATCCAGGACGAACTGCGTGCCGCCGCCGGTGGAACCGATCACCGGCCCGTGCGGATCCTCCGTCTGCGCGAGGGCACTCTGCGCACTGTGGATGAAGATGCCGTTGCCGACATCCGGCAGGCTCACCTCGGCGACCACCTGATAGAAACCGGCCATCGGCGCCAGGGGCCCGGCGTCGGTGCGGTCGTCCGCGGTCGCCCACCGCACCTCGTTGACACCGGCGGGGTAGCCATAGGTCGCCTCGAACGTCGCCGTCATGTCTCTCGTGGCCGTGTCGATGTCGGTCGCCCACTGCCGCACCCAGCTTGACCAGTGCTCGCCCTCGCTCAACATGCGAGTGCACCCGGTGTGCTCGGCCGGCCGATTCCACAGCTGGTCAGGGCCAGCAGAGCGCGGCCGGTGACGGTGTGGTGCGGGCCGAGGGCGGCGGGATTGATCGAGAGGCCGGCCGCCACCTCGGTGGCATGTCTCTCGTCACCGCGTAAGGAGCGGTTTCGCCGGACGATGGTGGGCGCGCCGAAGCCTTCGATGTGGAGCTGCTCGAAGCGTGTGGTCGTCGGTGGGGCGGTCCGGGCGACGAGGTCGTCGTAGTAACGGATCACCGGCTCGTGATCATTTTCGGGCGGTTCGGGTTCGAGGATGTCGTATCGGTCGGTGACCCGTCCGTCCTCGGCCAGGCACCACGCGGTCCAGCCGTCGCCGCAGCTCGCACCGTACCACTGGGTCACCCCGAACCTGCCGCTCAACTCGGCACAGTGGGCCCGGACCGCTTCCCGGAACGCTGCCTCGCTCTGGAGGTGCGCCACCGTCGGCACGGTGCCGAAGACCAGTGTCCAGCCGTCCAGCGCCGGCGTGATGTACATACGGGAGCAGGCGCCGTGATCGCCGAGATCCCAGTTGTGGCGGTCGTTGTTCCACGCCGACGCGCCCAGGCGCATCGTCACCGGTCGGGCGTCGGCCAGCTCGAACGCGTCCAGCACCGCCTGCCGGCCGACCGCTGCCGGGACGGCGTACCAGGAGCCGCACAGGTGCATCGGTCCGGGTTTCTCGGTCAGTGCCTTGACCTCGATCAGCCGGGCCATCGCGCGCTGATCGACGGGGTCCAATGCGTCCCAGCCGCCGAGGTTCGCCAACGCGGTCAATGCTTCACGCCGTCCCGGGCCGGGGGCGCGTCGCGCCGCGCGTAGTTCGAGCAGCACGTCGGAGTTCACACCGTATGGTCCCTGATCCCGGGGCGCCGGACCAGATCACCGGCGCCCTGATCATGGGGGTGGGCGTGGTGTCGAAAGCGGCGAACGGCGGCAGGTAGGGGGTAACCGGTAATATGGACCGGCAGCTGGTTCGCCCTTCCCGTCGGGTGGGGTGACGTAAGAGGGAACCCGGTGGGAGACCGGGACTGCCCCGCAACGGTGAGTGGGCCGGGTGGTCCGCGAGTCCGGATACCTGCCAGTGCCCGTGTCGAAACTGGTGCGGTGTTGTCGGTGACCTCGAGGGCGGGTCGGCGGTGGGAGAGAAGATGCAGACGACGGTCGACGAGCCGCTCAGCGCCGGGAGTCTCGCCCGGCGGCTCGGTGTCGCCACCACCACCTTGCGAACCTGGCACCAGCGGTACGGGCTGGGGCCCAGCGAACACGAATCGGGCCGCCACCGGCGGTACACCCCGCACGACATCGCCCGGCTGACGATGATGGCGCAGCTCACCACCCGTGGAGTGCCCGCGGCGGAAGCCGCCCGGCGCGCCCGCCGGGAGAGCGCTGTCCGGGCGGCCGAACGACCCTGCGACGATCCGGGAAGTGACGCCGAAGCCCGTGGACTGGCTCGCGCCGCCCGGCGGATGGATGTGCTCGGCCTGCGGGAGGCCGTCAGCCGTGCGGTGGCCGGCCGGGGAGTCGTGCGAACCTGGCATGCCGTGGCCGGGCCCGCATTCCAGCACATCGACCGCGCCCGCTGTCCGGAGACGCGGAAGGTCATTGCCCGGCGGTTGCTGGCCCGTTCGCTCGGTGAGGTTCTCGCCGCTGTTCCGCGACCGCCGGCGGGCACGCCGGTGCAGGTGATGTTGGTGGCCGCCGATGACGGGCGGGACGTGGCAGCTCTCGACGCGCTCGCCGCGGCCCTGGCCGAACGCGGCATCGCCTCCGCGCATCTCGGTGCCGGCCTGGACAGTGCCGTGATCGCCGCCGCGATCACCCGGGCCTGCCCCGCGGTGCTGGTGTTCTGGAGCGACGCCCCCGGCCCGGCGACGGCCGGCATCGAAACAGCGGCCGGGGGGACGGTTGTCGTCGAGGCCGGACTCGGCCGGACGTGCCCCGACCTCGCTGACGCGATGGCGGCGGTCACCGCCGTGGTCGCCGGATGAGCAGCCGGGACAGTGGAGCGGCTCTGCGGGCGGCGGCGGAACTCGGGCCGTACTTCGTCTGGGAACCCTACGACGGTGACGGTGAGTGGCGGCCGCTGCGGGATCTGCGCGACGGGGACGTGATCGGCGAACGGGTCCGGATCGGGCGGCGGACCCTTGCCGCACTCGGCGGGCTGGACCTCGACGCCATCGACGAACGGGTCACCGCGTCGATCATCTTTCTCGGACTGGCATCCCGGCTGCTGTCGCCACTGGTCGGGGCGGTCGCCACCACCGGTGTCCTGCCGATCGCCGACCTGGACCGGCTGTGGTGGCGGCCGGTTCAAGGTGGACCGATTCCGATCGCCTGGCGCGACCTCGACAGTGAACCCGGCACCGCTGAACGATTCACCACGACCGCGATCCGGGGCGTCGTCGAGCCGGTCCTGGACGTCTTCCGCGAGCGGTACCGCCTGTCACCCCAGGTCCTGTGGGGCAACGTCGCCTCCGCGCTCGGTGGCGCGGCCGGCATGATCGCCGACACCCTGCCGGACGCCGCCGAACCGGCCGCACGGCTGGTCGGGCAGGCCCTCGACCTGCCGCCGCTGCGGGGTATGGCCACCCTGAACCGGCCCGATCCGGCGCGGGCCCGCTGGTACCTGGCCCGCAACAACTGCTGCCTCTACTACCGGATCCCCGGCGGCGGCACCTGCGGCGACTGCGTGCTCAGGCGATGAAGGCGGCCACTGAGGAAAAGCGGTCAGTGCGGTAGCCGGGGGATCGCGCCGTCGGCCGCTTCCTTCACGATGATGTCGATCAGGCCGGGGAAGCGTGCGTCCAGGTCGGCCTTACGCAGGGTGTTCTCGCGGCGTACGCCGGAATCCTCCTGGCGGATCACCCCAGCCTCGCGCAGCACCCGGAAGTGGCGGGTCAGCACCGACGCCGTGACGTCGGGGTAGAAGCCGCCGCAGGTCAGCCCCGGGCGGCCGACGAGTTTCACCACGATGCCGAGCCGGACCGGGTCGGCGAGCGCGCTCAGCACCGTGAGCAGGTCGATGTCGTCGATGTCCGGGTGCGTGAGCGGGGTCGGGGTGCGGCTCGCCATGGCTCCAGAGTACCGCCGATCACATCATGTACGCGTTTGCGCGTACATGCGGTACGGTTCGGAAGCCGCACGAGAACCCGTACGGCGTCCGACCAACGAAGCAGGGACGTCGCCATGACTACGACCACCACCGCCGAGACTTTGTTCCAGCCGGTCACCCTCGGGGCGATCGAACTGGCCAACCGGGTCGTCATGGCCCCACTGACCCGGATGCGTTCCGGCGCGGCGGGCATTCCGGGTGACCTGATCACCGAGCACTACCGACAGCGGGCCGGCCTCGGGCTGATCATCACCGAGGGCACCTACCCGAGCTTCGACTCCCAGTCGTACGCGGGTCAGCCGGGTATCGCCTCGGACGAGCAGGCCGAGGGCTGGCGCCGGGTCGCCGACGCGGTGCACGCCGACGGCGGGAAGATCGTCGTGCAGATCATGCACGGCGGCCGGACCAGCCACCCCGACCTCAACGGCGGCCGCCGGGTGATGGCCCCCAGCGCGATCGCCATCGAGGGCGAGCTGTACACCGGCGCCGCCAAGGTGCCGTTCGCCGTGCCGGAGGCGATGACCGCCGAGGAGATCCGGGCCTCGGTCGCCGACCACGTCGCGGCGGCCCGCCGGGCGATCGACGCCGGCCTGGACGGGGTGGAGATCCACGCCGCCAACGGTTACCTGCTCAACCAGTTCCTGGCGCCCGGCTCGAACCACCGCACCGACGAGTACGGCGGCTCCCCGCAGAACCGGGCCCGCTTCGTCGTCGAGGTGGTGACCGCGGTCGCCGAGGCGGTCGGCGCCGGCCGGGTCGGTGTGCGGATCTCCCCGCAGCACGAGCGTCAGGACGCGTTCGAGCCCGACCGCGACGACGTGCTCGCCACCTACGGCACGCTGCTGGACCAGCTGAAGCCGCTCGGCCTGGCCTACCTGTCGCTGCTGCACGGCGAACCGGCCGGTGACCTGGCCGTGGAACTCCAGCGGCGGTTCGGCGGCAAGGTCGTCTTCAACAGCGGCTTCAGCACCGTCACCACCGTCGAGGAGGCGTCCGAGCTGCTGCGGTCGCCGTTCATCGACGCCGTCGCGGTGGGCCGGGCGGCCATCGCCAACCCCGACCTGGTGGCGCGCTGGCAGGGCGGGCACCCGGAGAACGAGGTGCGCGCGGACCTGTTCTACGGCGGCGGCGCCGAGGGCTACACCGACTACCCGTACCTGCCGAAGGCCTGAACGGGTTTCAAGCCGACCCGCGCCGCACCAGCCGGGTCGGCAGGATGAGCGCGGTGGGCTCGCGCCCGGCGATCAGCGCGAGCAGCATCCGGGTCATCTCCCGCCCCAGCGCCTGGATCGGCTGGTGGACGGTGGTCAGCGGTGGATCGGTCCGCTCGGCCACGTCCAGGTCGTCGAACCCCACCACCGCGACATCCTCCGGTACGGCCCGGCCCGCCTCGTTCAGCACCCGGATCGCCCCGGCGGCTATCTTGTCGCTGGCCGCGAACACCGCGTCGAGGTCGGGCCGGCGGGCCAGCAGCGTGGTCATCGCCGCCGCGCCGCCGGCCTCGGTGAAGTCGGCCTCGACCGTGCCGTACGGGCTGAGCCCGGCCATGATCAGCGCCTCCTGGTAACCGCGGAGCCGGGAGGCGCCGACCCGGGCGGTCATCGGCCCGGTGATGGTGACAATCCGGGTCCGGCCCAGGCCGAGCAGGTGCTCGGTGGCGAGCCGGGCCCCGCCGAGATTGTCCGAGTCGACGAACCACTTCGGTTCGCTGTCCAGCGGCCGCCCGCCGTGGACCGTCGGCAGCCCGGTCTCCTCGGCGATGCCGGTCAGCGGATCGTCGCCGTCCAGGGCCATCAGCATGATGCCGTCGACACCGCGCGCGTGCAGCAGCCCGGTCAGCCGGGCCCGCCCCCGTTCCGAGCTGGCCAGGCAGAGCGCCAGGTGCAGGTCGGTCTCCTCCAGGACGGCCGAGACCCCGACGATGACCTGGGCGAAGAACGGATCGGCGAACAGGCCGGGATCGTCGTGCGAGATGACCAGCGCGACGATCCCGGTCTGCCGGGTGGCCAGGGCGCGGGCGGTCCGGTTGGGCCGGTAGCCCATCTCCTTGACCGCTTTCTCGACGGCTTCCCGGGTGGCGTGGCTGACGTGCGGGGCCTGGTTGATGACCCGGGACGCCGCCGAGCGGGACACCCCGGCCCGGGCCGCGACCTCGTCGAGTGTGGGTTGCCGCCGGGGCGCCGTTGCCGTCATCGCGATGCCGTCCCTTCCTGTCCGGACCTCATCGTATCGAGTTTCAGCGATGGGCTGGGAGCGGTTCCAGTTCGCTTGACAACCTCGCGGGTATTGACGAGCATCACATGGACGTCAACGCAACAGAACCTTCCTGGAAGCGCTTCCAGCCGGTGGCATCCCCACCGCCGGCCACCCCGACGCTCAGGAGATCCCCATGCGACATCCCGTCCTGTCCCGCGTGCTCGCCGCCCTGGCCCTGACCGTCCCCGCGGTCCTGCTGGGCGCGCCCGCCGCACACGCCGACCCGGTCAGCCAGACCAGCGGCTTCTACGTCAACCCCTACTCCAGCCCGGCGCAGTGGGCCGCCGCCAACCCCGGTGACGGCCGGGCCGCCGCGATCCGGGCCTCGATCGCGCAGAAGCCGATGGCCAGCTGGTTCGGCAACTGGAGCGGTGACATCGGCGGCGCGGTCGGTGGATACGTCGGCGCCGCCGACGCGGCCGACAAACTTCCGCTGCTGGTGGCGTACAACCTGCCCGGCCGGGACGCCTGCGGCGGGCACTCCGGTGGCGGGGCGGGCAGCGTCGCGGCGTACGACGCGTGGATCTCGTCGTTCGCCGCCGCGATCGGCAACCGGCCCGCCGTGGTGGTCCTCGAACCGGACGCCCTGGGCGACTTCAACTGCATGGACCAGAACCGGATCAACGAACGGGTCGGCATGCTGTCCCGCGCGGTGAACCAGTTCCGGGCCAAGGCGCCGAACACCTGGGCCTACCTGGACGCGGGCAACCCCGGCTGGATCGACGCGCCGACGATGGCGCAGCGCCTGAACACGGCCGGGGTGGCGAACGCGCGCGGCTTCGCCCTGAACGTCTCCAACTACTACACCACCGGCGAGAACAGCGGCCACGGCAACCGGATCGCCGCCGAGCTGCAGCGGTACGGGTACACCAAACCGTTCGTGATCGACACCAGCCGCAACGGCAACGGCTCCAACGGCCAGTGGTGCAACCCGGCCGGCCGCCGGCTCGGGACACCGACCCAGCTCGGCGGCGGCGCGGAGATGCTGCTGTGGCTCAAGACGCCGGGGGAGTCCGACGGCAACTGCGGTGTCGGCGGCGGCTCCAGCGCCGGCCAGTTCCTGCCCGAGGTCGCGTACAAGATGATCTTCGGGTACTGACACCGGTGACGGCGCCACCCGCTGCCGAGGGTGGCGCCGTGCGGGTCACCCGGCGCCCTGGGACGCGTTCCGGTGCACGTGCACGCCCGCGGCCAGCTCGGCCATCTGCTCCCGGGACATGTCGAGGCGCTCCGGGAACTGCACGATCAGCCAGATCCCGGACGGCTGCGGCACCCACAGCGACCATCCGTAGTCGCCGTTCGGGTCGCCGTCGGGCTGACCGGGGATCATCGGGGGCAGATGCTTGACCAGGACTCCGGTGCCGTCACCGACGGTGAGGTCGATGCCGTCGCGGCCGGGCCCGCTCTGGTCGCGGGACTCCAGGAAGATGCCGATCTTGCCGACGAAGTTCGCCGGGTCGTACTCCGGCTGCGCCGACGGGTCCACGTCCGGGCCGGGGTTACGCACCTTCTCCGGCGCCAGCGTCAGCGAATAGTTGTCGTCGGACTGGATGAACCAGCCGGCCGGCACCTTGTCGACGGTGAAACCCTTCGGCTGGGCGCCCTGGTACGCCACCAGGTCCACCGCCGTCACCACCGCGGGTGGGGCGGCCGCCGTCGGGCCCTGCGGTCCGGCGCCGACACCACCGGACGGGATCGTGAACACGGCCGTCAGCGCCGCCACACCGAACAGCGAACCCACCACCGCCTGCATCGACCGGCGCTGCCGGGTCGCGCGGCGGCCACGCAGCACGTCGGCTTCGATCTGGCCGGGCGCGACAGGTGTCACCGGCCCGGCGATGTCCTCGAGATGACCACGGAGATCCGTCATGATCTAGCTCCTTCGGGAAGGTTTTCCTCAACAGGGGAGAGGGCGGTCAGCGCGTCGCGTAAGCGGTCCAGCCCGCGGGCGGTCTGGCTCTTCACGTTGCCCTCCGAACATTTGAGGGCGTGCGCTGTCTCCGCCACGTCCAGGTCGTAGAAGTACCGGAAGACGACCGCGGCCCGCATCCGCGGCGGCAACTCCCGCAGCGCCTGCCGGACCGCTTGACCGGCCGGATCCGCGCCGGACTCGGCCACCGGCTGATCCGGCAACTCGGCGACCGGCTTCTCCCGGTGCCGCCACACCCGGCGGCGCTCGTCGATCAGCGCGTTCACCAGCGCGCGGCGGATGTAGGCGTCGGGGTTACGGGCCCGCTGGAACGCCGACCAGTTGACGTACAACTTGGTGAGAGTGGCCTGCACCAGGTCCTCCGCCAGATGCGAGTCACCGGCGGCGAGCAGCACCGCGGTACGCAGCATGCCGGGCCGCCGACGAGCCACGAGCTCGTGAAAGCTGTTCTCTTTGTCGTCTCTCACGCCTCGAAGACGGATGGAAAAGGGCTGAGGTTGCACTGCGCCGTGACGTATTCTGGCGGACTTTGCTTCTACTGTGGAGGTCGGTCATGGGCGAGTACCCGCCGGAAGTGCTGCACCGTCAGCTGGGGACACCGGAGCAGAACGCCACTTCGCTGGTCCGGGAACCACTGAACGGGTGGCGGCCGGTCGTGCTGGAGGACTACGACCCGGCGTGGGCGGCCCGGTTCGGCACCGTCGCCGCCGAGTTGCGCGGGATTCTCGGGGACCGGATCGCCGGCCTGGAGCACGTGGGGTCGACGTCGGTGCCGGGTCTGGCCGCCAAGCCGATCATCGACATCGACCTGACCGTCGTGTCCTCCGACGACGAGCCCGCCTACCTGCCGGACCTGGAGCGGGCCGGCTGGATCCTGATCCTGCGGGAGCCGTGGTGGTTCGGCCACCGGATGCTGATCGACCCCGCCGAGGACTTCCACCTGCACGTCTGGCCGGTGGGCGCCGCCGAACCGATCCGCCACCGGGTGCTGCGGGACTGGATGCGAACCCACCCCGAGGACCGCGACCTGTATACCGACACCAAGCGCCGCCTGGCCCGCGAGCTGGGCGACGACGGTTACGGGATGGCCAAGTGCACGGTCATCGACGAGATCCTCGCCCGCGCGTTCGCCAGCTAGACGAGGCGACGACGGCCAGCGTCGCGGTCAGGACCACGGCGGCGGCCGGGGCCAGGACCAGGTGGGGGGCGTCGAACAGGTGGTTGCGGCCCTCGGCGACCATGGCGCCCCACTCCGGGTCCGGGGGTTGCACGCCCAGGCCGAGGAAGGACAGGCCGGAGACCGTCAGCAGCGTGCCGGCGAATCGCAGCAGCAGGTGGGCGAAGAGCGGGCCGCCGATGTTGGGGGCGATCTCGCGGACGATGACGTGGACCGGGCCGGCGCCCAGGGAGCGGGCGGCGATCACGTACTCGCGGGTCTTCTCGGCGATCGTCAGGTGGTAGGCCTGGCGGGCGAACGGGGTCCAGCCGACCGCGCACACCGCGGCCAGGATCGACGGCAGGCCGGGGCCGAGGACGGCGGCGGCGATCAGGCCGACCAGGATGGTGGGCAGGGCGGCCAGCAGGTCCGCGATCCGGGGTACGGTCCGGCCCAGCGGTCCGCCGATCATGGCGGCGGTCATGCCGGCGACGGTTCCGGTGACCGAGGTGACCAGCAGGGTCGCCACGGTCAGGCCGAGGGTCAGGCGGGCGCCGGCCAGCAGACGGGCGGCGACGTCGCGGCCCAGCTGGTCGGTGCCCAGCGGGTGAGCCGGCGACGGCGGCGCGAGGATGGCGGCATAGTCGGCGGCCAGCGGATCCGGAAGCACCGAAGCGGCGACGACCAGCAGGACGCCGGCACCCGCCGCGGCGAGAAGGCGTTTCACCGGCGGGCCACCGGGTCCAGGGACAACTGTGCGATCTCGGACAACACCCCGGCGAGCAGGGCCACCCCGATCACGGCCAGGGTTCCAGCCTGCACGATCGGCAGATCCTGGGCCAGCACCGCGTCGTAGAGCAGCCGCCCCAGCCCGGGGATGCCGAACACCACCTCGACCACCACCGACCCGCCGATCAGCCCGGCCACGAACATCCCGGACAGCGACAGCACCGACGTGGTGGCCAGCCGGGCACCGTGCCGCCACAGCACCGGCCCGGACGACAGCCCTTTGGCGCGGGCGGTCAGCACGTGCGGCCGCCGCAGCGCGGTCACGGTCTCGGCGCGGACCAGCTGGGCGGTGAGCGCGGCCGGGTAGACGGCCAGGGTCAGCACCGGCAGCACCAGGTGCGCAGGGGTGCCCCAGCCGATCGCCGGGAACGCCCCGGCGTGCACCGACAGCACCAGGACCAGCACCGGGGCGAGCACGAACTCCGGCACCGACACCCCGGCGATCCCGGTCCCGGTGACAAGACGGTCGAAGAACCGGCCGCGCCGGGACGCCGCGTAGACCCCGGCGGGCACCCCGGCGAGCAGCGCCAGCAGCAGCGCCAGCACGGTGATCAGCGCGGACACGGCCAGGGCCGACCCGACCTGACCACCGACCGGGGTACGGGTGACGAACGACAGCCCGAAGTCCCCGCGCACGGCGGCGCCGAGCCAGCGCAGGTACTGCTCGACCACCGACCCGTCGAGCCCGAACTCGGCGGCCACCCGGGCCTCGGCGGCGGCGTCCGGCACGGCCGAGGCGGTCCGGGCGCGCAGCACGGTCCGGACCGTGTCGGCCCCGGTGAGGCGCGGCAACGCGAACACCAGGACCGACGCGGCGAGCAACCCGAACGGCAGCAGCGCCAGCCGTCGTATCAGCGGCAGGATCACCCGGCGGGCTTCAGCTGCGGCAGGACCGGCCGGACACCGAGCGGGTCGGGGACAAAACCGGTGACGCCGCGGGAGCCGGCGGTGTTGTTCGGGTGCACGATCATCACGCCGACGGCCTGGTCGTTGAGGATGCCGGCGGCCTGGGTGAAGACCTTCTGCCGGGCGGTGACGTCACTGGTGGTGGCCAGCGTCCCGACCAGGGTGTCGAACTCGGGCGAGCAGAAGTGGTCGATGTTGTAGCTGCCCTTGCAGGTGTAGTCCGAGGTGAGGACGCTGGCGGCGTCGGCGAAGTCGGACAGGTAGCTGCGCGAGTTCAGGAACATGTCGAAGTCCCCGGCGAGCACCTTCGGCTCCTGTGCCGAGTAGTCACCGACGGTCACCTCGACCTTGATCCCGGCCTCACCGAGCATCGCCTGGACGGCGGTGGCCAGAACGGGCATCTCGGGGCGGTTCGGGAACGTCCACAGGCGGACGGTCAGCGGTTTTTCCGGTCCGTACCCGGCCTGGGCGAGTAGTTCTTTGGCTTTGGCCTGGTCGGCTCCGGCGGGCGGGGCCTGTGCACCCCACGGGACGGCGGTGCCGAACAGGTCGGCGGCAGGTGTCGCGGCGCCTTGCAGGACCTGCGCGGCGAGGGTGGGGCGGTCGATGGCGGCGGTCACTGCCTGGCGTACCCGCAAGTCGTTGAAGGGTGTGGCGCTCTGGTTGAGGAGCAACTCGACCGTGCGGGCGGCGGGATAGGCGGTCACCCGGCCGCCGGCCGACTCGACCTGCGCGGTGGCGGCGTGCGGCAGGCCCTCGGCGAACTGCACGTCCCCGGACTGCAGCGCGAGAGCCCGGCTCTGCGGGTCGGTGACGTAACGCACCGTCACTTTCGACGCGGCGGGTTTGTCACCCCAGTAGTCGTCGTTGCGCTCCAGCACGGCCGAGTCCGCGCCGTTGACGGTGGCCAGGACATAGGGGCCGGTTGCGGTACGAACGACAGAGGGCTGAGCACCGGCGGTGTAGGCCGACGGCGCCAGAATCCCCAGATTGCCGCTGCTCATCCGCAGGGGCAGCACCGGATCGGCCTCGGCCGTGCCGATCAGCACCGCATTCGCACCGTCGGCCTGCACGGTCAGCCCGATGTCCCGGACGGCCCGCGGCGGCGCGGAAACCGTCGAGATGTAGGTCAGAGCCTTCACGACCGCGTCGGCATTGAACGGGGTGCCGTCGTGGAATGTCACGCCGTCCCGCAGGGTGAACCGCCACACCTTCGGATCGGCGGTCTGCTCCCATTTGGTGGCCAGACCGGGGGAGGGCTGCGCGGACGAGTCCACGCTGGTCAGCGTCTCGGCGACACCGAGCGTCATGAGCAGCGCGCCGTCGTCGGCGTCGAAGGCGTAGGCGGAGCGGGGCGGGAACTGCATCGCGACCGCGATCTCACCGTTGGTGACGGTCGTCGAAGAAGCCGGGGCGGAGCATGCGGCGGTCAGCAGAAGTGCCACCACCAGTAGGGGGAGTCTCACAGGAACCTTTCCCTCGAAGACGCCGGACGGCATCACGACAGGAGAGGCTGAACACCCCTGGTCCTCCCGAGAGACCTCCGGCGGCGCACACCGGACGGTGTGCACAGCGCTGGCAGGTCTTCGGACTCGTGGGCGCGGCTCCCGCAAGAGCCACCTACCGGCCGTCGCTTCCCGGGCCAGCGGCCCAGTGCTCACTTGACGGCTTTCGTTCCCACTCACCGCTGCGGGGCAGTCCCGGTTTCCCACCGGGTTCCCTCTTACGACACCCCACCTGGCGGGCAGGGCGAACCAGCGCCGCGGACCATGGTCGCAGATCAGGTACGGAACTTCGCGGCCAGGGCATGAAGCTGATTCGTCATGCCGGCCAGGTCGTGCGCGGCGGACAGCGCGGCCTGAGCGTCCTGCGCCGTGGTGGACGCGTCGTCGGCGACGGTGCCGATGGCCCGGGTGATCTCGGTGCTGCGCCCGGCGGCCTCACCCATGTTGCGGGTCATCTCCGCGGCTGTCGCGCTCTGCTGCTCGATGGCCGACGCGATGGTCGTCTGCAGGTCGTTGATCCGCTGGATGACGGCGGTGATCTCATTGATCGCCCGGATCGCGCCGCCGGCGCCGGCCTGGATCGCCTCGACCCGGGTGGAGATGTCCCGGGTGGCGGTGGCCGTCTCCTGGGCCAGGTCCTTGACCTCGCCCGCGACCACCGCGAACCCCTTGCCGAGTTCCCCGGCGCGGGCCGCCTCGATGGTGGCGTTCAGCGCCAGCAGGTTGGTCTGCTCCGCGATCGAGGTGATCACCTTGACGACGTCACCGATCTCGGCGGACGACTCCCCGAGCTGGGTCATGATCTGGTTGGCCTGTTCGGCCATGGCGACGGCCTCGGCGACGACCTGGACGGCGTCGGTGGTGCTGCGGGCGATCTCGGTGATCGACGCGCCCATCTGTTCGTTGGCGGCCGCCGTGGTGGTGATGTTGCGGGACACCGCCTCGGCGGCGGTGCTGGTGGTGCCGGCGTGACCGGTGGCGCGTTCGGCGGCCGCGGAGATCCGCTGGGACACCGTGGTCATCCGGCCGGTGGAGTCCGCGACCGTCGCCGCCGACTCGGTGAGCGCCGCGATGGTCTCCCGCATCCCGGCGATGACCGTGTTGACCTGCCCGCCCATGTCGGCGAACTCGTCCCGGCCGGTGACGGCGGCCCGCTGCGACAGGTCACCGCCGGCCGCCGCGGACAGCACGGTGGACACCTGGCGCAGCGACGACAGGATGCCGCGGGACACCACGGTCACCAGGCCCAGCAGCAGGACGACGGCGAAGCCCGCGGTCAGGCCCAGCTGCCAGATCGCCCGGCGGCCCTGCTCGGCGACGGCGGTCGTGGTCGCGGCGGCGTGCGCGTCCAGGGCGTCACCGACCGCGGGCAACTGCTCCTCCACTGCGGTGAAAGCGGCGGTGAACTGCTGGTACGCGGCGCCCCGGGCACTGCCCGCCGGGGTGTCGACGACGGTGTCCGCGATCCGCAGGTACTCCTCGACGGTGGGGGTGACCCGCTCGGTGGCGGCCCGGACGGCGGCCGGCGCCCGCGGATCGTCGAGGGCGTCCAGCTTGGCCCGCATCGCGGCGATGTGCTCGGTGAGCTCACCGGCGCCCTCGGTGCGGTCGGTGCCGTCCCGGGAGAACAGGGCGCGCAGCACGTCGCCGCGGATCGCGTCGTGGGCCATGTCCGCTTCCAGCGCGGTCCGGGTGAGTTGTGCCGCCGTCTGCAGTTCACGGGCGCTGTCGTTCGCGGTCAGCAGCCCGCTGACCCCGACGGTGGTGCTGACGACGAGCCCGGCCAGCGGAACGGCGACCAGCAGGCCCAGTTTGGTACGCATGCGCAGGTTGCGGAGCACTCTCCCCTATCGGCGCAAACCTCGCATTACTGACCCGTCCCCTCGTAACGCTGAGTTCCAGGTAACAACTCGTACGTCCAGGGAATCAGGGCTTCACCCGCACCGACAACCCTGAGCTACGTCGGTGAGAGGTGGAAAAGTGAAGTCAGGAACACGGTCGGTCACGGCGATGGTCGCCGCGACGGCCGCGGTGGTGTTGATACCCGCCCTCATGTTCGCCGGGGGAGTGGACACCACCGTCATCCCCGGCCTGCCGGACGCCGGGCCGGTCACCCCGTGGGCGCTGCCGGTGGTCACCACCGCCTCCGACCTGCTCGCCATCCTGCTGGCCGGGGTGCTGGTGACCGCCGCGTTCCTGCTGCCCGGCGACGGCCCGAGCGTGTCCGCGCACGGCTGGCTGCTGCTGCGCCGGGCCACCTGGCTGGCCGCCGCCTGGTTCTGCGTCGTGGTGGCGCGGATCCTGTTCAGCGTCTCCGACGTGCTCGGCGTCCCGGTTCCCGAACTCGGACTGCAACCCATCGCCGGGTTCACACTCTCCATCTCCCAGGGCCAGGCCCTGATGTGGCAGGCCGGGCTGATCCTGGTGGTGGCGCTGCTCAGCCGGGCCGGGCTGTCCCGCGGGCTGGCCGCCGTCGCCGCGATCCTCGCCCTGGCCGCGATCGTGCCACCCGCCTTCACCGGCCACGCCTCCGGCGCCGGCGACCACCAGCTCGCGGTGTCCAGCCTGGTCCTGCACATCCTCGCCGCCACCCTGTGGATCGGCGGTCTCGGCGGGCTGCTGCTGGTGCGCCGGGTCAAGGCGTTCCCGGAGGCGGTCGCCCGGTACAGCCGGCTCGCGCTGGTCTGCTTCATCGTGACGGCGATCAGCGGCACCGCCAACGCGGCCGTCCGGCTGGGTGACTCTCCGAGCTCTTCGGATCGCGGTACGGGTTACTCGTACTCGCCAAGGTCGGTGCCCTTGCTCTTGCCGGTGTGATCGGGGCCGTGCACCGCGCCCGCTGCCTGCCCGCCCTGCGAGCCGGCCACCCGCGCGCGTTCCTGCGCCTCGCCGTCGGGGAACTCGCCGTGCTCGGCGCCGCGATCGGCCTGGCCGTCGCCCTGTCCCGCAGCCCCGCCCCACAGACCGAGGGTGTCGAACCCGACCCGCTGACCGAACTGCTCGGCTTCCCCGCCCCGGCCGCGCCCTCCGGGCTGCGGATGCTCGGCGACCCGCTGCCCGACATGTTCATCCTGACCCTCGCGGTCGCCGGGATCGCGGCCTACCTCACCGGTGTCGTACGCCTCCGCAAAGCCGGCCACCACTGGCCGATGGCCCGCACGGTGTCCTGGACCGGGGGCATGCTGCTGCTCGCCGCGATCACCTGCCTCGGCGTGGCCCGCTACGCGTACGTGCTGTTCAGCGTGCACATGATCCAGCACATGGTGCTGTCGATGGTGGTGCCGATCCTGCTGGTCCTGGGCGCCCCGGTCACCCTGGCCCTGCGCGCGCTGCGCCGGCCCGCCGACCCCCGTGTCCGCGGCCCCCGCGAGTGGCTGCTGGTGATCCTGCACAGCCGGATCGCCCGGGTGTTCACCTATCCACTGGTGGCGCTCGGCATCTACGTAGCCAGCCTGTACGGCCTCTACTTCAGTGACGTACTGGGCACCCTGATGCGTTACCACCTCGGCCACCTCGCGATGATCGCGCACTTCGTGATCGCCGGATACCTGCTCTTCTGGGTGCTGATCGGCAGCGACCCGGGCCGCCGCCGGATGCACCCCGCGCTGCTGGTGATGGTGCACTTCCTGGCCATGGTCGCGCACGCCTTCTTCGGGTTCGTGCTGCTGCAGTCGACCACCATCATCGGCCTGGACTGGTACGCCGCCGTCCACCCGGCATGGGCGCAACCACTGCTCGACGACCAGCGTCTCGGCGCCGGCCTGGCCTGGGCGTTCGGCGAACTGCCCGCCGCCGCGATCCTGCTGCTCCTGGTCCGCCAGTGGATCCGCAGCGACGAACGCGAACAGGCCCGCACCGACCGCGCCTCCGACCGCGCCCTGGCCGCGGGGGAGGACGACGAACTGGCACGTTACAACGAGTATCTACTCAAGTGGCCGACTGGTTGACCGATTCACACGGCGTGCCCATGTTCTCGCTCCGGTCCGCCACCGACGTCACCCGCCGTGCGCTGTCCTCAGCCATCGTCGTGCTGTCGGTCAGCTCCCTGGTGTCGTTGGCCTACTACCTGTGGGACTGGGCCGACGTGATCCTCGGCGACGACACCCCGGAGTTCGACGAATGGCTGGCGCTCGCCGGAGTGCTGTGGCTGATCGTGGTCGCGGTCACCC
Organism: Actinoplanes couchii; assembly: GCF_016862075.1. GTDB lineage: Bacteria > Actinomycetota > Actinomycetes > Mycobacteriales > Micromonosporaceae > Actinoplanes > Actinoplanes couchii. Next base: position 92,203 of record NZ_BOMG01000096.1, on the reverse strand, counting down.
TGCGCCGCCTCATCAAGGTCCACCGCGACCTGGCCGAGGCGGCGCAGACCGCCACCGAGGCCTACCACGACGCCGCGTCCAGCGCCCAGGGCTGGGTGTGGCGGGTCGACCCGAACCACCTCTACCTCTACTCCAACCCGGCCGTCGAGGAGATGCTCGGCTACCGCCCCGGCGAGATCATCGGCCAGGGCGTGTTCGACCTGTTCTTCCTGCCCGAGGACCACGCCATGATCCGCGCCGACGTGGACAACAGCCGGATGAACAACGGCTGGCAGAACCGGCAGGCCCGGATGCGGCACCGCGACGGCAGCATCCGGTACGTCCGCAGCAGCGCCACCGCCGTACACGACCGCAACGGCAAACTCGTCGCCTACCAGGGCTCCACCGCCGACATCACCGCCGAGGTGACCGCCCGGATGGCCGCCGAGGCCGAGGCCGCCGACCAGGCCGAGACCCGCGACCGGATCCTGCGGGCCCTGCGCGACCCGGACGCCCTGCAGATCCTCTTCCAGCCCATCTACGACCTGCACACCGGCCAGATCGCCGGCTGCGAGGCGCTGTCCCGGTTCGCCGGCACCCCCTACCGCACCCCCGACGTGTGGTTCGCGGAAGCGTGGCAGACCGGCCTCGGCATCGACCTCGAACTACATGCGATCGACGCCGCCGTACGCCAGATCACGCTCCTGCCGCCCGCCGCCTACCTGTCGGTGAACGCCGCGCCGCAGACCATCCTCGACCACCGTTTCGCCGCCAAACTCGCCGCCCTCGGCCCGGCCGCCGCCCGCATCGTCGTCGAGGTCACCGAACACGCCGCCGTCGCCGACTACGACACCCTGGCCCTGGCCGTGCAGAACCTGCGCGCCACCGGCGTCCGCTTCGCCGTCGACGACACCGGCGCCGGCTACGCTTCCATGCAGCACGTCCTGCGCCTACGCCCCGACGTGATCAAACTGGACCGGGGCATCGTCGCCGGCATCGACCAGGACGTGGCCCGCCAGGCCCTGGCGATGGCCATGGTCACGTTCGCCGCGTCCCTGGGCATGAGCGTGGTCGGCGAGGGCATCGAAACGGCCGAGGAACTGGCCGCCCTGCAAGAGGCGGGAGTCCGCAACGGCCAGGGCTACTACCTGGGCCGCCCCGTCCCCCTCCAGTCACCCCCGATCCCGGTAGCCGCCTGACCAGCGGAGTCCGGTCGGGCCGACTACGCGAGAACCAGCCGTGCCCAGCCGACGCCGAAGCCCAGGACAAGAAAGGTCAGCAGGGTGACGACACGTCTCCAGGGAAAGCCGTCATCCCAGTCGACGGTCCCGATGGAAACACTGAGCCCGACACACCCGGCAAACACGACGCACATGAACACGGTGATCGCACGGATCTGCGGGCTCTCCTCAGCCCAATAGCCCCAGGCCCCGAGAACGGTCAACCCCAGTGCGACACCAGAGACGACGACGAAGACGGACGCAACCTGCCAGCGAAGAAACCGGCTCACGACTCGTCTCCTCCGATCGCGTCCCCTGCTCCGCGGAGACGGGTAGCGACGTCCAGCAGCTCTGCCTGCTGGTCGGGAGCCATTCGAGTCAGTTCCGTCTGCCCGGGCATCGCTGCGGCGGCCAGGCCTTCACCGTACCAACCGCTCCGAAGTAGATCCATCGGCCGTGCTCTTCCCGTCAGAAGCTCACGGGACAGTTCGCCGAGGGCGTCGTTTCGGCTGCGTTCCTCGGCGAGGTGTTTCAGCAGTGCTTTCACGACGGGATCGTCAAAAACGTTGTCATTCATCGGATTCGACCCGTTCTCCCTTCAGTTCCCCGGGTGTCGATAGGATTCAAGATCTGAGATTTCGACAGTCTGGGAAGAGGCCGCGACGGCGTCGATGGAAGCTGATATCGCTTTCAGGACGGCTTCGCCGTCGCCGTATATTTTCGCTACCTGGTTGTACGACTGCGATGCGTAAACGGAATAGCTGAGTGCTACTGAGAATCCCACTACAGCACCTGCGAAAGTGTAGAACGTCGCTGCCCCCGCGCCGAGTCCGATGCTTATCACGAGCAGGATGTCGAGTAGCTTCATGATGATCCCGGCGACCACGTCGTAGATGTTCTTCACCGCGTCGGATGCCTGATGGTAGAGATCGCCGAGCTTGCTTCCTGCTTCCTGAACCGATCGCGCTCCTGCCGCCAGGGTCAGTTCGTATTCCTGGAAATTCTCGGCGGCGTGTCCTCGCCAGACCAGCGGCACGGACACGGCCCCCGCGGCGAGGTTGTCGCCGATGATTCCGGCGGCATTCCCGGCCCGGCGCATCGCAGCGCCGGCTTCCTGGTAACTACTCCAGTTGCCACTGAACTTCTCCGCCCAGTACTCGAACGGGTCGTGGCCGAACACCCAGATCGCCGTCTGCCGAAGCCAGGCGAACGGGCTAACGAGATCGGCGAGCGGATTGATCGACCAGAGCTCGGTCTCGGGCCCGACCGGCGCCACCAGACGGCTCGCCGGGTTGCCGGTGTCCGCAAAGGAATCATGGCCGTCCGGTAGCCGCAACTTCTCCTGGGTCAGGGAACTCGCCAGGGCACGGGAATTCGTGGCGCCCGGGTAGCCTCGATCCAAATCGGCGGCGGCTTCCAGGTCGGTCCTCGAGTATTTGACCTGCGCAATGTTCACCTGAGTGGCCACGCTGTCGGTCAGATCTCGAATGCGAGAGATCGCGTCCGTCATTTTCTCGTAGGCCTTCTCGTGGGGCCGGAGAAAGAGGGCCAGAAGCCAGCCCTGCGCACTGATGCCCATTCCGGCATGCCGCCGGACGTACGTCAGAACGTCGCTCGAGTGGTCGGAGGCCCGTTGCAGCTGGTTGTAGATGGAATTCATGCCGGCAACGTCGACGAACAACTCGCCACCCATCCTGCACCCCCGCCGAGTGATCCAAAAAGTGCCAGCCGCCTTGAGCGGAACCCACAACCGTGTACAGAGGCCCGGGCGCCCTGGTTCACATCGAGTCGTAGGCTCCTTTTGTGGAAGCGGTTCTGGCGTTCGGGGACGAGCTGGCGAAGACCGGGTTCGTCAGTGACCTGCTGATCGCGGGGTCGCTGGCGTCCGGGGACTACGTCGCGGGGGTCAGTGACCTCGACCTGGTTGCGGTCACCGACGGGGCGGTGGACGAGACGGTGCTGGCGTCGTTGCACCGGCCCTGGGATCACCTGAACCTGGGCTGTGTCTACGTCTCCCCGGGGGCGGACGTCGGGGCCCGGCATCCGACCTGGACACACGGGATGCTGGTGCGGCGGATCCTGTCCGGGATCACCCGGGCCGAACTGGTCACGTTCGGGCGGACCGTTTTCGGCCGGGCGCCGGGGGAGTTGTTTCCGGCGATGACCGCCGACGACATCCGGGCGGCGGGCCGCGCCGAACTGACCGGTTACTGGGCGTGGGCGGCCCGCCGGCCCTGGATGTTCGCCGACCCGGTCATCGCCGACCTCAGCCTGACCTCGATGGCCCGGGGCCGGCACGTCCTGCGCACCGGCACCCTGCTCACCAAGAGCGACGCCGTCGACCGGGCCGCCGCACCACCCTGGCTGATCAGCCAGCTGCGCGCCCGCAGGCACGGCGGCACCGAACCGTCGCCGCGGCTGCGGACCGCCTGGATCTCCTGGCGCGATGCCCGCCGAACCACCAGGATGGCACGGTGACGAAGATGGACGGGGCGCACCTGAGCGTCTCGCTTTTCCCGGAACCGGGCGACGACCGGGCCGCCGGCGAGATACACAACCTGCTGCTGGAGCGCGGTGCCCGGCCCGACGGCGACCACCACTTCATCGAACGTCACCGCCGGATGCGACTGGACCGCGCCGACGACGGGGTGGTCGAGATCGTCATGTCGGCCGGCCCGTTCGACTACCCGGACGGCACCCGCCAGCAGATGATCGTTTTCGGCCGGTACCTCGTCGAGCTGCTCGTGGCGGTCACCGAACGGACCCGTCCCCTCTACGGCGGCGTCGGCGTGGAACGGCCCCTGGCCACACCCGGGAAGTTACGCGACGGGATCCCGGCCTCGGCGTACATCAGCGATCCGCTCTTCGTCCGTCAGGATCTGCTGGCCCGCGCCGACCTGGAGACGGTGCTGACCGGCGAGTTCCGGCGCACGATCCCGGGGGCGGCCGGAACGGTGTTCGCCTCCTGGTGGCCGTTCGCCGACGGGAAACCCTCGAACCCGGGCGGGCTTTCCCAGTACGGATCATGGGCGGGCGGCCGGATCCTCGGCCGGGTGGCGGCCCGGCACATCGCCGCGCGGGCCCGAGGGTGACGCCCTGGTGGACGCGGGTCTCGTCGGCGGTCGCTCCGGTGGCGCTGATCGGGGGCTGGACCCTGGCGGCGTACCGGCAGCCCGAAGGTTTCGACAGCACCGTGGACACGATCAGTGCGCTCGCCGCGATCGGTGCCGCCGACCGCTGGCTGATGAGTCTTGCCCTGGTCGTGGTCGGGGTGTGCCATGTGGTGACCGCGCTCGGGTTGACGTGGGTGGCGACGCCGGGACGGATCGTTCTCGGACTCGGCGGGGTGGCGACGGCGCTGGTGGCGGCGTTCCCGCTGCCGATGGCCGGGCACGGTGTGGTGGCCGCGGCGGCGTTCGGCGCGCTCGCGGTGTGGCCGGCGTTCGACCGGCGCCGGGGAGAGCCGGTCCTCGCGGCGGCGGTCCTGCTCGGGCTGGTCGGCTGGTTCGCCGTGTCCCTGGTGACCGCCACCCACGTCGGTCTCGCCGAACGGGTCGCCGCGGGCGCGCAGGCGTTGTGGCCGCTGGTCGTGGTCGTTACCGGTAGGCGTCCAGAACGGCCGCGGTGACCACGTCCACGGTCAGGCCGGGGACCACGTCCTCCAGTGTGCCGACGGTAGCCGGGTCGAAGTCGTAGCCGAGCTCCCGGTAGGCCTCGGTCAGCACCGCACGCAGCGTTGCCGTCCCGCTGACCTGGATGACGGTGCTGAACAGCCAGCCGTCCCGGGTGACCCGCTGCGCCGACCCGACGATCTTCACCCCACCGGCGTTGATGCTGTACTCGCCGGGGCAGTACTCACCCGGCACCGCCCCGATCCGGGCATCCACCCCCAGCCCGGCGAGCAGGTCGGCGTGCAGCCGGGCGAACCGCTGGAACCGCTCCACCGGATCGGGACTGGCCGCGGGCTCCCGGTGCACGTGGTCCACGACGACGCTGCCCCGGTGATAGGCCGCGAGGCTCCCACCTTGCGGACGGACAACGGGCTCAAACCCTAGTTTTCGTACGGCGTGAGCCGCCCGTTCGTACCCCGGCAGGCGTGTGTCCCGGCGGCTGAAGGCCGCTGTCGGCGCGGGCGAGAACACACGCAGGATGTCCCGTGCGTCCCCCTGCCCGTGTCGGAGCAGCCACGGCCCGAGCGCCACGTCCTCCGCGGGACCGCCGGCCATCTCGTCCCCGACCAGCACCGTCACGCTCAAGATCCTAGGGGATGGCGTCGAACTCCTCCGGGACCGAGAGCAGGGTGGCGTGATCGAAGGGCCAGAAGATGGTGAAGGCCCGGCCGACGACCGTGTCGATCGGGATCGTCGCGTCCAGGATCTTGCCGTTCTCGTCGGTGGCGGGGCTCTGCAGGTAGTGCTCCAGGGAATCGCCGGAGGCCTCCCGGTGGTCGCCCATCACCCAGAGGCGGCCCGGCGGGACGGTGATGTCGAAGTCCTGCCGCGCGACCTGGTTGCGGGTGCCGTCGGCCTCCACATAGATGTACGGCTCGTCCAGGGACCTGCCGTTGATGACCAGTCGGCGGTCGCTGTCGCAGCAGACCACGTTGTCGCCGGGCTGGCCGATGACCCGTTTGATGAAGTCGTCGCCGTTGGCGTTCCAGTCGAGCGGGGACTTGAAGACCAGGATCTCGCCCCGGCGCGGCTCCCGGAACTCGTACACCAGTTTGTTGACCAGAACCTTGTCCCACAGCTCCAGGGTGTGCTGCATGGACGGTGAGGGGATGTAGAAGGTCTGCAGGACGAAGGTGCGAACGAGGACGGCGACCAGGATCGCCACCCCCAGGAGGATGGGGAGTTCGCGCCAGAACGAGCCCTTGCGCTTCTCGGTTGGTTCGGCAGTCACGCAACGGAGCGTACGTCGTCGAGTCACGGAATGCGTGGCGACGACCTGAGACGATCGCTGGATGCATGTTTCGCTGACGACGATCGATCCGCTCAGCGTGGCTGTTCGGTGAAGTAGTCGCGGAGCATCGCGATCCGGTCGTCGTGGCGGCGGAAGATCTGCACCAGGGACATCGTGGTGCGGCGTCCGCCGGGCTCGTCGAAGGCGACGTCGTCCATCCCCGTACGAGATATAAGCATTTCGATATGTTGTGCCTGCTGCCACGTTGCTGTTCTCCTACGGTCGGCCGCGAATCGGCCGCCCATGCATCGGCCCGACCATAGGAACAGCCCATGAGATTCAAGACGGTGACGGCAGGACCTGCCCTAGCTGTTCTCGCCGCGGCGACGCTGGTCTTCAGCGCCCCGCCGGTGTCCGCGTCGACCACCACGCTCGCCGCGGCCCCGCCGACCGTCGACGTCGCCAACGTCAACGCCCACCTGCAGCAGCTGCAGAACTTCGCCACCAGCAACGGCGGCAACCGGGCCACCGGCACGGCCGGGCACACCGCGACGACGACGTACCTGCAGCAGAAACTGCAGGCGGCCGGTTACACCGTCACCGTGCAGACCTGCACCACCTGCTCCGGCTCGGCGAAGAACATCATCGCCGACTGGCCGGGCGGCGACACCGCCAACACGTACATGTTCGGCGCCCACTCCGACGGCGTGTCGGCCGGGCCGGGCATCAACGACGACGGCTCCGGCACCGCGACCCTGCTGGAGGCGGCCCTGCGGCTGGCCGCGAACAACCCCACCATGACCAATCACGTACGGTTCGGCTGGTGGGCCGGTGAGGAACAGGGCCTGATCGGCTCGAAGTTCTACGTCAACTCGCTGACCACGGCGCAGAAGACCGCGATCAAGGCGTACGGCACCTTCGACATGATCGCCTCCACCAACGGCGGCTACTTCGTCACCGGCACCGACGCCGTCGCGGTGAAACTGCGCGAGTACTTCACCTCGATCAACGTGCCGACCGAGACGTCGACCGAGTGCTGCAGCGACGACGGCTCGTTCCGTAACGCCGGCATCCCATCGTCGATCAACTCGACCGGGGCCGGCTACACCAAGACCGCCGCCCAGGTCACCAAGTGGGGCGGGACGGCCGGGGCGGCGTACGACCCCTGCTACCACCGGGCCTGCGACACCTACCCGTCGAACATCAACACCACGTCACTGGGCCGCTGGGCCAACGCCGAGTTGTACGCGGTCTGGACGCTGACCACCGCGGCCACCGCGAACGACTTCTCGCTGACGGTCAGTCCCGGCACCGGCGCGGTCAACCCCGGTTCCTCGACCACCGCCACCGTCAGCACCGCCACCACCGCGGGCAGCGCCCAGACCGTGGCGCTGACCAGCTCCGGCGCACCCTCCGGCGTGACGGTCAGCTTCAGCCCCGCGTCGGTCACGTCCGGCGGATCGTCCACGGTCACGATCGCGGCCACCGCGGCCGCCGCACCCGGCTCGTACACCATCACGGTGACCGGAACCGGCTCGGCGACCCGCACCGGTTCCTACACGCTGACCGTCAACGGCACCGGCACCTGCCCGGCCCCCGGCCAGAAACTCGGCAACGAGGGCTTCGAGACAGGAACCACCCCGTGGACCGCCACGACCGGCGTGATCGGCGCGAACACCGGCGACGCCGCCCCCAGAACCGGCACCCGGGACGCCTTCCTCGGCGGGGTCGGCTCGACGAACACCAAGACCCTGTCCCAGTCGGTGACCCTGCCGGCCGGTTGCAGCTCGTACACCCTGTCGTTCTACCTGAAGATCACCACTGCGGAGACCACGACCACTACGCAGTACGACAAACTGACGGTGACCGCCGGTTCGACCACGCTGCAGGCGTTCTCCAACCTGAACAAGAGCGCCTACACGCTGCGCTCGTACAACCTGGCGGCCTTCGCCGGCCAGACGGTGACCCTGACCTTCACCGGCACCGAGGACTCGTCGCTGAAGACCACCTTCACCATCGACGACACGGCCCTGACGGTCGCCTGACACCCGCCCCCTCCCACGGCATCAGAGGTGAGCCGTGGGAGGGGACGCCGTCAGACGGTGACGCGCTCGGTGTCGACACCGGCGAACGGGCCGGTCAGCGTGGACACGGCGGTGCGGTCGCCCTTGAGGGTGTACCGGTAGAACGCCAGCAGGTAGTGCACCGCCAGACCCTGCTGCTGCGCCGCGGTCGGCCGGCCCGGCGTCTGCGGGCACTCGGTGTCGTCACCGTCGGTGGGCCCGGGACCGGTCGTCCATGCGGTGTTGTAGAAGTTGTGGTTGCCCTTCGTCACCCGGATCCAGAAGCCGTGCACGTCCTTCTGGAAGTACTTCTCACCCGCGCCCGCCCAGCATCCGGCGGTGACGACCGCGATCGGCGCCGTGGTGACCCGGACGTCGAAGAAGGTGCTCGGCCCCGGTGAGGCGAGCGCGACGACACCCCGGATGCGAACTCCCGGCGGAAGCTCACCCCGGTGGGCGTCGGCCGCCTGGTACATCACACCCTCACCGCCGACCGAGTGCCCCATCGTGCCCACCCGGCTGAAGTCGAGCCGGTTGCGCAACTCCCGGTGGTGCTGCAGCAGCTCCAGGTGCCGGTTGATCAGATGGGCCCGCTCCGGCGCGGTCCCGAAGTGGAAGTTCAGCCCGCTCGCACTGATCGACACCACCGCGAAACCATCCCTGGCCAGGGCATTCGCCAGATAACCATAACCCCGATAGCTGGGGTACGGTGTGACACCGGCCGGGCACGGCCAACTGCCCCGGTCGTCCTCGTCCGCCGAATGACAGGCGACCTGCTGCCCGTGCAGGAGAACGACGACCGGCACCTTCCCGGCCGCATGCCGCGGATAGTGCACGACCGCCCGGACCTCCGACACCCCGTCCCAGTCCGGCGGATCGGTGAAGGCCGCGTCCCCCAGGTCGTACTCCACCACGGCGACCGGCCCGGTACCGGCCTCGGCAGCACCCACCCCGGCCCCGGTGGCGACAAGGGCCGCGAGCACCAGCACCCCGGCCCCGAGCCGTCTACGCAGAACATTCTTCATCGGACGCACGCTAGATCCGAATTGTCGGAACATCGTCAGACCGACGATCTTCCCGTGTAGCGTGCTCGGCCGTGGACCAACACCACGATGCGGGGGCTGGCGGGTTCACCATCGACGCGCAGATCGTTCTCGGGCCCGACGAGGACCGTCCGGGTGCTGTTCTGATCGCCCGGCGGAAGTCCTGATGGCGAGCCGGCTCCGGCTTGATGTCGTGGTCGGTGACACCGTTCAGGTGCGGCCGGTGGTCGACGGGCGGGACGTCCTGGCGGCGTTTCCCGCCGGGCCGGGCATCGAGCCGGAGACACTGCTGACGCCGGGCGGTCCGCTGACGGCGGCCGGGCAGCCCCGGGAGGTTCGCCTGGCTATGGCGGAATGCACCGAGGAGTGCTGCGGGGCGCTGTACGTGACCGTCCGCCGCGACGGCGACCGGGTCGTGTGGGGCGGGTGGCGCAACCCCGACGACGAGGAGATCGACCTGTCGGAGTTCGTCTTCGACGCCGCCGGCTACGACCGCGAGCTTCTCCGGGCGACCACGGACACGAGCTGGGAGTGGCCCGCCCGCACGGTGGCGCGGCTCCTCGGCCGGCACCTGCGGGAGACACCGGACATCCTGGCCCGGTGGAACTGCGAACCGCACGCCGCCGTGGCCTGGCCGTGGCAGCGGGACAGGGTGACCGTGCTGCTGTTCCACCCAGGCCGGCCGACTGCGGACCCGGATGCGCGGTGGGAACAGTTCCTGGTGGAGTTCGTGATCGGCTCCGGTGATCCGGTGGACGAGGCGGCCCGCTGGGCTGATCACCTCGCCACCACCGACCCGCGCCGGACCGGCCGCCGAGTCGGCGGCAACTGACCGGCGCGTGGAGTCAGTCGCCGGTGGTGCCGTCGAGTTGTTCTCGGAGGATGTCGGCGTGGCCGGTGTGGCGGGCCATCTCCTCGATCATGTGGACGTGGATCCAGCGCAGCGACACCCGGCCCAGCCGGGGGTGCGGGACGGTGTCGTCCAAGGCGAAACCGGCCGCGATCCGGCGGGACTCGGCGCACGCCTGTGCGTACTCGGCCAGCACGTCGGCGGTGGTCTCGGACTCCGGCACCTCCCAGCTGGCGTCGTCCCCGCGGGAGTTGGCGCTGATCCGGTCGCGGGGACGCTGGGCGAGATGGTGCTGGAACCAGTTGCGTTCCACCGCGGCCGCATGCTTGATCAGCCCGATCAGGGTGGTCCGGGACGGGACCATGCGGCGGCGTACGGCGGAATCGGAAAGGCCTTGCAGTTTGCCGGGCAACGCCCGCCGGTAGTAGTCGGTGAACGCCTCCAGGACCTCCCGCTCACCGGCGGCGCTGACGAGTTCCTCCGGGGCCGGGGACATCAGGCACGCGGCCGCTCGGTGAGGTCCCAGCGGTCGCCGTGACCGGTGACGATCGCGATCGCCTCGAGCACCCGCCGGGCCGCCTCCGGGTCCTCGGTGTGCAGGACGGCGGGTAGCGGCCCGCTGTCGAGGCTCGCGGCCAGGGCGATCAGTTTCCGGTCCCGGTCCGGCACGTCGGCGGCCGCCGCGAAGGCGACCACCGCCGCCCAGTCGGTGACCTGCCCCATCCGGACGATGTCGCCGTCGTCCCACACCAGGTCGAAGATCTTGACGTGGTCACCGAACCCGGGCTGGTCGGGCATCGTGGTGAAGGACAGCAGATGCACACCGGCGCTTCGCCCGGGCGTGGCCCCGGTCGCGATGTCGGTTCGCAGCACGGCCCGGATCTCGTCCCCGCTGAACCCGGACGCGAACTCCGGCCGGGGCGGCCGCCGATGCAGAGGTGGAACGGCGTCCGGCCCGGCCAGCAGCTCCGCCACCCGCGAACACTCCTCGCAGGCCGGCAGGGCGGCGATGTCGACGGCCGATTCGGTGCGGAAGTTCTCGAACGCCATGTCGACGGACTCCTGATCACGCCCCCAGACGGGCCGCTCCGGAGCCGAACACAACGTGTACCCGACGCTTCCGCCGTCCCCACCACCGGTGTCATCGAGATCGAGATCCACCGACAGATGCCGCAACGTGCCGTCGGTACAGGTTCGAGGCGTCATGAGGGTCCTCCTGGCCACCCGGATGAGCCGCTGGATGCTCCTGATAGCGAAGCTTATCCATGGCCTGCAAAGGGTTCCCCGGCGAGAAGGGCTTTCTCCCGGTCACGGAGTAACGCGGCCCGTTCGTAGTCCTGCTCGTCGATGGCGGCTTCCTTGGCCTGCCGGATCCAGGCGAGCTGTTCATCGGCATCGGCGCCGGGCGGCGGCGGATCCGGTGGCCGCCGGTCGACCGGCGATGGCTCCGGTGTGTCGTCGGTGTCCTCCTGGTCGTCGAGGTCGAGCTGGTCGAGGCGGCCGGTCTCCAGGTGGGAGATGTCGCCGTCGTTGTCGAGGGCCGCGGCGAGCACGATGGTGAGCGAGGTGCCGTAGACCGGGACATCCTCGGGTTGGTCGCACAGTGCCGCGGGATGCCCGGCGAACCAGTGCAGGGTCTGTCTGTCGTGGTCGAGGGCCGCGCCGATGGTACGGCCGTCGGCCAGATCGATGACGGCGATGAAGGACTGTTGGCCGGTGCCGTCCCGCAGGCGGCCGTGTTCGGCTATCGGGCGGATCCGCCAGGCGCCGTCGAACAGGGTGGCCGATCCGATGCGCCGGTAGAACGCGGCGAGATCGGCCGACGCGAAGAGCATGCTCTCCTCGCGGGGTGCGGTGGCGTGGTGGTCGCGGACGATGCGGTCGATGACGTCGTCGATCTGTGGTTCCGCGGGTGTCAGATGCCATCCGGCCACCGGCCGCAACGCGCCGTCGGGGTCCTGGGCCACGGCGACCAGGCCGGCATGCAGGTCCACCGTGCGATTGTCCCGCCCGGCCCGGTCGTTGACGGTGATCACAACGCGGGAGAGGGTGGCCGGGACCGCGTCGCTGCGCACTCCCGGACCGGTGTAGCCCATCCGGCCCGAGGTCAGCTCCCGGGGCTGGTCGATCGGCAGGTTCAACAGCGGGTTCGGCCGGTCGACGACACCGCCGCCGGAGAGGTACGGGTACAGCCGCGCCGCCCATCCGGTGATCACGTCACCGCCGTAGGCATCCGCCGGATTGTAGATCCGCTGCCAGAACCCGGTGTCCACCGCGCCCGCCGCGGCGTGCGTGAACTGGTCGGCGATCGGGGCGAGCGACCGCCACCAGCGCTCCAGCCCGAAACCGGGCAGCGCGTCCACCCGCTCCCGGATCCTGCGCCAGTCCGCCACCGTGCCGGTGAGGGTGATCGAGGGAATGCCACAGACACACTGCAACCACAACGAGAAGTACGGCGAGTACGCGTCCAGCAGCACGACCTGACCCGCGACCCGCTCGACATCGGTGCTCGTGGAGAAGTCGCAGGCGAACAGACCGGCATCGACGACCTCGGCGGCGAGCAGCCGGCCGAACGACCCCACCAGGGCACGCCAGGACTCGGCATCGACGGGCATCGGCCCGGCGTGCGACACCTCCAGCCAGCGGCGATCCGGCCACGACACCAGCCGTGGCCGCAGCTCCCCGGCGTGCAGACGGACGTGCTGCGCGATCCCGTGGGCAATGGTCAGCCACACCGCGTCCGGCGACAACACCAGCGGCCGGTGCTCGGCGAACGCCCGGCCCACAGCACTCAGCAACGGATGCACACCGTCCGGCGCGAGGACCGGGAGTGCGGGGTCACCACCGGCCACCAGCGCGCCGGCGAACAACTCGCCGAGAGGCCGCGCCGGCAACCTCTCACCCGCGGGGACGACGTCGTCGACCGGAAAGCTCACCACATCGACGACGATAGCCAGCGGTGTCCCCGCACACCTCAGGACGCGGTGCCGAACGGGTTGTTGATCAGGTAGCGCCAGCGGCCGTCGGTGCCACGGCGCAGGACGTCGGCGGCCGTGCCGGTCATGTCGAGGGGGAATCCCTGGCGGGCGGTGCCGCGCATGGACCAGTCGACGATCGACAGGGCTACGTCGCCGGCCACATACAGATGCCGGGTCGAGGCGACCATCGGAACCCCGAAACCGAGCAGATGGTCGTACGCGGACCGCCGGGCGTCCACCCCGGACAGCGCCGCCCCCGGCTGCGGAACAAGAATCGCGCCCGGTTCGTAGAACCGGTCCACCAGCTCACTGGCCCCGGTGGCGAACGCCGCACCATAGGCGGCGACGTGCTCAGCCGCATCGACAACGGCTTCATGCGAAGAATCGGTCATGCCCAACCAGCATAACTCCGCCCGGTGCGCTTCCTTCTAGTAGCCCCCGTCGATATAGAGGCCCGTGGTTGTCAAGCGACGCAGAACTCGTTGCCCTCGGGGTCGTGCATGACGATGTGGCCCAGCCGGCCGTCGTAGGTCTGTTCCTGGACCACCGTTGCGCCCTCGGCGGCCAGCCTGGCCGCCGTCGTGCGGATCAGGTGCTCGCGGTCTCCGGGGGCGGCTGTCGCCCGGATGTCGATGTGCACCCGGTTCTTGGTGGTTTTGCCCTCCGGCACCCGCAGGAAGCCGATCGCCGGGCCGACGCCGTCCGGGTCGACGATCGAAGCGCCGTCCGGATCCTGGTAGCCGGGCTCCGGCTGATAGCCGAGCGCTCCGGCCCAGAACGCCGCCAACCGGTGTGGATCGGCGGCATCGCAGCCCAGTGTCCATCGCGTCGCCATGCCCGCACGTTACCGCCTGGTCGGCCGCGGCGTCGCCGGCTGGGAACACCGGGCCGTCCCGATACCGGGCGGCGTGCCGGCTGTCGGTGAGTCCCGGCTCCCGGGAGGTATCAACCTAGGTCGACGCGAGCGGAAGGTATCAACCTAGGTTCACGAGAGCATGTTGACCGAATGCCGGGCCGAGGCGAGGGCGTGGTCGCCGACGTCCAGGGCGGTGTCGGCGAACTTGATCGCGTGCTCGTCGCCGCTCGCGGCAGCGGCGGCCATCAGATCCCCGGCCGACGACGGCAGGGGGCGCGGGGCGGCGGGGGAGTAGGCGGCGGTGATCGCGGCCGTCGCTGACCACGCGGCGGCCAGGCTCGGCATCCACAGGGTGCGGGGTAGGACCGGCAGCACGCGGGCGACGGCGTTCGGGGCGGTGGCCGCGTGGACCAGCATGACCGGGGACGCGTACCCGAAGGTGCCGTGCCGCAGTGTCGCCGCCTCGATGATTCCGGCGAGCCTGGCGGGGACGTCTTCCGTGGCGGACGAGCCGGGGATCGCACCGGCGGCCGAAGCCCAACCCGGGGTGTCGGCGAGTTGCGCCAGCCGCTCCCGGGCCCCGGACCGCTGGTCGGGCACGCGTGGCACCGCGTCCAGGGCTGCCCGTGGATCGGTCGCGGCATAGGGCCCGGCGCCGGGTGGGGCGAGGGTCTGCCACCGCCCGGCCCAGTACGCCAGCCCCTGCCCCAACTCGGCAACCCGCTCCGGCGTCTCCGCCGCGATCAGTGACCGCACCGCATGACCGACCCGGATCACCCCGTGCGTGGCCCCGGCGGCGATACCGGGCAACAGCCGCGGCCACCACTGGACGAGCACGTCGCGCCACGGCGCCGCCGCCAGTTCCCGTTCGAAGAACACCAGCCAGTCGCCGGTACGACGGGGATCCCCGAGCGGTGACCGCCAGTCCTCGGCCCGGATCGGGCTGATCCCGCGTGGCCGTGGTTCGAGCCGATCGGCGTAGGCGTCCAGCCACCGGTGCACCTGGTCGGCGTGTCCGTGCCGGATCAGTGCCTCGGCGGCCATCGGCGCGTGGTTGGACAGCCACCCGTCCCGCTCCGGCCCGGTGTCACTCAACCGCTGGTAAACCTCATCGACGTTGGTCATCCTCTAAGCCTGCAACCTGAACCGCAGTGGAGGTAAAGCATGGATTACCACGTTCGTCCCGGGCGTGCCGCCGACGTCACCGCGATCGCCGAGTTGCAGGCCGCGGTGCAACTACAGGACCGGACCGGTGGCGAGCCACATCCGGGCATCCGGCACTGGGTCGAGGCCCTGATGAGACGCGACCCGGAGATGTTCGTGGTCGTCGAGCACAACAGCCGGGTGGTCGCGAGTCTCGTCGTGCTGCGCCAGGAGTGGAGTCTGGCCGGGGTCCGCCTGCCGGTGGCCGTGATCGAGTTGGTCGGTGTCGACCCACAACACCGCGGCCACCAGTTGACCGAGCTGCTCTTCGACACCGTGCACCGCACCCTCGACGCCGAGAACGTCCTGTTGCAGACGATCGAGGGCATCCCGTATTTCTACCGCCGGTTCGGCTACGACTACGCCCTGGCCAACGACGGCGCCCCGAGCATCCCGGTGACCGCGCTGCCCGCCGCCGGTGAGAGCGAAACAATACGCCAAGGTAAGAGCGAAACGATCCGCCTGGCCACCGTCGACGACGCGGCGGAACTCGCCGCCGTGGACCGGGCCGTGGCGGACACCGAGGTCCTGAGCTGCCCCCGCGACGAGCAATTCTGGCGTTACGAGATCGCCGGCCGCCACCCCGCCGACATCGTCCGCCGGGTCATCGCCGTCCACGAGGACGGCGGCTACCTGGTCCACACCCCGGTGACGCGGGCCGTGGTCGCGGCGACCCTGCGCCCGGACGACGGCGTCTGGTCCTACCTGCGGCAGGGCATCGACCCGACCCAGACCGAACTACGGCTGCTGCTCGGCCCGGAACACCCGTTGAGCGTCCTCGGACCGGCCGGCGTCCCCACCCGTACCCGCGGCTGGTTCGTCCGCACCGGCGATCCCGCCGCCCTGATCGCCCACCTGAAACCGCTGCTCCAGGCCCGCTGGCAGGCGGCGGGTCTGCGCTGGCCGAGGTCCACGATGACGATCGGCGCGTACGGCCGGGCCGCCCGCCTGCACTTCACCGACGGCCTGCTCACCGACATCACCACCGAACGTGGCCGGGCCGGCGAACAGGACGCCGAGTTCCCGCCGGGTGCGCTGTTACGGCTGGCGCTCGGTCACCGGACGCTGCCGGAGATCCTCGCCGAGTGGCCGGACGCGCTGCCCGGCGACCGGATCACCGAGCATTTTCTGACTGTGGCGTTTCCGCGGGTGCCGGTGCGGGTCTGGCCCGCCGTCTGAGCAGCGGCCAGCACAGGATCACCAGGATGACGCCGTAGACGATGTACGACATCGGCCCGCCGAGCAGCCCGGACAGGTCACCGCCGGACAGTTGCAGCGCCATCCGGCCCTGCCGTTCGGCCATCGGCCCGAGGATCACCCCGACGATCAGTGGCAGCACCGGCAGCCCGAAGCGCCGCATCCCGAAGCCGATCAGCCCGAGGATGAGCAGCAGGAGCAGGTCGAACGGCTGGGCGTTGACGGCGTACGCGCCCATCGCGGCGAAGAACACGATCCCGGAGTAGAGGTACGGGCGCGGCACCCGCAGCAGCCGCGCCCACACCGGGGCGAGCGGCAGGTTCAGCACCAGCAGCAGCAGGTTGCCGATGAACAGGCTGGCGATCAGGGTCCACACCAGCGCCGACTCGCGTTGCAGCAGCAGCGGGCCGGGCTGGATGCCGTAGCCCTGGAACGCGGCGAGCATGACCGCGGCGGTGGCGTTGGTCGGCAGCCCGAGCGCCAGCATCGGCACCAGGGTTCCGGCGGCGGACGCGTTGTTGGCGGCCTCCGGCCCGGCGACACCCTCGATGGCGCCCTTGCCGAACTCCTCCGGATGCTTGCTGAGCCGCTTTTCGAGGGCGTACGACAGGTAGGTCGGAATTTCGGCGCCGCCGGCCGGCATCACGCCGAACGGGAAGCCGAGTCCGGTGCCGCGCAGCCACGGTTTCCAGGAGCGCCGCCAGTCGTCGCGGCCCAGCCACGGCTGACCGACCGGGATCACCTCGGCCGGGCGTCGGCGCAGGTGCGCGGCCACCCACAGGGTCTCGCCGACGGCGAAGATACCGACCGCGACCACGATCACGTCGATGCCGTCGGCCAACTGCGGCAGGTCGAAGGTGAGCCGCTGCTGGCCGGTCACCCGGTCGATGCCGACCAGGCCGACGGCCAAGCCGATCAGCAGGGACGCGAACCCGCGGATCCGGGACGCGCCGAGCACCGCGCTGACCGCGATGAACCCGAGCAGCATGATCGCCAGGTAGTCGGGGGCGCCCAGGCTGATCGCGAACGACACCATCGGCGGGGTCACGAACACCAGCAGCAGGGTGCCGATCAGGCCGGCCACGAACGAGCCGATCGCCGCGGTCGCCAGGGCCTGCGCGGCCCGGCCGGCCTTGGCCATCTTGTTGCCCTCGATGGCGGTGACCACCGACGACGACTCGCCGGGTGTGTTGAGCAGGATCGACGTGGTGGATCCGCCGTACATGCCGCCGTAGAAGATGCCGGCGAACATGATGAACGCCTGCGTCGGCTCCATGCCGTAGGTGAGCGGCAGCAGCAGCGCGACGGTCATCGCCGGGCCGATGCCGGGCAGCACCCCGACCGCGGTGCCGATGGTGACGCCGATCAGCGCGATCAGCAGGTTCTGCGGCGACACCACGTTGGCGAAGCCGTCGAGCAGGTTGCCGAGTTCGCCCATCACAGGATCCCCTGCAGGATGCCGGCCGGCAGGTTGACGCCGAGACCGATGGCGAAGCCGTAGAAGGTGATCAGGGCCAGGGACACCGCGATCACCGGGGTGAGGAGATGATTTCTCGAGCCCAGCGCGTACGCCGAACCCCAGAACAGCAGCGACCCGCTGATCACCCAGCCGAGTGGTTCGATCAGCACCGCGTTCAGGCCGAACGCGGCGATCAGCAGCAGCACGGTACGCCAGTCGATGCCCGACTTCAGGTCGACGTCCTCGCCGTCCTCCTCGGTGCCGACGCCGCCGCGGGCCACGTCGATCGCGTAGAGGACCGCCACCACCAGCAGCAGCGCCCCGATCAGGATCGGCACCGGCCGGGGGCCGATCGGGTCGTTGCTGCTGGAGGCGTGCCCGATCGTGGTGGCGTCGACCAGGACGAGCACCCCGACCGCAGCCAGGAAGACGCAGAACCCGTATTGGGCCCGGTCCCTGGTCACGCCAGTCCTCATGCCAGACCCAGGTCGGTGAGCACGTCGGCGACGGCCTTGTCCTGCTCGGTCAGGAACGTGGCGAACTGGTCGCCGGTGACGAACGCGTCGGTCCAGCCGTGCTTGACGACCTCGGCCTTCCACGCCTCGGTGCCGTGCATGGCGGTCAGCACGTCGATCCACTGCTGCTTGTCCGCGGCGGAGATCTCCGGCGGCGCGACGATGCCCCGCCAGTTGGTGAACTCCATGTCGATGCCGGACTCCTTCAGCGTCGGCACGTCCTTCGCCGCGTCCAGACGCTGCGCGCTGGTCACCGCGAGCACCCGCACCTGACCGGCCTCGACCTGGTCCAGGAACTCCCCGACCCCACTCGCGCCGAACGCGATCTTGCCGCCGAGCACGGCGGGCAACAGTTCGCCGCCCCCGTCGTACGACACGAAATTGACCTTGGTGGGGTCGATCCCGACGGTCTTGGCCAGGCGCATCGGCAGCAGGTGGTCCGGCCCGCCGGGGGAGGATCCGCCGCCTACGGCGATCTTGCCGGGGTCGGCCTTCCATGCCGTGACCAGGTCGTTGATGGTCTGATAGGGCGACTCTTTCGGTACGACGATGGCGCCGGGCTCCTCGATCACCTTCGCGAGCGGGGTGGTCTGGGTCAGTTTCGCCGGCGACTTCTGCGTGTAGGACGCCCCGACCACACCGAGGCCCATCTGCATGGCCAGCTTGCCGTTGCCCTTCTCGTTGACGGTGCGCTGCAGCCCGACCACACCACCGGCCCCGGACAGGTTGAACACCTCGACCCCGGATGCGATCTTGTTGTCCTCCATCACCTTGGCGATCGTGCGGGCCGTCGTGTCGTACCCGCCGCCCGGCGTGTTCGGCACCATCAGCCGCAGATCAGCGACCGGACCGCCCTTGTTCTCCTCGCCACCGCCCGCCGTCGCGCCGCAGGCCGAGAGGCTCACCGTCATCAGTGCCGCCAAGATCGCCTTGGTCGATGTTTTCATGGTTGTTTCTCTTTCGTTTCGGGGCTGTCCGGCGCGATGATGGTGGCCCTCCGGCGACGGGGGTGTCTGCGTTCTGTAATCAGCGGAGGTTGAGTAATTTGTGGTCACGAATCTGAGACGGCCGACACTCGCCGGTCAGCTGCTGGTCCTCCAGCTGGCGATCATCGTGATCGTGCTGGTGGCGGTGGCCGCGCTGTCGCTCGCCCAGTCCGCCGCCACGTTCAACCGGGTCGAGGGCCGCCGGGTCGCTGCCCTCGCCGAACAACTCGCCGACAATCCACTGATCCGCGCTCAGCTCGAACAACCCGCGCCCGGGGCGGCGCTGCCCGCGATCGTGCAGGCCACCCAGACCCAGTCCGGCGTCACCTCGGTCACCGTCACCGATCCGCGCGGCGTCGTCCTCGATTCGACAAACCCCACTCTGGTACGGGAACAGCTGCCGCTCGGCGACCCGTCGGTGGCCCACGGGCGCGCCTGGTCCGGTGAGTTACGTGTCGACGGCGCCCTCGAACTGGTGGCCCAGGTGCCGGTGCTCAGCGATCAGCGCGACAACCTCGGCCGCCAGCTGGGCATCGTGGTGATCGGTGAGGTGTCCCCGACGATCTGGCAACGGGCCCTGGAATCGTCGTACAACCTGGGGATCTATCTCGGTCTGGCCAGCCTCGTCGGCTTGACCGGGTCGTGGCTGCTGGCCCGCCGGATCAAGCGGCAGACCCTGGGCCTGGAACCGCGCGAGATCGCCGGCCTGGCCGAACACCGCGAGGCCATGCTGTACGGGATCGCCGAAGGGGTCATCGCGCTCGACCCGCACCACCGGATCACCCTGGTCAACACCCCCGGCCGGGCCCTGCTGGACCTGCCGGAGGACTGCGTCGGCAGGTCCCTGGGCGACCTCGGTGTGGACGGGCGGCTGGCCGACGTTCTCACCGGCCTCTCCTCGGCCGACAAGGATCAGGTCGTCGTCCGGGCCGGGCGGGTGCTGGTGATGAACCGGATGAGCCTCACCGGGCTCGGCTCGGTCACCACGCTGCGCGACCGCACCGAGCTGGCCCAGCTGGAACGCGAGATGGGCTCGTTCCGCAGCACCACCGAACTGTTGCGGGCGCAGGCCCACGAATTCGCCAACCAGCTGCACACCATCTCCGGGCTGATCCAGATCGGCGAGCACGACGAGGTGGTCCAGTACGTGGACGCCCTGGCCAGCCACCGTTCGTCGCTGGACCTGACGCTGACCAGCCGGGTCCACGACACCGCGGTCGCGGCGCTGCTGATGGCCAAGTCGGCGCAGGCCGCCGAACGCCGGGTGCGCCTGAGGATCTCCGAACGCACGTCGCTGGACCGCCTCGACCCGGGCGACGCCGCCGACGTGGCAACGGTCGTGGGGAACCTGGTCGACAACGCCATCGACGCGGTCTGCGGCTTCGAGGACGCCTGGGTGGAGGTGGAGTTGCGGCAGGACCGGTCGACCGTGGAGATCATGGTCCGCGACTCCGGCCCCGGCGTGGCCCCCTCACTGGCCCACGAGGTGTTCTCCCACGGCTTCACCACCAAAGCCGCCGAGCAGGGCGAACGCGGCATCGGCCTGGCCCTGACCCGGCTCGTCTGTACCCGGCACGGCGGCGAGGTCGCCGTCGCCGGGTCGATGTTCACCGCCCGCCTGTCCCTGGGGAGACCATGATGATCGGTGTCCTGGTCGTCGACGACGACTTCCGTGTCGCCCGGATCCACCGCAGCTTCGTCGACCGGATCCCCGGCTTCGGCGTCGTCGGGGTGGCCCACACCGGCGCCGCCGCCCTGGACCTGGTCCGCTCCGAACAGCCCGACCTGGTGCTGCTCGACCTGTACCTGCCCGACATGTTCGGCCTCGACGTGCTCGCCCGGCTGCGCGCCGACGGCCAGGACAGCGACGTGCTGGTCATCTCGGCGGCCAAGGAGGCCGACGCGGTCCGCGGCGCGGTCCGCAGCGGGGTGGTCAACTACCTGCTGAAACCGTTCGGGTTCGACGACCTGCGGACCCGGCTGGAGCAGTACGCCACCCAGCGCACCGGCATGTACGCCGACCACAACGACCAGGCCGACATCGACCGCGCCCTGACCTACGCGCCGCGGGCCTCGGCCACCCTGCCGAAAGGGCTGAGCACCGAGACCGCCCAGCTGGTCCGCAACGCGCTCTCGACCGCCGCCGACACGCTGTCCGCCGCGGAATGCGCCGACGTGGTCGGCATCTCCCGGGTGAGTGCCCGCCGCTACCTGGAACACCTGCACGCCACCGCCCGCGCCGCCGTGACGCTGCGGTACGCGGTGCACGGCCGCCCGGAACGCCGCTACCGCTGGATCGGATCCTGACCTGCTGGGTAGTAGACCGGGGTATGAGACCTGGACCTGGAGAACCCGCCGCCGGCCCCTGGCAGGCCGAGCGCTTCGACGTGTTCGTGCAGTCGCTGATGAGCCCACCGGCCCGGATCGTGGCCGTCGACGGCCGGGGCGCCGCCGGCAAGTCGACGTTCGCCGAACGACTGCGCGCCGCCCTCGGTGACGCGACCGTGGTGCACACCGACGACGTGGCGTGGTGGCACTCGCGGTTCGGGTGGGCCGAGCCGATGATCGACGGCATCCTCACCCCGTACCGCCAAGGCCGTGATGTGCGTTTTCAGCCACCGGGCTGGGCGCCGCGCGGCCGCACCGGCCACCTCGAGGTGCCCGCGTCCACCCGCACCGTGATCATCGAGGGGGTCGGGGCGTCCCGCCGTGAACTCGTGCCCTTCCTGGACGTGTCGATCTGGATCCAGTCCGACTACGCCCAGGCCGAGGAACGCGGATTGCGCCGCGACATGGACCGCAACGGCTTCGACCTGGCCGAGGCGCAACGACAGTGGCAGGAGTGGGAGGCCGAGGAGGTCCCGTTCCTGGAGGCGGACCGCCCGTGGGAGCGCGCCGACGTGATCGTGGCCGGCACTCCGGCCCTCGACCACGACCCGGCAACCCACCTGGTGACCGCCGGTCGGTAGGGGCCCGCCGGGGCCAGGAACCGTCCACTGTATATGGTCGGGAGCGTGACTTCTTCCCCGAAACGGGGCCCGCGGGGTCCGTACCATTCCGGCCGGGAGGCCCGGCGCGCCATCCTCGACGCCGCCCGCGCCGTCTTCGCCGAGCACGGCTTCCGTGGGGGAGTGCTGCGCGACGTCGCGGTGCGGGCCGGGGTCAGCGCCGGCAACATCATTCACCACTTCGGTTCCAAGGAAGCCCTGCTGGTGGCCCTGCTCGAACAGCGCGACGTCGGTGCCGGCATGGAGTTGCGGGCGGCGCCGGGCGGGTTCGTCGCCGGGCTGCGCGCCCTGGTCCGCCGCAACGCCGCCGACCGCGACATGATCCGTCTGTTCACCACGCTCGCGGCCGAGGCGACCGCGCCCGACCATCCGGCGCACGACTTCTTCCGGGAGCGGTACGCGTCGGTCAGCCGGGAGACCACCACCGCCGTGCGGGCCGCCCGCGAGGAGGGCGACCTGCCGTCCGGGCCACCCGCCGACCGGCTCGCCGCCGGCCTGATCGCGGTGATGGACGGCCTGCAGACCCGGTGGCTGCTGGACCCCGACTTCGACATGGTCGCTGCCTTCGACGCCCACCTGGAAGCGATCGGCGCCGGATAGCACGACCGCGTGCCCGGGTTCCCACGAACCCCGCCGCCGGTTAGCGTCTGACGGTATGGACCGTGACGCGCGCCGCCGTCGTATCGCCGCACTGGATCCCGCCGTCGACCACCGGGAGATCACCCGGCTGTTCTACCTGGACTTCCAGTCGGTGATGCTGCTGCAGGCGGTCACCGGGAACCTGATGACGTTCGCCGTCCCGCGGATGTCGCGGATCCTCGACGCCACCGGGCAGTTCACCGAGCACACCGCCAGACGGTTCATCGACACCACCCTGCTGGTCAACGAAGTGCTGGAACACGGTCTCGACCCGGGGCCGGGCCGGGACGCCGCCCGCCGGGTCAACGGCATGCACCGGCACTACGACATCCACCCGGACGACTTCGTGGCCGTCGGCTGCGACGTACCGCTGATGTCCCTGGAGATCGCCGACCGGTTCGGCTGGCGCCCGGTGCTCGACGCGGAACGCGAGTCGCTGCGCCTGCACTTCAGTGCCGTGGCCCGGGCGTTCGGCTCGCATCACCCGATGCCGCCGGCGCTGCCGCAGATGCGCGCCCGCTGGGATCGTTACCTGGACGAACAGGTCGCGTACGAGCCTCAAAACGAGCGCCTGACCAGGGCGTTCCTGAACTATCTGCCGACCCTGCTCCCGCGCCCGGTCCGCCCGCTGATCAACCCGATCCTGACCGCCCAGGTCGACCCGCGGATCCTGCGGGGGTGCGGTCTGCCACTCCCGTCGCGGGCACGCCGCCGCCTGTCCACGACGGTGCTGCGGACGCTCGGCCGCCTCGACCCGCGCCCGGATTCACCGCCCGGCTCCGCCGGTCCCCTCGACCAACACATCAAGGCGATTTATCCGTACGGGTGGAGCACGCCCGATCTCGGCACCCACCACTGATCAATTCCGGTCTCGGGAGGTTGTGTTGACGACTGCACGGGAACTGGCGCGCCGCTCACAGGCGGCGGCCGGAGCGGGGGACCGGGCCGGATGGCTGGCCCTGTTCGCCGACGACGCCGTGGTGGAGGACCCGGTCGGCCCGTCACCCCTGTGCCCCGACGGTCAGGGGCATCGGGGCGCCGCGGCGATCGCCGCGTTCTACGACTCGGTGATCGGCCAGGTCGAGACGATGCGCTTCGAGATCGAACGTTCCTACCTGTGCGGCGACGAGGTGGCCGACGTGGGCGCCATCCATCTGAAGTTCCCGACCGGCGACACGATGCGGGTGAACGGCGTCTTCACCTACCGCACCGACGGCACCGGCCGGATCACGGCGCTACGGGCGTTCTGGGAGTTCGGCGCCTGAGCCCACGACCCCGTACCCACCAGGACCGTCGGCGCCGGCGGCTCAGTCGTTGATCGTCGTGCCGACCCAGGCCCGGTCGAACGCCCGTGCGGCCAGGTCGTCGGGATAGATCATGAACTCGATCCTCTGCGGATCGAATTCGGTGAACTCCTCCGGGTCGAAGAAGAACTCCGCCAGCCGCACCGCATCGGTGTACGGGTCCTCGAACTCGAACTCCCGGGGCCCGGGGAAGCCGTAGTAGAGCCGCTGGGCCATACCGCCCATGTGCATCCGGCCCTCGCCCGTCATGACCTCGTCCCACCAGTCCTCGATGTCGAGGTCGTAGTCGGGTGTGGGGTCCTCCGGGCCCGGATCGGGAGGCATCGTGCCCCGGCGACGGACGTGCAGCGGGTGCCCGGCCAGGACGGTCGGCTCGTGCGAGCCCGGCGGCGGCCCGGTGTCGGTCAGTGCGGTGCCGGGCGGGTAGTAGAAGACCGCGCCCTCTTCCGCGTCGTAGAAGTCGCTGACGAAGAACTGCAGGGTGCCGGCCGGCGGTAGTCCGGGCATCTCCGGGGCGAGCGCGGCACAGTCGACCTCGGCCAGGAAGAAGTACGGCATCCGGCCGTCCATCATCGGCCAGGCCGCGCTCTCCGGCAGCAACGGGCGTCCGCCGAAGCGACCGGCGGGCGGACCGTCACCGGTGGCGTGCAGCTCGACCTTCGGCCGGTTGAACTGCAGCCAGGTGTCGATCGCGCCGTCGGTCGCGCCCCGTTCCCGGGCCAGCCGCCGGAACCGTTCCACGTCGTCCATGGCGGCAGATCATGCCATAGGCGATCCCGCGGAGTTGATCCACGCGGACGGCCTGGCGGAGGTTGCCTACCGTGGACGGTATGCGGCTGGAATCCTCGATCGTCGTTGCGCAGGGTGCTGATCAGGTGTGGGAGTTTCTGGCCGATCCGGTTCGGACCACACCGCGGTGGGATCGCAGTATCGCGGAGGTCATCCCACGCTCGACCGGCCCGTTGGGTGTCGGGTGGGAGGCGACCACCGTCTCGCCGGGCGGCAAGCGGCAGGATTTCCGGGTCACCGTCTGGGAGCCCGTCTCCGAGTTGAGTTTCGCTCTGCTCGGCTCACCGATGTTCCGGCACGCCGAACTGAGGTTCCATCTGACCGGAACTCCGGCCGGCACCCGTATCGACCACGTTCTGGACTTCGCCCCTCGCCTCCCGCTGCTCGGGTCACTGCTGCGCCTGACCAGCCGCCGTGCCCTCGACACGGACCTCGCTCTGTTGAAGCGGGCACTGCGAGAGTCCTACGAAGAGCCGGCTGAGCCGCGGTGACGTGCGGTTCCGGGCACGGGCGGCGGTCGATTGGTTCCGGGTCCGGGCGGGTAGGAGTCTGTTGTGGACGTTCTTCCCGTTCGGCCGTGGCCCACCCGGCGCAAGGTCGCTGTCCGGGCGGCCGCCTTCGCCGGGGCGGGGATCGTCGCCGGCGTTCTGGCCATGGTCTTCTCCTCGGCCGGTA
Source organism: Actinoplanes couchii (assembly GCF_016862075.1). Lineage (GTDB taxonomy): Bacteria > Actinomycetota > Actinomycetes > Mycobacteriales > Micromonosporaceae > Actinoplanes > Actinoplanes couchii. Next base: position 66,537 of record NZ_BOMG01000096.1, on the reverse strand, counting down.
AGGCTGCGATCGCTCTGCTGCTCTGGGCGATGATCATGTTTGCGGGTGCGGCTGTCTCCACCGCCCTGCTCGTCGTGCTGCGCCGCCATCCCGGAATGGCGCCGCAGCCGGACTGGTCAGGAGCGCCGGAGCTGCACAAGGAGACCCTTCGCGCCATCCGCGATCAGAAACAGCATCCGCACGCGGTGGCCGAGGCGACCCGGATCTGTCGGTCGGGGCCGGTCATGGCGACCGGGCTCATCGCCGCTTTCGCCGGCCTGCCGGTACTGATCGTCCTGGCCCTGAACGGCCACGTCGGCCGTTTCATCCTCTACGGCAGCATCGCGCTGCTGTTGCTGGGTGCCTACCGGACCGTCGAAGCTGTCCTCCTGTGGCGCCGGGCCCGGGCCTACCTGAGGCGTTACCCCGACGCCGGCTGATCGGGTGGTGTTCGGGTCGCCGGGAACAGGGAGAGCTGCTGGGTGGCCGATGGGCCGGGGGTTTCGTCGGCGCCCTGGCGGCGCAGGCAACGGCGGCACGTCACCGGGGCGGTCGTCGGGCGCAGGGCGGCCAGCTCGCCGCCGCTGACGCCGACGTGGCAGAGCGGGGCGGGGACCTCCAGCTCGCCGAGCCAGCGGACCGTCGCCACCGCGTGGACCGCGGTGCCGCCGCGCACGTAGGCGTTGTGACCCGCGAAGTCGGCGACCGCGCGGGCCACGACGGTGGCGAGGAGTTCGCCCGCGGAAGTGGTCACCCGGTCATGATGCTCCGCGGGTACGACAATCTCGGCCCCGGAAGAGCCCCGCCCGCGAGATGTCAGCCGGATCACGCCGGGCGCGACGACGGGCCGGGCCGGAGAAGCGGGAGCAGGGCGGGATGGGCCGGAGGAGCGGGTCGGGACGGGCGGCCGGGCGGCGGGCCCCATCGATGACGCTCTGCAATAGGATCGGCGGGTGGCCACGCATGCCGTCTATCCGGGGACGTTCGACCCGTTCACGTCGGGGCATCTTGATGTCGTCGATCGGGTCCGGCGGCAGTTCGACCTGGTCACGGTGCTGGTGGCGGTGAATCCGGACAAGAGTCCCGGCGCGGGGGCGACGGAGCGGGCGGTGGGCGTACGAAAAATGGTCCTGCCAGAGTGGGACAACGTGGTGGTGACCGCCTGGGCCGGGCTGACCGCGACCTTCTGCCGGGAGAATCGGGCCGACGTGATCGTGCGCGGGGTGCGCAACCGCACCGACCTGGGCCTGGAGTGTCAGCTGGCCGCGATGAACGAGGCGCTCGGGGTTACCACGCTGCTGGTTCCGGCGCGGCCGGAGCTGGTGGGGGTGTCGTCGACGGTGCGGCGGGCGGGCGCATAGACGGGCCGTGAATGAAGCGGCGGAAGCCTTGTCCGGACAGTGCAATGTCACATAGCATGTGGGCAACTACTGGTGAGGAGACCACACGATGGCGAAGCAGCCGTGGCACGGAATCAACGTCGCGACCGCCCTTCCTTTCAACGACGACCTGTCCGTCGACTATGACGGTTTCGCCGAGCACGTGCGCTGGCTCGCCGCGAACGGCATGGACGGGGTGACGCCGAACGGCTCGCTCGGTGAGTACCAGACTCTCACGCCCGAGGAGCGCGCCCGCGTCGTCGAGGTCGCCGTCGAGGCCGCCCCCGCCGGTTTCCAGGTCATGCCGGGTGTCGCGGCGTACGGTTCGCAGGAAGTGGTCCGCTGGATCGAGCAGGCCGCCAAGGCCGGCGCCGGCTCCGTGCTGCTGCTCCCGCCGAACGCGTACCGCGCCGACCGGGCCACCGTCGTGGCGCACTACCGGGCCGCCGCGGCCGTCGGGGTGCCGATCGTGGCCTACAACAACCCGATCGACACCAAGGTCGACCTGACCCCCGACCTCCTGGCCGAACTGCACGGTGAGGGACTGATCGTGGCCGTGAAGGAGTTCTCCGGCGACGTGCGCCGCGCCTACGAGGTGCGCGAGCTGGCGCCCGAGCTGGACGTGCTGGTCGGCTCGGACGACGTGCTGTTCGAGGTGGGCCTGGCCGGTGCGGTCGGCTGGATCGCCGGTTACACCAATGCCTTCCCGAACGCGTGCAAGAAGGTCTACGACCTGTCCACCTCCGGCAAGGCCGAGGATGCCGCCGAGGCGCTGAAGATCTACCGGGACCTGCACCCGCTGATGCGCTGGGACTCCAAGACCGAGTTCGTCCAGGCGATCAAGCTGTCGATGGACCTGGTCGGCCGCAAGGGTGGCGCCTGCCGTCCGCCGCGCCTGCAGCTTTCGCCGGAGATCACCGCGCGGATCACCGCCGAGACCCAGGCCGTCATCGACAAGGGCTACAACTGATCCCATGACCATTCCGTTCCTCACCGCCGACCGGCTCGCCGCGCTGGCCACGTATCCGGACGTGGTCGGGTTCCTGGAGCGGGCGCTCAGGTCGGGGGAGGTCGACCCCGAGGTCGACAGCCCCCGCCTGTTCTCGCCCGCCCCGCGCGGCGAGTTCCTGGTCATGCCCACCTCGGGGCAGACGTGGTCGGGGGTCAAGCTCCTGACCATCGCCCCGGAGAACCCGGCCCGCGGCCTGCCCAAGATCCAGGGTGTCTACACGCTGTTCGCCAGTGACGACCTCGCGCCGCGAGTTCTGATGGACGCGGTGGAACTGACCCTGCTGCGTACGCCGGCCACCACCGTGACGGCGATCAAGCATCTGCTGGCGGCCGGCCCGGATCTCGGCCCGGAGCCGATCCGGGTCGTGGTCGTCGGCACCGGTCCGCAGGCCGAACGGCACCTGCACTGCCTGTCCGCGGTGCTGGACCGTCCGCTGGACGTGGCGGTGACCGGCCGTCGTCCCGGTGCGGCCGAGGCGTTCGCCGAGCGGATGAGCGGGCACGAGGGTCTCGCGGTGCGGGCCGGCACCCCGGACGACGTGCGGGATGCCGCCGTCGTCCTCTGCGTCACCTCCAGTTCCACCCCGGTGCTGGACGACGCGCTGGTCGCCGCGGACGCCGTCGTGGCGGCGATCGGCTCGCACGGGGCCCAGCGCGCCGAGCTGCCCGCCGCTCTCGTGCGGCGTGGTGACGTGGCCGTGGAGGCGCGTGCTTCGGCGATGCGGGAGGCGGGAAACCTGTTGCAGGCCCGTACCGGCGAAGAATGGTCTGCCCTGCCTGTCGCGAACCTCAGTGACCTGGTCAACGGCAGGTTCGAGCGGACACCGGGACGCCCGGCGATCTTCTCCGGGGTAGGGATGGCGTGGGAGGACCTGGTGGTGGCCACCGCCCTGTACCAGCGTCATCAGGAAACAGACGGTCAGTGACGAAGGAGAACCAGATGACGACCGAGCAGCTGATCGTTCAGGCGGTGTCCGCGGCGAAGACGTGGGCGGCCACCGCGCGCCAGGACCGGGAGCGGGTGCTGGTGGCGGTCGCCGACGCCCTGGACGCCGCCGGTGACGACCTCGTCCCGATCGCCCGGCGCGAGTCGCACCTGCCGGAGGCCCGCCTGCGCGGCGAGCTGAAGCGCACCACCTTCCAGTTGCGGTTGCTGGCCGGCGCCGCCACGGCCGGAGACCATCTGGGTGTACGCGTGGACCACGCCGACCCGGAATGGCCGATGGGCGCGCCCCGCCCGGACCTGCGCCGGACCGCCGTGCCGCTCGGACCGGTGATCGTCTTCGCCGCCTCGAACTTCCCGTTCGCGTTCAGCGTGGCCGGTGGCGACACCGCCTCGGCGCTCGCGGCGGGCTGCCCGGTGATCGTCAAGGCCCACGAGGGGCACCCGGAGCTGTCCGACGCCACCGCCCGGGTGGTGCTGGACGCGTTGCGTGCCGCCGGTGCGCCGGACGGCCTGTTCGCGCTAGTGCACAGCCCGGAGCAGGCCCGTGAGGTGCTCGTGCACCCGCAGATCAGGGCGGGCGCCTTCACCGGCTCGATCCCGGCCGGCCGGGCCCTGTTCGACATCGCCCAGTCGCGCACCGAGCCGATCCCGTTCTACGGCGAGCTCGGCAGTGTCAACCCGGTCTTCGTGACCGAGCAGGCCGCGGCCGCCCGCGCGCAGGAGATCGCCGACGGTTTCGTCGGGTCGTTCACGATGGGCGCCGGCCAGTTCTGCACCAAGCCGGGTGTGCTGCTGGCCCCGGCCGGTGCGAAGCTGCTCGACCTGCTGCGCGACGCGACCCTGCCGGCCCCGGCGCCGCTGCTCAACGACAAGATCGTCAGCGGTCACCAGCGGGTCCTGGACCAGCTCAGCGCGCACACCGGCATCGAGGTGCTGGCCGCGGGCACGCCCGCCGAGGCCCCGGCGTCGACGCTGCTGCTGACCACGGCGGCGGACGTGCTGGCCGACCCGGAGGCGCTGCTCACCGAGTGTTTCGGGCCGACCGCGCTGGTCGTCACCTACCAGGACGAGGCCGAGCTGGTCCGGGTGGCCGAGATCGTCGAGGGCCAGCTGACCGCGACGGTGGTGGCCCAGGACGACGACGCTGCGGTTCCGGAGCTGCTCACGGTGCTGGCGGGCAAGGCCGGCCGGCTGCTGTGGAACCAGTGGCCCACCGGTGTGTCGGTGACCTACGCGCAGCAGCACGGCGGCCCCTACCCGGCCACCACCGCGCCGGGCACCACCTCGGTCGGTACCGCGGCGCTGAACCGGTTCGTCCGGCCGGTCGCCTGGCAGGGTTTCCCGCAGCACCTGCTGCCCGGGGAACTGCGCGACACCGACGGCGGGGAGTGAGCCGGTGCGGACCGATCGGATCATCCACGCGGTCGACTCGCACACCGAGGGCATGCCGACCCGGGTCGTCACCGGTGGGGTCGGGGTGTTCCCCGGCGCGACGATGGCCGAGCGCCGGCAGTGGTTCATCGAGAACAACGACGATCTGCGGCTGTTCCTGATGCGTGAGCCGCGCGGGCACTCGGCGATGAGCGGGGTGATCCTGCAGCCGCCGACCCGTCCGGACGCCGACTACGGGATCCTGTTCATCGAGGTCTCCGGGCTGCTGCCGATGTGCGGGCACGGCACCATCGGCGCGGCGACGGTGCTGGTCGAGACCGGTATGGTGCCGGTCGTCGAGCCGGTCACCACGCTGCGCCTGGACACCCCGGCCGGTCTGGTCGAGGCGCGGGTCGCGGTGCAGAACGGTAAGGCCACCTCGGTGACGATCCGGAACGTGCCGTCGTTCGCGCTGGCCCTGGACCAGAGCGTCGAGGTGCCCGGGCTGGGCAGTGTCGGTTACGACATGGCGTTCGGCGGCAACTTCTACGCCGTCGTCGAGCTGGAGAAGCTGGGGCTGCCGTTCGAGCGGGCGGCCAAGCAGCGGCTGCTGGACGCCGGGCTGGCGATCATGGACGCGATCAACGAGCAGAACCGGCCGGTGCACCCGCTGCGCCCGGACATCTCCGGCTGCCATCACGTCTATCTGCAGGCGCCGGGGTCGACGGCGCGGCTGTCCCGGCACGCGATGGCCATCCACCCGGGCTGGTTCGACCGGTCGCCGTGCGGCACCGGCACCAGCGCCCGGATGGCCCAGCTGTACGCGCGGGGCGAGCTGCCGCTGGACACCGACTTCGTGAACGAGTCGTTCATCGGGACACGGTTCACCGGCCGGCTGGTCGAGCGTACCGACGTGGGTGGTTTCGACGCCGTGGTGCCGACCATCACCGGGCGGGCCTGGATCACCGGGACCGCGCAGTACATGTACGACCCCACCGACCCGTTCCCCACGGGTTTCGAGCTGTGACGGCCCCGGACCTCGTGGTCATCGGGGCCGGTGCGCTCGGCGCTGCCACGGCCTACTACGCCACGCGGTCCGGGCTCAGCGTCGAGGTGCTGGAGCGGGGTGCGATCGTCAGTGGCACCACCAGCGCCTGTGAGGGCAATCTGCTGGTCTCCGACAAGGAGGCCGGCCCCGAGCTGGATCTGTCGTTGTACTCCAACCAGCTCTGGAACGGGGAACTGGCCGAGCACGGTGACCTGTGGGAGTTCGAGGCCAAGGGTGGTCTGGTCGTGGCGTCCAGCCCGGCCGGCGCCACCGGCCTGACCGAGCTGGCCACCCGGCAGCGGGCCGCGGGCATCGTGGTCGAGGACGTCCCGGTGGACCGGGTGCCGGAGTACGAGCCGCACCTGACCCGGGACATCAGCGGTGCGGCGTTCTATCCGCAGGACTGTCAGGTGCAGCCGATGCTGATGGCGGCGCACCTGCTGCGGATGGCCCGGGAGGCAGGTGCGGTGGTGCGCACCGGTGTCACCGTGACCGGGTTCCTGCGCGACGGCGACCGGGTGACCGGGGTCCGCACCGACCAGGGCGACGTGCCGGCCGGTCACGTGGTCAACGCCGCCGGGACGTGGGCCGGGCAGATCGCCGAGCTGGCCGGGGTCGAGGTGCCGGTGCTGCCGCGCCGGGGTTTCATCCTGATCACCGAGCCGCTGCCGAAGACGGTCTTCCACAAGGTGTACGCGGGCGAGTACGTCGCCAGCACCCAGAGTTCCGACGAGTCGCTGCAGACCTCCACGGTCATCGAGGGCAGCGCGTCGGGCACGATCCTGATCGGGTCGTCGCGGGAGCGGGTCGGTTTCGACCGGACCGTGTCGCTGCCCGCGCTGCGCGAGATCGCCGGCAAGGCGTTGCGGCTGTACCCGTCGCTGGCCGGGGTCAACGTGATGCGCAGCTACTTCGGGTTCCGGCCGTACTGCCCGGACCATCTGCCGGTGATCGGCCTGGATCCGCGGGCCCCCGGGCTGGCGCACGCCGCCGGGCACGAGGGCGCGGGCATCGGCCTGTCGGTCGGCAGCGCGAAACTCCTGATCCAGCAGATCACCGGTGCCGAACCCGAGCTTGATCTCGCCCCGTTCGCCCCTGAGCGGTTCGCCCTGCGGGAGGCAGCATGACCGAGTTGGATCTGACCCTCGACGGGCGGCCGATCTCGGCCCGGCCGGGGCAGAGCGTCGGTGCGGCCCTGACCGACGCCGGTGTCGTCGCCTGGCGCACCACCCGGAGGAACGGCCGCCCGCGGGGGCTGTTCTGCGGTATCGGGGTGTGTTTCGACTGCCTGGTGACCGTGGACGGCGTCCCCAACCAGCGCGCGTGCCTGGTCACCGCCCGGGACGGGATGAAGCTGGAGACCGGTGATGAGTGAGACCTACGACGTCGCGGTGGTCGGTGCCGGCCCGGCCGGTCTGGCCGCCGCGGTCACCGCTGCCGAGCAGGGCCTGCGGGTGGTGCTGGTGGATGCCGGGCGGCAGCCGGGCGGCCAGTTCTGGCGGCACCCGGACGAGTCGGTGCCGAGCACGGACGAGAGCCGTGGGCAGCACCAGTGGCGCCGGTTCACCGGGTTGCGGGACCGGCTGCGGGCGCTGGAGAGCCGGGGGAGTGTCACCCGGATCGCCGGGCATCAGGTCTGGTTCCTGGAACCGGTGGCCGGTGCCGGGGCGTACGCGCTGCATCTGACCCCGACCGTGGCCTCGGAGAAGACCCCGGGAGTTCCGGCGCTGGTGACGGCCGTCCGGCTGGTGCTCTGCCCGGGCGGCTACGACCGGCAGCTGCCGATCCCCGGCTGGGATCTGCCCGGCGTGATGGCGGCCGGTGGGGTCCAGGCGCTGCTCAAGGGCCATCGCAGCCTCGCCGGGAAACGGGCCGTGGTCGCGGGTACCGGGCCGTTCCTGTTCCCGGTCGCGGCCGGGCTGGCCGAGGCCGGGGCCAAGGTCGTCGCCGTCTGCGAGGCGGGCTCGCCGGCCGGCTGGGCCAGGACGCCCGGCGGTGCGGTTGCGGTTCCCTCCAAGGCCTTGGAGGCTTTCGAGTACGCCGCGGTGTTCGCCCGTCACCGGATTCCGCTGCGCACCCGCACCGTGATCACCCGGATCTCCGGTGCGGACCGGGTGGAGTCGGTGCGGCTGGGACGTCTGGACAGTGGCGGCAGACTGACCGGGCTGGCCCGTGCCGATCTCGAGGTCGACCTGGTCGCCACCGGCTGGGGCTTCACCCCGTCGATGGAGCTGGTGACCGCGCTCGGCGCCGCGACCCGGGTCGACGTGGACCAGTCCCTGGTGGCGGTGGTGGACGCGTGGCAGCGCACCGACGTCGACCGGGTCTGGGTGGCGGGGGAGGCCACCGGGGTCGGCGGCGCCCTGCTGGCGGTCGCCGAGGGGGAGCTGGCCGGTTTCGCGGTCGGCCGGGACGCCGGGCGGCCGGTTCCGGACGGGGGAACCCGGCGTCTCCAACGGGTGATCCGGCGTGGGCGGGCGTTCGCTCGCGCGATGCACCGGGCCCATCCGATCCCGGCGGGCTGGCGGGACTGGCTGGAGCCGGAGACCACGCTGTGCCGGTGCGAGGAGGTCACCGTCGGTGAGGTGTGTGCCGCGCGGGACACGCTCGGCGCGACCGACGCGCGTACCGTCAAGTTGCTCGCCCGGCCGGGAATGGGCTGGTGTCAGGGGCGGGTCTGTGGATTCGCCGCGGCCGCGCTGGCGGTGCCGCCGGGCCGGGACCTGACGGCTGCCGATCTGGCGCCGATGTCGCGGCGTACCCTCGCGGCTCCGATTTCGCTGGCGGATCTGGCCGGGGATGACCACGGCTAGTATCTGCTCACTTATCAGTGGGGAGCGAACGTGCCATCGAAGAGGACCAGCATCCAGCAATTCGAGAAGGTGAGTCTGCGTGAGCAGGTGACCCGGGCGCTCCGGGCCGCGATCATCTCCGGTGAGCTGGAGCCGGGGGCGGTGTACTCCGCGCCCAGTCTCGGCGCGCGCTTCAACGTCTCGGCGACTCCGGTGCGTGAGGCGATGCTGGATCTGGTGCGGGAGAACCTGGTCACGACGGTGCGGAACAAGGGTTTCCGGGTCACCGCGATCGACGAGGGCGACCTCGACGAGATCACCGAGCTGCGGATGCTCATCGAGCCGCCGTTGATGGCCCGGGTCACGCCGATCATCCCGGCCGGTGACATGCCGATGCTGCGGGAAATGGCCGAGGCCATCGTCGCCGGTGCCCGGGAGGGTGATCTGGTGGCGTACACCGAAGCCGACCGGGCTTTTCATCTGCGCCTGCTGGACTATGCGGGCAATCAGCGGATCTGTTCGCTGATCTCCGGTCTGCGGGGCCGGACCCGGCTGTACGGGCTGGCCGCGCTGTACGAGAGCGGTGAGCTGGAGGCCTCGGCGCGCGAGCACCACACGATTCTGGACGCTGTCGAGCGTAACGAGCCGGCGGCTGTCCAGGAGCTGATGGTCAACCACATCGCGCAGGTCAGGGGCCGTTGGGCCGGGCCGGCGAAGGCGCAGAACGTAACCTGACGGTCAACCTGTCCGCCTCCGGGCCGCCGGACGTGTCAACTGTGAAAGCTCTTGTCCTAGTGAAATGTCACACCGTAGTGTTCGGCAGTCACCATCCGGAGGTCACCGTGATCCGTACTCTGCTCACCCGGCGGCGGACCCCTCGCGCGTCACCCGACCCGATCCCGGCCTGCTCCGGCGGCGCCACCACGGACCGGCGGAACGGGGTGACGGCGTGAGCGGTGGCGACCTGATCGTCCGCAACGCACGGATCTTCGACGGCCACACCGAGGAACTGACCGAGGGCTCGATCCGGATCGTCGACGGCGTCGTCCGGGAGATCGGTGACGTCGCCACGGGGGCCGGCGTCCGCACCGTCGACGCGCGCGGCGCCGTGGTCACCCCGGGACTGATCGACGCGCACTTCCACGCCTACGCGATCTCCCTGGAATCCGGGCCGATCGAGAAAGCGCCCCGCAGCTACGTGGCCCTGCGGGCCCAGCACCGGCTGCGCGACGCCCTGCACCGCGGGTTCACCACGGTGCGCGACCCGGCCGGCGGCGACGCCGGCCTGGCCCGGGCCATCGACGAGGGTGTCATCGTGTCGCCGCGGTACTTCTTCACCGGGGCGGCACTGAGCCAGACCGGTGGGCACGGCGACTACCGCGGCGCCGGCGACGACTCGGCCTGCCACGACGGTTGCGCCGTCGAGGTCGTCGACGGTGTCGAAGCCCTGCGGGTGGCGGTGCGCGACCGGTTCCGGCACGGCGCGCACGCGATCAAGCTGATGACCTCGGGCGGTGTGGTGTCGCCCGTCGACCCGATCGCCGTGCCGCAGTACTCGGCGGCGGAGATCACCGCGGTCACCGACGAGGCCCGGCGTCGCGGCAGCTACGTGGCCGCGCACGCCTACTCCCCGGAGGCGATTGTCCACTCGGTGGTCAACGGGGTGCGCTCGATCGAACACGGCAACCTGCTCGACGCGCCGACCGCCCGGCTGATGGCCGAACACGACGCGGTGCTGGTGCCGACCCTGGGCGCGTACGACGCGATGGACCGCCTCGGCGCCCAGCTCGGCCTGTCCGAGGTGGCCCAGCAGAAGAACCGCGAGGTGCTGCACGCCGGAGGCGACGCCGTCCGGTACGCCCTGGAAGCCGGGGTCACCGTCGGCTTCGGCTCGGACAACATGGGTGACCTGGTCTCCGAGCAGCTCGTCGGCGTCCGCCTGATCAAGGAGGCGGTCGGCGCCCTGGCCGCGCTGCGGGCCGTCACCGGCGGCAACAGCACCCTGCTGGGCCGCGACGACCTCGGCCGGCTCGCCATCGGGACCGCCGGTGACCTGGTGGTCTGGTCCGGCGACCCGTTCACCGACATCGACGTCATCGCCGACCGCGACCGGGACCGCACGGTGATCCAGAACGGTCTCGTGGTCCGATGACCGGCCCACGTCTCGCCGTGGTCGGCGCCGGGTCGATCGCCCGGGCCATGCTGTCCGGCTGGGCCCGGTCCGGCACCGCGTTCACCTCCGTCACCACGGTGAACCGCAGTACCGCCGGAGCCGCGTCGACCGCTGCCGGCGCACTCCCGGCCGGCACGGTCGCCACCTCGCTGGAGACCGACCCGGAGGCCGCGCACACCGCGGTCCGCGACGCCGACGTGGTGATCCTGGCGGTCAAGCCGTACCAGATGGCCGAGGTTCTCGCCGATCTCTCGGCGTCGATCCGGCCCGGCACGGCGGTGCTGTCCGCCGCGACCGGCACCCGGGTCGACACGATGACCGCCGCGCTCGCCGAGGGGGTGCACGTTCTGCGGTGCACCCCCAACACGCCGAGCGCGGTCGGCCGTGGGGTGGTCGGGCTGGTCCCGGCACCCCACGTCCCGGCCGGCGTCTTCCAGCAGGTCCGCGACCTGCTGGCCGGTCTCGGCGAGGTCGTCGAGGTGCCCGAGGACCGGTTCAACAGCGTCACCGCCGTCGCCGGTTCCGGGCCCGCGTACGTCTTCCTGCTCGTCGAGAAGCTCCGCGACTCGGCGATCGGGCAGGGCTTCGACCCGGACACCGCCCTGGTGCTGGCCCAGCAGGTGTTCCGCGGCGCGGTCGAACTCCTCGCCGAGACCGGCGAGGACCCGGCCGACCTGCGCCGCAAGGTCACCAGCCCGAACGGCACCACCCAGCGCGCCGTCGAGACCTTCGAAGCCGGTGACCTGGGTGGTCTGTTCGAGTCGGCGGTGGTGGCCTGCCGGGCCCGGGCGGAGGAACTCACGTCGTGACCGCCGCCCGCTGTGCCGCCGTACTCACCGGTGGCGGCGATCCTGCACGCCAGGGCGATGCTTCCCGAGGTCGCGCCGGACCTGCACGTGCGCGCGTTCTGCCCACTGGTGGACGTCGCGACGCTCACCCACGGTGCGGTCCTCGCCCTGGGCCCGCGGATGGCCGCCCTGTTCGGCGACGCCCAAGGCGGCACCGGCTTCGGCGTCCAGCTGCTCACCCCGCTCTTCAGCGCTGTTTCTCCTGCTTGACCCGGTAACCGCTTCCAGCGGCCTCGATCGCGGCCAGTTCGTCGGCGGTGAAGACGTGACCGGTGAAACGCTCCACCGCCACCAGCCCCTTCTCGGTACGGTCGCCGAGCTCGCCGAAATCGATACCGGCCAGGCACTCGGCGACCTTCGGCGGGGCCGACTCGCCACCCATCGGCTCGAAACCGGCCAGCAGCTCGCCACGCTCGGCGAACGACAGCCGGGTGACGGCGTTGACGTTCCAGAACATGCTGGCCGCCCGCCCCCGCCCGGACGCCGCCTGCAACACCGGTGCCCGGGAACCGTAGTAGCCGTTGAACTCCACGACCACCACCGCGTCCCCGGTGTCCAGTGCGGTGATCCAGTCCGGTTCCATCTCCGTCCGGTCGAACGGCTCCGGCTGGTCCGGGTCGGCGCCGAAGGCCCGCAGCACCTCGGCGAACGGGGTACCGGTCACCACGGTCACCGTCGCGGCGACGGTCAGCGCGGTGCGCTGCACCCAGCGGTAGGCGTGTTGCGGCGGCACCGCCCGGACCGGTTCGGGTTCGCCCCGCAGCCGGTGACCGAGCCGGTCGAAGCTCCGGTGCACGATCGGTGGTGCGGCGGGCGCGGCCCACACGACCAGCCGGTAGCTCTCGTAGGCGGCGTCCCCGTCGTCGCGGCCACGAGCGTGCACCCGCACCCGGTAGTCGCCGGGCCAGGGCGGGGTCGGGCCGGCCCGCCCGGTGGCTTCTCTCAACGACGCCAGGCCCGTCTCGGCGTGCCAGCTGACCTCGACGACGTCCGGCCAGTGCTCCTCCACCTCGGCGGGCGCTTCGGCCAGCACGACCGCCTCGACACGGACGGAACCTTCCCCCACGCCGGTACGGATCACCACACCACCGTCGACGGCCGCGGCCAGCCCGTTGCCGGAGAAGTCAGCGTCCGGGCAGGTCCCGTTCTCGGTCAGCGCGAAACGGTGACCCGCCACGGCGGCCTGGGTGTGGCTGTGCCGGGGAAACAGGTACTCGGCGCGGATCTTGGCCAGGAAAGCCGCCGCATACTCCCGGGGCATCGGCAGGTCACGCAGCAGCAACGCGGCGACACCCGTAGCCAGCCCGACCGTGGCCGGAACCCGGTCGATGATCGGAAACGGCCCCACCTGCTCGATGACGCTACCCGCAACCGTGATCGCCAGGGCGAGGTGCACGGCCCCGTGCCGGGCGGCGAGGGCGGCTTCATCGGCGCCGTCCGGCATCGCGGTGAGCAGGGCCGCGACGGCCGGGTCGCCGGCGACGGCCTGCGTCAGAGCAGCCGTGCGATCGGCGGCACCCGGGTACAACCGATCCAGCAGAGCCGCGGCCTCCACGGCTTCGCTCTGCTGGTCACCACCGCGCACGGTGCCGACCATGATCTGCCCGCCGGGTGGTGGCCCGCTCACCCCGTCGGCCAGGCCCGGCGCGGAACTCCAACCGGCCCCTTCCGGACCGGCCAGGAACAGTTCGAGCGCGCCCAGCAGCCGCTCGGTCGTCATCGGCCCGAACGACCGCAGAGCCCGGACCGCCGCAGCCTCCTCACCACGCGGCCCGAACCGCGGCGACACAGGCACCGCCGACGGCCACCGGGCCGCCGGCGAGACCGGGTCCTCCGGCGCCCCGATCCGGCCCAGCAGCCGGGCGGGCGCAGCCGGAATCCGCTCGATCAGCCCCGGCATCGCGGCAACGGCAAAAGCCGCCAGTTCATCGATCACCGGTCCATGATGGAGCTACTTTCCGGGGCCGTACAGGCGGGCGACGTCGGGCGAGTCGAGCCAGCCGCTGTAGGCCGGCGACTGCGGCCAGCCGGCCGGGGAGTCCTGCCACTCCTCCTGCCGGCCGAAGGGCAGCAGGTCGACCAGGGCGAACGTATAGGTGAGCTGTTCCGTGCCGCGGCCCGCGGTGTGCCAGGTGCGATAGACCGTGTCGCCGTCGCGGAGGAAGACGTTCACGGCGAAGCCGCCGCCGGCCGGGGCGTCGACGTCGGCGCCGAACGGGCTGTCGGCGGTGGAGTACCAGGTCATCCTGTTACCGACGCGGTCGGCGTACGCGAGGGCCTCGTCGATCGGCCCCTGCGTCACGATCACGAAGCGCGCGTCGTAGTTCTCGAGGAAGCCCAGCCGGGTGAACACCGCAGTGAGGCTGGTGCAGCCCCCGCACTGCCACTCGGCGCCCGGGTGCCACATGTGGTGGTAGACGATCAGCTGCGACCGGCCGTGGAAGATGTCAGCCAGCCGCACCGGCCCCTCCGCCCCGACCAGGGTGTATTCGGGCATGCGCACCATCGGCAACTTCCGCCGCTGCGCGGCGATCGCATCGAGTTCCCGGGTGGCCGCCTTCTCGCGGACGCGCAGGGCGTCCAGCTGCTCGCGCCAGGTCTCCTGATCGACAACGGGTGGCATCGCCATGACCGACATCTCCTTCTCCGTAGACAGCTTCACAAAGTCAGACTCACCGGCCCGGCCGAACTCATCGGTGAACCGCTCCGACCTTGAGTCAGCGGTCCAGGAGGGATTCCCGCGCGGTGGGTGGGAGAGCCGGGGCGACCGGCTGGCCGGGCATGTGCAGCACGTGCCCACCGCCCGCGCGTTTGGCCTGGTACATCGCCAGGTCGGCGTCGTGCAGGAGGGCCTCGGGGTTCGCGTCGTCGCGGATGGTGATGCCGATGCTCACGTCGATGCCGGCGGTGACCGGGCCGTCCGTGCCGGTCAGCCGGTAGGTGTCGCGCAGGCGGTCGCGGACGCGCCGGGCGATGGCGGCCACCGCCTCCGGGCCGACGTCGTCGTCCTCGACGACCAGCACGAACTCGTCGCCGCCGAGCCGGCCGACCAGGGTGCCGGCGCGGGACACCTCGGCCAGCCGGGCCGCCACCTGAACCAGCAGGTCGTCGCCGGCCTGATGGCCGTGGACGTCGTTGACCTGCTTGAACCGGTCCAGGTCCAGCAGCATCAGGGCGACCGGCCGCCGGCCGAGCCGGTCCAGGCGCTCCAGTACGGCCCGCCGGTTGGCCAGGCCGGTGAGCGCGTCCCGGCGGGCCTCCCGGTACCGTTCCCGGCCGACCGCCTCCAGCTCCCGGACGGTGATGCCCATCCGGGCCATCCCGGCGACCAGGGTCAGCCCGGCCAGGATCACGGTGAACTCCGACAGCGGCGTCTGACTGGCCACCAGCAGCACCGTCAGGGCGCCACCGGCCAGCCAGATCGCCACCCGGTACGGATCCCGGTCGTGGTCCGGGCGTACCGGGCCGGGTTGTCGCCAGGCGGCCAGGCCCAGCAGCATGATGCCGCCCAGGTAGAGGACGTCGATCAGTCCGGCGGGGAGCGGCACCCGGCCGTCGGTGGCGGCGTAGACGGTGTCCGCCATGATCGACAGGGAGATCCCGCCCATGATCATGGTGCTGGTGAGGCCGCTCCAGAAACCCAGCGCCCACTGCGCGGCCAGGGTGCCGAACAGCACCGCGTCGGCGACCGGATAGGCGAGGGTGACGATGCCGTCGGCGGTGGTCACCCCGATCAGGCCGTCCAGCACGATCGCCGAGAAGACCGCCGCGCCGCCCAGCCCGGTGATGGTGCCGTCCAGTGCGGTACGCCGGCTCGGCACCCGATCCGACAGCAGCAGGAGCAGCCCGGCGAACGCGAACGGGAAGAACCCCAGCCACCCGACGTCGGCCCAGGTCGAGTCCCGGACATCGGCGACGTTGTTGACCGCGGCGTACACCGTCCCGGCGATCGAGGAGCACAGTCCCAGCCCGAACGCTGCCCAGACCAGCCGCTGGGTGCGCACGAACCACACCCGCAAGGCCAGAAGCAGGACCACGCAGCCGTACGCCAGGGGAGTGGCAGCGTCCAGAACCCATGAGTCGACCCCGGTCAACCGCCCGGCGACGACCCCGGCGGCCAGTACGAGCATCACCACCCGCAGCATCAGAACCAGCCGGGCCACCACTCTGTCACCATCGGCAGCTCTGCCCCGGATGTGAGGCCACCCCGGTTCAGGAGAGGGCCCGGTCCATCAGCCGGGTGGGCAGGAAGCGGTTGAGCGGCAGGGTGATCGCCGCGTCCGGGCCGAGGCTGTAGCGGGCGCGCGGCCGCCTGGTCGTGGTGATCCGGACGATCCGGGCCGCCGCCTTCTCGGCGGTGATCGCGCGTTTCAGGAACGCCGACTGGAACCGCACCGTCGAGGAGATCAGCTCGCCGTAGAGGCCGGTGTGCTCGGCGTTCATACCGGCGGCGATCTCCAGGGATCGCGGCCCGCTGTGGTCGGCCATCGGGGTCCGTACACCGCCGGACTGGACGATCACCACCTGGATGCCCTGCGCGGACACCTCCCGGCGCAGCGCGTCGCTGGCGGACTCGAACGCGGCCTTGCTGCCGGCGTACGCCCCGTAGATCGGAAGAACTGCCTCCGCACCGACCGAACTGATGTTGACGACTCGGCCCCGGCTGCGCCGCAGCGCCGGCAGCAGTGCCTGGATGACGGTGATGTGCCCGAACAGGTTGACCTCGAACTGTTCGCGCCAGAGGTCGAGCGGCAGCACCTCCACCGGGGCGTTGATCTCGATCCCGGCGTTGTTGATCACCGCGCGCAACGGCCGCCGCCCCGGATCCCCGGCGATGCGGGCCGCGAGTGCGTCGACGTGTTCGCCGACGGTGATGTCCAGCAGCACCGGTTCGATGCGTTCCCCGCGGATCGTGCCGGCTTCCCGGTCGTCGCGGACTCCGGCGAGGACGTGGTAGCCCCGGGCCGCGAGCTGCCGGGCGGTGGCCGCGCCGATCCCGGTCGACGCGCCGGAGACGACGATCAGTTCGGTGTCAGTGGAAGTCATGGCCGCGATGTTGTCACCGACTACTTATGTTGTCAATGGCAACATCTCGGCTAGGATGGCGACCATGAGCACGCCGCCCGACCAGCGCCAGTACCACCACGGCGACCTCCGCACCGCCCTGCTGACGGCCGCCGACCGCAGCGTGCGCGCCCACGGCGTGGCCCAACTCTCCCTGCGCGACCTGGCCCGGGAGATCGGCGTCAGCCACGCCGCCCCGCGCCGGCACTTCCCCGACCGGCAGAGCCTGCTCGACGCCCTGGCGGAGAACGGATACACCCGCCTCGGCGAGCGGATCCGGGCCGCGGTCGCCAGCGGCGACGACGGATTCGCCCCGCGCCTGCGCCGGGCGGCATCGGCGTTCGCCCACTTCGCGACGGAGAATCCGGCGCTGCTGGAGCTGATGAACGCCGCCAAACACCGGCCGGGCGACTCACCGGTGTCCCGGTCCGCCGACACCGCGTTCGCCCCGCTCGTCGACCTGATCCGCGAGGGCCAGGACCGGCACGTCCTGCGGGCGGGCCCGTTCGAGGAGATCGGGCTGATCCTCTACGCGACGATGAACGGCATCGCCACGCTGATCAACAACGGTCTCGTCGACGCGACCCGGCTGGACGACCTGACCGCCGCCGCCGTGAACCAGTTCCTCAGGGGAGCCGCGCCGCACGGGTGAGCTTTTGCCGGCGGGCAACCCGCCGGGATCGCCGCCGGTGCATTCCTGTACGGAAAGCGTTCCCAAACTCAGGTGCAGGCGTCACCCGCCCTCGCGGCGACGATCCTGCCGGTCGTCGCACCGGTGGCCACCCCCACACCGTCCGCGTCGCCGACGACCACACCGGCCGGCAAACCCACGGCAAAGCCCCGAGCCTCCACCAAGACGGTCTACCTCAAACCACAGACCGACCGGGCGTACGGCAACGGATTCGACGAACCGTACGGCACCTTCACCCTGACCGACCTGGCCTACCCCGGCCCGATCCACGCCTACGCCGAACCGACCGACCGCTCCGCCAAGCTCTACCCCATCTACCCGTACGAGACGGTGACCGTCTACTGCTCGGTCCGAGGCCAGCGCCTGAACGGCCACGACCACTGGGACTGGACCGGAGACGGCTGGATCTGGGACCAGATGGTCGACATCAGCGGCCACACACCCCCACCCTGCATCTACGACTGACCGCACCCGAAAGTGAGCACGGCAATGATCAAAAACATCTCCCGAACGGTCTTCGTCACCGGTTCCGCGCTCGCGGTGGTGGCCCTGGGATCGCAGCCCGCCCAAGCATCATCCAAGCCCATCAAGAACCTGGAGGTCACCACCTTCACGATCGACAAAGGGACCTGCAAAAACGGTTATCTTCAAGCCTGGTTCGAAGCGCCCCACCGCAATACCGTGCTGTACGACCTGACGGTGAAGACCTCACGGGGGAAGGTCTTCGAGCCGGCCTACTCCTACGACAGCTCCGTCTCGATCGACGGCGGGTGCGTCAGCAAGGGATTCGTCGACGACGTCAAACGCAAACGGCTGACCGGAACCGTCCGGGCCTTCACCGGCGACGGCGATTACGTCGGCCAGCGCACCGTCCGCATCAAACTCGTCGACAACTGGGGCTGCTGACCCTCACCAACCATCGTTGTCCACGGCCCCGGACAAGACCGTCGCCGCTTGCGCGGCAGTTAGATGCCGGCGCTCAATCAAGCGATCGGCAAGTCTCCGCGCATGCTCAAGTCCGTGTTCCCGATTCTCCGTCTGGAGAAGTTGAGCAAAGCGGTCCCGACGCCAGTGTGCTGGATCGGCGTCGAAGGCTGCGGCACCAGCAATCCACTGCTGATGGAGCGCTGCCATCTCGCTGTCCGTCCGGAGGTAGATACGGCCATCACCGCCGCCATGTCGCAGGAGCGCGGATCCGGGCCCTCCCGCACTCAGATCAAGTCCGTGAAGCCACAGCAAGCCCATCGATGTAATCGGGTCGCTGACCAGTTCCGGCGCGTCTTCGACCCAAGGCTTGGACCATGCGTGAGCCTGTTCTCGACTGCACCTGCCCGTCGACACCGCCCGCCACCAGCTGTCGACATCATCGCGTGTAGGCACTTCCACAACGGTCAGCATACGAATCCCGTAGACACCCGACACCAAGATCAATAACGCTGATCGCGCCAGAGCCTGCTGATCCCGCCGTCCCGGTCATGGCGTTCGCTCGCTTGCTGGGAGGGTCAGGGCCGCGTCCAGGCCGGTCGGGTGGGCGGCGTCCAAGCGCAAGGCGCCGCCGCCGGCCTCGGCCAGCTTGGCGGCCAAGGCCAGACCGAGGCCGGTGCCGCCGCGTGGGGCTTCCGGGGCCCGCCAGAACGGCTGTAACGCCAGTTCGCGCTGGTCAGCCGTCAGACCGGGGCCGGCATCCAGCACGTGCAGGCTGACCTCCGCACCGGAGATCGCCCACGAGACGGTGACCGTGCTGGACGGCGGGGCCACATTCAACGCGTTCGACAGCAGGTTGTCCAGGATCTGCTCCAGGGCCCCGGGGACGGCTTGCGCGACCGTACCCGCAGCGCCTTTGACCGAAAGATCCACCTGTTTGTCCGCGGCGACCGGCCGCCACACCGCGATCCGGGCGTGGACCAGGGTGTCGACGGCCACCGGCTCGGTGGCGGGGGCGCTGTGTTCGGTACGGGTCATCGCCAGCAGGGTGTCCACCATCCCGGACAGCCGGTCGGTTTCCACGACCGC
Source organism: Actinoplanes couchii (assembly GCF_016862075.1). Classification (GTDB taxonomy): domain Bacteria; phylum Actinomycetota; class Actinomycetes; order Mycobacteriales; family Micromonosporaceae; genus Actinoplanes; species Actinoplanes couchii. The sequence goes on along the minus strand of NZ_BOMG01000096.1, from coordinate 47,222 downwards.
CGCCCGCAACGTGCCGGCGCTTTCCGCGGGAACGTCGTCCTCCAGGTTCTCGAGCCGCAGCCGCAACGCGGTCAACGGCGTCTTAAGCTGGTGCGACGCGTGGCCGACGAACGAACGCTGCGCCGCGATCAACTCCTGCAACCGGGCCGCGGTCGTGTTGAACGTGGCGGCCAGCCGGCGCAGCTCCGGCGGTCCGTTCAGGGTGGGCGCGGGCGTGGCGGCGCCGTCGGCGAGACTGCGGGTGGCCCGCTCCAGCTCGCGGACCGGGCGGCCGATCCAGCGGGCCAGGGCCAGGGCGATCAGGGCGCTGACCGTCAGCACGGCCACCCCGACACCGCCGAGCAGGTAGCGGAACTGGTGGATGCGGGCGGTCAACGGTTCACTGGATACCCGTACCCGCAAAGCGCCCTGGGTGGGCTCTCCGGGATGAATCGGGACCGACACCCAGATCGTGCCGTCGGTGATGCCGCTGATCACCGGCTGTGGAGCGGGGGAGATCTCGTCGAGGAAGATCTCCGCACTCCAGCGCTGGGCCGCATCGCCGAGCAGCGCCGGAATGTGGTCCTCGTCGTCACCCTGCGCGGTGTCGATGAACGCGGCAAGGGTCTCCGCGTCGTGTTCCAGCTGACTGATCGCGTGCTGTTCCTCAGCCCGCTGGTACACGTACCCGAACGGCAGCGCCAGCGCGGTCAGCACCACCAGAGCGAGGGACAGATAGGTCAGGAGCAGGCGCCGGATCACGCGCAACCCTACTCGGTATGGTGTGGCATGCGGGTTCTACTGGTTGAGGACGACGAGTCGATCGCCGAGCCGCTGGCCGAAGGGCTCAGTCGCTACGGGATCGTCACCACCCGGGTGGGCACCGGCGCGGACGCGCTGAAGGCCCCGCTCGGCGACTTCGTGCTGCTGGACCTGGGCCTGCCCGACATCGACGGCATCGACGTGTGTCGCCGTCTGCGTCAGGTCAGCGACGTGTCGATCATCATGCTGACCGCCCGCGGCGACCTCACCGACCGGGTGCTGGGCCTGGAGATCGGCGCCGACGACTACATGGCGAAGCCGTTCAGCACCCGCGAGCTGGTCGCCCGGATGCGCGCGATCGGCCGCCGCGCCACAACCCGCGCCAGCTCCCTGGAATCCCTCACCATCGACGACCGGGCCCGCCAGGCGAGCGTCGACGGCGAGACACTCCCGCTGACCCCGAAGGAGTACCAGCTCCTGGCCCTGCTGGCAGCCCAGCCGGGCACGGTCGTCGACCGCCGCCGCATCCTGGGAACGGTCTGGGAACCGAACTTCTTCGGCCGCGGCAAAACCCTGGACTTCCACGTGGCCACGCTCCGCCGCAAACTCGGCGACCCCCGCTGGATCGAAAACCGCCGCGGGATCGGTTTCCGCCTGGTCCTCCCGTCCCAATGGTCCCAGATCTAACCTTTTTTGTACGCCCGGCGAACAGCCCTGCCCCGTCAACGCAAACAATGCGCCCCACCCGGACCGCCCAGCGACCGCCGGGCGTATGCGCCCGTCACCGAAAACCAGCCCCGTGTCCCGTCGACAGCCCTCGCGACGGCCGATCCGCTACTTACTGATCTGCCGAGTTGAGCGTCAAGAAAAACTCCTGCCGGTTCACTCACGTCACTACGGCCACAGCATCGCCTCTTCCTAAGGTTGAAGAATAACCTGCCGATTAGGAGACAGTAATCTCGCTTTCCGGATTGGCAGAACCAATGAGACACAAAGATCGGCGATCAGAGCGGTGGAGCGGAAACACGAAAAGCGCATCAGACACGCGGTCGGAATTTCGGCGCGATCGCGACCGACTGATATACTCTGAGCCGTTCCGTCGACTTGCCGGAATAACGCAGGTTGTCTCACCGTACGAGGGGCAATCGCTTCACAGTCGCCTAGTGCATAGTCTTAAAGTTGGGCAAGTTGCGAGAGGATTGGCCGATAATCTCTTATCAAGATATTCGCGACGTCGTCTCCTCAGCCGATCGCTACGCATCTCTCGGCACCTTGACCCTGACATGTCGGAGTTTGCTGGATTGGCGCACGATATTGGTCATCCACCTTTCGGCCATGCAGCCGAAGATGAACTCCAGGATATTATGGAGAGCCACGACTTGGATTCTTTTGAGGGGAATGCTCAAGGCTTCCGAATTCTAACGCGGCCCACCGGGCACTATAGAGACGATGCGTCAAGACTTGACTTCACGCGTGGTGGGCTGCAGGCCGTCTTGAAGTACCCGTGGCTCAGAGAGCCCTGCCATAAGAAGGCCGGTAAAAAATGGGGTGCATACCGAGTCGATCGTGAGATGTTCGAATGGTGCTGCGGCCCGGCAGCCCCTCTCGGTAGCTGGAGTAGCGTAGGCGATCTACCGCCTCGTAGCATGGAAGCAGAGATCATGGACTGGGCGGATGACATCACCTACGCAGTTCATGATCTTGAGGACTTTGCCCGCCTTGGAGTCATACCGATCGCCGATCTATTATCAGAGGGTGAGACGTTGATTCGATTTTCGGCTTGGCTGACTAAAAAATGGGAATCAAAGGGAAATGCGAATGCAATCGAGGCTCTTGATGAGGCTTTGGGATGTATGAAAAAGCATCTTCCCGTCCGCAGCTTCAAGCGTTCCTCCGAGCGGGACGTTGCACTCTCATTGTTTACGGCTAGAATGGTACACGAATGCATAAAAGGGACCAGTCTCGAATTTCGAGACAGTGTACATCCCTGGGCTATGCGCAGACCCGATAGGTTAAATCTTGCAGTCGAAGCAATGAAGGAGCTGGCTTGGTATTTCGTTATAGACGGTGCCGAGGTTCGACCTTCGCAGGTTGGTCAGCGCATAATGATAAGGACCGTCTTCGAATACTTTTACGGAGAAGCCAGAAGGATTGCTAGCGGGCTTTCTCACGCTCACCTGCCGCGCTCAACGCGGATATCGGCAGAGATCACAAGAAATTCCGGCCTGGATATCTCGCCGGCGAGGATCGCCTGTGACGCAATTTGTGATCTCAATGAGATGCAGACCAGTCGTCTTTACAATCGCTTGACCGGCGCAACCATTGGCCAATCGGATATCTTTGGAGAATCTCAAGAAGCAGCCTCCTACCCGGCAATTTGGGGTGCCAACCCGGGTCGTTAGTCAACTCCCTCAGTTGCCGCTGGTAAGGCATGCGGGCGCCAGCCAGTGGCGTGCTAACCTCCGGGGTGCCGAGCGACGGTCATCGCTCGGGGAGAACCTCACGACATGGGGCCGTCACCCGGCATCAAGACAGAGCCTCGCATTCTGGCCAGTTCGGCGGCACTTTCGGGATCTCAGCTCGGACTACAGCGTCCTACGGTTGATTTCAGCGATGTGGGAGGACCAGGGCTTCGTCTCGTCCGGGGACCCGAACGACGAGAGCGGCCAGCGACGCAGTCTCTGGCACGAGTTCGAGGACAACGTGGACTGGGCAGACCTTGATCACGTCAAGCGGGGGCTCCGAGTCTATGAGACCCTACTTGAGGAACTTGACGATGACGCTCTAGCAGTCACGCGTAGGTTCCTGACCCGGCACGACTTCGTTCTTGACGGGGACCGCCGATTGACCTTCACGCGGGACAACACGATCGCCACAGCATCCAGGGTGCCGCAGTCTCTTCACACGTTGCGTGAACCCGACATGATCCTTGACTCATTCGACCGTATCGACCGCGCGATCGGCACTGACCCCGCGCAAGCTATCGGGTCGGGCAAAGAACTGATCGAGGCAACCGCCAAGACCGTGCTCGACGAACTCGGGGTTGCCTTCGACGACAAGACGGTCAAGCTGCCCTGGCTCATCGACACCGCCCAGCGCAAGCTTGGCCTTCACCCGCAAGCCGTTGCGCCGGGACCAGACGGAAGCAATGCAACTAAACGTATTCTTGGCGGCCTTTCGGGCATCGCCATCGGTCTGGCCGAGCTCCGCAATGAGGGCTGGGGAACAGGGCACGCCGCGCGACGCCCAGGTCTGCACACAAGACATGCCCACATGGCAGTAGGTGCCGCCCGCACATGGTGCCAGGTCATCCTCGATACGCTCGCCGACCCGGCCGCTCCATGGCGATCGGCAAGTTCGTAAGTCCGTCTTGCGTGTTGGGTCGCCCGGCCAGCAAACCGCCAGGTGGATCGCATCAGTCGAGGTTGAGTTTGCCGGCGACATGGGTTCGCCCTGGCCGTGGTCTGTCTGGCCATTCCGAATGCCCCGCACTTGCCCGGTCCCCACCCACGCGAGGCGGCTCGGACGCCATCGCCCTACAGGGACACGGTCGTTTCGCTTGTGTATTAGGCATGGCTGAACAAGCGGTCGGGTCTGCTGCACCGATAGGTGATGGCCATCGACCGCGGTTATGGCTTGAGGACGGCGTATCGTTACGTTCGGCTAGCGCGGAATCTGCAGGATCTGCTGTTGGTCTGGATCCCAATACCACCGTTCAGCGGCTGTCCACAGGTGCGGCAGTTCCAGCATCTCAACCATCTGAGGATGGCCGAGCTGCCCAGGCTGTACCTGCATACCTGAATCATCAACGCAAATGGTCCTGGAAACCAGCGCGGTGGGTTGCCAGTTCGGATCGCCTACGAGGATCACCGGAACAGCGTCGGCAGGAAGCGGCAGAACGGGATTGGCTAGCGGCACTGGGATCCGCCACTCACGCTCGTGCAGCCAATCTGACCGGTTGACGCCTGTCTCAAACCGCACAGTCCAACCGCGTAGCTCCGCTGGCAGCATTTCGAGTTGCTCGGGGCGGGCATACCAAACCGGTCCACCGCCAAGGTCGTAAACAGTTTGCCGCCTTAGCAACAGACCCCATGGCGGCCACTGTCGAGTCGACAAGAGCCACCGCAGATGCTCCAGCGGGCTCTCCGACAGGCACACCATCGGCGAATCAGAGCCGAACGGCGCGAAGCCGCGAATCTGCCCTTCCCAAAGAATGCTGAACAGCCGCTGCCACGGCTGTTGATTGCGGATCGCAAGCGGCACTGTCGGTGTGACGGCCGCAGGGTTCGGCCGCCCGCAGAAGTGGACCAACCACTCGAACTGAGCCGGCCCCGCGGAGCCGAGCAAACCTGGGATTGGTGCGGTCACGGGAGTACTCCAGCTACAAAGGCAATATGTAAGGGCTTGGTCCGCATCGCGCGAAGCGGCTCTTGTGTCAGCTCAAAGGAACGCAACCATACCTGGACCTTCCACTTTCATGAAGCCATGCCGTCGTTGACTCCGGACAATGACGGGCCCTTCCGGAACCCGCATGCCAGCGGCCATCAACGTACCCAATTGCCGCGAGTCGCGTCATAGGCGCGGTGATGTTGAACCGCTCAGGCCTCGTCATGCTCCAGCGGCTCGTAGCTGAACTCGGCGTTCGGCGCTAGGGAGGTGAGCCGGTCGAGGACCGGTTCGGTGTTTGTGCCCCACATCTTCGAGACGACCCAGGTTCTTCCTTGATCATGCAGGGGCGCGTCGAGAAACCAGCGGCCGAGGCGTTTGGTGGAACCGGGGTATGTCGCCAGGAACGCCTTGGCTAGGTCTTCACCGTTCAGCACGCCCTCGACGGGTAGAAACCGTGAGCGTGGGATGGCGGTGGTGAGCTGTTGTGCGGTGATGCCTGCCTGGTGCAGGGCTGTCACCATGGTGAGCACGGCCCAGCGTTTGCGTAGAGGCCCGCTGCGGCCTGAAGGCGTGATGATCTCGTACTGAGTCCAGTCGCGGCCATCGCCGCTGGCCGCCCGGGCTTGGTTCTGCTTCCGGCGGATCTGCACGGTCAATTCACCGGCCTCAGGTAGCGGAATGATCTGTTGGACATCCAGCAGTAGTCGTTCGGCGACCTTGTACGGCGTGAGTTTTACGCAGCGGATGTCGAGGCCATACACGTCGGTCAGCCAGAGAACGGTAGTGGTGATCTCGCGGTCGAATCCGGCTGCCACAAGGACCAGGCGTACTTCCCGGCTCAGTACCGTGTCTTCGCCGCCAGCATCCTCGAGGAAGTCCGCCAGCCGACTACGAGCCTCGTCGACTGCTTCGGGTTCGACCTGGGCAAGGTAGTGCTCGTGATGTTCGACGAGGTCGTCAAATGTCATGACCGACACCATCGCGGCATACCGCAGCGCCTGTAGCTCCACATGGCCGCCATCGTTGGTGCGTTTGAGCTCGATGACGACCAGCCGGCCACCGCGGTCGACCCCTAGAAGGTCGATACGGCGCCGAGCATCGGTGAACGCCCCGAACTCTTCCGCCACGACCAGGACACCATCCACGATCATGTCGATCCGTGCGCGGAGCAGCCGCTGCAGGTCAGCCCGCTCCAACACCTGTTCTGCCGCGAAGGTCGTAGACGGTATGGGCTCCAGAACGTCGGAAGTCATCTCATACAGCGGCATCCACCCATCATGGCAGCCGAGAGAAACGCCTTGGACGAACGCCCGCACCAACTTCGCCAAGCGCGCGCTCGTGCCGAAAAGAGTGCGTCAATAGAATGCTTTTATCGAGGGTTTTCGGCTTATTGCTGGATCCTACGGCTCAAAAATTGTGCCCGAAACAGCCAATTGCGCTCGCTTCCGCTTAAGTAGACATTTCACCCTCAATTATGGCTCGAAGATGAGCAGTGGCACGGACACACTCCCTTGCCGCGATGAGGCACGTTGCACAGGCCCACGTCCGGCTCCCGCCAGGCTGCCCAACTGCGGCCGGCGATGATAGCGGTAGCGTTTCCTGCGTGGTGATTGAGTTGGTGCCCCGTTTCGCTGTTGACGACCGGCAGCTCAGCATGTTGCATGCCCACGCGTTCGACGGAGACCTCGCCAAGGTTCATCCGTGGGCGCAACGCCTGGAGGAACACGCGCTCACGTGGATCGGCGCGTTCGACGCTGGGCAGCTCGTCGGGTTCATTCAGGTCTGCTGGGACGGTGGTGCCCATGCTTTTCTCCTGGACACGGCGGTCGATCCGGATCGCCGGCATCAGGGTATCGGCACCAGGCTCGTCGAAGCTGCTGCTAACGATGCCCGCGCAGCTGGATGCGAATGGCTGCACGTCGACTTCGAACCACATCTCGAACATTTCTACCTGGGCATGTGCGGTTTTCGAGCCACCAATGCGGGCTTAATTCGGCTTAGGTAGGTCGCCCATGCAGGTTAGCGGTTTGGCCCTCGCGGCGAGGTTGTGTGCGGCGCGGTGGGCAGCGTCCTCTTCTGCCGCCGGCATTGCGCGGATGAGGTTTGCCGCTACCGCTGCCGCCATTATCGTCGGCATCACCGTAGTTGGCCTTGGGCGACGTGGTGAGCTGGCCTGTAGCGATGCCGGCCGATATAAACTGGACCAACTCCCGGGCGGGGGCGAATCCCGGACGGGATGGTTCATGGTGGTTGCCAGCCGTTGAGACGTGAGGAGCACAGTGACCGTGCCGGTGAAGGTTCACCGATGAGGCTTGCTCCGGAGCATGCTGGTCTGGCTGGCCGGCGACCTGTTCATCGGCTGGTGTGCGATCTTTCCGATCGCCGCCCTCGACACCCTCACCTACTACATCCGTGCGGCCAACGGCGACGACGTGGTCCGGCCGTACGGCCCGGTCGGAGCCCGATTCGCCGTGGCGGAGATCGCTGTTGTCGGCACAGCATTACTGATCGCCGCTGTGCTCCTCAACCGGCGCCAGTGGCATCGGCTCCGCGCTGCGTGCCTGCTGAATCCGATGCTGTTCATGGCGGTGACCGCCGCACTGCTGACCATGCCTTTCCTATGGTTCTGGTTCGGCACTGACCGGACCTTTTGACCTCCTCGCCCGACGGAAGAACCTCAGAGCCGACCTGACACTCACCAAGGGCGGCGCAGTGGTGAGCTGGTAGGTCTCGACCGTAGGGAGTTCTCAATAGGTCGTGGTGGCGTAGCTGTTCTGGAAGGCGAGCCTGTCGTCGGCGTGCTCTGCGATGTGGCTCAGCAGGTCGTCGAGGTTGAGGAAGGCCTGCCAGGGTTCCTGACCCGAAGCTGCGGCAAGCTGATCGACCACGAGTTGTTCGAGGTCGGGGACGCGCTTGCCTTTCCAGATCTTGTCGGCGAGGCTGACGATCAGATCCTCGGGAGTGACGGTCGCCGTCTGCCAGCTGGCATGGGTCGCGGCGAAGCGTGCCAGGGAAGGATCGGTGCCGGCGTCGAGAAGCAGCCGTTGCCCGGCCAGCTCGTGCCGGGAGCCCGGTCCGGACAGTTCCTCGGCATGCGCCGTTTTGCCGATGTCATGGGTGGCGGCGCCGAACAGAACAGCGTCACGATCGATCGTCAGGGCTGGGTAGTGATCGGCAAGCCACGCCGTGATTTGGGCGGCGACATCATGGACGGCACGTAGATGCGCTGCCAGCCGCGGTGGCGCGTTCACGGAGAGAAGAAGGTCGACAACCTCGGCGGGCAGTGGCCGCAGCGGCGGATTGCCGACCTCGGTCAGGGCACGGTGAAGCGTCAAAGGACGACGACCCTACGAACTCGACGGTGGTTTTCACTCACTGAGCGATCTTAGCTTTCCAGGTGGGGCATCGAACGCCGTCAGATGTCCGGGTCTACCAAACCAGGCGTCAGGACGCTGTCACAGGTATTTGGTGAGGGTGTTCGCTACCTCGGCGCGCATCGGGTCGGGGTTGGCCCAGCTCCAGTTCGGGTGGGCTCGGTTGGTCAGCAGGGCCAGCACCAGCTGGCGGCTCGGGTCCACCAGCAACGATGTGCCGGTGAAGCCGGTGTGGCCGAACGTCGTCGGGGACGACAGTTTGCCCATGAACCAGGGCTGGCGCAGCGTGACGCCCAGGCCGTGGTCGGACGGGCGGCCGGGACGGTCCGGGTCCACCGCGGGCAGCCCCTTGTTCTGGTTGGTCAGCATCTCCGCGACGATCGCCGCGGACAGCAGCCGCTTCCCGCCGTAGGTGCCGCCGTTGAGAAGCATCTGCCCGGTGACCGCCACGTCGCGGGCGGTGCCGAACAGCCCGGCGCTGCCGATGATCCCACCCATCTGCGCGGCGACGTCGTCGTGCACCACACCGCGCAGCAGACCCCGGGATGTGCGGGCGTCGGTGGCGGCGATCCGGGCCTTGTTCGTCACCCACTTCAGCGGCAGGAAACCGGTGCCGGTCAACCCCAGTGGGCCGGTCACCCCGGCTTTCAGGGCCGCGTCCAGGGACTTGCCGGTGACCTTCTCGGCCAACTGCGCGGCCACCATCAACCCGACGCTGGAGTACCGGTACTCCGTCCCGGGCGTCGCTGCCTTCACCAGCGGCGTGGCCAGGACACGGGCCCTTTTGGCGGCCAGCGACGGCAGCCCCTTGACGGTCGCGCCGACCGGCAGGCCGCTGGTGTGGGTGAGCAGCATTCGCACGGTGATCTTCGACTTCCCGGTGCCGGTGAACCCGGGTAGGTACCGCGCGACAGGCGCGTCCAGATCGACCACACCCTTGTCGACCTGCTGCAACAGCAGGATCGACGTGTACACCTTGGTCAGCGACGCCAGGTCGAAGATCGAGTCGGCGCGCATCGCCACCCGTTTGGCGGCGGGCAGCTGGACCGGTCCGGCGCCGTACCGCAGCGCGTGCCCCACCGTGACGGTCGCGGTCACCTTGTTGCCGACCATGACGACGGCTGTCGCCCCGGCGTACGTCGGATGTTTCGGGTTGGCCTTGGTGGGTTTCAGATATCTGGTGAGGACGGTTTTCAACGGCGCGGCGTACGGCACGGCAGGCGCGGCGGCGGTGACCGGTGTTCCCCCTCCGGTGCCCCCGGTGTCCCCGATGCCCTCGGCACGGCCCTCGGGACCCCGATCACATCCGGTCAGCAGTGCGGTGGCGGCGGTGATTCCGGCTCCGAGCACACCTCGGCGAGACATCGACACAGTCGTGCATCATGCCAGCCGCTCGCCCGCCCCGGATACCCTCGTTCGGGTGCGTCATCTGCGGCAGGTGCCCTGGTCCGAGCTCGATCCCGCGGGCCGGGAGTTCGACGCCGCCCGGATCCCGGCGCTGGTCCGTAGGCTGAGGCCGGCCGATGGCGACTGGTACGAGACGATGACCGACGCCCTGGTCGAGGCGCTGGGCCCGTGGGCGGTGGGGTGGGCGCAGACCGTCGAGGTCAAGAACCGGCGGGCCGTCTGGCGTGCCGACACGTCGCAGCGGAGCCCGGCCGCGGTCGCCGCGGATGTCGTGGCCTGGCACGAGTTGCTGGTCGAGATCGCCACCGACGCCCGGGGCCGGTTCGCGGACCTGCCCGCGCCCAAGGGCATCCTCGCTGCCGAGGGCCCGCCAGCATGGCGGACCCTCGATCGGTACCTGGTGTACACCACCGACAACGAGCTGACCTGGGCGGATTTCGATCCCACCGGTCGGCCGTTCGACGTCGATTCGCTGCCGCGGGTGGCGTACAACGCGCTCCTGCCGGGTGGTCCCGGGGTGTACGCCGGCCTGGCGAAGCACTACGGCCCGTGGGTGTCGTGGTGGAACACCCCGGGCGACGAGCCGTTCACCGTCGAGGGCATCACCGCCGGGGTGGTCCGCTGGCACGCGTGGCTGGTCGAGCTGGCCCGGCGGTTCGAGGAGTTCCAGCCACTGACCGAAGATGATCCGGACAACTGGGAGCGCGCCGCCCGCTACCTGATCATCGCGGCCGGTGACTACGAGGACTACGCCCTGGACTGGCATCACCGCGTGGACCGGGTGTTCCGCTGGCTGCTGGAGGTGTCCGAGGTCCCGGTGGGCCGGCACGACCTGCTGATCGATTTCACCCTGGACAGCAGACTCGAATACATGGGCAAACCCGACCCGGCCTATGTGGCCCGGTTGGCCGAGGATTTCGCCCTGTGCGTGACGGACCTGCCGTACTAAAAACCCCGTACTGAAAATGATCAGTCCTTCGTCCAGACGCCCGCCGCCAGACAGGCAAGGCCCACGATCAACGGCACACCGATTGTCAGTACGGTGTTCCGCACCGATCCCAGCGTGGCGGTGTCCGGGCGGCCCGGGAAATAGCGCACCGGCACCGTGGCGCCGACCGGATGGATCGGCTTGAACGCCTTCAACCCGACGGTGAACTCGTGCCGCACCCCGGCCCGGTCGGAGTACTCGACAACCGGCGCGAACAGCGACTTCCCGCGCGGATCCTGCTCGATGCGCACCACCGTCCCGGGTGTGAGCAGACCGTCGCGGTCCAGTCCCTGAAGCCGCCACCCCAGCTTCACGCCCGCCCAAACGAGATAGAACCCGACCATGAACCAGACAACGAAAGCCACGCCGGAGATCATCGCGCATCGATCACCGGGAAGGCCAGACGCGCGGGGCCGAACGTTTGATCACCACATCCGCCGAGTCGGCAGGCAGGTGTGCGGCCGTACACTGCGGCGTCTTCTCCGGGGAGGAACCGACATGCAGGATTCGACGGACGACGCCGCACTGGTCCTGGCGGAGGTGCTTCCCGGAGTCGCCGTCGTCTACGGCGACGTGCCCACGGAACTCGAACTGGATCTGATCGACTTCGGACTCGTGCCCGCGGCCGACCGTGACCGGCTCTCGACCGTGCTCGCCTCGATCGGCAACATCGCCACCGCGGCCGGCAACATCGGTAGTGCGCTGGCCGGCATGCAGGGCCTCTACCGGCTCAGCGACTCGTCGATGGCGCTGCTGCAGGCCGGCGGCACCCTGGCCGTCAAGGACGGTGCCAACCTCGGGACGATCATGGCCAACGGTCAGATCGTCGGCCAGGCCCGCCTGCTGCCGGTGGACGTGCTGAGCTTCGCCCAGTCGGCGGCGACGATCGGCCCGGCACTGGCCATGATCGGCTTGCAGATGCAGGTCAGCGAGGTCGCCGCCCTGACCCGGACGAACATCGCCATCACCGGCAACGTCCTGGCCACGGTTCGCGACGAGCACTGGGCCGAACTGACCGGGCTGGTCGACGGCATCGACCGGGCGATGGCGCAGGCCCGCGAGCTGAAGGCGGTGCCGGCCTCGCTGTGGGACAGCGTCGCGCCCAGCGAGGTGCTGCTGCGCAAACAGTGTGACCTGTACCAGCGCAGCGTCCGCGGCCACATCGGCAAGATCGACCAGCTCGGTGCGCGCGGCCGGCGGGACTACTTCGAGGCCAACGCCGAGGCGATCCTCGTCGACACCCACGCGCTGCTCTCCTCGGTCAAGGCGTGGACCGGGTACAAGGCGCTGCACGCCGCCCGGGCGCGGACGCTCGGCCCGGACGACCCGGCCGAGGTCGCGCTGGTCGACCTGATCGCCCGCGACACCCGCGCCGAACTGGACGCGGCGATGGCCGAGACCACCCGGATCGTCGACGCGCTGACCAGGGAACTGCGGGTGATCGTCGAGCTTCCCGGCCGGGCCGCGCTTCCCTTGCCGGGCAAACTCAAGGACGCCAAGGTGGTACGCGAGACAGCGGGCGCCCTGCTGGCGGCGATCGAGCCACTGGCCGACGTGCTGCACCCGCCGCGTCCTGTGCCGGTGGTCCCGGAGATCGCCTGCGTGCCACGGAAACTGCCCGCCGATCCGTACCTGAAGATCCTGCGCTGGTTCCTGGCCGACGGCGAGACGCTGCGTGCACTCGCGTTCCCCGCCGACCCGGACGGCCCGGACACCCTGTCCACGATCTTCAACGGGGCGAAGGGCCTGTTCGGGGCGGCCGAGGACAAGGCCGCGAACAAGCTGCTGGTGGCCGTCACCGACCGCCGGATCCTCATCGCCAAGGCGACCACGTTTCTCGAGGAGGGCGAGATCGGCCAGGACATCTCCACCGACCTGGTGCGGTACGTGCGGCGGACCGGCACCGGGACCATCGACGTGATCACCCGTGACGAGAACCTGCGGTGGACGTTCGACACCGACGTCGACCAGGCGCAGGTGGACGCGCTGGCCGCCGAACTGGCCGCGTCGATGACCCTGCCGGAGACCGAGCGTGAGCAGCTCGCCGGGCGGCGTGCGCTGCCGGCCTCAGCCGGGGCCGCCTGACGCCCGGACCGTGGTGCGGACCTCGGCGACCCGGGCGGCGGCCGCGGGGTCGCCGGTGGCCGTGAAGATGCCCTCCTGCCAGTCCAGGATGGCCAGGACATTTCGCTGTACGCCGGTGTCGACGATCGCGAACGGGGCCAGCTGCCCGACGATGCCGGTGAGCCAGGCCGCCGCGTCCACGGCGGCCGGCCACAACTCCTGCTCGGCGTGCCGCTGACCGAAATTGACCACCGCGGACAGCCAGTCCACGCCGAACGTCGGGAACTGGTGGCGCATGCTGACGTCGCCCTGCTGCGACGCCCAGGCGAACAGGGCGTGCGCCTCCAGCCCGACCAGTTGACCGGCGGCTTCGGCCAGGGTGGGCCGCCCGGCGGCGGTGTGCATGATGACGGCCACCATTCCGGCGCGTACCAGCAGATCCGCCTCGATCGGCGACAACTGCAACGGATCACCCGGCCCGAGCCCACCGACCACCTCGCGGATCGCGAAGTCGGCCGCCCCGGCGGTCAGATCGGTGTCACCGTCGATGAGCAGCTGCACCTGGGCCACGTGCGCCGCGACCCGGGCGACGGCGATCCGGGCGGGGGAGCGCAGCGGCCCCGAGGCGAGCGACAGGCACCCGAGCAGGGCCTGCTGCGCATCGGCGACGGCGGACAGGGGCCGCCCCGCCTCGGCGTGCACCCGGGCCCGGCGGGCCACGACGTCGGCGATGAGCTGCGCGGTCTCCCGGTCCAGACCGATTTTCCGGTACGCGGCCTCGGCCTCGTCCAGGGCTGCGGCGGCCGTGTCGAACTGCCGTGTCCCGCGCCCGTGGCCGTCAGGGGACGACGACCTCGAAGCCGCCGGCGCTCCGGTCGTGGAAGGCCCAGACCGCGTCGGCGATCACCGTGGACGAGACCCGGGGGTGCTCGTTGTCCGGATCCCATGCGGCGGCCGCCTCGGCCGCGGCGGACTGTTCGATCAGCGCGGTGACGAAGACCGCGGACACCACGACTCCGCGCTCGGCCACCTCCTGCCGCAGTGTGCCCAGGTAGTTGCGGGCCGCGGACATGGCCGGAGCGGGGCCGCTCATGCCGGCCGGCGCTTCGATCGCCTGGCCGCCGTTGATGTAGACGATCTGGCCGGCGCCGCGTTCGAGCATGGCCGGCAGCACCAGCCGGGTCGCCTCGATCAGGGGGTAGAGGAACAGGTCGGCGAAGTCGCGGGTGACCTCGGCCGTCAGTTCGGTCGCCGGGATGGCCCAGTGCTCGGCCGACGGGGCGAAGACGAGGGTGTCGATGGGGCCGAATTGTGCCACCACGGAGTCCACGACACCGGCCAGCGCCGGCAGGTCAGTCAGATCGTGTGCGAAACCGGCCGCGGTGACTCCGGACGCCTGGAGGCCGGCGACGAGGTCGTCGAGCTTGTCCTTGCGCCGGGCCACCAGCGCGACCTGATAGCCCTCACCCGCGAGACGCCGGGCGACGGCGAGGCCGCTGCCCGGTCCGGCGCCGAGGATCAGAACGGTCTTGGCCATGGGGAACTCCCTCTTTGACGGTGCCGTCAAGTTCTGACGGTGCCGTCAACTTAGCACGCGTAGCATGAGCGTCAACAACGACCGACAGTCAGTTCCCGGAGGCCGAACAGTGCGCGTGGACGCCCGCATGACCACCCAGGTGATCCGGGAGGCCGCTCAGGTCGAGTTCTCGGCCCGGGGCCTGGACGCGCCGCTGGAAGCGATCGCACTGGCCGCCGGAGTCAGCAAAGGCACCATCTACAACCGCTTCGGCGGCCGGCAGGGCCTGGTCGACGCCGTGGTGGAGGACCTGGTCCGGGTCAAGATCGAGCAGATCGTCGCCGCGGCCCGCGCGGTCACCGACCCCGGCGAGAGACTGGCCGCCTTCCTCCGGGAGACCTGGCGCCTGCAGTTCAGCGACCCGGTCGCCAACGACGTCCTCACCCGCGACCACTCGACCTCGGCGGTCATCGCCGCCCTGTGCGCGCTCTGCAGCACCGCGGGCAACGAGTTCCTCGCCCAGGCCCGCCAGGAACGAGCCGTGAACCCCGCCGTGTCCGAGAACGACCTGTGGATGCTGATCCGGGCCAACGGAGCGGTGGTCCGCGCCGAGGGCGTCGCCGACCGGGACGAACACGAGCGCCTCTGCGGCCTCCTGCTGACCGGCCTCTTCACCGATCCCCGATAGGCCGGCGACTCATGGCGAGCCGGATCCCTCAACCGTTCGGGACGGCGGTGTCGCCTCCGAGTTGCCACATCTCGTAGTTTCCGCATTCGGCGGTGATCTCGGCCGTGGCCACGGCCGCGGCGACGAAGTCGTCCACCAGGGGCGAGGAGCGTGATGCCGGGATCGCGAGGCAGACCTCGTCGGCGGCCAGATCCGGGACGGGCACGAAGCTGACGTCCGGGCGTGAGTAGAAGACGGTCGCCGAACGGGCCAGGAACGAGATGCCGCGCCCGGCTGCGACATGTTCGAGGGTCTCGTCCACCCCGCGTACCAGAAATCCGGCATCGGGGTGGGGTCGCATGCCCGGGCCGGGGTTCCCGACCAGCGGCTCACCAGCCAGGTCGGCCTTGGTGATCTGTTCCTTGCCGGCCAGCCGGTGCCCGATGGGCAGCACCGCCACCCGCGGCTCGCGGTAGAGCGGGGTGACACGCAGGCCGGTCCCGTCGATCGGCAGCCGCACGTAGGCCACGTCGATGCGCCCGTCGAGCAGCATCGCGGCCTGCTCGTCCCCCTCGATCCGCTGCATGTCGACCACCACGTCCGGATGCCGGACCGCGAAGTTCCGCGCCGCCGGGGTGACCGCGACACCCGCCCGGAACCCGACCGTCAGCCGCCGGGTGCCGAGGGCGGCGGAGGCCACCCGGCGCCGGACCGCCTGCGCGGAGGCCAGCAACGGACCGGCATCGTCCAGCAACTGCCGGCCCGCCTCGGTCAGCATCACGCCGTGGTTGTCCCTGAGGAACAGGGTGGCGTCCAGGTCCTGTTCGAGCGCGCGGATCTGACGGCTGAGCGCCGGCTGCGCGATGTGCAGCGCATCAGCGGCACGACCGAAATGCAGCCGCTCCGCCACCGCGACGAAGTAGCGCACCTTGCGCAGATCGAGGTCCACAGCGCCTCCCGATTCGGTGATGCCTTCAGGGTATCGCCAGCGCCGAAATAGGTCTTGGACGCCGATTCCGGACAGTGGCACTGTCGGCTCAGGCACCGATCAACAGTCTCCACTGAACGGGAGAGCCACACCATGCGCGTTTTTGTCACCGGCGGAACCGGCCATTCCGGTTCGTACATCGTCCCCGAACTCATCGCCGCCGGTCACGAGGTCACCGGGCTGGCCCGCTCGGACCAGGCTGCGGCCGCGCTGTCCGCGATCGGCGCGAAAGTGCACCGCGGCGACCTGACGGATCTCCCCGGCCTCACCGCGGCAGCCTCGCAGTTCGACGGTGTCGTCCACGTCGCCCACCGGCAGGACCTGCTCTTCTCCGGCGGCATCGACGCCGTGGCCGCCGCCGAGGTACCCATCGTGCTCGCGTACGGCGAGCCCCTCGCCGGAACCGGGAAACCACTGGTCGTAGCCGGCAGCATCGGCTCACCCGGGCAGGAGACCCTGGGTCGCCCGGCCACCGAGCAGGACCCGGCCCTTGAGGTCCGCGACGAGCACCGCGGCACCCTGCACGCCCGCAACATCGTCGAGACCACCGCGATCGGACTCGCCGAACGCGGAGTGCGGTCCTCGGTCGTCCGCATCGCGAACATCGCGCACAGCACCACCGACCGGGCCGGGTTCCTGCCCACCCTGATCGCGCTCGCCAAGGAGAAGGGCTTCGCCGGCTACCCCGGGGACGGCGCCAACCTGTGGAACGCGGTGCACATCCGGGACGCCGCGTCCCTGTTCCGTCTGGCGCTGGAGAAGGGACCGGCCGGCCGGTACTGGCACGCGGTGAACGACGAGGGCATCACGTTCCGCGAGATCAGCGAAGCGATCGGCGCGCGTCTGGGCTGCCCGCGGTGAGCGTGCCCCGCGACGAACTGGTGCTGCCGGGACACTTCGGTTTCCTCGCCAACATCGTCACGCGCAGCTATCCGGCGTCCAGCCTCATCACCCGCGAGACCCTCGGCTGGCAGCCGTCCCAGCCCCGGCTGCTCGCCGACCTGGACAACGGCAACTACTTCCCGGCCGCCTGATCAGTCGAAAAGAAGCAGGAAGAGGACACCGATCATGACCACCATCACCCTTATCGGCACCGGCAACATGGCTCGCGCGATCGGCACGCTCGCGGTGGCGGGCGGCAACACCGTCGAGGTCATGGGCCGCGACCGCGCCAAAGCCGAGAGCCTGGCCAGGACTCTCGGCGGTGGTACGACGACAGGCCGCTGGGGTGCCGCCCCCGCCGGCGACATCGTCATCACCGCCCTGCTGTACGCCGGTGTCGTTCCGGTCGTCGCCGAGTTCGGGGACGCCCTCGCCGGCAGGATCATCGTCGACATCAGCAACCCGTTCGACGCCACGTTCGACGGTCTCGCCCATGATGGACAGACGTCGATCGCCCAGGAGGCCCAGAAGGTGGCTCCGGCCGGTGCCAGTGTATTGAAGGCCTTCAACACGATCTTCCGGACGGTCCTGGAGAACGGCCGGCCCGACGTCTTCTTCGCCGGCGACGACGCACGGGCCAAGGCGACCTTCGCGGCGTTCGTGGAGAGTCTCGGCCTGCGCCCGCTGGACACCGGTGGCCTCGCGATGGCGCACTGGCTGGAAGGCATGGGCGTCGTCACCGTAGGCCTGGCCGGCAACGGGATCGGCCACGGCGACTTCGCCCTCGGCGTCGACGAATTCAAGAACTGACGACTACCGCATGTGACGGTCGAACCAGTCGAGCATCCGGGCCGGCTCCTTCGCGAAGTGCAGGTAGCCGTCGAAGCGCCGGGTGGTGCCCTCGATCCAGAACAGGTCCTTGTCGGCGATCGGGATGTTGTCGTACATGGACCGTACGTCGTCCGTACGCGTAAGAATGTCGTCCTTGACCTGGTAGAGCAGGGTCGGGACGGTGACCGAGCGGGCCGCCTCGACCGGGGAGCCGTCGTCCAGGCGCAGGCCGGTGCGCCGGCGGATCAGCTCCCCGAGTTCCTCGATGTGGTCGGCGGCGGTCAACCCGAGCAGCTCCAGCGACCGCTCCAGCACCACCCGCGGTGACAGCGGCTGCGGCGCCACCAGGCAGCGCACATCGGTGAACGCCACCGGCTCCTGGGCCATCGCGGCCATCGTGGCGTTGGCGCCCATGCACCGGCTGAACAGGCCGATCGCCGCACCGGGCAGCTCGGACCGGGCCCACCGCAGCGACCCGAGAACGTCCCGGGCGATGAAGCGGGCCGAGGTCACGCCACCGTGCGCGGCACCGCTGTGACCGAAGTTGCGCATGTCGTAGGCGAGCACGTGATAACCCGCGTCGTGCAGAATCCGGTAGTCGGGGATGAAGTCGACCTCGATGCCGTTGCCGGTGGCGGACCACCGCGAGTGCCACGGTTCGAGGTGTGACGGCAGCCCGGCCCGGGTGAACCCGAGCGGATGGTTGGCGATGACGACACGGTCCGCGCCGGGCGCGGGGATGAACCAGCCCTCCAACGGCACACCGTCCGTGGCCGGGAAGGTGACGTCGTGGTAGGTGAGCCCGGCCTCGTCCGGGGTGTGCAGGATCGGGGAGCGCTCGTGCAGGTCGCCGAAGACGGCGGCCATCTGCTGCAGGATGTCTTCCATGCCGGCAACCATCGGGCCGGCCGGCGTGACCCCGGTAGGAGTGCCGCTCCTACCCGGCGGCCCAGCGGGCGCTCGTAGCATGGCCGGGTGAACGCTCTCGGGGACTTCCTGCGCGCCCGGCGGGCCGCGACCCGGCCCGGTGACGTCGGGATGCCGTCGGGCGGGGTGCGGCGGGTGCCGGGGCTGCGCCGCGACGAGGTCGCGGTTCTCGCGGGGATGAGCACCGATTATTACGTACGCCTGGAGCAGGGTCGCGAACGTAACCCGTCACCGGAGGTGCTGACCGCGCTCGGCCGGGCGTTCCGCCTCGACGGCGACGCCCTGGCCCACCTGCGACGGCTGGCCGCCACCCGGCACCCGCCCCGCGACACGGACCACGTCTCGGCCGGCACCCGCCGGTTGCTGGACCTGTGGCGCGACACTCCGGCGCTGGTGCAGAACCGGTGCGCGGACGTGCTGGCGTACAACCGCCTCGCCGGCGCGATCCACCCGAGTCTGGCCCGGGACCGTAACCTGCTGCGCTCGTTCTTCCTCGACCCGGCGGAACGTGCCCTGTTCCCGCGGTGGGAGGAGTCGGCCCGGATCGCGGTGGCGTGGCTGCGCGCCGAAGCCGACCCGGACAGTGCCCGGCTCACCACGCTGGTGGGCGAGCTGGCGCTGAAGAGTCCCGACTTTGCCCGGCTGTGGGCGCACCACGACGTGCGGGTCAAGGCGACCGGGCAGAAGACCTTCCGTCATCCGGTCGTCGGGGACTTCGCAGTCGACTACGAGACGTTCCGCCTCGAGGACGGCACCGGCCACACCCTGACGGTCTACCACGCCGCACCGGGCAGCCCCGACGCCGACGCCCTGGCCCTGCTGTCTATGCATGGTCCGGAAGTCGTCGCCGAGCAGGGTCCGCAACCGGCCCAGGGCTCGGGCGTCACGCATCTTCACCGCTGACACCGGCAGGTTCAAAATCGTGAATCCAGTGGTTGGTCGCGAACACGCTCCCGGCGAAGGCCGTCTCCTCCGCACCGGCGAACGTGAACCCGGCAGATCGGCAGATGGCGTTCGATGCCGTGTTCGTCCGGCTGGGGAAGGCGTGGACGGTACACCAGCGTCCGTCGGACCGGGCCAGGTCGAGAAGTGTGCGAACCGCTTCGCGGGCGATGCCCCGGCGTGGTGTTCGCCCTGTGCCTGATTCTGCGCCGGCGTGGGGGGTACAGGTTGGCCCCGGCCGGTGTGCGGGAACCTGACTAGCGTTTTCGTCCATGAGTAACTCTGTGGTGGAGCGCCTGATCAGCGCGTTGAACGGGCACGATCTCGACGGGGTGGCGGCCTGTTTCGGGGCGGATTTCTCGGGGGAGTGGCCGGCGCATCCGGGACGGGATTTCGTCGGGCCGGAGCAGGTGCGGCGTAACTGGGAAATGATTTTCAAGATGTCGCCGGAGATCACCGTGGCGATGACGCACGCGGTCGAGGTGGGCGACGACGTGTGGGGTGAGTGGCACTACACCAAGGCGGCCGGGCAGGACCTCAAGGGCGTCATTGTCATCACGGTGCGTGACGGGTTGATTCGCCGGTCGCGGTTCTACATGGAGCCGATCGACGCCGCGGACGCCGCGGTGCCGGGTGGGCCGCGGCTCGCGCGGGACTGACATGATGGGGCCGTGCGGCGGGACGACGACTTCGGGACCACGCTGCGGACCTTGCGGCACCGGCTCACTCCCGGTGAGGCGGGGGTCCGGGCGTCACTTCCCGCCGTACGGCGGGTGCCAGGCCTGCGCCGTGACGAGCCGGCCGGTATAGCGGGTGTCTCCGAGGAGTACCTGAAACGCCTGGAGCAGGGCCGGCGGCGTCCGTCACCGGATGTGGTCGACGCGCTCGCCCGGGCCCTGCGGCTGACCGTCGCGGAGCATGACCGGCTGCGGATGCTGGCCGGGTTCGCCGCCGCGCCGGAGCCGGCCGGGCTGGTGCACCGGGAGGTCACCGGGCCGGCCCGGCGGATGCTGGACCGGCTGACCGAGGTCGCGGTCTGTGTCTGCGACGCGACGTGGACGGTCCTGGCGGCGAACGCGCTCTGGCACACCGATGTCTGCACGGTGCCGGAGTCCGGGCGCGGCCGTAACGTGGTGTGGCGGGCGTTCACCGAGACCGGCCCGTCGGTGTTCGAGGCCCCCGAGCGGTTGGACGGGTTCCGGGCCACCGTGGTCGCCGAGTTGCGGGCGGCCGCACACCGCTACCCGGCCGACACCGAACTGTCGTCGATGATCGGCGACCTGCGGGCCCGCAGCCCGGAGTTCGCGCTGCTCTGGGATGCGCCGCCGTCGCGGACCGGTCCCGCCGACCGGCTGCGGGTGCCCAGCCCGGAGCACGGCGACCTCTATCTGGACCTCGACGTCCTGACGTTGAACCCGGGTGACCTGCGGGTGGTGGTCTACACCGCCCGGGCGTGATCACCGGTCCAGGGTGGCGTTGGTCGCGAAGCCGGAGATGTGGGCGTAGGCGACCGCGTGGGTGCGGTCGCGGAGGCCGAGTTTGCGCAGGATGCTGGACACGTGGGTCTTGATGGTCTGCTCGCCGACGTGCAGTCGCCGGGCGATCTCCGGGTTGCTCAGCGCCCCGGACAGCAGGTGGAGCACTTCGCGTTCGCGGGCGGTGAGCCGGGCGATGTCGGCCGGTGTTTCGACCGGGGTGAGCGCGTCGGCGAAGCGGGTGAGGTTGCGGCGGACGACGGACGGGTCGATCAGGACGTCACCGCGGGCGGCGATCCGGACGGCGGCGATCAGTTCCTCCGGCGGCATGGACTTGAGCAGGAAACCGCGGGCGCCGGCGGTCACCGCTTCCCGCACGTAGTCGTCGGTGTCGAAGGTGGTGAGCACGACGATCCGGGTCCGGTTGCCGGGCATGGCGAGGATCGCCCGCGCGGCGGCGAGCCCGTTGCGGCGTGGCATGCGGACGTCGAGGACCGCGACGTCGGGGCGTAGCCGCACGGTCTGTTCCACGGCCTGGTCGCCGTCGGCGGTCTCGGCCACGCAGGCGATGTCGTCCTGGGTGTCCAGGACCGCTCGCAGTCCGGAGCGGAACGGCGCGTGGTCGTCGGCGAGCAACACGGTGATCAGGGTGATCACGACCTTTCCCAGTCGAAGGTGACAGCGGTGCTCCAGGTGCGGCTGCCGGGGACCGGGCCGCTGCGGGCGCGGCCACCGAAGGCCGCGGCACGGTTGGTGATCCCGTCCAGGCCGCGGCTGGTGCGGCTGGTGCGGGTCGGTTCGTCGTACGGGTTGCGGGTCTCCACCTCGATGACCCCGTCGCCGTGCCGTACCGCGACGTCGACCGGTCCGCCGTCGCCGTGGCGCAGCGCGTTGGTCAGCATCTCCTGGACGATCCGGTAGAGGGCGGCGTCCAGCGGTTCGGGCAGCCGGGCCGGGATGCCGGTCACCTGCAGCCGTACTTCGATGTCCGCGGCGCGCATCCCGTCCAGCAGGGTGTCGATCCGGGCCAGCCCGGGGCGTTCCCCCGCTGCTGGTGACTGGCCGTGCAGCACGTCCAGCATGTGCCGCAGGTCCCCGAGCGCCGAGCGGCTGCTGTCCTCGACCGAGCGCAGCGATGCGATGGCGGCCTGGTCGGAGGTGGTGCCGGTGAGGCGGAGCCGGGCCGCCCCGGCGTGCACGCTGATCGCGCTGACGTGGTGGGTGATGACGTCGTGCAGGTCGTGGGCGATCGCGGCGCGGTCCTCGGCGACGGCCCGGTCGATCGCCTCGCGGGCGTCGCGGTCCGCCTCGTCGGCCTGTCGCTGCAGTTCGTCCAGGTAGCTGCGCCAGGCGGTGGTGTAGCGGCCGACCAGCCAGGTCACGAAGCCGAACTTCACCGAGGAGACGACCACCGTCCAGTCGAACGGGAAACCGCGGGCGTGGTGGGAGACGATCAGGCCACCGACGATCGTGACCAGAGCCACCGCGGCCGGCCGGCCGTGCAGCCAGGCGCCCGCCCGGTACGACGCGACCAGCAGGCCCGCCTCGTTGAGGCTGAGCGTCATGTCACCGTGCAGCAGCGCGGCGCCGCCCGCGTTGACCGCGACGGCGGCGATCAGGACCGCGAGTGACCACCGGGTCGGCGCGGCCACCGCGGCGTCGGCGGCGACGATCGCGGCCAGCACCACCCACGCCACCACGCTCGCCGGGCGGCCGTCGCCCAGGTAGACGAGGACGTCGGTGACCGCGCAGACAGCCGCGATCAGCAACGACAGGCGGGTGAGGCGCCGGTGTACCTCGGCGGCGGGAGTGCTCATCACCTCGCGATCATGGTCGATCGGTGGTGCGGCCGCATCCCGCCCGTGGGGGAGGTTCCGGGCCCCGGGTCTCACTAGCGTTGCCCGGCATGACGACGTCGAAGGTCATTGCCGCTGCCGTCAGCGGCCTGGTTCTGCTGGGGCTGGGCGGGCTGACCGTGTGGCCGGAGCGGACCCTCGAGGTTCCCGCGGGCGCCGCCGCGGGCTCTCTCGACATGCGGCCGTGCGAGTACGACACCGAGGCCGGGACGGTGCCGGCCGAGTGCGGGACGCTCGTCGTGCCGGAGACCCGCGGCGATCCCGGTTCCGAGCTGATCGCGCTGCCCGTCGTGCGGATCCCGGCGACCGGGACGGTTTCCGGCGAGCCGATCTTCCGGCTGGGCGGCGGCCCCGGCAACACCAACATGCTGTTTCCGCAGGCGAGCCGTCTCACCGACGGCCACGACGTGGTGCTGGTCGGCTACCGCGGTGTCGACGGGTCGCGGCGCCTGGACTGTGCCGAGGTCGCCGGCGCCATGAAGAGCTCGGACGACCTGATCGGCGACGAGGCGAAACGCCGGACCAGGCTGGCGTTCCAGGCGTGCGCGCAGCGGCTGACCAAGGACGGCGTGGATCTGAACGCCTACTCGATCGTCCAGCAGATCGAGGACCTGGAAGCGGCCCGGACGGCCCTGGGCTACCAGCGGATCAACCTGCTCAGCTCCAGTGCCGGCACCCGCACGGCGATGATCTACTCCTGGCGGCACCCGTCCTCGTTGGCGCGTTCGGCGATGGTGTCGGTGAACCCGCCCGGCCACTTCGTCTGGAACCCCACGATCACCGACACCCAGATCGCGCGGTACGCCGAACTCTGCGCCGCCGACAGCCGGTGCTCCGGTCGTACCGAAAATTTGGTGGCCTCGATGCGTGCCGCCGTGACCGAACCGCCGTCCCGGTGGGGGTTGCTGAACATCAAGGAGGGCAACGTCCGTGCCACCGCGATGTACGGCATGCACCACAACGGTCCCGATGCCGCGCCGCAGACCGCGCCGACCGTCATCGACGCGTTCCTGAGCGCCGCGGACGGTGACCCGAGCGCCTTCTGGGCGATGTCCGCGCTGAGCGACTTGATCCTGCCGGACTCCATCGTGTGGGGTCAGTTCGCGTCGTTCGCCATGATCGACGCACCGGCGGCCGAGGCCTACTACGCGGCGGGCGGCGACCCCGGATCGGTTCTGGCCAACGGCGGCGCCGACTTCCTCTGGGGCGGCCCCGACGGTTATGCCACGGTGTGGCCGGACAGCCCGGACAACACCGCCTACCGCACGCTGCGACCGAGCGACACCGAAACCCTTCTGGTCAGCGGTACGGTCGACTTCTCCACCCCCGCCGAACTGGCCACCCGGGAGCTACTGCCGACACTCGCGCGCGGTAAGCAGGTGATCCTGCCGGAACTGGGCCACACCGGTGACTTCTGGGAGCACCGCCCCGACGCCGGCCGGCACCTGCTGACCACGTTCTACGACACCGGCACGGTGGACGACTCGCGCTTCGGCACCCGGGCTGTCGATTTCACCCCCACGCCGATGAGCATGTCGACGATCGCGGGCATCCTGGCCGGTGTCACCGCGGCCGGCACCCTGATCGCGGTGGCCCTGCTGCTGGTCCTGGCCGCGCGAGTGCGGCGGAACGGGGCGATCGGATCCCGGGCGAGTGTCTGGGTGCGTGTCCTGGCGCCGATCCCGCTCGGTCTCGGCGGGCTGTGCGCGGCGGCGCTGCTGGTGTGGACCGCCCTCCCGCGGACCCCGCTGGTCAACGCCACCGTCGTGGTACCGGCACTGGCGTCGAGCATCGGCATCGGCGTCTATCTCGCCTGGACCGACCGCAACCGCGAGGTGCGGACCCGGCGTCTCGGACTGACGGCGGCGGTCGGCGGCGCGGCAGCCGGCGCCCTGCTCGGCTTCTCCGCGCTGCCCAGCTTCCCGGGAGTCGCGACGGCGCTGCTCGGAGCGGCCGCCGGGGCGAACGCGGGACTGCTGTTGCTCGACCTCGGCCTGACCCGCCGGGCCGGTGTGAAGGAGCCGCTCGCCATCGGCGGATGATCCTGTCAATCCCCGCCGGAGTCACCACTGGTGACTCCGGCGATGAAGATGTCCACACCCGCGAGGAACTGCTCGCGGTCGTCGTGTTCGGCGAGCGCGGCCGCCGAGGTCTGGACGAGCGGATCCGGGTCGAGCCGCGCCCACTGCTCCGCGAGGTGTTCGAGGTAGCGCTGACGGGTGGCGGCGTCGGGGGAGCGCCGCGCTCCCGCGGCATACTGGGCCGCGGCGCCCAGCACGTAGCTGACCAGCGCTGATCCCGCGTCGGACAGGGCCGTCCCGGAGATGCCCAGCCGGTGCAGCTGCGCGCCCACGGCCGTCCAGATCTGCCGGACGGCCGGTTGCAGCGGTTCACGGGACAGTTGTGTCCCCACCCACGGGTGCCGGTCGATCGCGTCGAAGATCCCCAGCGCGAGAGTACGGATGGCGGCTCTCGGTTCGGTGTCGCCGGCCGTGCGGGCCAGGACGGGTCCGATGACGCCTTCCGCGGCGGCGGCGAGGAGTTCGTCCTTGTTGATGACGTGGTGGTAGATCGCGCCCCGTCCGGTCGACAGGTGTGCGGTGACCGCCCGGAGGGTCAGGCCGTTCTCGCCCGCGGTGTCGAGGATCTCGATGGTCGCTTCGACGATGCGTTCCCGGGAGAGGGCGTCGGTGCGCCGGGGGCTGCGCGGGTCCGGAGTGTTCACGACGTCATCTTGACAGAGTTGGACCGCCGGTCCAAGACTGGGTGGGTGGACCGCTGGTCCAACACGCTTTCGGGAGGAACACCATGACCACGTACGCATCTCCGGTCACCGTGATCGGTGCCGGGCTCGGCGGCCTCACCGTGGCTCGCGTCCTGCACCTGCACGGTGTCCCGGTTACCGTCTACGACGCGGACACCTCCGCGGAGGCCCGTAACCAGGGCGGACAGCTCGACCTGCACGAGCACGACGGCCAGCTCGCCCTCCAGATCGCCGGGCTGTCGGAGGAATACCGCGCGATCATCCACCAGGGCGGCGGCGGTCAGCGGGTCCTCGACCGGCTCGGGACGGTGCTCGCCGAGCTACCCGACGACGGCTCGATGACACGCCCCGAGGCGCTGCGCGGCGACATCCGCCGCATCCTGCTGGACTCCCTTCCCGCCGGAACCGTGCAGTGGGGCAGGAAGCTCACCTCGGCGAAACCCCTGGGCCGGGGGCGTCATCTACTCACGTTTGCGGACGCCTCGACAGTTGAGACCGGTCTGCTCGTCGGCGCTGACGGAACCTGGTCGAAGGTCCGGCCGCTGCTGTCGGCCGAGACGCCGGTGTATTCGGGCATGAGCTACATCGACGTCCACCTGCACGACGTCGACGAACGCCACCCCGCGGTGGCCAAGACGGTCGGGGCCGGTGCCATGTACGCCCTCACGCCCGGCGAGGGTTTCCTCGCTCATCGGGAGGTGGGTGACGTCGTGCACGCCTACGTCGTACTCCATCGTCCGCTCGAATGGTTTTCCGGCATCGACTTCGATGACGCCGACGGGACGCGGCAGCGCATCGCGGCCGAGTTGGCGGGATGGGCGCCGGAACTGATCTCCCTGATCGCCGACAGCGACACCGGCCCGATCCTGCGCGGCATCCACCGGCTTCCCGACCGGCACCGGTGGCACCGCGTTCCCGGCGTGACGCTGCTCGGCGACGCGGCACACGTCACCGTTCCCGGAGGCGAGGGCGCCAACACCGCGATGCTCGACGGGGCCGAACTCGGGCAGGCGATCGCCGCGCACCCGGGCGACCCGGAGACCGCCATCGCGGCGTACGAGGAAATCATGTTCCGGCGCAGCGAAGCGGAAGCCGTCGCCGCCCGCGAGACCGTGGATCTCATCTTCGGCCCCGGTGCGCCCCATGGTCTCGCCGCTCTCATCAACGGGACCGAAGGTAGGGATAACCCCACCATCGCTGATACCGGTGGCCGCAGTTCCACTGTGTAGCGTAGGGGAATGACCTTTCGCGGGTCGCCGACAAAGCTATGAGTCATGAGAAAACACCTGATGAAAGCAGCTGTCGGCACTTCCATCGCGCTGTCGGTCACGGCCGCGCTGGTCGGTTCCGGCGTGACCGGCGCGACGGCCGGCACCAAGCAGGACGCCATGCGCGAGGTCGTCAAGTACACCCTCGACTTCGGCGCACCGGGCTTCATGGCCCGCATCGACGACGGCCGCCGGGTCACGGTCACCGCGGCGGGTCTTGCGGACCGGGACACCGGCCGCCGCATCAACGGGCACGAGCAGTTCGAGGCCGGCAGCAACACCAAGACCTTCGTCGCGGTGCTCGCCCTGCAACTGGTCGATCAGCGGAAGCTGGTCCTGGACGCGCCGGTCGAACGCTACCTGCCCGGTGTCGTGCCGAACGGGGCGAACATCACCGTCCGGATGCTGCTGCAGCACACCAGCGGCCTGTTCAACTACACCGGCGACGAGGAGTTCAACAGCAAGGTCTTCGACCCGGACTGGGTGCCCTCGGACACCGAACTGATCGGCTACGCGTTCCAGAACGCGCCGGACTTCGCGCCCGGTACGAGCTGGAAATACTCCAACACCAACTACATCCTGGCCGGGATGATCGTGGAGAAGCTGGCCCGTGCCGACCTGGCCGACCTGATCCAGCAGCGGATCGCGAAGCCGCTCGGGCTGACCCGCACCTACCTGGCCGACCCACGGGCGACCAGTACCGGCCGGGGCTACGCGCACGGCTACACGATCGACTTCTCCGGCCCGCAACGCGTCTACTACGACACCACCGGCTGGTCGCTGGCCTGGGGCGGCGCCGCCGGGGCGATCATCTCCGACCAGCGGGACCTGTCCCGGTTCTTCTCCGCCCTGCTCAGCGGGAAACTGATCTCGCCGCGGCAGCTCGCCGAGATGAAGACCACCGTGCCGGTCCCGGCGGAATTCCAGATCGTCGGCGAGTACGGGCTCGGCCTGATGCGCAAGGACACCCCGTGCGGGCCGGTCTGGGGACACGGCGGCGACACCAACGGCCACCACAGCACCGCGGTCACCACCGCCGACGGGCGCCGCACGGCGACCAGTGACACCACCATGTCGCCGACCGGCATCGATCCGCGCCGCTACATCCAGCTCATGCTGGCCGCCGAGGACGCGATCAGCTGCCAGATGCTCGGCAAGCCGGTTCCGGCCGAGGTGCTCGGCAAGCTGCGGGGCACGACACCGCTGCCGCCCGCCGAGCAGGCGAGCTGATGTCCCGGATACTCGCGGCGTTGATGGTGGCCGCCACCGCCACCGCGGTGCCGGCCGCCGCACCGCACGGGATGCCGGACATGGTGGTGCCGGGTGGGTGTCCCGGTGCGCTCGCCTCGATCCAGGGGCGCCAATGGACGGCCGGGGTCGGCGACCTGCGTACCGGCGGGAAAGTGCCGTTGAACGGCCGGGTCCGGATCGGCAGCGCCAGCAAGATGTTCGTGTCCGTGGTGCTGCTGCAGCTGGCCGGTGAGGGGCGGATCGGGCTCGACGAGCCGATGGAGCGTTACCTGCCCGGTGTGGTGCCGGACGGCGAGCGGATCACCGTCCGGATGCTGCTGCAGCACACCAGCGGGCTGCCCGACTACACCGAGGCGATGATCCAGGAGAACGCCGACTACTTCACCCTGCGCAACCGCTACTTCGAGCCGCGGGAGCTGGTCGACATCGCGCTGTCGATGCCGTCCCGGCCGCCGGGGGCCGCCTGGTCGTACAGCAACACCAACTACGTGCTGGCCGGGCTGATCGCCCAGCGGGTCACCGGGCGTCCGCTGGCCGAGCTGATCACCACCCGGGTCATCGACCGGATCGGGTTGCGCGACACCTACCTGCCCACGGTCGGTGAAAAGGATCTTCGGGGGCCGCACCCGCACGGCTACGTCCGCAACCCGGTCGACGACCGGATGACCGACTTCACCGTGATGGATCCGAGCTGGGGCTGGGGTGCGGGTCAGATGGTCTCCACGCCGGGCGACGTCAACACGTTCCTGCGGGCGCTGCTGGACGGCCGGCTCCTCGACCGGGCCCAGCTCGAACAGATGAAGACCACGGTCGAGGCCACCGACGAGTGGCGCTATGGTCTGGGCCTCATGCAGACGCCGCTGAGCTGCGGCGGATTCGCCTGGGGCCACGGCGGCGACATCGCCGGATACTCGATCCGCGACGGCGCCACCGACGACGGCCGCACCGTGACCCTGGCCGTCACCACCACGGACGGCTCGATCCAGAGCCAGTCCGCCCAGACGGCCCGGGCCGGATTTGTCGACGCCGCCCTCTGCGCCGGCTGATCCCGGGGCGAGCCTTATTGCACTTCGCTGGCAGTTGCTAAATGATAGCGGCAGGGGCGAGTGTTGCTTGGCCGTGACTCGTCGTTCCCGTTCGGGGCATCCCGGCCCGCGATGATCCAGCAGCCGGGATGCCCCGGCCTCGTCACGACCCGTCGCCGGCTGATCCGATAACCCGAAGCGGCCCGGCCGGGTGTGGGTGAGCTGGATCGCTGCCGGCCCTGATCCAGGCCGGTAAGATCGCGTCCGGTGTGCCGGGAAGTCTGGTCGGCGATGTCCTTGTCGTGCCCACACTCCCGAGGAGTTCCGTGTCTGCAACACCCCCTCAGCAGCGTCGTCACCTGTTCGGCCGCGGCAGCTGGCCGGAGGTCAGCCGGATCGGCGACATCCTGCGTACCGAGACCGTCGGCGGTGCGTTGCTGCTCGCTGCTGCGGTGGTGGCGCTGGTCTGGGCGAACTCACCGTGGTCGTCGGGGTACCAGGACCTCGTCGCGGTCAGGGTCGGCCCGCTGACCCTGGCGCAGTGGGCGGCGGACGCTCTGCTGGCGATCTTCTTCTTCGTCGCCGGGCTCGAGCTGAAACGCGAGTTCGTGGCCGGGGACCTGCGTGATCCCCGGCGCGCGGTGCTGCCGGTCGCCGCGGCGGTCGGTGGCATGGCCCTACCCGCGTTGATCTATGTGGCGGTCAACGGCGGCATGGCAGGCGGGGCATTGCGGGGGTGGGCGGTCCCGACCGCCACCGACATCGCGTTCGCCCTCGCCGTGCTGGCGGTCGTCTCCACCCACCTGCCGGCCGCGCTGCGTACCTTCCTGCTCACCCTCGCGGTGGTCGACGACCTCCTCGCCATCCTGATCATCGCGGTGTTCTACACCAGCTCGCTGAGTCTGCTGCCGCTTGTCGCCGCGCTCGTGCCGCTGGGGCTGTTCGCGGTGCTGGTGCAGCGGCGGGTCCGTTCCTGGTGGCTGCTGCTGCCCGTGGCCGCGGCCACCTGGGCGCTGGTGCACGCCTCCGGTGTGCACGCCACCGTCGCCGGGGTGCTGCTCGGCTTCATGGTCCCGGTCATCCACCGCGGCCCCGGCGAAGGCCCCGGCCTGGCGGAGCACTTCGAGCACCGGTGGCGTCCGGTGTCGGCCGGTTTCGCGGTGCCGGTCTTCGCGTTCTTCGCCGCCGGGGTGTCGGTCGCCGGCGCCGGTGGGATCGGCGAGACGCTGCGTGACCCGGTCACCATCGGCATCGTGCTCGGGCTGGTGGCCGGGAAGTGCGCCGGTGTGCTCGGATCGACGTGGCTGGTGCAACGGTTCACCCGGGCCACCCTCGGCGCCGGGGTGAGCTGGTGGGACGTCTTCGGCCTGGCACTGCTGGCCGGGATCGGGTTCACCGTGTCGCTGCTGATCGGCGAACTCGCCTTCGGCGCCGGCAGCACGAAGGACGAACACGCGCGCATCGGCATCCTGGCCGGCTCCTTGATCGCCGCACTGCTGGCCACGGTGGTGCTCCGGACCCGCAACCGGCATTACCGGCGCATCCGCGCGGAGGAGGAGCGCGACGCCGACGGCGACGGCATCCCCGACGTCTGGGACGACGACACCGTCCGGCCCTGAACACGGCTGCCGATCGTGCTGCTCAGCCTCGGCGCGGCGGTGTTCGCGGCCGGTGGGGCGCCACGGTGGACCGGGCTGCTCGGTGGCCTTCCCGCCCGTTCCACTCACCGAGGCCGGCCTGACGACCTCAGCCGTCATGACGCCTGACCTGAGCCCGACCGGTGGTTCCGGTCGCAGCCGGGTCAGACCAGCGCATTCCCGCTCCGGCCAGCAGGTTCGGCAGATCTTCGACCACCGGCTCGTTAGTGGGCGTGATCGCGGTCACCGAAACTCCGACACGACATCGATCCGAAGCCCTTCCGCCGTACGCCGGGACCTGATCTATTGCAATATAGAGGCAAGAACCAACTCTAGGCAGAAGCGAAGGTTTAGTGATGGCGGTTTACACGCTCCCCGACATGCCGTACGACTACGGCTCGCTCGAACCGGCCATGTCCGGCCAGATTCTGGAGCTGCACCACAGCAAGCACCACGCGGCGTACGTCAAGGGCAGCAACGACACCCTCGACCAGCTGGCCGAGGCCCGGGACAAGGGCGACTACAGCGCGCTGGTCGGGCTGGAGAAGACCCTGGCGTTCAACCTGTCCGGGCACGTGCTGCACTCGATCTTCTGGAACAACCTGCGCCCCGGCGCGAGTGCCGACCGTCCCGAAGGTGACCTGGAAGCCGCGATCACCGAGCACTTCGGATCGTTCGAGGCGTTCTCCGCGCAGCTGTCCACCGCGACCAAGGGCGTGCAGGGCTCCGGCTGGGGTGTCCTGGCCTGGGAGCCGCTGTCGCAGCGCCTGATCGTGGAGCAGGTCTACGACCACCACGGCAACGTCGGTCAGGGCTCGACCCCGATCCTGGTCTTCGACGCCTGGGAACACGCCTACTACCTGCAGTACAAGAACGTGCGCCCGGACTACGTGGACCGTCTGTGGAGTCTGGTGAACTGGACCGACGTGACGAAGCGGTTCGACGCGGCCCGCGCCGCCGGCAACCCGCTGATCGTCGCCCCGTGACGGCAGCCGGCCCGGCCTTCCTCGCCGCACAACAGGCGGCCGGGGTCATCGCGGCCAAGAGCCGGGGTGACTTCGCCGGCGCGGAGGAACTGCTCTGCGCCATCGGCGACGACACCGTTCGCACCCGCGGGTTCATGCTGCTCGCCGAACTCGCGCTGGCACTGGTCCGCACCCAGACCGGGCAGAGCATGGACGAGCTGGTCCAGGAGTTGACCCTGCTGATGGCCGAGGCCGGCTGAGTCCTGTACACGATCACGGCGGCGACCGCCGAGCGACTGCGCGCCCACCAGGACCGGCTGCACACGGTCTACGCACAGTGCTTCGCGGCACCGCCGTGGTACGCGTGACGAGATCATCCGGGCTTATTGCCATTATCTGGCAATTAGTACAGGATTGCGGCAACGGCCCTGACGTCGATCGATGTCCCGACCGAAGTGAGTCCCATGCTGCGCAGGACACTGCCCCTCACCCTCGCCCTGCTGACCGCCGTGAGCCTCACGGCCTGCTCGAATCCGGACGCCGGCACCGCGTCGAGCAGCACGAAGCCGCTCGTCGTCGCGACCGCCGGTGAACCCGACACCCTCAACCCGATCCTCGGGTACGGCACCGACGGCGCCTCGCTGATCTTCGACGGCCTGGTCGCCCGCGACGCACAGAACACCCTGATCCCGGCGCTCGCCGCCGAACTGCCGGTCGTGAACGGCACCACCGTCACCGCCGAACTGCGCGGCGGCGTCACCTTCCACGACGGCACCGCACTGACCGCCGACGACGTCGTGTTCACCTACCGGTCGGTGATGGACCCCGAGGTGGACTCGCTGCTGCGCTCGGACCTGGACATGCTCGACAAGGTCGAGGCCACCGACGCGTCCACTGTCGTCTTCACGCTCAAATACGCCTACGCCCCGTTCCTGCAGCGCCTGGTCCTGGGCATCGTCCCGGCCAAGGCCCTGACCGGCCAGGACATCAACAAGGCCGCGTTCAACCGCCAGCCGGTCGGCACCGGTCCCTACCAGGTGACCGCCTGGACACCCGGCGACAAACTCCAGCTCACCGCCAACGACACCTGGTGGGGCGGCAAACCGGCCACCAGCGCGGTCGTGGTCGCGTTCGTCGCCGACGACAACGTACGCGCCCAGCGGACCCGGGCCGGCGAGTTCGACGCGGTCGAACTCGCGCCGAAGCTGGCGACACCGTTCCCGGGCTTCGGCGTGCACAAGGTGCCGACCGCCGACTACCGCGGCGTCATGCTGCCGATGAAGAACCCGGTCACCGGCGACCTCGCCGTCCGCAAGGCGCTGAACGTGGCCGCCGACCGGTCCGCCATGGTCACCGGGGTGCTCGCCGGCGCCGGTGAACCCGCGTACGGCCCGGTCCCGCCGACCTCGGAGTACGCCGAACCGTCGGTCGCGGGCACCGGCAGCGCCGACACCGCGGCGGCCGGGAAGCTGCTCGACGACGCCGGCTGGACGGCCGGCGCCGACGGCATCCGCGCCAAGAACGGGCAGCGGGCCACCTTCACCCTGATGTACCCGGCCACCGACAGCCTGCGCAAGGAACTCGCGCTCGCCGTGACCGCGGACGCGAAGAAAGCCGGCATCGAGATCAAGCCCGAAGGCCTGACCTGGGACGCGATCACCCCGCGGATGAGGTCCGACGCATTGATCATGGGCTTCGGCAACCCGTACGACCCAGACTTCGTCTCCTACAAGTTGTTCCGCTCCGACTTCGCCGAGCAGGGCTACTACAACCCCGGCTCCTACCACTCCGCCGTGGTGGACCAGGCACTGCAGGACGGCCGGAGCCGGCCGGACAACCGCAAGGACGCCTACACGACGTTCCAGAAGCAGCTCGCCGCCGACGTGCCGTGGATCTTCCTGACCTACCTGCAGCACACCTACGTGGTCCGCGACGGTGTCAACGGTGTCAGCCCCCGCGTCGAAGCCCACGAGCACGGTGTCGAGAACAGCATCTGGTGGAACCTGCACACCTGGACCCGGGCGTGATCAAGCTGGTACGGCGACGGCTCGCCGTCGCCGTACCGGTGCTGTTCGCCACCAGCATCGGCATGTTCCTGCTCGGCGCCGCGTCCCCGATGGACCCGGCCATGCAGTACGCCGGAGCCACCGCCTTCACCACCGACCCGGCGAACCTCGCCCAGATCCGCGCGAACTGGGGCGTCGACGACCCGCTCCCGGTGCAGTACGCCCGCTGGCTGGGCAACCTGTTCCAAGGAGACCTGGGCTGGTCCACGTCCCGGCACGAACCGGTGGGCGCGGTGATCGCCGCCCGGGCCGGCTGGACCCTGCTGCTGATCGGCGTCACCCTCGCCGTGGTCCTGGCCGGCAGCCTGCTCCTCGGCACCATCGCCGCGTACCGCCGCGGCGGACTGTTCGATCGTGGCATCCGGGCCGCCGCCTACGCGGTGGAGTCGATGCCGGTGTTCTGGCTGGCCCTCGCCGCGATCGCGGTCTTCGCCCTGGCCCTCGGCTGGTTCCCGGCCGGCGGGCTGACCGACGTGACCGCCACCTCGACCACCTTCGGCGACGTCGCCCATCACCTGGTCCTGCCGGTGGCCGTCCTGACCGTCTCGCAGGCGCCCTGGTTCCTGCTGTTCGTCCGCGACTCGGTCGCCGACAGCCTGCGCGACGACCACGTCCTGGCCGCCCGGGCCCGCGGGCTGCGCGGCCGTACCGTGCTGTTCGGTCACGCCCTGCGCACCGCCCTGCTGCCGTTCCTCACCCTGGTCGGCACCCACCTGCCCGAACTCGTCGGCGGATCGGTGCTGGTCGAGACGGTGTTCTCACTACCCGGCCTGGGCGCGGTCAGCGTGCAGGCCGCCCTCGGCAGCGACTTCCCGCTGCTGGCCGCGATCACCCTGATCACCACCGCGGTCGTGCTGCTGGCCAACCTGTGCACCGACCTGGCGTACACGGCCGCCGACCCCCGGGTGCGCATCGATGGCTGACCGCACCCTGCTCCGGGCCGCACAGCTGACCCTGGTGGCCGCCCTGGGGGCCACCCTGCTCGTACCGGTGATCTGGCCTCTCGATCAGAGCGCCGTCGACCTCGCCCACGTCGGGCTGTCACCGTCACCCGGACACCCCGGCGGCACCGACGACCTGGGCCGCGACGTACTGCACCGCAGCATCTACGGCCTGCGGGTCTCCGTCCTGGTCGGCATCGTCGCCGCCCTCGCCGCGTCGCTGCTCGGCGGCATCGTCGGCGGACTCGCCGGCCTGCTCGGCGGCTGGACCGACCGGGTCCTGATGCGCCTGATCGACACCCTCGCCGCCCTGCCGCACCTGCTGCTCGGCATCTTCATCGTCGCGATGCTGCGCCCCAGCCTCGGCGCGGTCATCCTGTCCATCGGCCTGACCCACTGGCTGTCCACCGCCCGCATCGTGCGCTCCGAACTGCTGTCGCTGCGCACCCGCCCCTTCATCGACGCCGCCATCGCCGGCGGAGCGAGCCGGCGCCGCGTGCTCACCCGGCACCTGCTGCCGCACGTACTACCGAAGATCGCCCTCGCCACCACCCTGATGATCCCGCACGCGGTCTGGCACGAGACCTCGCTGTCGTTCCTCGGCCTCGGCCTGCCACCGCACCTGGCGTCCCTCGGCAACATGATCAATGACGGTCAGCGGTCGCTGCTCACCGGCTCCTGGTGGGCCAGCATCGTGCCCGGCCTGCTCATCATCGTGGTCACCCTGGCCATCGCCGCGCTCGCCACCCGCTGGCGCGACCGACTCGACCCCCGAGCCCGAGCGGAGCTCGACCTATGACACTGCTGCACACCGAGGGCCTGAGCGTGCGATTCCGGTTGCGCGATGCGGTGGTCCAGGCCGTGACAGACCTTCATCTGCGGGTACGGGCGGGCGAGCTGCTCGCCGTCGTGGGTGAATCGGGGTGCGGCAAGTCCGTCCTCGCCCACGCCCTGCTCGGCCTGCTCCCCGCCAACGCCGAGGTCAGCGGGCACGCCACCGTCGACGGCACCGACCTGCTGCACAGCGGCGAGAAGGTGCTGGCCCGGCAGATCCGCGGCCGGAAGATCGGCCTGATCCCGCAGAGCCCGGCCACCGCCCTCACCGCAGTGCGCACCGGCCGCACACTGCTCGCCGAGACACTGCGCGCCCACGACCGCGACCCGAAAACCGCCGACCGGGTCGCCGCCGACGCCGGATTCGACCCCGCCGACCTGGACCGCTACCCGTTCCAGCTCTCCGGCGGCATGGCCCAGCGCCTGGTCACCGCACTCGCCCTGGCCACCGACCCACCCCTGCTGATCGCCGACGAACCCACCACCGGCCTCGACCGCCCCCTCGTCGACCACACCCTCGACCTGCTGCGCCGCCGCTGCGACAACGGCGGCGCCGTCCTGCTGATCACCCACGACCTGGCCGCCGCCGAACGCGTCGCCGACACCGTCGCCGTGATGTACGCCAGCCGCATCGTCGAACACCGGCCCGCCACCGGCGTCTTCACCGAGCCTGCCCACCCGTACACGGCGGCGCTCTTGAAAGCTCTTCCCGACCGTGAGTTCCGGCCCATCCCCGGCCACCCGCCCATGCTGACCGCGCTCCCGCCGGGGTGCGCCTTCGCCCCGCGCTGCCCCCGTGCCGACACTACCTGCGCCACCCCGCCGACCGGACCGGTCGCCTGCCACCACCCCCTGCACACCGAGGTCGCGGTATGACACTGCAGGCCCACGCCATCACCGCCGGCTACCGCGGCCGCCAAGTTCTCTCCGAGGTATCACTGTCGGTCGAGCCCGGCGAGACGGTCGGACTCCGCGGCCCTTCCGGTTGCGGAAAATCCACTCTGGTACGCGTCCTCGCACTCCTGCACGAACCCACCACCGGGCACGTCAGCCTCGACGGCACACCCGTCACCGGGGCCCGGCACCGTGTCCCACCGCAGATCCGCACCCGTATCGGCCTGCTCTTCCAGAGCCCCCGCGCCGCCAGCGACCCACGGCTGTCGCTCACCGACCTGATCGCCGAACCCCTGCGTGCCACCGGCCACCCCCGCGACACGATCGAGACCCGCGTCGCCGAACTCGCCGACCGCACCGGCCTCACCCCCGACCTGCTGGCCCGCCAACCACACGCGGTCAGCGACGGCCAGCTGCAACGCGCCTGCCTGGCCCGGGCCCTGGCCCACCGCCCGGCCTACCTGCTCTGCGACGAGGCCACCACCATGCTCGACGCCTCCACCCAGGCCCACGTAGCCGCCGTGATCACCGAAGAACAACACCACCACAACATGGGCGTCCTGGTGGTAAGCCACGACCCGGCCCTGCTGAAACGCTGGACCACCCGAGTCGAGGAGCTGATCTGACGATCACGTCCGGTCGTAGCGCATCGATGATGGTCGCCGGTCGGTGAACGACGGCCGGCGCGGATGCCGGAGGTGTACCAGGCGCCGTTGGGGTCGTTCGTCAGCGATCCGCGGGTCGACCGTCCGGACCACCTCGAGCGCGGAACGGAAAGGGGCGCGGGGCGGAACCCGGCAAGGTTCCGCCCCGCTGCGGGGGATTACTGTCCGCGGACCGCGGCGGCTGCCGCGACCAGGTGCTTCAGCGACGCCTCGGTCTCCGGGTAGCCGCGGGTCTTCAGGCCGCAGTCCGGGTTGACCCACAGCCGGCGAGCCGGGACGGCGCCGACCGCGCGGCGCAGCGACTCGGTGACCTCGTCCTGGGACGGCACCCGGGGGGAGTGGATGTCCCAGACACCGGGGCCGACACCGCGGCTGTAGCCGATGGCGGCGAGGTCGTCGAGGACCTCCATCTTGGAGCGGGACGCCTCGATGCTGGTGACGTCGGCGTCTAGGGCGTCGATCGCGGTGATGACCTCACCGAACTCGGAGTAGCACAGGTGGGTGTGGATCTGGGTGTCGTCGGCGACGCCGCTGGTGGCGAGCCGGAACGCGCCGACTGCCCAGTCCAGGTACGCCTTCTGGGCTGCCTTGCGCAGCGGCAGCGTCTCGCGCAGGGCGGGTTCGTCGACCTGGATCACCGTGATCCCGGCCGCCTGCAGGTCGGTGGTCTCGTCCCGCAGCGCGAGGCCGACCTGGTCGGCGGTGTCGGCCAGGGGCTGGTCGGTGCGCACGAACGACCAGGCCAGGATGGTGACCGGGCCGGTGAGCATGCCCTTGACCGGCTTGGCGGTCAGCGACTGTGCGAACGTCGACCACGGGACGGTCATCGGGGTCTTGCGGGCGACGTCGCCGTAGATGATCGGCGGGCGCACGCAGCGGGATCCGTAGGACTGGACCCAGCCGTGATCGGTGGCCGCGAACCCGTCGAGCTGCTCCCCGAAGTACTGCACCATGTCGTTGCGTTCCGGTTCGCCGTGCACCAGCACGTCTAGGCCGAGCCGCTCCTGCAGCCGGATGACGTGTTCGACCTCGGAGCGCATCCGCTCGGTGTAACCGTCGGCGTCCAGGGTGCCGGCACGCAGTTCGGCGCGGGCCTTGCGCAGCTCGGCGGTCTGCGGGAACGAGCCGATCGTGGTGGTCGGCAGCTCCGGCAGGTTCAGCCGCGCCTGCTGCGCCGTCGCACGCTGCTCGTAGTCGCCGCGCTGCCGGTCGGCCGGGGTCAGGGCGGCGAGGCGGGCCCGGACGTCGTCGTTGCGCCAGGCCGCGGGGGCGGCGGGTAGCGGCGCCGGCACGTGCGCGGTGCCGTCGCGCAGCGCCTTGCCGAGCAGCACCACCTCGTCGACCTTCTGCCGGGCGAACGCGAGCCGTTCGAACAGCTCCGGCGCGAGCCGGGTCTCCACGGACAGGTCTACCGGCACGTGCAGCAGCGAGCAGGAGGTGGACACGGCCACGTGGTCGGCCAGGGCGGTCACGGCGGCGCCGGTGGTGATCGCGGCCCGCAGGTCGGTGCGCCAGATGTTGTGCCCGTCGACCAGCCCGGCGACGATGGTCTTGTTGCCCAGCGGGCCGGCGGCAATTAGGCGGGCCAGGTTGCCGGGGCCGGCGACCAGGTCCACCCCGATCGCCTCGATCGGGGCTGTCAGCAGGACCGGCAGGGCGTCGCCGAGTTCCCCGAAGTACGTGGCCACGAAGATCTTCGGCCGGTGTTCGAGTTCGCCGAGACGGGTGTAGACCCGCTGCAGGGCGTCGAGTTCGTCCAGGGTGCGGTCGGCGACGTAGGCCGGCTCATCCAGCTGCACCCAGGCCACACCGGCATCGGCGAGACAGTTGAGGATCGTGGCGTACACCTCGACCAGCTCGTCGAGGCGGGCGAACGGGTCCGTGCCCTTGGCCAGGAGCAGGAACGTGGCCGGGCCGACCAGCACCGGGCGGGTCTCGATGCCCAGGGCCTTGGCCTCGGCGTACTCGGCAAGCGGTTTTGCGGGGTCGGGGGTGAAGGTCGTGTCCGCGTCGATCTCGGGAACCAGGTAGTGGTAGTTGGTGGCGAACCACTTGGTCAGTTCCAGCGCGGGTTCGGCGTCGACACCGCGGGCCATCGCGAAGTAGGTGTTCAGCCCGGAGAAGCCGAGCCTGGTGAAGCGGGCCGGGATGGCGCCGACCGCGACGGCGGTGTCCAGGACGTGGTCGTAGTAGGAGAACGTGTTGGACGGGATGGCGTCCAGGCGGGCGTTGCGCAGCTGCTGCCAGACCTCGGCCCGCAGCCCGGCGGCAGTGTTCTCCAGCTCGGCGGCGCCGATCTTGCCGGCCCAGTAGGCCTCGACCGCCTTCTTCAGTTCCCGGTTGGCGCCGATGCGCGGATAGCCGAGCACGGTGCTCTGCCCGAAGGTGTTGCTCACCAGGGAGTCCTTCCCTCGAAGTTCCCGGCGACGAGCACACGAGGACAGGGGAAGGCACGGCGACGGCCGGGCTTCCGCCCTGACCCTCCCGAGAGGTCGCCGGCGGCGCCCACCGGACGGCGGGCGCAGCGCTGGCAGGTCTTCGGACTCGCGGGCACGGCTTGAACACCAGCCACCTACCGGCCGTCGCTTCCCAGGCTGTCTCACCAGCCCAGTGCTTGATGACGGCTTTCGTTCCCACTCACCGCTGCGGGGCAGTCCCGGTATCGCACCGGGTTCCCTCTTACGACACCCCGCCTGGCGGACGGGGTGAACCAGCACCGCGGATCATGCTAACCGACATCGGTCACTACATGTGGAACGGCCGGGACCGTCCGTGGTCCCGGCCGTTTCGTGGTTCAGGGGTTACGCGGCAGCCGATTCCGTTGCCGCTGCCGTCCGGGTGGGCGTTCCGCGCGGCGTGACCAGGGCGCCGAAGGCGAGACCGAGAACCGACCACAGCACCGTCTGCACCCCGAGCGAGGTGACCCGGAACTCCCACAACAGGGACGCGGGGAAGGTGTCCGGCACCTCGTTGATGTCCGGCAGCAGCAGATAGGCGACCGCGACGACGACCAGGAACGCAACGGCACCGGCAGCCGCGCGACGCCACTCGGCGGTCTGGGTGCGGGCGGCGATCACCGCGGCCCACACGGCGACCAGCCCGAGTACCAGTACCGCCAGATAGCTCCAGGTGCGCTGTCCGATGGTGTCCGGATCGCCGACGGCCGGCGGGTTCGGCGGATACTTCAGGAACGGGATCACCACGATCCCGGCCAGTGCCGCCCCGGCCAGGCCGAAAGCGGCCCGGCTGTCGCTGCCGGTCCGCAACCGGCGGCGCAGCAGCATGTACGCGGTGGCCAGCATGCCGCCCATCGCGATGCCGTACAACGTCGTGGCGAGCACCAGGCCGGCCTTCTGGCCCTCCCGGCTGACCAGCGGCTCCTCCTCGACGGCGCCCGGCTCAGCCGGCGGCGCGGCAGCCTCCTCGATGGCGATCGCCGCGTCGATGTGGGTCTCGCCGAACGTGTACGCGAAAGCACCGGCCAGCAGACCGGCGATGAGGCCCGCGAGCAGGCCGCGCAGCAGCAGCGAGATGAAGTTGGGGGCGGCGGTCAGTGGCACGGCACACCCAGCAGGTGCCGGCCGTCGTGCATCAGCTCGTGCAGGTACATGCCGCTCTGGGAGAGGCCGCCCTGGTCGAAGGCGACCAGGTACGCCAGCAGCAGCATGATGAGAACGGCGCCGAGGGCCGTGCCGAGCAGTTGCCCGGAGACCGCGGGCACTCCGGTGGGTTGTACCGGCTTCACATCGGACATGCGAGATCGAACCTCCTACGGGATGACGCGTCCCGTCCGTGGGGCTGCGGCGAGCGAGCTCTCTGACTCCCGGCCCGGGCTCGGGCCGGTAACAGTGGCGCGACCGCACCGGATTCCCACCGGTTTCCCTCACGACGCCGCAGATGGCAACGCTCAACCTAGTAGCGCAACCGCACGGCCACAACCGGTGACTCCACAGGCCCGCGACCACCCGACGTGATCCCGGACTCGCCGCCGCGTCACGGCTCCGGCTGGCAACGTCAGCGCTTGTGGATCGTCCTGGTACTCGCCCAGGACATCGACCTGCTGCCGCTCGACGAACCGACCACCTTTCTCGACCTTGCCTAATAGCCCGAAGTCCTCGATCTGCTCACCGCCCTCAACGTCATCGACCCGACGACCGGCAAACCCCTGGTGCTCCCGAAGAACTATGCGAGGTGATGGGTGTCGTTGTAACGCGTGAGTGTCCAGCGGTGTTGTGGGTGTCGCATTCCGGGCCATTCGACGGCGGGTTGCCAGGTGGTGATGGCGCAATGGTCGAAGGCGAGTTTGAGGCGCCCCAGACTTTCCACGCCTAGGAGAAAGTGCAGAGCCGCACCGAGAGTTTCGCTGTGGCCGACGATCACCACGATGCCGGGTGTGCTGGTGTCGAACAGCCGGTTCCACGCCTGCCCGGCACGGTCCAGGTAAGCGGACCAGGGTTCGCCGCCGGGTGCAGCCGGTCGGGTCGGGCTATCGGTTGTCGCGGGCCACCTGGTACGAGCGCTTTCCC
This sequence comes from Actinoplanes couchii, assembly GCF_016862075.1. Lineage (GTDB taxonomy): Bacteria > Actinomycetota > Actinomycetes > Mycobacteriales > Micromonosporaceae > Actinoplanes > Actinoplanes couchii. The sequence goes on along the minus strand of NZ_BOMG01000096.1, from coordinate 5,339 downwards.
AGAGTTCGCCCTCGGCGATTCCTGGGTCGGGTACTCGAAGCTCCGGTTCGGCGACGACGTCGAGATGGAGGGCATCGGCGATGATCTGGCCGGTCTGCCAGGCGCGGAGGGTGATGCTGGCGTGTACGGCACGTATCGACGGGCCGGTCGCGAGCCGTCGGGCAGTGGCGACGGCTTGTTCGCGACCGGCCGTGGTCAGGCCGCCGCAACCCGGTCCGGCTATGGTGCCGGTGTCGTTGCAGCGGGCTCGGCCGTGCCGGACGAGAAGGACTTCAGCCGGCATGGACATGGTCGGGGATATATCCCTGATCCCGGTAGCCGGCGTGGTGGTGGGCGATGGACTCACGGACCTGGTTCAGGACGCCGTAGTGATGGGCGATCCCGACGGCACTGCGCAAGACGTCCTCGACCTCCTTGACGAGGTTCTTCAAGTCGGGTTCGCCGTGCTTCTGGTTCTTGACTCCCATGCCTTCGGCGTGGTTGACCGCGCCGGCCAGTTCACCGGCTTCCTCGGCGAGACGAGAGACCCTCTCGAAGGGTCCGTTGTGTGCGGGGAACCGGCGGTCGAGTGCGGCAACCAGTTGAGCAAGCTGGGTGAAGGTGTCATCGGCTTCTGTCGGCATGGGTGGGTTCTCCTTTGCTGATGAGGTTGGCCTCGTCGAGTACGGCGCGGAGCGCCGCCGGTAGGGCTGCGGAGTGCGGACGGATGCGGTTGTGCAGGAGCCGTATCTCGGCTCGGACGGCGTGACTGTAACGGTGCCGGAGCCCTGGCCAGGTGGCGACGAGGTGCGTCAGGGCATCCAGAAGAGATAACGGGTCTGGGGTACGGGCGCGGTGGGCATGCTCGGCCACCGTCGTGTGGCATACGGGAACTGTGCGCCCGGTTGGCAGGTTCAGGGTACGGCGTGCCCGGCCCTGAAATCCCCACCAGGACCATTCCCCTGGCTCAGCCCCGAAGATCATGAGCGGTGCACCGGTGCTGTCGACGCCGGCTTGTGCTTCGGTGAACGGGCGGACCACGACGTAGGCGGTGAACATGGGAGCTGCGATGTTGCCGTTGAACATCTCGTGGATGCGTCCCCCTTTGCAAACCATGATAGCGCTACGGGCGATGGTGTCGAGTAGGGATTTGTGCAGCTTGAGGGGGTTGGCGGTTGCCATCCTCGGACCATGTCGTGACAGCGTCACGCGTTCGGACGCGACGACCTGACGCAGCGGTGTGAGAGTGGGTAGCTTCAGCATTCGCCGTACGGCTGTAGTGCTGGCGTCGTTGTCGTGTTGGCCGTGTTTCGCCACGATCGTGACTTTCAGGCGGGGGTTTGTCAGGACGAGTCGTTGGATCAGCAGAAGATCGAATGAGGTTTCGACGAGGTCGTCGAGCCACCACACGAGGTGAACGGGTCCTGAGGAGACGCTTCTGATCAAAGCGTCCGAGTGATCTACGGCAGGTAGGACGTTCGCGTATCCGCGTAGGCGTTCCCAGACGCCTTTGTTGGCGCGGGATGTGGCTGTCAGCGGGATCGGGTCACAACGTCGCGAGCCTCCCTTTTCGTCCAGGCCGAGCAGACCAGCGGCGACCGCGACCCGGAGGAGGCCTGGGTTTTCCAGGCGTAGCAGGCCGGCGGCGTGCTGATGGTGGAAGCGACTGATGAAGGCCGCGCCTCGTTGGTTGAAGCCCTGGGTGACGTCGAACGTCTTGGTGGCGTCGCCGTAGAGGCACCAGCCGATGACCCGGTCGATCAGGTAGGGCACCTCCTGATTCCACAGGGTTTCAGCCACCGTACGGCTGTCTACCCTGGTTCCGAGGACTCGCCAGACCTCGCTGGTCACATGCCTGGCCGCGGCGTCTCGAAGCGGGCTCGGCAGGCGGGCCGGTGCCGTCGGCAACCGGCTGGTGACAAGTCGGTGCAGCCACCTCTCGGCATCACGTTCTGTCGGGTCGAGCCACAGCGGAGCGTGCAGCCGTTCGGCAACGGTGAAACTGTCCGGCTGGTAGACGTCGCTCGCCAGCACCCGCCGTACGGCCTCGGCGGGAGGTTCGTCACTGCCGAGAAAGGTCGCATTCAACCGTTTCCACGTCGCTTGATCGATGGTCGCCCATGAGTCAGGCACGGGTCAGGTCCTTCAGCGGAGCATGCAGGTCGATCCCATCCAGACCTTCCGGCCAGATCAGAGGTTGGTCGTCATCACCCAGGTCGTGCTCGGTGAAGGCGTACATGTCGACCACGAAGAGCCGCCGATCCGGCCGGATGCCGAACTGCATCTGTCGGCGGGTTCCGCCGGTCGGCTTGTGGCGGCGCCCGTCGGCGCGACGCACATCGAGCGCGCCGGCGACCGGGCTCGACGCTCCGGCCGCATCGCCGAGATCATAGATCGGTTTGAACCGCACTCTGGTGGGATCGTCGCAGTAGGAGACCGCTTGAGCGCGGGACAGTCCGGCGCCGATCAACACCTCGTGCAGGACCGCGCGCATCTCGGCTTTGCGGCTCGCGGTGGTCTTGACGTTGATCCGGAAACGGCGTCCGTTGACGTCCTCGATACGGGTGCTGTCCCGTTTCCACAGCGGCTCCAGGATCGCAACGTCAGCGGCCAGTTGAGGCGTGTAACGCGGAGTCCCGAAGTGCCGATCGGCATGGGTGATGGTCAGCTTTAGCTGGGAGGTCAGCCCGGAATCGTCGACGAGCTGGGCGAGCGCCCGGCGCGCGATCGGGCTCGCCTCGCTGCCGTTGGTGACCACATACAGGCCCTGTCCCAGGTGGGTACGCCATAGCTCCGCGACGTCGGCGCACGTGCCGATCCGTCCGTCTGCCAGGCGGACGACGTAATCGAGCGGATCACTGATCCGCCAGCAGTGCACCACCCGCCGGTCTGTGGTGCGGATCGTGCGCCGCGCGGCTGCGAGAGCCTTGACCGTACGCGCCAGGTCGGGAAGCGGAGCTCGTTGCACCGGCGTTCGGTCACCGAACGCCGGGCAGTGCGCGCAGCCGCGGGCGCAGTGATCGATGGCGAGCAGGAAACCGAGATCGGTGACGATGCCGGCAAGAGTCAACATGACGCTCCCCTCCGTGGTACGTCAATGTCAAAGTCGTGGTGCGCCATTCGACTCGTCCAGTCCTGTCGTGGGTCCGGTGCTGTCAGCGACGGACCCAACCGATACACCCAAGGACTAAGCCGTTCGGCCGTCTCGTTCAGGCGATCGACTGCAATCGCTGTGGCATGGCGATCGGCGCCCAACAAGGTGCGATAGACCTGGTAGGAGGCAATGACGACCTCTGACGTGGCGCTGCGGCATAGTTGCGGATTGGCACATGTACGTTCATCGGGGCAGCCGACGATCACGTCGTAGCGGTGCAGATACGTCGCATCGTTCAGATTCAGTCCCCATGCCTGCTGGCACGCGTGCGCGGTGGCGGCGTCCTTACGCTCGACGATCAGAGCAGCTTCAACTGCCGTGATCCGGCCGGTGAGCAACCGGCCGAGGCGCTCCGTGCGAACCTGAGGTGTCGCATCGAGCCGAACCAGAAGTGCCTCGTTGTACGGCGGCAACAACAGTGAGACCGAGCCTGCGGACTCCACCACGCACCCTTCATCGCGAGTCGTCAGCCGCCGTAACACCGCCAAGTCCGTCAGTCGATCGGCCTCCCCTTCGCGGAGGGTGGGCAGATCAGATGCCAGCCAGGACAGGAGACGCTCCATCTTGGTTGACTGCGTCTCTCCCAGGCGTTTGATCAGCAACTTCGAGGCCGTGATCCGGCGCAGCCCTGTCCGGGCGAGGTGCTCGACCAGCGTTGTCTTCCCTGAGGCGGTCCAGCCCGTCACCATAACCGCGGGAAAAGCGCTTCCGAGAGATTTATGTTGAGCGGGAATATAGGATTCATCCATCAACTGCCGCCTCGAGAGTTGTCTGCTGCGCCTATTGCAACGGCTGCCGGTGTATGGGTATTCGTGTCGCGTTGATCAATTCTGGCTTGCTGGCCCCTGGCCGTCTCAATGGCAAGCGCAGAGTGCGCGAGAAAGTCACCACCGCGTTCTCCCGCCGCCAGCACGGTCCGAGAGAACCGCACGCGACACAACGCCCGGTCCCACTCGACGTGACGTGAATGTCCAAGATGTTCTGTGCCTCGTAGAGCGCTTGGTCTGCCGAGGTTGAGTAATAGGTGCTACCTGTCATCCTCACCTCCTGGTTTATCGACCGATTTGCCCAGTGGCGCTCTGTTGTGACGGTGAACGGTGATCCAAGTCTCGACATCCTCAAAGAGCCACAACTTGCCTTGTCTCAGGTAGGCGACCGGAGACGGGAAGTGGGGTCGGCGGCTGAGCTGGTAGACGCGCTGGCGACTGATACCTAGGCGGATGCCGATCTCGTAGGTTCCCATCAACCGAATTTGGTCGTCTGGCATTCTTTATTCGCCGCCTTACAATTGGATTATCGCCTGTTGTATGGATGGGTTCTCATGAGGGCTGAGGCCTCCTTCCTATGGATCCGCTCGTTGAATGAGGGTCCGTTTCTGCGATTTCGGCACTGCAATCGCAACAGTATGATCTCGGTTGCCTTCTCAGACTGGCCTATGCCACTCAAGTGCAGTGTGGCATAGGCCAGTCCGAGTAGGCAACCTCCTCTTCGGATCGTTCAGCCGGACGGTAGGAGATCGGCTCAGACGACCGGGTAAGTCGTCTCGAAAGCCCAGCGATCCGGAGGGAAGACGGCTTCGGTGAACTCGAGTGGCCGATCTTCGCTGTCGTGAACCACGTGACGTACGACCAGGACGGCCGCTGGGCCTGACAACCTCAGCGATTCGCACTCGAGGGCGGTCGCGAGTCGCGAGCTCATTTCGTCGCGAGCGTAACGTGCCTGGCGCCCAGTCGACTTTTCGACATATCCCATGGTTCCCTCGCGGATGCGCTCACGAAGCAGCAGGTTGGGAGCCAGTTCACCAGTCACCGCGGCATACCAAGCGGTGGAGAGCTCCACGGGTTCATCATCGGCATGGACCAGGCGCTGTCGGCGAACGACGCGCTCACCGGCCGAAAGCCCGAGGGCCTCCGCGACGTGGTCAGGTGCGGCGTCATAGCCCGCGGCGAGGATCACCGCGCGTTCATTCGCAGGGTAGATCTTCCCGGTTTCGCGTGCCCGCGAGTAACGCTCCCGGGCTAGACGATTGGGCCTCATCCGATCACGCACGAATGTGCCTGATCCTTGCCGGCTCTCCACGAAACCCTGCTGGCGCAGTGCCTCAAGGGCCCGCGCGGCAGTTGGTCGGGCAACCTTCCAATCGACTGCTATCTGCCTCTCGGAGGGCACCTCGTCACCCGGTTGCAGGTCGCCACGCAGGATCTGG
>NZ_BOMG01000095.1 GCF_016862075.1 Actinoplanes couchii | reverse complement strand
TAGTTGGCGATCTGCATGTACTTCGGGAGAACGTGCTCGATCTCAGGCAACTCGAAACCTTCTGCTACTGGCATAGACCACTGGTCGCTACGCTGGGATTATGGCATCGATAGACTGACCCGATGCGGACACTCCTGGTAGCGGCAGGTGGTGGCGGCGATGCCATTGCAGCAGCCGCCCTCTCCGCCCTTCTGCCGGGTGACGCGGTGGGGATCGCGACGATGGCCTGGGACCGGCTCCTGATCGACCCTCTGCCAGGCCCGCGGAAAGCTGCTGATTTCGCCGGCCTGGAACGCCGTCACGGCTGGTGGAGGATCACGACCCGGAGCCGGCCCGAAGCCCCGGCCGGATCCACACTCCCACGGCTTGCCGGCGAGATTCCCCACCCGCTGGTGCTGCTCGACCCGAGCGACGGTGCCCACGGTATCCGGCAGCAGATCGAGGCCGCGGCCACCGAACTCCACGCCGACGACATCCGGCTCGTCGACGTGGGTGGGGATCTGCTGGGACAACCCGGCGATGCCGGACTGCGAAGTCCCTTCGGCGACGCGCTGACGGCCGCCGGTTGCCTGGAGCTGCCCATGGTCTCCTGGGTCGCCGGCCCCGGCCTCGACGGGGAACTGTCCGAGGACACCGTCTGTGGACGGGCCGGCGAGAACTCCGTGTCACACACGATCAGCCCGGAGAGCTGGAAGCCCTACCTGCCGACATTCGGCTGGCACCCGACCGAGGCCACAGCACTGCTCGCCGCAGCAACCCTCGGGGCCCGCGGAACGGTAGAGATCCGCGAGGCCGGGCTACCGGTCCGCCTGACCGAGCGAAGCCCTACCGTCCTCGAGATCGGCATCGACACGGTCGGCGACATCAACCCCCTGATCTCCCAGCTGGCAGGCACCCGCTCCTTCGAGGACGCGGAACGGCTCGCCGTGCAACTCATGGGTGCCACCGAACTCGACGCCGAACGCGTCAAGGCAGCACGACCCAGGCGACAACAGCCGCCACCCACCGAGACGATCTCCGCACTGCGTTCCTGGGAGACAGCCGCCCGCGCGCGAGGCATCGACTTCGTCACCTACCGACGTCTCGCCGAAGCACTCCACCACCCCGACGTGGCAGCCCTCAGAGCAGCCGTCATCGCACATCAACCGGAACGCGACACCGGTCTGCTGTGGGAAGTCGCAGACCACTGCACCGCGGAGCGATGAGAAGGAGAAGCGCACCCGCGACGTGATCCCGGCCGTGGTCCACCGCCTGCGCCGCGTGCTAGTGTCCGGCTCGAGTTGGCCGCATCCTTTTGGGATGCCAGGGAACTCCGGTGGGAATCCGGGACTGGCGCGCAGCGGTGAGGGGGACGGCGGCACGACGACGCCACTGGGGAGCAGTCCCTGGGAAGGCCGTGCCGCCGGTTGAACCCGAGTCCGAAGACCTGTCGGCTCACATGTTCGTCGATGGACTCTCGCGACCAGGGTCTCCAGACCCGAGAGGCCCCCCGACCTCGTGAGACCCGGATTCCGGCTGCCGTTCCGGCCGCTGCTGCTCGTGCTCGCCGTCACCGCGGTGCTCAGCGTCGTCGCGTCGCTCGCGTTCGGCTCGGAGCACATCCCGCTGCCCGAAGTCGTGGACGCGGTCACCGACCGGTTCACCGGGCAGGACCCGGGGCGCTGGGACGTCATCATCTGGGAACTGCGGCTGCCCCGGGCCCTGATGGCCCTGGTCGTCGGCGCGGGGCTCGCGGTCGCCGGGGCCGGGATGCAGACGCTGGTCCGGAACCCGCTCGCCGACCCCTACCTGCTCGGCATCAGTTCCGGCGCTTCGGTCGGCGCCACTGCCGCGATCACCACCGGGGCGCTCGCCGGGTTCGGCATCTACGCCGTCTCCACCGGGGCGCTGCTGGGTGCGGTCGGGTCGGCGCTGCTGATCTGGCTGATCGCGATGGCCCAGGGTGGTCTGACCCCGCTGCGCCTGGTGCTGTCCGGTGTGGTGCTGTCGTCGGGGCTGTCGGCGATCGCATCGCTGCTGGTGTTCCTCAGTGACGATGCCCGGGCCGCGAACTCGGTGATGTTCTGGATGCTCGGCAGTGTCGGCGGGGCGACGTGGGAGAAACTCGCGATCCCCGCTGTCCTGGTCGCCGTGGTGATCGTGGGCATGTTGGGCGTGCACCGGTGGCTGGACGCGCTGGCTGCCGGGCCGGAGACGGCGGCCTCTTTGGGGATCAACGTGGCGGGGATGCGTACGACATTGTTCGTGGGGTTGTCCGTGCTCGTCGGGGTCCTGGTGGCGGTGAGCGGGGGAGTGGGGTTCGTCGGCCTGATCGTTCCGCACGCGGCGCGGCTGGTCGTCGGGGCCCGCCATCGGGTGGTGCTGCCGGTCGCCGCGGTTGCCGGGGCGGTGTTCCTGGTCTGGGTGGATGTGCTGGCCCGGATGGTGGTGCGCCCGCAGGAGATCCCGCTCGGCGTGGTGACCGGGGTGCTCGGCGCGCCGCTGTTCCTGCTGTTGATGGGCCGGGGTGCCTATCGGTTCGGCGGTGACCGGTGACCGCGCTGCGGCTGGTGGACGTGTCCGCCCGGCTCGGCGGCCGCACGATCCTGCACGAGGTGAACCTGGAGATCCCCGACGGGGCCCGGCTGGGCATCGTCGGTGTGAACGGCGCCGGCAAGTCGACCCTGCTGCGGGTGCTGGCCGGGGTGCTGTCGCCGCACGCCGGGACCGCGTTACTGAACGGTGCCGACATGCGCCGGATCCCGGCCCGGGACCGCGCCCGGCGGTTGTCGTTCGTACCGCAGGAGGATGTCGGAACCCCGGAACTGCGGGTCGGTGAGATGGTCGCGCTCGGCCGGGTGCCGCAGACCCGGCCCTGGTCGCGTGACAGCCGCGCCGAGCACGATCTGGTGCGCGCCGCTCTCGCCGCGGTCGGGTTGGCCGACCGGATCGACACCGCCTGCGACCAGCTGTCCGGCGGCGAACGGCGGCGTGCCGTGCTGGCCCGTGGCCTGGCTCAGCAGTGCCCGATCATGTTGCTCGACGAGCCGACCAACCACTTGGACGTGGCCTGGCAGCTGGAGATGCTGGACGTCTTCGCCGCCCGGGCCCGCACCCTGGTCGCCACCCTGCACGACCTCGACCTGGCACTGCGGTTCTTCGACCTGCTCGCGGTCGTCGGCTTCGAGCGGCCCGGCGAACCGGCGGGCATCGTCGCGTTCGGGCCACCGGCCGAAGTCCTCGACGCCGCCCGGGTGGCGACGCACTTCGGCGTCGGCTCGGTCCAGGTGCCGCACCCCAGCCGCGACCAGACCCACCTGCTCATCCACCCCCGAGAGGACACCCCGCCGGCATGAAACGCCTCAGTCTCGCTCTCCTGTTGACGCTCACCGCCTGCTCCTCCGGCGCGACCGAAGCCACCACCGGCGCCATCTCGGTCCAGAACTGCGGACAGACGGTCACCATCGACAAGCCCATCACCCAGCTGTACGCGTACGACGGCGGCATCATCTCGATCGTCCTGGCCGCCGGGGCCCGCGACCAGCTCGTCGCCGTCACCGGCATGGACCAGGACCGGGCGGTGCTCGAACTCGCCTACCCCGACCTGCGTGTCGGCGAGCTGAAGAATGTCGGGGGCGAGTACCCCACGCTGGAGAACGTTCTCGCGGTCAAACCGGAGATGATGTTCGCCGGGTACGGCTACGGATTCAGCGAGTCCCGCAACCTCATGCCCGAGGACCTGACCACCCACGGCATCAAGACGTACCTGCTCAGTGAGACCTGCAAGCAGGACGACGGCGCCCGCGGCACGATGGACGCCTGGACCGCGCTCACCACCGACCTGCGCAACATCGGCGACCTGACCGGCCACCGTGCGACCGCGGACACCGTGGTCACCGACATCGAGAAGCGGCGGGCCGCGCTGGCCGCCGCCCCCAAGGGTGAGAAGACGCCGACCGGGTTCCTGTTCGACTCCGGCACCGACGCGATCTTCACGTCCGGCTCGTACGGCGGACCACAGGCGATCTTCGACGCGGCCGGGGTCACCAACGCCACCGCCGACGTGGCGGACACCTGGACCGAGGTGGGCTGGGAGCGGTTGGCCGCCTCGAATCCGGACATCATCTACTTCGTGGACTACCCCGGCCAGACGTACCAGCAGAAGATCGACACCCTGAAAGCCAACCCGGCGTCCCGCGATCTGACCGCGGTCAAGGAGGGCCGATTTGTCAACCTGCCGTACGCCATGTGGGTCTCCGGCCCGCTCAACATCGACGCCGCGGAGTGGGTCCGCCGGTCCACCGAACACTTCGGTCTCACCCCGCAGTCGCAGATCGCCTCACCCGTGGACATCACCAAGCTGACCGGCCTGCCCGGCAACGACTGGCTCAACTGAGAAGAACGAGGAACCGATGACGATCAGGCCAGCCGTGACGGGCTGCACGGTGACGGTGTGCCGGGACTGCTGCTGCGGCAGCCTCCGCAAACACCCCAAGATCGACCACGACGGGCAGATCGAGGTCATCCGCGCCGAACTGGAACCCCGGAACCGGGTCCGCACCAGCCTCTGCCTCGACGCGTGCGACCAGTCGAACGTGGTGGTGGTCCACCCGACCCCGGCCGCCCGCCGGACGGGCGCCCGCCCGGTCTGGTTCGGCCTGGTCCTGGACGACACGGTCCTCGACGACCTGATCACCTGGGTCCGCGACGGCGGCCCCGGCGTGGTCGAGGTCCCCCCGATCCTGCAACTGTCCGTGATCACCCCACCGGCGAACGCCGATCGGTGATCGATTGCGGTCGTGGACTGTCCTGATTGGTCCGTAGCGTCAACTTCGAACCGGGCACTCCGCCCGGTACCTGCGAAGAGATGCGGATCGGCGATGACAATTCTGGTAACCGGTGCCACCGGGGCGGTCGGGCGGCACCTGACCGGTGCCTTGGCGGCCGCCGGGGAGAAGGTCCGCGCGGTGAGTCGTGAACCGCGGAAGGCCGGCCTGCCGGACGGCGTCGACGTGGTCGGCGCCGACCTGACCGCATCCTCGGCGTTGACCGCGGATCTGTTCGACGGCGTCGACCGGATGTTCGTCTTCCCGTTCGAGCACGGCGTCGACGATCTGATCGCCGCCGCGGTCGCCGGGGGAGTGCGCCGCTTCGTGGTGCTGTCGTCGCTCGCCGCCGCCGGCGAGTTCCCCCGCGACATCGGCTCCGCCAGCTACACCCACCATCGGGCAGTGGAGCAGGCGGTGACGTCCCGGACCGATGCCTGGACCATCCTGCGGCCGGGCACGTTCGCCGGCAACCTGCTCTCATGGGCCTGGCCCATCAAGGCCGGTTTGCCGATCCGTGCGCCGTTCCTGCACTCCGCGCAGGCACCGATCCACGAGGCGGACGTCGCGGACGCCGCAGCCGCCGCATTGTTGCATGACGGGCAGCAGAGCCGGATCCACCCGCTGACCGGCCCGCAGTCGCTGACCAGGATCGATCAGGTCGCCACGATCGGGGCCGGGATCGGGCGCGACATCCCGCTGGTGGAGATCAGCCCCGACGAGTTCCGTGCGGACGTAGCCCGGTTCATCCCGGAGGACATCATCACCATGCTGCTGGATTACTGGTCGGACACGGTCACCGAGCCCGACCGGGTCCGGCCCGGCGTGCGTGACCTCACCGGGCGGCCGGGCCGCCCTCTCGAACAGTGGGTCCGCGACCATCGTCCGGACTTCACCGGAGCCTGACCGGATGCCCCGTCCGGGTGGTGTGGCCCCCGGGACCGGTTTCACCTGATGGTGGGCGGGCACTGCTGCGGTATGGCTTTGACTGACCAACATCTCCGAACCGATCCCGGTGCGGCCTCCACGGCTGAACTGGTCAACCAGGCCGCCGGGCAGATCTCCACTCTGGTGCGCGACGAACTGGCCCTCGCCAAGCTGGAACTGACCGAGAAAGGCAAACGTGCCGGCGTCGGCGGTGGGCTTCTCGGCGGGGCCGCGGTGCTCGGCTGGTTCGGCATCGGCCTGCTGCTCACGCTCGCGGTCGTCGCCCTGGACCTGGCCTGGCCGCTGTGGCTGGCCGTGCTGACGGTGATGATCGTGGTGTTCGCCGCCGCCGGCATCGCCGCCCTGCTCGGTAAGAAGCAGCTGGCCAAGGTCGGCTCGCCGGTGCCGCAGGACACCGTCGCCAACGTCGAGACCGACATCCGGACCGTGAAGGCCGCCGCACAGCGAGGACACCACTGATGACCTACGTAGCCCACAACTCCCACGACCTGCGCGCCGACATCGAGGACACCCGCATCGAACTCGGCGAGACCGTCGAGGCCCTCGCCGCCAAGACGGACGTGAAGACCCGCGCCGGGGAGGCGATCAGCGCCGCCGCCGGCCGGACCAGGGAACGACTGGCCGGGGCGGGCACCTCCACCGCACGGGCCGCGGGCACGGCCCGGCAGAAACTGGCCGAGACCACCCGCAATCCTGCGGTACGCCGGGCCGCCCCGCCCGCCGCGATCGCCGTCGCGGCAGCCGGAGTTGCCACCGTGCTCCTCTTCGCCCAGCGGCGCCGGTCCACCCGCTTCCACTGAGGCGGGGCTGTTTTCAGGGTCGTGCGCCACTATCGTTGCGGCGCATGACCATCGATCTGACAACCTTCCGGGAACGGGCCACGATGGCTGAGGTCCCGCCCGCGATCGTCACGCGGCTCACCGACACCGCCCGGACCTGCGTCACCCTGGGTGCGAACGTGACCGGCCCGGTGGTGGGCGTGTTCGGTGGGGATCCGCCGATGCCGGCCGGCATGCCGGACCACGACAGCCCGTTCATCGCGGCCGTCGACTGTGCGCTGGTCCCGGCGTACCGGACGGATGTGGTGTGGCCCCGGGAGGGGTATCTGTTGTTCTTCGGCGACGACTACGACCGCGGTGAGGTCCGTCATGTGCCGCCGGGCACCCCGATGGTGGAGCGGCAGGTGCCCGGCGTGGCCACCTTCGAGCGCCGTGAGCTGCGCATGTCAGTCGACGTCAGCCTGTCGCCTCTGGTGTGGGATGTCGACTACGGCGACGACGACCTGGAGGACATCGACGACCTGGAGGAGAGCGTCGCGTCCTGCGCCGCGGGTCTGCACAGCGGCGGCCCGGTCCAGATCGGCGGCTATCCGGCCTGCTGGAACGACCCGCCGAACCCGGACAAGGTGCTGCTGGCCACGTTCAGCGCCGAGGACGAGGACACCTTCAGCATGCCGTGGACGATCCTCTACTGGCGGATCGACGAGGCCGACCTGCTCGCCGGCAACTTCGCCAAGGCCGAGCAGTCGCACGACTCAGCCGCGTGACCGGACAGCCAGCGCATGCCGGACCAGGTCGGCGTTGCCGGTGACCGGTTCGCCGGCCGGCCCGGTCAGGGTGTCCTCCAGCCCGATCCGGGTGGGCAGCCCCAGCCGGGCGGCGTGCGCGACCAGTGGCCAGCAGGCGGCGTCCTCGCCGTGCAGCAGCCGCGGCCCGACGACGCCGGACTCGTCGAGGGCGGCGAGGATCGTATCGGCTGTCGCTTCCGCTGGTTCGTCGAAGACCTCGACCAGGACCCGGAACCATGCGGTACGCCCGACGGCGGCCAGGTCCCGCGCGTCGGCGGGCGTCCACACACCGGCTTCCACGGCGATCCCGGCCTGTTCGAGGACGTCGACGAGTTCGGCGAACCCGGGTTCGCTGACGTTCACCGACGCGAAGTCGGGCCGGGCCGCGGGCGGCAGTTCGCCCCACCGGCGCACGGCCGCCAGGCGCTTCCCGGCGTCACCGTCGCTGATCCACAGCCCGGTGGTCACTCCCAACGGCACACCAGGACATCGCTGTCGTACGGCGGTGACGGCAGCCCCGACGTCATCCGCCCACACCGACTGTTCGCCGCTCTGGTCCCGTGGGTGCACATGCAAAGCTTCAGCTCCGGCGGCGACGGCAGCGGCCGCTTCCGAGGCCAGCTGCCCGGCCGTGATCGGCACGGCCGGGTGCTCGTCCCGCCGCCGCCCACCGTTGAGACACGCCTTGACCCACTCGATTCGGGGCATCAGTGGACGGCGGATTCGTACTGGTGGGCGTACGCCTCGGTGGGTGGGGTGTTGGTGATGATGTCGACGAGGACGCCGTCGGGGGCCGGGACGATGAAGTGGCGCTGGCCGAAGTCCTCGGTGCGGATGTCGAGGGCCGGAGTGAGCGGGCCGTCGGTGACCAGGTCGCGGTAGAGGGCGTCGACGTCGTCCACCTCCAGGTTCAGCAGCATGCCGGCGGCGACGCTGCCGCGGTGGGTGGCCGGGATCGTCTCGTGGGCGCAGTCGAGGACGGCCAGTTCCCAGCGGTCGCGGCGCAGGCTCACGTACCAGTCGGCCTCGAAGGTCGTCTCGAAGCCGAAGTGGTCGCGGTAGAACGACGCGGTGGTGGCCACGTCGCGGGTCAGCAGTACCGGGTACGAGCTGGTCAGCATGGCGTCTCCTCGTTTTACATACAGCGTGTATGTAAATTATAGGCATGGCGCGCGCGACGAAGGAACAGAGCGAGATCACCGGCCGGCGGATCCTGGAGGTGGCCTCGGCACTGTTCGCCGACCGGGGTTATGCGGCGGTCGGCCTGACCGAGGTCGCCACGCTGGCGGAGGTGACCCGGGGCGCGATCTACCACCACTACGCCAGCAAGCAGGGCCTGTTCCAGGCGGTCACGGCCGCCGCCCAGCAGCGCGTCGCCGACGAGGTCGAGCGAGCCGCGGACTCCTGCCCCGACGACTGGCAGGGTTTGCTCGCAGGCTGCCGGGCGTTCCTGTCCGCAGCAGTGGCCGACCGCAACCGGCGAATCCTGCTCATCGACGCCCCCGCGGTCCTGGACTGGACCACGTGGCGCGCCCAGGACGGCGCCGCCTCCGGCCGGCACCTGGTCGAGGCCCTCACCACCCTGTCAGCAGACGGCGTGCTGCGGGTCCGCTCGATCGAGAGCACCGCGGCCCTGCTGTCCGGCGCGATGAACGAGGCCGCCCTGCACATCGCCACCGCCCCGGACCCCGGGGTCACCCTCGACGAGGTCGTCGACGACCTGTCCCGCATGCTCGGCGCACTGCGCTCGTCACCGGTCGAGGATGAGGTCAGCGGCTCGGTGCAGGACCTGGGCTCGGGAGCGGTCTCCGTGGTCGGCGGCCAGGAAGTGGTCGCCGATCAGTAGGCAGAAGGCCAGCAGGCTTCGGGCCTCCACCTCGTCGGGGTCGTCGCAGAACGTGCTGAACATCTGGCGGAGCAGGTCCATGCGCCTGTTGTCGACGCTGCGCAGGCGGCCGGCGATTGCCGGGTCTCGGCGGGCCCAGGTGCGGATGGCCAGGTCGATCGGCAGGAGGCGGTCGCTGGAGAAGGTCAGGACACCCGCCCGTACGATCCGGCGCTTGGGGTTTCCGCCTTCGCGTTCGACGCGTTCCAGCACCTCGTCGGTGCTTTCGCGCTCCCAGGTGTCCAGCATGGCCGCCAGTAGGGCGTTGCGGTCGGCGAAGAAGCCGTAGAAGCCGCCTTTCGTCACGCCGAGCTGTTTGGCCAGCGCCTCGACCCGCACCGCGTCCGGGCCGCCGGCGGCGAGCGCCTCCAGCCCTGCCTCGATCCATCGGTCCCGCGGCGTCCGCGTCTCGAATTTCATGTGACCTGGCCCACCTTCGCGTATACGCCACCGTATATGAGCGGTTAGCGTGCCCCTATACGGCAGCGTATACGAGGAGAAGAGGTAAGCCATGAACCCGGTCCGGCTACCCGTCGTCGCAGTTCAGGGGCTGTGGCTGCGCTCCACCCTCAAGCTCGCGTCCACTCCGGGCGGCGGCACCGGCGGCTCCGTGCCGGAGGGCTCCGGCACGCCGCTGCGCCTGACCGTCCTCGGCGACTCCACCGCGGCCGGCTGCGGTGTCACCGGTGACGAGGAGGCGTTCGCCGCCGGATTCGCCCGGGAGGTCGCCGAGCGCACCGGCCGCCCGGTCGACTGGCAGGCGGTCGGCCAGTTCGGTGCCACCGCCCGGCGCATCCGTCACCGGCTCGTGCCGCGCCTCGACGACGACCTCGACCTCGTCGTGCTGCTCGCCGGCGCCAACGACGTGATGGCCGGCCGTACACCGGACATGTGGCGCGACGACCTGACCGCCATCCTCGGCGAACTCGCGGCCCGCTCGCACCGGGTCCTGGTCGCCGGGATCCCGCCGCTGACCAGGTTCCCCGCCATCCCATCGACGCTGGCCCGTTTCCTCAGCGAGCGTGCCGCCGCGCTGGACGCGGTCTCCCGGGAGGTGTGCGCACAGAACCCCGGCCGGACCACGTTCGTCGACTCACCCGCCGGAACGCCGCCGCCCGGCTTCTTCTCCGGCGACCGGTTCCACCCGTCGGCCCTCGGTTACCGGTTCTGGGCCCGGGACGTCGCCGCTCAGGTGTGATCCAGGCGGGGGAGCCAGCTGTCGGCGATGGCGTCCAACTCCCGTCGGGCGAGGGGTTCACCGAGGGCGCCGGCGGTGGGGGAGCGGCGGAGTCCGTCGAGGAGAAGCTGCAGGTAGCGGGCGTGTATGCCGGGCCGGACCGGGTCGCCGTGCATGGCCACCTCGCTGATCAGGGCGAGCAGGATCGGCAGGTCCTCGGCGGTGACGTCGGCGCGCAGCGAGCCCTCGGTGCGGGCGCGGTCGACCAGCTGGTTCAGCAGCGGTTCCATCCGGTCAGTGAACGCCGCGAACGAACGCGGCCGGTGCCCGCGGGTGAGGACGACGTCGCGCAGACCACGGTCGGTGGCGTGCAGCCGCGCGGCGGTGCTCAGCACGTCGACCAGGCCGTCCCAGCCGGTGGGCGCGTGCAGGGCGGCCTCGACGGTGCCGACAAAATCGGCGAGCCGCTGTTCATAGACCGCTTCCACCAGGAGTTCCTTGGTGGCGAAGCGGCGGTAGACGGTGCCCAGGCCGACACCCGCCTGGTCGGCGACGTTGTGGAAGGTGCCGGCCAAACCGCGCTGAGCGAACACCTCCTGAGCTGCGCGAATGATCCGGTCGCGGTTGAGCTGTGCGTCGCGGCGTAGCGGCCGGTCGTCCGTGCTTGTCACCCGGCGATCTTATCTGTGAACTACTCCACTAAGCGGATCAACGTGGTCCACTTAGCGTTCCGTTCAAGCGGACCACAAGGGTCCACTTAATGCGGAGCGGAGAACATCGATGAGCAAACGGGCTCTCGTCGTCGGAGCGGGCATCACCGGCGTCGCCACCGCCATCCGGCTACGGCAGATCGGCTGGGAACCCGTCATGGTGGAAAGGGCGGCACAGCGGCGCGGCGGCGGATACTTCATCATGCTGTTCGGGACCGGCAAAGCAGCCGCCGGACGACTCGGCGTCCTCGACGCGATCGGCACCCGCAGCGGCTCCGGCGCCACCTCGTACACCGTCGACCGCGACGGCCGGCGCAGCCCCGCGATGATGCCGTCCGACCTGCCCGGCGAACCTCGAATGCTGCTGCGCGGCGACATCGAACGGGCACTGTTCTCGGTGCTGCCCGCCGACGTCGAGGTCCGCTACGCCACGGTCCCCACCGCCATCACCCAGGACGAGACGGGCGCGCAAGTCACACTCCTCGACCAGGCGACTGGCGTCACCCGTACCGAAAAATTCGATCTCGTGGTCGGCGCGGACGGGATGCGCTCGACCGTCCGCGAGCTGGTCTTCGGCGACGACCTGCTGCACCCGCTCGGCTTCATGATCGGCGCGTGTCTGCTCGACCGGCCGCTCACCGGTTTCGGCATGTCCGAAGGCCTGTGGCTCAACGAGCCGGGCCGGTCCGCGATCGCGTTCTCCTTCGCCGACCGGCCGTCCAGTCTGATGTTCACCTACCGCGCCGACGATTCCGGCAACCCCTTTGCCGGTACGCCTATCGAGAACCTGCGGTCCGCCTTCGGCCCCGCCGCCACCGGGCCGATCCTGGGCGAACTCCTCGACCGTTACGAGGAGGCACCCGACGTGCTGTTCGACTCCGTCAACCAGGTGCGCATGCCACGCTGGCACGACGGCCGGGTGGTGCTGGCCGGCGACGCGGCCTGGTGCCTCACGCTCTACTCCGGCATGGGCGCCTCCACCGGCATGGCCGGCGCCGACCTGCTCGGCACCATGCTCGCCCGGCACGACGGCGACATCGGCACCGCACTGAAGGCCTGGGAGACCCGGCTGCGCCCGCACATCGAGGAACAGCAGGCCCAGGTCCACGCCGACCGCCTGCTGTTCATCGCCAAGGACGACCAGGAGTACGCGATGCGCACCCAGATGATGCAGATGGCCGCCACCTCCGGCGGCCTGCCCGGCAACACCAGCTTCGACTCGAAGAACCGAGACATCAGCGGCTGAACACCACCCGGGCTTCACCTGGCTGGGCTGGGCTCGTGGCGGCGGGCCCAGACTTCCAAAACGGAGACGAGCCGACGAATCGCCGAAGCCGCGGTGAACCTGTCTCCGTTGGCGTGGCGTGATCGTTAGGGTGGTCGTGAGCAGGGCGGATGCGGCCCGTACCATCGCCGGGTGCTCAACCCGTACCGCCATGAACTGAGTTATGGCTTCACCACCACCCGCAGCAGCCGGCTGGCGACCGTCATCATCTTCGGTGTCGTCGGGGCGCCGCTGTGTCTGGTCGCCGGCATTCTCGCCGGGCTGGTCGCCTCCTTCGTCTCGGACACGTCCGGCGACCTCGCCCAGTGGAAGGTCGTCGCCTCCATCCTGTTCGGGGTGCTGCTGATGGGCCTGTTCACGGCGTTGATGGTGTTCAACGCGGTCAAGGTCACCCGCACGACCGCCTGGTTGGAAGGATCGCGGTTGACGATTCGGACGGTCCGGCCCCGCACCGTCGACCTGGCGATGGCCCCGTCGGTCGGCATCCACCCGACCCAGCTCCGGTGGCGCACGCCCGGCCGCAGCGACATGATCGCCGAACTGGTGATCGCCGGTCCCGCCGAGAACACCTACCTGCGCCTGTCCACCGGCGAGGGCTACCCGATGCCACCGCACGACATCAGCGCCCTGATCAATGTCCTGGCCGCGACCGGCGTCCCCGGCTCAGCGAACGTGATCCACTACCTGCGGACCTACTGATCTGGGCGCACGCCTGAAAATCGCCCGGACGATACCGTCTCGTGGTGCGTACACATCGGAGGGCTCGTGCCGGATGGTCGCGCGATCAACGTCGCGCGGTCATCGCGGTGCTGCTGTCGGCCGGGATGCTCCAGATCCGAGCACTGGCATCGAGGCCGGAACGGTCGAGACATCCGGACGGCCATCTCGCCGAGATCCGGCTCATCGCCGACATCTGCCACAATCTGCCCGGCGCCGACCGGCCCCGGCCGATCGGCGAGTACGATCCGCTGGTCTGGGCGTGGCAGACCAGCGACGACTTCAAGCGCTCCTGGATCCGCAGGCACCTGGCCGAAGCGGGTATCGGCGTCGAGTTCCTGGAGCGGGCACCGCTTCCACCGCCCGCCGCGTCACCCGAGACCCGGCCCACCTGGAAGCGGTGGCAGTTGCCCCGCGATCCGGCGGCGTTCCTCGCGGTCGACTCGAACACCTTCGCCGACCTGGTACGCCAAGCCCGGGAGGACGTAGCCGCCTTCGAATGGTTCCTCGATCACCTGCACCCGGACGGGCAGCACATCCTCCGTCCCCGCCGTCCGGCCGAGACCCTGCTCCGGGCCGACGGACCCGGTGACCTGCGCCAGTACCGAGCCCTGGTGACGATGAACGACGGGACGCTGGTCGTCGACCACCCTCGCCTGCGAGCGGCGGACGTCGCGGCGTTGCCCGGCAACCTTCCGCTGCTGCGCCGCCTGCAACTGGCCGCTGTTCCGCCCGACCGGCGGGAACTCGATGCCGGCCGATGGGCGAGCCGGCATCGCGAGGAGAACCCGAAATGCCGAGATCAAACCTACTGATCCGTCGTACGGACGTCCGTCCCGTTCTCGGCGAACGCCTGGAAATCGCGCATGTGCTGGAGCGACTGCTTACGGAAGGCGCCGGTCATCAGGAACCCGCCCAGGCGCATCGGCAGGCTGTCGAACCGGTACTCGTTCTCGCTCTCCCAGAGCGTCGTCGCCGGACCGGTTTCGATCAGGCGCTCGCGGGCGGCGTTCCACATGCCCGCCCCGGTGAGTTCGCGGTCGTAACGGACGATGCCGTCCGGTGCGTCCCGTTCCAGGCGGGTGATGGTCTCGGTGGCCTCGAACTGCTGCTGCCCCATCCGCAGCACCACCCGCGACTCGGTGCCGACCTGCCCGTGCACCCCGTTCACCGGTTCGTGCGACACCAGACCCCGAAGCCAGTACGGCAGATGCTCCGGCTCCGACAGCAGCTGGACCACCCGGTCCCGCGGCACGCCGATCTCCAGCGAGACGGTGTACTTCATGGCAGCTCCTCGTCGGATGTGAAGGTTCCGCTGATCCCCAGTGTTCCAGTGCGATCTCCGAGTGGAAGCCGCCACCCCCGAAGGCCGCCCGGTCCGGCTGGAGCAGACACTACGGCCGTCAGCCGGCCGTCCAGACCTCGATGCCGTAGAGCTTGATCGTGGAGTTCTCCGAGGAGTGGCCGCCGGCGGCGATCTCGACGGTGCCGCTGGTCAGGGCCGGTTCCTCCAGTGGTGCGGTGAGCACGGGATCGCGGAGGCCGTCCATGTAGACCCCGGCGAACTCGTCCTCGATCTCGATGGAGAAGCGGTGGGATTTGGCGCCCAGGTTGACGCTCCGGCCTTCGTTGAGCACGGTCCATGGCGCGTTGGGTGTGGTGCTGGCGAGGGCGAGGTTGTTCCGGCACACCTCGAGGACGTAGGAGCCTTCGCCGGTGTGGTGGTAGCGGAAGTAGATCCGTGCGCACAACTCGCCGACCACCGACTCGACGGAGATCAGGGTCTTCTGGTCGCCGGTGAACTCCTTGCGTGGTCCGGTGCACATGATGCCGTGCCGGCCTTTGATGATCAGGAATTCGCCGTCGAACGTGCAGCTGCTTTGCGAGTTCGTCGTCTCCGCCCACAGCGACGGCCCGATCAGCGGGTCGTTGATCACCATGACGGGCTCTGGCGGTGGCGCGGAAGGGGCCGGCGGAAGCGGGTTCTTGTCCGGGGAGGGCCACATGGCGATCGCTGTGCCCGCGGCCAGGGCGACGGTCAGCACCCCGGCGCCGACGGCGGCCGCCAGTCGCGGGAACCCGGGCCGGTCCTTGCGGTGCTGGCCGGAGCGCCGCGGCGACGGGGCGGGGAGGACGACCGGCCGGGTGGGTGGGGCGGAGTCCGACGCGAGGAGCATGTCCAGCAGTTCGGGCGCGGTGGGCCGGGCGGCGGGGTTCTTGGCCAGGGTCCGTTCGACGATCGCGCGGAGCGGGCCGGTCAGGCTGCCGAGTTCGGGTTCGCGGGTGAGGATGCGGATGGCGATCGCGGTGGGGGAGTCGCCGGGGAAGGGCGAGCGCCCGTTCGCGGCGTAGGCCACCACGGCACCCCAGGCGAAGACGTCGACCGCCGGGGTGGCCTGGCCGATCAGGGGTCCTTCGAGTCGTTCCGGGGCCATGTAGGCGACGGTGCCGACGGTCTGCCCGGTGCGGGTGAGTCCGTCGTCGGCGTCCAGGGCCCGGGCGATGCCGAAGTCGATGACCTTGGGCGAGCCGAGGGCGAACAGCACGTTGGCGGGTTTGAGGTCGCGGTGCACCACCCCGGCGCCGTGGATGGCGACCAGGGCGGTGGCGACGCCGACGGCCACGCTGTGCAGCGCGCCGTCGGTGAGCGGCCCGTGGTCGGCGATGACCTCGCTCAGGTTCGGGCCGTCGACGTATTCCACGACCAGGTACGGCGTGCTGTGGTCGGGGTCGGCGCCGAGGACGGCCGCGGTGCTGAACGGCGGCACCTGGCGGGCCCGCTCGACCTCGCTGCGGAACCGGGCCCGGAACTCGGGCACCGCCGCGTACTCCGGCCGGATGACCTTGATCGCTACTGTCCGCCCGTCACGGTCCCGCGCCTGGTAGACGGCACCCATACCGCCCTCGCCGAGGAGCCCGAGCACCTGGAATCCGCCGAGGACCCGCGGATCGTTCGGGCGCAGCGCTCTGATCGCCATGCCGGCCCACTCTCCTCAACAGACGGATAGTCCGGACAGCGCGGAAATCTAGCATCCATGAGCATCTGTGCGTTTTCAGGTGGAGGCGGGCCAGTTCGGGTTCGGCCCGGTACGCCGCCTGCAGGCTGGGTGGGGGGTGCTGTACGCCGACAGTGCCCCGGCCAGCACCATGGTCTGCAGGCTGAACAGGGTCGCGTTCTCGCCCAGCTCCGGCAGGTACTTCTGGATCAGCGCGGTCATGGTGGCGAGGCGTTGCAGGGAGGCGCGTTTGTAGCGGGCCACGACCTCGACGGAGACGTTGTGCTCCAGGACGCTGCCCTGTGCGCCGAACAGGTCGCACAGCACCACCCGGTCGGCGAGTGATCCGCTGAGGATGCCGGACACCGCTGTCGCGCGGTCGGTCATCGGCCGGCTCTCGTCGACGCCGGCGGTCAGGGCGGCGGCCAGTGCGGTCAGCCAGTCGCGCAGGAAGAGGTCGAGCAGCTCGAGCAGCTCGGCCTCGCGGGACTCGAAGTAGCGCAGCACGTTGGGTTTGGCCAGGCCGGCGCGGCGGCTGAGCTCGTTGAGGGTGACCGCGGCCACCGGCATCTCGTCGAGCATGGCCGATGCGGTGTCGAGGATCGCCTGGCGGCGGATCTCGCGCTGCTCTTCGGTTCGGGCCCGCTGGAAGGTCACGATCAACTCCCTAACTTAAATACCTGCGGTACGTTGACATCGTACCGCAAGTACTTTACTGTCGTTCTCACAAGATACCTTCGGTACTTAAGCGGGGAGCCCGACATGAGCGAGCAGTGGACGACGGCGAACATCCCGGACCAGCACGGCCGCGTGGCAGTGGTGACCGGAGCCAACGCCGGCTTGGGGTACGAGACCGCCAAAGCCCTCGCCGAGCGCGGCGCCTCCGTGGTGCTCGCCGTGCGCAACGTCGAGAAAGGTGAGCAGGCCGCGGCCCGGATGACCGGTGACGTGAGCGTGCAGGCCCTCGACCTGACCTCGCTCGACTCGGTCCGCACCGCCGCCGCGGCCCTGCGGAGCAGGTTCGACCGCCTCGACCTGCTGATCAACAACGCCGGCGTGATGTACACCCCGGCGCAGACCACCCGCGACGGCTTCGAGATGCAGTTCGGCACCAATCACCTCGGCCACTTCGCTCTCACCGGCCTGCTGCTGGACCTGATGCTGCCGGTGCCCGGCTCCCGCGTGGTGACGGTCAGCAGCACCGGCCACCGCATCCGCGCCGCGATCCACTTCGACGACCTGCAGTTCCAGCGGTCGTACAGCCGGATCGCCGCCTACGGGCAGTCCAAGCTGGCCAACTTGATGTTCACCTACGAGTTGCAGCGCCGTCTGGCCGCCCACGGCACCACCGTCGCGGTGGCCGCCCATCCCGGCGTGTCCAGCACCGAGCTGGCCCGCAACACACCGACCGCCCTGCGCCTGCCGATCACCTGGCTGGCGCCGCTGATCACCCAGGCCCCGGCGATGGGCGCCCTGCCGACCCTGCGCGCCGCCACCGACCCGGCAGTGCTCGGCGGCCAGTACTACGGTCCCGGCGGCCGTTTCGAGGTCAAGGGCCACCCCCGCCTGGTCACGTCCAGCCCGGAATCACACCAGGTAGGCGTACAGCAGCGCCTGTGGTCCGTCTCGGAAGACCTCACCGGCGTCACGTTCCCGCAGGTGAGCGCGTCGCACCTGGTGTAGCCGACAACTCGGGCGTGTAACTATACGTAGAGTACAGTTACGCGATGCTTGCTCTGAAGCCCTCACAGCGGTGGGGCCTGCTGGGCGTGATCAGCTCGGGACTGCTGCTGATCACGCTGGACAACTCGATCCTCTACACCGCGCTGCCCACCCTCACCGCGGATCTCGGCGCGACCGGCACCCAGGCGCTGTGGATCATCAACGCGTACCCGGTGGTGATGGCCGGTCTGCTGTTGGGCAGCGGCACGCTCGGTGACCGGATCGGGCACCGCCGGATGTTCCTCATCGGGCTGGGACTGTTCGCGGTGGCGTCGCTGGGCGCGGCGTTCGCTTCCGGACCGGCGACGTTGATCGCGGCCCGGGCCCTGCTCGCGGTCGGCGCCGCGGCGATGATGCCGGCCACCCTCGCCCTGATCCGGGTCACCTTCCACGACGAACGCGAACGTAACATCGCGATCGCCGTGTGGGGATCCATCTCGGTCGTCGGCATGTCACTCGGCCCGATCGTCGGCGGCGCCCTGCTGTCGGTGTTCTGGTGGGGATCGGTGTTCCTGATCAACGTCCCGGTCGCGATCGCCGCAGCGGTCGCCACCGTGCTGATCGCCCTGCCGAACGATCCGGACCCGGCCAAACACTGGGACCTCCGGTCGTCGGTGCAGGTGATGGCCGGGCTGGTCGGCGCGGTGTTCGCCATCAAGGAGGTCGCGCACCGGCCACCGGACTGGACGGTCGTGGTGGTCGCGGTCCTGATCTCGGCGGCCGGGTTCACCCTGTTCGCCCGCCGCCAGCGCCGCCTGCCCGACCCGCTGGTGGACTTCGCGATCTTCCGCAACCCGGCGTTCAGCGCGGGTGTGCTCGCCGCCGCCCTGGCGATGTTCGCGGTCGGCGGACTGCAACTCGTCACCACCCAGCGCTACCAGCTGGTGGAGGGTTTCACCCCGCTGCAGGCCGGGCTGCTGGTCGCCACCATGGCATTCGGCTCCCTGTTCACCGCGATGTTCGGCGGCATGTACCTGCACCGCACCGGCCTGCTGCCCCTGATCGGCGGCGGCCTCGCGGTGGCCGTGCTCGGCGTGGCACTGATCGCCGCCGGCGGCACCGGCAGCTTCGGGCTGCTCATCACCGGCCTGCTCGTCACCGGCGCCGGGCTGGGCGCGACGATGGGGGTGGCGTCCAGCGCGATCGTCGGCAACGCCCCGGCCCGCCGCGCCGGGATGGCGTCCTCCATCGAGGAGGTCTCCTACGAGTTCGGCTCGGTGGCCGCGGTCTCCCTGCTCGGCAGCCTGATCACAGTCGTCTACGCCACCACCGTCGGGCTGCCGCCCGGCGCCCCGGCCACCGCCGGCGAGACCCTGCCGGACGCCCTCGCCACGGCCGGCGGCGACCCGGTGATCCTCGCCGCCGCGCGCGCCGCCTACAACACCGGTTTCCTGGTCACTACCGTTGTCGTGGCCGTCGTCCTGGCGGCCGGCGCGGCACTCACCGCACGGATGCTGCGCCACCACGGGCCCGGATCCCCAGTTGGTTCCCGAGAGGATGGCGCACGTGCGCCCGAGTAAACGGACCGCGATCGTCGAGGCCGTCCAGCGGGTCATCGCCCGCGACGGGGTCGCCGGCGTGACCTACGAAACGGTCGCGGAGGAGTCCGGCCTCACCAAAGCCGGCCTCGTCTACCACTTCGCCACCCGCGAGGACCTGCTACGCGGCGTGCAGGAACACGTCGCCGCGATCTGGGAGGAGACGATGACCGCCCTGGCCGGAGCGCCCGCCGACCAGCTCACCCCTCAAGAGCGGCTTGCGGCGTACGTCCGGACCACACCACAGAGCGCGACCCGCGGCGACGTGCTCCTGCTCCTCGAGACCATCGGCGACCCGGTGACCGGGGCACCGATCAGCGGCGTGATGAACCGCTGGGTACCACCGATCCCCGGCAGCCCACCCCTGACCGATCAGCAGTTACGGATGGTTCTCGCTCAGCTGGCGGCCGACGGACTGTGGCTGCACGAGGCACTCATCGGCACCACCGTCCCGGCCGACATGCGGCAATACCTGACCGAACAGATCGCCGCTCTGATAGCTCAGGACCGGTAACGGCCGCTGAGCACCCCCAGGACATCCTGGTAACGGCCCTCGGCCTCGGCGTTGCGCTGCCACCTCACCCGCTCGACCAGGATCTGCTCGGCCTTCGGGTCGGCTTCGAGCAGGCTCATCACCTCGTCGAGAAAGTCTTCCAGGGGCATGGCCACGTCGGAGTCCTGCTGGTTCATCAGCGCGGTCCGGGTGGCCGGCGGCACCAACTCGATCACCTGGACGTCACTCTTGGTGAGCTGCACCCGCAGACTCTCGGTGAACGAGTGGATCGCGGCCTTGGTGGCGTTGTAGGTCGGCGTAGCAGGCAGCGGCACGTACGCCAACCCCGAACTGACCGTGACGATCGTCGCGGCCGGCCGACCGAGCAGACCGGGCAGGAACGCGTTGACCAGGCGGATCGTGCCGAGCAGGTTGAGCGTGACGGTCCGCTCGGCGACATCCAGGGACGCCGGGTCACGCAGATCCTCCGGCTCCATGATCCCGGCCATCGTGACCAGGGTGTCCAGCGCCGGATAGCGGGCGGCCAGGTCGTCACGGGCCGCGACGATCGACTCCGGGTCGGCCGCGTCGATGACGACGGTGCCGATGCCGGGGTGTTCGGCGGCGATCTGCCGCAGCAGTTCGGTGCGCCGCCCACCGACGATCACGGTGTTGCCCTTGGCGTGCAGGCGCAGAGCCAGCCCGAGCCCGATGCCGGAGGTCGCGCCGGGAATGAAGACAGTGTTACCGCTGATGTTCACGGAGTTCCCTTTTTCTCAAAAGATTTTCAGGCGAAATTCTGATTGCCGAGTACGCCGAGAAAGGCGATCTGATCGTGGGCGTCGGATCCGGGGCGGGGCCGGAACAGAATGAGCCGATGCCCGGAGGAGGGGCTCAACACGACGTCGCACTGCAGGTCCAGTTCACCGATCAGCGGATGCCGGATCAGTTTCGGCGCCGAAGCCAGCGCCACCACCTCCTGCCGCTCCCACACCGTGCGGAACTCGGCGCTGCGGTCGAGCAGGTCGGCCACCAGTCCCTGGGCGAACCGGTCGCCGGTCGAACGCTGGGCGACACCGGCCCGCAGGTCAGCCGCGTACGCCCGCCCGATCCGCTCGTGCTCGTCCGGATCGTTGCTGTCCCGCGAAGCCGGATCGGCGAACCACCGCCAGGTGACGTTGGATTCGTACCCGGGCAACCCGGTCCAGACCCCGAAGAGGCTGACCGCGGCCCGGTTCTGCGCGACGACCGTCAGCAGGTCGTCGGTCACCTGGGCCGGGGTGTGCGGCAGCACGTCCAGCAGGTAGAGCATCGCCGGGTCGACGTGCGCCAACGGCGACCGCGGCTCCGGCGGCTGCTGCCCCGCGAGCCGGAACAGATAGTCCTGCTCGTCCCCGGTGAGCCGGATGGCCCGGGCCAGACTGGCCAGAGCCGCCGCCGACGGCGTCCGCACCCGCCCCTGCTCGAGGCGCCCGTAGTAATCCGGCGACAACGCCGCCAGCCCGGCGACCTCTTCCCGCCGCAGCCCGGGAGTGCGCCGCCGCCCACCACCGGGCAGCCCCACATCCTCAGGCCGCAACCGTTCCCGCCGATGCCGGAGAAACTCCCCGAGCGCTTTGTCATCCACGAAGACCTCCCCTCCTCCCGGCTTTCTTCCCGGCGCAAACCCAGCATCAACGGAAAGAACAGGGATATGAAGGCCACGTTTAGCCTAGGTCTCCCAGACCCTGGCTACCGCCGAGCCGGGACAACTGGCACTCGTCGGCGAGCCGCCCTCAGCGGTGCAGACACCTGGCGGGTCTCACCGGCGGAGATCGGCAGACCCACTGCCCGGCGTCGGTGAGGCGATCGACGAACTGTCGGATCTGAGCGCCGGTGATCACGGTGATGACTGCGGCCAGCGGCAGCCGGACGGCGTCGAGCAGGGCGATCCACGAGGTGGGCCGGTCTCCATGGCGAGAAGTCGACGGCCAGCACGGGGCGGCCGTACGCAGCCCGCGGCAACGGATTCCCGGTCAGTTGCCGGCGCAGCGACGCCACCTCGATCCGGCCGTGGTTGAGCGCGTCGTATATCGTGCCGCGGCCGCCTCGATGCTCCGGAGCCAGCGACAACCCGACCAGCGTCTTGACCGGCCCGTCGGTGCACAACACCGCCTCGGTCAGCTCGAACAACGCGTCCGCCCGCCGGGTCAGGCATCGGTAGAACTGCTCGCGGAACTTCGCCAGCACATAGATCGTTTCTACTCGGTCAGCCATGGCCGCCACAACAATCATCGATGATCTTGGACACGGCTCCGCGGGCCTCAGCATTCCGAAGCGTCACCTATCCCGGATCGGCATGACGCTCGGTCACAGTCGGTCGGCTCGGCGACGGGACGCTACGAGTGCGCGGATTTGCCGATGAGAGGTCATGCCAGTGTGGATCTCAGCTCACGGGCTCGGCCGGATCTGGGCGCCGCCTCGTTGTGTCGCTCAGGGGTAGCGCTCGGCTGCAACGATGACTTTATGACGCCTGTATGGGCACCGGTACTGGCAGCTTCTGTTGCCGTAGTGGGAACTCTCGCTGCGGCGATCTTCACTCAAGTCTGGGCTGCGCGACGCGAGGACAAGCGCCGAGCGGACGAGCGGAGTGAAAAGGACCTTACCTATGAGCGCGAGAGCCAGATTCGCCTCTACCAAGAACGTAGATCAGCTTACGTGAATTACATTCAAGTGCTACACCAAACGAGTGAAACACTTCGCGAGCTATCTCTTGCCGAAAAGCCTGGAGACGGTGCAAGGCGGGCTGCTGCTGACGCCTTTCGCTTCTCAGATTTGTTGGCTGCCCGAGAGGATTTGGCTCTGGTGGCAGATCTGAGACTTGCAATTGTTGCCCGAGAGGCATTCCTCAACCTCGTCTCATTCAGAGATCTCGTGGCGCGCGGCTTGGATCTTGAAAGTCCGGAGCGTTTAGCGAACTGGGAAGGGCACCGAAAAACGCTGAGCAGCCTACGGGCTGAAATGCGCAGAAGCCTGGGCATCCCGGAACTGGGAGAACCTTCAAAATTAGGCCCTGGATTCTAATTCCTGGTGTTCGACCCGCAGATGACGTTTGACCGTACCTCAGGTCTCCGTGAAGGGCTGCGGGCCGACGCGCTGATCTGCCGCAGAAAACGCGCGGTCGGTCTTCTCGTCACTGCGCACAGAACCTGTTCACAGGCACTCATCGTAGTCACCTTGGTGACGCCATGGGTACCTCGCAGCGACGCCAACGGACGGCGAGGTTGAACGGCAAGATGAATGGCTGTCTCTGAATCCGTTTCCGCAGCTGGCATGGCGTTGAGGTTGGCATGGTGTGTCCGAACGCGTTGACGGTTGTGGCTAATGTGCCGGGCTGTGGATGTCGCCCGCACCTTTCTCGGAGAAGTCGATGCCCGTCAGCCCGGTGCGCTCGCCGGACTGTTTCTGCACGGTTCGCTCTGCTGGCCGTCCCCGCGTCGACCGTGGGCCTGCGGCCGGCCTTCTTCGGCGGCGAGCTTCGCGCCGCTGAGACGGCGGGGTCATCAGGCTCTGTTCAGGAGCGCCGGAACGTGTGCATGTGGACGTCTTCGGCGAGGACGCTGTCGGGGGTGAGGGCGCCTTCGATGGTGAAGCCGAACAGGGAGTTCAATGCCTCCTCGCCCAACTGCAAAGGATGGAACGGCAGCGGGTACGGGTCCTCGTCCTCCCAGTTCGGGTCGGGTTCCACCGGATGGAGGCCGGCCCAGAACGGGCGCTCGAAGTCGAACGAATCGCCGATGTTCTCCTCGATGCCGTTGTCCGGTGACAAGCCCAGCGAACGGATCAGCCGCCCGTTCTCCCACACCGCGAAACACAGCCAGTCCACCACCGAATGCATGCCCAGCATGACGATCCGCCGCCCGGCGCCGATGCGCAGCAGGTGTTCCGGAATCTCCGACGGCCGGTCGAGGACCAGCTGCCGGTCGCACAGCACCGTGGCGCCGGGCAGCACGGTGACATGGGTGACCCGGTCAGGCGGATAGGTCTCCTCGAGAGTGGTGTCACCCGCCGCCGTCACCTCGGCACCGGGAAAGATCTCCCGGACGACGGCCTCGGCCGCGGCCACGTCGGACGGAACCGCATCCCGCAGCACCGCCCGCAGGTCCCCGTCACTGAACGCCAGCAGTGCGGCCTTGGCCCCCATGGCACCTCTTTCCGGAAAGGATCAGCGCGAGTCTGTCACCGTCGGGCGTGCCGGGCTCGGCCGAGTGCACCAGCAGCCGCAGCCCGCCGCTGTCGCCGACGTCGAGCGTTTCGTAGTCGAGGCTCACGACGCCGACGGCAGGATGATCGAAGACCTTCTTGCCGGTACGGCAGAAGCTCACGTCCGCGCGCGCCCACAGGCGGACGAACTCGTCACTGCGCATCGTCAGCTCGCCGACCAGACGTTGCAGCACCGGGTCGCCGGCGTGCACCCCGACCGCCGACCGCAGGGCGGCCGCACATTCGGCCCGGACCCCGGCCGGATCCACGTGCCGGTGCCCGGTCGCCGGGTCGAGGAACGCGTCCCGGACCAGGTTGCGGCCGACCGCATGCCCCGGATGCAGCAGCGAGGCCAGTGTGTTGGCGTACACCACGGTCAGCCGATGGTCCAGCAGCACGGCGGGCCACGGGGAGCTGTCGACCAGCCGGGCCACCGACGGTCGCACTGCGGCGTCGTACTCCCGCTGGGTTGAAGGTGGTGAACCGGCGAGCCGGTGCAGATGGGTCGTGGCGTCGGCGTCCAGACAGAGCGCCCGGGCCAGTGCCCCGACCACCTCCGCCGACGGATGCCGGTCGCGGCCCTGTTCCAGGCGCACGTAGTAGTCGACGCTGATCCGGGCGGTCAGCGCCAGCTCTTCCCGGCGCAGCCCGCGCACGTGCCGCCGCCCGCTGCCGGGCAGCCCGACGGCGGCCGGCCCGACCAGGGCACGCCGGGCCCGCAGGAACTCGGCGAGATCACCACGCATTGCTTCACGGTAGCCGGGGCCCGGCGCGAAAAACTGGCCCTGTCACTCCTGGTATCGACCGGGCCTGGAGTAGTCCCGCCGCCCGGCGCAGCGTGGACCGCATGAACAGCATGAAGAACCGCCGTGTCCTGGTCACCGGTGCCTCCTCCGGGATCGGCGCGGCCACCGCCCGGACCCTGCACCAGGCGGGTGCCCGGGTGGCCGCCGGCGCCCGCCGTACCGACCGGCTCACCGGTGACCTGCGGCTGAGCCTGGACGTCACCGACGAGGTGTCGGTCCGGGCCGCCGTCGACGCGGTAGTCACCGAGTTCGGTGGTCTCGACCTGGTCGTCAACGCGGCCGGCATCATGCCGCTGGGCCCGGTGCTCGGCGCGGATGTCACCGACTGGCGGCGTTGCCTGGACACCAACGTGCTGGGCCTGATGCTGGTCACCCACGCCGCCCTGCCGCACCTGGCCCGGGCCGCCGGGCAGGGCGGCACCGCCGACATCGTCAACATCGCCTCGGTCGGCGGCCGCGAGACCTTCCCCGGCTCGTCGGCCTACAACGCCAGCAAGTGGGCGGTCGTCGGCTTCTCCGAGGCGCTGCGCAAGGAGATCAGCCCGGCCGGGGTCCGGGTCAGCCTCGTCGAACCCGGCTTCACCGACACCGAACTGCCGGCGAGCATCACCGACGACACGATCCGGGCGAGCATCGAGGACCTGGTCGCCGGCCAGAAGAACCTGGACAGCGACGAGGTGGCCGCCGCGATCGCCTACATCACCGGCCAGCCCGCCCACGTCCTGATCAACCAGCTGCAGGTACGCCCGGTCAGCCAGCTCTGAGCTCAGGGCCAGAACGCGGCCACCGCGGCGGCGTTGGCCCGGCCGATCGCGCGGCCCGCCTCGGCTGACGGGGCGCGGGTGGCGGGGGAGAGCGGGTTCGCGCCGAAGGCGTCCAGCGACGGCTGGTCGGCGCTGACCACGTACACCGACGAGGGTTCCAGCGCGGCGACCTGTTCCGGCAGTTCCGGTCCCCAGAGCGCGGGCGCGTCGGCCAGCTGGGGCATGATCAGCAGGATCCGGTCGTACCCGGCGGCCAGGTCGAGGTTCGTCCCTTCCCGCAGCCCACCGTCCATGTAGCGGCGGCCGTCGATGGTGACCACCGGCCAGATGCAGGGCACCGCGCAACTGGCCGCGACCGCGTCGGCCAGTGGGACGCCGGAGGTCCGGTGGAACACCACGCCTTCGCCGGAGTCGATGTCCACGGCGGTCAGCACCAGCTTCTGCTCCGGTGAGGTGGGCCAGGAGTCGCGGGGGAGCCGCGCGGTGATCGAGGCGAGCCGTGCCGCCGGGTCGACGGTGTCCGCGGCGGCGGCCAGCGCCCCGATCCGGCGGCGCAGTTCGTCGGGTGCACCGCCGTCGGCGACCGCTCTGGTCAGCCCGGACAGCATCACCATCAGATCACCGGCGGGTTCGATCTCGGCGGTTTCGGCGGCGAGTTGTGCCTGGTAGAGGTCGTCGAGCGGGGTGCCGCTGGTGATCTGGGCGGCCACCGCCGACCCGGCGGACGTGCCGACGACCAGGTCGGCCGCGATGATCCGCGCAGCCAGCCCGGGATCGGCGTCGGCAAGCCCGCGCAACACGCCCAACTCCCAGGCGATGCCGGCGACTCCACCACCGGCGAGAACGAGTGCGGTCCTCATGGGTTCTGTTGCCTCTCTTCGCGTGCTCGAGGGGTGTGCTCCGCCAGGATGCGGTTCAGGTGGTAGTCCAGGGTGCGTCGTACGTTAGCCCCGCTGCGGCGTCGGTGCAGCAGGTCGAGCCCGAGTCCGCTGATGCCGCCGACGAGCAGGTTCGCCTCCTGGGCGGCATCGATCGAGGGCCGGGCGCCGGCCGCCGTGATCAAGGCGGTGACCAGGTCTTCCAGCGGGTGTTCCGGAGCAAGGAAGACTGCGGCCAGCTTGGGATCGGTGAGGCTCCAGGCGTAGTAGGTGGTCATCACCCGCAGGCTCGTGCGGCGCTGTTCGTCGAGGGGAAGCAGTTCCTCGAGGGTTGCCCGGAGCAGCACCCGCGGGTCGGATGCGTCGCGCAGTGCCGCGATCCGTTGCCGGCTGCGGTGCTCGTTGTCGCGGTGCAGCGTCTGCAGGGCGGTGACCAGCAGTTGATGCTTGTCGGTGAAGTGGTACTGCACCACCCGTGGGGTCACGTCCGCCTCAGCGGCGATCTCGCGGATGGTGGCCATCTGCAGGCCGCGTTCGGCGGCGATGCGCCAGACCGCCTCGACGATCTGGCGCCGGCGCCCGGCCAGTTCCGGCGCGGTGGCCTCGGGGACCGGTGGGTTCTTGCGTGACCGGTACGCCCGGGCCTGGCAGGCGCGGGAGCAGTAGATCGGCCGGCGGCCGCGCAGGGACGGCCGTACCGGGCCACGGCAGACCGGACACCTGTTTTCGTCACGCATCAGCTCAATCTACCCGCGTACCTAGTGTGACGTTTCGGCTGAAGCTGCTTTGTAGACGACTGTTCCAGATGTTTCCGTTGATACGTTCGTATCGCAACGGAGGAGTTTACTGTGGATGGCGGCTGGTACCGGTTGGCTATGGTTCTCACGCTCTTCGTGGGTGTCTGGGAGGGGCCGATCGCGATCGTCTTTCGCGTCTTCACCGACAAGGGCCCGAATGTGTTAGTGGCGGCCAACTACCTGCCGTCTCCGTGGTGCTATCTCGTCGCGGTCGCGGCGGCGACCATCGCGTTCGCGGTGATCGCGGTTCTGGAGACCCGGCGTAAGAAGGCGATGTCCGCCGCCGGATGACCCTGTTCACCGACAAGTGCGGGTGCCGTGGTCGAACGTACCCACCTGAAGTTGTTGACCTGGGGCGTCTCGGACGTCGAAGGTCTGGTAGGTCAGGTCCAGGCGGCCCTCGGCCGGGTGGTGGAAGGTCTTGCCGGTGCGCAGCAGTGCGCCCACGCCCTGCCGGTCCCAGCGGGTGGTGAAGTCGGGGCAGCCGGCCAGGTCGTCGCGGACCGTGCGGATGGCCGGGTGGTTCGGGAGCAGGCCGGCGTTCAGGCGCAGCGCGTGCACGACGGCGTCGGCGGCGAACGGCCAGTCGTCGAAGAACGTGCGGGCCAGCGGGTCGGTGAAGAGCACCCGCACCATGTTGGGCCGCGGACCGAACGGGGCCAGCAGTGCCGCGCCGGGGCGGTTCGCGGCGAGCACGTCGAAGGCGGGACCGAGGACGTACGCGGCGGCGTGCGGGAAGGCGTCCATCAGCGTCAGCAGCGCCGGGTGCACGATGTCGCCGGCCGGTGCCGGGACCAGTCCGGTGGTGAGCCCGGCCAGGCGGTACAGGTGGGCGCGGGTGTCGGTGTCGAACCGGAACGTCCGGGCCAGGGCGTCCAGGATCTGCGGTGACGGGTGGCGTTCGCGGCCCTGTTCCAGGCGTGCGTAGTAGTCGGCGCTGACCCCGGCCAGCACCGCCACCTCCTCACGGCGCAGTCCCGGCACCCGGCGGTCGCCACCGGGGAACAGGCCCGCGGCGGCCGGTTCCACCTGGGCCCGGCGGGCGCGCAGGAACTGCCCGAGCTGGTTCGTGTTCGTCACCCGACGGATCCTAGAAGGCCCACTTCCAGGGTGCGCGACACCTATGAAGTCGCTGCCTTCTCCGGACCGGGTGCGGCGCCGAGCATGGTCCGGACACCGTTCGAACGAGGAGCTACCCCATGATCGACGTCATCGACCCCGCCACCGGAGAGGTCGCCGGGCGGGCGCCGGACACCACCCGTGAGCAGCTGGACGCCGTGGTGGCCGCCGCCCGCGCGGCCCAGCCCGGATGGGCGGCACGCACCGTCGACGAGCGGCGCGGCTATCTGCGGGCGATCGCCGATGTGGTCGAGGCGAACACCGGCGAGCTGGCCCGTCTGGTCACCCGGGAGCAGGGCAAACCGCTGCCGGTGGCGGTTGCCGAGGTGGCCGGGCTGGCGTACTGGCTGCGGGAGACGGCGACCCTGGACCTGCCGGAGACGGTGAACCAGGACGACGGCGAACGGCTGTCGATCACCCGGCACGTGCCCCTCGGGGTGGTCGCGGCGATCACCCCGTGGAACTACCCGATCGGGCAGCTGTCCTTCAAGATCAGTCCGGCGTTGCTGGCCGGGAACACCGTGGTCGTCAAACCGTCGACGTTCACCCCACTGTCCACACTGCGGCTGGGGGAGCTGTTGGGCGACGTACTGCCGCAAGGGATTTTGACCGTGGTGACCGGCGGTGACGACCTCGGGCCGTGGCTGACCGCGCACCCCGGCATCGACAAGATCAGTTTCACCGGGTCGACGGTCACCGGGCGGGCCGTGATGGCCGGCGCCGGGGCGTCGCTGACCCGGGTCACCCTGGAACTCGGCGGCAACGACCCGGCGATCGTGCTGCCCGACGTCGATCCGGAAGAGGTCGCCGAGCAGTTGTTCTGGGCCGCGTTCGGCAACGCCGGCCAGATCTGCCTGGCCAGCAAGCGGATCTACCTTCACACCGCCGTGTACGACCGGGTCGCCGCGCGGATGGTCGAGCTGGCCGAGCAGGTGAAGATCGGCAACGGTCTCGACGACGGCGTCCAGCTGGGACCGATCTCCAACACGCGGCAGTACGGCACGGTCCTGGACCTGTACCGCGACGCCGTCGACTCCGGCTACGACATCCTCACCGGCGGGCCGCTCGACGGGCTGTTCTTCCGGCCGACACTGATCGGGAACCCGCCCGACGACGCGCGGATCGTGCGGGAGGAACAGTTCGGGCTGGTGCTGCCGCTGCTGCGCTTCGACGACGTGGACGAGGTGATCGCCCGGGCCAACACCAGCGAGTACGCGCTCGGCGCGTCGGTGTGGTCGGCGGATCCGGAGGCCGCGCGGGCCGTCGCGGAGCGCCTGGACGCCGGGACGGTGTGGGTGAACGAGGTGATGCACCTGTCGCCGCTGGTGCCGTTCGGCGGGTCGAAACAGTCCGGCATCGGGGTGGAGAGCGGGCAGGCGGGCCTGTTGGCGTTCACCGAGCGCCGCACCCTGACGGTCAAGCGTCGATGATCGCGCGGCTGCCCCGCCTCAGCGCGTCGGCGACGGCGGCCGGGTCGCCGAGGTAGCCGGCCACCATGGCGCCGTCGCGCAGCAGCACCAGCTGGGCCACGACGGCCGCCTGGTCGGGCCGGCCCAGCGGGGCGATGATCTGCTCGAACAGTGTCGAGTACCACCGGCGGTGGGTGTCGACGACCCGGCGGACCGGGCTGTCCGGGTCCGGGTACTCGGCGGCGGCGTTGATGAACGGGCAGCCGCGATAACCGGGGCCGCACACCACCGCCCCGATGCCCTCGGCGATCAGGGCGAGCGCCTTGTCCGGGTCGCCGGCGGCCATCTCGACGGCCTGGCCGATGCCGTCGCGCTCCAGGCCGGCGCGACGCTCCAGATAGGCCACGACCAGGTCATCTTTGGTACGGAAGTGCCGGTAGAAGGTCACCTTGGTGGTGCCGACCCGCTCGATGATCCGGTCGGCGCTCACCGCGCGCAGCCCCTGCGCGTAGAAGAGGTCGGTGGCGGCGTCCAGCAGTCGTTCGCGCATCGGCGGGGTGGCGGTCACGGTCTCCACGATACAAATCTCCCTGGCAGCAACTCTTCGCCGCCCACGGCCACCCCACCCACGCTCCGGCCGGTCGCGGCCCGCTCTCTTTGGCGTCGGTGTCGATGAGACCACCCACGGTCGGCGCGTACGTCTCGTCGGGGGCGGTGGCCAGCGCTACCGACGTGCTGGCCACCAATCGGATGGCTCGCCTGCTGCTGGCCGACTTCGACGCGATGCCGGTCCGGGTCCGTAACGCGACTCGGTGGCCGGTTCTCGACGAGGGCGCGCGGTCGCTGTGGGGTGACAAGTGGGAGAAGGGGGCGTCCTCGATGGCCGGGGCACTGCGGATGGACGCGGCGAAGTTCCCGGACGATCCCCGGACCGCTGAGCTGGTGGGGGAGGCGCAGACCCTCTTCGTCTACCTGGCCAGACCGGGATCACCGACGGCGGACGCCCTCGCGATGCTGGCCAGTCTGCGGCCTGGGTCACCGCTGCTCGGAGCTCCTGCGGTTGTGCGGCCGTAACGGGCGGGGGGAACGCCGGATCGTGCGGGAACGGTGGGGGAGGCAGCGGCGTTGCGATGCCCTGGTGGTTCCGGGGCGTCGGGTGAGGGCGAGGTAGGCGATGGCGCCGGTGGGCAGGATCAGCCAGAACGACAGGAGGCGGTAACCGAGGACCACGACCGCGGCGGTGGATTCCGGTGTGCCGGCGGTTACCAGGCCGGCGAGTAGGCCCGCTTCGACGAGGCCGATGCCGCCGGGGGTGAGGGGGATCTGCCGGACTATCTGGACCGTCAGGTAGACGGTGGCGGTCTGTTGCCAGGTCAGCGGGGCGCCGCAGGCGTGGGTGACGGCTACCAGGCACGCCATGTCGAGCAGCCAGTTGAGGGCGGCGAGCCCGACGGCGGTGGCGCGGTCACGGATCCGGAGGGCGCGTACCGCAGCAATGGCCTGGTGAAGTTGATCGGCGATCCGGTCGAGGAACCGCGGCAACTTTCTGGTGGGACGGTCGTGGTGACGTCCTCTCATGAGGACGGCCGCGATCGGCACCGTGGCCATCATCGCGATGGCGACGACGGCGTTGCCGACCGAGAACAGGTAGAGCAGGGCCAGGCCGATCAGGGAGGCCAGGCCGGAGAGCAGGGTGGCCGCGGTCGCCACGGCGGTACCGGCGCCGTGCCGGGCGTACTGCCGGATCGCGAAGGCCGCCGAGGCGGCTGAACCGGCGGGCAGGGCCATGCTGATCGCGGAACGGCTGGAACTGACGGCGAGCATCGACCGCGCCGGGATCCGGGTGCCGAGCGCGGCCAGCACCGCCCACTGCTGGCCGGCGAAGACCGTCTGGGACAGGATCTGGGCCAAAACGGCAGCGGCGAACCACCACGGGTCGGCCTGATCGATCACGGTCAGGACGGTGTCCGGATCCGGTACCCGGTCGTGCAGTGCGAAGCCCGCCACCAGGATCGTGGTGGTCAGCAGTGCCGGGCGGAGCCACTGTCGCGGTGGTTTCGGCTCAGGTTCCATGGCGTCCCGCCCCTTTACGGCGAACGTACGTTCGTTTTGCTCGCCTGGCGAGTGTCGGCCTGCGCGGGGAGCGCTGTCAAGAACGATCGTTCGCTTTAGTGGGCGACGTCATGGCGAGCAGGCCCCGGACGCCCGCCAGGTAGTCCACGGCGCTGGTGCCGTCGAGCAGGAGCCGCTGTAGGATGTAGCCCTGCACGAGGCTGAGCATGGCCGCGCCCAGCTGGTCCGGATCGAGGTCCGCCGGGGCGTTCCCGGCTGCCTGCCAGCGGCGGGCCACCTCGGCGTGGTTGCCGCGCAGCCGCTGGTAGACCTCGCTCGCCCGGACCGCGAGGGCCGGGCTGCGCAGGGCCTCGGCCCACGCCTGCACGCCGATGCGGCCGAGGTCGACGCCGGAGTTCTGGTGGCTGGCGATCCGCTCGTCGATCATCGTGATGATCGCCGTCAGGGCCTGCTCCGGTGAGGGGGTGGCGTTGTCGGCCAGCAGTTTCCGGAACGTCCCGTCGGCGGCCGTCAGTGCCTCCTCCGCCACCGCGGTGATCAGCTCGTCCTTGCTCTTGAAGTAGCGGTAGAACGATCCGGCGGACAGCCCGCACGCTTCGATGATGTCGGCCATCGAGGTGGCGTGGAAACCGTTGACGGCGAACAGCCGGGCGGACGCGGCCAGGATGTCGGAGCGGCGGTCGGCCCGGTACTGCTCGGTGACGCGTGGCATGCCCCAACGCTAAAGCGAACGTTCATTCTTGACAAGCGCGGCGGCCGTGCGCACTCTTAAAGCGAACGCTCGTTCGTTAAGGAGAAACCATGTCCCCGTCACCCTGGTCGAGAGTTCTCGGGGCAGCCGCCCTGCTCACGGCGATCATCAGCGTGCTGCTCACCGCCTTCGCCTGGCCGTCGGTGCGCTCCTCGGTGCACGACGTGCCGATCGCCGTCGCCGGCCCCGCCGCCGCGGTTGAGCAGGTCACCGCGGCTCTCGGCGAGAAGATGCCGGACGCCTTCGACTTCACCGCCGTCGCCGACACCAAGGCCGCCGAGCAGCTGATCCTCGACCGCGAGGTGTACGGGGCGATCGACCTGACCGCCGGCACCCCGCAGGTCATCACCGCTTCCGCCGCCAGCGCCCAGGTCGCGCAGGTCCTGCAGACCGTCGGCGCCGCCCTGAGCCAGACCGGGACACCCGGTGCCACGGTCGCGGTCCGTGACCTGGTCAGCCCACCCGCCGACGACCCCCGCGGCGCCGGCCTGGCCGCGGCCGCCCTGCCCCTGGTGATGGGCGGCATGCTCACCGCGATCCTGCTGACCCGGATGCTCCAGGGCAGCGGCCGCCGCATCGCCGGGGCCCTGACCTTCGCCGTCACCGGCGGCCTGGCCATGACCGCGATCCTGCAGTTCTGGTTCGGTTCCCTCGGAGGCTCCTACCTGGCCAACGTCGGTGCGATCAGCCTGACCATCGCCGCCACCTCGTTGACCCTGCTCGGCCTGGAGTCCCTGCTCGGCTACCCCGGCCTGGGCCTCGGCTCAGCGATCATGATGCTGATCGGCAACCCGCTCTCCGGAACGGTCAGCGCCCCGCAGATGCTGCCCGGCTGGTCCGGAGCCCTCGGCCAGCTGCTGCCCCCGGGCGCCGGGGGCCAGCTGCTGCGCTCCACCGCCTACTTCGACGGCGCCGGCAGCACCCACGCCATCATCGTCCTGGCCGGCTGGCTCGCCCTCGGCGTGGTGCTCTACGTAGCCGGCGGCATGCGGGCCCGCCGCAACGACAGGACCGAGGCCCACGACATCCCCGCCGTGCCGGTGCAGGTCTGACGTTCGATACGCCGCTGCTGACGAGTTCAGCAGCGGCGCCGGCCGGATCCTCAGGCGTCGAATCTGCCGTCCCTGACCGCCTGGATGAATGCGGTCCAGCCGGATCAGGCGAAGACAAGAGTGCCGCCGTCCTTGTTCTTGGTGTCACGCACGGCAACGACGTCAACCAGGTTGTCAGCGACCTCGACGCAGTTGCCGCCATCACCGCCGGAGCGGGCGCTCTTGCGCCAGCGGGCACCGTTCAGGGCACGCACGAGACCACTCCTCAACCTTGTTCTCGATGATCCGCCGGGACTCGGTTTCGATAGGCGCAATCCTATCGACCAGATCCCGCCAGATGGCCTCGTAGATCTCCACCTCGGGCCGCCTGTCGAGGATCTCGGACCGGCGACTCCCGCGGAAAGTTTCCGGATCACGGCCGTGCCGGTACGGATCTGACGAGCTCAGCAGCGGGGACGACCCGGGCGACCTCACTCCCGGCGAACACGCCCTGTTCGGCGAACTGCTGGATCGCCTGGCCCGCTAAAGCGCGCGTGGTTGTGCGTTGCGCAGGCGGATGGCGCTGAACTCGGCGTTCGCCGCGACTACCGCGTCGACATACGGCCACAGCGACGGCGTCGAACGCACTTCGACGCCGTGCTCCGCCAGCGCGCTGAAACAGTTCTCGACGCGGCGGACCTCCTCGACGCGGGCGTCCCGTTCGCTGACCCAGTACCCGGCGGTGGCATCGAGCAGGGTGAAGTCGGCGGGGTCGAGAAGGTGCACGTTCAGGCTGGTCTGCATGAGATGAGGCACCCATCCGTGCTCCACGGCGATGACGCGGGAAGCCGGAGAGCTGAGCAGGCCGGCAGATTCCGCCAGCCAGCAGACGCGGGGGCACTGCCGAGGCAGGAGATAGTTCGGCAACCTCTTCTCGTCGACCGCCCACACCCATTCCCGCCCCTCGTGGGGAGTGCCGGCCGGTGAGGGACGCGGCCTCATGACGGTGAACGGGCCCTCGTCGCTGACGTGGAAAAGCCGCGGCACCCGATCAGGTTAGTAGGAAACTTTCCAAGATCGTGGTGAATTGTTCGGGCTTTTCCTCGGCTGGGTAGTGGCCGCAGTCGTCGAGGATCGCCTCGGTGACGTCGTCGGCTGCCAGGCGCATCGTCTGGCCGGTGCCGGCTCCGCTCCACAGTGCGCCGCCGACGGCGAGGACCGGCAGTGTGAGCCGGGTTCGGGCGCGGCGCTCGTTCTGCGCGATCGTCTCGTCCAGTGCGCGGTAGTACTCGAAACTCGCCCACAACCCGCGCGGATCGGCGGTGATCGCGTCCACATAGACGTCGACGGCGTACTCGGGAATCGTGGTGGGGGTGGCGGCCTTGGTGGCGAACTGCCAACCGAAGAAGAGCCGCTCGCGGCCCCGGACCAGGTCCTCGTTGAGGCCGTCGAGCCGGTTGAAGCCGAACTGCCACAGCTTCCGGTTGAGTGCGGCCGGGCCGAATGCCGGCGGCGACGGTACGAGCCCGGGGATCACGGCTTCGACCACGGCCAGCCGGCCGATTCGTGACGGATGGTCGGCGGCGAGGGCGTAGGCGGTCCACGTGCCGATGTCGTGGCCGACCACGTCGAACCGGTCGTGCCCGAGCGCGGCCATCAACGCGACCAGGTCGGTGGCGAGGGTGCCGGCGTCGTACCCGGCGTCGGGTTTGCCGGACAGCCCGGTCCCGCGCTGGTCGACGGCGACGACGGTATGGGTGCGGGCGAGTGCGGGCATCACGTCCCGCCAGGCGTACCACGTCTGCGGCCACCCGCCGACAAGCAGCAGCGGCGGCCCGTCCCCGCCGGTGACGGCGTGCAGCCGCAGCCCGTCCACCTCCACGATCCGGCTGATGAATCCGTCGGGCACCACAGTGTTGGAACGATCAGTCCAAGTTGTCATGCCACGACCATACGCATGTTGAAACGATCGGTGCAAGATGCGGTACGCTGTTGGTCATGGCAGGCCGCAAACAGTTC
This sequence comes from Actinoplanes couchii, assembly GCF_016862075.1. Lineage (GTDB taxonomy): Bacteria > Actinomycetota > Actinomycetes > Mycobacteriales > Micromonosporaceae > Actinoplanes > Actinoplanes couchii. The sequence continues at coordinate 4,699 of NZ_BOMG01000095.1, read as the reverse complement.
GACGTCGACGAGGCGCTCCGGCTCGCGATGCACGTCTTCTGGCGCTGGGGCTGGTCCGAAGCCTCGATCGACCGCCTGACCGAGGGCACCGGTCTGGGCCGCAGTTCGCTCTACAGCACCTTCGGCGACAAGAGCACCCTCTTTCAAAAAAGCCTGCTGCGGTACGCGCAGAGCTACCACCCGTTGTACGAGGAGGCACTCACCGGGCCCCACTCGGATCCCAGCGCCGTGATCACCGCGTACCTGCGGGTCACCCTGAACCGCATCGCCGACCCGACGGTCCCCGACGGCTGCCTGCTCACCATGTCGGCGGCGCAGTTCCCGGCGCTCGACGCGGCCGGCCAGGCGACGGTCCGCACCATGATCGACACCTTGCGGGCGATGCTGGAGCAGGCGCTACTGGCGGCCGGAGCCGACGAAAATGAGGCCGCCGAGCTGGCGCTGTGCACACTGGCGACGAACAAGTCCCTGGCGGTGCTGAGTAGGGTGGGTTTCTCCAGCGACGACCTGGAAACCGTCGCCGCGACAGCCTCCCGTGTCCGAAGGAGCGATCATGGCGTACGACCCGGAGACGGCTGAGCGCGTCCGCGCCGCCCTGACCGACCGGCAGGTCCGCGAGGTCAAGATGTTCGGCGGCCTCGCCTTCATGGTGGACGAGCGGATGGTCGTCTGCGTCTCGGCGGGCAACGCCGACCTGCTCGTCCGGGTCTCACCCGACGACGCAGCCGAACACCTGGCGAAGCCGGGTGCCGCACGCGCCGAGATGGGCACGGGCCGTTCGATGGGCAAGGGCTGGATCGGCGTCGACAAGACGGCCCTCACCGAGGACTTCGACTACTGGATGACCGCAGCGCTGTCCTTCCACGCCAGCTCGAGGTCATGAGTCCGTTTTCTCGCGGCGGGGCATAGGGCGGGCGAAACCGAGCAGCAGAGCCACGCCGGTGCCGAGGAGCCCGATGGCGACTCCGGATCCGATCGCCCGGTCCCGGCACGCCTGGTCGGCGCTCTCCGAAGCAGGCGTCGACCGGGACGACGAGTCCCGGATCGTCTCGGTGAACACCAGGGCGATCGGCGGCTCACACTCCCACGACGCGACCACCCGCTCGTACCGCGAGCCATCGGTCCGCACGATCGTCGGCGGATACAGAGCCAGGTAGGCACCCCACCCGGCCAGCAACACAGCGCCGACCCGGGGCCCGTACGTACGAAGTTCCTGCTTGGTGAACACCCGCGGCACGATAACCGAGCCCAGCCCCGGTGTGTACCTGCTGCCCGGCTCCCGGGCGGTGACCGCCCTGACCGCCGCCGTCATGGCCGCCGCGGTGGCTTCTCGCCGTCACTGACAGAAATTCCGGCCGGCGATTGCACGCTCGGCTCGGCACACGCACCTTGAGTACAAGACCTGGGACCGGTGGAGAGGGGATCGGCTTCGACACCTGTCGGCAAACGAGCGCCGAAGACGAGTATCCCCACCATCACCCCACCCATGGAGAAGGAGCGAGCCGATGAGCAGATCCCCACCGATGTCGAGGAGAAAGCCATGGGTGAGCACCCGCGGAGACCGGACACGTTCGACGCGTACTATCTGGCCGATTTCAGGTCGTTGACCTGGTTCGCGCTCCGGATCGGAGCATCGTGCGTGTCCGAGGCCGAGGACCTGGCCCAGGACGCCATGCGAACGGTTCTGTGCCACTGGACGACGATCGAAGCGCCGTACGCGTATGCCAGAGCGGCCGTCAGCCGGCAGATCTGCCGGGTTCGTTCCCGGCAGGCCCGGCAACGTGACGCCGAGGCCCGCGCCTCGGCGCAGCAGATCGACCGGCAGCGGACCCCGTTCGACGAGGACGCCACCACCGTTCTCGCGCTGCTCCGGGAGCTTTCGCCGGCTCAGCGGACAGTGTTCGCCCTGGCCACCGACGGCTTCGATCCAGTGGAGATCGCCGAGATCACCCGTCAGAACGCCGCAACGGTCCGGTCCAACCTGCGCCACAGCCGCCGGAGACTGATCCGTCTTCTGAACGAGGCATCAGGGAAGGAGACCGACGATGGACCATGACGACATCATGGACGCCGAACTCGACCAACTCCTGGCCCGGGCCACCGTGTCCGCCCTGACCACCTTGACCGCCGGGAACGACGTACGTCAGCTCCTGCGAGATCTCCATGCCGACCCGACCCCACCACCGACCAGCGATTGCGGAGAGGTCGTTCCCTGACCGGGAACGGCCTCGGCCGTCGCGGGCTCAGGACGTCACCCGTTCGTAGAGGGCCCGCAGCTCGGTGCCGCCGGACTGACGGCGGGAACGCTCCAGCAGCAGCCGGATGGCGGCGGTCGTCTCCGGGCACGTGCGCACGTGCTGCGGTGCGACGCGTTCCGCGGTGAGCAGGAAACGGATCGCCTCCCGGTCGCGGCCGCCGATGCGGGCCAGGGCGCGTGCGGTGTCGGCGTAGTAGAAGACCTGCCGTACCCCGACCGGGATCACCGCCGGGTCGGTGCGCCGGGCGATCTCCACGACCCGGATCGGGTCGCCGTCGTCGACCTCGATGCTCATCCACCAGATGTTCACGTTGGTGGGGCCGAAGAACAGTCCCATCGTGTCGGTCTCGCCGGTGCGGCGGGCCAGGGCGGACGCCGCGGTGAGCCAGTCCCGGCTGTCGTCCGGGCGCTGCCGGAACCGGCTCGCCAGCGCGGCGACCAGGTGCAGCGATCCGAGCGCTTCGAGGCCGCCGGGCCGGGCGAGGTGCGGGCTCAGGGCGTCCACCGCCCGTTCGGCGAGCGTCTGCCCACGCTGGTGCGAGCCACAGGCGATCGCTGCGCTGGCCAGCACGTACGCCGCATGCCCTTGAAGTATCGGATCGCCGGCGGCGTCCGCCGCGTCGCGGCATTGCTGTGCGCCCAGCCAGGCGTCCGAGGGGTGACCGAGACTGCGCAGCACCGACGAGGCGGTGTGGGTGGCCTCGCAGAGCAGCCGGAGCGCGTCGCGATGGTGCGGCCCGGCCGTCTCGGTGTGCAGGTGACGCAGGAGATCCGGCAGCAGGTGTGCCGCCCCGGCGTAGTCACACGTCCGGTAGAGGGCGCCCACCAGATCGGCGCTACGGCGGAGTTCGGCGATCGGCGACGCCGGCCGGCCGGGCGGCTCGGTCAGGTCGATGTCGACAAGCGCCGTCCGCAGGCCGAGCACACCGGCCCGGGCTGCCGCGGTCACCCGGTCCGAGGCCGGTACGGCGGGCCGGACCAGCTCGGCCGGGGTGCATTCCAGGGCGGCGGCGATGGCGGCGAGCATGAAACGGTTGTCGGCCGTCTGCAGCCCTCGTTCGATGCGGCTCCAGGTGGCATGCGAAACACCGGCCCGGCTGGCGGCGAACCGGATGCTCCACCCGCGCAGCAGGCGGCGGGCACGGATCTCCGTACCGATCGCGGGGTCGGGGGGCCGTCGTAGGGTCACACGTTCGACCGTATCCCCGCCGTCAGGCGTGGTGGATCAGTGCTGTACCACCGCCCGGCCTCACAGGTAGTCCTGTTCGGAGACACCAGCGATCGCGGCCAGGTCGGCTTCGGGCAAGCCCAGCGCCTCGGCGAGGTGCCGGACGAGGTTGGGGTGTGGTCTGAGCCCGCCGCTGCCCAGCCAGCGCACCGTCGATCGGGACAGTCCCGCTCCATTGGCCAGGTCGCTTGTCGAATGGTGGCGGTTGGCCATCAGGGCCTCCAGCAGCGGGCCGAACGGGTGCGGGTCCTGGACGCCGGCGGGGCGCAGCGCGGGGGTGATCACGGTGTCACCGACCTTCGCCTCGAAACGTCGCAGGATGTCGCCCTCGAAACGGATCCGGCCGAAGAACGGCAGCTCGTGCCCGGCCCCGTCGGTGAGCATCGCCGGCACCGACACCTCGGTGAATCTCTTCAGCCGCCCGCCGGGGTAGTCCGGGATCTCATGGGGCAGAACCAGTTCGACCCGCGTGACCCGGTAGTCACGGTTCCACCACGGCAGGTCGTCCAGCAGTTCGTTGAGGAACGGGATCAAGGGCGTCAGGTCGACCGGCTCCAGGCGCTGGTTGAACCGGGGCAGATAGGTGAGTGCCGCGAGCACTGCGGGGCTCAGCTTCCGGTCGTCGATCCCCATCGGCAACTTCCTTTCCTTCCGGCGGTACGGGTATCGAGGTCGTCGTGGTATTCAATCAGTGATGCGGCTCGCAGTCCCTGGCCTCTGACGTCAACGTCAGGTTTTAGCGTGGCGGTATGCAGATCAACGGCTCGAAAGCCCTCGTGACCGGCGCCAACCGTGGATTGGGCAAGGCCTTCGCCGAGGCCCTGCTCGCCCGTGGCGCCACCACCGTCTACGCCACCGCCCGCCGTCCGGAGCTCATCGACATCCCGGGCGTCGTTCCGCTCCGGCTGGACATCACCGACCAGGCCTCCATCGACGCCGCGGCAGCCGAGGTGGGCGACCTCGACCTCCTGGTCAACAACGCCGGCATCTCCACGAACGCACCCCTGCTCGGCGCCTCGACGGAGAACATCCGGCGCGAGTTCGACACCAATTTCTGGGGCACCCTGCACGTCACCCGCGCGTTCGCCCCACGGCTCGCCGGCGGCGCCATCCTGAACGTCATCTCGGCACTGAGCTGGTACGCCTTCTCACCCGCCAGTAACGGCTACGCCGCCTCCAAGGTTTGGCACAGTCGGGCCTTTTGCTAAGGGGTA
>NZ_BOMG01000094.1 GCF_016862075.1 Actinoplanes couchii | reverse complement strand
CGCCGCCAACCCGATCTTCAACGTCACCATCGGCTGACCCGCGCCATCGAGCCGCCACCCCACTTCCCCGTGGGTGGCGGCTCGTCGCGTTGGATACCCGTCAACCGCGATCGTCCGGCACGGGTTGGAGGACCGGGTTGATCCTCGTGAGCAGGTCGATCAACGTGGTGACCGCTGCCCGGCGTGCTTCGTCGTTCACCTGTGCACCCTATGGTCCGGCGGATGCTCCGAGGAACCTGGCGGTGCCGGTGAAGACGACGTTGGTGTCCGTGCCGGTCCAGGTCACCGTGGTGCTGTCGACGACGGGGTGACGGTTTTTGATCAGGGCTACCAGGTCCGCGACGGACGCGCCGATGCCACCCCGCTGGGTCTCGGTCTCGACGATCGCGGCCCGGGCACGTCCGATGGCCGGGCTTTCCGCGAAGGTGGCCGGGCTCCCGGCGAAGGTGGCCCGGTTTCCGGCGAAGGCGGTCGAGCTACCGGCGAAAGCGGCCGCCCCTCCCCCGAGCGGCGCGAAGGCGGCCAGCCCGGCGGCAACACCGAAGGACATCACCACGGCGGCGGTACGCCCGGACAACAGCGCGAACATGTCATCTCCTCGGAAGGTGCCGACAGCAACCGCATTGATCATGCGATCCCGGCAGCCCACCACCCACGGCGCCACCGCCCGGATACTCCCAAGGAGTGACATTCACCGCCGGTAGACGGGCTGCCATCGGGCCGGCAGCGCGGTTCCGGCGGCGTTCACCTGTTCGACGGACACCTGCCGGAGCCCGCCCACGGCGAACGCGTCGATCTCGTCGCGGGTCAGCGGCCACGGCGGCCCGGACCCGTCGCTGTCGATCCGGGTGGTGGCGGCCGCCAGCACGATCAACGTGCCACCCGGAGCGACGAACCCGCTGATGGCCGGAACGGCCGCGGCACGGATCGCCGACGGCAGCGCCTGCACGTTGTTGCTCTCCAGCACCAGGTCGAACCCGTGCCGCCAGGCCACCGGCGGATCGAGCAGATCAGCCACGACGTAGGTGACCGGGCTGTCGGGGTGCCGTTCCCGGGCGAGGTCGATAGCGGTGGCCGAGATGTCGAACGCGGTGGTGGCATACCCGCGGGAGGCCACGTACTCGGCGTCCCGGCCGGGCCCGCACCCCACGATCAGCGCCCGCAGGCCCGCGCCGTCCGGAAGCCCGAGGGCGCGCAGGCGGGCGCTGGGCTCGGCCACGTCCCACGGGACCACGGCCTGCCCGGCGCGTGATGCGGCGTACAACGTCTCGAACCACCCGGTGGGGTCGCCGGCCGCAAGAGAAGCGGCGGCATGGCGACGGGCATCCTCCGAAGAAGAGGACGGGGAGTCAGGGGCGGGGGACGACACGCCGCAACTCCCGCAGGGCCTGACGGCGCACGTCACCTTTGAGGGTGTCGACGTAGAGCCGCCCGCTGAGGTGGTCGACCTCGTGCTGCAGGGCGCGGGCCAGGAACCCGGTCCCCTTGATGACGAGGGGCTCGCCGTGCTGGTCGAAGCCGGTGGCCGTGACCGATTCCGACCGGGTGGTGTCGTAGCCGAGGCCGGGCAGCGACAGGCAGCCCTCCTCGTCGGTCTGCTCACCGTCGAAGTCGCTGAGCACCGGGTTGATCAGGTGCCCGATGACGCCGCCGACGTTGTAGGAGAACACCCGCAGGCTGACGCCGATCTGTGGGGCGGCGACACCGGCCCGGCCCGGTTCACGGACGGTGTCCTCCAGGTCGCGGACGAGCTCGCGCAGGTCGGCGTCGAACGAGGTGATCTCGTCGGCGGGGGTACGCAGAACGGGGTCACCGTAGAGCCGGATGGGCCTGACTGTCATGCCGCACAGGCTATCCGGTGCTTACGGTGGGTCAGGCGAACAGGGTGGGGCGTTCCCCGCTGAGCATGTGCCGGAGTTTGATCAGGGAGCGCCGGGTCTGGCTCTTGACCACGGTGATCGGCACGTCCAGTTCCTGGGCGACCTGTTCCACGCTGTGGTCGGCGTAGTAGCGCAGCATCACGATCGCCCGGTCCCGGACGGGCAGGCGGGACAACGCGTCCTGCAGGGTGATGCGCAGTTCGGGGCTCATCGAGTACTCCGGCTCGCGCAGATCACCGGGCACGGTCTCGGTGGAGCTGCGGCGCCGCCGGTGGTCCAGATAGACCCGGAGCAGGACCTTCTGCGCGTACGCCGGCAGATTGTCGCTGTCGGCCGCCCGGTCCCAGCTGAGGAACAGTTTGGCCAGGGTGGCCTGGGTGAGGTCCTGGGCGAGGTGCCAGTCCCGGCAGAGCTGGAAGGCGCTGCTGTGCAGGCGAGCGGTGGAAGCGCTGGCGAAACGGGTGAAATCCACCCGCATGCGAATCCCTGACCGCTCAGTCACCACGGTCTTGTGTTCGAGTATGTCCAGCATGTCCGGATGTCGCCTCTCTATACCCCCACCGCGACACCCGGGAGGGTGCCATTGTGGAGCATCTCGCTGCCGCGCGTCGGTCAAAGTACGCGCTCAGCCCCCGTCCGTGGGGGCGGATGCCGACAGTGGCACGCATTCGGTAGAGACGGCTCGGAGCGGGCTATCAGGAGGCTGTGCGGCCGGTCCTCAGCGCGGCGGGGTGTCCGGTCCCCCGCCGGGCAGGAGATCACGCAATCCGGTCATGGTCAGCAGCCGGGCGACGAACGGTTGGACACCGGTGACACGTACCCGCGTGCCGCGGACCCGGGCGGCCTCGCGGACGGCCAGCAGCGCCCGGATGCCGGCGGCGTCCAGCAGCGGCACGTGGCGCAGATAGCGGTGCCCCCGGGGGACACCGCCGAACCCTCGGGTCCGCGGCCGTACGACGCGAAGGTCTCCGGAGTCGTTTGACCGGCCTCCGGGCGGGCATCCGCTCGTCATGACCGACAGAGTTCTCCTTCGATCCGTTCTGCTCGGCGCCTCGGCCGGTGCCCGTAGTGCGACCCCGCTGGCCCGGCTGGCGCTGCGCAAGCGTGGCTGGGTGCGGGTGGCGGCGGGCGCCGCGGCGCTCGGTGAGATCGCCTTCGACAAGTCCCGCAAGGCGCCGAGCCGGCTGGCTCCGGGGCCGCTGGCCGGGCGGGTCGTGCTCGGGGCGGTGGCCGGCGCGATGTTCGCCCGCCGCCGGGGCACGGGCATGGCCGGCCCGGCGATCGTGGCGGGTCTGGCCACGGCCGGGGCGAGTGTCGCCGGGGCACGCTGGCGGTCCTGGACCGAACAGCACGGGTGGGCGATCCCGGGCGCGGTGGCCGAGGACGCGGCGGCTCTCACCCTGGCGTGGGCGTCGACGCGCGACTAGAAGGACGCGCGACCAGAAGTATGAACCAGCACGACCGGGGCATGCGAAAGGCATGACGACATCTACCGGGAATCCTTTCGCCGTGGTCACCGGCGCCTCCAGCGGCATCGGCTACGAACTGGCCCGGCAACTCGCCGAACGCGGCCACGACCTGCTGATCGTCGCCGAGGACGAGGGCATCGAGGAGGCCGCCGCCGGTCTGCGCCGGGACGGCGTGAACCGGGTGACCGCGGTCCGGGCCGACCTCGCCGCCTACGACGGGGTGGAGAACGTCTGGGCGGCGGTCCGGGCCACCGGCCGTGACGTCGACGTGCTGGCGCTCAACGCCGGCCGCGGGATCGGCGGGGCGTTCGTCGGCGGCACCGATCTGGCCGAGGAGCTGGACGTGATCGCGGTGAACGTGACGTCCACCGTGCACCTGGCCAAGCGGGCCCTGCCCGGCATGGTGGACCGGGGCGCCGGCCGGGTGCTGGTCACCTCGTCGATCGCGTCGATGATGCCGGGCACGTTCCAGGCGGTCTACAACGCGTCGAAGTCGTTCACCCAGTCGTTCGCCGAGGCGTTGCGGGCCGAGGTGGCCGACAGCGGCGTCACGGTGACCGCGCTGATGCCCGGCCCGACCGACACGAACTTCTTCCACCGTGCCGAGATGGACGACACCCGGGTCGGCGCGAGTGACAAGGACGATCCGGCCCAGGTCGCCGAGCAGGGTCTGCGTGCGTTGTTCGCGGGCAGGGAGAAGGTCCTGGCCGGGTCGGTCGGCACCCGGGCGCAGGCGGTGGCGAGCAAGGTCGCCCCGGACCGGGTCAAGGCCGCGCTGCACCGCCGGATGGCCGAGCCCGGTTCCGGCGACTCCTGATCGAATCTGAAGGGTGGTGCGGCGGCCGGGCGACGACCCGGCCGCCGCTCTTTTCGCCGTGCTCTGCGGCCATTACGGAACCGGCATTCGCGGATACGTAGAGTGCCGCCCCGCACCTGGCACCATCACCGATCGGATTATTTTTGTCATCCGTTCGGTCAACGTTTCGCACCGGCAGTCCGTTGTCGTCCACAAATGCCGCTCGAAGCTCGTCGGGGTCACCGGGATCACCCCGGCGTCATCGAAATGCCCGTAACGCGTGGTGACGGGCTTGGCAAGCGGCCGGGGCGCCCGGCGGAGCACCGAACGGAGGTCGCGGAGAGTGGTCGATGGCCGTCTCGGCGTGGAGCATGGGAGGCGAGGACCCACCTGCCGGCGCCGTCACCGCCTTGAACCGCTGTCGTTCGATGTGAGGTAAGTTGCGTCACGCAGAATGTGAACCTTCACACAGCCCCCGACCGGAGTCGAAGATGTGTCAACACCTGAAGCCATGCCCCTCCGCCGACGCCACCGACCGTGAGGCCGCACGCATCATCGCGACCTTCCGGGAGCAGGGCTGGAGCCTGCTCTGCAACGGCGTCATCGTCTTCGAGGACACCGGTGAGCTGCTGCCGGACGGCACGATGATCGAACCGCACCGGGGCCCCGCGGTGCACGCACTGGCGGCCTGAAACAAGCACGCAGCGTAACCGACGAGGCCCCTGGAAAGCCGCGCAGGCCGCGATCAGAGACGACCGCGACCTGCGTCACGGACTCAGTCCTCGAAGGCCTCCGGCGACGGGCAGGAACACACCAGATTCCGGTCGCCGTACGCCCCGTCGATGCGCCGCACCGGCGGCCAGTACTTGTCCGTACGGTCCACGCCCTCCGGGAAACCGGCCACGGAGCGTGAATACGCGTGATTCCATTCATCCGCCGTGACAGCGGCCGCCGTGTGCGGAGCGTTGGCGAGCGGATTGTCTCCGGCCGGCCACTCTCCCGCCGCCACCTTGTCGATCTCGCCCTTGATGGCGATCATCGCGGCGATGAAGCGGTCCAGCTCGGCCAGGTCCTCACTCTCGGTCGGCTCCACCATCAGGGTGCCGGCGACCGGGAACGACATGGTCGGCGCGTGGAAGCCGTAGTCGATGAGCCGCTTGGCGACGTCGTCGACCGTCACGCCGGTGGCCTTGGTGATCGGCCGCAGGTCCAGGATGCACTCGTGCGCGACCAGGCCGCCCTCACCCGCGTACAGCACCGGGTAGTGCTCCCGCAGCCGGGCCGCGACGTAGTTGGCCGCCAGCACCGCCGACGCGGTGGCCGCCCGCAGACCGTCCGGGCCCATCATCCGGATGTACGCCCACGAGATCGGCAGGATGCCCGCCGACCCGTGTGCCGCCGCCGACACCGCGTGGTGATCGCCCTGCTCCAGGGGGTTGCCGGGCAGGAAGTCGGCGAGGTGCGCGCCGACCGCGACCGGGCCCACGCCGGGACCGCCGCCGCCGTGCGGGATGCAGAACGTCTTGTGCAGGTTCAGGTGCGACACGTCGGCGCCGAACTTCCCGGGCCGGGCGTAACCGACGAGCGCGTTCAGGTTCGCGCCGTCCACGTACACCTGGCCGCCTGCCTCGTGCACCTTCGCGCACAGGTCGGCGATCGACGTCTCGTACACGCCGTGGGTCGACGGGTAGGTCACCATGATCGCGGACAGGGCGTCCCGGTGCTTCTCGATCTTGGCGTCCAGGTCGGCCAGGTCGACGTTGCCGTCGGCGTCGCAGGCGACCACGACGACCCGCATGCCGGCCATCACCGCGCTGGCGGCGTTGGTGCCGTGCGCCGACGACGGGATCAGGCACACGTCCCGGTGCGCCTCGCCGCGGGAGCGGTGGTAGCCGCGGATCGCGAGCAGACCGGCCAGCTCACCCTGGGAACCGGCGTTCGGCTGGACACTGACCGCGTCGTAGCCGGTGATCTCGGCCAGCCACGCCTCCAACTGCGCGACCAGGTGCTCGTAGCCCTCGGTCTGCGACGACGGCGCGAACGGGTGGATGTTCGCGAACTCCGGCCAGGTGACGGCTTCCATCTCGGTGGTGGCGTTCAGCTTCATCGTGCACGAGCCGAGCGGGATCATGCCCCGGTCCAGGGCATAGTCCCGGTCGGACAGCTTGCGCAGGTAGCGCAGCATGCTCGTCTCGGAGTGGTGGGTGTTGAACACCGGGTGCGTCAGGTACTCGGTGGTGCGGCCCAGCGGCTTGGCACCACACTCGGCGGCGGTGGCGAGCGGCACGCCGAACGCGGCGAGGACGGCGGCCACGTGCGCGTCGGTGGTGGTCTCGTCGGTGGAGACCGAAACGTGGTCGGCGTCGACGAGCAGCAGGTCGATGCCGGACTCGGCGGCCGACGCGACGATCGACGCGGCCCGGCCGGGGACGACGGCGGTCACCGTGTCGAAGAAGGCGTTCGACACGACGTCGATGCCGGCGGCGGTGAACGACCCGGCCAGGGTCAGAGCGTGGTGGTGGACGCGCTTGGCGATGCCGCGCAGCCCCTGCGGGCCGTGGTAGACCGCGTACATGCTGGCCATCACCGCGAGGAGCACCTGCGCGGTACAGATGTTGGAGGTGGCCTTCTCGCGGCGGATGTGCTGCTCGCGGGTCTGCAGGGCGAGACGGTAGGCGCGGTCGCCGTCGGCGTCCTTGGAGACGCCCACCAGGCGGCCGGGCAGCGACCGCTCCAGGCCGGCACGCACCGCCAGGTAACCCGCGTGCGGGCCACCGAAGCCCAGCGGCACGCCGAACCGCTGGGTGGTGCCCGCGGCGATGTCCACGCCGATCTCGCCGGGCGCGCGCAGCAGCGTCAGCGCGAGCAGGTCGGCGGCGGCGGTGACCAGGGCACCCTTGGCGTGGGCGGCCGCCACCAGGGCCGAGTGGTCCCGGACGGTGCCCGAAGCGCCCGGGTACTGCAGGTGCAGGCCGAAGTAGTCTTCCGGCAGCTCGTCGGAATCCAGGTCGACGAGCACGACCGAGATCCCGAGCGGCTCCGCCCGGGTACGCAGCACCGACAGCGTCTGCGGGAACGTGTCCGCGTCCACCGCGTACACGCTGCTCCTGCTCTTGGACGCGCGCCGCGCGAGGGTCATCGCCTCGGCGACCGCGGTGGCCTCGTCGAGCATGCTGGCGTTGGCGGTGGTCAGCCCGGTCAGGTCGGTGACCATGGTCTGGAAGTTGAGCAGCGCTTCCAGGCGGCCCTGGCTGATCTCCGGCTGGTACGGGGTGTACGCCGTGTACCAGGCCGGGTTCTCCAGGACGTTGCGCTTGATCACGGCCGGGGTGACGGTGTTGTAGTAGCCGAGGCCGATCATCGGGGTGGCCAGGACGTTGCGGCCGGCGATGGCCCGCAGCTCGGCGATCGCCTGCTCCTCGGACGCCCCGGCGGGCAGGTCCAGGACCCCGTCGAAACGGATCGTCGAGGGGATCGCGGCGTCCATGAGCTGCTCGACCGACCCGTACCCGATGGCCTTGAGCATCTGATCCTGCTCGTGGTTGTCCGGGCCGATGTGGCGGGAGACGAACGGGGATGTCATGGGCGACTCCAAGCGTGAGAAGGTCCGAGGAACTGACCTCCCCCTCTGTCATACCCCGAACGCGGGCATTTCAGAGTGCCGCCCACCGCGGTCCTTTTGCCTGAGAGGTTCCGGGGAGGATTTGCCCCTTCGGCGCCCTGTCGACAGGGTCTCTCCCGCATGGGTGTTGCTGGCATCACCAACCTACCAGCGCACCTGACCATGATCGGGAGTCCTAGGGTGTGCCTGTGACGTACTTCCCTGCCGCCGACCGCTACGCCGAAATGATCTACCGGCGTGCTGGTCGCAGCGGTCTCAAGCTTCCCGCCATCAGCCTGGGCCTCTGGCACAACTTCGGTGACGGCCGCCCCGGCGACCGCCAGGCCGACATCGTCCGCCGCGCCTTCGACCTCGGGGTCACCCACTTCGACCTGGCCAACAACTACGGGCCGCCGCCCGGCAGCGCCGAGACCAACTTCGGCCGCATCCTCAAGGCCGACTTCCAGCACCACCGGGACGAACTGATCATCTCGACCAAGGCCGGTTACCACATGTGGGACGGCCCCTACGGTGACTGGGGATCCCGCAAGTACCTGGTGTCGTCGCTGGATCAGTCCCTGAAGCGGATGGACCTGGACTACGTCGACGTCTTCTACCACCACCGGCCCGACCCGGAGACGCCCCTCGAGGAGACGATGACCGCGCTCGACGCGATCGTCCGCTCCGGCAAGGCCCTCTACGTCGGCATCAGCAACTACAAGAGCGAGCAGGCCGCGAAGGCCGCCGAGATCCTGACCGAACTCGGCACGCCGCTGCTGATCCACCAGCCGTCCTACTCGATCCTCAACCGCTGGATCGAGCACGACAACCTCCTGGACACCCTGGAGACGGCCGGCGCCGGCTGCATCGCCTTCAGCCCGCTGCAGCAGGGCCTGCTCACCGACCGCTACCTCGGTGGCATCCCGGACGACTCGCGGATGCGCACCAGCGTCTTCCTCGGCGAGGACGACCTGGACGGCGAGAAGCTGGGCCGGCTGCACAAGCTCAACGACATCGCCAAGCGGCGCGGTCAGAGCCTGGCCCAGCTCGCCCTGGTGTGGGCGCTGCGCGACGAGCGGATGACCAGCCTGATCATCGGCGCGTCGAGTGTCCAGCAGCTGGAGAACAACATCGCCGCGCTCGGCAACCTGAGCCTCGACCAGAGCGAGATCGACGAAATCGACGCGACGGTGCTGGACGCGTAGCCGTACCCTCCGCTTCATGATCGACCTTGTCGAACGGCACACCGCCCTGGCGGTCGTCGTCGGATCCCGCGCCTACGGACTCCACGGGCCCGATTCCGACCACGACCGCCGAGGCGTGTTCGTGGCGCCGACCCGCGCGTTCTGGTCGCTCGACAAACCGCCGACCCACCTGGACGGGCCCCTCGACGAGCAGTTCTCGTGGGAGATCGAACGGTTCTGCACGCTCGCCTTGCAGGGGAATCCGACCGTGCTGGAAGTGCTGTGGTCGCCCCTGGTCTCGTTGTGCAACGATGACGGCCGGCTCCTTCTCGCGGTCAGAGGGGCGTTCCTCTCGACGCGGGTGGCGCAGACGTACGGCTCGTACGCACGGGATCAGCTCGCCAAGGTGGCGTCGCGGCGCGACCGAACCGGCGAGATCAACTTCAAGCAGGCCATGCACATGATCCGCCTGCTGATGGCCGGTGCACACGTGCTGCGCACCGGCGAGGTCCTGGTCGACGTGTCACACCTTCGCGACGACCTTCTTGCGGTACGCCGGGGCCAGGTCGCGTGGCCCGCCGTCGCGGCCTGGGCGGGCCGTCTGCAGGACGAACTCGCCGAAGCGGCAGCCGTGACCGAACTGCCCGAGCATCCTGATCGAGCCGCCGTGGACCGGCTGCTGGTAGCCGTACGCGAAAGGAACCTGCAGCAGTGGCCACCGAAGTACCGCAGTGGGCCGCCGACGCCGCCACCGCCCTGCCCTATCCCCTGCTCTTCGCCACCGTGAGCGGCGCCCACCTGTACGGTTTCGCCTCCACCGACTCCGACCTGGACCTGCGCGCCGCGCACGTGCTGCCGCCGGACGAGGTCGTCGGCCTGCGCACCGGCCCGGACACCCTGGAACGCTCCGGCATCCGCGACGGTGTCGAACTGGACATCGTCAGCCACGACCTGCTGAAATTCGCCAAGCTGCTGAACAGCCGCAACGGCTACGTGCTGGAGCAGCTGCTGTCGCCGCTGGTGGTGCACAGCACCGAGGTGCACCGTGAGCTGACGTCGCTGGCGCCCGCGCTGATCACCAGCAACCACGCCCACCACTACCTGGGGTTCTCCCGCACCCAGGAACGGCTCTACCACGGCACCGGGCAGCTCAAGCCGGCCCTGTACACGCTGCGGGTGCTGCTGACCGGCATCCACCTGATGCGCACCGGCGAACTGGAGTGCGACCTGCGGGTCCTCGGCGAGCGCCTCGCCTACGTCCCGGAGCTGATCGCCGCGAAACGCGAGGCCGAACACGGTCCGCTCCCGGCACAGGCGGCGGCGTGGCTGGCCGCCGACGTCCCCGCGCTGCGTGCCGAGCTGGAGGACGCCAGGGACGAGACCAAGCTTCCGGCGTACGCCGACCCGGCCGCCGTCTCCGCCCTGCACGACCTGGTCGTCCGCACCCGCCTCGCCTAGCGGCCTCTTCAGAGTTCGACCATCCAGTTCTGGCCGACCAGATCATGGCCGAAGCTGTGGTGCGGCTCCTGGTCGGTCAGGGTGAACCCGAAGCTCTCGTAGATCCGCCGGGCGGCCACCAGCACGTCGTTGGTCCAGAGCGTGACCCGCTGGTAGCCGGCATTCCGGGCGAACGTCAGGCACTCCTGGACCAGCCGGGTGCCGAGTTGGCGCCCTCGCCCGTCGGGCGTCACGACCAGGATCCGCAGCCGCGCCACGGTGGGGTCGTCGGTGGCCACCAGGAACACGCAGCCGACCCGGCGACCGTCCAGCTCGGCGATCCAGCCGGTCTCCCGCGCCGGGTCGTGCCGCGCCCCGAAGCCCGCCACGATCCCGGCGACGAGAACCTCGTAATCGGTGTTCCACCCGAACTGCCGGTGGTAGACCTCGGCGTTCGCCATGACCACCCACCCGAGGTCACCGGCCCGGTCGGCACGTCGGATCACCATGAACACACCCTCTCAGCGGGAGCCGTCCACCGTACGCTGACCCTGGCCGTCCTGCGGGGCGCCCTGCTGGACCTGCTGGCCACCGGCGACGAGCCCCGCCTCACCGAGGCCGTGACCCACCATCTGTCCCTGCTCCGCGCTCACGGTTCAGCTTCGTAATGGGCGTAGGCCGTCGGGGGTGGCCAGGTGCAGGTAGGCGCTCAGCTCCGGGTGGTCGAACCACGGGCGCGGGTCGATGCCGGTCGCGATCGGGAACGGCTGGGCCGCTGTCCGGTCGTGGAGGGTGGTGAACGGCCAGTCGGCGCCGAACAGGCGGCGGACCCGGGCCATCGTGGTGACGTCGCCCGGCGGGACACCGTCGATCCAGACGTCGGCCGGCCCCGGCAGGTTCCAGCGCCGCAGCGCCGGGTGCCGCGGACAGCCGGGCAGGTGGGTGCCGTCGCGGGACTGGGCCTGCCACCACGCGCCGTCGGACTCGAAGACGAAACCGTCGGCGTCCACCGGCGGGGCCGTGCCGCGGAGCTGGACCGGGAGGCGTACGCCATGGTCGTCGAGGTAGTGGGGTAGATCCTCCGGCCACAGGAACTCGCCGTCGGTGAGGACCGCCGAACCGTTCCGACGGCCGCACAGAATGCAGGACCAGGGGGTGCCCCGCCACATCAGCGGTGTCCCGGACCGCAGGTAGGCGGCGGTCTCCCGGTCGGGCTCGCCGGGGTGGACGAAGGCGCAGACGTCCGGGCCCGGATCGGACCACCAGCCGAGGGTCCGCAGCGTTCGTGTCACGGTGGCCAATCTACGGGCGTCCTGAAAGGATCATGTGCATGGACTACCGGAATGTCGGGGCCAGTGGGCTTCGGGTCAGTGAGCTGTGCCTCGGGACGATGACGTTCGGCAAGGAAGCCGACGAGAGTGCCGCGCACGCGATCCTGGACCGGTTCGTGGCGGCCGGCGGAGACTTCGTCGACACCGCCGACGTCTACGCGGGCGGGGTGTCCGAGGAGATCGTCGGGCGGTGGCTGGCCCGGCAGCGCCGGGATTCGCTGGTCGTGGCGACCAAGGGGTTCTGGGCCACCGGCGACGGCCGTAACGACCACGGCGCGGGACGCAAGCACCTGATCGCGGCCGTGCACGACAGCCTGCGACGGCTCGGCACCGACTACCTCGACCTCTACCAGCTGCACTGTTTCGACGAGACGACACCCGTCGAGGAGACGCTGTCCACGCTCGACCAGCTGGTTCGTACCGGCAAGGTCAGGCACCTGGGGGTGTCCAACTATGCGGCGTGGCAGTTGCAGAAGTCGGTGGACGTGGCCCGCTTCCGGGGCTGGGAACCGTTCGTGGCATCGCAGCCGCTCTACAACCTGATCGACCGGGAGATCGAGCACGAACACGTGCCGGTGTGCCGCAACGAAGGTGTCGGGATCATCCCGTGGTCGCCGATGCGCGGCGGCTGGCTGACCGGAAAGTATCAGCGCGGCATGACCGCGGCCCCGGCCGGCGCCCGCTGGGACGGCGACCAACAGCCGTGGCTCGGCAACTGGGAGAACGCGGTCGACGAACGGGTGTGGCGGGTCACCGACACGCTGATCGAGGTCGCCGGGCAGATCGGGCGTACGCCGGCGCAGGTCGCGTTGCGATGGGTGGCACAGCGGCCGGGGGTGACCGCGCCGATCGTCGGCGCCCGCAGCGTCGCCCAACTGGACGACACCCTCGGGGCGATCGGCTGGACCCTGGACGACGAGCACCTGGACCGGTTGACCACCGCCGGTGAGCAGCCGTTGCCATACCCGCACGCCTACCTGGCCCGGTCCCCGCGACGCCGCTCATGAAGACGATCACCACCCGGGACTGGGACGCCGGCGCCGGAGCCGAGCGCCGGCACGAGGACGTGCAGTTCTCGGCACTGGACCTGTGCGAGACCGACCTGGAGGGTGTCGAGTTCTCCGGCTGCGTCTTCCGCGACACCCGGTTCAACTGCTCGGTCCAGACCGACGTCGCCTACCTGAACTGCCGTTTCGTCAACTGCAACTTCTTCGACGCCACACTGACCAACTGCAAGACCATCGGCAGTACGTTCGACGCCTGCACCTTCGACCTCACCACCGTCGACGGCGGCGACTGGTCGTTCATCGCCCTGCCCCGCGCCGACCTGGGCACCGCCACGTTCACCGGCGTCCGCATGCGCGAGGCGGACCTGACCGGCGCCCGCTGCCGCAACGGCACGATGCGCGGCCTGGACCTGTCCGCGGCCCAGCTGACCGGGGCCGACTTCACCGGCTGCGACCTGCGCGGCACCGACCTGCAGGCCTTCGACCCGCGCACGGTCGAACTCCGCGACGCCGTGATCACCGCCGACCAGGCCGTGACGTTGGCGATCTCCCTCGGCCTGCAGATCCGCGACGCCTGACCCGTGCCCAGAACGACACCCCCACGCCCGGCCGACATCGCCGCCCTCTTCCCCTCACTACGCGACCACACGGCGACGACGACCCGCCTGCATCCGCGCCCCGGCACACCGGCCCGCACCGACAGTTCGATCGGTGGGCCGCTGCTGTGGCCGGCCGATGAGCCGTGGCCGCACTGCGACGCCGCCGACGAACACTGGTTCGAACCGGCGGACGGCGATCCGACCGACGAGCCGATCCCGATGGTCCCGGTCGCCCAGCTGTACCGCCGGGACGTGCCGGACCTGCCCGGCCACGACCTGATGCAGCTGCTGTGGTGCCCGCTCAACCACACCGACCACGACTTCAATCCGCTGCCGCGTGTCTTCTGGCGCAGTGCCGCCGACGTCACCGAGGTCCTGGCAGATCCGCCGAAGCCGCCGGTGACCACCGGGTACTACCTGCCCGAGCCCTGCGTCCTCCATCCGGAACAGGTCGTCGAACACCGGCACCGGGACCTGCTGCCCGCCGGCCTGCGCGCGCAGATCGCCGATTGGGAAGCAGTCAGTACCGTCTCCTACTTCTTCGACCTGTCGCTCGCACCCGGCTGGAAGGTCGGCGGCTTCCCGGATCTGGCCGACCACGACCCGAACTGGGTGCGGTGCGCCTCATGCCACACCGAGATGAGTTTCCTGCTGGTCGCGGCCACCGGCGAGTGGGCCACCGAAGGCCAGAGCTGGCGCCCACCGGAGGACCCGCCGGACAGCCGCTACGACCCCACCGGCATCACCATCGGCCGAGGCTGGAGCCTGAACATCTTCCACTGCCCCACCTCCCCCACCCACCCGGTGACGGCACTGGCCTCGATGTGAGGGCCGTCAGTCGCGAGGGGCCACCCGGGGCATGATGGTTCGTTCGCCGGAGGTGGCCATGGCGTGCAGGGCTCCTCCGGCGAGGGGGACCAGGCGGGCCAGCGCGGGCTGGTTGTTGCGGCGGGCCAGTTCGGGGCCCAGGCGGTTCATCAGCAGGGTCAGGGCCGGTAGTGGGCGTACGTAAAGGGTGATCTCTTCGATCTCGCCCTGGTCGGACAGGCGGAGGCGCTGGGCCTCGAAGATGCGGGTGGCGCCGATCCTGGCCTCGTAGAACAGCGCCACCACCGGGCCCTCGCCGGCCTGGTCGGTGTAGGTCAGGTCGTCGATCTCGGACAGGGCCACCTCCAGCAGGTTGTGCACCTGGTCGCGGCCGCGGAAGACGAACTGTTCGGTGATCGGGGAGATCAGGGTGACGTCGGGGGTGAGGGCGGTGACCGCCAGATCCGCGTTGCGGGTCTCGCCGGCGGTCCGCCACGTTTCGATCGCGTTCACCCCCGCCAACCTACCCGCGGGCCTCAAGCAGGCGCTTCAAGCCGGCCAGGTCGGCGGAGACCGCGCGCACGTCGCGTTCGAAATCGTCGTCGGTGGTGCCGTCGGCGCGGCGGACCACGAACACCACCTCGCACGCGTCGCCGTCGGCGATCACCCGGACCGGGTTGTAGAAGGTCTGCCCGGACTCCAGGCGCACCCAGTGGTCGAGGATGCCGAAGTCGTTGTGCGGCGCGAACCGGACGGTGATCCGGCCCAGCGTCGAATCCATCGTCCACTCGCCGTCGATCAGCTCGATCGTGCTGCCCAGGCCGGGCGCCCACGCGGGCAGGTTCAACGGGTCGGCGACGTAGTCGTAGACGTCCTTCACCGAACGCTCGATCCGGGCCGCCAGATGCCGGTGTGGTGTGGTCGCGGTCTCCATACCGGAAAACTACCCACCGGCCGGGCCGCGGTCTTGCAGGAAACGGCCATCGGGAGAATGTCGTCGTGACACGACAGACGGAACCCGCCGACGGGGTACGCATCGAGGCGTCCGAGCCCGGGCGCTACCTGACCGAGGCCGCCGCCATCTGGGCCGAGGCGACCGCCACCCGCGACGGCGACCCCGAGATCGCGCCACTCGACGAGGCCCGGCCGGTGATCGAGCGGGTGCTCGGCGGCTCGGCCCGGTCCCTGCTGATCGTGGCGATCAAGGACGATCAGGTCGTCGGATTCGCCGCGCTGGCGCCGCTGGCCACCGACGCGGCGACCGCCGAGGTCCACTACGTGGGGGTGCGCCCGGACCACTGGAGCGCCGGGATCGGCCGCCGGCTGATGACGGCGCTGCCGGGCCTCGCCCGGGGATTCACCCGCGGTGAGCTGGAGGTCTATCTGGACAACCCGCGCGCGGTCGCCCTCTACGAGTCGCTGGGCTGGCAGCCGCTCGGCGAATCGCGTCCGCACCCGCGCAGCGGCCGCCGGGAACAGCGCTACCAGCGGGACTTCGCATGACGTTCCGGGACTTCCTAGGGCCGGTCCCCACCGGGGCCGCCCTCGACGTGGAGACCCTGGAACGGGTCGACTGCGGCCGCTACACCCGGGAGAAGGTCCGGTACGCGGTCGGGCCGGACGAGCGGATCACCGCGTACGTCTGCGTCCCGCACGACCTGGCCGGCCCGGCCCCGGCGGTGTTCTGCCACCACCAGCACGCCTCCCGCTTCGACCTGGGCAAGAGCGAGGTCGTCGGGCTGGCCGGGAACCCCGATCAGGCGTACGCCCACGAACTCGCCGAACGTGGCTTCGTCACGATCGCCCCGGACGCGATCGGGTTCGAGGAACGCAACTGGAGCCCCGGCGGCGACGGCAACGTCAGCTGGTTCGAACTGTCCACCCGCCTGGTCCGCGGCGAGACCCTGCTCGCGACGTGCCTGCGGGACGTGTCGGCGGGCGTGGACCTGCTGGTGTCCCGGCCGGAGGTGGACGCCGGGCGGATCGGGTTCATCGGGCACTCGTACGGCGGGCGGATGGCACTGTGGGCTCCCGCGTTCGACCCCCGGTTCACCGCCTCGGTGTCGCACGCCGGCTGCATCCCGTTCCGGCACTCGTACTCACGGGACACCGGGATGCAGGCCGAGTTCGTGCTGCCCGGTTTCGCCACCGGGCACGACCTGGAAGACGTCATCGCCGGGTACGGCACGACGGCGCTGCTGATCTCCGCCTGCACCGGGGACAAGTGGAGCCGCGGCGCCGAAGAGGTCTTCCAGGCCGCCCGAGAGCTGCTCGGAGGCCGGGCCGAACTCGCGCTTTACGAAGACGGGCACGTGTTCACGCCGCCGATGCGCGAGCGGGCCTACGAGTTCCTAGACCAGCGCCTCCACGGACGGCACCACGTCGGCGGGTGACGGCATCGCGGCGATCTCGGCCGCCAGATCACCGGCGGCGGCCGCGATCGTGGCATCGGTCAGCAGCCGGGTCAGCACGTCCGCGGTGATCGACTTCGCGGGCACCGACAGGCCGGCGCCCGACGCGGCCAGCACCGTGGCGTTGTGGGTGCGGTCGCCGGGGCCCGGCGTCACCAGCTGCGGCACCCCGGCGGCCAGCCCGCCCAGCACACTGCCGGCTCCGGCGTGGTGCACGAACCCCGCCGCGAACGGCAGCGCCTCGGCGATCGGGATGCGCCCGACCGGACGTACGTTAGCCGGAAGTTTGCCCTTGATCTTGCCTCTGACCAGCACGAACTCGGCATCCACCGACGACGCGGCGGCGACCACCGCGGCCGACGGATCACCGGGCGCGGGACCGGACAGGGTGCTGCGGCTGACCAGCACACGGGGACGGTCGCCGGGGGCGCTCAGCCAGCCGGGCAGCTCGCCGCCGCCGGACGACGGCACCGGGCGCATGGTCACCGCACCGGCGATCGCGTCCGGCCGCAGACTCGGCGGCATGACCGAAATCGTCAACGCCGGAGCGGGTGCCGCAAGGCCCGCGAACGACCGGCTGGCGGTCACCGACCGGAACAACTGATCGGCCGGCCACAGCGTGTTCTCCTGCAGCACCGACGGGATCGACAGCCGCCCGGCCACCACCGCGCCGGCCTCGCTCAGCGGCTCGTAGACGATCACGTCCGGCCGCTCCCGCCGCGCCAGGGCCGTCAGCGGTTCGAGCAGCGCCCGGTTGGCCCGGCCGAAGATCTCCCCGACCAGGGCGGTTCCAGCCGTTCCCCGCATCTCGGCAACAGAAAGACGCAGATTTCGTACGGTCGTGGCCAGCGCCGCCCGCTGCAGATCGAACCCGGCGCCGACGTCCGCGGTCCGCAACCCGAGCGTGCCGGGCGGGAACTCACCGGCGGCCAGCAGCACGTCGTGCCCGGCATCCCGGCAGGCGGCGGCGAACGGGATCAACGGCAGTAGATGCCCCTGCAACGGGACCGAGACGAACATGAGACGCATCAGAGTTGCCGCTCCAGATCCTCGAGACCGCTTCTGATCAGATTGCCGTAGTCGTCGTCACCGAGCGCGCCCATCCGGGACCGGGCCTGTTCGAGGTACTCCCGGGCCCGCGCGGGATCACCGAGCCTACGGTGGCAGTCGGCCAGGTTGAGGTACAGCGACGGGTAGAGCGCGGCCACCGTGAACGGCACCCCCGCCTCGGCGAGCCGCGCATCGGTGAGCGAACCGATCGCGGCGAGGGCCCGCTCGTCCCAGACCAGCTCCTCGTGCACGTCGTCCTGCACGTCGGCCATCGAGTGGGCCAGCACGCACACGTGCAGTGGATCGTCGGTGCCGGCCCGGATCCGCTCGAAAAGATCCCGTCGTTGCGGGCCCGGCAGAGCCATGCCCTCGTTGATACGAACCAGCACCGGATCGACGAACATCCACCCATACTAGAAACCCGGCCGGTCATCCGCCGGGCCGGAAGGGCCGCCGCAGGGCCAGGACCAGCCGCTCACGCCAGCTGTCGAGGTCACCGGTGATGTACGGACAGGCGCGGCGCAGGTCGTCCCAGTCGACCGTCCACTCCCGGGCGGTCTCCGGACCGAACCGGTCGGCGGCGGGCCCGATGCTCCAGCGCAGCAGTGCGCGGACCACGGCCGGGTCGACGGTGGTGTGCTCGGCGAGCAGCACCGCGTCGTACAGATCCTTGGCCTTGGGCTTCTCCTCGGATCCCAGCCAGCGCAGTTTGGCGGCGAGAGCCAGGGCCGGCGGCACGGCGAGCATCCGCACACCCGGCACGACCTCCAGCGGCTCCGGAGGCATCAGCATCTCCTCACCGAGAACCACGTCGACCATCACCGGCGGATCGTCGGCGCCCGACCGGTAGCCCAGCCGCAGCCCCGGAGCGTCGTGGTACTCCCAGAGATGCCGGTCCTCCACCAGCCCCGGATCGCCGGCGAGCCCGATCAGGCCGGCCCGCAGCTCCGTCATGCCGGCGTTCCAGAGCTCGGGCAGGTACGGCACCGCGATCAGGTCGATGTCGGCCGGCACCCGGGTAGCCTCGCCGAGCTGGGCCCGCAGGGCGACACTGCCGCACAGCACGAGCCGATCCGCCCACGGCGACGCGGCGATCCGCCCCAGTAGTGCGTGGACGGCGTCCAGCGGAGCTGTCCGCCGGGACAGGTCGCGTTTGTCATACCGCCCGAGACTCCACGGCCACGGATCCGGCCTGCCGGAAGGCTCCGGGGCGGGTCCGGCCGGGGCGACCCGGGCGACCGGGCCCGTGATCCAGCCGCCGTCCCATTCCGGGGCGGTGTCGCAGACGACGTACTGCATCTCGACTTCGAGAATCTCGTGGCCTTCGGCAGTGAGCGCTTCGACCAGCCGGGCCAGCTCCTCCCGGGCCTCCGCAAGGCCGGCCCGGTAGCAGCGCTGGGTCACGAACATCTCGTTGCTGTCCGGCCGGCGAGCGTTGCGGGAGAGGCCCGCACCGAACGGTCCGATCAGCGCGGCGAGCCGCGACGTCCCCGCGTCCGGCAGCCGCAGTTTGACGTGGTGCTCGAAGTATCGCCCGCCCGGAGCCGCGTCGGTCACCGGTACACCGCTGTTGTCCGGATGTGCCTCGATCTTGAGCCGCACCGGCCGGAGTCCGCAGTCCCGCAGCCTGGTCCGTTCGTCGTGGGCGGCTTCGACGATGTCGTCGAGCGAACCCCACGCCCGATAGGACAGCATCGGCTGCCTCGGATGATCGCCGCCGGCCAGGACGATGTCGCTGAACTTCAGCCCGTCCGCGAAGCCGTCGCCGAGGACGGTCAGGTGGATCTCGAACTCCCCGTGCACAGCCCTCAAGGTAGGCCCGTCGAGGGCCTGGAACACACCGTCTGGACCATCCTAGGAATCTAGGTGTTTGTTTTCTGTACGGTGTGTCGGTTTACGCTGTCGGCATGTCTGTGAGTACCGCCCCGGTCACACACCTCGCCCGGCCGCAGCGGCCGGTGGTTGTGGCGGGGACGCTCGGCGAACTGTGCGGGCCCGTCGCCGGCATCGTCGAGCTGCCGTTGCGCCTCTGGTGGCAGCCGCAACGGGCCTTCGACCTGGGCCAGCACACCATGCTGTTGTGGATGTACGAGAACGTGCTCCGTGAGGCCATCCGCATCGACGAGCTGCGGTCCTACGTCAACGGCGCCGTCCTGATCCGGCTGTGGCCGGAGCTGAACCTGCCCAGGGGTGTCCGCGCCGCCTGGGAGGCACGTCACCCCCGGCTGCGGGCGCGGGCCGCCGCCGCGTGACCGTCGACGACTTCTACCGCGACATCGCCCGGATCGCTCTCAAGGTCGCCGACAAGCACGGCTTCGTGCTCGGCGGCGGCGTCGCCTGGCTGGTCAACGGCCTGGTCGCCCGCCCCACCGAGGACCTCGACCTGTTCACCGACACGGCCGGCGCGGTGGCAGCCGCGGCGGGCGAGGTGACGTCCGCCCTGACGGCCGCCGGTTACCGGGTGGTGGCCGAGGAGGCCGACGAACTCTTCGAGGGCATGAACGCGGACATCCAGGAGTTCCTGGTCGCCGGCGAACACCGCGCCCTGCGCCTGACGCTGTGCCGTCTGGACCGCAACCGCGCCCCGGTGGTGATGGACGTCGGCCCGGTCATGCACCTGGACGACCTGGTCGCCACGAAGGTCGCCGCCCTGGTCAACCGCCGCGAGGTCCGCGATTACATCGACGTGGCCGCCGCACTGGCCCGTTACCCCCTCTCCCGCGTGCTGGAACTCGCGCACGCCGCCGACCCCGCCCTCGACCCCGAGGACATCGCCGACGCCGGCCGCTATCTGGACCGCCTGGACGACGCGCGCTTCGCGCTCTACGGACTGGACCGCGACGCCATCTCCGCCCTCCGCTCCCGGTTGTCCGACTGGCCTAGAACCTAACGCGCGGGTACGACAAAAAAGCCGACAGACGCAGTGCATGGCAGCTCGCGAGAGTCACGCGAGCCGGGCGGCCCGGCACGGCCGCCCCGCGACCGCCGGGCCGGAGGCGTGACCTCACCGGCGGGTCACAGGCGGGAGGCTGGTCCCGCGTACCGGCAAATGGCTCTGGGTGTCGGTGTCTTAAAGTGCCACCGTGCCCATCGCCTATCTGCTCGTCGGGCTGACCGGCTCCGGCAAGACCACCTACGCCACCCGCGTCCTGGAGCCCGCCGGGGTGGTCCGGCTCTCGGTCGACGAGCGCGTGTTCGCCCGGCACGGCCGCTACGGCGTCGACTACCCGGAACACACGTACTTCGAGCGCGAGGCCCCGGTGGTGGCCGAGGTCCGCGCCGAGACGGTGGCGCTGTTGTCGGCCGGGCGTGACGTGGTGGTCGACTACGGCCTGTGGCGGCGTTCGGAACGCGACGACTGGCGTGCCCTGGCGGAGCAGGCGGGCGCCGAGGTCAGGCTGCTGTACTTCCCGGTCGGCCGCGACGAACTGCTGCGCCGGCTCACCGCCCGTAACCGCGAGACCCACGCGAACGCGCTGCCGGTGACCGCCGAGGCCCTCGACGCCTTCCACGCCCGTTTCGACGTCCCGGTCGGCGAGGGTGAGCAGGTGGTCGCGGCGGGCTCGGAGTGGGTGCGGGATCGGGCCGCCGAGTTCACCGCGCTGCGCGGACGGCGGATCGTCGCGTGGACCGGCCTGGAGGAGGCGCTGACCGAGGACGGGTTCCGGTTCGAGGATCCCGCCGTGCCGTGTCTGCAGCTGGCGGTGCTGATCGCGGCCTTCGGCGACGGGACCACGATCGAGGTCCGCACCTACCAGGACGAGGATCTGTCCGGTCTGCTGCTGTCCGCGGACACCGGGAACCCGTACCGCTCGAACCCGGGCATCCGCGAGCGCCCGCTGCCGGAACTGCCCACCGGCGTGCTGAGCGACGTCGGCACGGTCCTCGACCAGGGGCAGCTGGCCGAAGTGCTTCTCGACGTCGGCGGGCAGCCGCTGCTGCTGGTCGCCGGGGAGGTCGATCTCGACGGGCCGCGTTTCGTCCGGCTGGGCGCGTGTGTGCTGGCGTTCACCGACCCCGCCACGGCCACCACTCTGGAATGGAGTTCGCCACGATGACCGGGACGATGCTGTTCGTCATCGGCCCACCGGCCGTCGGCAAGATGACCGTGGGGGCGGAGATCGCCGCGCGGACCGGGCTGCGGCTGTTCCACAACCACATGGCCATCGAGCCGGTGCTCCGTTTCTTCCCCGGTGGCAGCGCGCCGTTCGGCCACTTCGTTCCCGGCCCCGACTACCTGCGCCTGGACAACACCCACCTGTCCCCCGCCGAGGCAGCCACCGCAGCCGTCACCCATTTCGGGCTGGAGCACCGCACCGGAGATCACTGAGGTGCCCGCGCCTGATGTCACTGGTAGCCGGCCGCCTGCATGGTGAAGAGCTGGGCGTAGAGGCCGCCGGCGGCCAGCAGGGCCGGGTGGGTGCCGGATTCGGTGAGGGCTCCGCGGTCCAGGACGAAGATCTGGTCGGCGTGGGTGATGTTGGCCAGGCGGTGGGTGACCAGGATGGTGGTGTGCCGGCCCTGACGGCTGCGCAGCGCCCGGAACAGGGCGTCCTCGGCGCGCGGGTCCAGGGCCGACGACGGCTCGTCCATGATCAGCAGTGGGGCGTCGCGCAGGAACGCCCGCGCCGCGGTGATCCGCTGCCACTGGCCGCCGGACAGATCCTGACCCTCCTTGAACGTACGGTCGAGAAGGGTGTCGTAGCCGTGCGGCAGTTCGGCGATCATCTCGTGCGCGGCGGCCAGCAACGCGGCGGCCTCGATGCGCTCCGCGGTCACGTCGGCGTCGACGTCACCCATCGCGATGTTGGTGGCGGCACTGAACGGCCACCGGTTGTGGTCCTGCAGCGCCACCGCGATGTGCCGCAGCAGCCCGGCGGTGTCCCAGGCCCGGTAGTCGCGGTCGTTCCAGGTGATCGTGCCGGAGGTGGGTTCGCGCAGGCCGGCGATGATGGCGGCCAGGGTGGACTTGCCGGAGCCGTTCTCGCCGACCAGGGCGATGGTCTGCCCGGCCCGGATGGTGAGGGTGACGTCGTCGAGGGCGGGCCGGTCACGTTCCGGGTACTGCAGGGTGACGCCGGTGACGGAGAGTTCCTCGAGGCCGGCCGGCACCGGGCGGGTGGTGTACGGCGGCGGGAGGTATCCGGCGGCGGTGGCCAGGAACCGGATGTACTCGTTGAAGAACTGTCCACTGGCGTACACCCGGTCGATCTGGAACGTGACCAGGGCGAGCGCACGCTGAGCGGCCTGCACGGCGATGACGCAGGTCGCGGCGGCGGCGAGCGGGATCCGGCCGTTGATCAGCAGCACGCCGAGCAGCACGTAGACGACGGTCAGGGCGACTCCACCGACGACCGCGCCGACGCTGGTGGTCGTGGTGACCTGCTGGGCGACCCGCAACTCGACGGCGATCTGCGCACCCATCACCCGGTCGTAAAGACCGAGGAGAAAATTGCGGAGGCCGTACGTCCGGAGTTCGGCAGCCGAATCGCGCTCGGCCATCAGCCGGTGCAGCACCCACTGGCGCCGGCGCCGGGTGGAGCTGGCCAGGTAGCTCTGGAACCGGACGTGCCCGGCCCGCAGCGCCGCGTACCCGGTCGGGACGGTGGCCACGATCAGGGCGATCAGCAGCAGCGGGTGCACGGTGATCACGGCGATGGTGACGGCGAGCAGGCTGACCACGCCGGCGAACAGGTTCATCGCGTTCTGCACGAGTTCGATGGCGGCCTCGGTGCCGCGGGTGGCGCGTTCCATGCCCTCGGCGAACCCGTCGTCGTCGAAGGCGCGCAGTTCCACGGCGGTGGTGTGTTCGAACAGTTCCCGTTCCACGTGCAGGTGGACGCGCGGGGTGAGGCCGTTGAGGGCGTAACCGACGGCCATGCCGAGGGCGCCGCGGATCGCGGTGGCGCCGGCCAGCCAGAGCAGGGCGGGCAGGGCGGCGCGGACCCGGTCGGGGGTGGGGCCGCCGGCGAACAGTTCGACCAGGACCCGCTGGGTGGCGATCAGCCCGAACGCGGCCATCGCGCCGGAACCGACCGTGGAGACGGTGACGAGCAGGGTGCGCATCCGGTCGGCGCGCCACGCCACCCGGACGGCTCTGGTGATCAGGCCGGGGAGTTCGGTGAAGACGCCGAGCATGCCGGCGTCGGCGCGGGCCCGGACGCCGGTCTCCCACCAGCTGGGGCGCAGTTCGGGCAGGACCTGTTGGTTGGCGGTCACTGTTCAACGGTTACCGGAGCACGAGGTCGATGTCGGCGTACCCGCTGTCCGATAGCGGACCCATCGACGGCGGCACCATTCGCGGATGCTTGTGATCCTGGTCCCGGTTCTGCTGGGTGCGCTGGTCACGCCTGGTCCGGGCAACCGGTTCCACTGGCGCCGGAGACGTGGTTACCCGTCGGCGGGGTGGGCGGCGCCGGTGGTGGTGGCGGCGGCCTCGTTGATCGTACCGGCGCCGGTGATGTTGCTCGTCGATCTTGATCGTCGGCTGACGGCGCTGGACTTCGTGGCGGCCGCACTGGCCCCGTTGGTGGCGTTCGCGGCGACGCGATGGGTGTGCCCGGCGTGGTGGAAGTCGTCGCACCGGCTGGTCGCGGGGCGGGCAGCGCTGCTGGTGACGCTGGTGGTGGGCGCCGAGGTGGCGACCGGCGGGACGGCGTCGCTGGTCCGGGCCTGGTTGGTGTCGGTGATCGTGACGGCGGGCTATCTGGCCTGCTGGCGGGTGCTGGACACCGGGTATTGGCCGATGCTGCTGATCCGGGACGGGGTGATCCTGCTGGTCGTCGCAGGCGGGGCCGCGCTCTTCCCGGCTCGGGGCGGCGACCTGGCGGAACTCGCGACGCGACTGCTGATCGTGGTGCTCGCGGCGGCCGGGCTGGTCGCGGTGCTGACCGGCGGATGGCGGCTGCGGCGGTGGCTGCGGGTCGGGCCGCCGTCCGAGCCGCAGCCACCGGGGCTGGCGAGCTGGCCGCCGGAACCGGGTGAGGTGTGGAACGCGGCGATCATCGACGAGGACGGCAACCACCGGGACCGGCCGGTGGTGGTGTGGGAGCGGGCGGCGAACTACGCCAAGGTCCTGACGGTCCTGCCGGACGGGCGGCCGGAGCGCCATCTGCGGCTGCCGCTGGCCGAGTGGCACCGGGTGCTGGCCGAGGACTCGTGGCTGTCGCTGGAGTTGACGCCGGTGCCGTTCGCCGATTTCCGCAGCGTACGCGGCACGTGCCCGGAGAGGTTCTGGTCCCGGATCGCGAACCGGCGGATCCGGGAGCGGTCGTTCACGCCGAGCCTGACCGTGCGGCACCGGCTGCGGTCGTCGATGAACCAGCGGGCCGGAGTGGACGCCCGGTGAAACACACGTGACATCGAACCGTCATTGACAGATGTCGATTGCAGCGCTTAACGTCGGCCGGGGAAAGCGCTTACCCGCAGGGTATCCCCAAGGCGCTTCACCACGGCCCCAACATCCGTCCCCCAACGGAAGGGAATCCCCATGTCCGACATGTTCCGTCCCCGTCGGCGTACCGTCCTGGCCGCTCTGTCCGCGGGTGTGCTCGCCGCGGGCGGACTGGCCGTCGCCACGCCGTCCCCGGCGCTGGCCTACGAGAACAGCCCGGTCGGTTTCGCCAGCCTCAACGGCGGGACCACCGGCGGCTCGGCGTCCACCGCGGTCACCGTGACGACCGCGGCGGCCCTGAAGTCGGCGCTCAGCTCCAGCACGTCGCAGACGGTCCGGGTGTCCGGCCTGATCTCGATCTCCGGCATGTACAACGTGGCCTCCAACAAGACGGTCATCGGGGTCGGCTCCGGCTCCGGCATCACCGGCGGCGGCCTCAACCTCAACAGCGTCCGGAACGTGATCATCCGCAACCTGGTGTTCCGCAACGCCAACGACGACTCGATCAACGTCCAGGAGGGGTCGACCAACATCTGGATCGACCACAACGACCTGTCCAACGGGTACGACGGGCTGATCGACATCAAGCGCGGCTCGGACTACATCACCGTGTCGTGGAACCGTCTGCACAACCACGACAAGTCGATGCTGCTCGGCCACAGCGACGACAACGCCTCCCAGGACACCGGGAAGCTGCGCGTCACCTACGTGCACAACTGGTTCGAGGGCACCGGCCAGCGTCACCCGCGGGTGCGCTTCGCGAACCCGGTGCACGTGCTGAACAACTACTACAGCAACATCGGTTCGTACGGGGTGGCCTCGACCGAGAATGCCGGCGTCTACGTCGAGCGCAACTACTTCGAGAACGTCGCCAACCCGACGGTCACCCAGACGGGTGATTCCGACTCCGGCAACATCAAGGTCCTCAACAACTACAAGGTCAACTCGGGCACCGAGCAGGTCCGCAACGGCGCCAGCGTCGCGGCGATCCCCTACTCCTACACCCCGGAGGCCAACAACACGGTCAAGGCCACCGTGACGGCCGGTGCGGGCACCGGCAAGATCTAAAAGCCTTTCCGGCGGTACGGCGGTGCCCACCCGTTCCCGGGTGGGCACCGTTGTCGTGTGCGGGCCGCTGTCGTGTGCGGGCCGCTGTCGTGTGCGGGCCGATCTGTAAGTCTATGAATCAGCTGTGAGCGGTGGAATTTCCCGGGCCCCTCTCGACGGCGAAGTCCGCAAGGCCTTACCGTTTACGGACCCGAGTCGGTCCGGTTAACGGGAGGCGTTCACCATGAGCGCTAGCACGGTCGACGTCAGCAGCAGCTCCGACGGCACCCTTGTCATCCACCCGGACGGCGACCTCGACGCCGAGGACGCGATCCACCTCCGCCGCACCCTGGTCCAGGCCATCCTGCACACCCGCCCGATGTGCCTGATCCTGGACCTGGCCGACGTCCACGAACTGGATCCTCTCAACCTGGGCGCCCTGGCCGCGGCATGCGGCGTCGGCGACGACCGCCAGGTGGCGGTCTACGTGGACAACACCTCAGCCGACCTGGCCCACCGCCTCACCGCGGCCGGCTTCCCCGTCCAGCGCCTGCGGCACATCGCCTGACGCTTTCCGCCGCACCGCCGCACCCACCTCGCCGCACCTACCTCGCCGCCCCTACCTCGCCGCCCCGCCTCACTCCTTCGCCGACCGCCCTCGCCGTTCCGCCTTTCTCCGTCTTCCCTCACCCACCCTCGCGATTTCCGCCGGCTTTCGCGTTTCCGGCGGTGGCCTAACCTGTGCCCGGTGACCGGGATCAGTGGCAAGGGCTTCCCTTCCGAGGGCGAATTCGACCGGGCGTGGGACGGGCTGACCGGGGTGACCGGACACGCTCGGCTTCCCGGCCCCGGATTCAACGACGGGACACCGGTCGAGGCGATCAGCCCCGCCGGGCTTACCGGGCTCGAATTCGACGGCACAGCGATCGGCCGCGCCTGGCTTTCCGGGCTCGGGTTCAACCGTGGGGCACCGGTCGATGTGCTGGTCGCGCTGCTGGACGCGGGCGAGGCCGCCTTCCTCTGGCGCGAGGATCTGCCCGCCGAGGTCATCGACGCCGCGGTCGTCCATGAACTCCGCGAGGTGCGGGCCACGGCCGCGGAATCCGGCCGCCTCTCCCCCGCCCAGTGCGAGCGTCTCATCGCCGCCACTCCGGAACCCCGGTTGCGCGCCCTCTTCGCCGAACTCGCGGAGGACGCGGAGGCCGACCGACGACGCCCCCGGGTCCGCCGGGGTGTCGCCTCCGCCCCACACCCGGACGCCACCCCACCACGGACCCCGGCGGAGATCGCGGCGATGGCCGCCGACGTGCCGGACATCCCCGCGAACCACCGCACCTACGCGCTCTGGTGGATCGGCGCACTGCACGACGACGCCGACGCCATGCGCCGGCTGGCGTCCTCACCGAAGTTGTTGATCCGGCGGAGCGTGGCGAGGGCGCCCCGGCTGCCCGCCGACGTCGCGGCACTCCTGGCCGGCGACCCGGACGACACGGTCCGGCTGTTCCTGGCCGAATCGTGCGACGACGCCCCGCCGGAGATGCTCCTGGAAGTGGCCGGCTGGTGGGAGGGCAGCTTGTCCTTCCCCGGCCGGCCGCGAAGTCATCCGCGTTTCCCCCGCACCGGCCTGCTGCACCTGGCGTCGGACCCCAACCCCCGGCTGCGGGCTCTCGCCCTCATCGACCCGGCGGCCACGGCCGAACTCGCCGACCAGTTCGCCCACGACCCGGACCCGGTGACCCGGGCAGCGGCCGCCGCCGATCACCGCCTCACCCCGGAGTCGCTACGAAGACTCGCCGCCGACCCCGACCACAGTGTCCGCCGCCCGGCCCGGCTGAACCCGTCACTGCCGACGGACACCCTGGTGAAGCTGCTGCTCGACCCGGACAGCGCGAGAGAGGCAGCCCGGAACCCCGCCATCCCCGTCCCGGTGATGCACCACATGATCACGCTGACGGCTCAGGGCACATAGACCAGGTGAACCCGGTAGCGGTAGCCGTCCCCGTCCTCGAAGACGTCCACGTCGAGCACGAGATCGCTACGCCCCTCCTCAGCAGTCCACCGGGGCGCGCCTAAGATCAGCTCATGCGGTTCGTCTGCCGATGGCGTGAGGATTCCCCGTACGGCAAAAGGGTTGTCGAAGTTCCTGATGCCGGCGTGCTGGAGTGGTTCCGCCGGGGCTGGGGGCGTGACGAGCCCGATGTATGGATCGAGAACGAACTCGGGGGCGACGTCTACGGGCTCGACTCGATCTTCGACGAGGCCCGGAAGCTGAACCTGCCCGCGCCCCGGTCGATCGGCGAGTTGCGGGCGCTGCTCCACCAGCACCTATATGTGGAGGCCGACGACCCGGAGGACTACATCCGGCTCGGTGAACACGCGCTCCGGGTGCGGACCGACGACGACGAGGTGGATCTGGCGTACTACTTCATCGACGACACGGCTGCGGCCGCCGCGCCCGAACGGCTCACGTACCTGCTGCACGACACCTGGCCACTACCCACCGATGCCGCGCCCGAGGGCACGGTCTTCGACAACGACGTGCCCGTTCGTACCCTCCGGCTCGGGTCGGACGGTACGGAATCGGTGTTCTCGGTTCGGCTGGCCTGGGCATCGCCTGACATGGACCGGAACCTGGGCCTTGTCGGTGCTGTCGAGATCACCGGGCTCGGCCTGGCCCGGATCGGTGCCGGGCTCCGGAACATCGATGCTGCTCTGGTCGACGGTCTGCCGCACGATGTTCGGCTGCTCCGGGCGCTGACCGCGACCGGTGAGGACGACCCCGGACCGGCGATGCGCCGCTACGCCCGGCTGCCCGGATACCGTCCCACCATCGGCGACACCGGGCCGGGCACGGAGCAGGACGCCAGGTCGCTGACCCACGTCGACGAGCACATCGTCCAGGTCGCCCGCTACATCGACGACTTCTTCGGATTCGACCAGTGGTTCGTCTTCGACAGCAGGTGGGCGGCTGCCCACTCCGATCTGGCGCGCTCGTTGCTGCGTTACGCGTCCCACTGGGATCCGTTCGGGCCGCGTCAGGTCCAGTAGAGGATGCGGCACGTGGGGAGGTGGCGGGGGATCTCGGAGGCGAACCAGGTTCGCAGGTCGGCCATCAACGGGGCCGGGTAGACGTACTTCAGGGCTCCGAATTTGCCGTGTTTCGGGGTTCGGGTCTGCTCGTTCATCTCCAGGTGGGTTCGGGGGTACCAGCTGAGCAGCACGTCCTTGCTGCCCGGGGTGAAGCGGTGCGTGATCAGCTCGGCGGTCAGGTCCAGGGCGGGCACCCCGTGCACCGCTGCCGCCACGGCGGTGAGCAGGTTGGTGTACGCCGACCGCCAGTCGTCCACCGGCATGATCGGGGCGATCGTCAAACCCACCGGATAACCGTCCAGCGCCAGCCTCCGCAGTGCGGCCAGCCGGGCCTCCAGGCGGCTGGTGCCGCCCTCGAAACGGGTCGTCACCGGCAGGCAGTTGACGCTGAACCGCACCCTGGTCCGGCGGTGGTGGTCCAGGCCGACGAAGGTGTCCACGTCGTCGAACTTGGTGGTCCAGCGCAACTGGACCGGCGCGTCCCACGCACCGAAGTGCTGCACCGCCCGCCGCCAGCTGCCGGTCAGGTGTTCCAGGGCCAGCGGATCGGTGTAGCAGGAGGCCTCGAACGTGGTGCCCTCGTCCCGCCGGGCCGCCCGGCGGCTGGTGACCGTGCCCTGACCGGCATATTCGGTCAGCCCGTCGAGGATGTCGTCGAGGTCGGCGTACACCCGGGTGACCGGTGGCCCGGACAGCGAGCCGGCCAGATAGCAGTACTGGCAGTGCGCCGGGCACCCTTCGGCCAGGTCGAACCGCCAGTCGGCGCTCGGCGCGATCGGCTGCAGCCGCCGCCGGGACGGTGGGCTGACCACGATGGCCATGGTGTTCTTGGCCCGGGCATACGTCTCCCGATCGCTGTCCCCGCGCACCCCGGTCAACCGGGCGGACCGCAGCCGCTCCACCTCGATCCCGAGCGCCTCGATCCGCGCCATGATCCGGCGGCCGTGCGGATGGTCGTACGACGGCGGGGTCGCCACCACCCGCCGGGGAACCCAGACACGCGGTCGATCAGAATCAGTCATTCCCGACGGTTACCCCTGGTGAGCCCGGTGTACCAACTCACGATCGCGGTCCCTCCGGCGCGGACGGTTCGGCCCGCAGTGCCCGCATGACGTGGGTACGCCAGCCGGGGCGGCGGGGTGCGGCAGGAAGCAGTCGGTCTCGATCGTGGTGGGCTCAGTCATCGTCATCGTCATCGTCATCGTCCTCGTCCGGAAGGGTGGCCAGGCCGGCGAGACGGTCGTTCCAGAAACGTTCGTACGGCGCCAGCCAGTCGGTGAGTTCGCGCAGCGGTTCGGCGCGCAGCGAGTAGAGGCGCCGCCGGCCGGAGCGCTGCTCGGTGACCAGGCCGGCGTCCTTCAGCAGTTTCAGGTGTTCGGACAGGCTGGGCCGGCGCATGTCGAAGTGCGCGGCGAGCTGCGCGACCGCGTGCGGCCCGTCGTCGCGCAGCAGCCGCAGCACCTCACGCCGGGCCGGGTTGGCGAGCGCCGCGAAGACGTCGACGTCACCCACACAGCACCAGCCGGTTGCCGTCCGGGTCGCTCACCGGTAGCAACAGCAGATCGATCTTCGTGACAGCCATGACCGATGAATAGGTAGGAGAAAACCTACCGGTCAAGCACGGCGTACGGTGGTCATGTGGATCAAGAAGAACGTATCGCTCTGTTTCTGGACTATGAGAACCTGGCGATCGGAGCGCGCGACCATCTCGGCGGCATGCGGTTCGACCTGCGGCCGGTCACCGACGCGCTGGCCGAGCGCGGGCGGGTGGTGGTCCGCCGGGCGTACGCGGACTGGTCCTACTTCGACGAGGACCGGCGCATGCTCACCCGGTCGCACGTCGAGCTGATCGACATCCCGCAGAAGATGGGGGCGTCGCGCAAGAACGCCGCCGACATCAAGATGGCCGTGGACGCGCTGGTGCTCGCGTTCGAGCGGGAGTTCGTCACCACCTTCGTGTTCTGCACCGGCGACAGCGACTTCACCCCGCTGGTCCACAAGCTGCGTGAACTCAACAAGCGGGTGATCGGCGTCGGCGTCGAGCGGACCACCTCGGCGCTGCTGCCACCGGCCTGCGACGAGTTCCTCTTCTACGACCGGCTGGAAGGGGTGGAGGTCAAACGGGCCAAGCCGGAGACCCCGGCGCCGGTGCCGGAGCCCGAGCCGGAACCGGTGACCACGACACGTGATCTGGACTCGCTCGCCACCCTGGTCGCCCAGTCGGTGGCCGGTCTGCAGCAGAGTTCCGGCGGGGCGGTCACCGCGTCGATACTCAAGCGCACCCTGCTGCGCAAGGACCCGACGTTCAACGAGGCCGACTACGGGTTCCGGGCCTTCGGAGAGCTGCTGCGCCACCTGGCCGGGAAATCGGTGATCGAGCTGGCCGAGCGTTCGGCCAAGGGCGATCCGGAGGTCACCCTGCCGGAGCGCGGCGACCGGGAGACCGCGTTCGAGCTGCTCGCCGCGACCGTCCAACAGGGGCCGACGGCACTGTCCGGGCTGAAGAACCTGCTGCGCAAAGCGGCACCCGGGTTCAGCGAGAAGAAGCTCGGGTACCGCAGCTTCCTGCAGTTCTGCAAGGCCGCGGCGGCGTCCGGGACGGTCGATCTGCGGTGGGACGAGGCGGCCGACGATTACCTGGTGAGTGCCCCGGCGGAATAATTGTCGTACCCCCGCCCTAGGTTCTCCGCCATGAGTTTGACGTGGGCGGAACTGGACCAGCTGGCACGGCGTTCGGCGTGTGCACGCATCACCGACGGCCTCCTGGCGATGACCGAGCAGGAGCGCCTGGCGTTCGCGCCGGAGGTCGAGGCCGGCATCAAGCGCACCCGGGGCGAGGCCTGGTGGGGCGACGGTGACGACCCGGCCGCCGGTTACGCCCTGGCCGTGATCGCGTGCATGCCGTCCGCCGCCCGCGCCGCCGCCCCGCTGAGCCGCCGGGACATGCAGGAGCGCTGGCACAGCGTGCCGCGCCGGTTCTGGCAGCGGATCACCGACGCCCGCGAGCTGACGTGGCTGCCCGATCTGGGGGTGCGGCTGGCGGCGAAACTGCCGGTGCGCGACGTCGGGGCCGCCCAGTGGCAGTTCCTCGCCGAGCTGATCGGCGACCAGGTGCAGCTGGCCCCGCGGACCGAGGGGTTCGTCCGCGGCTGGCTGAACGCGGTGTACACGAACTACACGGAGTGGACGCCGTTCGCCGACAAGCTCAAGGCCAGCCCCTACCTGGACCTGCTGCTGCCCGCGGTGTTCGAGATCGACGGCATGGGCGGGGAGCTGACCGGCGGGCACTGGACCGGCAGCGGCTGGGCGTCGACGTCAGTGTTCGCCCCGGCCGTCGTTCAGCTGGTCGCCGAGGGTCGCCTCGATCGGGCGACGATCCTGGCCGCCACCCGGGACCGGCTGATCCGCGGCGACCGCCCGGCCTGGCTGCGGCCGTTCACCGAGCTGCACGACGCCCTGGCGCCCACGGTGGACGAGCTGGCCGGTGCCGCCGGGGACTACGCCGGGTTGCTGGCCAGGGCGCCGTCGCCGATCGCCGGGATGGCCCAGCGGGCGCTGCGGTCGGTCGACGAGGCCGGGCGCCTGGAGTTCGAGACCCTGCTGGAAACCAGCGGGACCACTCTGCTGCGTACGGAGAAAGGCCTGGTCAAGACACAGCTGTCCTGGTTGGAGAAGGTCGCCCGCCGGCAGCCGGACCGGGCCGGTGAGGTGCTGGAGACGGTGGCCGTGGCGTTCGGGCACCCGGCGCTGGACGTGCAGGAACGGGCGCTGACCCTGGTCGGCCGGTGGATCGGCCGGCTCGACCCGGCGACCGTGGCCCGCCTCGCCGGCGCGTCCGTGGTGCTCACCGGCGACCTGCCGGCCCGGGCGGCCGAGCTGTTCGGCACGGCCGCGCCGGAGCCCGAGCAGGTCGAGACCGGGGTGCCGGCCCTGCCCGCGCCGCCGGCCGCGATGCCGCCGCCGATCACCGGCGCCGCCGAGCTGGCCGCCGAGATCACCGCGCTGCTGCACACCGAGACGGTGGTGGGCTGGGAGCGGATCATCGCCGCGCTGGTGGCGCTGCCCGCCGACGGAATGGCCGCAACGTTGCAGCCGATCCTGGAGCGGTACGACTACGAGCTGTCGACGGTGACCTCGTACGGCAATTTCCGGCGCCCCGGTCACCTCGGTAACGCGATCAGGCGGAAGCTGGCCCCGGCCGCCTACATCATCCAGGCACACACCATCAAGGAGCCGCATCCCCTCACCGGGCTCCTCATCCGGCGGCTGCAGGAGATCACCGACCGGATCAACACCGAGCAGGTCGCCGAGCTGCTGGCCACCCCCACCCGGGTCGACGGCAGTCTGGATGCCGCGGTGCTGCTGGACCGCCTGATCCGGCTGGAGACCACCGGCCGGGAGCCGTGGCCGGTCGACTTCGAGCAGGCACTGCTGCGGGTGCCGCGCACGGTCGACGCCGACGTGACGGTCCGGGCCGCGGAGCTGACCTCGGCTGCCGGGCAGCGGTTCGCCGCCTGGCTCAAGGACGGTGGCCTGCCCGACCCGGTCAGCTCCCGGCGGGTCCAGCGGAACCCGGCCCACCAGCGCGCCTACATGAGCATGAACCAGAGCCATCGCCGCTTCGTGGTCGATCTGGAACCGGCTGGGGACCGGTCACCGCTGGCGGACCGGATCCTCACCCTCGACCGGGGCCCCGACATCCAGTGGTACTCCGACGAGTTCACCCCCGACATCGCGATCGCGGCCCTGCCCCACCACCGGGAGGTGCTCGCCGCCTGGGCGCTGCCGACCCTGGCCTCCAGCGCGGACATGGACCAGCGCGGTGCCGGCCGGTCCCTGCCGGCGATCGTCGAGTGTGACGGCCCGGCCGGTCCGGCCGTCCGGCTCGCGGTGGCCTACGTGCTGGGCGCCCGGGACGAGGCGGACCGGCTGGCCGCCGTGGACGCGTTCCTGGTCCTGGCCGCTCAGGGTGAGGATCTGTCCGGGGTCGGCACCGAGATCGCCGAGCTGTGCGAGGTGGGCATGCTGAAGCCGAGCCGGGTGCTGACCGGGCTGACCGACGCGCACCACGCCGGCGGGTCGGCCGCGGTGTGGCAGGTGCTGGCCGCGGCCCTGCCGAAACTGCTGGTCCTGGCTCCGCGCGGGTTGCCCGACCTGCTGGAGCTGGCAACGCTGGTGGCCGGCCGGGCGGGCCCCCGCGCCGAGGTGCCGGGGCTGTCCGACGTGGCGGCGCGGACCGGTTCGTCGCGGCTGGTCAAGGAGGCACGCCGGTTGTCGGCGGTGCTGGTGGGCTGAGTCGCGTCGCTCCCACGGGTACGCCATACTTCGGTGTCCCGTCCGCTCCCCGTTCTCCGGTGGGCGGACGGGGTTCTGTCACAGGCACCACGCGAGGAGAGTCGATGAGCCGGGCCCGGCTGAGTTCGTGGTCGCTGCGCCGCCGGGTGGCGGTGTTGTTCACCGTCGCCGGGATCCTGCTATCCGGCATCGGTGTCCTTGCCGTGGTGACCGCGGTGGACAGCAACGAGAACCTGGACGTGATCCTGGAGAAGACCGGCCCGATGCGGCTGGCCGGCCAGGATCTGTACGCGGCCTACCTGGACCAGGAGACCGGCATCCGGGGGTACGCGCTCAGTCGCAAGGCGGAGAACCTGCAGCCCTACCGGGCCGGTGAGCAGACCGAGCAGGAGCTGCTGACCCAGATCGAGACGCTGAACGACTCGAACGGCAACGCCGAGATCCGCGCGGACCTGCGGCTGGTCCGGGAGCGGGCGGCGGACTGGCGGCGCACCGTGGCCGAGCCGGTGATCGAGTCCGTCCAGGCCGGGCGCCCGGCGTCGGTGAGCGTCGGCACCACCCAGTTCGACGCGCTGCGGACGGCGGTGAACGAGTTGCAGTCCGACATCCTGGCGCTGCGCAACGCCGCCGTGGTGACCGCCCGGCAGACGTCCACCCTGCTGGTGGCGTTGCAGGTCAGCGCGGCGGTGGTGGTGGTCCTGGCCGGGGCGCTGCTGATGCTGCTGCTGGACCGCCTGGTGAACCGGCCGGTCACCGATCTGGCGGTTCAGGTCCGCAAGGTGGCCCGCGGTGACTACGAGCGGGTGATCACCAGTTCCGGGTCGCCGGAGCTGCGGGAGCTGGCCGCCGACGTGGACGGGATGCGCCGGCAGATCGCCGCCGAGCTGGCCGTGGTGCGGCAGGCGCGGGCCGAGGTCGAGTCGGTCAACCAGGAGCTGCAGGCCAAGGCCGAGGAGCTGACCCGGTCCAACCGGGATCTGGAGCAGTTCGCCTACGTGGCGTCGCACGACCTGCAGGAGCCGCTGCGCAAGGTGGCCAGTTTCTGTCAACTTCTCCAGCGGCGGTACGCCGGACAGATGGACGAGCGTGCCGACCAGTACATCGGGTTCGCCGTGGACGGCGCCCAGCGCATGCAACGGCTGATCAACGACCTGCTGGCGTTCTCCCGGATCGGCCGGATCACCACCGGGTTCAAGAGTGTCGACCTGGCGAAGGTGATGCCCGAGGCGCGGTCCCAACTGGAGGCCCGGGCCGGTGCGGACGCCGAGATCAACTGGGCTGACATGCCTGTGGTGGAGGGTGAGGAACCGCTGCTCACCACGCTGTTCGTGAACCTGATCGGCAACTCGCTGAAGTTCCGCCGGCCGGATGTGCCGCCGGTGGTGCGGGTGAGCGCGGACCGGGTCGGCGGCGAGTGGCGGGTCAACGTCCGGGACAACGGCATCGGGATCGAGCGGGAGTTCGCCGACAAGGTGTTCGTGATCTTCCAGCGGTTGCATCCGCGGGACGCGTACGAGGGCACCGGCATCGGGCTGGCCATCGTCAAGAAGATCGTCGAGTACCACGGCGGGCGGATCTGGCTGGACCTGGACGTCGAGGAGGGCACCTCGATCTGGTTCACCCTCCCGGCGCAGCCCGAGCCGGAACCGGAGGCGCAGCCGGTGGCGGCGGCGACCGGGCCGGATTCGGACGTGGCCTCAAAGGGCTGACCGGACGGCGGGTGCCGTGGCCTCAGAGGGCTGACTGGACGGCGAGTGCCGTGGCGACGGCCAGCCACGGCACCGCGATCAGCAGGGCCCCGGCACCGCCCAGCTGGGGGTAGAGCACCACGCCGAGCAGCAGGGCGACCGTGCCGACCAGGACGGCGGCGCCCTTCAGCAGTTGCGCGCGCCGGGGTGTCGCGACCGGGCGGCGTGGCTCGTCCCAGTGCGCGATCAGTTCGTCGAACGCGTCCGGGCGGTCCATGGTGGTGACGTCGGCGGCCCGGGCCAGTTCGAGCCGGTTGCAGATGTCGGTGACGCCCGGGGTGCCGCGGGCGATGTCGGCGGCGGTGACCCGGGCGGCCAGCGAGCCGACCGTGCCGATCAGGTTGGCCACCCCGTTCTGCACCTCGACCAGGATGAGTTCGCTCTCCAGGCGCGGGTCGCCGAGGATCCGCTCGATCACGTCGACGGTGAGCCGGATGTCCGGGCCGCTGGCGGGCCGGGGCCGCCGGTCCGGCCAGGCGTCGTCGTAGGGCTGGGGCCACACGATGCTCACTTGATACTCCCGTCGGTCACGACGGCGAAGTCTGGTCCGGCGGCGTAGCGATCCCACCCCGGTTGTGTGACAAGCGCATCACAGCTTCCTAATTTTGATAGTGCACTCTCATTATCGAGTACGGTGCCACCGTGAACAGTCGCAGCGGGCATCGCGGGCCGGGCCGCCCGGCCCGGGTGGACACCACGGCGATCGCCGCCGCGGTGCTCGCCGTCGGATTCCGGGACCTCACCTTCACCGCCGTCGCCGCGCACCTGCGGATCGGCCAGGCCACCCTCTACCGGCACGCCGCCAACCGCGACGAGCTGGTCCGGCTCGGCCTCGACCTGGCCGTCAACCGGGTCACCTGGCCGGGGCTGGAGGGTCCGTGGCGGGAGGTGATGGAGACCTGGGCGCTCGCGGCGTGGCACGCCTACGCCGGTCATCCCGGCGCCGCCGCCGAGATGACCCGGGGGGTGGTGCCGCACTCGGTGCTGCTGCTGTCGGACAAGCTCGGCGCGATGCTGATCGGCCACGGGTTCCGGCCGGCCGATGCGGTCCTCGCCGTCGACCTGGTCTTCGACCTGGCGGTCGACCACCGCCGCGGAGTGGAAGACCTCGGCGTCGACCTCCGCCGCGGAGTCGAAGACCTCGCCGTCGACCACCGCCGCGGAGTCGAAGACCTCACCGTCGGCGACCCGGCGGTGGTCGAGGACGGCAGGAAGACCATGCGCGATCACGTCGAGACGCAGTGGGCCGCGCCGGTGGACGGCACTCCGGAGGCCGCGATCCGGGCCGAGATGCTGCGCGCGATCCGGGCCGACCCGATCGACTGGTTCCACGGCAAGTTACGGGTGGTGCTGGCCGGCATAGCCAGCGAACTCGCGCCCCGGAAGGACGCCGGCGAACCGGCGCCCAGAAAAGACGCCCGGAAACCGGGGCCTGGGAAAGACCCACAGACGACGGCTGGCTCCCCTCGTACCGGCGAATGAAAGAAGTTGACGTGAAGCCACAGATATCCCTGCTGCTCGGCGCGGTGTTCCTGGTCTATCTGGGCCAGATGACACTGAATCCGATCATCGCCCCGCTGGCCCGTGAGGTGGGCCTGGCCGAGTGGCAGATCGGCGTGACGATCAGCGTCGCCGCGATCATGGTGGTGCTGACCAGCCAGTCCTGGGGCCGCCGTTCCCAGTCGCTGGGCCGCAAGCCGGTCCTGGTCGCCGCGTTCGCGCTGGGCACCGTGACGATGGCGCTGTTCGCCGGGCTGTCCGCCCTGGGCATGGCCGGGGTGATCACCGACACCACCCTGTTCGTGCTGTTCGTGCTGCTGCGTGGCCTCGGGTTCGGCACGGCGATCGCGGCGGTGGTGCCGACCGCGCAGGCCTACATCGCCGACGTCACCGAGGACGAGGAGACCCGGGTCAAGGGCATGGCCGGGGTCGGCGCCGCGCAGGGCATCGCGATGATCGCGGGTTCGGTGGTCGGCGGGGTGCTGTCCGCGTTCGGCATGCTCGTCCCGCTGGTCACCGTCCCGGTGCTGCTGGCCGCCGGGCTGGCGCTGATCGGGCTGCGACTGCGCCGCGAGTCCCGGCACGAGCTGATCGAGAAGCCGGCCAGGATCAGCCCGTTCGACACCCGGGTGTGGCCGTTCCTGCTCGCCGGGTTCGGCATGTTCACCGCGCTCGGTTTCATCCAGGTGATCACCGGGTTCCTGGTCCAGGACCGGCTCGGCCTGAGCGCCGAGCAGACCGGCCTCTACACCGGCGGCGCGCTGCTGGCCGCGGGTGTCGGCATGGTGCTCGCCCAGGCGGTGATCGTGCCGCGCAGCGGGTGGAGCCCGGCGACCCTGCTGCGGGTCGGCGGCGTGGTCGCGCTCGCCGGGTTCGGGCTGCTGATCCCGGATGCCGGGCTGGGGCTGCTGGTGGTGTCGATCGGCCTGATCGGGCTGGGCCTGGGCACCGCGATGCCCGGGTTCACCGCCGGGCCGTCGCTGCTGGTCAGCCGGGAGGAGCAGGGCGGGATGGCCGGGCTCTCCGGGGCCACGGCGGCGCTGACGTTCGTGCTGGCGCCCACCGCCGGGACCACGCTCTACAGCCTGGGACACACCCTGCCGGTGATCGCCGGGACCGTGATCATGGCCGCGGTGTCGCTGTTCGTCCTGGTTCATCCCCGGTTCCGCAGCGTCGCGAAGGTTCCCGAGACGGCCTAAGCCCCGGGCGGGAGACTGCCGATGGGAAGGCGATGGCCGAGAACCGCGTCGCGAACAGGATCGCCGACACAGCGGTCGGCGGCACCGGAGTGATCGTCGCCGCCTTCCTCGTGTTCTACCTGGGTGCCTGGGGTGACACCGAGCAGCGCCAGTTCGTGACCAATCTCGTGCACATCCCGATCGCCCTGATGTACACCGCCCTCGGACTGCGGATCGTGGTCCGGGGCGGTCCCACCCATCACACCCGGCGCGCGTGGGGGTTCATCACCGCGGCGTTCTTCTGCCGGCTCGTGGCCCAGTCGTCCTGGTTCATCGAGGACTCGGTGCTGGGCACGCCGCGGTTCCCGGCGGTGGCCGACTACTGGTACATCGCGTTCGTGCCGTTCATGTTCACCGGCCTGATGCTGATGCCGTCCGACCGGCGCTCCCGCATCGACCGGA
Organism: Actinoplanes couchii; assembly: GCF_016862075.1. GTDB lineage: Bacteria > Actinomycetota > Actinomycetes > Mycobacteriales > Micromonosporaceae > Actinoplanes > Actinoplanes couchii. The sequence continues at coordinate 137,424 of NZ_BOMG01000094.1, read as the reverse complement.
TCAAGCTGACCCTGGACGCGCTGATCGTGGTGTCCGGCGCGTTCATCGTGCTCTGGTACCTGCTGCTCGGGCCGCTGGTGGTCAAGGAAGGCGCCCCGCTCTCCCGGACCCTGTTCTCCACCGCGCTGCCGGTCGGTGACCTGCTGCTGATCCTGGCCCTGGCGATGCTGCTGCTGCGCCGGTCCGGGATCGCCGACCACGCCCTGACCATGCTGGTGGTGGCGGTGACGATGTTCGTGGTCGCCGACATCGCCTACGGATATCTGCAACTCAAGACCGGTTACCGGGGCGGGGCCTGGCCGGACCTGTTCTGGTTCTGCGGCGGGTTCCTGCTGGTGCTGGCCGCGCACCGGACGTACCAGCAGACCTACCATCCACCGGACCCGGCGAAACGGCGGGCCACGGTCAACTGGCTGCCGTACGGCACCATCGCCCTGGCCTACGGGGTGCTCGGCTACATGGCCCGGGAACAGGGCATCTACCCGCTCGGCGGGATGATCCTCGGGGCCATCCTGCTGACCGGGCTGGTGATCGCCCGGCAGATGTACGTGCTGCGGGAGAACCAGGACCTGGCCGTCACCGACCCGCTCACCGGGCTGGCCAACCGCACCCGGATCACCGAGCGGGTGGCCGCCCTGGTGGCCCAGCCGGCCCGCGCCGGGCGCTGCTCCGCGGTGCTGCTCATCGACCTGGACCGGTTCAAACCCATCAACGACACGTACGGCCACGAGGCCGGCGACACGGTCCTGCAGGCCGCGGCGGTGGCGCTCCGGGCCGGGATCCGCTCCGGGGACACCGCCGGGCGTCTCGGCGGCGACGAGTTCGCCGTGATCCTGCGCGACCTGCCCGACGTGGCCGCCGTCGAACGGGTCACCCAGCGCCTGGCCGAAGCCCTGCGCACCCCGGTGATCCTCGGTGACCTGGTGCTGTCGGTGGAGGCCAGCATCGGGGTGGCCATCCACGACGCGGACAGCAAGGTCGACGGTGATCAGCTGGTCCGGCAGGCCGACCTGGCGATGTACACCGCGAAACGCTCCGGCCGGTCCCGCTACCAGCTGTACACCCCGGAGCTGGACGCCGGCACCCGCGACGCCCGGCTACGGCAGGCCATCACCGACGGTGAGCTGGTGCTGCACTACCAGCCGGCCGTCGGGCTGCAGACCGGGGAGATCCGCGGGGTGGAGGCCCTGGTCCGCTGGCAGCATCCGGAGGAGGGCCTGCTCATGCCGGGCGCCTTCATCGCTCTGGCCGAGGAGACCGGCGCGGTGGTGCCACTCGGCGAATGGGTGCTGCGGGAGGGCTGCCGGCAGGTCGCCGCCTGGCAGCAGGGGGTGGCCGGGGCGGACCGGATCACGCTCAGCGTCAACCTCTCGCCGCAGCAGGTGAAACAGGCCGACCTGGTGGACGTGGTCACCGGGATCCTGGCCGAGACCGGGTTCCCGGCGACCCGACTGATCCTGGAGATCACCGAGTCGGTGGTGCTGGAACCGGACGAGCTGACCATCGCCCGGCTGGGGGCGCTGCGCGACAAGGGGATCAGGCTGGCGGTCGACGACTTCGGCACCGGGTACTCGGCGCTGAGCTATCTGCAGCAGCTACCGGTCAGCATTCTCAAGATCGACCGGTCGTACATCCGCGGCATCGACGACGACGAACGCGACGAACGGATCGCCGAGGCGATCGTACGACTGGGCCTGGCCTTCGATCTGGTCGTGGTGGCCGAGGGCATCGAGACGGCCGAGCAGGCCCGTTTGCTGGCCGAGATGGGCTGCACGGTCGGGCAGGGCTACCACTTCCACCGCCCGACACCCCCGGAGCAGACGGTCCAGGTCCTGGGGGCGACCGCGCTGAAGTTGTAGTTCGACACTGCGACAAGCTGTTGACCTGCCGAAATCAGTGTATTGGCAGGTCTCAGCAGGGCTGAAGATTCGGTTTCGAGCGGGCTTTGGGGCCCATGCCGCTTCAAAATGCGCGGCCGGGAACGCACCTACCTCGCCGCTGCCGCCGCCCTCACGCGGCAACGGCGAACCACCACGTGACCCGGACCGCCGACTACGACGGCTCCTGAGCCGTCCACACCCATGTAGCCGGGCAATCCTTCACACTGAAAATCGACCCCTTGCGCACCAAAGCCCTCGTCTCGCCCGTCGCATAACCGCCATCGAAAAAGTCATACGACGGCGGCTGAGACACCTCCCACACACACTCGGACGGATCATCACTGCCCACCGTGAAGTAGATCCCCGGCTCCACCAGGTTCGCCTTCTTGCACCACTCCACGCCCTTGCAGGACGAACCCGCCACGTAGTAGCCGCAGCTGCCCTTGCTGATACAACTGCCACCCGAATCCGTCATCTGCGTCGGCAGCGTCGGCGAGAACGTCGACGGCGACGGCGACGGCGACGGCGACGGGCTGGGCGACGGCGGAGCCACCGACGCCGCCGAGACGACAGGAGCAGGCGGTGCAGCGGCAGTGTCGGCGGCCGGACCTCCGCAACCAGCAACAGCAACGGTCACGCACAAGGCCAGGAAGCGGAACAGGCGAGTCACGCGGATCCTTCCGTAGGTTCCCGACCACCCAACGCGGTCCACGCATGACCGTCAATCAACCGCGCGTCCACCACAACCACCGATTCGGACACCAGACCCGTGCAGGCCAGGGTCGACGCCATCGCCCGGTCGCTCGCCGACATGAAGCAGGCCGCGAACACCGCCGACGACGGGTTCGAGCCCACCGTTCTGGAGGAGCCCACCCCGTCGTGCCGGCCGAGGCCGAGCAGCCCGACGCCGACCCGGACAGCGACGTCATCGTCGGGCGGCGCTGAGATGTGTCGCGGATCCCAGCAACACAGCGTGACCGAAGTACCAGGATTCTCGGGCTGACACCCCGATCGCCTACGGAAAGTTACGAAGCGTGTCATGCCCTCCCGCATCCCCGACGACAAACGAGCAGCGATTCTTGCCGACGTCAACGCAGGTACCAAAGGCCGTACCCAGATCGCCCGCGATCACGGAGTGGGCGTCGGCACCCTCCCAAAGATCGCCAAAGGACGCTGGTGTGACCACCGCATTCGACCGGGCAGACCTGAAAATGACCACGGAGGCGGCGGCCCTCGACAACAAGGTCTTGAAAGTAAGAACCGCCCAACGGTTCCTGGACAAGGCCAACGACCTACTCGTGTCCGCAGCCACCGCGATCGACAAGCATCTGGTGCTCGAACGACACGATTTCAGTGACCCCGGCACGATAGGCTCACTGCTCGCACCCTGCTGGAAGGCCTGCAGCAGAAGCACGGCAGCGGGGATGCCGGAACCGCAACTGTCGGACAAGCAGGAAATGTCGATTGCCCACGCCACCGCGCATGAACATAAGGACGGGCGCGGTACGGCGACCATCCCGGGGCGCACCGTTGAGGTCATCACCACCAACGACTCCCGCGCCGAAAACCGGCTGCGAGGCAGGACCTGCGCCGGCGCCTACGTCGATGAAGCCACCCTCGTGCCCGAGGCGTACTGGACGCGGCTCCTCGCCCGGATTTCGGTGCCCGGCGCGAGATTGTTCGCCACCGCCAACCCCGGTAACCCGTCGCAATCGACGAGTTCCCCGGCTACTCGTGGGATGAGAAGAAGGCCGCCAAAGGCGAGGACTCCCCCATCAAGGTTGACGGCCACGGGCTGGACGCACTTCGCTACGGGGTCAAACCCACCGAGGGCGCGTGGCTCCGGCCGAACGGTTTCCAGATGTGAGCGGTCATTTCGGGGCAGGGCCAGGCCAGGGTGTGTGCTCGACCGTTGTGTCCTTGTACTTCTCGTTGAAGAGGTAGTTCAGGTCTGCACTTGTCGCCGGACGCCGAACCTGATTGGCGTCGATCCACCAGGCAGTTGCATCCGGGTCGACTTCGAGCGATGCTGGACCTCGGCGCCCGTTTCCGGCCACGCGGCGGTGGATGCCGGGCTCAACAAGGCGCCCGAAAACGTTGACCTTTGCCATGCCGTCATCATGCGACAGCTGGCGCTGGCCCGAGCCGCCAACGGAAATTCTGACCACGGTGCAGTCGGAGGTGGCCAGCGCAGGGGAACCCCGGCTGCCGAATCAGCCGGCCCGGCAGCACAAACGTGCTGGAGGACGCCCGGCACCTCAAGGCGCGGGCGAACTGGCTTGCCAAGCCGGATGCAACACCGTAACCATCTGAGGTGACCTAATTGCGCACACCTTTCGGATGAGCAGCAAGCCCAAGCGCCACGAGGTCCACATCGATGCGGTCTACATAGGGCTCCGCTGCACCACCCTGAACTGGTCACGATTGCCGCAGTCTCTTCAGTGATCCACCGAGAGTCATTCGGGGTGCGCGCCTGCAGCAGTGACCGTTCAAAGTTGCGTGCTATCGGCAGGGGCGCGGGTTGCAACTGATGCTTTCGTCCCCTGAGATCCAAGTTTTGGTTGAACCAGCGGGCAAGTTCGTCCACCTCCCGCTAGTTCAGCTCAACCGACCAAACGTTTTCGGGGTTCACGGGTGGCACCACCTTCCTGTCAGTTTGATCGATTACTACCAGGTCACCTTGCCGCATTTCGGGGCTTTTAGTTTTAACGCCATACATGCGCCAATAACGGTATGGCCGATATCGGATGAATTCGAGACAGGAGCCTCGACGGCGCCACGCGTTCGTCTCGCAGGCGGGCCCTCAGGTACGGCAGTTGGAGCAGCCGTGGATCTGCCCGTCCGTAACCTCATCGCGTACCCACGCCTCCAACTCGGGACGCGTTCCGCAAACCTTCGGGTAAAGGTGGGTCCAGCGGACCCCGTTGCCAGGAGTGCCCTGCACGTAGCGGCAATCGGCCCGATGAAGCCGAAAATGGCTGGGGTCGGGATCTCGGTTGGCATTGAGAACATGCCCGGCAGGGTTTGCGGCAACCCACGCCAGGTAGCCGGCGTCGTCGTTGGTGAAGTGCTGCATGCCAGGACGCTACCGAACAGCCCCTATCCGCGGTCCAAGTGTCACCCGCGCTGCCGGGCCGCACGTACGCCCACGGATCGTTGCCGACCTCGCCGCGGGCGAGATGGCTCACGAGAACACCTGCCCAGGTGCCCGACGAAGAGATCGGCCCGCTGCTGACCGCTTGGAGCCGTCAGGTCGGTCGGTACGACCGCGGCCGGCGCATCACCGAGAACCCCGTCTGATCGCAACCCCACCGAGTTCTCGAATGGAGCGATGATGACCAATACCGACCAGTCCCTGATCCGACACCAAAGCAGTAGTGGCATCGATACCTTTCGTGATGGCAGCAGTTTGAGGGAGGTGCGCCACGTGCCCCAGACGGCGGTATCGGCCGACGAGTCGCACCTGACTGGCCCGAACGCCCGAGCGAGTGGATCAGTCATTGACCAGTACCGTGCCGCGATGACTTCGAGCATCATCTCCGTCATCAAGACCATAGAAATCAACCGGCCGCGGCTGTCCGACCCGAAACGCGATCTCCTGCTGTTCTTCGCCCAAGGCCACCACCTCGCCCTCGGCGGCGACCCGCTGTTCACCGAGGCCATCTACGCCACCGACCACGGAATCGCCGTCGACTACCAGGCCGACCCCAGCGAACCCGAATCCCCTCCGACTGGCGCCCTGAACACGATCAACCGGATGCTGACGCGCTACGCCGACCTATCGCCAGCCGACCTCCGCACCCTGATCCGTACATCAGTGCCGTGGCAGCTGGCGATGAAGTCCACCGTCGGACCGCGCATCGAAGGGGCGTGGCTTCGAGACTGGTTCACCCGTCCCGAAGAGGTCGACGACCCGACGGACGGACGCCCCACCCGAACCCAGATGGCAGCATGGGCGACCCGCCACTCCCGGTAGCCCGCCGCGCACTGCACTGCGTCAGGAGGACCGATGAGCGACACGAACAGACTGTGGGTGCTGAAAGACTTCCCCGACGACATCGGTTCCGGTTCCGACGTGGTGCAGCGCGCCTACCAGGACTGGAAATACCAGTGCGAACGCGATCCCTCCATCGACGCGGCACCTGTGGATGCCGGCGGCGAACGACACCAGGTGATCATTTGGGGCAGCCGGCATCCTGACGACTACTCGGCCAACCAGCAGTTCGCCTGCGACTTCGACATCAACCCGCGCGCTTACGGGCTTCCCGGCGAGGTGGTCTACCGGGACTCGGGCTGGATTTAGATTGTCGGCGGTTACCGCCTCACCGTCATGCGACTCCTCGAACCATGGAGCAGGACACGAGCACTCGAGACGACGGCGTTTTCGACCCGTCGCTCGGCCTGGTCGTCACCGAGTCCGGGTAGGCCCGCTGGCGGACCCGACTCGCTGAGCACCGCGCCCAGCTGACGCCGGAGAAGCTGGCGGCCATGCGCGCCCAGGTCGGCTTCAACCCGCCGGCGTGAGTTGCCGCTCGGTCTTTTAGGTGCTGGACACGTCGATGGATGCGAGGGTCGCGGTGTTGATGCGCCGACCGGGCCTGGATGCGGGCCTGTCGGACGGCGGGTTGACGATCGAGATCCCGGACTGCCGCATCACCGTCTGTGGATGATCGGCTGAGGTGGTGACCGACTTTCAGTTCTCGGGTTTGGCCCGTTCGCGCCACACCGCTACTTCGATGCCGAAGTTGGTGGTGGGTGTGGCCGGGTTTCCGGGCTGGTTACCCGGCCACGTCAACCAGCCCTCAACCTGCCCGGCACGGAGCCTTGTCGTGACCTACCCGCCTCAACCCGGCCAGCCTCTGCCTCCACAACCCGACTACGGGCCCGGTGGGTACGGGCCGCCGCCTACGAAGCGCCGCGTCTGGCTGTGGATCCTCGTCGGGATCCTGGTGGTCGGTGGTGGTTGTGCCGGCCTGTTCACTGCCTGCCTCGGCGGTGCTGCGAAGGTGGCGTCGGATGCGGCCGGTGAGATGGATGCGAATCAGAAGGGCGAGAACGCGGTTGCCGGGGAAATGAACAAGGCTGCGACGGACGGCAAGTTCGAGTTCACGGTGACCGGCATGAAATGCGGGCAGAAGCAGGTCGGTGGCCGGTTCGGGTCGAAGGCGCAGGGTGAGTTCTGTGTCGTCTCGGTGACGATCAAGAACACTTCTACGTCGGCGGAGGCGTTCGCCGATTCATCGCAGAAGGCCACCGATGCGGCCGGGAACACCTACGACGTGGACTCGGGCGCGAGCATGGCGGCCAACGATGACGGGTCGACGTTCTACGAGAACATCAACCCCGGCAACCAGGTGAAAGGCAAGATTGCCTTCGACGTGCCAGCCGGGACGAAACTGGCGTCGATCGTGCTGCACGAGTCGGCGTTCACGCCCGGCATCAAGGTGCCGCTGTCCTGACTGTGAGGCTGGTGGTGCTGGCTCGTTGGTGATGGGCTGGCTACTGGCAGCAGTGGAGGCGTCCCCGCGGGGTTCCCGATGCCCCGACATCAAGAAGCCGAGGATCCAGCCTCTCACCTGGCTATCCTCAGCCCCATGAGCACCTACACCGCGCTGAAGTTATAGTTCGGCGCATGTTCGAGTTCGAGGACGAGTCGCCCGAGCCCCAGCCGTCCTCGTCCGGCAAGGACCGGGCCGTGTCGGTGGCGCGCTCGTTCCTGCTGATGATCGGCCTGGCGGTGGTCGCCCTGGCCGCCGCCGGTTTCCTGGTGATCTGGGCCGTCGACGTGCTGGGGACCCAGTCCCGTTCCTGACCAGGGCCGGGCCCGCGAGCAGGCCGCAGACCGGTGACGTTCCGCGATCGGGCGGAACGTCACCGGGCGATGTTCGCCGCCTGACGGATTCTCAGAGGGCGGGCAGGGTCACCGTCTGGACCGGTGTGGTGTTCCCGGCCCGGTCGGTGGCGGTGAACTCCAGAGTCTGCGGATCGTCGTGCAGGGCCCGGGTGAACGGCTCCTGGAAGACACCCCAGAACGTCTCAGCGGTCCGCCACTGGATGCGGTCCACGCCGGACACGTCGTCGACCGCGTCCAGTGTCACCTCGACGCTGCGGCCCAGCGACCGGACCCGCGCCGACGCGCCCGGCGGGGCGGTGTCGACGTCGATCTCGCGGGACACGTGCACGATACGCCCGGACACGTCGGTGGCCCGGGCCCGGACCAGGTGACGGCCGTCCGCCGGCAGAGCCACCGGGCCCTCGACCGGCGTCCACTCCGCACCGTCGAGGGTGATCTCCACCGATCCGATCCCCGGGCCCGGCGAGACCACGGTGACGGAGCACGACGGCAGCGAGGTGTACCAGCCGGACGACGCCCGCTCCCCCGTCACGTCGATCCGGATCACCGGCGCCGCCGACTCCGCGCCCACGTCCGGCGGCAGTTCCGCGATGACATGGACACCGTCGGCGAGGGTGCTCGCCGACGCCGCGACCAGCACCGCTTCGGCTTCCGCCCGGCTCAGCAGACCTTTACCGGCCGCCTGTACGACGTACTGGTGCACCGCGCCGAAGAACTCCCCGACCGTGGCGTATCCGCCGCCGGCCCAGAGCGCCCCCAGGAACGACCAGCCGTCCTGGTCGCGACGGTTCGGTACGCCGGGGTCGCTGCCGTGGAACAGGATGTCCGCGTCGTCGAGCCGCAGGTAGACGTGGTAGCGGTGATCACCGCCGGACCAGGCCGGTTCGAAGGTGTGCCCGAGGACGGTGACCAGGTCGTCGTCCACCGTGAACCCGGTGATGCTGCCGTCCAGGAGCCGCGCCCCGGCCGGCGCCACGGAGAGTGTCGTCGTGGCGTCGTCGCGGGCCAGCAGCACTGTCGGCCCGAGTTCGAGGCTGACCAGCGCCGGGTCGTCCGGGGTGGGGACGAGGCGCAACGGCATCGGCAGGGTCAGGGTGACGACGTCCCCGGCCCGCCAGTCGCGGCGGATCGTCACGAACTCCCCGTCGCCGGCCGGCTGGGACTCCTCGCCGACCCGGGCCCCGGCCCGGCCGCGCGCCCACGGCGGGATCCGCAGGTGCAGGGTGACGGTGGCGGTGAAGCCGATCGTCAGGGTGATCTCGCCGTCCCGGGGGTAGCGGGTCTGCAGTACCACGTCGCCGTCCGCCCAGGTCAGCCGGGACGGCACGTACTGCAGGACGTAGAGTTCGCCGGGTTCGGCGTACCAGATCGACTCCTGGTGTTTGACGTGGCTCTCCAGGCCGGTGCCCCCGCAGCAGGTGCCCACGTTGTCGTACTCGCGGACCGCGCCCGGGTCGACCGGGTACATGTAGACGACCTCGGGACTGTGGTCCGAGACGACGTCGGCGCGGGAGCCGACCATGTGGTTGAGCGAGGCGCGTTCGATGTAGTCCGGGTACTTCACGTCCCGGGTGTGGGTGAACAGCCCGCGGGCGATCTTCAGCAGGTTGTAGGTGGCGCACGACTCGGCGTTGCGGCGGCCGATGAACCGGGCCACCGCCCCGGCCGGGCCCCACAGTTCGCCCTCGCCGGTGCCGCCGTGCGCGAAGGTGCGCCCGGGGACGATCTGGTCCCACAGGTTCAGCACCGCGTCCAGGTAGCGCCGCTCACCGGTGACCTCGTACTGGGTGAGGTGCCCGACGAGCATCGGCAGGTGCTGGTTGGCGTGCATGCCGTCGAGGACGTCGTGCCCGGCGGCCGCCCCGGCCAGCCACGCATCCATCTCGAAGGCCGCGGCGGCGTCCAGGAAGATCTGTTCGCCGGTGATCCGGTGCAGGACGGTGAGGCTCTCGTTCATGCCGCCGTACTCGCCGGCGATGTAGAGCGACCACATGCGCTGCCGCTGGACCGGGTCGACGGCGAGGATGCTGCGGGCCGCCCAGTGGCCCATCCTGGTCACCACGTCGAGGGCCTGCTTGTTGCCGGTGTGCTGGTAGGCGTCGAGCAACCCGGCCATGATCTTGTGGCAGGTGTACCAGGGCGCCCAGATCTCGCCGTACGGCGCAAGGTCTTCCAGGCGGGTGAACTGCCATTCGCCGTACGCGGCCAGGAAGCCCGGATGGCTGAACCGCCCGGTGGCCGCGAGGGCCTGCTGCACCTCGGCCAGCCCGGCGACCATCTCGTCCGATTTGTCCTTAAAAATCAATTCATCGGTTGAACCGTAGGCGATAGCCAGCATCGACAGGAAATGCCCGGCATAGTGCCCCCGGAGTAGTGAGGCGGTCTGTGCCACTCCCGCCCCGGGATAGTCGGAGCCGGACCACGGCTCCTCCTCGCCGTGCCCGAAGTCCTCCCAGTTCCCCGGCGGCAGCGCGCCCCGGGTGTCCAGACCCGCATTGGCCCGGAACACCGCCAGCAGCCGGTCCACGGGATATTCGCGCGCCAGGTGCAGCATCTGTTCCTGGGCCCGGGAGTGCACCCCGTCGTGCAGCCGGACATCACTCAACGGCGAGAAGGTCATCGGGCCGCCCACTTTTCGAGACCGGCCGCGTCGATCGGCAGCGCCCCGGACAGCACCTCGTGCCCGGTCGCGGTGACCAGCAGGTCGTCCTCGATCCGGACGCCGATGCCGCGCAACTCCGGCGGCACCGTCTCGTCGTGGGCGTGGAAGTAGATCCCCGGCTCCACGGTCAGGACCATGCCCTCGCGCAGGTCGGCCCCATGGTAGTTGTCGTACACCGAGGCGCCGCAGTCGTGCACGTCGAGTCCCAGGTGGTGGCCGACGCCGCAGACGATGTACCGGCGGTGCTGCTGCCCGGTGGGGGCGAGCGCCTCGTCCACCGAGACTCCGAGCAGTCCCCAGTCGGCGAGGCCCCGGGCGAGGACCTCCATCGAGGCGAAGTGGAAGTCCGAGTACCGGGCTCCGGGCCGGACCTGGGCCATGCCCGCCCGGTGCGAGGCCTCGACCAGGTCGTGGACCTGGCGCTGGGCCGGGGTGAATCCGCCGCCGACCGGGAGGGTCCGGGTGACGTCGGCGGTGTACAGCGACCGCGCTTCCACCCCCATGTCGAGCAGGAGTGTCTCGCCGGGCAGGATCGGGCCGTCGCAGCGCACCCAGTGCAGGATCGGCGCGTGCGGCCCGGAGCCGACGATGGTGCTGTAGCCGGGGCCGTTGCCGAAGGTGCGGGCGTGCCTGTCGAAGGTGCCCTGCAGCCAGCGCTCGCCGAGCCCGTCGGTCATCGCCCGGGGCACCTCGGCGGCGACCGCGGCGAAGCCGTCCACGGTGGCGTCGATCGCCGCCCGGAGCTGGCCGATCTCCCAGTCGTCCTTGATCATGCGCAGGTCGGAGGCGGCCACCGCGCCGGAGACGAACGAGGACGGTTCGGTGTACGACTCGCGCGCCCGTACCGGCAGGTCCAGCGCCGACGACCAGTCGTCCAGACCGGCCGAGGGGCCCACCCACAGTTCGCCGTACGCGGCGCTGGCGAAGAAGTCACGTTCCCCGGGCCGGGCCGGTGGCGGCATGTAGAGCACCGCGTCGTGGCCACCGGGCCGGGGTGTCATCACCAGGATCGAGCCTTCGACCTGGCAGGACGTGGCCCAGACGAAGTCGCTGTCGGCCCGGAACGCGTAGTCGGCGTCGCCGTTGCGGTTCTTGGCGCCGCCGGCGGCGAGCACGATCGTCTCGCCGGGCAGCGCGGCGCTGAGCCGTTCCCGGTGGTCGGCGGCGGCTTTCGCGGCGGCCGGGTCGACCGGCGCGGGCACCTGCCGGGTGGCCCAGCCCTGACCGATGGCGGCCAGGAATCCGGGGCTGTCGTCGGCCAGCCGGGGCGGTTTGGTACCGGCCCAGGGCGGGCGGGGCTGTGTCATCGTCGGACTCCTCCTCGGTCGCGGACCATCTCGCGCAGGTGGGTGAAGACCCGTCCGCTGCCGATGCCGTCGTGCTCGAACTCGTTCGTCACCCAGGCCCGGCTGTTGCCGAGCCGGGCGAGGGTGTTCCGTTGCAGGCCCTCGTCGACGAACACGTCGTCGAAGTAGACGGCGGCGGCGAGCGGGACCTCGTTCTCGGCCAGCCGCCGGGTGTCGTACAGCGGGGTCCAGGTCGTGATCCCGGCCAGTTCCTCCATCGCGGCGGCGAACGGCCGCAGCGCGGTGACCTCCTGGAACATCCAGGGGAAGGCCATCTCGGTGGTGAACTGCAGTGGGCGCACATCGGTGCCGAACTCCGGGCGGCGGTCCCGTTCGCGTTGCGCGGACCAGCGGAACGGGCCGTTGCCGCCGTCGCCGTAGATGGTCTCCTGCAGGGTCCAGAACAGCGGGTTGGACGCGTTCGACGTCTTCGTCAGCACGGTCTCCAGGAAGCCGGTGGTCAGGTGCCCGGCCGGGTGGAACGCCTCCGACACCAGCCAGTGCAGGCGCAGGTGGCCGGGCCCGAAGCCGAGGTCGCCGCCGAGGCTCTGGAACCGCTGGACGGACAGCGGCGAGCCGTCCGGCAGCAGCACGTCACCGTCGGCGAGCCGGTCGGCGATGGCGGACACGGCGTCCATGTCCTGCGGGTAGCGGGCGTAGAAGTCGGCGGTCTTGGTGGCGGCCCGGGTGAAGGTGCGCCGGTAGACCTCGTCCGGGTCGGGCGGCAGGCCGGGGATGCCGCCGCAGACGTAACAAGCGGTCAGCGCCTCCGGCGCGACGGAGAGGTAGGTGAGGGTCAGCCATCCCCCGAAACTTTGGGCCAGCGTCGCCCACTTCTTACCGCCATAACTATTTCGCCGTACGTGTTCCAGGTCCCGGACGATCGAATCCGCCCGGAACTTGAGCAGATGATCGGCGGCCGCCTTCCCATCGGGGAACCGCGAGATCACCGCCCCGTCGACGGGTGTGCTGCGCCCGGTGCCACGCTGATCCACCATGATCACCCGGTGGTCGGGCAGCGCCTCGGCGATCCAGCCGTCCACACCGAGCGGCCGCGGGTTGGCTCCGCCCGGCCCGCCCTGCAGGTAGGTGAGCAGCGGCAGGTCGTCGTGCCGGCGTTCCGGGTCGGACAGCTCCCGGACGAAGACCTCGATGGTCCCGGCCGTCTCGTCCGACCAGTCCAGAGGCACCGGCACGGTGAACTCCCGCACCCACGCGCCCGGGATCGGGTATTCCACTGTCATCGGGCCGCCGCCTTCGCTCGCCGTGCGGCCTCCCACTCGGGGCGGATCCGCGGGACGGCGGCGAGGAGCCGCCGGGTGTACTCGTGCTGCGGGTCGCCGAACACGGTGTCCCGGTCCCCCGCCTCGACCACCCGCCCGGCGGTCATCACCGCGACCGAGGTGGCGATCTGCCGGACCACCGCCAGGTCGTGGGCGATGAAGAGGCAGCCGAAGCCCTCCTCGGCCTGCAGGTCGCGCAGCAGGTTGATGATCTGGGCCTGGACCGACACGTCGAGGGCGGAGACCGCCTCGTCACAGACCAGCACCCGGGGCCCGACGGCCAGGGCACGGGCGATGCCGATGCGCTGGGCCTGCCCGCCGGAGAACTGGGCCGGGTAGCGGTTCAGCCAGTCGGGGTTGAGCCCGACCCTGTCCAGCAGGGTGCGGGTGAATTCGCGGGAGCCGCCGGGGATGTCCCGCTTCTGGTAGAGCAGCGGCGCGGTGACGATCCGTTCGACGGTGTGCCGCGGGTTGAGGGACGAGAACGGATCCTGGAAGACCACCTGGACGGTACGCCGTACCGCCGCCAGGTCCTTGCCCTTGCGGGTCGTCACGTCCTGACCGGCCAGCTCGACGGTGCCGGAGGTGACGTCGAGGAGCCGGGCGGCCAGGCGCGCGGTGGTCGACTTGCCGGAGCCGGACTCGCCGACCAGGGCCAGGGTCTCGCCGGCGTGCAGGTCGAACGAGACACCGCCGACGGCGGTGAACAGCCGGGCCGGCCGGAACAGCCCGGCGGTACCGGCCACCGGGAACTGTTTGACCAGGTCGCGGGCGCGCAGCAGGAGTTCGCCGGTCACGATCCACCTCCGAGGGTACGCAGGTCGCCGATCTCGTCGTCGATGCGCGGCACCGCGTCGAGCAGAGCCTGGGTATAGGGATGCCGCGGATCGGAGAAGATCTGTTCGGTGCTGCCGGTCTCGACGACGTCGCCGTAGCGCATCACCACGACGGTGTCGGCGACCTCGCTGACCACCGCCAGATCATGGGTGATCATGATGAGGGCGGCGCCGGTGTCCCGGCGGACCTCGGCGAGCAGGTCCAGGATCTGGGCCTGCACGGTGACGTCCAGGGCGGTGGTCGGCTCGTCCGCGATGATCAGCTCGGGTTCGGTGCTGAGCGCCATCGCGATCATCACCCGCTGGCGCATGCCGCCGGAGAACTGGTGCGGGTAGTCGTCGACCCGCCGCCCGGCCTCCTTGATGTGCACCCGCTCCATCGCCTCGATCGCCACCTGGCGGGCGGCGCGGCGGCTCACGCCGGAGCGGTGCGAGCGGTACGCCTCGGCGATCTGGGTGCCGACGGTGTAGTAGGGGTTCAGCGACGACAGCGGGTCCTGGAAGATCATCGCGATCCGGTCGCCACGGATCTCCCGCATCCGCCGCTCGGACAGGGTGTTCAGGTCGATCCCGTCGAAGCTGATCTCCCCGGTGCACAGCGCGCCCTTGGGCAGCAGGCCCATCACGGCGAGGCTGGTCATCGACTTGCCGGAGCCGGACTCGCCGACGATGCCGAGCGAGCCGCCCTTCGGCAGTTCGAAGCCGAGCCCGTCGACCACGGTCACGTCGCCGAATTTCACGGTCAGATCGTTCACCCGCAAGAGGCTCATGTGGTCGCTCCCGCCCGGACCCGGGGGTCGATCGCCGAGTAGAGGAGGTCGACCACCATGTTGCCGACCACCACGAAGAACGCCGCGAGCAGGGTGACCGCCATGATCACCGGCTGGTCGTTCTTGGTGATCGAGTCGGCGGCCAGTTTGCCGACGCCGTTGATGCCGAACACCGTCTCGGTGATCAGCGCGCCGCCGAGCAGGCCGGCGAAGTCCATGCCGGCGATGGTGACGATCGGGGTGAGCGCCGGCCGCAGCGCGTGCCGCCGCCACACCAGGTGCGGTCGCAGGCCCTTGGCCCGGGCGGTGCGCACGAAGTTCTCGCTCAGGGTGTCGATCACGTTGGCCCGGGTGAGCCGGGTGTACGAGGAGGCGTACCCGATGGCGAGGACGGTCCACGGCAGGATGAAGTTGAGGAACCACTGCCCCGGGTCGTCGGCGAACGGGACCGCCTGGGGGAAGGGCAGCCACTGGAGCTGGACGACGAAGACGTACTGCAGCGCGAGGGCGAGCACGTAGTTCGGGACCGACATGCCGCCGAGGGTGAGGGCGGTGATGAACCGGTCGGTGAACCGGCCCTCGCGGACCGCGCTGAGCAGGCCGCCGATGACGCCGGCGAGCAGCCAGAGCACCGCGGCGCCGATCGCGACGACGGCGGTGACCGGCAGGCGCTGCACGATCATGTCGGTGACGACCTGGGCGCTCTGGAACGAGTAGCCGAGGCAGGGCGCCGAGCAGTGCACGGCGCTCGCCCCGGTGCCGTAGTCGCGGCCCAGGAACAGTCCTTCCAGGAAGTGCAGGAACTGCACCGGGAACGGGTCGTCCAGTCCGAGGTTGGCGCGGATCTGGTCGATCCGCTCCGGGGTGCAGGTCTTGCCGCAGATCTGCACCGCCGGGTCCGGCGAGAGCAGGAAGAAGACCATGTAGGTGAACAGGGCCACCAGGAACAGGACGAGGAGCATCCCGAGGACCCGGTTGACGAGATAGCGGGTCATGTCAGCGGCCTCCGGGATCGACGGCCGACCGGACACGGTCACCGAGGACCATGAAGGAGAGCACCAGCAGGGCCAGGAACGTGCCCGGCACCAGGAAGTAGGTGGGGACGACGGAGTACCAGCCGACCGAGCTGGAGATCATCTGTCCCCACGAGGGGGTGGGCGGCACCACGCCGACACCGAGGAAGGAGAGCCCGGCCTCGGTGCCGATGTAGCCGGGCACCGCCAGGGTGACCATCACCAGGATGGTGGAGCGCAGGTTCGGCAGGATCTCGGTGAAGACCAGCCGGGTCCGGGAGGCGCCGGACGCGAGGGCGGCCTCGACGAACTCGCGCTGTTTCAGCGACATGGTCTGGGCCCGCACGATCCGGGCCAGGTACGGCCAGCCGAACACCGAGATGACCAGCACCAGGAGGTACTGCCGGTTGTCGGCGGGCAGCGCGGAGAGCACCGCGATCATGAAGATCAGGGCGGGGAACGCCATCAGGAACTCCATGAGCCGGGAGATCACCATGTCGGTCCGTCCACCGAAGTATCCGGCGAGCAGGCCGAACACGACCCCGAGCACGGTCGTCAGCGCCGTCGCGCCCACCGCGATGAGCATCGAGGCACGGGCGCCGTAGACGATCCGGGCGAAGATGTCCCGGCCGCTCTGCGGTTCGACGCCGAGCCAGTGGTCCGCGGAGATCCCGCCGAACGACCCGAGCGGGATGCCGCCGAGGTTCGGGTCGATCGCGGTCTGGTCGAAGTCGTACGGTCCCCAGCCGCTGACCTTGACGATCAGTGGCGCGAAGATCGCCATCAGGACGACGATGCCGATGTAGACGAGGCAGGCGATGGCCGACGGGTCGCGCAGCAGGACGTGCCAGACGCTGCGGCGGGGGTCCGTGGCCGCCACGAGGGCGCCGTTGTCCGGCGCTCCCGCGGCTTCCAGTTCGGTGGACGATATCGACACGTTCAGGTCAGCCCTTCGACGCGTCCTTGAGACCGATGATGGCGTAGTCCTGGTCGCCCTGCGGGGCCACCAGACCGGCCACGTTCGATCCGGGCAGGTAGATCCGGTTCTCCACGTTGACCGGGACGATCGGCGCCAGCTCCATGATCTTCTGGTCCAGCTCGCCCCAGGCCTTGTTGGCCTCGGTCAGGTCGGTGAGCGCCTTGATCCGGTCGATCTCGGTGTTGATCGCCGGGTCGTTGAGCTGGGCGAGGTTCTGGTTGCCCTTGTCGGTGATCTGCCGGCCGTCGAACAGCGGCGGCAGGAACGTGGAGGCGCTGGACGCCCAGTCCGGGCACCAGCCGGTGATCGCGGCGTCGTTCTGCTGCGACGGGGTGGCGATCGTCTCGTAGTAGGTGGCGGCGTCGATCACGTTGAGCTTGACGTCGATGCCGACCCGCTTGAGGCTCTGCTGGATCGCCTCGCCCTGCGCCTGGGCGACCGGGCGGGTGCGGATGTCCAGGGTCAGGGTGAAGCCGTTGGGCAGCCCGGCCTCGGTGAGCAGCGCCTTGGCCTTCTCCACGTCACCGGTGTCGCCGGTGCTCGGGTACAGGTTGTAGTCGGCGTGCCCGGAGACGTTCGACGGGATGATCGTCGAGGCGATGGTGGCGAACTGGTTGCCGCCGGTGGCGTTGAGCAGCGTGGTCTTGTCCACCGCCAGGTTGATGGCCTGACGGACGCGGACGTCGCTGATGTTCTTCTTGCTGGTGTTCAGGCCGACGTAGGTCAGGCAGGTCGACGGGGCCTTGACCACCCGGTCCTTGAGCTGCGGGGTCTGCAGCCGGGCGATGGTGGCGGTCTGCACCGAGCCGGCCATCGCGTTGACGTCGGCGCCCTGGCCGGCGATCAGCCGCTCGTCGATGGTGGCGCCGTCGATGCCGATGGCGAAGTTCCAGCCGTCCGGGTACGCCTTGCGCTCGGTGTCGGTGGCGGCGTCCCAGTTCGGGTTACGCTTGAGCTTGATGGTGCTGCCCGGGGTGAAGGCCTCCAGGTCGTACGGGCCGGAGGCGACGATGTCGTTGATGAACTCGTTGCCGCCGCCGGTCCCGACCGGGAACGGCACCGCGCTGGGCATCGACAGGACCGCGTCGAACTCCGGGAACGGGGCCTTGAGCTTGAAGACGACCGTGGTGTCGTCCGGGGTCTCGATGGCCGGGTTCTCGCCGGACTGGTACGGGCCCTTGTAGGTGTCCGGGGTGGCGAGCAGCTGGCGCAGGTAGGGGGCGCCGATGCCGATCTCCGGATCCCAGGCGCGGCTGATGCCGAACTTGACGTCCTTGCTGGTGATCGCCGCGCCGGTGTCGAACTTGACCCCGGGCTTGATCTTGTACGTCCAGGTCAGGCCGTCCGCGGACACCTCGCCGAGGCCCTGCGCCAGGTCGGGCACCATCGCGTTGGGGTCGGCCGCGTCGTTCGCCGCCTTGGTGACCAGCGTGCGGTAGACCAGCCGGTAGAACGCGTTGACGCCGCCGTCGAAGCCGCGGGCCGGGTCGAGGTGGGAGAAGTCGGTGGTCTGCAGGACGGTGACGGTGCCGCCCTTGACCGCGGCGCCGCCGGTCGCGGCGCCGCCGGTGGTGGTGGATCCACCGCCGGAGCAGGCTTGCAGGGCCAGAACGGAGACCGTCAGCCCGGCCAGGGCCACGGGGGGTGTGGTTCGTTTCAAGAGGGTTCTGCCTTCCTCAGAGGAGCGCATCACGCAGTCACCGCGGCGAATCGGGTGCGCACCATGCGGGGTCGGAACGTCCGCGGCAGTCATCTCGGTGACCTGCGGCAGTGCCGGATCAATGCGACCCCGGTCACTTGAGGGAACAGTAGTATGTCACACATCTCTCGCGATAGGTCCCGGGCAACTTTTTACAAACTGGAGATCAAATTTCTCCGCCGGCACCGGTCCCGGGCAGCACGAAGGCCGGCCACGGTGTCGTGGCCGGCCTCGTGAGCAGCGGGTTCAGTCCTCGGAGCGGCCGCTCCACCAGCCCAGGACGTGCCCGATGTGCGCATTCATCAGTGTTTCGGCGCCCCGGCCGTCGCGGGCTTCCAGCAGGTCGATCATGGTGTGGTGCTCGGCCGCCGACCGGGCCAGCTCGGCCGTTCCGACCATGTCGGCCAGCCCCACCATCCGGGTCTGCTGCCGCAGGTCCTTGACCAGCTCGATCAGCCGCCGGTTGCCGTGCAGTCCGAGCAGCCGCAGATGGAAGACCAGGTCGGCGGTGAGATAACCGGACAGGTCGGCGGCCGCCGCGGCGTCCACGATGTCCTGCGCCTTCACCCGCAGCTCGGCGGCCTGCTCGGGTTGCAGGGTCCGGGCGATCTCACGCATCGGCGGGCTCTCCAGCTGCTGCCGGATCCGCACGATCTCCCAGAGGTCCTGCTCACTGACGTCGGTGACCCGGAAACCCTTGTTGCGCACCACATCGACGAACCCGCGTTTCTGCAGGTTGAGCATGGCTTCGCGGACCGGCGTGGCGGACACGCCGAACCGGGCGGCGAGGGTCGGGGCGGTCACCAGGGTGCCCGGCGCGAGTTCCCCCGAGACGATCGCGGCGGCGACCGCGTCCTCCACGGTGCCCCGCAGGCTGACGCCCACCTCGACCGGCCCGATGACCGACAGACTCACCGGCAATCCTCCATCTGTAAAATGTCACACTGCGCAGATTCGCTCAGCGAACACAGAGTACGGCACTCAGCGGTTCCGCAACGCCGGCGGCGGTGGTCAGACCGCCGGCGCTCGGTGCTTCTCCAGTGCCGCGACCGCCCGACCGGTGTCCGCGGTGACCTGCGCGTGGTGCTCGGCGGTCAGTGGGCCGCGCGGCGGGCGGCACGGGCCGCCGTACCGTCCGACGAGGTCCATGCTCAGTTTGATGGCCTGCACGAACTCGACCCGGGAGTCCCAGCGGAACACCGCGACGAGGTGCTTGTACAGCTCGCGGGCCGCCACGAACCGGCCGGCCAGCATGTGCTCGTAGATCTCCACCGACTCGCGGGGGAAGACGTTCGGGAAGCCGGCGAACCAGCCGACGGCGCCGTCGGCCATCAGCTCGAACAGCACGTCGTCGGCGCCCGCGACCACGTCGATGTCGCAGAGTTCCTTGATCGCGAAGAGCCGGCGGACGTCGCCGCTGAACTCCTTGATCGCGGAGATGTTCGGCAGCGCGGCGATCTCGGCGACCAGGTCGGGGCGCAGGTCGACCTTGGTGTCGATCGGGTTGTTGTAGATCATGATCGGCAGGCCGACCTCGCTGAGCTTGGCGTAGTGCTCGATGACCTGCGCGTCGCTGGCCCGGTACATGGTCGGCGGCAGCGACAGCAGGCCGTGCGCGCCGTCCTCGGCGGCCAGCTCGGCCCAGTGCTTGGCCTGGTGCCAGCCCGGACCGTGCACACCGGCGACGACGACACCGCGGTCACCGACCGTCTCCACGGCGACCTGGATGACCTTGCGGCGCTCCGCGTCGGTGAGCGACGAGTACTCGCCGAGCGAGCCGTTCGGGCCGACTCCACGGCAGCCGTTGCCGATCAGCCAGTCGCAGTGCTCGGCGAACCTGTCGTAGTCGACCTCGAGACCGGCCGGCGCGGACGGGTTCTCCTTGTAGGGCAGCGCGGTGGCGACGATGACTCCGCGAAGGTCGGTGGGCTCGGGGCTCATCCGGCATCCTCTCCGGTGGTGGCGAGTTCCCCCGGTCCGGCGGGAACCGCGTCGGGGCGGTTTGCGGTCCGGCCCACGTCGAGCAGGCTGTCCGCAGGTGCGGCCCTAGCAGCTGTACTATGTCACATGCTCTTAGCGGAGGGAATCGACAGTGGGGATTCATCGCACTTCTTCCCAGCGAACTGGCCTTCTTCCTGCATCGAGCGCTCTTCTGTAACATTTCACTGTGCTTCAACTCCCCGACGGGCGTCCCGCTCGCGCCGCCTGGCTTCTCAGTGACGACCTGCTCCATCTCAATCACGGCTCGTTCGGCGCGGCACCCGCATCGACCCTGGTGCGCCAGGACGCTCTGCGGGCCGAGATGAACGCCGCGCCGGTTCGCTGGTTCGCCGGTCTGCCCGCCCGGGTCGCCGCCGCCCGTGTCCAGGTCGCCGACTGTCTCGGCGTCCCGCACGACCGTCTCGCCCTGGTACCGAACGCCAGCGCCGGCGCGACGGCCGTCCTGAACGCCGTCGACATTCCGGCCGGCAGCGACATCCTGGTCACCGACCACGGATACGGGGCCGTCACGATGGCCGCCGAACGCCGGGCCCCGGTCCGCCGGGTACACGTCCCCCTCGGGGCCGGGCCGGACGAGGCAGCCGCCGCGGTGATCGACGGTCTCACCGCGCACACCGCGCTCGTGGTGATCGATCACGTCACCGCCCCCACCGCGCGGTACCTGCCGGTGGCCGCGATCTCGGCCGCCGCCCGGGAACGCGGCATCCCGGTGCTCGTCGACGGCGCCCACGTCCCCGGGCTGCTCGACCGGCCCCTCGACGGCCTGGACTGCGACTACTGGATCGGCAACCTGCACAAGTACGCCTGTGCCCCGCCCGGCGCGGCGGTCCTGATCGCCCGGGACGGCGCCCGTCTGCACCCGGTGATCGACTCGTGGGGGACGCCGGAGCCGTTCCCGGCCCGCTTCGACGTGCAGGGCACCCTGGACGTCACCGCCCAGCTCACCGCCCCGCACGCCTGGGCGGAGATCGAGCGCCGGTGGGGCTGGCAGCGGGTGCGGGAGTACACCGGGGACCTCGCCGCCGAGGGCGCCGCCCTGGTCGCGGCCGCGTTCACCGCGATCACCGGCGAGGACCACACCGTGCCGGTGGGCATGCCGGCCGGGCCGATGCGCCTGGTCCGGCTGCCCGGAACCCTGGGCGCGGCGGCCGGCGCCCCGGACGCGCTCCGGGCCCGGGTGCTGGCCGAACTGAACGCCGAGTGCGCCTTCGGCACCTTCGACGGCCAGGGCTACCTGCGCCTGTCCGCCCACGCCTACAACACCCGGTCCGACTACGAGACCTTCGCCGCCCGCTGCGTCCCCACCCTCACCACCTGGTCGAAGACCTGATCGCCCCGCACCGGACGATGCCGGGCGTCAGCCGACGGTACGGATCATCTTGCGGTTGAGGAACTCCTCGATGCCGTAGCGACCCAGTTCGCGGCCGAAGCCGGAGCGCTTCACACCGCCGAACGGCAGCTCCGCGCCCTCGGCGCCGACGCCGTTGATGAAGACCATGCCGGTGTCGAGCTGGTCGGCGACGCGCAGGGCCTGCGACGGGTCGGTGGTGAAGACATAGGACCCGAGGCCGTACGGGGTGTCGTTGGCGATCCGCACGGCCTCGGCCTCGTCGTCGGCCTTGAACACCATCGCGACCGGGCCGAACAGTTCCTCGGCGAAGTCGCCGACCCCGGTGAGCACACCCGGCGGGTACCAGGCGCCGTCGCGGGAGCCCTCGGTCGCCAGAGTCGCCCCGCCGGAGACGGCCGCGGTGACCTGGGCCTCCAGCCGGGAGGCGGCGGCCGCCGAGGACAACGGCGCGGGCGGGGTGGCCAGGACCGCGGCGGTGAACCGGGGCAGGAACTCGTCGTACAGGTCGCGATGCACGATGAACCGCTTGCCGGCGTTGCAGGCCTGCCCGGTGTTGTCGAGGCGGGCGGCGGCCGCGGCCTGCACGGTGGCGTCCAGGTCGTCGCTGCTCAGCACGATGAACGGGTCGGAGCCGCCGAGTTCCAGGACGACCTTCTTCAGGTGCCGGCCGGCGATCTCGGCGACCGCCGCCCCGGCACGTTCCGAACCGGTCAGCGACACGCCCTGCACCCGCGGGTCGGCGATCACCGTCTCGATCTGCTCGTTGGTGGCGAACACGTTGACGTAGGCGCCGTCCGGGAACCCGGCGTCGCGGAAGATGTCGGCGAGCAGGGTCGCCGACGCCGGGCACTGCGGGGCGTGTTTGAGCACGATGGTGTTGCCGGCCGCCAGGTTCGGGCCGGCGAACCGGGCCACCTGGTAGGCGGGATAGTTCCACGGCATGATGCCGAGCAGCACCCCGAGCGGGCGGCGCTGCACCACCGCGGAGCCCTCGCCCTCGAGGAGGGTGATCGGCTCGTCGGCGAGGAACGCCACCGCGTTGTCGGCGTAGTACTGGTAGATCGCGACGGAGAAGTCGACCTCGCCGAGGGCGTCGTCGAGCGGCTTGCCCATCTCCTGGTGGATCGCGGTGGCCAGTTCCTGACGGCGTTCGGTGTGCAGGGCGGCGACCCGGCCGATCAGGGCGGCCCGGTCGGCGGCCGCGGCCCCGCGCGCCCACGTGGTGTACGCGTGGTGGGCGCTGTCGACGGCCGCGGTGACCTCGGCGTCGGTGGCGGTCGGGAACGACGCGACGAGTTCCCCGGTGGCGGGGTCGACAACTTGGTAACTGCTCACGCGGGATCTCCACTCAGGTGTTCGTGCACGGCGAGCCAGGTGTCGCCGTCGCGGCGGAAGACGATCGTCTCGCGTTCGGAGAGGATCTGCTCCGAGCCTTCCAGAAACACCGTCGTCCGTACGCGGTGGGTGAAGATCGCGGTGTCGCCGTACTCCTGGACGTGCTGGTCCGACGAATCGCACGAGAGCACCCGGAATCCGTCGCGCTCCCACCCGTACCACAACTGCTCGTAGTCGGACCGCGACCGCAACAGCCCCGGTGTGGTGTGGAACAGGAACGTCGCGTCGGCGGCGAAGCAGCCGAAATAGCCGGCGGTGTCGTGCGCGGCGAACGCGGCGACCAGTCGCCGGGCGGCGTCCAGGGGTGTCACGGGGCCTCCTCGCGGGGTGCGAGCGCGGACAGGATCTCGTAGACGGTGTGCGCGGCCGCGATCCCGGTGATCTCGGCGTGGTCGTAGGCCGGGGCGACCTCGACTACGTCCGCGCCGACCAGGTTCAGCTGGCCGAAACTGCGCAGCACGGCGAGCAGTTCCCGGCTGGTCATGCCGCCGGCCTCGGGGGTGCCGGTGGCCGGGGCGAACGCCGGGTCGAGCACGTCGATGTCGATGGACAGGTAGACCGGGCGGTCCTGGACCCGGTCGCGGATGCGTTCGGCGATGCCGCGCGCCCCCAGGTCGTCGATCTCCACGCTGGGGACCACGTGGAAGCCCAGTTCCTTGTCCTCGACCAGGTCACGGGAGGAGTAGAGCGGCCCCCGGGTGCCCACGTGCAGGCACCCGGAGGTGTCGATCAGGCCTTCTTCGGAGGCGCGCCGGAACGGGGTTCCGTGGGTGTGCGTGGCCCCGAAGTAGGTGTCCCAGGTGTCCAGGTGCGCGTCGAAGTGCACCACGGCGACCCGCCCGTGCTGTGCGGCGACGGCCCGCAGCAGCGGCAGGGCGATGGTGTGGTCGCCGCCGATGGTGACCAGCCTCCCGGCCCGTTCCAGCATCGACCGGGCGCCGGCCTCGATCTGCGTGATCGCCTCGTCCAGGCTGAACGGGTTCACCGCCAGGTCACCGGCGTCGACGACCTGCTGGCTGGCGAACGGCGACACGTCGGCCGCCGGGTTGTACGGCCGCAGCAGGCGCGAGGACTCACGGACGTGGGCGGGACCGAACCGGGCGCCCGGGCGGTAGGAGACACCGGCGTCGAACGGCACGCCGATCACGGCGACGTCGACGTCGGAGACCTCGTCGATGCGGGGCAGCCGGGCGAAGGTGGCCGGGCCGGCGAACCGGGGCACCACTGTCGCGTCGACCTGGCCGATGCGGCCGTCCTGGACGATACGGGGAACGGACAAGATCAATCCTTAGCTGGTACGGGTCTTGATGCGGTGCTCGGAGGCTTTGTGGTCGTCGACGACGTCCGGCAGCGGCTCTTCCTTCGAGGGGACGAGACGGGCGCCCTCGGGGCCGAAGACATACCGGGGTTCCGGCTTCAGGAAGAGCAGGCCCAGGTAGAGGACCGCGGCGGTGCCGATCGAGACGAGCAGGCTGATGTCCACTCCCCCGGCGGCGTCCTTGAACGGGCCCTGGATCAGCGGCGGATAGTTGGCGAACAGCAGGCCGGCGATCGCGGCCGGGATCCAGGCGGCCATGCCGCGCCAGTTGACGCCCTTGTCGAACCAGTAGGCGCCACCCTCCCGGCCCTGGTTGAACACCTGAAGGTCGGCTTCCCGGTAGTGGCCGCGGCGGACGAAGTACCCGATCGTCATGATCACCATCCACGGGGTGGTGCAGATGACGATCGCGCCGACGAACGCGTTCACGCTGGCCAGCAGGTCGAAGGCGAGCCGGCCGACGAGGATGAAGACGAACGCGAGCGCGCCGATGAACAGCGACGCCTTGACCCGGTTGAGGCGCGGGAAGACCGAGGAGAAGTCCAGGCCGGTGCCGTACAGGGCGGTGATGCCGGTGGACAGACCACCCAGGAACGCGACCACGATCAGCAGCAGCGCGTACCAGGCGGGCGAGACGTTGATCAGGGCGATGATGTAGTCGGCCTGATCGGCGACCAGGGTGGTGGTGAAGACGCCGAACATGAACGGGACCAGGCTGCCGGCCTGGGCGGCGAAGGTGGCGCCGAGCACCCGGGACGGCTTGGTGCCGGCCGGGATGTACCGCGACCAGTCGCCGAGGAACGCGCCGAACGAGATCGGGTTGCCCATCACGATCAGGGCGGACAGCACGAAGGTCGGCCAGAAGGAGCCGAGGGCGTACGCGTCCGGGCCGGGGTTGTAGCCCAGGTCGATGTTCCCGCCGAGCGCGACGATGCCGAGCAGCATCAGCGCGGTGTTGCCGAACACCACGATCTTGTTGACCAGCAGCATGAACGCGTAGCCGTAGATGACCACGACGATGACGATCGCGCCGAGCAGCGCGTAGACGACGGCGCGCAGCAGGTCGGAGTCGGGCACGCCGGCCAGCCGGACCAGGGCGCCGACCACGGCGTCGCCGCTGACCCAGACCGAGATCGAGTAGAACGCGATGGCGGTCAGCAGGGACAGGAACGAACCGACGATCCGGCCGCGTACGCCGAAGTGGGCGCCCGAGGCGACCGCGTTGTTGGTGCCGGTCAGCGGCCCGAACAGGCCCATCGGAGCGAGGAACAGGGTGCCCACGACCACGCCGGTGAGGGTGGCCGCGACGGCCTGCCACAGGTTCAGGCCGAGCAGGATCGGGAAGGTGCCGAGGATGACGGTGGCGAACGTGTTCGTGCCGCCGAACTGGATGCGGAACAGGTCGATGGGCCGGGAGTGCCGGTGCGACGCCGGAATGGTGTCGATGCCGTGCTGCTCGACCTCGGTGACCTTGGGCCGCGCTATCGCGGGCTGACTATCGGTCATGGCTGGTTCCTTAGGTGAGACCTGATGCGGCGACACTAGGGCCGAGTTTCCTGTCACGCAACCTTTGTTGCTTGGAATTAACACCCCGGCGCTCCACACGACGGGCAGACACGAGAGAATGTCGGCGGAACACGAAGCGGCTGGAGGAGTTCATGGCAGGGCAGGTACGACGGGTGGCCCAGCCGCCGGCCGCCGGTGCCGCGATCGGTGGGCGGCTGCGGGCCGCCCGGCAGGCCCGATCGCTCACGTTGCAGCAGGTCGCCGACGCGTCGAGCCTCAACAAGGGGTTCATCAGCCGCCTCGAGCGCGACGAGGTCTCCCCCTCGGTGGCGTCCCTGGTGTCGATCTGCGAGGTGCTCGGCATCCGGGTCGGCGAGCTGTTCGAACCACCCGCCACGTCGCTGGTCCGGGCCGGCGAGGGCCGCCCGATCAACTTCGGCGGCAGCAAGGTCGGCGAACTGCTGCTCACCCCCGGCACCCAGAGCCACCTGCAGGTCATCCACTCGATCGTCGAACCGGGTGGCAGCGGCGGCGACGAGCTGTACACGCTCGACTGCGAGGTCGAGTTCGTCTACGTGATCCGTGGCAGCCTGGAGTTGCGGCTGTCCGCCGACACGGTGCTGCTGGGCGCCGGTGACGCCTTCACGTTCCCCGGCCGCGAGCCGCACACCTGGTCCAACGCCGCCACCGACGGCCCGTGCGAGGTCGTTTGGGTGCTCGCGCCCGCTCCCTGACCCGGTCGGCGGATCGGCTGACCGTCGCCGAACTGGCCGCGATGCGGTTGCCCGGCGGCGGCGACCGGAACTGCCCAGCCAGTGGGCCGCCTACCCGCACCTGGGCCGACAGGACGTCAGGTCATCTGGGCGGCGAGACCGGCGGTGATCAGCAAGCCGAGACCGTTGGTGGCCCAGTGCAGGGCCGCCGCCGCGAGCAGGCTTCCGCTGCGCCGGCGCAGCTCGCACAGCAGCAGCCCGGCCAGGGCGGTGAATGCGACCGCCCCCGCGACCGCCAGCACCTGGCCGGTCAGCCCGGTGCCGAAGGTCGCGCCGACCGCGCCGTTGGCCTGGTTGAGGCGCAGCGACGGCAGGATGTGCCAGAGGCCGAACAGGACCGACGAGACGATGCTGGCCCAGACCGCGCCGCGGTGCCGGTTGACCAGGCCCATCAGCACACCCCGGAACGCCACCTCCTCCAGCAGCACGGTGCCGAGCGGGACCACCACGAACGCGGCCAGCAGGGCGGCGCTCAGGTGCAGGTGGTAGCGGACGTCCTGGAACGCGGGCCGGGTGAACGGGATCGCCGCCCCGATCGCGTAGACGGCGGCCACCACCACGACCGCGCCGACCGCGTACTTCAGGCCGGGCAGCAGGGTGCGGCGGGACAGGCCCAGGTCGTGCCAGGTGAGACCGGCTCGGCGGCCGACCAGGATCAGGAGCAGCGCGACCAGCGGACCGGCGACCAGGCCGGTGCCGGAGGGGCCGAACTTGTTGGCGACGTTGACCGCGATCAGGATCACCAGGACGGCGCCGAAGACCAGGGTCAGCCGGGAACGGGAAAGGGGCACGAGGACAAGACCCTATCCGATTACGGTACGCCAAATCACACAAATGCATCAGCCTGTGACGTACAACTCGTGACCGTACGAAACGTGTAAGTCGCTCGGGGTATCGGCGGCCGCAAATCGGGGGACAGTACGATCAGCCATGCGCATTCACGCCAGTCCACAGTGGTGGTGGCGGGTCCTCATCGTGCTGTCCGGAGTCGTCGGACTCTACAGCGCCGAGTACTCGATTCTCGCCTTCACCACGCAGAGCTCGATCGCGGTGGTCGTCTACTACTCGGGTGTCCTCTACTGGATGCACCGGAGGGTCACCACCGAGGTGGCGGCGCCGCGACTGCGGGGCGCGGTGATGTCGTGGATCCTGCTGGCCGGCTTGGTGCTGCACTTCCTGCTGGCCGGCGGGAGCAGCCCGTTCCCGCTGGAGACGGCCGGGGACCTCTCCTCGTTCCTGGTGCACTACGTGCTGCCGGCGATGGTGGTGTTCGACTGGGCGGTGTTCCGGCCGTTCGGGGCGAGCCAGTGGCGTGATCTGGCCGGGTGGGCGGCCTTCCCGCTCGGGTACGCGGCGATCGTGCTGGGCCGGGGCGCACTGTTCCCGGGTTATCGCTATCCGTACGGGTTCCTTGATCCCACGTACCAGGGATGGCCCGGTGTGGGTCTGTGGGTATTGCTTCTGGTCGTGGGTTTTCTGCTGCTGGGGGCGGCTCTGATCGGCATCGACCGGCTGCGGCGGCCGAAACCCGCGGCAACTCTGGGTACTTGATTCATTGCCGATTGAACTCCCCACGCAGCGTGTCCGTATCTTGCACGGGGAATCACATCGAGGGGCCAGTGGGAGACGGGTGTGATGGAGCGTAACGGCGCCGAGGGCGAGCGCCCTGGACTACGGATAGGCGGGTACGTGCCGGGGCACGCGGAACCCGTGGCCGGATCGGAGTTCGACCCCGCCGCGGGCGACGCGTCCGCGCCGGTCAACATGCCCAACATCGCCGACTACTGGCCGGACGCGACACCGGCCCGGCCGGAGTTCGCCGACGACCCACCGGCCTTCGACAAGCCGCGGTCGCGTCGTGGGAAACCGGCGGCCGTCCTGGTCGGACTGCTGGCCGGCGCGATCGCGGTCGGCACCCTGCTGCTGATGCGCCCGGGCGACGACGGGGAACGGCAGAACACGGCGGCCCCCGGATCCCCGGAGGTCGTCGAGAGCGCCGAGCCGACCGGTGAGCCAACCGGTGAGCCGACCGGCGAACCGGGTGCCGGCGCCACCACGGCACCGCCGCCCAGTCCACCGGCCGCGGTGGTCACCGCCGCCAAGTTCGACCTGGTCAGCGGGGTCAAGCTGCTGAACCTGCGGACCGCCGACCTGGACGGGGAGAACTTCCGGGTCACCACCCCGAAGGACTCCGGCCTGACGGTGAACGCGTCGTTCGACGAGGACACCCTCAAGGTCAGCGCGAAACCGGCCGGCGCCAAGAAGGGCTCCGGACGGGTCGACGTGGTGCTCAGCCGGGACATCGTCTGGCGGCTGCGGATGACGGCAGGCGTGGAGACCGGCGTCTTCGACATGGGCAGCGGCACGGTCGGCGACATCGACCTGATCGGCGGCGCGACGAACATCGACATCAAGCTCGGCAATCTGGACGGCACGCTGCCGATCCTGATGGCCGGCGGTGTCAACAAGTGGCGGATCACCACCGCCGACGAGGTACCGGTGCAGATCGAGTTCACCAGCGGCGGCGGCGAGGTCAACCTCTACGGCCAGGACAAGGGCGGCGTCGGTGAGGGCCTGACCATCAAGACCGGCGACTGGGAGAAACGCCCCGGCCTGGACATCGACGCCGAGGCGGGGCTGGGCTCGCTGAAGGTCTCCAAAGAATGACCCGGGACCTGTCCTGGGACGGTTGTGTGAACGTGCGGTATCCGGGTGGGCTGCCGACCACGGACGGGCGGTCCACCGGGTTCGGCGCGGTGGTCCGGGCCTCACCGGGCCGGAATTCGACGGTGTCCGGGCGCGCCTGGTTGGGAAAGCGCCGGACGGGTACTGACACGGTCGTACCCGACGTGGAGGTGAATCCGATGGCTTTCGATGACAAGGTCGACAACAAGGCTGAAGAGGTCGGCGGCAAGGTGAAGGAGGGCGTCGGCAAGGCGACCGACGACGAGCGCCTGGAAGCCGAAGGCAAGGCCGACCAGAGCTCCGCGAACCTCAAGCAGGCCGGCGAGAAGATCAAGGACGTCTTCAAGTCCTGACCGGACGCCCGAGCAGCCGCCTCGGTTCTCCTCCCCGATCACCCGATTAGCCGAAAAACTCTCGGTTCGTCTGGAAACATCGGGTTCATGGAGACCGAGGCGGAACTGCCGGCCGCCGAGGAGCGGAAACGCGAACACCATTTCTGGGTACGGGCCCTCGTGCTCGCCGTCCTCGGCGTCTCCGTCGTGGGGCTGCTCGGGGCGACCCTGCTGAGCATCTCGCACGCCCCGTCCGCGCATCACATCCCGGTCGGTTACGTCGGCGCCGAGACCACCCGGACCGCCCTGGCCACCCAGGCCGGTGCGGCTCTGCGGATCACCGACTACGACAGCCGGGACGCCGCCCTGACCGGGATCGCCCGGCTCGACGTCTACGGCGCGCTGATCGTCACCGACACCGGCGTGGAACTGCTCAAGTCCACCGCGGCGTCCCCGCAGGTGGCGGCCACCCTGACCGCGCTGGTCACCAAGGCCTTCGCCGGCACCACCACCCCGGTGATCACCGAGGCCACTCCCCTGCCGTCCGGCGACTCGGCCGGCGGCGGACTCGGGGTGATGCTCCAGGTGGTGATCCTCGGCGGCACCATCGGATCGATCGGCCTCGGCCGGCTGGTGCCGCGCTACCGAGCCAAGTGGGCCCGCGGCGAACTTCCACTGCTCTTCCTCGTCCTGTACGCGTTGTGCGTGGGCGCCGGAATCTCCGGGCTGGCCCGCGGCTTCGGTGTCGGCACCCACGTCGACTTCGTCCACCTGACCCTCAGTCTCGCCCTGATCAACCTGGCCGCTACCGCGTCCACCAGCGCGCTGGTGTCCCTGGTCGGGTCGGCCGGCGCTGCCGTCGGTGGGCTGCTCTACTTCCTGATCGGGGCGCCGATCAGCGGGGCCGCCACCGCCGGGCCGCTGATGCCGGTGTTCTGGCACGACTTCGGGCAGGCGCTGCCGCCCGGCGCCGGGGCCACCCTGCTGAGACGGGTGCTCTACTTTCCGGACGCGCCGCTCGGGATGCCGTTGCTGACGTTGGCGCTGTACGCGGGGATCGGCGCGCTGGTCCTCGGGGTCGTCAACTACATGGCCGGGTTCCTGCGCAAGGACAGTCTCGCCGGGTTGCCGTAACCGCCGCCGTTCACTCGCAGGTGGCGCGTTTTGTCGGAAAAATCGGACTTCTGGCGTCATATGGTGACGGCATGAGTAAACGAATCGCAGCTGTTCTGTCGATCGCGTTGACCATGCCGACCCTCGCACTGACCGCCACACCCGCCATGGCCGGCACTCCCACCGCCGGGAATGCCGCCGCTCCCGCCGCCGGGAATGCCGTCGCTCCCACCGTCGAGAAGCTGGAGCAAGCGCTGCTCACCCCGGCCCAGGCGCCGACCGGTTTCACGTTCCACAGCCGGATGGTCGTGGCCACGTCGGTCGTCCCGGAGGCCGTCGCCGACCCGTGCAAGGACGCCGCACCGAAATTCGTCGACAGCCTCGGCGGATCGGTGACAGTCTCCTTCCAGAAGGGCGGCAAGGAGGGCACGGTCATCACCGAGGCGATCAACGCGGTCGGCGCGAAGGCCGCCGCCGACCACATCAAGCGCCACCAGACCGTCCTGGAGAAATGCCCGGCCGTCACCAAGAACGTCACCTACTCCAAGTGGGAGGTCCCGCAGGTGGGCGCACCCGCGGTCGGTTTCGTGGTGACGATCGCGCAGGAGAAGGAACCGGTCGAGAAGATGATCACCGTAGCGGTCTCGCACGGCGACGTCCTGGCCACCTTCACCGCCGAGGCAGCCGACAGCGCCGCCTTGACCGCAGCCGTAACCGCCGGCGTCGCAAAGATCAAGCAAACCGTGTGATCCCCCCGGTGCCCGGCACTCCAGCCGGGCACCGGTAAGCCCGTTCCATCCCTGAAGATCCGCCCAACATCCCCCTTCTCCAGCCTCCCGGCCATCCCGTCTGGTCCTCGGCCTTTCCCTCGTCGGACACCGGGCCGTCCTTTCCCTCCCCACCCACCGCGCGGCCCTTCTCCCTGCTCGCCCACCGCGCGGCCTTTTTCCCTCCTCGGACGCGAGGCCGTCTTCTCCTTCCTCGCCCACCGCGCGCCCCTTCTCCCCTTCGGACGGCGAGCACGCACCTCCCCTTTCCCTCCTCACGTGCCGGGCCGCCCTTCCTCTCTCCCTTCTCGCGCGCCTGGCCGCGGATCAGGCGTCGCGCCGGTGCAGCGCCACGGTTGCGACCGCGAGTAGAGCCAGGCTGTAGCCGGTGATCAGGGCCAGCGTCGGCCAGGCTCCGGAGTCTGCGAGCTTCTGCAGGCCGGCCGTCGGGGATGCGTCGATCAGCCCGGAACCGGCATCACCCAGCAGCGGGCCGATCAGAAGCGGTCCCAGCAGGATCGCGGTCACTGCGGTCACCGCCGCGCCGGGATGCCGGACCAGCCCGCCGACGGCGACACCCAGCATCGCGACCGTGCCCAGGGCGACGGCGAACCCGGGCAGAGCGGGCAGTACTCCACCGACCGGGTTCCGGGCGGTGTCCGCCATCAGCACCCCGGACAAATAGGCGCCACCGGCCGCGACGAGCGCCACGACCGCGACGGTGAGAAAGGCGACCAGCGCCTTCGCGGTGAGCACCAGATACCTGCGGGGGACGGCGGCCAGCGTCGGGCGGATGGTCCCGCTGCCATATTCGCCGGCCACCAGCATCGCCCCGAAAGCGCCCGCCACCAGCTGCGCCGGAACGGCATTGCCGAGCCCGGCCGCGAGGATCGTCTCCCCCGGCGGAAGGCTGCCGGTGACGATCACCAGCACCGCGATCCCGACCGTGAGCAGCGGAACCATGGCCAGGGTCGCGACCGCCGACCGGACGCTGTAGACCTTGACCCACTCGGCAGCGACGGCCCGCCGCAACCCAGCGGTCACCGGAGTCCCTCGACGGCCACCGCCTGCCAGATCGGCGCTCACCGGACCACCTCGGCGGAGACGGCCTGCCGCGGATCGGCGGTCGCCGGATCCCCCGCGGCGGCGTCGCTGGTCAGGCGGGTGTAGACGGCTTCCAGGGTCTCGTCGCACGGGGTGAGTTCGTACAGTGGGATGGTGTGCTCGGCGGCCAGGTCGCCGATGGTGGCCGGGGACAGGCCGGTGATCCGTAGGGTGCCGTCAGCCGCCGGGACGACCGCGGCGCCGGCCGACTCGACCGTGGCGGCCAGCCGGTCCGGGTGGGGCGAACGGGCCCGCACGTGGCCCCGGGAGTGCTCGGCGATCAGGGCTCGCATTCCGGTGTCGGCGACCAGGCGGCCGCCGGCGATCACGATCAGGTGGTCGGCGGTCTGTTCCATCTCGGTCATCAGGTGGCTGGACAGCAGGATCGTGCGGCCCTGGGCGGCCAGGCCGGTCACCAGCGCCCGGATCCAGCGGATGCCGTCGGTGTCCAGGCCGTTGACCGGCTCGTCCAGGATCAGGATCGGCGGATCACCGAGCAGGGCGGCGGCCAGGCCCAGCCGCTGGTGCATGCCGAGTGAGAAGGTCCGGACCCGGCGGTGGGCGACATCGCTCAGGCCGGCCATCTCCAGGACCTCGGCGGGGCGACGCCGGCTCAGCCCGTTGCTGCGGGCCAGAAAGAGCAGATGGTGGTACGCGGACCGCCCGCCGTGCACGGCCCGGGCCTCCAGCAGCGACCCGACCGTACCCAACGGGTTGTTCAGTCGGGTGTAGGGCCGGCCGGCGACCCGGGACTGGCCTCCGGTCGGACGGTCCAGGCCCAGGATCATCCGCATCGTGGTGGATTTGCCGGCCCCGTTGCGGCCGAGGAAACCGGTGACCCGGCCCGGCTGCACGGTGAAGGTCAGGTCGTCGACGGCGCGGCGGCCGCCGTACACCTTGGTCAGTTGTCGAACCTCAATCATGGAAACGGACGCTAGGCACCGGTGGCGGCCGGGGAATCCGCCGTGCGGAGACCGGCCCTACTCCGGTGGGAGCAGACCGCCGACCCTGGTCAGGCCGGTCTGGTAGGCCAGTGCCACCAGCTGCGCCCGGTCCCGGACGCCGAGTTTGGTCATGGCCCGGCTGACGTGGGTCTTCGCGGTCAGCGGGCTCATCCGCAGGCGTTCGCCGATGCGTTCGTTGGACAGTCCCTCGCCGACCAGAGCGACGACCTCCCGTTCCCGGCCGGTGAGGACGTCCAGACGGTCGGCGCCGGTGAACCGGCCGCGCATCCGGGCGAACTCGGCGATCACCCGGGTGGTGACGGCGGGCGCGATCAGGCCGTTCCCGGCGGCGGCCTGCCGGACCGCTTCGACCAGGCCGTCCGGCTCGACATCCTTGAGCAGGAAGCCGCAGGCGCCCAGCCGCAGTGCCTCGAACACGTACTCGTCGGCGTCGAAGGTGGTCAGCACCACGATCCGGACGGCGGTCAGGTCCGGGTCGGCGACGATCCGCCGGATCGCTTCGAGGCCGTCGGTGCCGGGCATCCGGATGTCCATCAGCACCACGTCCGGCCGGTGCCGTCGGACCGCGGCGACGGCCTGGGCACCGTCGGCGGCCTCGGCCACCACCAGCAGGTCGTCGGTCAGCTCCAGCAGGGCCCGAAATCCGGCCCGCACGATCGTCTGATCGTCGGCGAGCACCACCCGCACGCTCACGCCCCACCCGCCGGGACGGGCCTCGGGCCGTCATCAAAACGGAGCACCGGCGGCAGGGTCGCGGTGACCCGGAATCCGCCCCCGGCCGCGGGGCCGGACGTCGTCGTGCCGCCGACCGCGGCGGCCCGTTCGGCCATACCCCGCAGCCCGAAGCCCTCGCCCGCCCTGCCCGGGCCGCGTCCGTTGTCGATCACCTCGACGAACACGGTCCCGTCGTCGCCGGTGGTGACCGAGACGGTCGCGGCGGTGGCTCCGGAGTGCCGGATAACGTTGGTCAGCGCCTCCTGGACGATCCGATAGGCGGCCAGCTGCGCCGGGGCGGGACAGACCGCCGGGACGTCGCAGTGCAGGGTGACCTCGACACCTGCCGATCCGGCCGACCGGGCGAGTTCCGGCAGACCGTCGAGCCCGGGATCCCGTAGCAGCGTCACCGTGGCCCGCAACTCGCGCAGCGCGTCCCGGCCCGCCGCCCGCGCCTGGTCGAGGGCGTCGCGAGCGGTCTCCGGACGCCTGTCGAAGGCGGCCACGGCCACCCCGATCTGCACGTTGACCCCGGTCAGCGTGTGCGCCACGACATCGTGGACCTCACGGGCGATCCGGAGCCGCTCAGCGGTCAGTCGCCCGGCGGCGGCCCGGCGCTCGGTGGCGAGCCGGTCGGCCACAGTGCGGCGCTCGGTGGCCAGCCGGTCGGCGACGGCGCGGCGTTCGCGGTCGGCGTACTCCCGGGCCAGCGCCTCCCGGCCGCGCACCACCTCGGCGATCAGCACCGCGACCAGGGGCAGCAGGATCTCCGGGACCGGTGCGCTCCCCCGGCCCTCGGCGAACCAGCCGAGCAGCGCCGACCAGAGGATCCCGACGGTGCCGGCGACCACGGTGTGCCGCCGGTCCCCGTACCGGACAAGGGTGTAGAGACCGACCAGGGCGGCGAGGTTCAGCAGCTCACCGCGGTGACCGAGAACGAACAGGACAGTGAGCAGGGCGCCGCACAGCACCGCGACCACGATCGGCTGCCGCCGCCGGAACAGCAGGGCCACCGCGGACAGCACCACCAGGACGACGGCGGCGACGTCCGGCTCGGGGGTGCCGGCGCCGTTCCAGGCGGTGTCCGCCCCCATCAGGACGAGCACCAGCCCGGCGACAGCGACGTTCGTCATCACCTCACCGTACGTGCGGCGATGCGCCCCGGCGTACTCCGGCGGGAGTAGGCTCGGACGGGATGCCGACGCCACTGCAGCACTTCATGATCCTGCTGTACGAGCGGGACCTGCCCACCAGCGCGCGATCCGTCTCCCCGACAGTCCTGGAAGCACACTTCGCCCTGCGCAAACACGTGGCCGAGATCGGCGGCCGGATCGTCGGCGGCCACGCGATGGCGGCCGGCGTCACGATCCGCAACAACGAGGTGAGCCCCGGCCAGGACACCCCGTCGTTGGCCGGCTGCTACGTCGTGGAGGCGTCGGACCTGGACCACGCGATCTGGATCGGCCGCATGATCCCGGTGGTCGACGGCTGGGTAGAGGTACGCCCCGTCCTCACCGCCTGAGGAGCTTGCGGAGACTGCGGAGGTGGGGGATCAGGCGGGTCAGGAGCAGGTCTCCGAGGACGTACCGCGGCGCGTGCAGTGTCAGGTTTTTCGGGGTCCTGCGCTTTTTCATGACGTCTCGGCCAGGTAGGCGCGCCAGCCGCCGTGGTGGGTGATGTCCGGGGCGGTGGCCAGGGCTGCGGGCTCGCAGAGGAATCCGGTGACCGTGGTGCCGTCGGCGAGGCGGACCCTGCCCAGGGCCATCGGCTCGGGCAGGGCGGCCAGGAACGGGCCGAGGGCGGCGGGCGGCATCTCCCACAGTTCGCCCCCGATCGCCGCTCCGCCGCTGTCCACCCTGGTCAGGCCGGGTTTCGGTGGGGTGGCCGGTAGGGCGTGCAACCGATACGACGGGGCGGTCACGACCGTGCCGGTGAGACGCGCGCCGACCGAGGTGAGCTGCCCGTTGAGGGGCTGGCCGCTGAGGTGGGCGCCGACCACCAGCAGTGGGATGCCGGTGGCGGCGGCCGGTGGTGCCGGTTCCCCGACGATCAGTGCGGCGATGCCGGCCGCCACCGCGTCGGCGTGACCGCGAGTGATCACCTGGACGCCCTGGCCGGGGGCCGGTACCGCAACGGCTGCCAGGCCGAACAGGTTGCAGAAGTTGGTGTACGTGCCGACCAGCGAGTTCACCCGGATCGGGTCGGCCTGCACCGCGGCGATGGACGGGTGGATCGGCGCGGTCGGCAGCAGCAGCGCGTCGGCGTCGCCCCATTCCGCCATGGCCTCGTCCCGCAGTGCGGCGAGCCGGGCCGTGTCGGCGACCAGCACGTGTGCCGGGATGTCCCGGGCCCCTTCGATGATCCTGCGGACGGTCGGGTCCACCGCTTCGGGGTGTTCCGACACGAACGCGCCGACCGCCTCGTAACGCTCGGCCACGAAACCGCCTTCGTACAGCAGTTTCGCCGCCGCGAGGAACGGCGCGAGCCGTAGTGGCCGCAGGATCGCCCCGGCCGCTTCGAGGCCCTTGGCGACCTGTTCGAAAGCGGTCACCCACTCGGGGGACATCGCGGTCAGCTCGTCGCGGGCGGGCACGGCCACGATCGGCCGGGGCGGGGCCGCCAGCGGTGCGTCATTCGGCCACACCGGTGATGCCATCAGGTTCGCGGCCTGCTGGGCCTCGCCCAGGGTGCGGGCGAAAACGGTCACGCAGTCGAGGGTCCGGCAGGCCGGCACCACCCCGTCGTTCGGGATCACGCCGATGGTGGGTTTGATGCCGACGATGCCCTGGAACGCGGCGGGCACCCGGCCGGAACCGGCGGTGTCGGTGCCCAGCGCCAGGTCGGCGATGCCGAGCGCGACCGCCACCGCCGACCCGGAACTGGAGCCGCCGGACACCAGCGACGGGTCACGGACGTCCCGGACCGCGCCGTGCGGGCTGCGGGTGCCGACCAGTCCGGTGGCGAACTGGTCCAGGTTGGTCTTACCGAGAACGATCACTCCGGCGTCGACGAGTCGCTGGACCGCCGGTGCGCTGACGGCCGGCTGGTAGGCGTACTCCGGGCATCCCGCCGTGGTCGGCAGTCCGGCGACGTCGATGTTGTCCTTGACCGCCAGCAGCGCACCGGCCAGCGGCAGATCCTCGCCCGCCGCCAGCCGGGCCTCGACCGCGACGGCGTCCGCCAGCACGGCCGCCTCGTCACGCAGGGTGATCCAGGCTTCGGGGCGTTCACCGAGGGCGATCCGGGCGTAGGCGGCCCGGACCCGGTCCTGTGGGGTCATGCTGCGGTCCTTCCGGCGAGTACGAGCAGAGGGCTGCCCGGCGCGACCTGGCTGCCGGGGGTGACGAGGATGTCGGTGACCTCGCCGTCGGACGGGGCGACCACGACGGTCTCCATCTTCATCGCCTCCAGGGCGAGCAGTGGCTGACCGGCGACGACCCGGTCGCCGGGGCGCACGTCGACACGCCACACGCTGGCGACGAACGGGGCTTCGACCAGGGCGCCGCCGTCCGGGACGGTCACCTGCCCGGCGGTCGGCGGCGCGATCGGTTCCGGTCGCGGGTCGAACTCGCCGGCCGCCGCCCAGGCCTGCCGTTCGGCACCGAACGCAGCGGCCTGCTTGTCACGGAACGTGGCGATCGATTCGGCGTTGTCGGCCAGGAACCGCTGGTGGTCGGCGAGACGGAACGTGCCGTCCTCGATCCGCAGCCGGTGCCGGCCGGCGGCCATGTCGGCGCGCAGGTCGAGCAGTTCCTCGGCGCCGACCGGGTGCCACTGGATGCGGTCGAAGTGCCGGAGCAGCCACGGCTTCTGCTTCCAGCGCGACCAGACCTGCACGGTTCGGCCGACGAACTGATAACCGCCGGGCCCTTCCATGCCGTAGACGCACAGGTACGCGCCACCGATGCCGACCGCGTTCTCCGGCGTCCACGTGCGGGCCGGGTTGTACTTGGTGGTGACCAGGCGGTGCCGGGGGTCGAGCGGGGTGGCGACCGGTGCTCCGAGGTAGACGTCGCCGAGCCCGAGCACCAGGTAACTGGCGTCGAAGACGGTGCGGTAGACGTCGTCCACGCTGTCCAGGCCGTTGACGCGCCGGATGAACTCGATGTTCCACGGGCACCAGGGCGCGTCGTCGCGCACACCGGCCATGTAGCGGGCGATCGCCTCCCGGGTGGACGGATCGTCCCAGGACAGCGGCAGGTGCACGGTGCGGCTGGGCACTTCCAGATCGCTGGTGGCCGGCAACTCGTCCTCGATCTCCAGGACCAGACCCAGCAATTTTCGTACGGGTAACCGAGCCGGATCGACGTGCACCTGCAAGGACCGGATGCCCGGGGTCAGGTCGACGACGCCGGCCAGGTTCTCCGCGCGCAGCCGGTCCATCAGCGCGTGCGCCCGCATTCTCAGCCCGAGGTCGAGCGTCATCGGCCCGTACTCGATGAGCAGGTTGTCGTCCCCGGACCGCCGGTAGGTGACCTCCTCGCCGCGGGCCAGGATCCCGTCGTCGGCGGGGCCGATCAGCGGCGTGCCGCCGACGTCGCCGACCGGCACGAACCGGACCGTGTCGCCCGGGGCCAGTTGCCCGAGCTTCCACCGTTCGGCGGTGACGACCGTGGCCGGGCAGACGAAGCCGCCGAGGCTGGGACCGTCCGGTCCGAGCAGGATCGGCACGTCCCCGGTGAAGTCGATCGCCCCCACCGAGTAGGCGGTGTCGTGGATGTTCGACGGGTGCAGTCCCGCCTCGCCGCCGTCGGTACGCGCCCACCGGGGTTTCGGCCCGACCAGCCGCACCCCGGTCCGGGCCGAGTTGAAGTGCACCTCCCAGGAGGCGGCGTAGAACTCGTCGATGTCCGCCCGGGTGAAGAACTCCGGCGCGGTATGCGGTCCTTCGGTGACCAGGATCCTCCACTGGTGCCCGATGACCGGCCGCTCCGATTCCGGGGTTTCGGGTGCCGGAATGCGGGTACCACCGGCTTCACCTGTCACGGGTGCGGCAAACCCTAAAGGTAAGGTCGAGGTTGAGGGTTTGCTCTCGGTAATCGTTCGCAACACGTCACCGAGGCGCAGAGCCCGTCCCCCGTGTCCGCCGAACTGACCGAGCGTGAACGTCGACGCGCTGCCAAGGTACAACGGGATGTCCAGGCCGCCGTCGAACAGAATGTAGGCGCGCAGGCCGGTCGAGGCCCGGCCCACGTCCAGCACCGAGCCGGCCGGGACCAGCACCGCCTCCCAGCGGGGAACCGGCTCGCCGTCCACGGTGACCGGTACGTCCGCGCCGGTCACGCACACGCGGGTGGCGGCGGTGAATCGCAGCGCCGGGCCGTCCACCGTGCACTCCAGGCCGGGTGCGCCCTCCGGGTTGCCGAGGGCGCGGTTCCCCCAGCGGAACGAACGGTCGTCCATCGGGCCCGACGGTGGGACGCCCACCTCCCACAGGCCCACCCGTCCCGGCCAGTCCTGGACCGTCGTCAGTGTGCCGGAGCGTTCCACGGTGATGCGCGGTTCCCGGTCGTGCACATCGATCAATGTCGCGGTGGAGTGGCCGACATCGAGCACGGCGGGTTCGACCACGGCGGCCCGCAGCAGGCCCAGGTTGGTCTCGATGCCGTCCACCCTGGTCCCGGCCAGGGCCGCCGCCAACCTGGTGAAGGCTTCCGTGCGGTCGGCACCCGTCGCGATGACCTTCGCGAGCATCGGGTCGTACGCGGTGGACACCTCGGTTCCGGTCTCCACCCAGCCGTCCACCCGGACATCCGGCGGGAACACCACCCGGGTCACCAGTCCGGCGCTCGGGCGGTGGTCCCGGGTCGGGTCCTCGGCGTAGATCCGGGCCTCCACCGCCGCGCCGGCCGGCGTGCGCGGGGTGTCCAGGACCGTGGTGTCGCCCTGGGCCAGCCGCAGCATCCACTCGACCAGGTCGATCCCGAGCACCTGTTCGGTGACCGGGTGCTCGACCTGCAGACGTGCGTTGACCTCGAGGAACGACGCCTGCCGGCGGGCCGCGTCGTAGACGAACTCGACGGTTCCCGCGGACCGGTAGTCCACCGACGCACACAGCGCCGCCGCCGACTCGTGCAGCCGCTCGCGCACCTCGGCCGGCAGGCCCGGCGCGGGGGCCTCCTCGATCACCTTCTGGTTGCGCCGCTGCAGGGAACAGTCCCGGTCACCGAGCGCGACGACCCGGCCGTGCCCGTCGCCGAAGACCTGGACCTCGACGTGCCGGGCCCGCTGCACGAACCGTTCCAGGAACACCCCGCCGCTGCCGAAACTGGCGACGGCCAGACGTTCCACCCGGCCGTACGCCTCGGTCAGCTCGGCGGCGTCGTGGCAGGCCTGCATGCCG
This sequence comes from Actinoplanes couchii, assembly GCF_016862075.1. GTDB lineage: Bacteria > Actinomycetota > Actinomycetes > Mycobacteriales > Micromonosporaceae > Actinoplanes > Actinoplanes couchii. The sequence goes on along the minus strand of NZ_BOMG01000094.1, from coordinate 96,735 downwards.
ATGCCGCCGCCACCGCCGGTCGCCTTGAGCATCACCGGGTAGCCGATCCGGTCGGCGGCCGTGAGCGCCTCGTCGAGCCCGGCGAGCAGGCCGGTGCCCTCGATCATCGGGACTCCGGCCTGCCGGGCCAGGTCACGGGCGGTGTGTTTGGCCCCGAACGCGGTCAGCTGCGCGGGTGTCGGCCCCACGAACACCAGACCGGCGGTCTGGACGGCGGCGGCGAAGGTGGCGTCCTCGGACAGGAATCCGTACCCGGGGTGCACCGCTCCGGCGCCGCTGGACAGGGCCGCCTCGAGGACCCGGTCGACGACCAGGTAGCTCTCCCGGGCGGGCGCCGGGCCCAGGCGGACCGCCACGTCCGCCATCCGCACGTGCGGCGCGCCCCGGTCCGGATCGGAGAAGACGGCAACGGTCTTCAGACCCATTTCCTTGGCGGTACGGATGACCCGGCACGCGATCTCACCACGGTTCGCGACGAGGAGGGTGTCAAACACCGGCTGCCTCCCCGGGCGTGGTGACGATCATGCGTACCGGCGTGGGATCGAAGCCGTTGCACGGGTTGTTGATCTGGGGGCAGTTGGAGACCAGGACGAGCACGTCGGTGTCGGCGCGCAGGGACAGCGCCAGGCCCGGGGCGGAGATGCCGTCGACGATGCCGAGGCTGCCGTCCGGGTCGACGGGCACGTTCATGTACCAGTTGATGTTGCTGACCAGGTCCCGTTTGCCCAGGCCCCAGCGCGATCCCTCGATCAGGAAGTTCTCGACGCAGGCGTGCTGGTGCTTGGTGTGATGGCCGTAGCGCAGCGTGTTGGACTCCCGGCTGCACGCCCCGCCGACGGTGTCGTGCCGCCCCACCTCGTCGGCGATCACCGTCATCAGCGGGTTGCTCTCGGATGACCGCAGCACACTGCCGGTGGTGAGGAAGATGCCCCCTTGCGCGGCGATGGTGTCCTGCGCGGAGTACCGCTCCGACGTGTCGTGGGCGTCGTAGAGCAGACAGTCCACCGCCTGATTGCCGCGCAGGTCGACGATGGTCAGCACGTCCCCGCGCCGGACCACCGCGGACCAGGGCGCCCGCGCCGGGACGGTCTGGTCCAGTACCACTTTTCCGGCCAGGGCCCGCTCGGCGAGGGACAGGGCGGGCGCTGTGGTCATCGGATTCCCCTGGCGGTGAGGTAGTCGGCGGTGTTGAGGAAGGCGCGTTCGCCCTCCGGGGAGCGGGACCAGAGGGGGTCCTCGGGCGTGGTGGGACTGCCGGTCCAGGCCCGGATCTCCACCGGACTGCTGGTGTACGACTCGCGCGGGTCGAGCGGGTGCGGCACGTTGACCAGCAGGACCGTCACCGGCATCTCGGCGCGGATCTCCACGGTGGCGCCGGGGCCGGCGGAGCCCAGCCACGCGAAGGTGCCGTCGTCGCCGACCCGCACGCCCTGGAAGAACGAGATGCTGGGCGGCAGGTCACGTCTGGTCAGGCCGTGTTTGGCGGCGGCCAGGGTGAACAGTTCCCGGCCGGCCGGCGTATCGGAATGGGGGCTGCCGTCGCCGTACCGCAGGGTGTTGCTCTGGAGGGTGCTCGTGCCGCAGAAGGTGTCCGAGCGGTCGCCGGCTCCGGCGGTGACCGAGGCCAGGACGCGGCCCTGGTCGGAGAGCAGCAGGTGACCCGCACCGACGTAGGCCTGCCACAACACCTTGACGGTGTCGGCGATGTTGAGGCGTTCCCACGGTTCGTCACCGTTGAAGATCAACAGGGACACACAGGCGTCGCCGTCGAGATCGGTGAGTCGCAGGGTGGTGCCGCGGGCCAGGCGTCTGCTCGCATAACCGCCGCCCGGAACGGTCTCGGCCCAGGTCAGGCCGGTCCCGAGCGAGGAGGCCGGGACGATCGGCATGCAGTCGACGACGGTCCCGCCCTGAGCCCGGGCGTGATCCCGGGCTCCGGCGGTGGTGGCGGTACTCATACGGCCTCCTCGGTGATGGCGGCGGTGAAGGACGGTGGGGCGGTCATGCGGCGGGGACGGGGACCGGTGCCGGCTTCGGGGCGCGGACGTAGCGGCGGTGGACCACGGCGCCCAGCAGTAGGGCTCCACCCACGAACAGGAGGGAGAAGTAGTGCAGGTACCAGTGGGTGCCGGCGGGGTCGTAGACCTCCTGGCGGGGCCAGCCCAGGTTGAGAATCATGCCCAGGCCGTAGACGACTGCCAGCGCGTTCACCGCGATGCCGAAGCGGCCCAGGGAGAACAGACGGCCGCCCCGCTCGGTCAGCCGGCCGTCGTCGGAGGGCCAGCCCCGCAGGCGGCGGACCAGCAGCGGGATCGTCACCAGGGCGTAGGCGATGTACAGCATCACGATGCACACGCTGGTGATGGCGGTGAACAACGCTGCCTGGCCGATGTTGATCAGGAGCAGGCCGGCCGCTCCCACACCCACCACGATGGCGGGCAGGGCCGGGGTTCCGGTGCGCGGGGACACCCTGCTCAGGGCGGCGGAGAACGGCAGGACGCCGTCGCGGGCCATCGAGAAGATCATGCGGCTGCCGGCGGTCTGGATGGCCAGGGTGCAGACCGCGATGGCGATGGCCACGTCGATCAGCAGGATCCGGCCGCCGGTCTCGCCGAGGCGGCTGGTCAGGACGTACGGCAGGCCCTCGGTGGCGAGACGCCCGTCGGTGAGGCTGGGGGCGGCCATCAGTGCGGCGAGCAACATCAGGCCGCCGCCGACACCCGCTGCGGCGAGGGCCCGCAGGATGGTGCGGGGCGCGGTGTGCCGTGGGTCGCGGGTCTCCTCGGAGAGTTCGCCGGCGCTGTCGAAACCGACCACCACATAGGCCGCCATCAGCGCGGACACCAGGAACGGTCCGATGTAGCCCGGGCCGCTGCCGGTGCCGCCGGTGTCGAAGACGACGCCGGGGCCGCGTTCGATGTTGAACAACAGCAGGACGACCACCGCGACCACGCCGATGATCTCCAGGGTGACGCCGGTGCTGTTGACGATGGCCATCAGGCGCACACCGACGACGTTCACGACGGTGGTCAGCGCGATCAGGATCGAGCCGAGGATGACGGCGTTGGTGGCGCCGGTCGGTGAGGTCAACGACGGGTCGCCGCCGACCAGCTGGAAACCGGACCAGATCGACGGCAGGACGACCTGGAGGGCGATCGCGGCGGCGGCTACCGTGGCGATCTGGGCGATGATCATGACCCAGCCGGCGAACCAGCCGACGGTGGCGGTGGAGAGGCGCCGGGACCACTGGTAGATGCATCCGGAGATCGGGTAGCGGGCGGCGAGTTCGGCGAAGTTCAGCGCGACCATGAACTGGCCGAGGAAGACCAGTGGCCAGGTCCAGAAGAACGCCGGGCCACCGAACGAGAATCCGAAGGCGAAGAGCTGGAAGACCGTGGTGAGGATGGAGACGAAGGAGAACCCGGCAGCGAACGACGCGTAGGTGCCGATGCTGCGGCGCAGCTCCGGCTCGTAGCCGAATCCGCGGAGGTCCGCGGCATCCGTGGTGGTGGTCATACCGCCTCCTGCTGGAGATATCTGTCAGTTGACAGATTCCGGTGACCAGCACCGGGAGCGGTTTCCCGGCGGTAAAGGTTGGGTTGCCGACTGTGTCGGCGAAGTTACCGGGATTTCCGCGTGCGACGATGCAGAACGTGAGCGCCCCTTCCGTCGGCCGGCCCCGCTCGGGTGCCCGCCGGCTGCCGTCCGCCAGCGCCCGCGACGAGATCCTCGACGCGGCGGCCGAACTGTTCGCCCAGCGGGGGTACGCGGCCACCTCCACCCGGCTGATCGCCGAACGGGTCGGGATCCGGCAGGCGTCGCTCTACTACCACTTCGCCAACAAGGAGCAGATCCTCGCCGAGCTGCTGGAGGCCACGGTCCGGCCGTCGCTGGAGTACGCCGCGACCCTGGCGGACGCGGAACCCGTCGAGGCCCTGCACGCGCTCGTCGTCTTCGACGTGGGAGTGCTGCTGGACACCCGGTGGAACGTCGGCATCCTCTACGCGCTGCCCGAGATCGCCACCGCACCGTTCGCCCGATTCCGGGAGGAGAGACAGCGCCTTCGGTACGCGTACCGCAAGCTGGTCGTGAAGTGCGACCACCCGGAGATCCTCGCCGACCTGGTGTTCGGGCTGGTGGAGAGCGTGATCGGAATGCGCCGTGACCTGGACGCCCTGCCCGGCACCGAGATCCTGCAGCAGACCGTGGCGGCGGCCGCGCTGCGGCTGATCGACCGGACGCCTTCCGGTCCGCCGTCCTCGCGTAATCTTTCGGGCCGGAAGGTTCGAGAGGAGCAACACCGATGACCGAGCAGGGACGCCCCAGCGGCACCGTCTACGGCCGTGGCGGGGTGGACACCGGCGGCGACGAGCCGGGTGGTGGCCTGCCGAAGGCCGTGCCGATCATCGTCGGGGTGGGTGGTGTCGCCGTGCTCCTGCTGGGCTGGGCGGCGTGGAGCAGCATCATGGGCGACAAGGAGCCGGCCGTCGCCGCGACCGCCACCGTCACCACCCCGCCCTCGGTGGAGTCGTCGCCGAGCGAGCCGGCGAAACCGGAGCTCGGCACCGGCGAGTGGCTGCTGTCCCCGGCGGGCGACGAGAACAACTATCTGACCGTCAGCGAGGACTTCGCGAAGATGTCGCCGGCCGACCCGGCGACGCTGACCGTGGTGGCCGGGCTCGACGACGAGGCGTGTTTCTCGTTCCAGTTGGCCGACGGCCGGTACCTGCGGCACTTCGACTACCGGCTGCGGTTCGACGCCGGCGACGACTCGGACCTGTTCCAGGCCGACGCCACGTTCTGCCGGGAGTCCGGCACCGCGGCCGGCACGATCCGGCTGACCTCCAAGAACTATCCGGAGTACCGGATCCACCAGCGCCAGGACGGAGCGCTCTACATCGACAAACCCGAAGGGGACAGCTTCGACGCGGAAAGCTCGTTCATGGTCCAGGCACCGTCCTGATCACGCCGGTAACATCTCCGGCGTGACCGATCAGATCTCCTGGCTGCCGGAACGGGTCGCCGCCGCCGAACGTGAGGTCGGCGGCACCTTCGACCTGACCGCCTGCGTGCAGGAACCCATCCATCTGCTGGGCGGGATCCAGTCGTACGGCGCGCTGATCGCCGTCCGGGACGGTGTGATCGCCGTGGTCAGTGCGAACGCCGAGGCGATGCTGGGGCTGACCGGGCTGTCCGGCAGCCCGGTGACCCGGCTGATCGACGCCGGGCAGTTCGCGACCCTGGAGGGCCTCGCCGACGCGGACACCGGGCAGACCGCGATGATGCCGGTGCGGACCACCGAGGAAGCCGGGTCGGGCCAGTTCGACGTGACCCTGCACCGGTCCTGCGGCATGCTGGTGCTGGAGTTCGAGCCGGGCGGCTCGGCCCAGGACTTCCCGATGATCTACTCACCGATCCGGCAGGCGCTGATGCGGCTGCAGATGGCCGGCACGGTCCTGGAGGCGTGCAAGGCCGCGGTCCGGGAGATCCGGGCGATCACCGGGTACGACCGGGTGGTCGCCTACCGGTTCGAGAGCCGGGACGGGCCCGGCGAGGTGATCGCCGAAGACGTGACGGCGGACTGGGAGCCGTGGCTGGGGCTGTGGTTCCCGGCCACCGACATCCCGCCGCAGGCCCGCCGCCTCTACGAGCGCAACTGGATCCGGGTGATCGCCGACGTCGACGACGAGACGGCCCGGCTGTCCCCCGGGGTGCTGCCGGAGACCGGTGACCCCCTGGACCTGTCGATGTCGGTGCTGCGCACGGTATCGCCGTTTCACATCGAGTACCTGCGCAACATCCACGTCCGGTCGTCGATGTCGGTGTCGCTGCTGTCCGGCGGGCGGCTGTGGGGGCTGATCGCCTGTCACGGGCGGGACGTCAACGCGCTGGGCCCGCAGGTCCGGGCGGCGTGCGAGTTCTTCGGGGTGGCGCTGTCGCTGCACCTGGCCGCGCTGCAGGAACGCGACGAGACGGGTGCCCGGGACCGGTCCCGGGGAGTGATCTCCCGCCTCCTGGAAGGCTATTCGAACGGCCCGACGGGAACCTGGCCGATGGACCGGGACGGGCTGCTCGGCCTGATCCCCTGTGACGCGGTGCTGGTCCGCAGCGGCGACGACATCGCGTCGCACGGCGACGATCCGGGCCGGGAGCAGGTCGCCAGGCTGCTCGCCGAGCTGCCGGTGCCACCGTTCGGCGAGGTGTGGCACACCGACCGTCTGTCCGAGGATCTGCCGGTGCTGGCCGACCTCGATCCGCCGGTGGCCGGGGTGCTGGTGCTGCCGGTCGGCGCGCGTGACGACTGCATCGTGTGGCTGCGCGGCGAGCGGACGGTGTCACGCCGCTGGGCTACCGACCCGGATGAGCCGGTGACGCTGGGCCCGCACGGTAGCCGGTTGACGCCACGGGGTTCGACGGCGGTGTTCCTGGCCTCGGTGCGGGGCCGGGCCAACCCGTGGACGGCGACCGATCTGGCGATGGCGCTGGAACTGGGCCGGGCGGTGGTCCGGATCGTGGTGACCCACACGCGCCGGTTGTCGGCGTTGAACGTCGAACTGTCCCGCAGCAATGTCGATCTGGATTCGTTCGCGCACGCGGCCGCCCACGACCTGAAGGAGCCGTTGCGCGGAATCGCGAACACGGCCACGTTCATCGCCGAGGACGCCGCCGGCATGGACGAGGTGACGATCCGGCGGCTGGCGTCGATCCAGCGGCTGGCCGAGCGGATGGACGAGCTGCTCAACTCGCTGCTGTACTACTCGCGGCTGGGGCGTACCGAACTGCACCGGGCCGACCTGGACCTGCGCGAGGCGGTGCTGCGGGCGATGGTGGTGGCCGGGCCGCGCCTGCGGGAGGCGGGGGTGTCGGTGATGCTGCCCGAGCGCGGGTCCGTCGTGGCCGCCGACCCGGTGCTGTTCGACCAGGTGCTGACGAACCTGCTGGTGAACGCCGCGAAGTACGCCCATCCGGAGGGGCCCCGGCGGGTCACCGTCTCCGGCGGCCCGGACCTGATGGTCCGGGACAACGGCATCGGCATGCCACCGCACCTGCGGGAGCAGGCGTTCCAGCTGTTCCGGCGGCTGCATCCGGCCGGAACCTACGAGGGTTCCGGCGCCGGGCTGGCGATCGTGCGCCGCGTGGTGGAGCGGCACGGCGGTCAGGTGTGGGCGGAGGAGTCCCCCGGCGGCGGCACGACGATCCGGGCCTCGTTCCCGGCCGGCCGTGACCTCCAGTAGTCGAGGGTCTGGCTGAGCACACTCTGGAACAGGGCGAAGTTCATCGGCTTGTAGATGTACGAATCGGCGCCGGCGGCGTAACAGGCGTCGGCTTCGTCCTGGTTCTCCGACGACGTGAAGACCACCACCGTCACGCCGTCCAGGGCCCGGTCGGCGCGGATGCCGTTGAGCACGTCGAGTCCGCTCTCGCCGGGCATGTTCAGGTCGAGCAGGGTCAGCCATGGTCGTTCGCCGTCGTCGGCCAGTTTCGTCAGCACCGCGGAACCGGACCGGAAGAACTCCAGCCGGGTGTCCGGATGTGATCGGCTGATCGCCCGTTCGATGGCTTCCACGTCCACGTCGCTGTCCTCGACCACGTACACCAGGTCATCGGACCTCATCAGTTTTCCCTCTCGACATGGATCGCCAGGATCGCGACGTCATCGGTGCCGGCGCCCTCGAAGGCGGCGGCGGCCCTGCTCAATTCGTCGACGAGAGCACCGACCGGCAGGTCCCGCAGCCGGTCCAGGGTCTCACCGAGCGCGGTCTCCTCGAACATGACCCCGTCGGAGTCACGGCTCTCGGTCAGGCCGTCGGTGAAGATGATCATGGTGTCGCCGGGCGCGAGAGCGATCTCGGAGCGCCCGATCCGGGGTTCGGCGAGGATGCCGAGGGCGGTGCCGCCGCCGGTGGCGCGTTCCACCGCGCCGTCGCGCCGGATCAGCGCCGGGGCCGGGTGCCCGGCCGACGCCCACTGCACGGTCACCCCGTCGGCGTGGTGTTCCAGGTGGGCGACCCCGGCGGTGACGAACCGCCACGAGCCGTCCAGGCGCAGCCGGGAGTTGAGCCGGCTCATCGCCCGCAGCGGCGATGCGCCCTCCTGCAGCAGCGCGGCCAGGGTGTGCCGGGCCATCCCGGTCAGCGCGGCCGCGTCGACACCACGGCCGCAGACGTCGCCGATCAGGGCGGCGACCGAGCCGTCCTCACCGACGACCAGGTCGTAGAAGTCGCCGCCGACCTCGAGGATCCGGTCGCCGACCAGGTAGGCGGCGGCCACGGTCAGACCCTCGACCTCGGGCAGCCGGGTCGGCAGCAGATGCTGCTGCATGGTGACCACGTCGCGGCGGCGCCGTTCGTACCGGGTGCCGTTGTCGATGGCCAGGGCGGCCCGGGAGGACAGATCCCGCAGGAACGACTGCGGCGGGACGGCGGTGACGTCGCGGTCGAAGAGGAAGACCAGAGCGCCGACCACCTCACCGCGCGGGCGCAACACCTGCACATCGACGGTACGGGTGGCCAGCAGCGCGGTGTCCGCCGGCGGGATCTCGGCACCGGCCACCGCCTGGCCGACCAGGTGCGTCAGGTGGTCCTGCACCGCAGGATCGCGCAGCAGCGCGTTCAGCCGTCGCATGTCGACGTGCACCGAGCTGCGCAGCACCGGTTTGCCGTCCTCGAAGACGTAGACCAGGCAGCCCTCGGCGATCGCCGGGACCGCCATCCGGGGCACCCGCTGCATCGTCTGCTTGGTGTCCAGCACCGCGTCCATCTGCAGGGACGCCTCGGCGAGCAGCGCGTCGCGGGTCTGCTGGGCGCGCTCGGAGCGGCGCACCCCGAGCAGCCGGATCGCCTCGCGGGTGACCTCGATGACCTGCCCGAGGCGCACGGTGACGGTGTCGATGTCGGCGCCCGCGCCGGTCAGCACCATGATCGTCCCGGCGGCCTCGCCCGGCAGGTCGAACCGGGCCCGCACCACCTCGGTGACGCCGAGATCAGCGAGTTCACCACCGGCCACCGGGATCTCGCCGGTACCCAGCCGCCGGGCCAGGTCGTAGAGGTCACCGTCCAGTGGCACACCCGTCGCCCGGTACTCCATGACCGTGTCGTCGTGCGGATCGTGCCGCAGACCCCACACCGCGATCACGCCGGGCAGTGCCTGCAGCGGCGGCAGTATCAGCCCGGCCAGGTCGTCGCGGGCACTGATCCGGCCCACCGACGTCCACATCCGGTGCAGGGTCGCCGCCCACCCTGAATCGGAGTCCCCCACCGTCCGTCACTCCTCGCGTCGCCCCGGCGCCCATCGCCGACCGGTAAGTATCCCGGAGACCGTTGTCGCTAAACAAACGATCACGCCCCGGCGGGTGCCGGGGCGTGATCAGCCTAAACAAAGCCGGTCAGGGCGTGGTGCAGAGCAGGCGGGCGGCCGCCCAGTCGCCGTGGTCGTTGCCGTTGCCGTCCCCGGCGTCGGTCACCCGCAACTCCAGACGGTCACCGCCCGTGACGTCGGCACTGATCGGCAGGGCGTCCGACGAGCCGGTCAGACGGCCGGTCGACATCCGCCGGACGCCGTCCACCCACACCTCGAACGTGACCGAACCCGCCGAGCCGGTCTCGTCGTCGACCCCCACGTCGGCCCGGAACGAGGTGCAGCCGCGGCCGGTCAGGTCGACGGCCACCGACGAGACCGCGTGCACACCGAGGCCCTTGTCGTAGACGGCGCCGCCGACGGTGAGCGGGCGGCCGTCACCGGCGGGCTGCTCGGCGTTGCTGCGGTCGCGTTCGACCGGGCCCCAGCCGTTCTGCGTCTCCAGCAACGGCAGGTCGCTGACCCAGAAAGATCCTTCCGGCAGCGGCGTACGGATCTCCGTCGTGGCCGTGGTGGTGGACCGGAATCCGGCCGGCGTGGTGGACGACACCGTCGCGGTCAGGGTGTGTTTTCCCCAGTCGGTGCCGGGCGGGGCGGTGACGGTGAACGCGGCCGTCTCCGGGCTGCCCGCCGCCACCGTGCCCAGGTCGACGGTGGCCGGGCTGACCTGCCAGCCGTCCGGCACGGCCAGGGTCGCCATGACGTCCCGGAGCCCGGCCGCGCACCGGGCGGTGACCTGGACCGTGCCGGTGGCGGTCAGGGTGACGTCGGGCGGGCACGGTGCGGCGGTCTTCGCGTCCGGCAGTCTTCCCTTCGGCAGCGGGCGCAGGACCAGGGAGTAGTCGTACGTCCGGGTCGGTGACAGCCGGTAGGGGGCGAGGACCGAGTTCGGGGTCTCCCCCATGCCGGTCTCGCCGGTGGCCGCGTGCAGGGTGAGCCAGCCGTCGTTGCGGGCGAACGGCAGCTGGTGGGCGTACTCGGCCCGGTCCAGGTCGTCGTGCCGGCTGATACTCACGTCCAGGGACGCGCCGGTCGGGGCGCCCACCAGCAGGCCGGTGCGGTCACCGTCGGTGAGGGCGGCCCAGCGGGTGCCGGTGTGGTTGCCGTTGGCCTGCGGGCGGGCGTAGGCGACGTACTGATCGTCGGCGTCGCTGCTCCACACACCGACGGTCGAGCCGCTGCGCCTGTCGTTGTAGGTCTCGTGCGGGCCGGTGCCGTACCAGGTGAACTCGTCGAGCGAGTCCGGCACCCGGACCGACACGCCCACCCGCGGCAGGTAGGGCAGGTCGCCGGCCCGGGTGCCGGACGGCCGGACCTGGTGGTCCAGGGTGAGGGTGCCCCGGGCGTCGATGCGGTAGCGCAGCGTCTGACCGATCGCGAACAGACTGTTCAGTCCCGGGGCCGCCGCGGTGCTACGGACCGTGATGACGGCCTGGCCGTCCTCGGTGCTGCCGGCGACCGATTCGACGGTGGTCTTCAGGCGGTCCAGGCCGACCTCGTGCCAGACGTTGCGGTCGGCGGTGCCCCAGCCGTAGGTCTCGTTGCTGGTCGGCGGGCGGTGGACGTCGAGTTCCGGGCCGGCCTTCAGCAGTTCCCGGCCGTCGGCCGCGAGTGAGGTGAGCGAGCCGCCGGCGAACCGGTAACGCCAGCCGTCCCCACGTACCGTGATCGTGTCCCCGTCTTTTTTGATCTCCGGGGTCTTGCCGCCGGCCGGGGCCGGCAGGATGCCCGGTACCACCCGGCCACCCGCCGCGAACTGCTGTCTCGCGAAGACCCAGCCGCGTTTCGCCCACGGCAGGTCCTCGGTGGTGGTCACCGCCAGGTTCAGCCAGCGCTCCCGGTCTTCCGGGTTGGCCTGCGCGGCGCCCAGGTCCAGGTCGAAGGTCTGGCCCGGTGCCAGGGTCAGGCTCTTCGTGCCGCCGCGCAGTTTGCGATCGATCTCGGTCAGCGACCATTCCAGCCGCAGGCGCAGGGTGCCCGCGGTCTGCTCGTTGGTGACCTTGACCCTGCCGCTGGCGGCATCGACGGCGGTGAACCGGATCGGTGAGTGTGCCCAGGCCACCTCCTCGGTCTCCGGCTGCAGCACCCGGTCGGAGCTGACCATGCCGTCGGTGCCGGACAGGCTCAGGCCGAGGCTGAGGAAGTCGCCGCGCCTGTCGAAACGGTCAAGGTCAAGGGCGAGGACCGCTTGCCGGTACGGGTCGGCAGCGAGCTGTGCGACGGTCAGCGCCCGGCCGTAGATCCGCACGTCGTCCACGAGCGCGCGCCCGGTGCGTACCTTCAGGTCGTCCTGCTGGGTCTCGGCGTTGCGGCCGATGTTGACCTCGTAGAGTCCGGGATCGATCGCCCCGGTGCGGGCCGTCGCCGCCACCTGGACGCCGTCGACATGGAGCCGGATCGTCGCGCCGTCGTAGGTGCCGGTCACCCGGTGCCACTGGCCGTAGAAGCCGTCCGGCACCGGGGCGGCGGCCGTCGCCGCGCCACCACCGGCGTTCACCCGGAACTCCAGGGTGTTCTGGTCCCGCATCTGCAGCGCGTAGGCCTGGCCCTTGGTGACGATCGGCAGGCTGCCCGCCCACTGGCCGGGTTTCACCCACGCGTCCACGGTGACCGCCTCGGTCAGGTCGAGGCGTTTGTCGCGGTACACGTTCACGAAGTCGTCGAGGCTGGACAGGCCGGCCGCCTTGCCGCGGTGGCCGTCGACTGCTGACGGTTTGCCGACCAGGAACGCCTGGATCCGGTTGCCGGAGGTGTCCGGGGTGACGATCAGCGGCTGGCGCAGGTCCTGTTCGGCCCAGTCCCAGACGAAACCGCCCTGCATCGACGGCTGCCGGCGGGCGATCGCCCAGAACTCGTCGAAGTTGCCCATGCCGTTGCCCATGGCGTGCGCGTACTCGCCCATGATGATCGGCTTGGGGCTGGTGGCCGCCTGGTTCTCCAGCGCCGCCGGGGTGGGATAACGCGGGCCGGCCACGTCGGCGAACGGCGCGTCCCCGTTCGGCCAGTTGGACTGGTGGTACAGCGGCCGGGTCGGATCGTTGGCGCGTGCCCACTCGGCCATCGCGTAGTGGGCGTCGCCGAGACCCGCCTCGTTGCCGGTGTCCCACAGGAAGATGCTCGGGTGGTTCTTGTCCCGGGCGACCATCGCCCGGAAACGATCAGCGAACGCGGCCTGCCACTCCGGCTTGGACGCCAGGCAGACGCTCGGGCAGTCCTCCCGCGAGTGGGTCTCGATGTCGACCTCGTCGTCCACCCACAGGCCGTGCTTGTTCGCGAGATCGTAGAAGTACGGGTCGGACGGGTAGTGACTGGTGCGTACCGCGTTGACGTGCAGTTTCTTCATCAGGAACACGTCTTTTTGCTGTGCTTCGCGGGTGACGTGCCGGCCGGTGTCCGGGTCGGTCTCGGCCCGGTTCACCCCCTTGATCAGGATCCGTTCCCCGTTGACCAGCAGCTGCTTGTCGCGGATCTCGATCTCGCGGAAGCCGACCGGCTGTGCGGTGACGTGGGCGGTGTGCCCGTCGGGGGCGATCAGTTCCAGGGCGAGGCTGTAGAGGTTCGGGTCGTCGGCCGTCCACTTCGCCGGGTTCGTCACCGGGGTCTGCAGCGTCACCCGGCCGGTCGCCGGTTGACTGACCGTGGTGACCGTTGCGCCCTTGGCGTCACGCAGCGTGCCCCGGACCGTGTAGCCGTCCGGCGCGCCGCCGACGTCGACCCGGGCGGTCAGGGTCGCGTCCCGGTAGCTGGCGTCCAGGTCGGTGGTCAGGTACGCGTCGTGCAGGTAGACCCGTTCGGTGCGGTACATCCACACGTCGCGGAAGATGCCGCTGTACCGCCACTGGTCGAAGTCCTCCAGGTAGGAGCCGGCGCCCCAGCGGTGTACCTGAACGGCGATCGTGTTGCGTCCCGGCTTCAGCTTCGCCGTCACGTCGAACTCGGCCGGGGTGTAGCCGCCCTGGTCGTACCCGACGTAAGTGCCGTTGACCCAGACGAAGTATCCGCTGGTCACACCCTCGAAACGGAGCACCGTGCGGCCGCCGTCCCAGGTTTTCGGGACGTCGAACGAGCGCACGTAGGCACCGGTCGGGTTGACGTCCTTCGGCACCGACGGCGGGGTGTCCGGCCAGATCTCCTCCGGGATGTTGCGGAACATCGGGTGGTCGATGAAGTCCGACTGCCAGGTGTGCGGAACCTTCACCTGCGGCCACTTCGACGTGTCGTAGCCGGTGGCCTCGAAACCGGCGGGGACGTCCTCCGGCCGGTCGAAGAGTTTCATCCGCCAGCCGCCGTTGAGGCTCGCGACGTAGGGGGACTTCGCCGAGTGGTCGGTGATGTCCTTGACGGCGGTGGTGACGTCGCCGTACGGGCGCAGGTCGGTGTGCGGGGTGACCTGGCCCTCCCCCGTCATCTGCGGGTCCTCGAGGTACCGGTAGACGTCGTCCACCGCCTGCGCGGCCGTCGCCGGGACCGCCAACAGCCCGGCGACCAGGAGGAACGTGGTGAACAACCGACGTTTCGTCATCGGACCGCCTTCGCGTAGGCCTCGATCGTGCCCTCGGAACCCATCATGATCACCGGGCTCGCATCGGCGGCGACCGGCACCCCGCCCCCGGTCGGCGCCTGGTCCGGCGAGCTCGTGGTGCCGGACCAGGCGGTCCGGACCGCCGTGACGTCGATGGTGGCGGACGAGCCGACGGCCCGATCCGCTGTCGGTACTTCGGCGACACGTGCGAACACGAGGGCTCCGCTCTGAGGGCACGGCGATCGAACGCAGAACACGTACCACCAAAAGCGAACATGTTCGAGCGCTAGCGACGTTACAACAGAGTTACGCGACATGGAACCAGGTCGATACCACCCGTCCGCCGACCCGTCACGTGACGGCGGCGGGCGAGGTACGGCACGTGCCGGCGGCTCTCCACGAACAGATAGCCCGGCACCACGTTGCCGGTGGCGTCGGGTGGCCGGTGGAAGACCAGGCAGTGCTCGTCCTCCCACACCCTGATGCCACCGGCCAGCGGGCCCCGGCCCCGGTGCTTCGCGCAGATCAGGCACGCCCCGGTCATCGGCGACCCCGCCGGCCGTGGCCGCTCATCGGCGACCTCGTCGGCCGTGGCCGGTCATCGGCGGCGGCGCTGGACTCGGTGGCCGGAGCGGCGGCGGTTCTTGCGGGCGCCGGCCAGCAGCAGGGCCACAAAACCGACGGCGGCGGCCGGGATGGCGGCCAGCAGGACCGGCGAGTACGACGCGACCGGATCCGCCTGCGGGCCGGCGCCGGGGCCGGGGCCGGACGCGGTCTCCGTGGGCGGGGTCGTCTTCGTCACGGACGGCGAGGGGGACGGCAGCTTGTCGTTCTTGATCACCGACTGGATCCAGCTCGCGATCGCGTCGACGCGGGTGGCGGTGTCCGGGCCGGTGTGCGGGCAGTCCGGGCCCCGGCTGACGACACCGATCACGGTCACCGTGCCGTCGCCGGCCTCGGTGAAGTAGTTGCCGCCGGAATCCCGCTCGCACGGGCTGGTGTTCCTCTTCGGCGCGATCCCGGAGATGCCCATCTCGGTCGTCGAGACGGTGTCGACCTGGAACCGGCCGGTGCGTGCCCGGTTCGGGGTCTCGGTGGCGTTCGCCCTGATGAACCCATAGCCGACCAGCCGGGCCTTCTCGCCCTCAGACGGTTTCTCCCGGCTGATCTTCAACGGGGTGATCCCGGTGATCGGCCGGTCCAGTTTCACCAGCGCCACATCGACTTTTCCGTGCTGTTTGACCTGCACGACATCGGCGACGATCCCGTCCTCGCCGGTCAGATCGGCACGCCCGACGGTGGCGGTCGTGGTCTCGGCGACGGTCCGCGACACCCGATTTCCGTCGACGTCCCGGAAACAGTGCGCCGCGGTCAGCACCCAGCGCGGCGAGATCAGCCCGCCGGAACAGGAACTGTCCCGTTCACCGCCCTCCGGTGTCGGAATCCCCAACGCGGTGATCTTCACGGCGAACGGGTATTTCCCGTCCGGCACGAGATCCCCGTTGGCGATCGCATGAGCGGGTGTACCGGCGAGCACTCCCACAGCGAGCGCGGCCGGTAAAGCGAGGAACTTCCACATCGTCTTCAACGGGTGTGGAGCGTAAACGACGGTAGCAACCCTGGTCTCCATTGGTCTCCCCATCACCTCCCTGTCCAGACGTGTCACCGCCGGTCGAGGGTTGCATGTCACCGGGAAATACGGTTCACATCACCGGCTCGTTCATCGGATGCCCCACACCACCGCACCCAAAGCGCCGACCTACCCTCAGGAGTCGAGCAATCACCCTGCGAGATGAATGCCGCAACGTCATTCGAGATCCTATTTTCGGTACGCCTTCAAATACGCTCCGTGACATCCCGGAAAATCTGCACGGTCAACATTTGACAATGCACCAACAATGATCCACCGAATCGACGGAACCGGGGCTGTGAAACACTCACCGTCCGGGATGGACGGACGAGCGGGAGGCCGGCGTGGCAGCGTCGTGGCTCGGCGGGACACCGAACCGGCGGCGGTACTCGCGACTGAACCGGGACGGGCTCTCGTAACCGACGTGGCGGCTCACCCCGGTCACGTCACCAGGACCGGCAGCGAGCAGCAGCCGGGCCTGCTGGAGCCGGATCTGTTTCTGGAAGCGGATCGGGCTCATCGCCGTCACCGCCTGGAAGTTACGGTAGAACGCCGACTCGCTCATCCCGGCCAGCGACGCCAGCTCCTCGACCCGGAACGCCCGGCGGTAGTGCTCCCGGATCCACTGGACCGCCACCGCCCGCTTGCGACAGCAGCTCCGCGACGAGTTCCGGGCGCAGCAGCAGGCCGACACCCAGCGCGGGCCCTTCCGGGGCCGAGTCGGTGACCTTGGAGATCAGCACGTCCTCGATGGCGGCGAGCTGATCGAGCTGCTGCTGACCGCCCCGTCCCTGCCGCACCCCGACTGCGTCGTCTTCCTGGTGGGCCGCCCGGCCGCCGGCCCGGACGTCGTGCACGTGACCGAGGGCTGGACCAGCGAGCGGGCGCACCGCGAGTTCTTCGCCTCCGGGCCGGCGCAGGCCCTGGTGGCCGCGATCCAGCCGCTGCCGTCCGGCGAGTCCACCTACACCGACGAGGTCCCGGTGGGCGGAAAGGCGGCGTTCTGATGGACCCCGAACTGCGCGACCTGCTCGCAACCCTGCCACCGGGGCCTGCGGTGGGTCGCCGAAAACCTCGGCCCGGACCGGATCGTCGTGGCGGGCGCGAGTGCCGGCGGTGGAGGGCCAGGACGGGCGGTTACGGCTGGTGGGAGGGGGTATCCCAGGGGTATGGATATCACGATCTGGACGATCAGTGGGATCGGGATCCTGGTGGCCTTGGTTCTGGCGCTCGTGGAGAGCCACCGGTATCTCCGACGCGGACATCGGCACTGACGGCGAGATCCCGGGGCCGTCACAACGGCCCCGGGATCCGGAGGAACACTTGATCACCGCAGCGGCGGGAATCCCTGGTTGGGCGGGAACGCCCGCAGGTAACCGCCGGGAGCGGCTCCCGGGATGCCCTGGTAGTGCCCGTACACGTCCTCGTAGTACGCCCGCTGGTCCGCGAACTCCGGGTCGTATCGCGGGCCGCCCGCGATGTGTTCCTTGGACGTCCCGACCCGCACCAGATCGTCGGTGATCTCCCGGATCGCCTCGACCGGGACGAACGACGAGGTCGCCCCGAAGCCCAGGACACCGCCGTGCTCGACACGAAGGAACCGCGCGTGATTGTCGCCGGTGTCGATCAGCAGGTCCGCGACCGTGCCGATCTTCTCCCCCTCGCTGTCGACGACGGACCGCCCCCGGACGTCCTGAGCCGGGTCGGCGATGATCTGCCCGGTGTCACTCAGCGGCGTCAGTGTGCCGACAGGTTCTGACATGTTCGCCACCTCCTCCTACTGAAAGGCGTACCCCACCAAGACGGCGAATATGCCCCGGAGGACCAACGTGAGAGCAGACAATCGGGTGGTGAAGGTGATGGCAGGTGTGGTGGCAGTGACCACCGCCGCGACGATTCTGGTGGGTTCGCCGGCGCAGGCGGTGAACTCGTGCAGCGAGTATCAGTCGATCGAGTTCGAGACCCCGGGCTACAACACCGACATGCGGGTGCGGTTGTGCCTGACCCACGGTTCGCCGACGCGGGGCGCGTACGCCCAGGTGTCGTGGGAGAACGGCGGCGACAGCGCGGCCGACGGGCGCCGCAAGTTCGACGAGCTGCTGATCTCGTACCGCCTGCTGGCGATGAACGTGCCGGTGACCGAGGGATCCTGTGATCTGGCCGAGAGGGTCAATCTGGCCGAGAGCGGGCTGTTCATGTGCCCGGCGGCCTACCACCGCTCGCTGGACCGGGGCGCGTGGGGCGTGGACGGCGCCCTGGACTACAACATCGACCGGGACGGCGCGGGCCGCAAACGGGTCACGCTGACGCCGACCCCGATAGTGGAGAACTGAGCCCACGACGGCGGGCCCGGTCGCCGGGCACGATCATCGGGGTGCCGGTCTCCGGGTCGGGGATGACCCGGCAGGGCACCCCGAAGACGTCCTCGACCAGCGCCGGGGTCATCACGTCGCCGGGCGGCCCCTGGGCGACCACGGCGCCGGCCTTCATCACGATCAGGTCGGTGGCGTACCGGCAGGCGTGGTTGAGGTCGTGCAGCACCGCGACGATGGTGCGGCCCTGGTCGTGCAGGTCGGCGCAGATGTCCAGGACGTCGAACTGGTGGGCCAGGTCGAGGAACGTGGTCGGCTCGTCGAGCAGCAGGATGCCGGTCTGCTGGGCGAGCACCATGGCCAGCCAGACCCGCTGCCGCTGACCGCCGGACAGTTCCTCGGCGAACCGGTCGGCCAGCTCGCTGACCTCGGTCAGTCTCATCGCCTCGGTGACGGCCTCCTCGTCGGCGGCCGACCACTGGCGCAGCATCCGCTGGTGGGCGTACCGGCCGCGGGCGACCAGGTCCTCCACCACGATGCTGTTCGGCACCACCGGCTGCTGTGGCAGCATGCCGAGGCGACGGGCCACTTCCTTCGAGTGGTACGTGGTGATCCCGGCCCCGTCCAGCAACACCGTGCCGGTCACCGGTCTGAGGACCCGGGCGAGCGCTTTGAGCAGCGTCGACTTGCCGCACGCGTTGGGCCCGACGATGACCGTGAACGATCCGTCGGCGATGGTCACGTCGAGGTCCGCCGCGACCGTGCGTTCCTCGTACGCCAGCGTCAGCCTCTGCCCTTGAAGTCGCCCGTCCATCAGCCTCTCCGTCCCCGCCGCCACTCGGCCACCAGCAACCACGTCAGATAGGCGCCACCCACGGCGGCCGTCACCACCCCGACCGGCACGTCCTGGTCCGGCAGGATCCGCTGCGCCACCCAGTCGCTGCCGGTCATCAGCAGCGCGCCCATCGCCGCGGCCGGCAGCACCCCCGGGCCACTGCCGCGGCTGAGCCGGGCGGCCAGGTGCGGGGCGGCGAGCGCGACGAAGGAGACCGGGCCGGCGGCGGCCGTCGACGCGGCGGCCAGCACCACCGCGCCGAGGGCGAGCAGGGCCCGGTCGCGTTCGACCGGCACACCCTGCAGCGCGGCGGTCTCGTCACCGAGACGCATCATGGTCAGGCTGCGGCCCAGGCGCAGGATCAACGGCAGCACCACCAGCAGCGGTACGCCGACGATGGCGACGTGCAGCAGGTCCCGGCCGCCGACGCTGCCGATCTGCCACACCTGCGCCTCGACGGCGTCCTCGATGCGGGCCCGCAGGATCAGGAACGAATTGAACGCCTCGAGCAGCGCGGACACGCCGATGCCCATCAGGATCAGGCGGAACGGCTGGACCCCGTCACGGAACGCGAGCAGGTAGATCAGCACCGACGTGATCATGCAGCCGACGATGGCGCTGGCCGCCACGCTCAGGCCGCTCGCGTTGAAGACCAGGATGGCGAGCAGGGCGCCGGTGGCCGCGCCGACGGTCAGGCCGACGAAGTCGGGGCTGCCGAGCGGGTTGCGGGTCAGGCTCTGGAAGACCGCGCCGCTGACACCGAGGGCCGCTCCGGCGAGCAGGCCGACCGCGACCCGTGGCAGCCGCAGATCGAGCACGATGAACTCGGCGCCCGGGTCGCCCTGCCCGATCAGGGTGCGCAGCACGTCGGCGAAGGGCAGCGGGATGTCGCCGGAGGCCAGGTTGACCATGCCGACGCTCATCGCGAGCAGGATCAGGATCAAACCCACTGCCAGCGGTCGTACGGCTACCCGAACCGCGATCGGCCCCTTGCGGACTACGAGCCTCGTGGTGGTCCGCGCCCTTGTCATAGCGTCCCCAACCGTCGGCGGCGGCACAGGATCAGGAAGACCGGGGCTCCGGCGAACGCGGTGACCACGCCGACCTGAAGTTCCGACGGGGCGACGGCGACCCGGCCGACGACGTCGGCGAGCAGCAGCACCGACGGGCCGACCAGCAGCGAATACGTCAGCACCCAGCGGTTGTCGGGGCCGGTGAGCAGGCGGGCGACATACGGAACGGCCAGTCCGAGGAACCAGATCGGGCCGACCGCGGCGGTGGCGGCCCCGCAGAGCAGGGTGATCGCGACGATGCCGAGCAGCCGGGTGCGGCCCGGGTGGGCGCCGAGCGCGACGGCCGCCTCGTCGCCGAGCCCGAGCATGTTGAGGCGGCGGCCCAGCGACAGCGCGAGCACCACGCCGGCCAGCAGGAACGGGGTGATCTGAGTGACCGTGCCGGAGTCCCGGTCGGCGAGCGAGCCGACGTCCCAGAACCGGTACCTGTCGAACGTCTCGGGCTGGGTGACCAGGACCGCCCAGACGAAGGCGCCCATCACGGCGGTCAGCGACACCCCGGCGAGGACCTGTCGTTCCGGAGTCGCGTTGCGGCCGGAGCCACCGACGGCGAACACCGCGGCGGCGGTGACCGCGGCGCCGGCGAAGGCGAACCAGACGTAACCGCCGGTGGTGGAGACGCCGAGGAAACCGATGGCGACGACGACCGCGGTGGAGGCGCCGAGGTTGACGCCGAGCAGGCCCGGTTCGGCCAGCGGGTTGCGGGTGAGGGCCTGCATCAGGGCGCCGGCCAGGCCGAGGGCGGCGCCGACCTCGATGCCGAGCAGGGTCCGGGGCAGGCGCAGCCCGAGAACGATGTCGGTGGCGACGGTGTCGTCCGGGGACCAGAGGACCCGCCACACGTCGGCCGGCGGCACGGTGCGGCTGCCGACGGCGAGGCTGAGGGTGACAGCGAGCAGGAGCACGGCGATGGTGACGCCGAGGGCACTGAGCCTCTGCCGGCGCACGGTTTCCGTACTCATGAGACCCCTTCACAGCGGATAAGGTGAGGCTAACCTACTATCTCGCTTGATCAATATCGACGAGGGGATCACGATATGCGCCTGACCAGCGCGATAGCAGCGGCCGCGGCCGTGCTCCTGATCGGAGCCTGCGGCAACAGCGGCGGCAGTGCGGAAACGGCCGCTCCGGCCGCGACCGGGGGCGCCACCGACAGCTTCCCGGTGTCCATCGAGCACAAGTACGGCACCACCGAGGTGAAGGCCGAGCCGAAGCGGATCCTGGTGGCCGGGCTGACCGAACAGGACTCGCTGCTCGCGCTGGGCATCGTGCCGGTCGCGACCACCGAGTGGTTCGGCGAGTACCCGGGCGCGATCTGGCCCTGGGCCCAGGACGAACTCGGCGCGGCGGAGAAGCCGGTCGTGCTCACCAACACCGACGGCTACCAGTTCGAGAAGATCGCCGCCCAGCGCCCCGACCTGATCATCGGGCTCTACTCCGGCATCACCCAGGCCGACTACGACACCCTGTCGAAGATCGCACCGACGATCGCGCAGCCCAAGGGCGGCATCGACTGGGGCATCAGCTGGCAGGACAACATCCGGACCGTCGGCAAGGCGGTCGGCCGGACCGCCGCCGCCGAGAAGGTCGTCACCGACGTCGAGGGCAAGGTCGCGGCCGCCAAGGCCGCCAACCCGCAGTTCGCCGGGCAGACCGCGGTGGTCGCCGCCCAGTACGAGGGCTACTACGTCTACGGCAGCCAGGACCCGCGCGGCCGCCTGCTGACCGATCTCGGGTTCAGCCTGCCGCCGGGGCTGGACGAGCTGACCGGCAAGGAGTTCGGGGTCAGCCTCAGCAAGGAGCGCACCGACCTGCTCGACGTCGGCGCGATCGTCTGGCTGGTCGACAAGTACGACACCGAGAAGACCAAGATCCAGGCCGACCCGCTGTACGCCAAACTGAAGGTCAAGACCGAGGGCCGGGACATCTTCCTGGAGACCGGTGAGGAGCTCAGCGGCGCGACGTCGTTCATCTCCGCGCTGAGCCTGCCCTACCTGATCGACAACCTGGTGCCCCAGCTGGCCGCCGCCGCCGACGGCGACCCCGCCACTCCGGTGGTCCGGGTCACGAACCCGGCGCCGTCCGCCTCCTGAGCCACGCCCGCGCGCGGTGAGTTCCCCTCGATCCGGAACTCACCGCGCCGGGACCGGGATCAGCAGGTGGCGACCGGCGTCGTCGCGGAGAAGATCTCGGTGTCGGCGCCGTCGGAGCCGTTGAAGACGGCGCGGACACCGGCGTAGTCGGCCCGGAGCTTCCACCGGTAGGTGCCGCCCGAGCTGGACTGCAGCGGGCTCGCCCCGTCCATCTCGCGCCAGGCCCAGTCCCGGCCGGTGGACTTGTAGAAGTACTCGTTCTCCAGCAGGTAGTCGGCGCCGAAACCGCCGGTCACCTCGTCGATCTTGTAGCCGGTCGAGGCGTCGCCGTCCGCGTCGATGAAGACGTGGTGGTACTCGAAGCCCTCGGCGAAGGTCGCCGCGAAGATCACCGACCTACCGTCGGAGCAGGCCGAGAAGGCGGTGATCGGGCCGTCCGCACGGCCGGTCGCCGTCGGGGCGGCCGTCTTCGTCGACCGCTGCGGGGTGCGCTCCGAGGCGACCCGGCTCTGTGTCGGCCGCGCGGTGAGCGACGGGGCCTTCGATTCCCGCGGGGCGGACGGGGCCGGATCCGGGGCTACCACGTCGAACGACGGTGGCAGGACCGCTGGGAAACTCTGCCCGATCTGCACCTGTGGTACGCCCGCCTCCCCCGGCTTGCGCAGGCTGAACGCTCCCGCCACACCGGCCACGGCCAGCAGCGCGACCACTCCGGTCACGATCGGCCACCTCCGCCGGCGCTGGGGTGACTGCTCCACCGGCTTTGGAAGCGCCGGCGCAGTGGCCGGTGGTCGCTGGGGAAACATCCGTCGCAACGATTCGGCTCGCTGGTCCGCTTTTCCGGTGCCGTCCCCCACCCGTACTCCAAATTGTCTTTAATGTTTATCTATGTCTGCCGGAGGCACGGTACACCCCGAGAGCTCGCAACCGTTTCGCGACCGGGGCACTCCGCATCTGCCATCCAGTCGGCCCGGGCGTCGCCGAAGTCAAAGGTGAGCCCGCAACGCCGCGGGAACACCGAACAGAGGATGACTTCTTGCGCCAGTTCCTTCGCCGCCTCGCCGTGACCGCCCTCCTCGCCCCGGTCGTCGCTCTCGGCGCCGCCACGATGATGAGCTCTCCCGCGCAGGCTGCGACGGCTACCGCCTCGGTTTCCGAGCAGGCGCTGCAGAACGAGATCAACGACCTGATCAACGACGAGCGGGCCAAGGGCGGCTGCTCGCCCCTGAAGGCGAACGCGCAGCTCACCGAGGCTGCCCGCGAGCACAGCGGGTACATGGCGCAGACCGGGACGTTCTCGCACACCGGTCGTGGCGGGTCGAAGTTCGCCGCCCGGGTCAAGGCCACCGGTTACGCCCAGCCGTCGGCGGAGAACATCGCCTGGGGTTACCGCACCGCCGCGGACGTGGTCGACGGCTGGATGAACAGCCCGGGTCACCGCACCAACATCATGAACTGCGCGTCGAAGAGCGTCGGCGTGGGCGTGGTCTTCGCCGACAGCGGCGCCCCCTACTACACCCAGGACTTCGGTTTCTGAGGTTTCTGAGTTTCCCCCCGGAATGTGATGGCCCCAGCCGATCCCCCTGCGGCTGGGGCCATCACTGCGTCACCGGGTGGGTTGCAGGGCCGCGACCGCGCGCAGGATGTCCTCGACGCGGTCCTTGGCGTCGCCGAACAACATCGTGGTGTTCTCCTTGAAGAACAGCGGATTCTGTACGCCGGCGTAACCGGACGCCATCGAGCGCTTGAAGACGATCACGTGGTCGGCCTCCCACACCGTCAGGACCGGCATGCCCGCGATCGGGCTGGACGGGTCGTCGAGGGCGGCCGGGTTGACGGTGTCGTTGGCGCCGATCACCAGCACCACCGACGTACCGGCGAAGTCGTCGTTGATCTCGTCCATCTCCAGGACCACGTCGTACGGGACGCGGGCCTCGGCGAGCAGCACGTTCATGTGACCGGGGAGGCGGCCGGCGACCGGGTGGATGCCGAACCGGACGTTCACGCCACGATCGCGCAGCGTGCGGGTCAGTTCGGCGACCCCGTACTGCGCCTGGGCCACCGCCATCCCGTACCCCGGCGTGATGATCACCGTGCCGGCGTCACCGAGCAGCTCCGCCACCCCCTCGGCGTCGATCTCCCGGTGCTCGCCGTACTCCCGGTCGTCGGCCGGTCCCGCCTCGATGCCGAAACCGCCGGCGATCACCGACAGGAAGGACCGGTTCATCGCCTTGCACATGATGTACGACAGGTAGGCGCCGGACGATCCGACCAGCGCGCCGGTGACGATGAGCAGGTCGTTCTCCAGCAGGAACCCGGCGGCCGCGGCGGCCCAGCCGGAGTAGCTGTTCAGCATCGACACCACCACCGGCATGTCACCGCCGCCGATCGAGGCGACCAGGTGCCAGCCCAGGGCCAGGGCGATCGCGGTGACCAGGATCAGCATCCACAGCTCGGGGCGCATCACAAAACCCACGGTCAGCAGTACGAACGCGGCCAGCGCGCCGACGTTGAGCAGGTTCTTGCCGGGCAGGGTCAGCGGGCGCGACTTGATCTTCGCGGAGAGCTTGAGGTACGCCACGATCGAGCCGGTGAAGGTGACCGCGCCGATGAAGACCCCGATGAACACCTCGGCGCTGTGGATGCCGAGCATGCCTTCGAAGTGCAGGTCACGAGCCTCGCCGCCGTCCGGGTGCGCCTCGACGTGCAGGTACCCGTTCCAGCCGACCAGCACCGCGGCCAGTCCGACGAAGCTGTGCAGCAGCGCGATCAGCTCCGGCATGCCGGTCATCTCGACCTTCGCCGCCCGGTGCAGCCCGATCGCCGCACCCACCACGGTCGCCGCCAGCAGCAGCGCCAGGTTGATCCCGCTGATCGAGCCGTCGATCGCCAGGCCGACCGTGGCGAGCAGGGCGAGGGCCATGCCCGCGATGCCGAACGTGTTGCCGGAGCGTGCCGTCTCGTGCCGGGACAGTCCCGCCAGAGCCAGGATGAAGAGCAGCGCGGCGACGATGTACGCGGCCTGCGCCGCTGTTCCGATGGTCATGTCCGGTCAGCTCCTCGAGAACATGGCGAGCATGCGGCGGGTGACCGCGAATCCACCGAAGACGTTGATGCTGGCCAGCAGGATCGCGACACAGGACAGCACGGTGATCAGGTTCTGCTCGCCACCGAGCTGTAGCACGGCGCCGACCACGATGATGCCGCTGATGGCGTTGGTGACCGACATCAGTGGCGTGTGCAGAGCGTGGTGAACCTTGCCGATCACGTAGTACCCGATGACGATCGCCAGCGCGAACACGGTGAGGTGCCCGCGCAGCGCGGCCGGCGAGAAGGCGGTGAGCAGGAACAGGGTGGCCGCTCCCGCACCGACGGCGGTCAACGGGGTGATCCGGCGCCGCCCGGCCGCATTCCCGTTCCTCACACCCGCCCCAGCCCCAGCCGTCTTCCCCTTGCCCGATTTTTCTCCATTTTTCGTGACATGATGATCGGGGCCAGCCGCGGAGAGCACGCCGGACGCGGAACCGGGCGCGGCGGGCGCGGACGGCGCGGCGGACACCGCCACCGGCGGTGGGGGCCATGTCAGCTCCCCCTCCCGCACCACCGTGATCCCGCGCTGGACCACGTCCTCGAAATCCAGGACGAGCTGGCCGTCCTTGGCCGGGGTCATCAGCTTCATCAGGTTCACGAGGTTGGTGCCGTACAGCTGGGACGCCTGTGCCGGAAGACGCCCGGCCATGTCGGTGTACCCGATGATCGTCACCCCGCCGGCGGTCACCACGACCTCGCCCGGCACGGCGCCCTCGACGTTGCCCCCGTTGGCGGCTGCCATGTCGACGATCACGCTGCCCGGCCGCATGGTGGCGACCATCTCGGCGGTGATCAGCCGTGGGGCCGGCTTCCCCGGGATGAGCGCGGTGGTGATGATGATGTCGACCTCGGTGGCCTGTCCCGCGTACAGCCGGGCGGCTCGTTCGTTGTAGTCCTCCGACATCTCCTTGGCGTAGCCGGTGGACGAGACCTCGACGTCGGCCGATGCGATCGACAGGTACTCCCCGCCCAGCGACCGGACCTGGTCGGCGACCTCGGGGCGGGGGTCGGTGGCGCGGACCACCGCTCCCAGGCTCCCGGCCGTGCCGATGGCGGCCAGTCCGGCCACGCCCGCCCCGGCGACCAGCACCTTGGCCGGCGGGACCTTGCCCGCGGCGGTGATCTGCCCGGTGAAGAACCGCCCGAACGCGTGGGCCGCCTCGATCACGGCCCGGTATCCGGCGATGTTGGCCATCGAGGAGAGCACGTCGAGCGACTGGGCCCGGGAGATCCGCGGCACCGCGTCCATCGACAGAGCGGTGATCGGGCGGCGCGATAAATCCTCGACCAGCTCGGGATCCAGGCGTGGGCCGAGCATGCCGACGAGCGTGGTGCCCTTGGCGAGTCTGTCACGCTGTGCGACCGGTGGTGGGTTGATCACGAATACGATGTCGGCGGCCAGGGGGTCACCGACGGTGGCGCCGGCGTTCGCGTAGGCCTCGTCGGAGAACGAGGCCGCGGCACCCGCACCGGGCTCGACGACTACCTGATATCCCAGCTTGACGAGCTGTGTGACGGTCGTGGGCGTGGCCGCCACCCGGCGCTCGCCCGGGTCCGGATCCCTCGGTACACCGATGATCATCGTCGACTCCTCGGTAGATGGTGACCTTGAGAACGGCGGGCACGCGTCGCCGGTTCAAGACATCGAGTGATTGTTACCCGCCAGTAGGTACATAGGCCAGAGTCTTGCGCCCCTCAATCATGGGTCGCCGGCACCGGCCGCCGCATCACGGCGAGCGCGATCACCGCAACGAGGAACGCCGCACCGAGCAGGGCGAAGGGCCGGAACAGCAGATACATGTACGGATCCCAGGGCACCCCCGGCCCGGCCAGCAGCCCGATCGTCACGACCACGGTGGCCGGCAGCAGCAGGGCCAGACCGGCCCACAGCAGCGCACTGTCCTGAGGTTTCGCCCGTACCGCGAGGAGGCGGCCGGCCATCAACCCGAGGAGCCAGCCGACGGCGGTGAGCGGCAGCACCGGCCACGGGGGCGTGCGCTCGAACTGCAGGCCGAGCGCCCCGGCCCGGTCCATCACCTGGGAGCCGCACTCCTCGGTGTTCTCCGGGCCGCACCGGTTGGCCGGGTAGGCGCTGACCGTCAGATCGTCCCGGATCGCGTCGAACAGGCCGTCGTCCTCGTCCTCGATCTCCCAGCCCTGGTCCAGGAAACCCTGCCGGGCCCGCGCGACCAGGGCGTCGTAGCCGTCGGCCGGGACGTTCACCGACACCACGGCGTATCCCGCCCGGTAGTCCTCGCTGCCGACGACCGCCGTCCCCGCGGGGCCCCACTGGTGACCGAACAGCACGTCGTACCGCTCGACGAAGTCCGCCGACTCGTCCGGGACCGCGGCCGCGACCAGCGCCCGCGCCTCGGCGTCGGTGGGCAGGTCACCGGCGCCGCGCCAGCCCAGCCAGCCACCGGCGGCCGCACCCAGCGCCGCAATCGTCAGAGCGGCGAGCAACCTTTTCACCGGGATCCTCCACTGTGTCGGTGAGGTCGCATGTTAGGCGGTACTTGCGACAGGCATCGAAGTCGCTCTACCCTGCACCGCAGGAAAGCGCTTTCCCGCATCTAGTGCACACCACGGCGGTCATCCCCACACGTACCGCCGACCATCCCCCGAACGCGCATCCGCATGCGCGGGAACAGGTGAGGCAACGATGAGAACAACAGTCGCACTACGGCTCTCCGCCCTCCTCGGCACCGTCGGCGCGGCCGGCGCGATAGCTCTCGGGGCGCCCGCTCCGAGCGCCGAGGCCGCGGCCGCCGTCGCCGACGGGTTCGCCAGTCAGAACGGTGGCACCACCGGCGGCGCGGGCGGCGCCACCGTCCGGGCCACCACCGGCACCCAGATCCACAGCGCGCTGTGCACCCGGGCCAGCAGCTCGACGCCGATCATCATCCAGGTCGAGGGCACGATCAACCACGGCAACACCACGAAGGTCTCCGGCAGCAGCTGCAACACCGCGGCCGACAAGATCGAGCTGAAGGAGATCAGCAACGTCACGATCATCGGGGTCGGGGCCGGCGCCACCTTCGACCAGCTGGGCATCCACATCCGGGACTCCAGCAACATCATCATCCAGAACGTGACAGTGAAGAACGTGAAGAAGTCCGGGTCGCCGACCTCCAACGGGGGCGACGCGATCGGCATGGAGAGCACGGTCCGCAACGTCTGGGTGGACCACACGACACTCGCCGCCTCGGGTGGTGAGTCGGCCGGTTACGACGGGCTGTTCGACATCAAGGACGACGTCAAGTACGTCACCCTGTCCTACAGCACGCTCAGCAACTCCGGACGTGGTGGCCTGATCGGCTCCAGCGAGACCGACACCGCCAACTCGTTCATCACGTTCCACCACAACAAATACTCCAACATCGATTCGCGTACGCCGTTGCTGCGCGGCGGGATCGCGCACATCTACAACAACCACTACGTCGGGCTGGTCGAGTCGGGGATCAACTCCCGGGCCGGAGCCAAGGCGAAGGTGGACAACAACTACTTCCAGAACTCGAAGGACGTGCTCGGCACCTTCTACACCGACCAGGCCGGGTACTGGCAGGTCTCCGGGAACATCTTCGACAACGTGACCTGGTCGTCACCCGGTTCGGAGAACAACCCGGCCGGCCCGAACGTCACCTCGAACACCACGGTCAGCATCCCCTACTCGTTCACCGCCGACACCGCGTCCTGCGTCCCGTCGGTGGTCGCCTCGACCGCTGGCGCGAACACCGGCCTGAAGGTGTCCACCGGCTCGTGCGGTGTCACGTCACCGTCGCCGACCACGTCCAACCCGTCATCCCCGTCGCCGTCACCGTCCACCTCGCCCACCGGCAACCCGACCGGCGTGAACCTGAGCATCGGCGCGGGTTCGGACGGTTCCAGCAAGGCCTCCGGCACCAGTTACGGCGACGTCCGGGACGGGAACCTGACCACGTTCTGGTCCCCGAGCGGCGCCACCGGCGACATCTCCATCAAGTGGGGCACGGCCACCACGGTCTCGAAAATCAACATCCGCGAGGCCTCGGGCTCGTCGATCGGCGCCTACCAGGTCCTGAACGGCGCGACCGGAGCCGTCCTCAAGTCCGGCACCGGCGGCGGCGTGATCACCTTCAGCGCCACCTCCACCACGAAGATCACCTTCAAGATCACCAGCTCCTCCGGTACGCCGAAGGTGGCCGAGTTCGAGACCTACGCCAGCTGACAGCCATCGTGCGGCCGGAGGGTTCAGCCCTCCGGCCGCACCGGCACTTTTCCCGGCCCTGATCTAATTCCTGGATGACGGATGAGCCGCTGACGTGGGGTGTCGTCGCCAACGTCAGCCTGGATGTGTTCACTCATCAGGAGACCGGGGTCAAACGGCCGGGGACTCGGCACTTCGTGCCCGGGGCGAAGGTC
The DNA here is from genome assembly GCF_016862075.1 of Actinoplanes couchii. Lineage (GTDB taxonomy): Bacteria > Actinomycetota > Actinomycetes > Mycobacteriales > Micromonosporaceae > Actinoplanes > Actinoplanes couchii. The sequence continues at coordinate 67,422 of NZ_BOMG01000094.1, read as the reverse complement.
TGGGTGCTGCCGGTCAGCTGGGGGGACGGTGGGCAGCAGCGCTTCGTGGTCGGCATGCGGCGTGGGACCGGCGGGCGTGGCCTCATCCGGCTGGTGATGAACACCGACTTCTTCGTGAACCATCGGCTCAAGCCGGTGCACAGCCCGGCTGTCCACGCCGCCATGGGTCAACCCCGGGACGACGGCCGGACACCCCGGCTGTACGAATCGCGGGACGAGGCTCAGCGCAGTGTCGACTCGGCGAAATGGGTTCGGACCCGGGTCAACCATCTCGGCCTCACCGACGATCCGGGGCTGATGCATCACGCCGACGAGACCTGCGTGTTCTGCGACGGGCGCGATGCCGCCCGCGGCGGCAGCGACGTCAACCCCTACCCGGCGGTCACCGAGCATGCTGCGGGAAGCGTCGACTTCTGGGGCACCGACCACGGGCTGTGGCGGTGTGGCTGGCTCACCGAGACGCATCAGCGGGATCCGGGGCGGATCGGTGACCTCGGCGTTCGTCATCTCGCTCTGCAGCGCCGTCGGGTTCGGCGGTCGGCGGGCACGCTGGCCCGGACCGCGGTGGGGCGGACCGTCGCCGAGCTGGAGGCGGACGGCATCGGGCGCAACCGGCTCCGGTTCGTCCGCGGTGACTACCAGCCCCGGCTGCTCGACGGCGTGGTCCACGCCTGGCTGGACGACGAGAACCGGGTGGTGCGGACCCAGTCCGGGTGACCGGCCCGGCTTCGGGGCCGGCCCTGGCTCCGGCTCCGGCTCCGGCTCCGGTGACGGACGCATCCGCCCGGCGGTCGCCGGGCGGTCCGGGCGGGCCGCCTGCCTCGCGGGGTGGCCACGGGAGTGGTAGTGCGGCGAAGTGCTCCGGTGGCGTACCGGCGAAGGGTCCTGGTCTCCGGCACAATCGACGGTCATGGCTTTCTCGCGTGTCGCCGGGGTCGCGGGCCTCGGGTTCGTCGCCGTTCTGATCGTGGCCAATCTGCTGCTCACCGTGGCCGGGTTCCCCACCCCGTCCGAGGCGGTGTCGGTCGCGGAGATCACCGCCGTCTACGCCTCCGGGGGCGGAACCCTGCGGCTGGCGTCGGCGCTGTTGCCGGCTGCCTGGCTGCTGGCCACGGTCTTCGCCGTCGGGGTGTGCCTGGTGCTCGGCCGGGACGCGCGGGGGCGGCTGGATCCGTGGGCGGTGGTCGGGCTCGGTGGGGTGCTGATGCAGTCGGTGGTGTTCACCGCGGTGGAGGCGACCCGGCTGGCGGTGATGTCCGCGGCGGCGCACGATCCGGGCTCGGTCGGTGGGCTGTGGGCGCTGCACACCGCGCTGTTCGGGTTCAACCAGGTGTTCCTGGCGACGGCGTTGTTCGGGCTGTCGGCGGCCGGCATCCGGAACGGCGTCATCGGGCGGTGGCACGCGCGCACCGGGATCGCCGCCGGATCGCTGCTGTTCGTCACCGCGACGACCAGCCCGTACGGGGTGGACGGCACCAATCCGCTCGCCCTGCTCGGGCTGGCCGGATGGCTGCTGTGGGTGGGCTGGATCGCGGCGTTCGGCGTCGTCCTGCTCCGGCGTACCGAAAGATGAACCGGGCCGTGACAGTCACGGCCCGGTTTCACCGTCAGCGCTGCTGGGTCAGCAGGCCCGGGCGGTAGGGCCACTGGCCGTAGTCGCCGCCGGAGCCGGGCGCGCGGCCCTGGTAGAGCAGTTGCAGGTTGCACGGGTCGACGGTCATCGTCTGGTCGGCGCTGGTGCGCAGCAGCTCACCGTGGCTGATGTCGTTGGTCCAGGTGGCGCCGCTGTTGGCCTTGCCGGCGAACGGGTTGCTCTGGGTGGCCGCGTTCGGTGTCCACGAGCCGTTCAGGCTGGTGGCGGTGAACGAGCGGAAGAAGCGGCCGTTGGAGCCCTGCGCCTCGACGATCATCAGGTACTGGTTCTGGCCCTGCACCTTGTAGACCTGCGGCGCCTCGAACAGGTTCTCCGCGGTGTCGCTCATGATCGTGGTGTAGGAGGAGCCGAAGTTGCCGGGGAAGTTCCCGATCGGCATCGACGCGCGGTAGATCTTGCCGTTGTCACCGGCGAAGAACAGGTACATGTTCGTGCCGTCACCGATGACGGTCTGGTCGATCGGGCCGGTGCCGGACCCGGTGATCGACCCGGTGAACAGTGGTTGGGCCGCGGACCAGCCGTTCGGGTTGGTCGGGTCGCTGGACGTGCGGTACATGAACGGCGCCGCACCCCACTGGTAGGTCAGCACCCAGATGTTCTTCGGCGCGAAGTAGAACAGCGACGGCGCCACGGCTCGCTGGGACATCGCGTTCTGGGATGCCGAGGCCATCTCCGACCAGTTGGTGAACAGGCCGAAGTTCATCGAACCCCAGTCGCTGCCGGCGCCGACGCCGTGGTTGGTGGCATAGACCAACTGCTTGCCGTTGTACGGCGCGACGGTGAAGTCCTTGAGCGACACCCAGCCGGACCGGGGCGTGGCCAGCTGACCGGTCGACGACCAGCGGTACGACGACGGCAGCGTGCACGAGCCGGACGGCGGCGGTGTGGTGGGGCCGCTTCCGCCGACGCGGACCAGCTGCCACTGCTGGTTGGCGCCGTTCCAGTCGGAGTACTGGACGATGTTGGCGTTGTCCGCGGTGGACGCGCCCTGCACCTCGACGGCCTTGCCGCTGTTGCGGTTGATCAGCTGGATGTAGCCGTCGACGTCCTGGACGCTGAACTGCTGGTTGGTGGTGTTGTTGTCGGTCCACTGGACGATCGAGCCACCATCGGCGGTCGAGAAGTTGTAGACCTCCAGGACCTTGCCGGAGTGCCGCGACTTGAGCCGGTAGAACCCGCCGCCCGAGTCGACGAACTGCCACTGCTGCTGGGCCTGGTCGTTGCGGGTCCACTGGGTGATCCGCGCCCCGTCGGCCGTGGACAGGTTGTAGACGTCCAGGGCCTTGCCGCTGGTGCGGTTGACCAGCACGTACGACGCGCTGGTGTCGATCGTCGCCGCCTGCGCGGGGGACGCGGTAACGGCCGCCACTCCCCCGCCGGCCAGCAGAATCACCGCGGCGACGGCGGCGCGCCATCGGCCACGACGCGGCGGTACGGGTGGGTTGATGCCTGTGGTCATGCGGTGTGCTCCTCACCGAACGGGGTTGGGGATGGAGGAAACTGCGGTGCACGGGGTCACCCGCGGGTGCAGGTGGCTCCGTTCAGGGCGAACGCCGCCGGCGCCGCGCTGTCGCCGGTGTGCGTGGCCTGGTATCCGAAGCCGGCCGAGGCGCCGGGCGCGATCGTCGCGTTGTAGCCCGCGTCGGTGGCGGTGGTCCGCCCGGCGGTGGTCGTCAGGGTGGCGTTCCAGCCCCCGGTGATCGTCTGCCCGGCCGGCAGCGCGAAGGCGAGCGTCCATCCGCTGATCGGGGTGGTCCCGGTGTTGGTGACGGTCAGGTCGGCGGTCAGCCCGGTGTTCCAGGCGTTGACGGTGCTGGTCACCCGACACGCCGCGGACGACGAGGGGGGCGGCGAGGACGGCGACGAGGGCGGCGACGACGGTGTGGTGCTGCCGAACTGGGCGAAGAACTGCCACACCTCACCGGAGACCCACGACGTCGAGGCGTTGCGGTCGGTCGGCAGTGGCACGTGGTCGCCGTCGAAGGCGGCCCAGCGCACCGGATAGCCGGCCCGGCATCCGGTGTAGGCCGTGGTCACGTGGGTTCCGCTGCCCTGCCCCGGTTCTGGCGGGTTCTGCGCGGCGCATCCGTTGGCGCGGACGAAGGTGTCCCGGATCGAGCGGCCCTGGGAGATGTTCAGGACGCTGTCGCGGATGCCGTGGATGCCGAAGTAGGCGACCGGGCCGGACGCCCCGGAGCAACCGCTGAGGTTGGCGCCGGCGATGGGTGCGACCGCCCGGAAGACGGTGGGGCGGGCACAGGCCAGGGCGTAGCTCATCGCGCCGCCGTAGCTGAAGCCGAGCGCGAATCGCTGGGACGTGTCCACGCACAGGTCGTTCTCGACGGCGCGCAGGATGTCGTCGACCAGGGTGACGTCCCGGCCGCCGGTGTTGGCCCAGCCGGCGTCCAGGCCCTGCGGGGCGATGAAGACGGCGCTGTCGCCGGAGCGCTGCTGCAATCCGTAGAAGCCGTTGGCGACCACGTCGGCGGCGCTCCCGTTGAGCCAGTGCAGGCCGACGACCAGCCGGTACGGCCGGCTGCTGGTGTATCCGGACGGCAGGCGCAGGGAGTAGGTGCGGGCCCGGCCGCCGCTCTGGATCGTGTGGGTGCCGTCCCGCAGAGTGGCCGTCTTCCCGCAGCCGGCGGTGGGCGCCGCGGCCGCGCTGCCCGGGCCGGTGAGGACGGCTGTCGCGGCCACCACGAGCATCGCCGTGAGGGCGACGACGGCACCGAGCACGGCGCGGTTCCCTGATCTTGGCTGGGCCACCGGAAGCCTCCCGAAAGTATCGGCATTCATAAATTGCCGGGGATTTCTGCGATGTTACGGGAGCGCTCCCGGTTTTCTCAATGAAGAATGGCGTCTCCATTTTCTCCGAATCCGATTCGGGCAGGTATGGGCAGGTGAATGCCGGGCGTAACACTTTCCAGCGAACAATTCTCCGCAGATGGTGCGACAAGATGGGGCCGGAAAACTGTTACGGAATGCCTCGCGCCGAAGTCCACGACTTCCCGGAAGTTCCGACGTCCGCCCTGAAAAAATCCGAATCCGGAGACCTGGCCGGTAGTGTCGGCGCTACTCCCGTAAGTTTCGGAGGTGGCGACTGCCACCTGTTCGGAACGAGCGGTCCGCAGAGGCTTGGGAATGCACTTTCCGGCGGCTTGAGCTGGTGATTTCCCTCGGTCGGGACACGGAGATCATCTTCGGTATTTCCGAAAGGTTTCCGGAAGTTGTTGACAGTCGGGCGGCGGGCACGCCACGATCTCGCCATGACGGAGGTCGATGGCCGTCATCTCCCGTGGCGGCGGCATTTCCCCATCCGCGCCATCGGGCTGTTCCCCGACAGCCGTTCCGGAGGAGGAACACTGACATGACCGCAGCTCTCACCCGACGCTTCCGCTTACTGGCAGGTGTCGCCGGCGTGTTCGCGCTGACGCTGGCCGCCGTGGCGGTGGGCGGGCCGGCCCGCGCCGAGGCCGACCGGACCCTCACCTCGAACCTGACCGGCACCCACAACGGCTACTACTTCTCGTTCTGGAAGGACAGCGGCAACGCGAGCATGACGCTGCGCGCCGACGGCCGGTACTCCAGCAGCTGGGACCGCAGCACCAACAACTGGGTCGGCGGCAAGGGCTGGGCCACCGGCACCCGCCGCACGGTCACCTACTCGGGCACCTACAACCCGGGCAACAACAACACCTATCTGGCGCTGTACGGGTGGACCCGGAACCCGTTGATCGAGTACTACGTGGTGGAGAACTTCGGCAGCTACAACCCGAGCAGCGGCGCCACCCGGCTGGGCACCGTCACCACCGACGGCGGCACCTACGACATCCTGCGCAGCCTGCGCACCAACGCGCCGTCGATCGACGGGATCCAGACGTTCTACCAGTACTGGAGCGTCCGGCAGCAGAAGCGCAGCTCCGGCACGATCACCACGGCGAACCACTTCGACGCGTGGGCGCGGGCCGGGCTGAACCTGGGCACCAACCACGCCTACCAGGTGATGGCGACCGAGGGGTACCAGAGCGCCGGCAGCTCGGACATCACCGTCCGGGAGGGCAGCGGTGGCGGCACCACCACACCGCCGCCGTCCGGGAACTGCACCGCCACGCTGTCGGCCGGTGAGCAGTTCGGTGACCGGTTCAACCTCAACGTCGCGGTCGCCAACACCAGCAACTGGACCGTCACGCTGAACCTCAACGGCGGCCAGAGCATCCAGAACAGCTGGAACGCCGCGGTCACCGGCACCAGTGGCACGGTCACCGCGCGGCCGAACGGCAACGGCAACAACTTCGGCATCACCGTGATGGCCAACGGCAACTGGACCTGGCCGACCATCTCCTGCCAGACGAGCTGACCACCCTTGGTGCGGCGGCCGGTCCGCCCGCTGCCGCACCACCCCCAGTGGAGGGACCTCGATGACCATCGCCAAGGCAGCCGTCGCTCCGCTGCTGGTACGGAACCCGGTGCTGCCCGGCTTCCACCCGGACCCGTCGATCCTGCGCACCGGCGCCGGCTACTTCATCGCGACCTCGACGTTCGAGTGGTACCCGGGCGTCCGGATCCACCACTCGGCCGACCTGGTCACCTGGCAGCCGCTCGGTGGGGTGCTGACCGAACGGCGGCTGCTCGACCTGACCGGGACCGCCGACTCGTGCGGGGTGTGGGCGCCGAACCTCACCCACGCGCACGGGCTGTTCCACCTGCTCTACACCGACGTCGCCACGTTCGCGGCCGGGTACTGGGATCCGCAGAACTACCTGACCACCGCACCGGACATCACCGGGCCCTGGTCGGATCCGGTGGCGCTGCACGGGCGGGGTTTCGACGCCTCGCTGTTCCACGACGACGACGGGATCAGCTGGATGCTGTCGATGCGGGCGGACTGGCGGCCCGGCCGCAACCGGTTCGCCGGCATCTCCATCCAGCAGTACGACCACCGGGACCGCCGCCTGGTCGGCCCCGAGTACCTGATCTTCGAGGGCACGGCGGCCGGGCTCACCGAGGCGCCGGTCGTGCACCACCGGGACGGCTGGTACTACCTGATCACCGCGGAGGGTGGCACCGGACTGACCCACCAGATCACCGTCGCCCGGTCCCGGCGGCTGCTCGGCCCGTACCGGGTGGACCCGGCCGGGCCGATGCTCACCTCGGCCGGTCGCCCGGACCTCGCGCTGCAGAAAGCCGGCCACGGCAGCCTGGTGCGAACCCCGGACGGCGAGTGGTACCTGGCGTACCTGGCCGCCCGCCCGTACCAGCCGTCCGGCCGGTGTGTCCTGGGCCGGGAGACCGCCCTGCAGCGGGTGGACTGGCCGGCCGGCGGCTGGCCGCGGGTTCCGGGCGGGATTCCGGCCGAGAGCTACCCGGCGCCCGCCGCGAGCACCGCCACGGTCCGGCCGGTGCCGCCCGGGCAGGACGAGGACGACCACTTCGACACGCCACGGCTCGGTGTCGACTGGTCGACGCTGCGCCGGCCGGCCACACCGGACTGGGTGGACCTGACCAGCCGCCCGTCGCACCTGCGGATCCTGGGCGGCCGATCGCCGATGACCAGGCACCAACCGAGTCTGGTGGCCCGCAGGGTGACCGCGCCGCGCAGCACGTTCGAGGCGGTCTGCGAGTTCGAGCCGCGTAATTTCCGGCAGCTGGCCGGTGTCACGGCGTACTACAACTCCCGCAACTGGTACTTCCTGCACGTCACGGCCGACGACGACGGCGCGCCGATCCTGGGCGTGCTGTGCTGCGACAGCGGGCGGGTCACCACCGCGTCGGTGCCGCCGGTCCCGCTGGGCGGCGTCCGCCGGACCGGCCTGCGGGTCAGTCTGGACGGCCCGGACCTGACCTTCGCCTTCACGACCGAACCCGAGTCGGGAACCGGCTGGCGCGAGCTCAGCCACACGTTCGACGCCACCACCCTGTCCGACGAGTACGCCGCCACGATGACGCCCGGCGAGCCCGAGGCCTGGGGTTTCACCGGCGCGTTCGTCGGCCTCTGGGTGCAGGACCTGGGCGCCGAGGGCGGCTACGCCGACTTCGACCGGGCCACCTACCGCACGCGCTGACCATTCCCCGATCCCTTAGGAGACCCCGCTCCGATGAAAACATCAACCCGATGGCGTACAACCGCCGTCACCGGCTTGGTCGTCGTCCTGACCGCCGCGACAGCGATCCTGTCGCCGGGCACGTCCAACGCGGGCACTACATTGGGCGCGTCCGCCGCCGAGCGCGGCAGGTACTTCGGTGTCGCGATCGCCGGCGGACGGCTGGGCGACTCGCAGTACACGACCATCGCGAACCGTGAGTTCGACATGGTCACCGCCGAGAACGAGATGAAGCTCGACGCGACCGAGCCCAACCAGAACCAGTTCAGCTTCTCCTCCGGTGACCGGATCGTGAACTGGGCGATCAGCAACGGCAAGCGGGTCCGCGGGCACACCCTGGCCTGGCACTCCCAGCAGCCGGGCTGGATGCAGAACATGAGCGGCAGCAATCTGCGCAACGCCATGCTCAATCACGTCACCCGGGTCGCGACCTACTACCGCGGCAAGATCCACTCCTGGGACGTGGTGAACGAGGCGTTCGCCGACGGATCCTCCGGCGCCCGCCGTGACTCGAACCTGCAGCGCACCGGCAACGACTGGATCGAGGCGGCGTTCCGGGCCGCGCGGGCCGCCGACCCCGGCGCGAAGCTCTGCTACAACGACTACAACACCGACAACTGGTCACACGCGAAGACCCAGGCCGTCTACCGGATGGTCCAGGACTTCAAGCAGCGTGGGGTGCCGATCGACTGTGTCGGGTTCCAGGCGCACTTCAACAGCGGCAACCCGGTGCCGAACAACTACCACACCACCCTGCAGAACTTCGCCGACCTCGGTGTCGACGTGCAGATCACCGAACTGGACATCGAGGGCTCCGGCAGCGGTCAGGCCGAGCAGTACCGCGGCATCGTCCAGGCCTGCCTGGCGGTCACCCGGTGCAACGGGATCACCGTCTGGGGCGTGCGCGACAGCGACTCGTGGCGCGCCTCCGGCACCCCGCTGCTGTTCAACGGCAACGGGCAGAAGAAGGCGGCGTACGACGCCGTGCTCGCCGCCCTGAACAACGGCGGCTCCAGCCCCGGCCCGTCGCCGAGCCAGCCCGGTGGGACCTGCACCGCCACCTACAGCGAGGGCCAGAAGTGGAACGACCGCTTCAACGGCCAGGTGACCGTCACCGGCTCCGACGACTGGATCGTCACGGTGACGGTGTCCTCGGCCCCAGCGCATCACCGCCACCTGGAACGTCACCGCCTCCTGGGACTCCAGCGGCACCGTGATGACCGGCCGCCCGAACGGCAACGGCAACTCCTTCGGCTTCACCGTTCAGCACGGTGGCAACTGGACGTGGCCCGCGCTGACCTGCCGTACCGCCTGACCGAGAATCGAAAGGTAGATCTTTGATGCGACCATCCAGAACCCTTGCCGTGGCAGCCGCGCTGGCGTTGTCCGCCACCGGCGCGGCCGCCTGCTCCAGCGACGACGACGGCGACGCCGGATCCGATGGCAAGGTCACCATGCAGTTCTGGCACAACGCCACGACCGGCCCCGGCAAGGCGTTCTGGGACAAGACGGTCGCCGACTTCCAGACCGCCAACCCGAACGTCACCATCAAGATCCAGTCGGTGCAGAACGAGGATCTCGACGGCAAGCTGCAGACCTCGCTGAACTCCGGTTCGGCGCCGGACATCTTCCTGCAGCGCGGTGGCGGCAAGATGGCCGCGATGGTCGAGGCCGGACAGCTCAAGGACATCACCGGCGAGATCAGCGACGCCACCAAGCAGTCGGTCGGTGAGGCGGCTCTGGGCACCGGGCAGGTCGACGGCAAGTCGTACGCCATACCGGTCTCGATCCTGCCCGGCGGTTTCTGGTACAGCAAGAACCTGCTCGCCGACGCCGGCGTGACCACGCCGCCCACCACGATCGAGGAGCTCAGCGCCGCGGTCACCAAGCTGAAGGCGAAGAACACGCCGATCGCCCTCGGCGCCAAGGACGCCTGGCCGGCCGCCCACTGGTACTACTTCTTCGCCCTGCGCGCGTGCGCCCCGGCCGCACTGGACGCCGCCGCCGAGGACAAGAACTTCAGCGACCCCTGCTGGACGAAGGCCGGCAACGACCTCAAGTCCTTCGCCGACACGAAACCGTTCCACGAGGGGTTCCTGACCACCTCCGCCCAGCAGGGGGCGGGAAGTTCCGCCGGACTGGTCGCCAACTACAAGGCCAGCATGGAACTGATGGGGGCCTGGGATCCGGGTGTGATCGCCTCGCTCACCAAGGACACCAAGCCGCTGCCGGACCTGGGGTTCTTCCCGTTCCCGGCGGTCGCGGGCGGGCAGGGGGATCCGGCCGCGATCATGGGCGGGGCGGACGGCTTCTCGTGCTCGGCGCAGGCGCCGAAGCAGTGCTCCGACTTCCTGAACTACATCCTGACCAAGGACGTGCAGGAGGGTTACTACCAGGCGTTCAACGCGCTGCCGGTCAGCAAAGAGGCGCAGGGCGCGGTCACCGAGGACTACCTCAAGGCCGTTCTGGACGCGTACAACAAGGCTCCTTTCGTCTCGCAATGGCTGGACACGATCTACGGCCAGAACGTCGGCAACGCCCTCAACGTCGGTGTGGTGAACCTGCTCGCCGGCAAGGGCGACGTCGCCGGCATCATCCAGTCCGTCAACGACGCGGCCAAGAAGGGCTGACAGTTGACCAGCACCACAGTCACCCGGGACGGAGCCGGCGTCGCCACGCCGGCTCCGCTCCGCCCCCGCCGGCGCGGGATCGGCTGGGCCCAGCGGCTGGAGATCACGGTCCTGACCGGTCCGGCCCTGCTCATGTTCGTCGGATTCGTGATCTTCCCGGTCCTGCTGGCCGGTTACTACGGCTTCTACCGGTGGAAGGGATTCGGGGTTCCGACCGACTTCGTCGGGTTCGACAACTACGTCACCATCGTGCAGGACGCCCTGTTCCACGAGGCGCTGTGGCACAACGGCCAGATCGTCGTGCTGTCGCTGGTGCTGCAGGGCCCGATCGCCCTGGTGCTCGCCCTGCTGCTGAACCAGCGGATGCGCGGACAGTCGATCATCCGGGTTCTGATCTTCGTCCCGTACGTCATCGCCGAGGTCATCGTCGCCACCGCCTGGAGCCTCATGCTCCAGACCAACGGCGCGGTCAACGACGTGCTGCGGTCGGTCGGCCTGGACCGGCTGGCCCACGACTGGCTGGCCGACCCGGGACTGGCCATCTGGACCCTGATGCTGATCCTGACCTGGAAGTACGTCGGGTTCGCGGTGATCCTGTTCCTGGCCGGCATGCAGAACATCCCGGACGAACTGCGTGAGGCCGCCGCCGTGGACGGCGCGTCCTACTGGCAGACCCAGCGGCGGATCACCCTGCCGCTGCTCGGGCCGACGATCCGGATCTGGGCCTTCCTGTCGATCATCGGGGCGCTGCAGCTGTTCGATCTGGTCTACATCATCTGGGGCCAGTACGTCGCCTCGACCGCCGGGACCTCGACGATGGCGACGTACATGGTCTCCGAGGGCCGCAACGCGGGCAACTACGGCTACGGCAACGCCGTGGCGGTGGTGCTCTTCTTCATCTCGATGATCATCGCGCTCGTCTACCAGCGTTTTGTCCTGCGCCGCGACGCCCTGCCGGAGGGAAGGTCATGACCGGGAAGAGCAACGGCTGGGGCAATCCGGTCGTCTACCTCGCCGCGCTGCTGCTGATCGGGGTGATGCTGGGGCCGGTCGTCTACATCATCCTCGGCGGGTTCCGGACCAACTCGCAGATCACCACCGACCCGGCCGGGCTGCCGGGCCCGTGGGTGACCGGCAACTACACCGACGTGATGACCAGCGACGTCTTCTGGCGTCAGGCCGGTAACTCGACAGTCGCGGCGCTCGCGACCACGATGGGCGTGGTCGCGCTCGGCGTGATGGCCAGCTATGCCCTGGCCCGCTACCGGTTCCGGGGGCGGGCGGCGATGTACGCGCTGTTCGCCTCCGGCCTGATGTTCCCGGTGACGGTGGCCATCACGCCGCTGTACCTGCTGGTCAAGGAGCTGGGGCTGGTGAACACGCTGCCCGGGGTGATCCTGCCGCAGATCGCGTTCGGGCTGCCCACCACGATCATCATCCTGGTGCCGTTCCTGCGGGCGATCCCGAAGGAGATCGAGGAGGCGGCCGCCATCGACAGGTGCAGCCGGCTCGGGTTCTTCTGGCGGATGGTGCTGCCGCTGTCGGTACCCGGCCTGATCACGGTGGGCATCCTCGCGTTCGTCAACAGCTGGAACAGTTACCTGCTGCCGCTGTTCATCCTCAACGAGCAGGACGGGTTCACCCTGCCGCTGGGGGTGCAGGCGTTCTCCTCCCAGTACTCGGTCGACACCGCGAAGGTCCTGGCGTTCACCTCGCTGTCGATGATTCCGGCCCTGATCTTCTTCAGCCTCTTCGAACGCCGCATCGTCGGCGGCCTGACCGGCGCGGTCAAGGGCTGAACATAAACGGCCGATAAAGACCGCGCTGACGCTGGTCCGACGGGCCGGCCGAAATGATCAAGATCCCCTTTCGGCCGGCGATCGGACACCCGTCTTGACCATGATCTCCCCTCTGAAGAGCGCGGGCGAGGCGGTGGTCGATCTGGCCGCCGTCGCCGCCAACGTGCGGACGGTCGCCGCGGCCACCGGCACGGCGGTGATGGCCGTGGTCAAGGCGGACGGTTTCGGACACGGCGCGGTCGCGGTCGCCCGGGCCGCCGTCGCCGCCGGGGCGACCTGGCTCGGCGCCACCTCGGCGCGGGAGGCCCTGGAGTTGCGGGCGGCCGGCCTGACCGCGCCGGTCCTGAGCTGGCTGCACCCGCCGGACGAGGACTTCGCCCGGCTGATCGCGGCCCATGTCGATCTCGGCGTCTCCACGGTGGCGCATCTGCACGCCGTCGCCGCGGCGGCCCGCACCCTCGGCAGGCCGGCCCATGTGCAGCTCAAGGTGGACATCGGGTTGTCGCGTAACGGCGCCGGGCCGGACGACTGGCCGGAGCTGGTCGCCTGGGCGCACAAGTACGAGACCGAGGAGACGGTACGGGTCCGGGGTGTCTGGTCGCATCCGGCCGGCGAACCGGCGACGGACCGGGAGATCGCGACGTACGAGGACGCCGTACGTGTCGCGCGGGCCGCCGGACTCGACCCGCCGCTGCTGCACCTGGCCAACTCCGTCACCGCGCTGGCGGTGCCCCGGGCCCGGTTCGGCCTGTGCCGGATCGGGATCGCCCTCTACGGGGTGGGGCCGGGGCTGCGGCCGGTGATGACCCTGCGGTCGCGGGTGGTGAACGTCAAACGGGTTCCGGCCGGCACCGGGGTGTCGTACGGCCCCGACCACGTCACCGACCGGCCGGTGACGCTGGCGCTGCTGCCACTGGGCTACGCCGACGGTGTCCCGCGGGCTGTCCGGGGCCGGGCCGAGGTGTGGCTCGGCGGCCGCCGCTGCCCGATCGTCGGGCGGATCGCGATGGACCAGTGCGTCGTCGACGCCGGTGACCTTCCGGTACGGCTGGGCGACCCGGTCGTGCTGTTCGGAGCGGGGCCGGGCGAACCCACGGTGGACGAATGGGCGCGGTGGGCCGGCACCAACCCGCACGAGATCCTGACCGGCGTCGGTACCCGGATACCACGCCTGCACCAGTACGGAGAGGTACGACACCAGTGAGACTTGCACTGATCCACGGCGGGCGCAGCGGCGAACACGACGTGTCCCGCGCCTCGGCGGGCAGCATCCTCGACCACCTCGATCGGGAGGTCTACCAGGTCACCGAGTTGTTGATCGGGCGGGACGGGCAGTGGCACGTCGACGGCGCCCCGGTGCCGCTGACCGGAGCCCTGCACGTGATCCGGAGTTGTGACGTGGTGTTTCCCGCGATGCACGGACCGTACGGCGAGGACGGCCGGTTGCAGGCGCTGCTGGAATGGCTCGGGGTGGCGTACGTGGGAAACGGGGTCTTCGCCAGTGCGGCCGGCATGGACAAGGCGGTGACCAAGAAACTGCTGGTGGCCGACGGTCTGCGGGTCGCCGGCGGGATCACCCTGGACGACGGTGAGGAGACCGTGCCGCCGGGGACTCCGCTGCCGGTGTTCGTCAAACCGGCCCGGTCGGGGTCGAGCCTGGGTGTCTCCCGGGTCACCGACCGGGCGGATCTTCCCGCGGCGGTACGCCTGGCCCGTATCCAGGACCGGAAGGTGCTGGTCGAACAGGCGGTGCCGGGCCGCGAGGTGGACGTGGCCGTCCTGCAGTACCCGGACGGGCGCCTGGTGGCCGGACCGCCGCTGGAGATCACCGTGGCGGGCGGGTTCTTCGACTACGCGGCCAAGTACGACGGCGGCGCCGTGTTCCAGATCCCCGCCATGCTCGACGACGCCACCACCCGGCTGCTGCAGGACCGGGCGATCCAGGTCTTCCGGGCCCTGGACTGCTGGGGTCTGCTCCGGGTCGACTTCTTCGTGCCGGACCCCGGCGCCACCGATCCGGAGCCGGTGGTCAACGAGGTCAACACCTTCCCGGGCATGACCGCGGCCTCCCAGTTCCCGCAGATGTGGAAACACGCCGGCCTGTCCTTCCCGGAGCTGCTCGACGTGCTGATCGCCACCGCCGCCGACTCCCGGCGGCGGCTCACGTAGATCCGCCGCTCCCGTCACCGCCACAGAAGTCGCGGCGCCGCCGTCTCTATAGGCGAAGTGACAGAGAGGGAGCATTCGTGAACACCCATGACGACCAGATGCGGCGGCTGTTCGCACTGTTTCGGGAAGCGCCCGGCGACGGCTGCCACATCGACCTGCACCGGGTCATGGCCGAGGGGCGCCGGCGGGACCGTCGGCGCCGCCGGTTGGTGACCACCCTGGTGTGGGTGGTGGCGGTGATCGTGCTGAGTGTGCTGGTGGCCGCCTGGCTGGCCGAGCCCCGGTCCGAGATCCGGCCCGTCACCGGCCCGGTCGGGTGACGCCGGGCGGGTTGCCAGCCGAGGGCGGTGTCGATCAAGGTGGGCGGGTGACGAGCTTCGACGATCATGAGCGGGCGCGGTGGGCCGGGCAGGCGGCCGCGTTCCGGGGCAGTTTCGCGGCGCTCTGCGCCCATCCGGCGGGGGCCCTGCTGGACGCCGTGCGGGTGCGGGCCGGTCAGCGGCTCCTCGACGTGGGGACCGGCACCGGGACGGTCGCCGCCCTGGCGTACGCCCGCGGGGTGAAGGTCGTCGCGGTCGACGCCGAGCCCAGCATGGTGGCGGCGACCGGCCGCCGGATCCCGGACGCCGAGGTGCGCCGGGCGACGCTGCCCGATCTGCCGTTCGGCGACGACGGTTTCGACGCGGTGGTCGCCAACTTCGTGGTCAACCACGTCGGGGACCCGCTCGCCGCCGTCGGCGAGATGCGCCGGCTGGCCCGGCCCGGCGCACGGGTGGCCGCGACGATCTGGCCGGTGCCGGCGCCGGCCGCGCAACGGCTCTGGACCACAGTGTTCACCGCGGCGGGAGTGGCGATCCCGGACGACCTGCCCCGGCTGCCGGCCGACCGGGACTTCCCCCGGACCGCCGCCGGGTTCGCCGATCTGCTGCGCCGGGCCGGACTGGGCGACGTGGCCTGCGAAACCCTGTTCTGGACACACCGCACCGACCCGGAAGCCTGGTGGAGCGGCCCCGCCAACGGCATCGGCTCCCCCGGCCTGATCCTGCAACGACAGGACGCCGCCACCGTCGCCCGGGTCCGCGCCCACTACGACGAGCACGTCGCGCCCCTGCTCGACGCCGACGGCCGGCTCGGGCTGCCCACGTCGGCGCTGCTGGCGTCGGGCCGCGCATGATCCCGCCGTCGTTCCGCGACATGCCCCGCTGGTGGCGCGACGGGACGCGGTGGCTCGACGCGCTGCCCGGCCTGGTCCGGGCCGGCTGCGACCGCTGGCGGCTGACCGTCGCGGGCGAGGCGATGCACGGGTCGAACGCCTTGGTCGTCCCGGTCACCCGGGACGGTGACGAATTCGTTCTGCGGCTGTCGCCGCCGGGGCCCGACGTCGGGCGGCAGGCCGCGGCGCTACGGTTCTGGGACGGGCGCGGGACGGCACGCCTGATCGACGTCCACGACGAGGACGGCGCGATGCTCCTGGAGCGGCTGCGGCCCGGCACCTCCCTCGAGGACGTCCCGGCCGAGGAGGCCGTGCACGTGCTGTGCACGATGATGCGCCGGCTGGCGGTTCCGGGGCCGCCGGACGTCACCGGCACCTCGGAGGCCGTCGCGCGGCGGATGGGCACGATGGAACGGGAGTGGGTTCAGCTCGGACGGCCGTTCCCGGACAGGCTTCTGCGCGAGGCGCTCGACATCGGTGTACGGCTGTCGGAGGACCGGTCCGGGTACGCCGTCGACGGGGATCTGCACTCGGGGCAGGTATTGCGGGCCGGGCGGGAGGACTGGCTGGTGGTCGACCCGGTGCTGCTGCGTGGGGAGATCGACTACGACCTGGGGCGGGTTCTGTGGACCCGGCTGGACGACATGGCGACACCGGCGGACATCGTGCGGCACTTCGACGTCGCCGTCACCGCCGCGGGCACCGAACGGGACCGGAGCCGGGACTGGGTGGTGTTCCGTACCGCCGACTACTGGTTGTGGGGGTTGTCGGCCGGATTGACCGAGGACCCGCAGCGGTGCGCCCGGCTGTCAGGCGCCCTCTGACCGGGACTCCAGCCAGGTGACGGCCGCCTGCAGGGCGTCGTGCGCCGGTTCGTCGGGGACGATCGGGTCGGTGCCGAAGAGGCGTCCGGCACGGTCGGACTCCCGGACCTCGGTGAGGACCAGCATGGAGCCGTCGGCCAGCTCGTGGGCGGCGTTCCCGGTGGCCAGGCCCGCGGTGGGAGCGCCGAACGTGCGCACGTCGGGCAGGCCGCGGAAGGCGATCAAGGTGGCCTCCCCGGCGCTCATCGTGTCACCGTCGGTCAGGACCGCGATCGGTGGGCCGGCGGTCGCCAGCCGGTGCGGATGCGGTTCCGGGGACAGCGGCTCGTCGTCCTGGTGCACCACGCCGTCGCGCAGGATCCACTGGCCGGCCGACTCTCCGTCGGCGTCCACGAACGAACCCAGGACGCCGTCGCCGAGCAGGGGCGCCAGGACGGTGAGCATCGGGTACATGTTGCCGCCGGTGTTGCCCCGCAGGTCCACGATCCAGCCGTCCGGCCGCTGCCCGTCCAGGTCGCGGACGAGCGCCGCGCCGGTCCGGGTATAGCGGAGGTCGGCCTCGTCGACGCTCGGGGTCTCCGGGATCCGGATCAGGGCGAACCGCTCCCCCACGATCTCCCCGGACGGCATCAGCGAGTTCTGGACCGCCTCGTCCCCGAACGCCTCGGCCAGGTCGGCGGCGGTGAGCAGGAACGTGTGCGGGTCGCCGAGCGCCGTGATGGCCGTGCGGATCGCGGTGTGCGGGTCGGCCGGCAGGTCCCGTCGCAGGGCCGGCCAGTCGACCCGCCGCCGGTTGAGGGCCCGTTGTTCCAGCAGGTCGAGTGCTTGCCGCGCGACGTCCATGCTTACAAGATCGCAGCCCGGTTCAAGGCCGGCCGGTCACGCTGCGCAGCGCAACGGTCGTCTCGAGGACGATGTCGGCCAGTGGGCGCTCGGTGTCCTCGTCGAGCCAGCGGCTGACCGCGGTGTCGATGATGGTGGCGGCGAGCTGTGCGGCCAGGGTCGCCTCCAGGTCGCTCAGGCCCCGGTCGCGGAACCCGGCGGCCCCGGCCTCGGCGATCAGCGAGCGTTTGCGCAGCTCCCGCTCGCGTAGGCCCTCGTCGGACTGCACGATGCCGCGGCGCAGCCGCAGGTTCTCCCGGCGGCCCTCGAAGCGCGGGGCGACCACGTCGCGCAGCCCGGTGGTGATCACCTCCATCGGGGTCAGCTCCGGCGGG
This sequence comes from Actinoplanes couchii, assembly GCF_016862075.1. GTDB lineage: Bacteria > Actinomycetota > Actinomycetes > Mycobacteriales > Micromonosporaceae > Actinoplanes > Actinoplanes couchii. The sequence continues at coordinate 49,815 of NZ_BOMG01000094.1, read as the reverse complement.
GCGCCGGCGAAGACCTCGGCCATCACCGCGGGCAGCACGGTCTCGCCGGTGAACAGGACCTCACGCTTGTCGGTGAAGTGCCGGAAGAAGGTGCGGGTGGTCAGCCCGGCCCGGGCGGTGATCTGCGGAACCGTGATGGCGGCGAAGCCGTGCTCGGCGGCCAGTTCCAACGCGGCGGTGTGCAGCCGGTCGGCCGCGCCCGGTTCCCATCGACTCATGCGATCACTCTAGTTGACGACACGACGTGTCATCATCGATAGTGACGACACGACGTGTCATCAGATCTGAGGAGACAGTGATGCAGCAAGACGATCGGCCCGTACTGGTGCTGGGCGGCACCGGATTCCTCGGCCGCCGCCTGGTGGCCGCCCTGAAAACCGCCGGTCACCGGGTCCGGTGTCTGGTCCGCGATCCGTCCCGGGCACCGGAGGGGGTGGCGATCGTCGCCGGCGACATGCTCGACCCGGTCGCGGTGGCCGCCGCCACGGAGGGGACGCGGGCGGTGTATTTCTGCGTGCACACGCTGTCCAAGCAGGTCAGCGACGGCGACTTCATGGACATCGAGCAGGCCGGGCTGCGCAACGTGCTCGACGCCGCGCACCGGCACGGGGTCCGCCGGATGCTGTACGTGACCGCCATCGGCACCGCCCCCGACGCCGGGAGCAGCTGGGGCCGGGGCCGGGCCCGCACCGAGCGGATGCTCTTCGACAGCGGCCTCGACGTCACCGTGCTGCGCCCGGGGATGATCGTCGGGCTCGGCGGGGACGGGTTCGGCATGGTCGCCCGGGGTGCGCGCAGCGCCGTCACGGTGCTGCTGGCCAGCCGTACCCAGCGGTTCCGGACGGTGTGGGTGGACGACCTGGCGTCCGCGCTGGTCGAGGTGCTGGACGAGCCGCGGTCGTACGGGCGGCACTTCGACGTGGGCTCGGACGACGTGCTGACCATCGGCGAGATGATGGACAGCGCGGCGGATCACCTCGGCCGGCGGCACCCGATCCGGATCCACCTGCCCCGGCGGGTGATCGCCGGAGTCGCCCCGCTGATCGAACGGGTCGCCGGGATGCCCCGTGGCGCGGTCGCCGGTTTTGTCGGGCCGGGCGCGGACGCCGACATGATCGGCGACACCACCGAGATCCGGCGGCTGCTCCCCCGGGCGCCCCGCGGTTACCGGGAGGCGATGGTCAGCTCTCTATCAGGGCCGGGCAGTTCAGAGTGACCGCGAGCCAGGCCCGGGTCATCGCGGTGGCCCGCTCCCAGGTGATGCCGGGCCGGCGCAGGGCGATCTGCACACCCAGGCCGTCGGCGAGGGCGCACGCCCCCTGCGCGACCGCGTCGATGTCGGCGGGTTCGGCGATCAGGCCGGCGTCGACGGCGGCCCGGATCGCGTCGCGGACCAGGGACGCCCAGCCGTCGTAGGTGCCGATCGACTCGGTGGCCAGCTCGTCGTCGCGCAGCGCGGTCCGCCAGTACTCCACCCAGAGCATCCATTCGGCGCGGGCCGCGTCGGGTGATCCGTCGGTGGCGGCGAGGTGACCGGCCACCCAGCGCAGCCGTTCGATCGGGTCGGCGATGGCTCCGGCGGCGGTGCGGGCCTCGGCCAGCAGGTGGGCGGTGCGGGTGCGCAACGCCTGGACGACCAGGTCCTCACGGTTGCCGAACAGGTACTGCAACGTGCTGATGGACGCCCCGGTCCGCCCGGCCACATCGGTGAACCGGGTGTTCTCGAAGCCACGTTCGGCCACCACTTCGGCCGCCTGCATGAGCAGGTCCGCCCTGTTCCGCGAGGCACGTCGCATTCCCAAGATCCACACCCTCCGGTACGGTCCACTGGTATCTCCATACCACAAGGCACTACCAGCGGAGGTCCCCGTGGACGTGATTGTTGTCGGTGCGGGTCTCGCCGGTCTAGTGGCCGCGCGAGATCTTCGTGCCGCCGGGCTCAGCGTCCGTGTCCTGGAAGCCCGCAGCCGGGTCGGCGGGCGCGCCTGGACGGTGCCCTTACCCGGCACCGGCAGCGCCGTCGACCTGGGCGCCGAATGGCTCGACCCGCAACGGCACACCGCGCTCGCCGGCGAACTCGACAGGTACGACCTCACCACCACCGCACCGCCCCGCGGCCCGCACCGGTGGTACCTGCCCAGCGCACCCGACGATCCGACCGAGAAAGCGGTGCTCGCCGCCACCCTGGAACGCCTGGAGACCGACGCCGCGCGCATCGACTTCGACCGGCCCGACTGGCACCACTGCGCGCCCGATCTGGACGTGCCGTTCGGGACCTACCTGCGGGACTTCTGCCCGTCGGAGCGGGTCCGCAGCCTGATCCTGGCCTGGTCGTTCGTGCTGATGGGCGGCGACGAGAACGAGTACAGCGCCCTGCACCTGCTGCACGAGATAGCCGGCTTCGGGTCGACCAAGGCCGCGTTCGGGGCGAGTGAGCACCGGATCGACGGCGGCGCCGACACCCTGGCCAAGGCGATCGCCGCCGATCTGGACCCGGTGCTGCGGCTCGGCCAGCCGGTGGTGTCGATCACCGCGCCCCGGGGCGGCTGCACCGTGATGACCGCGGACGGCACCCCGCACCGGGCCCGCGCGGTGATCGTCGCGGTGCCGCTGAACTGCTTCGACCGCATCGACGGACTGAGCGGTCCGGGGCGGCACGCGGGCCGGGCGGTGAAGGTGTGGCACCGGGCCGACGGGGTGGTCGACGGCGAGGGCACGACCGGCTGGCCGGTGCTGGTGGAGACGTACGCGACCGCCGAGGGGGTGGCGGTCGTCCACCTGGACGGACTCGACCCGGCGGACGTGCTGACCGAGCACTACCCGGCGGCGGTGCTGTCCGAGGACTGCTGGAACGACTGGGTCGCCGACCCGTACGCCAAAGGCTCCTGGTGTGCCGCCCGGCCCGGACAGCTGGACGCCCTGCACGATCTCGCGAACCGGTCCGGTCCGCTCTTCTTCGCCGGCGGTGACGTGTCCCGGCGCTGGATGGGCTGGATGGACGGGGCGATCACCTCGGGCGCGGACACCGCCGTGCGGACCCGCGCCTACCTGTACGGATCCACCATGCCACCGGCCCGCGGCTGAGCCAGCCCATCGGTGCCCGGGTAAAACCGTCGCTCGTGGACCGGGCGCGCTGTTAGCCTCCGGCCATGTCGATCACACCGGTTGCCTTCGCGGTCTCCCACTGGGGGACGGACCCCTGGTCACGCGGGTCGTGGAGCCTGATCGGGCGGGACGGCAGCCCGCAGGACCGGATCGACCTGGGCACGCCGGTCGGGACTCGGCTGCGGCTGGCCGGCGAGGCCACCCATCCGACCCGGGCCGGGATGACCCATGGGGCGTACGAGCAAGGGGTCGAAGCCGCCTCGTGGGCCGCGGACCTGGGGCATGATCGGATCGCGGTGGTGGGTGCCGGGACGGCCGGGCTGGCCGCCGCCCGGACGCTGATCGATCGCGGTCGTGAGGTGGTCGTCCTGGAGGCGCGGGACCGGCCCGGCGGGCGCACCGCGGGGGTCGAGATCGGCGGGACCGGGTTCGATCTGGGCGCCAACTGGCTGCAGCAGTTCGATCAGAACGTGCTCGCCCGCCTCGCCGAGGATCTCGGGTTACGGCTGGTGCCGACGGACTTCCACGATCCCCTGGTCCTGGACGGCCGCCCGGTTCCGGACGGTCTGGAGGCCGAGTTGCGGGCCCGGCTCGCCGCTGCTCCGGCCGGGGCCGCGATCGCCGAGGTGGTCTCGGATTGGCTGGCGGCCCCCGGTTCGTTCACTTCCCAGGACATCTGCCGGTACGTCGCCGCGGAGATCACCATGGACGCGGGCGTCCCGTTGTCCTGGTTGAGCGCCCGGCACGGTTTCGAGCCCGGTGTCGGGGAGGGTGATCGCTGGATCGTCGGCGGATACCGGCTGCTGGTGGAGCACCTGGCCACCGGTGTCGACATCCGCCTCGGCCACCCGGTGCGCGGCATCGAGGTCACCGACGACGGGGTGATCGTCGACGGGGAGCCTTTCGACGCGGTGATCGTGACGGTTCCGCTCGGTGTGCTGCCGTCGCTCACGTTCACGCCGGAGCTGCCCGCCTCGCATCGGGCCGCGCTGTCCCGGCTGGGCATGGGCCGGGTGGAGAAGGTGATCCTCCGCTTCGACGAGCGGTTCTGGCCGGTGCATCCGGCGGGCTACTACCGGCTCCACGGCCCCGGCGCCGACGACATCTGCGAATGGCTGGACGCCACCGGCGCCGACGGGACGCCCACGCTGGTGGGCCTGTTCGCCGGGCCGTGGCTGGCGGAGCTGTGGACCGGCACCGACCCGGAGATCGCTGCCCGGGCCGCCCATCAGTGGATCAATGCCTCGACGGCGGCGACGACCAGTTCGTAGAGGATCACACCGAGGGCCACCGTGGGCGGGCCGAAGACGACCAGCAGGCAGAGGATGTCGGACAGCGACCAGTCGCCGGCGGGCGCTTTCGCGACGGGTTTCGGGGTGATCCTCTCGACGGGCCGCGGGTCGTCGGGCACCGGCTCCGGCAGCAGGTCCTTCACCGTCGCCTGGGCCGCGGCCCGGGCTACCAGCTCGGTGTAGCGGGGCTCGGCGAGCGGGCCCAGCTCACGCGGGTTCTCGCCCCTCAGCCGGAGCACCCGCAGCCGCTCGGTGGCGGAGCGGTACTGCTTGGCGAACGCCGCGAGTTCCCGCGGTTCGGCGTCCTCGGTGAGGAACGCCCAGCGGCCCGCTTCGGCCAGGTTGCCCTCGCGGCGGTACACGTCGGCGAGACGGGCACGGACGTCGAGGTCCTGCGGATCGTCGGCGAGCAGTCCCACCAGGCGCTGCCGGGCCAGGCGGGTGTGGCCGCGTTCCAGGTCGGCTTGTGCACGGGACAGGACTTCTGGTCTCCCCATGTCACGATGATGACCGGGGTCCACAACGGAGGTGGTCGATGTGGTCGGTGACCGGCTGCACCACGTGGGGATCGTCGTGCATGATCTTGCCGCGGCGACAGAGACCTATCGGCGGCTCGGGTTCACCGTCGCGGCGGCCACCTATCCGGCGCTACCGCGGGAGCCCGGTGCTCCGGCGCGGCCGATCGGGGCGGCCAACGCGCACATCTACCTGGGGCGCAACTTCGTCGAGCTGGTGACCGTCGTGGACGAGGACCAGCCGTTGCCCGCCGGTGCGGAGCTGCTGCCGATCGTGGTCCCGGACGACCGGTTGCCGGGCATGCTGGCCGGGATCCGGGGCGCCGCCGCGCGACTCACCGGCCTCCTGGACCGTGGTGAGGGCGTGCACATCGTCATCTTCGACTCGGCGGACATCGACCGTTCCGCCGCCGAGCTGGACGCCGCCGGGATCGTCCACAGCGGAGTGCAGGCGGTGCAGCGCCCGATCGAGACGGCGGACGGCACCCGGATGGTTCCGGCCCACTACCTGGAGATCCTCGGCGCGGGCCCGGCCCGGATCGGCATCGCCCAGAACTCCGCCGCCGAACAGCCGGTGCAGCCGGTGCACGCCAACGGCGCGGTCGAGCTGATCGACTGCACCCTGCCGAGCCCCGACGGCGAGCACCGTCCCGCCGTCTCCCTGGTCACCGGGGAGCGGCTCGCTTTCACCGGCTTCACCCTGGCGGTCCGGGACATCACCGTGACCGAGGATCATCTACGGTCAGCCGGGATCCCGTTCGCCAGAACTCCCGACACCCTCACGGTCCCCGCCGACCAGGCTTTCGGCGCCACCATCACCTTCCGGCGGTGAGGGGCCGCTCCACTCCCGGCGGTCGCGAGGGCGGCCGGGACGGGCCGCGGGCCTCGCGTGGACGGGACAGGGCCTTGCCCTGGCGTACCAAATCTAGGTTTCCAAGGGGAGAAGGCCACAGCGATAGGCCCAGATCACCGTTTGTACGCGATCCCTGGCGCCGATCTTGGTCATTGCTCTGTTCAGGTGGCTCTTCACCGTGCTCACCTCGACCACCAGGGTCGCGGCGATCTCGGCGTTGGACAGGCCCCGGGCCAGCAGGCGGACGATCTCGGTCTCGCGGGTGGTGAGGACCTCGGGGGCCGGGCCGGGGGCTCGGACGGCGCGGCGGCGGGCGAACTCGACGATCACCCGGCGGGTGACCGTCTGGTCGACCATGCCCTGGCCGGCGGCCAGGCGGCGGATCGCGTCCAGCAGGGTGTCCACGTCGGCGTCCTTGAGCAGGAAACCGCTGGCGCCGGCCTCCAGGGCGCCGAACACGTACTCGTCGACCTCGTAGGTGGTCAGCACCAGGATCGCCGGGGCCGGGTCCAGGGTGGCGACGATCTCGCGGGTGGCGGTCAGGCCGTCGCCGCCGGGCATCCGGACGTCCATGCAGACCACGTCCGGTTTCAGCAGCCGGGCCATCCGGACCGCCTCCGGGCCGTCGGACGCCTCGCCGACGACGGTGATGTCGTCGGCCAGTTCGATCAGCGACCGGAAACCGGCCCGGAGCATCGCCTGGTCGTCGGCGAGCAGCACGGTGATCATGAGGCCGGCCGCTGGTGCGGGATCCGGAACTCGACCTGCCAGCCGCCGTCGGGGGCCGGGCCGGCCTCCAGCGTGCCGCCGATCAGCGCGGCCCGTTCCCGCATGCCGATCAGGCCGAAACCGCGGTGCCGCCGGTCCCGCCGGGACGGCGCGGTCGCCGGCGGACCGTTGTGGATCTCCATGGTGGTCTCCGAGTCCTGGTAGGTGAGCGTGACCGTCACCGGCGCCGCGGGGGCGTGGTCGCGGGCGTTGGTCAGGGCCTCCCGCGCCACCCGGTACAGCGCCAGCTCCACCGCCGGATCCGGAGTGCCGGGTGTGCCGTGGACGGTGAGCGCGGCGCCGTCACCGGACGCCAGCCGGTCGATCATCGCAAGGCCGCTGCCGTCCGGCAGGTCCGGGTCGATGCCGTCGTCCTCGCGCAGCGCCCCGACGATCTGCCGCAGCTGGTTCAGGGTGTTGCGGCCCTCCTCCCGGACCGCCGCGGCGTGTCGGCGGGCCGCCTCCGGATCCCGGTCGAGGAGGCGTTCGACCAGGGTGGCCTGCACGATCAGCGACGTCAGGTGGTGGGCGGCGACGTCGTGCAGCTCACGGGCGGTGCGGGCCCGCTCGGCGGTCAGCACCGCCTCGGTCCGGGCCCGGTGCGCGTCCTCGACCACCTCGGCGTAGCGGCGGCGCATGCTCAGGTGCGAGCCGAGCAGGGCGGCACCGGCGTAGACCGTCACGGTCAGCGCGAACTGCAGGGCCAGCTGCGCCAGCTCCAGCGGCGGGTTCTCCAGCGGAGGCATGCTGAGCAGGGCGAACGCCCCGATCTCGACGCCCGTGGTGAGGACGGCGAGACCGATGGCAGTCCGGGTGGCCAGCACCGTGCCGCACGTGTAGACCACCACGACCGGGCCGAACCCGCGCAGGCCGGTGCCGTCCGGGACGGTGGCGGCCATCGCGACCTGCAGCACCAGCATCGCCGCCAGGCACCACAGCGGGCTGACCCGGCGCAGACAGATCAGCAATGTCTGCGCCACGATCAGGGCCATGGCGACCGTGCCGAGGCTGCGCTCCGCGTCGAAGAGCAGAAACATCAGCGTGGTGACCGTCGCGGCCGCCACGGCCAGCGCCCCGTCCCGGATCAGCATGGTCGTCCTTCGTCTCAGCGGTGCGCGGTCAGCCAGGTGGTGATGTCCCGCAGCACCGCGGCGTCCGGGTTGCCGAGTTCCGGCTGGTACTTGGCGGTCACGTTCATCAGGTGGCTGACACCCGGGTAGGTGATCAGCCGGTGGTCCGGGTTACCCGCCTTCGTGAGCGCGGCGTCGACCAGGACGGCGCCGCGGACCACGGTCTGGGCGTCGGTCTGCCCGTTGAGCAGCAGCACCGGGCCGTCGTACTTCGGCAGGTCCTGGACCGGGGCCGGGAAGCGCCCGAAATCGGTCAGGTAGTCGGCGAAACCCTGCGGGAACCCGGTGAGGTTCGGGTAGTTGTCGTAACCCGAGGCCTGGCGCAGGATCGGCTCGACCTCGTCGTCGATGTCGACGACACCGTTCTTGTCGGTGTCGGTCAGGATCGCCCGGAACTGGGTGACCGCCGCGTCCGGCAGTCCGACCAGCCCACCGGTGATCTCGTCGGGGGTCAGCCGGCCGTCGCCGTCGAAGTCGAACTCCTCGTGCAGCTGGCCCAGCACCCGGCCGATCAGCTGGTAGTAGATGATCGCGGGGCGCTCGCCACCGACCACGCCCATGCCGATCACACCGGCCGGTTTCCGGATGCCGTGGGCGGCCGGGTCGGCGACCAGATTGGCCGCCACCTGGGTACCCTCGGAGTGGCCGAGCAGGTAGATCCGGGACGGGTCGACCCGCTGGGTCTTCGCGGCGAACCGGATGACGGCGGCGGCGTCGCGGACGGTCTGCTCGTAGGGTTTGGGAAAGTTGATGAACCGGGGGTCGTCGCTCAGCTTCGGGCCGACGCCGACGACGCCGCGCTTGTTGAAGCGCAGCACCGCGAAGCCCTTCCTGGTCACCGCCTCGGTGACCGCGGTGAAGGTGGCGACGCCGGGGGCCAGGGTCTGGTTCATGTCGTTGCGGCCGCTGCCGTGCAGGAGCACCACCACCGGCAGGCGGCCCTTGGCGCCCTTCGGGTAGGTGATCTCGCCCTTGGCCGACCACCCGCCCTCCATCGGGATCGTCACCGACTCCCGGACCGGTTTGTCCCCCGCGCTCGCCACGGCCGCCGGCACCAGTGCGATGCCGAGGGTGGCGGCGGCCAGTACCGCGACCTTCTTCATTCTCATGTCGTTCCCCCTGGTAGGTGTCTGTCTGACACCTCAGAGCCTGCCGCGTCGGCGGGCCCGGCACATCCGGCGGAGGTAGGCACCGGCACTTACAACCTCCGATGGAGACCGCCTACATGAGCACCGGGTTGCCGTGCGGGTTGCCGTCGCCGCAGGGCCACGGGCCGTCGGCGAGACCGGCCAGGCCGGTGTCCCGGAACAACAGCAACTCGTCGGCGAGGCTGAACACGACGAGGCCGGGGGCCGGCAGCAGGATCCGGCTCATCACGGCCCGGTCGTCGTCCCGGGCGAACAGGGTCCGGGACCGCAGATCGGCATCCACGGCCAGCAGTTCGCCGTCGCGCCAGAAGACGGCCGTGCCGTCGGCGTCCAGCGCCGGGTAGGTGGTGTGGGAGCCGCTCAGCAGGGGGCCGTCACTCAGGGAACCGCCGGGTTCGAGGACGCGGAATCGGCCTTGATCTCGGCGAGCACTCGGTCACCGGCGACCAGCAGCGGCTCCCGGCTGCCGGTCCAGATGGTCCGCGGCTCCCACGGCTTGACCGGCCGGATCTCTCCGCCGGTGTCCACGCCGATTCCGACGATGCCGGAGAAGGACAGTTCGGTGAGGGTGAGCGGTGCCGACCATGCCGTGGCGCCGGTTGCGGTGTGCCGGACGACGCGGGGAGTCTCACCGGCGGGGACATGGTGCTGTCGCCGGGCCGGTAACCAGATCACGCAGAAGCCGTCCGGGAGCACGACGAAGGCGCCGAGATGTTCATGGGCCCGATGGTCCGGGACGACCGAGCGGAGGATCTCACCGTCCGGGCTGACCTCGGTGAAGGTGTGGCCGCCGGGGCCGAGGTGGGTCAGCCAGACGGTGCCCGCCGCGATGGCGCGCGGTGGCTGCGGGTGCCCGTCGAACTCGCGCTGCCAGATGATCCGGCCGGCCGGGTCGACGGCGGTGAGCACCGTGACGTCGAGCCGGCCGGTGCCGTAGCTGGTCACGAAGATCGGGCCGGCCGGGCCGGTGGTGGCCAGCCCCCAGACCTGGCCCGGCATGGTCACCTGGTCCAGCTTCATACGCGGTCGCTCCGATCCGGGGGAAGCTCGGCGGCCAGGCCGGTCAGCAGGACACGGAGACCGGCTTCGAAGGTCTGATCCGGAGCCGCATTGTAGTCAGCGGCCGGGGTGTCCAGGCGGGAGCGGAGCCGGGGGTAGCGCCGGGCTATCTCGGCGGCCCTGGTGACGGTGTCGGCGATCGCCGCGTCCGGGTTCCTGCCGGTGCGGGCCAGGCGCCGGGACAGGGTGGTGGTCGCGGCCGCGCCGAGGACGTTGCCGAGGACGAAGGTGAACAGGATGCCGGCGGCCCGGTCGGCGGCCGGGCCGGTGAAGCCGCCGCTCTCGAAGACGCCGAGGATGCCGTCGTCGTAGCGGGCCTTGCCCTCGCCGTACAGCAGGTGGGAACCGAATGCCTGGACCAGCCACGGGTGCCTGCTGAACATCGAGTGCAGGTCGACGGCCATCGTGGTGGCGGCGGTGCGCCAGTCGACACGGGCCGGGTCGGGCGGGGTGATCTCGAGCCAGATCCGGTCGGCGGCCAGCACGACCAGGTCGTCCTTGTTCTTGACGTGCCAGTAGACCGCGGTGGGCGCCACTGACCCGCCAGGGTGTCCCCACCACCGTGCTGGCCGACAACAACCTGCGATTCGACGCGAGCGGTCACGAGACCGCGGCTCCCGCCACGGTGGCCGCCCTGATGATCGCCCTGGCCGCGCTGAACCTGGCCGGCAACCCGTGGGGTCAGACCCTGAGCTGGGTCCTGATGCCGCTGGTCCTGATCGGCAACACCCTGATCGTGTGGAGCAACCGGACCGCTGTCGCCTCGGTGCGGGCGGCCTTCCGCCGCAAGGGCGACCCGGAGCTGCTCCGGGTCGACGTGCCCGCGCTGCTCGAGGCCGCCGAGCGCGGATTCCCGTCCTGGGTGCCGCTGCAGCAGCACGTCCGCAACACGGTCGTCTTCGCAGGTGCCGCCCTGGCGCTGGCGGCCACCGTCCTCGCTTGAGAGGTCCGGGTCAGCCGGCCAGGTCGGCGGCGATCAGCAGGCGGCGCCACGGGTCGGCGTACTCGCCGGTCTTGCGGTGCAGGTCGTCGGCGGTGCCCTCGCCCAGGACCAGGTCCACCAGCTCGGGGTAGCGCTCGCCGAGGACGAACCGGTCGAAGAACGTGACCAGGTCCGGCGCGAGTTCCCGGATCAGGCCGTCGACGTCGTCGTGGTCGCTGAACAGCTCGATGTAGTCGTCCGGATCGATGTAGCGGACCCGGCCGTCCTCGACGCTCATCAGGATCTGGGCGCCGCCGTAACCGGAGCCGTCCTCGTCCTCTTCGGTCATCCCGGGCAGGTGCTCGGGCTGGGTCCAGATCTCGGCGCCGATCTGCAGGTGCTCGCCGTGCGGAAAGCCGTCGGTCAGGCGGGCCGCCCAGGCCTCCGGCGACCGGATCGAACGCGGCGCCTTGAACAGGAAGTTCCGGCCCTGCAGCCGCCCGAACAGGCGGAACACCTCGATCGTGCCGGCTGGCAGCTCCGGGATCGGGGTGAGGTCGGCGCCCGGGGTGAGGACGGCGCCGAACCGGTGCTCGGCCTCGACGGCACGCAGAGTCTCGAGCTTGTCCTGGAGCGTCACTCGACCAGCCTCACCTTCACCGGGGTCTCCGGGTCTACCTTCTTCAACGCCAGGTGGATGTCCGAACCCAGATGCCGGTTGGTGTAGGCGTCCATCAACCGCAGATTACTGTGGACGTCCATGCCTTTGAGCTGCAACTCGTGGATGTGATCCGGGTCGAGCGCCTCACCGGCCCGGCGGGGTGTCCCCCGGCCCCGGTACAACTTGTTCAGCAGCTGCTGGTTGGCCGGATCCCGCACCTTCCGGTCCTTGCGCGTGCCGTCCGGGTTCTTCGTTCCGGCCTTGCTGAGCCGGGTGATGATCCGTTCCCGGAAGATCCGGGTGACGGTCCGCGGGACGGCCTTGCGCGGGAACTTGTCGGGCTGCTTGTGCGGGACGCCCGGCCGCTGGGTCTTCTCACCGGCCTTGAGCAGCACACCCTCGTCGCCGAGGGCGTTCAGGTCGAGGGCCTTGCGGCGGAAGTCGTCGGCGTGGAAGTCGCCGCGTTGGTGCACGAGCAGATCGGCAGACGCCGGTTTCGGGCCGGTACCCGCCTGGTACGCCTCCCAGTCGGCCTGGTTGGCCAGGATGACCGAGGTGCCCTTGCCCGCGCGCCCGGCCTGGAACTGGGCCTTCAACGACGCGGTGAGCTGGACGACACTGCCCGCGCCGCCGCCACGCACCCGCGGCCCGCCGCCTCCGCCACCGGATCGGCTGGTGGGGGCGGCACCGCCGCCATGTGTGGTCGCCATCGGCCGCTCACCCCCGGTTGATCAATAGGCGAGCCGGATTCTAACAACGTGGGTTTCCCGGCCCAGCGGCCCGGCATTAGGGGTCATCCCCCTTTCGAGTGATCTCCGGGATTTCTAGGTTGATGCCAATGTGGACCTTCTGGAGACGTGCGTACGAGGCGGGGACCTGGCGGCGCATCGGATACGCGATCATCGCCCCGCCCCTTCATCTGATCAGTGCCGTGCAGGTGCTGACCGGCCGGACCGCCGCGGCAGCGGACCGTCAGCGGCGCCTGGCACGTGGCCTGACCGGCGACCCGCAACCCCCGAACGCGCCCGGCGAGGTCTCGCCGATGCGGGTCCTCGCCGGTGCGCTCGGGGGTGTCGGGACGGGTGTGCTGGGCTGGCTGGTCCTTCAGTACCTGGCCCTGCACATCGTGATGAACGTCGGCTATCCGGTGCGCAGGTACGTGGGCGACGGCCCGTGGGGGCTGCGCCTCGTCTCGCGTACCGACAGTGAATGGGTCGGGGAATACGTCAACGCGTGGGGCGGCCCGACCCTCGCCGGAGTCTGGGCCGTGCACGCCGGCCTGGTCATGGTGCTGACGGTTCCGATACTGCTGTGGGCGATGCGGGGTCTGACCCGGTTGCAGGGTCGCGTGATTCACCGAGCGGACGCCACGCCCCCACGGTGATGGCGACCATGACGACGGCGGCGGCCCAGAACGGGGTGGTGACCGCCCACACCCCGGCGAGGACACCGCCGAGCAGGGAGCCGAGCGCCGCCCCGCCGGTCTGCAGCAGGAAGTAGACGCTTGACACCCGGCCGCGTAGGTGGTCGGGGACCGCCTTCTGGCCGATCGTCGCGACGAGCACACCCCACACCATGGTGTGCACGCTGAAGACGACCAGAACGGCGGCCGCCACCCACGGTGACGTCGTCACGGCCAGGGTCAGATGGACACCCACCTCGACGATCAGCCCGGCCCGCAGCAGGGCGGGGTTGCCGAACCGGCGGCTCAGGCGGGCCGCGACGCCCGCGCCGAGCAGGCCTCCGGCGGCGAACGCGGTGAGCAGGACGCCGTAACCGACCTCGTTCAGGCCGAGGCGGTCGCGGCAGTAGAGGACGAACACCGCGAACGCCGCGCAGAAGGCGATGTTCCCGATGCCCATGGTGATCGCCGTGGTCCGCAGCAGCCGGTGGCGGCCCAACCAGCGGATCCCGGCGCCGATCTCCCGGCGCAGCGAGGTGCGTTCGTGCGCCGGTGACGGCGGGACCGGGCGCAGGCCGGCGATCAGCGCGGCGGAGGCGGCGAAGGTCAGCGCGTCCACCCCGAACGGCACCGCCGCGGACACCACGAACAGCCAGGTGCCCAGCGGTTTCGCGACGAACTGGTTGCCGATGCCGAACGTGACGCCCAGCCGGGTGTTGGCGCTCTGCAGGTGCTCGGGCGCGACGACGGCGGGGATCATGGCGCCCATGGCGTTGTCGGCGAGGGTCTCACCGACCCCGAGCAGGAACACCACCAGGTAGATCACCGGGATGGAGACCACACCGGCGGCGATGGTCACGGTCAGCGCGGCCAGCGCGGCGGCACGCAGAAGATTGACCACCACCACTGTCGTACGCCGGTCCAGACGGTCCACCCACGCGCCGCTGATCAGGCCGATCAGCAGGCAGGGCAGTTGCTGGGCGAAGACGGCGCCGGCGATCAGCGACGGGTCGTCGCTGACCGAGGCGACCAGTAGCGGACCGGCGGCCATGGTGACGCCGTCGCCGATGTTGGAGACGGCGGACGCGGTCCAGAGACGGTTGAAGTCCGCGCCGAGACGCGCGGAGAAAAGGGCACGCAAAACGAGCTCCTCGAGCCAAGAAGGAAGAGTTTGGCGAGGAGCCGGCCGATCAGCGTGTCAGTCGGCCCGCTCCTCAGGCGAGAGAGCGACCGTGACCATGGTGAGAAGCATTCCCACTCCATTTCCGTTGGCGCCCCGGATCCTATCGAAGGTTGCGGATCACAGGGTGGGAATTACCGGGCGGATCGTGCCGTCGGTGTTGAACTCCAGACGGTCGATGGCGGTCTCCCGGTTGGTGCCGTCACCGGCCGGAACGGCGAACCGGTGGTAGGCGATGTACCAGGTGTCGGTGCCGGGGACCTGCACCACCGAATGGTGACCGGTGCCCTTGATGCCCAGATCCAGACGCTTCTGCAGTACGACTCCCCGGTTCGTCCACGGGCCCAGCGGCGAGGTGCTGGTGGCGTACGCGACCCGGTAGTCCTCGCTGCGGGTGTCGTTCTCCGACCACATCAGGTAGTAGGTGCCGTTGCGCTTGAGCACGAACGGCGCCTCGTTGTAGCCACTGGGCGTGATGGTGCGTACCTGAGCCGGGTCGTAGGAGGTCATGTCGGTGTTGAGCGGCACGACACGGCACACGCCCTGACCCCAGTAGAGATAGGACCGGCCGTCGGTGTCGGTGAAGACCGCCGGGTCGATGGCCTGGCCGCCGGAGAACTGGCTGCTCGTCACCAGCGGGCGGCCGAGGGCGTCCCGGAACGGGCCGGCCGGCGAGTCGGCGACCGCGACACCGAGCTGCTTGGCGGTGTTCCCGCTGGCCAGGCCACCGGAGAAATACAGGTAGTACCTGCCGTTGGCGGTGGCGACGGCGGGCGCCCAGGCCGAGTTGTCGGCCCACGACACGTCCGGGCCGTGGTCCAGGATCACGCCGTGGTCGGTCCAGTTGACCAGGTCGGTGGAGGAGAACGCCTTGTAGTAGGTGCCGCCCCAGCCGGCGTACCCGTCGGTGGTCGGGTAGAGGTAGTAGCGGCCGTTGAAGGTGGTCAGGTGCGGGTCGGCGAACAGGCCGGGCAGCACCGGGTTCTTGTTCGTCTTCGGCGCCCACGCGGTGGTCAGGCGGAACGAGCTATCCGCCCGGAACGCCGCGGTGTCCGCGACCGGGTCCAGCCAGAGGGCGTAGTCGCGGTGGCGGACCCGGCGGTCCGGATAGTTGTAGGAGGCCAGCGCGATCGACCCGGCGACCGAGCCGTCGGCGGCGCAGAAGGTGGCGTCACCGCGGAACGTCGCGTCGCCGGTGTTGGTGTCCAGGCGCAGCCGGTAGTCGCGGTGCCGCAGGAACTGCCCGTTCCTGGCCTGGAACGAGTAGCAGGACGGTGACGCCAGCCCGTTGACCACGGTGAAGCTGGCGTCGAGTTTCTCCTGGGCGGTGCTGATCGGGTCGATGCGGGCCAGGCTGTCGAGGTGGCGGACGTACCGCCCGGGGTAGTTGACCGACTCCAGCGACCGCGTGCCGGTCGGCAGGGTGGCGGCCTGGGCCGCGGACCCGGACAGAACGACGACACATCCGGTGAACAGGGTCGAGGTGGCGAGCAGGGCGCGGGCTGTCATGCCGCCACGATGTTAACGATCACACCCCCCTGTCAACGAACCGAACACGATCGATCAGGCCTGATCAGGCGGGATATCATTCTCCCGGCCGATTCGTCGATTCGATCGTGGGACGGGATCCAGCAGATGAAGTTCCACGTCCGGGACATCCCGTTCTCCTGTCGGGGCTCCTGGTTCGGCATCTCCCCGGTCATCGCGGAGAACACCGTCGCCGACGACCTGCACCTGGTGTCACATCAGCACGGCATGCATCCGGTGCTGCGGTTCGCGCCGGCCGGGGCGGCCACGGTGACCGCCACGCCCGCCCTCCTGACCTGGGATCTCGACGACGGGCGCATCGAGCTGACCTACGAGGGGCCGGACACCGTCCGGGTCCGGAGCGCCGGGCCGGGGATGCGGATCACCGCGGCGGCCGGCACGCTGACACCGTTCAGCGGCACCTACCTGTACCGGGATCCGGTCGACGGCGGGTACGTGTTCACCTCCTACGAGACCGGCCGGCGGTACCGGATCACCCTGCTGTCCGGCGAACCCGATCAGGTTCTCGGCGCCGGATCCCTCGGGGCGGCCGAGCGGGGCGTCGTGCTGCCACCCGGCCGGCCGTGGGAACTCGCGATCGAGGAGTACGAGACCGCCCGCGCGCCCTACCGCACGGAGACCGGATTCGATCAGCTGCACCGGGCGACCGCGGCCGCGTTCACCGGGTTCGCCGACTCGGTGGCACCGTGGCGCAGCTCCCGGACCCCGGCCGCCGAACTCGCCGCCTACGTGATGTGGTCGGCCACCGTCGATCCCGCCGCGCTGGTCACCCGCCCCGCCGTGCTGATGAGCAAACACTGGATGGACAAGGTCTGGAGCTGGGACCACTGCTTCAACGCGATCGCCCTCGCCGCGGGCGATCCGCAGTTGGCGTGGGACCAGTTCCAGCTGCCGTTCGACCACCAGGACGCGAGCGGGGCGCTACCGGATTCGATCACCCATTCGGAGGTGCTGCACAACTTCGTCAAGCCGCCGGTCCACGGCTGGGCGTTGCAGCACCTGCGGCAGTGGCTGGGTGCTCCGGTCGACCGGGCCGAGCTGTCCCGCACCTACGAACGGCTGGCCCGGTGGACCCGGTTCTGGCTGGACGCGCGCCGGGCGCCGGGATCGGAGCTGCCGTACTACACCCACGGCAACGACAGCGGCTGGGACAACGCCACCACCTTCGACGGCGGCCGGCTGGTGCAGACCGCGGACCTGGCCGCGTTCCTGGTCATGCAGCTGCGCTGTCTGGCGGAGCTGGCCGGTGAACTCGGCGAGCCGGCCGGGCCGTGGCAGCAGACCGCCGACCGGATCCGGGCGGCGATGGTGAAC
This sequence comes from Actinoplanes couchii, assembly GCF_016862075.1. Lineage (GTDB taxonomy): Bacteria > Actinomycetota > Actinomycetes > Mycobacteriales > Micromonosporaceae > Actinoplanes > Actinoplanes couchii. The sequence goes on along the minus strand of NZ_BOMG01000094.1, from coordinate 32,918 downwards.
GAACTGTGGACCGGTGACCGGTTCGCGGCCCGTGACCCGCACACCGGCGCCCTGCGGACCGGCACCAGCCTGCTCGATCTGATGCCGATCGCGCTCGGGGCGGAACTGCCGGAGCCGATCGCCGCGGCCCTGGTCGACCGGCTCGGCGCCCACCTGACCGAGCACGGCCCGGCCACCGAGCCGGTGGACTCGCCGCACTACACGGCCGACGGCTACTGGCGGGGCCCGATCTGGGCGCCGTCCACGGTCCTGATCGAGGACGGGCTGCGCCGGGCCGGTCACATCGAGCTGGCCGACGAGATCAGCCGCCGGTTCCGGGCCCTGTGCGAGAAGTCCGGGTTCGCGGAGAACTTCGACGCCGAGACCGGCGCGGGACTGCGCGACCGGGCCTACACGTGGACCGCGAGCAGCTATCTGATCCTGGCCGCCGCCCACGAGCACCGCCTCGAAGGAGACCACGACGCATGACCGTTCCACCGTCTTCCGAGCCCGGTTGCCTGCACCTGCATGTGCCGTACGACGGTCCGCCGCTGGTGGCGGAGCCGAGCGGGCAGTTCATCGGGCCGGACGACGATCCGCAGCGGTACGAGTTGTTCAGCCGCCAGCGGTTCGGCACCGAGGGGGTCGTGTGGCAGGCCCGGCGCCGCGGACACGCCGACGGCCGGGCCGCCTTCGCGATCAAGGTGTTCGCGCCGGTGCCGGGGGCCGAGACGGATCCGCTGCCGCCCGGGGACCTGCGGCGCTGGCAGGACCAGCTGGGACGGTTCGACGCGGTGTCCAGCCCGCATCTGCCCGGTCTGCGGGACGTCTTCGTCGCCGCGGACACCCGTAAGCCGGCCGGGCCCCGGTTCCACCTGGTGACGGACTGGATCGACGGCCCCTCGCTGGACGACCGGATCCGGTCCGGGAACGACTCCACGCTCGACCGGCTGGGTCACGTCCGGGACCTGGCCGCCGCCTACCAGGCCCTGCACGTGGCCGGTGCCGGGCACCCCGACCCGCTGATCCGTCATGACATCAAGCCCACCAGCGCGGTGGTGCATCCCGGCCGTGGGGCGGTCCTGGTCGACGTGGGCCGGCTGCATCCCGGCCCGGACGGTTTCCTCCCGAGCCGCTGGCAGCGCAGCCTGTTCGTGGCGCCGGAGTTGCATGCCGCCCCGTTCGGCCCGCGCTCCCCCGAGTCGGATCTGTACAGTCTCGGCGCGCTCGCGTTCTTCTGTGTCACCGGCTACGCGCCGGCCCAGGACATGGCCGCCATCCGCCACGAACTGGCCGAGGCGCTGACCGGGCCGGGCATCGACAGCCCCGGTGAGCTGGCCGCCCACCTGGCGGCCATGCTGGAACCGGACCCGGAGCAGCGCCCGCCCGACCCACTGGCCTGGGCCGACCACGCACTGGCCCTGGCCACCGACCGGCCCCGCGGCTGGTGGGCGCGCATGTTCGGCGGTCCGGTTTCCCCGTCGTAACCGAGAAGGCAATGGGGTCAGGCGGGTGTCAGCCGCCACAGGTTGTCGGCGGTGCCGTTGTCGGGGTCCTGGACTGCCTGGGAGCCCTGGGCGGTCGCGTTGTTCAGGACTGCCAGGAGTTTGCCGCTGTTGGCGTTGCGGATCTTGTAGGTGCCGTTGCCCTGGTCGAGCAGTTGCCAGCGGTGGTCGGCGGTGCCGTTGTCGTCCCACTGCAGGACGACGGCGTTGTCGGCGGTGGACATGTTCTGGACGCCGAGCACCTTGCCGCTGTTCAGGTTGCGGAACCGGACCGCGTCGCCGTCGGGGATCCGGGCCCAGCGGTGGTCCGCGGTTCCGGTGTCGCCCCAGATCAGGGCGAGACCGCCGTTCGCCACCGACATGTCCTTCACACCCAGGACCAGACCACTCAGAACATTGACGATTTTGTACGTCTGAGCAGTCGTCCAGTAGACCGTGTAATTGAAACCGTGCGCCTCGTGGAACGGCACCAGGCCGACGGTCGCCCCGTTCGCGCTGGCCGAGGTCCGGGTGATCGACCCGACGTCGAGTGACGGCGGCGCCGACAGGGCGGTGTCCCCGTAGTTCCCGGCGAGCACCATCGGCCCGTAGGTGATGGCCTGCACGTCCGGCTGGTCCGGTGTCGGCCGCAGCACGATCCGCATCGGCAGCTTGACGACGATGACGTCCCCGGCCGCCCAGGTGCGGGTGACCGTGGCGTACCCACCGGCGGCCGGTGTGGCGACGACCGCCCCGTTGACGCTGATCGAGGCCCCGGACGTCCACGCCGGAATCCGTACCCGGATGCTCCACGATCCGCTCATCGACCCGGCCAGGGTGAGCGTGCTGGTGTCGCTGGTCGGGAAGGTCGTCGACTGGGTGACCGTGATGCCGCGCGCGGTCCACGTCAACGTCGACGGCACGAACAGGTTGACCGTCAGCGTCGACCCGCTGTAGTGGTAGATCGACTCCATCAGCCTGGTGTTGACCTCGACCCCGGTCCCCTGACAGCACCAGAAGGTGGTGTAGTCAGTCGACCAGGTGCCTCCGCCCCAGGCCGGCCCGACACCCCGGCGTCCACCGGCACGCAGCGGCGTGAAGTAGGTGACGTGCCCGAAGGACGAGGCCGGGTTCTGGGCGCCGACCACATGGTTGAGCAGCGCCTGCTCGTAGAAGTCGAAGTATGCCGACCGGTTCGGGTCGATCAGCCACAGTTCCTGGGTGAGCCGCAGCATGTTGACCGTGTTGCAGTGCTCGCAGGTGTCGTTGGTCAGGTAGGACGCGATCGCACCCGCCGGCCGGAAGTGCTCGGCCTGGCTGTTGCCGCCGATGGCGTAGGTGTGCGCGCCGGTGGTGATGTTCCAGGCGTTGGTGGCGATGTCCCGGTACCGCGTCGTGCCGGTGGCCTTGAACTCCCGCGCCGCCCCGATCCACTTCGGCACCTGCGTGTTGGCGTGCAGCCCGTTGAGCCGGTCCTGTCCGGAGGCGAGCGGGTCGAAGACCGTGGCGTGGTCGAAGCGCTGCGCCACGGTCAGCCAGCGGGCTTCGCCGGTCTGCTGGTAGAGGTCGGTGAGCACGGCGTTCATCCCACCGAACTCGGTGCCGAGCATCGCCTGCATCTGTGCGGTGGTCAGCGCGGCGGTCCGGGTGTCGACCCAGGCGGCCAGGTTCCGCAGTACGGTCTGGGCCTGGGTGTTGCCGATCAGCCGCCACACGTCGAGCAGCCCGGCCATGGTCTTGTGGATGCAGTAGTAGGGCACGTTGCCGTTGCTGAGGGTCCGGTTCTCCACAGCGGTGATGTCGGCTTCCGGGAACCCGGACAGGTAGCCGCTGGCCGCCTGGCATGTGGCCAGCTCAGCAACCATGTAGTTGGCCTTGTCCCGGCACACGGTGTCACCGAGCACGGCCCAGGCCTGGGCCCAGGCGGTCAGGAAGTGCCCCTGCACGTGGCTGCGGAACGGGAAGGTGGGCGCGTCCCAGCCGCCGTTGGCGGTGGCGCCGCCGGTGGACCGGCCGTGGTTGACGCGGAAGACGTAGAGCAGCCGGTCGACGTCGACGAACCGCAGGTAGCTCAGGGTGCGGTTCTGGTTGTCCAGAAGACGGCCGGCGGTCAGGCGTACCTGGCCGGGGGTGAAGGGGTAGGCGGCGACGCCGAGGTCGGCCCGGACCGGCGGGATCACGGCAGCCGCGGCGGGGGTGCCGCGCAGCAGCGTCGATCCGGCGGCCGAGGCGAGGACGGCGCGCCGGGAGACGGGGAGCGGGGACACGGGGAACCTCCGGGTGGCTGTCGGGGTTGTGACGAGAGGCGGGGAATCCGGATCGGGAGGTGGCGTTCCCTCAGAAGCGGGTCCAGCGCTGGTGGGCGGCGGCCGAGCAGGTCCACAGGATGACGGTGGTGTTGTCGGCGGTGGCACCGCCGTTGACGTCCAGGCACTTGCCGGACTGGGTGCCGCGGATCGTGCCGTCGCTCTGTGACGTCCACTGCTGGTTGGTGCCTGATCCGCACGTCCAGAGGATCACCCGGGTGCCGTCGGCGGTTCCATTGTTGTCGGCGTCCAGGCACTTGCCGCCGATGCGCAGCTGGCCGGACGTCTCGGTGACGACCTGGGTCACGCCGCCGTTGCAGTCCCAGATCACCGCCTGGGCGCCGTCGACGGGGGCGCCGCCGAGCACGTCCAGGCAGCGGTTCGAGGCGGTGCCGCGCAGGCTGTACGTGGTGGTCGGGGTGGTCGAGCCGGTTCTGACCCGGTACATGACCACGCCGTGCGGCGGGACGGTGGCGCTGATCGTGCTCGCGGTGTTGCGTGACGTGTTGGTCCAGACGTCGTACAGCTGGTATCCGGAGGCGGCCGGCATGCCGATCTCGGTGGCGGTGGTCGACACGGTCGCCGTGTTGTTCGACCGGTTGAGCAGGGCCACCGCGCCGGAGCCGTCGCTGAGGGTCTTGGCCCAGACTTCGGTGTCGCCGTAGTCGCGGACGCGCTGGGCCTGGCGTCCGAGGCTGTCCTGGTTGATGGCGAGGACGTCCGGGTCGGTCAGCACCGTGCGTACGTCGGCGGGCATGGTGGTGATGTCGTTTCCGGCGATCAGCGGGGCGGCCATGATCGCCCACATGCTGAAGTGGGCCCGGTTCTCCGTCGGCGTGAAGGTGCCGCGGACGCCGACCTCGAGCATGTCCGGGTCGTTGAAGTGCTGCGGACCGGCCCGGGAGTACAGGGGCGCTTGGACGTCGAGGATCTCGGTGACGCCCATGAAACAGTCGGCGGTGCAGCCGGTGCTCCACCGGTCGGTGATGTCCTCGGTGGTACGCCACATGTCGGCGACCGGGCCCCAGTCGTACGCCGGACCGGTGTTGGTGTGTGCGCTGTTGGAGTTGATCGAGTAGACGATCGGGCGTCCGGTGGCCCGCAGCGCGTCGCGCATCAGGGTGAAACCGGCGACCTGCTCGTTCAGGGTGCCCCAGGGTGAGCACCAGTCGTATTTGAGGAAGTCGACACCCCACGAGGCGAAGATGGTCGCGTCCTGCCGCTCGTGGCCGAGGGCTCCGGTGGAACCGCCGAGGGCGTTGAAGTACTGGGCGCAGGTCTTCTCCCGCGGCGCCTGGTAGATCCCGAACTTCAGGCCCCGGCCGTGGATGTAGTCGCCGAGCGCCTTCATCCCGGACGGGAACCGTACCGGGTCGGAGCGCAGGTTCCCGGCCGCGTCGCGGGTGGTGGCCTGCCAGCAGTCGTCGACCACCACGTACTCGTAGCCGGCGGCCTTCATCCCGGAGGACACCATGGCGTCGGCGGCGGCCCGGATCTTGGTCTCGTTGATGTCGCAGCCGAACGTGTTCCAGCTGTTCCAGCCCAGTGGCGGCCGGACCGCGGGGCTGCCCGGCGCGGCCGTGGCCGGCGCCGGAACGGCCACGGCCGTGGCGGCCAGGACCACGGCGAGCGCGATCCTTCGCATCAGGACACTCAACAGCATCAGGACACCCGGAAGGTGGCGTCCTGGCGCTCGGTGGCGGCCGTGCCGATCGGGTCGATGCGCAGCACGTAGCCGGAGTGCCGCAGGTAGCGGTCCGGGACGTTGTACGAGCGGAACGACGACCAGCTCGCGTCGGCCAGCCCGGCGACCCGGGTGAACGTGGCGTCGCCGCGGAACGTCGCGGTGCCGTCGTTGGTGTCCAGGCGGATCGCGTAGTTGCTGTGCCGCAGGTAGCGGCCGGGATAGTTGACCGACTCGAACGAGACGCCGGCGGAGTCGGCCAGCCCGGCGACCATCCGCCACAGCTGGTCCTCGTGCGGGTCGAACGGGTAGGCGTCGATGCGGCCGAGGTTGTCGGCGTGCCGCACGTACCGGTCCGGGTAGTTGTACGACTTGAGCCGCACCCAGTTCGGCAGGCCCCAGCGGGCGACCAGGGCGTCGTACTCGGCGGCGGTGATGCCGACGATCGAGCCGTGTTTGGCGTTCAGCGGCGGGGTGAAGTCGCGCTGGCCGAGCACCGTCCACGAGTTCGCGCCGACGTTCGTCGTCGACCACGCGTAGTAGTCGTTGTTGACCGGGCTGAACGAGTCGCCCCACAGCCGCCAGCCGCTGCCGGTGTTGTTCCTGATCAGCAGGGGCGCCTCGATCGCGTTGCCCTGGCGTAGACCGCTGGTGTAGTTGCTGTAGGTGTTCGGTTCGCCGGAGCTGGAGCGGGCGCCGTACAGCAATCCGTCGTTGAGGTTCTTGTAGTACATGTAGAACGTCGAGCCGTCCGCGACGATGTCGGCGTCCAGGACCGGGTATCCGGGGCTGAAGTAGGCCTGGTTGGCGCTGACCGTCCGGAAGTCCGACGTGTAGTTGACCATGAAGACGTCCTGGCCGTTGTTGGCCGAGTAGACGATCGCGTACTGGTTGCGGGCCGGCACCCAGAACGCGGTCGGCGCCCAGGTGTGGGTGTTCAGGCCGTGCATCCGGATCCGGCGGTAGTTGGTCAGGCTGGTCAGGTTCGCCGAGTCCCAGACGTGCAGGTACTGGTTGTTCTCGGTGAAGATGCGCCCGCGCAGGTCGGTGGCGAGCACGACGAAGGTGCCGTCCTGTTTGCGCAGGATGAACGGGTCGCGCAGGCCGAGGGTGCCGGCGGTGGGGGTGGCCACCGGGTTGTTCTGGTTGAGCGGCCGCCAGTTCAGGCCGTCGGTGCTGACGGCCAGGTGCAGGGCGTAACTGTCGCCGCTCTGGTTCGGGGTCTCCTTGAAGTAGCCGAAGACATAGGCGGTGTTCGCCGCCAGCGCCGGGGATTGTGCGCCGATGACGGTGACACCGCTGGTCAGCGCGGTCATGGCGGCGATGCGGGTGAAATCTCTTCGGGACAGAGGCACGGGGCTGCCTTTCTGTTTCCAGAGTGTTTCCGGGCAGTGTTATCGCTCACATGGATGACTGTCAAGGTGATGGCGACGGGCGACGATAGATGCTCATCGAGTGGCCCACCTCGTCGATCGGGGGGCCGCTGGTGGCCAGCAGGGTGGCGAGGCGGCCGGTCGCCAGAGCCACCGCGCTGTTCGAGACGACCAGCAGGCCGTGCACCTCCGACGGCCGCACGAGCAGCGGATTCCGGGCGGTGATCGCGTACGCCTCCGGCACCCCGGCGCCCTTGTACACCAGCCAGACCGGTTCGCCGGGATATCGCTCGCGCAGATGCCGGCCCAGCCGGCCCAGATCCTGGCCCCAGTCGACGTTGGCGTCGTGCAGGTGCAGATGTGTCCGGGACGGACCGCCGAAAGCCTCGTTGGAATACGGCAGATAATAGGGAAACGTAGTCATCGAACTGGCCGCTACCACGATCACTAGCACCATTGCCATGCGGCGTACGACCACCAGCCCCGCCGCCGCCACCGCCAGAAAGAGCGGCACCACGATCGCATACCGGGTGCCGTAATTGCGGGCCCCGGTCATCGCCACCGCCAGCAGCAGAGCGGGCGGCACCAGCACGTAGAGGGCGGCCACCCCACGCGTCCGGTACAGTCCGCCGATCCAGGCCGCCAGCATGCCGAGCGGGGTCTTCACCAGGAGCGCCGCCGGCAGGTAGTACCAGAGCGCACCTTCGTAACGCTCCCCGAAAAGGAATCCGCGAAAGGTGGAGTCCTCCATGGCGAACTGCATCCGCATCCCGTCCCGATAGGGCTCCGGAAACGGCAGCAGATCGGTCAGCACCGCCCGCCAGCCGTGAATGTCCGGCATGTTGTCCGGCGCGACCCAGTGCAGCCCGGGATCGACGGCGAGATAGCTCAGCCAGACCACCACGGTCGCGACCCCCGCCACCAGGGGCAGAACGACCCAACGGCGGACGCTCAGGTACGCGAGGAAAAGGACCAGTGGCAGCGCCGGAAGCGCACTCGCCCGGGTGGCCAGCGCCATTCCCAGAGCGGCACCGGCCAGTGCCAGATGACACCACGGTCGCGCCGTCCGGGCGCGCCACGTCAACCAGACGGCGGTGAGCAGGAATCCGGCCGTGGGCAGATCCAGAGTGGCCAGCGATCCGTGGGTGAGGACATCGGGTGAGAACGCGAACATCGACAGCGCCAACAGTCCGCCGGTCGTATCGGTCAGATCGCGGGCAAAGGCGAAGACCACCAGACCGAACAGCAGCGTCAGTACGATCATCGGCAGCCGTGCCAGCAGCATCAGCAGCCCCGGCTCGTTTCCCGCCTCGTAGAGAACGTGCCGGCCCAGTTCGCTCTGGTTCCCGGCGAATTCCGGATCCAGGTGCGGCTGTGCCAGGGCCAGTCCGGAGGCGATGATCAGTTTTCCGAGCGGCGGATGTTCCGGGTTGTAGCGGAGACTGTGCTGCTCGAGGTAGGTGACCGCGGTTCCCACGTACACCGGCTCGTCGATCGTCGGGGTCTGCTGCACCGCCGTGACGATCATGACGATGGCCATCTGCACGAGCAGGAGCGGGACCAGCAGCTTCGGTTGCAAAATCGATTTAGCGCGCGCTACGGCGACACTCAAGGAGCACTCCAGGGTCGGTTACCGGATGCGGGTCAGGTCCAGCACCGTCTTGCCACCGTCAAAACCGAGATCGATCACGTCGTACGCCATCTCGCCGCGCACCGTGGCCACCGCGCCGGTGGTCCGGTCCCACAGGTGGCTGCCGGTCGTGGTCGAGGTCGACTCCCGGGGCGTCCGGGTCGTCACCTGCACGAACCGTCCCGACGTGTCGAAGAAGGCATCCGCCCGGTCCCGCAGATCCAGGGTGAACCCGGTGCGGACCTCGTTCGCGCCGGTGGCGTCCCAGAACACCACCGCTCCCCCGTCGTGCCCGGCACAGGCGGCGACGGCGCAGCTGATGATCGACGCCCGGCTGACCGGCGTCGCCGTCTGCCCGGTGACCACGTTGCGGTAGGTGGGCACGGACCGCGGCGCGGTCAGCACGCTCGCCAGGCTCGGATAGGGTTCCCACACCCGCGGCAACCGGTTCGCGGCACCCGGCTGCGGCACGCCGCTCACCGCCCACGGGCCGTCGACCAGCACATATCCGTCACCGGCGGCGACCGGGACCGGCTCCTGGCCGGCGGCGAGCCGGTACAGACGATGCGTCCAGAGGTTGCCGCTCTTCGTCGATCCGACGGCGTAGAAGGCGTCACCCGACTCGGTGACCGCGACGTCCATCGCCGGTAGGCGCCCGAGATGCACCGCCGGGCCGTCGTCACGCCACGGCTGGACGTAGACGTCCACGCCGTCGCCGGTGGCCATCGACCAGACGATGTGGTTCGCGGTGATGCCGAGATCACCCGGCCAGTCCGCCGGGAAGATGCCGTCCAGACGCCGGACCTTCGCGCCGTCCAGCAGCACCGGCGCACCGCGCTCGGGGCGGACCAGATAGACGCCGTCACCGAGCGCGGCCTCGACCTGGTAGCGCACGTCCCCGCCGGTCAGGGGCGGCAGCGTGACGACCGCCTCCGGCCACACCGCACGGACGTCGCGCACCGGACCGGCATCGGCCGGCAGGCTCTCGGCGGCCGGTCGCACGGTGACCACGCCGGTGATCGCCAGCAGCACGGCGGCCAGCCCGGTGATCGCGGCGGCCCGGCGGCGTCGCCGCTGCCCACGGCGTCTGGTCACGGTCTCCGGGAAGCCCGGCGCCACCGGTGGTGCGGAGGCGAAGGCCGCTCGGAGGGTACGGGTGAGATCGTTCTCGACGTCGGTACGCATCACAGTCTTCCGCTCAACACAGTCTTCCGCTCAACTCGGCGACCCGAAAGTTCTCGACCCGGCGCAACTTCTCCAGCGCCCGCGACGCCTGGGTGCGGACGGTGACCCGGGTGACCCCCAGCTCGTCGGCGATCTCCTCGTCGGTGAGCTGTTCGAAGTAGCGCAGCACCAGCACCACCCGCTGCCGGGGCGGCAGTTCACCGACCGCCTGCCACAACCCCATGTCACCGTCGGCGGCACGCAGCCCCGAGTCGTCGTAGCTCTCCTCCGGCAGGTTCCGCACCGGATGCTCCCGGCGACGGCGCCGCCACCAGCTGATGTGCAGTCGCGCCATGGTGGTCCGGACGTACGCCTCGGGGTCGCCCCTGGCATGCACCCGCCGCCACCGCTCGCCGAGACGGGCCAGAGCCTCCTGCGCCAGATCCGCCGCGTCGTGCGGGTTCCCGGAGAGCACGTAGCCGTATCGGACCAGGGCGTTCATGCGGTCACGGACGAACGACTCGAAGTCGTCGGCCATTGCTCACCTCCCATGGTTCGGTCCAACACGCTCGAAGCCCGCAGACTGTTGCACGCCCCCGCAAAAAATTCGGTACACCCGGAGGAGCCATGTCCGTTCTGGCCGAGCGACTGTCCCGAGCCGGCATCCACGACGTCGTCACCGTCTCGCCGCTCAGCGGTGGGCTCGCCGCGATCGCCGGGACGGCCCACCGGAGCAATGGACCACCGGTCTTCGTCAAGGGTTTCACCGACGCTCCGGACGGCGACGTGTTCGTGGCGGAGGCCGACGGCCTGGCGGCGCTGCGGGATCTCGGCGGGCTGGCGACACCCGAGGTGCTCGTGGCGAATCACGAGGTGCTCGTGCTGTCGCTGCTGCACCCCCGGCCGGACGGCGCGGCGTTCTGGGAACGGTTCGCGCACGCGGTCGCCCGTCTGCACACCGGCACCGTCCATCCGCGCTTCGGGTGGCACCGGGACAACTGGCTGGGCCGCCGACGCCAGGTCAACACGTGGACCGGCGACGGTTTCGCCTTCTTCGCCGAGCACCGGCTGCTGCGCTGGCTGGGCGAGCCCCGGGTCGAGGCGGCGCTCGGGCCCGCCGACCGCGCCGCACTGGAACGGCTCTGCGCCCGGCTCCCGGAGTTGCTGCCGGACCGGCCGGCCTGCCTGACACACGGCGACCTGTGGACCCAGAACGTGCTGGCCACCGCGGACGGGCGGGCGGCGGTGATCGATCCGGCGGTCTCGTACACGTGGGCCGAAGTGGATCTGGCCCACCTCTGGACCACGGCGCCGCCGCCCGCGGCACGCCGGTTCTTCGCGGTGTACGCCGAACTGACCGGCCTCGACGACGGCTGGCCGGCCCGGATGCCGATCATCCAGCTCCGGCAGCATCTGGCGGTGCTGGCCCAGTTCGACGACGACTGGGGTGCCGCCGAGACGATCCGGGCCACCCTCAAACCGTACAGCTTTCGCTGAATACAGGATTTGCTGTACTGTCCGCGACATGGAGACGGTGACGCACGCGGAAGTCCTCGCCCGGTTCGGGCACGCCCTGTCGGATGCGACCCGGGCGCGACTGCTGCTGGCGCTGCGGGACGCGCCCGGTTATCCGGCCGAGCTGGCCGACATGCTCGGCGCGACCCGGCAGAACCTGTCGAACCACCTGGCCTGCCTGCGCGGCTGCGGCCTGGTCGTGGCCGTCCCGGAGGGCCGCCGCACCCGGTACGAGCTGGCCGACTCCCGCATCCGGCACGCCCTGGACGACCTGCTCGGCCTGGTCCTGGCCGTCGACCCGGCCGCCTGCCCGGACGCCGCCACCAAGGACTGCTGCTGATGGCCGTCATCACGCTCGACCGGCGGGCGGTGCTGACCCGGCGGATCCGGCTGCTGGTCGGCGTCACCATCGGTTACAACGTGATCGAGGCCGTCGTCGCGATCGGCGCCGGGACCGCGGCCGGGTCCACCGCGCTGATCGGATTCGGTCTCGACTCGGTCGTCGAGGTGTCCTCGGCGGCCGCCGTCGCCTGGCAGTTCGCCGGCCGTGACCCGGCCCGGCGGGAACGGACCGCGCTGCGGATCATCGCGGTGTCCTTCTTCGCCCTGGCCGCCTACGTCACCGCGGATTCGCTGATCGCTCTGGCCGGCGGGGCCGAGGCCGAACACTCCACGATCGGGCTCGGGCTGGCCGCGCTGTCCCTGGCGATCATGCCGGGTCTGTCCCTCGCCCAGCGCCGCGCCGGTCAGGAGCTGGGTTCACGCTCTGCCGTCGCCGACTCCCGGCAGACGATGCTCTGCACCTACCTGTCCGCGGTGCTGCTCGCCGGGCTCGGGCTCAACACCCTGTTCGGCTGGAGCTGGGCCGACCCGGTCGCCGCGCTGGTCATCGCCGCCGTCGCGGTCAAGGAGGGCCGCGACGCCTGGCGCGGCGACACATGCTGCGCCCCGGCCACCGCGCACGAGCTCGACTCCAACAACTCCAGCAACTCCGGCGACGCCTGCTGCGCCCCGAGCACCGTGCCCGACTCCGGAAATTCCGGCGACGCCTGCTGCACTCCGAGTACCGCGCCCGGCTCCGGCGGCGACCGTGGTGGTCACTCGTGATCGCGGCGGCGGGCGCGCTGGCGCTCAATCTGACCGCGCTGATGCTGGCGTTCGGCTGGCGGACCCTGGCGCAGTGGCGGGCCACCGGCGACACCGGGCTGCGGCTGGACGCCGGGCCGCCCGGAACGCTGCGCTGGTGGGCGAAGATCCTGTTCGTCGCCGCGCTCGTGCTCGGAGTCGCCGGGCCCGCCGCCGGACTGGCCGGACTGGACCCGATCGGTGCCCTCGATCACCGGTGGGCCCAGGTCACCGGCCCGATAATCGCGATTCTGGGCATCGGCGCGGTCCTCGTCGCTCAACTGAACATGGGCGCGTCCTGGCGGATCGGCGTCGACCCGGGCGAGCGCACCGCCCTGGTCACCGGTGGAGCGTTCGCCGTATCCCGCAATCCGATCTTCGCTGCGATGGCCGTGACCAGCACCGGGCTCACCCTAATGGCCCCGAACCCGGTCGCCGTCGTCGCCACGGTGGCGCTGCTGGTCGCCCTTCAGGCGCAGGTCCGGCGGGTGGAGGAGCCCTATCTGCTCCGGGCGCACGGCGACTCCTATGCCGCCTACGCGGCCCGGGTCGGACGGTTCGTGCCCGGCCTCGGCAGACTTGCGCTGGAGTGAACCCCAGCGCCTACCGTCGCGGCATACGAAGCACGAGAGGAATGGCCGTACCGGCGCCGGGTGGGGTTTGGCCGGAACTGGTCGTCGCACGGCGCGAGCTGCGGCCGGACGACGTGGCGGTCCGGGTGCTGTGGTGCGGGGTCTGTCACTCGGACCTGCACGCGGTCGAGGCGATGACGGCCGGCGCGCCGCCCCTGGTGCGGGCCGGCGCGCCGCCCCTGGTGCCGGGGCACGAGTTCGTCGGCGAGGTCGCCGAGGTGGGTGACGCGGTGACCGGGCTGCGGCCGGGCGACCTGGTCGGAGTCGGCAACATCGTCGACTCGTGCGGCGAGTGCGCGGCCTGCCGGGACGATCAGGAACAGTTCTGCGCCGGCTTCCCGACGCTGACGTACGACAGCGCCAGCCCGGGGGCGTACGCCGGGGAGTATGTGGTCCGGGAATCGTTCGCCTACCTGCTGCCGGACGGGCTGGACCCGGCCAGGGCCGCGCCGCTGATGTGCGCCGGCGCCACCGTCTTCGAGCCGCTGCGCCGGTGGAACGCCGGGCCGGGACAGCTGGTCGGGGTGGTCGGCCTCGGTGGGCTGGGGCATCTGGCGGTCAAGTTCGCCAAGGCGCTCGGAGCCCGGGTCGCGGTGTTCACCACCTCACCCGGCAAGGTCGCGGCAGCCCGGGAACTCGGCGCCGACGAAGTGATCCTGAGCGCGGACGTGGACGCGCAGGCCGGGCGCTTCGACCTGAGCACGGACGTAGACGCGCGCGCCGGGCGCTTCGATCTGAGCGCGGACGTGGACGCGCGGGCCGGGCGCTTCGATCTGAGCGCGGACGTGGACGCGCGGGCCGGGCGCTTCGATCTGATCCTGGACACCGCACCGGCGAAACACGACCCGTCGCCGTACCTGCGGGCGCTGCGGATGGACGGCACCCTGTGCATGCTGGGCATTCCGGACCGTTACGACGTCGACGCGATGGCGCTGCTGCACGGGTACAAGAGGCTTACCGCCTCCGGGAGCGCCGGGCGCAGGCGTACCCGCGAGATGTTGTCCTTCGCCGCCGCCCACGGCATCACCGCCGACGTCGAGAAGATCCCGGCCCGGCAGGTGGGCGAGGCGTTCGCCCGGCTAGCCCGCAACGACGTGCGCTGGCGTTTCGTGCTGGATCTCACCGACCTGGGCTGAGCCGCACCGGCCTACCATGATCGCGTGACAACTTCCACGGCAGTCGGCATCCGCGAGGTGTCCGAGCTGACCGGTCTCAGCCCGGACACCCTGCGCTGGTACGAGCGGGAAGGGCTCCTCCCCCTGGTGCAGCGGACCCCGGACGGGCGCCGCCGGTACGGTCCCGCCGCCATCCGCTTCATCCGGCTCGTGCAGGCGCTGCGCCGGACCGGAATGCCGGTGGCCGAGGTGCGCGACTTCGTCCGGATGGGGCCCGGCACCCCGGACAACAGCGTCCGGCGGCTGGACATCCTGACCCGCCAGGAGGAGGAGTTGCGCCGGCGGATCGACGGGTTGCAGGGCGATCTCCGCGTGATTCAGGACAAGATCGACGACTACCGGACCCTGATCGCCGCCGGCCGCGACTGCGAGGACGACGGCTAGATCATCCGGTGATCACTTTCCGCTCGGTGTTCGCCCCTTGCCCGGTGATCATCTTCTGGTCGGCGCTCTCCCTCTGCTCGGTGATCACCTTCTGCGCGGCGCCCTCACGGCCGGTGTTCTCACGGGCGGCGTACTCCCGGGCGGGATTCTCTCGGGCGGCGGTCTCCCGGCTGGCCACGGCGACCGGCTCGGCGCTGGCCCGGGCGGTCACGGCGATCTTGCGTGGCTTGGCCCGCTCCGCGACCGGGATCCGGATGACCAGGACCCCGTTGTTGTAGGCCGCATCGATGCGATCGGTGTCCAGCGCGTCGCCGAGGAACAGCTGGCGGGAGAAGACCCCGAGCGGGCGCTCACTCAGCTGCACCGTGGCCTGCTCACCCAGGTTGATCGGGCGGCGCTCGGCACGGACGGTCAGCACGTTGCGCTCCACGTCGATGTCGATCGCGTCGGCGTCGACGCCGGGCAGATCGAACGCGATGACGAACTCGTCGCCGTTGCGATAAGCGTCGACGGGCATCGCGGTCGGGCGCGACCAGGTGCCTGTCGAGGGCGCCCCGAACAGCTGCTGCGCGATCCGGTTGACCTCGGTGAAGGGCTCGCTGCGCATCAACATTTCCCCACCTCCTGTGGTCTCGACTCAACGGTCAATGCGCGATACGGTTTTTCTATCACGTCATCGCACCGATGACAACTCACTCGTCATCCTTCCGATGACATACAGGAGAGACCCGTGCCCGACAGCCCACCCGAGCCCCGCGACTTGACCGCAGCCATCGCCATGATCACCACCACCGCCGACCGAGCGGCTCAGGAAACCGGCGGAGACCAACCGCCGGTCACCGGGGCTGAGCTGCTCGATGCCCTGGTGCTGCTGCGCTGGGCCCAGGCCGAGTTGACCGGCCTCGAGCCGGTGCTGATCGCCGCCGCCCGCGCCGCCGGGGTCTCCTGGCAGGCACTCGCCCCGGCGCTCGGGGTCGCCAGTCGCCAGGCCGCCGAGCGGCGCTACCTGCGCGGAGCCTCCGCGACCGGCCGGGATCAGGCGGGCACCACCCGCGACGACCGGGTCCAGGCCGAGCGCGACCGCCGGGCCGGCAACCGCGCCGTCGGCCGATGGGCCAACGACAACACCGCCGACCTGCGCCGCCTGGCCGGCCAGATCACCGCCCTGACCGATCTGGGCGACGCCGCGACCGAAGACCTGACCCAGCTGCACCGGGCTCTCGGCGACACCGACGCGGCAGCCCTGCCCGGCCTGCTGGCCGCCACCCACCAGCATCTCCCCGGCCATCCCGACCTGGCCGCCCAGATCGACACCATCAACTTCCACACCGCCGAGATCCGCCGCAACCCCACCCGCCGCGACGACGAGACCTCCTGATCGTCCGGTTCGGCGTAGGCTTCCGGTTCGTGGACGAGTTGATCGACTTCTATCTTCAGCCGAGTGTCACCTCTGATCTCGGACGTCATCGGGAGCTGCTGGCGGGGCTCCCGGATGAGCCGGAGGCGCTCGGGCGTGTCGTTCGGGGGCTGTTGATCCATGACTACACCGTGAAGGTCGAAGGGCTACCGTTCTCCGACGATCGGTGGGCTCACCTGCAGACCGTCGGCGCGGAAGCGATTCTGGACAATGTGCTGGGCATCGATGCGGCGCCGCTGGGTCAGGAACGGGCCGCCGAGCGGCGGATGGTGGGCTTCTGCTACCACTTCGCGCTGTTGCACTGTGCGCTGTTGCGGGCCACGGGCACCCCGGCACGGATCCGATGTGGTTTCGCCGGCTATTTCCAGGCGGGGATCTGGGCGGATCATTGGGTGGTCGAGTACTGGGACGGCAAGCGCTGGATGCGCACCGATCCCCAGATCGGCCGGCATGATCTGAGCGGCGACGATTTCCGGGACGGCATCACCGGATGGCACGGGGCCCGGGCGGACCCTTCGACTTCACCGGCGTACGGAAATGGGGAGCTCTGGGGTTGGGATGAACTCCGCGGCACCCTGATCAACGACGTCGCCGCCCTGAACAAGGTCGAGGTCGCCGGCTGGTACTGGTGCGAACCGCTGATGGTGGAACCGCTCGACCAGCCGCACCGCGATCTCGACGACGCGCTCGACACGTTCGCCCGTCTCGCGGGCAGCGCGCACTCGGTCGCCGCGATCAGGGCGAACGCCGAGCGGTATCCGGAGTTCCAGCCCCCACCGGATGCTGTCGCGCGATAGGACGAGCGGCGCACATCTCGTCCGGGAGCCCCGGTCGCGGCCCGGTCAGGATGGCCCGGCCGTGACACCGGCGCCCGGGCAGCCTCCCGGATCCACCGCGTCCGAGGGGTGAGGAGATCCATGTCCAAGGATGACGAGTTTGACCTCGTCCGGGAGTCGATCAAACAGTTGATCGACCGGCTGGACGGCGTGCCCAAGCCGTTGCGCAAGTTGGTGCAGGACAACGTCGACATTCTCTACACGCTGGTCCATGACCATCGGGTGCCGCGGGTGATGCTGCTCGGCCGCCGCGGCAGTGGAAAGTCGATGCTGGTCAACGCGTTCTTAGGTGCCGAGGTACGGCCGACCGTTTCGGTGCATTCGACGACCGGGAGCGCGCCCTGGGAGTCGTACGAGCGGGACGGCAGACGGATGGAGATCCTGGACACCCGGGGTGTCCAGGAGAGTTCGAAGCCGGTGGAGAGCGATTCCGCGGCCAGTCCTCTGGAGTCACTGATGGCCGTGGTGCGGCGTACTCCGCCGGACGTCATCCTGTTCGTCGTCACGGCCACCGACGTGGACGTCGCCATGGAAGGTGACCTGGATGCGCTGGTGCGGGTGCATCAGGAGATCTCCCGGCTCAGCGACCGGCCGCCGACGATCATCCCGGTCCTGACCAAGGGCGATCGGCTGGACCCGAACGATGTGCCGATGTCGGAGGGCGACCCGGAGAAGTCGGCGAACGTCACCGCGGCGACGGAGACCCTGTTCCGGCATCTGAAAGCCGTCTCATACCTGACTCCGTTCCTGGCCGACCCGGTTCCGACGGTCGCGAACGTGGCCTACGACAGTGTGACGAAACTGCCGAAGCACGGCCATGACTACCGCTGGAACATCGGCCGCCTGACGACTGTGATGTTCGAACATCTGCCGGACGAGGCCAAGCTGGAGTTCGCCCGGCTGGAGAATCTCACCCAGGTTCGGCGGAAACTCGCCGGGCGCGTGGTCAACAGCACGGTCGCGATCTGCGGCGGCGTCGGTTACCAGCCGATCCCGATCGTCGACCTGCCGGTGCTCACCGGCATCCAGATCGCCATGGTCATGGTGGTGGGCTACATCGGTGGGGCGGAGATGTCCGTCCGGGCGGCACGTGACCTGATCGGCGCGCTCGGTGTCAACGTGGTCGCCGGGATGGCGTTCCGGCAGCTGGCACGCAGCATGATCAAGCTGATTCGGGGCGCCGGGACGGTCGCGGGTGGTGCGGTGTCCGGCAGCGTGGCCGCCTCGGGGACGAAGGCCATCGGCGCCGCCGCGATCTCGTACTTCATCGACGGCAACAACATCGAGAAGGTGCGGGACGCCTACCGGCGCCGGGCCGGGAACGACTGAGGATCGGCGCTTGACTTCAAGCGCTTGAACCCGGGCAGAGTCTGCGGGCATGACGACGAACGACACGATCGTGCTGGTCACCGGGGCCACCGGGCATGTGGGTGGGCATGCGGTGGACCGGCTGTTGCGGGACGGGTTCCGGGTTCGGGCGGTGGTCCGGGATCCGGGACAGGAGGCGGCGGTACGCGGGCGGGCCCCGCACGCCGGGCAGCGGCTCGAAGTGGTGGCCGCGGAACTGGTCGCCGATGACGGGTGGGACAAGGCGATGTCGGGCGTCCGGTACGTGTGGCATCACGCGTCGCCGTTCCCGGGTGGGCAGCCGCGCACCAACGACGAGGTGATCGTTCCCGCGCGGGACGGGACGGTGCGGGTGCTCGCCGCGGCCCGCGACGCCGGGGTCGAGCGGGTGGTGCTGACCTCGTCGTACGCGGCGGTGGGCTACACACTCAAGCCCGGCGGCCACTACGACGAGTCGGATTGGACGGACCCGGACGACGATCTTTCCGCGTACGTCCGGTCGAAGGTCGCCGCCGAGCGCGCCGCCTGGACCTTCGTGCGTGACCACGGCGGACCGGAACTCGCCGTGATCAACCCGACCGGGATCTTCGGGCCGCTGCTGGACGCCCGGCTGTCGGCGTCGACCGGGCTGGTCAAGGCGTTCCTGGACGGCACGATGCCGGTGGTGCCGCGCATGTACTTCGGGGTCGTCGACGTCCGTGACGTGGTCGACCTGCACCTGCGCGCGATGACCGATCCGGGCGCGGCCGGGCAGCGGTTCCTGGCCGTCGGCGGCCCGGCGATCAGCTTCCACGAGATGAGCCGCCTGGTCGGCCGGGAGGTGGTGGAGCTGACCGACGAGCAGGTCCGCGAGGGCGCCCGCACCGATCCGGCGCTGCGCGAGGCGGCCCGGCTGGGCGGGCGGATCCCGGTGATCAGCAACGACAAGGCCCGCCGGGTGCTGGGCTGGCAGCCCCGGCCGGTCGAGCGGACCATCACCGACACCGCCGCCAGCCTGCTCGCCCTGGGTTAAAAGCTGCGCAGGATCTTCTCCACCCGCTGTACGGCGGTGGCCTCGCGGGCCCGGTCCCCTTCGGTCCGGGCCTGCCACAGGTCCGCCTTGCCACTCAGGTACTCCTGCCGCAGCCGCAGCTGTTCGACCTGCTCGGCCAATAGTCCGGCCTGCTCGGTGAACAGTTCCCGCAGCTCGCCGGCGGCGCTGTCACCCCGGGCGGCGAGGGTGGCGTAGCGGCGCATCCCGTCCAGGGTCATCCCGGACGACCGCAGGCAGGCGAGGGTGTCGGCCCGGGACAGCGCCGCCGGCCCGTACCGCCGGTGGCCGCTGGCCGGATCCCGGTCGACACCACCGATCAGGCCGATCTTCTCGTAGTAGCGCAGGGTGGGCTCGCTGAACCCGGTACGCCGCGCCACCTCCTGGATGGTCAACATGGAACGAGGGTACGGGGCAGCCGGACAGCCCGGCGGCCACTAACGTGGACACGTGCATCTACCGGAATCACTGCGCGAGCTGATCGCCTCGGGTCCGTTGGTCCATCTCAGCACCGTCAACCCGGACGGCGGCCCGCAGGTGAGCGTCATCTGGGTCGGCCTGGACGGCGACGACCTGGTCAGCGGCCACATGGGCAGGTACGCGAAGCTGCGCAACATCGAGCGCGATCCGCGGGTGGCCCTCTCCTTCCTCGGAGCCCGGGACCACGCGGTCACGCTGAACCCCTACGCCGTGCTGTACGCGCAGGCCACCGTCGAGCCGAGCGACCGCGCCTGGGACCTGCTCGACGACCTGACCAAGGTCTACCAGGGGCCGGACGAGACGTTCCCCGCCCCGCAGGGCCCTGGTTTCCTGATCCGCTACCGGGTGCAGCGGATCACCGGCGTCGGGCCCTGGGCCGGCTGAGACGGCCGGGGGAATGAGCTGTTGCACACCGTCGCCGGACCGGGCGGGTGGGATCGAGGCGGCCCCGGTCGTCACCGGTGGGATGCACCGGATCGAGCAGGTGGCGGTGCCGGGGCAGACCTTCGCGATGGGTGACGCGCACGGCGACGGGACACCGGCGGACGGCGAGCGGCCGGTCCACGACGTCCGGGTGGACGGCTTCAGCATCGACGCCACCGCGGTCACCGTCGCCGATTTCCGGGCGTTCGTGGCCGCCACCGGCTTCCGGACCGAGGCCGAGTCGTACGGCTGGTCGGCGGTCTTCCATCTGGCGCTGACCGATCCGGCCCGGGTCGCCGGGCGGACGCGCGGCACTCCGTGGTGGCTCGGGGTCGAGGGCGCCGACTGGGCGCACCCGGGCGGGCCCTCCGACACCGCCGCCGCCGACCATCCGGTGGTGCACGTGAGCTGGAACGACGCGCGGACCTACTGCGCGTGGGCCGGGCGGCGGCTGCCGTCCGAGGCCGAGTGGGAGGCCGCGGCCCGGGGCGGTGCGGCCGCCCGGCGTTACCCGTGGGGTGACGAGCTGCCCACGGACGGGCACGCGGTCAACATCTGGCAGGGCGCGTTCCCGGCGGACAACTCCGGCGCCGACGGCTGGGTCACCACCGCACCGGTCCGGTCGTTCCGGCCCAACGGCTACGGCCTGTGGCAGCCGGTCGGCAACGTGTGGGAGTGGTGCGCGGACTGGTTCTCCCCCACCTACTACTCGTCGTCACCGCTCGACAACCCCCAGGGCCCATCTGCCGGTACGTCGAAAGTGATCCGTGGCGGCTCCTACCTCTGCCACGACTCGTACTGCAACCGCTACCGCAACGCCGCCCGGTCGTCCAACACCCCCGAGTCCTCGACCGGCAACACCGGTTTCCGGACCGTGTCCGCTCAGGGCAGGAACACCGAGTTGGCCGGGACGTAGCTGCCGTTGAGGACGTGCCACAGGTGACGGGAGCCGTTGCGCAGGTATTCGTCGGGCCCGAACGTGGCCGCCCACAGCAGCGCGGACATCGCCGGTTTCGCGGCCGCGCCGACGTGGGTCAGGGCGTTGAGCGCCTGCAGCCGCACCCGGCGGTCGGCATGGTTGCCGAGGGTGTCGGTCAGCCAGGAAACCGCCGGTGAGGTCCGGCCGAGGAGCGTGAGCGATTCGGCGATCACCACCTTGACCTGCGGCGACGCCTCCACGGCGAACCGGGCGGCCAGGGTCTCGGCGGCGGGTGTCGCGCGGTCGGCGAGGATCAGCAGCCCGGTGGCCGCCCAGTAGCGGATCACCTCGTTCGGGTCCGCGAGGCCCGCGGTGAACGCCGGGATCCGCGCGGGATCACGCAGAATCGCCGCGCCGGCCAGATCCAGGACGCGGGCCAGCGGGTACGCCCCCGGGGCACGGCTGGCGTCGTAGCCCTCCAGGGGTGAGCCCTCCGGGATGAACCCGTTGTCGACGACGTCGAGCAGGTGCTGGTCCAGGGCGGCGCGCAGCCGGTCGAGGGTGGCCCGGTGCGCGGGGTCGGTCGCCAGGTTGACCACCTCGTCCGGGTCGGCGTGCAGGTCGTAGAGTTCCTCGGCGGGTTTGGGGCGCCAGAACCGGTCTTGCACGGTGTTCAGGGTGCCGTCCAGGTGGGCCTGCTCCCACTCCTGGTAACCCTTCTGCTGCCACGCGTACGCCTGGTGCTGCCCCACGGCCGGTGCGGGGCGAAGTTGCGCAGATAGCGGAAGCGCTGGTCACGGACGGTGCGGACCATGTCGTAGCGCTCGTCCATCCGGTTGCGCATGCCGAACGCGTACCGTGGTCGATCCGTTCCGGTCAGCGCGGTGCCGGTCATGTGGGCCGGCGGTTGCACCCCGGCCAGGGTCAGCACCGTCGGCGCCAGGTCCAGGGAGGTGACCGGGTCGGTGACGACCGAGCCGGGCGGGGCCGGCGCCAGGTGCGCCCACTTCGCCGGGTAGCGGACGATCAGCGCGGTGTGCAGGCCGCTGTCGTAGCAGTACCGCTTGGTGCGGGCAGGACTCCGCCGTTGTCGGAGTAGTAGAAGACGATGGTGTCCTCGGCCAGGCCGTCGGCGTCCAGTTCGGCCAGGCGGGCCGCGACCTCGCCGTCGAAGCGGGCGATCAGGTCGTAGTAGTGCGCCCGGTCGGCGCGGATGCGCGGGGTGTCGGGCAGGTAGGCCGGTACCCGTACCGCCGCGGGGTCGGTCTGGCCGTCCCCGGCCGTGAAGACGGCGCTCTCGTGGGTGGTCATCGAGTTGAAGACCGCCAGGAACGGGGTGTTCGCGGGCCGGCGGCGCCAGTGCGCGAACGGGCCGGACAGGTTCCAGATCTTCGCGGCGTCGTACGGCGCGTTGTAGTCGGTCTTGTCGTTGTTGGTGGTGAAGTAGCCGGCCTGGCGCAGGTACTCGGGGTAGCCGCGCAGGAACTCCGGGATCCGGCCCTCGGCGCGCATGTGCTCGGCCGGGCCGCAGCTCTCCGGCGGCATGCCGGTCAGGATCGCGAACCGTGACGGCGCACAGACCGGCGCGCTGGAGAACGCGTTGGTGTAGAGCACACCCTGTTCGGCGAGCCGGTCGATGGTGGGGGTGCGGGCGAGCGTGTCACCGTAGGCGCCGAGGAACGGGTTGTTGTCCGCGCTGACGATCCACAGGATGTTCGGGCGTTCGGCGGCCGCGGTCGCCGCGGTCGCCGGCACCGCGGCGGCGAGCGCACCCCCCAGCACCTGGCGTCGGGACACACCGGCGTTTTCCATACATTACCTACCGATCCCATAGGCAAATTCATGCATGATCATAGATGAAGGCCCGAGCGGTGGACGGCTCGGACGGCGCGGGATGGTGGGCTTTGACGATCCGGTGCAGGCCCAGGGTCAGCAGGGGGTAGATGAAGTAGCCGTAGCGGGTCGACGGGGCGAGGCTGAAGATCAGGGTCCAGATCGCGGTCACCTGTAGCAGGGCGGTGGCGACGTCGCGGGCCGGGCGCCGCCACAGGTAGACGCAGACCGTCGCCATCATGATCACCAGAAAAATGGTCATCAGCAGCTTGCCGGACTCCCCCGTGGCGACCATCTGGCCGGGCATCGGGCTGGCCGCCGTGGTTTGCTGCGGCGTCAACCGCAGGGGGAACAGAATCATGTTGCGGATCAGGTCGTACGGGCCGGTCAGCATCGCCGGAGCGGTGGCGACACCGGCGGCCAGCGCGGCGAGCAGCCCGGAACCGGTGAAGACGAGTGCCGGGCGGCGGCCGTGACGGACCAGCAGCATCGGCACGATCACCAGCAGGACCGGCAGGGCGGTCACCTTCATCGCGCACGCCACCCCCAGCGCCGCCCCGGCCAGAGCCGTCCGCCTCCCATGGGCCAGCAGGGCGACACTGATCACCAGCAGGCCCAGCACCGGCAGGTCGGTGCCACCCAGGACGAACGGCAGCGCCAGTACGGGTGATCCGAACGCCGCTACCAGGGTCAGCACCGGGCGGTCGGCCCTCAGATGGCGCAGTGCCGCGTAACCCAGCAGGATCGCGCTCAGCCCGAACCAGGTGCGCGGGTTGCCGGCCCAGCCGTCCAGGCCGAGGGCGTGCGGGAGGCCGAAAACGGTCAGCGGCGGGCCGTACGGGTTCAGGGATTCGGGGCCGGTCAGCTGCTCGATCGGCAGGTAGGGGCTGCCGGTCTCGAGCAGCAGGCGGCCGGCGCGTTTCACCACGGTCAGGGCGCCCATGCCGGTGGTGGGCATGTCCCGGCCGCCGGTCACCAGCCAGATCAGGGGTGCGATCACGGCGCCGAGCAGGGCGGCGACCGCGGCGGTGGCGCGGGCCGCGGGGTGCCGCCACCGCCACGTGACCAGGGCGGCCAGCGCGTATCCGCCGACCGCCCAGCGGCCCCAGGACGCCTGCACCTGCTGGCCGGCGAGGGCGGCGACCCCGGCCGCGAACACGGCGCTCAGGGTCCAGCCGGTCGCCCGCCAACCGGCCGGGTGGTTCCGGCGGAGCTTGCCGACCGTACGCCAAACGGAATTTGATCTTGCGGTTTCGGGCATGGAGAAGCCACCCCACCATTCGGATAAAGGGATCACGACCGGCTGGAATCAGGCGCCGAGGCCTTTCACACAGGGGAAGACGACCGTTTCCCCGGAATGGATTCACCAGCCGCAGTGATCCACATCACCGACCGGACGGTGGGGTGGGTTCACGTCGTCAGGACGGCAGGACCAGCGCCGAATATTCGGGACGGGCCGCCTCGGCGGGGATCGTGGTCAGACCGCGCAGCATGGCGTTGCGGGCGGCCAGGGCTTCCGCGGTGGCCGGGAACAGCACCGAACCGCCGTTGCCGGCCAGGTCCTGGTTGGCCTCGATGAACGGGCGGGTGTCCCGCTCGTACCCGCCGAAGGCCTGCTCGTGATGATCGTTCCCGGCCAGGGCGGTGGCGAGCATGTAGGCGCCGACCAGCCCCAGACTGGTGCCCTGGCCGGTGACGAAGGACGGGGCGTGCGCGGCGTCGCCGGCCAGCGCGACCCGGCCGCTGGACCACCGGGGCATCCGGATCTGGCTGACCACGTCGAAGAACAGGTCGCCGGCCTCGCGCATCACCGCGACCATCCGCGGGATCTCCCACCCGTCGCCGGCGAAGACCGAGGCGACCAGGTCCCGTTGCGCGCGCGGGTCGCGGAACGCGTCGAACGGCGGATCCGGCCGGCGGAAGGTGAGGAAGCCGTGCACCTGGTCGCCGTCGCCCACCGCGTAGAGGGCGGCGCCCCGGCCGGGTTCGCACCAGGTGACGCCCTCCCGGGACAGGCCGAGATCGTTGGGCATGGTGAAACCGGCGAAGCAGTGCCCCAGGTAGCGGTGGTACTGCTCCTCCGGGCCGAACCGCAGGGCGCGGGTGTTCGAGTGCAGTCCGTCGGCGCCGATGACCAGGTCGAAGGTGCGCTGTGCGCCGCTGCGGAACGTGACGTCGATGCGGTCCGGGTGCTCGTCGAGTGTGGAGATGCTGTCGCCGAAGACGAACTCGACGTCGTCACGGACCGCGTCGTACAGGATCGTGGTGAGGTCTCCTCTCGGGATCTCCAGGTCGTTGCCCTCGGTGCCGCGGACCACGGCGTCCGGTTTGACCGAGGCGATCGGGCTGCCGTCCGGCTCCAGGAAGGTGAGTCGTTCGGTGTTGATGTGGGCGTCGCGCAGCCGTGGCATCAGGCCCATGCGGCGGACGACCTCCAGGGCCGTCCCGCGGATGTCGATCGGGTACCCACCGCCCCGGATCGTGTCGGACTTCTCCACCACGGTGACGTCGAAACCGTGCCTGTGCAGCCAGTACGCCAGCGCGGGACCGGCGATGCTCGCTCCGGAGACAAGTACTCTGCTCATCAGTTACCTCCTTCGCCAGAATATATACCTAAGTTAGCTATCTAGAAGGGTCTGATGACCGACACCACGAACGACGGCGACCTCGACCTGCTCGCCGTCCTCCCCCGGTTCTCCCAACTCGGCACCGCGCTCAACGCCAGCCGGCTGATCGAACGCGCCACCGAGAACGCCGGCCTGCGCCTGGACCGCCCGGCGCTCGGAGTCCTGGTCGCGCTGCGGACCGGCGGCGAACCACTGCGCGTCGGCGAGATCGCCAAACG
This sequence comes from Actinoplanes couchii, assembly GCF_016862075.1. Classification (GTDB taxonomy): domain Bacteria; phylum Actinomycetota; class Actinomycetes; order Mycobacteriales; family Micromonosporaceae; genus Actinoplanes; species Actinoplanes couchii. The sequence continues at coordinate 7,337 of NZ_BOMG01000094.1, read as the reverse complement.
CATGCAGGTCGTCGGCCCGCACGTCACCCGCCAGGTCAACGAGTTGGAACGGCGCAACCTGGTGCAGCGGGTCGCCGACCCGGACGACAAACGGGCCCGCCTGGTCGCGCTGACCCCGGACGGTGAGGAGGCGGTCGGCCGCTACCTGCAGACGGTGCTCGGCGTCCTCGGCGAGGCCCTGGCCGGCTGGTCACCGGAGGACCGCCGCACCTTCGGACGCCTGCTGGACCGCTTCGCCACCGACCTGACCAGCCGGCTCAGCACGCTCGACTCCTGAGTGTCGGCAGTGGACGCGGGGGCCTAATCTGCGCCTCATGATCGGCCTGCTGTCCGCCACTCTCCTGTTCGTACCGCTGACAGTTTTCGCGGTTTTCGCGGTTTTTGTGGCCCAGATCCGCACCGTGCACCGGACGATTCCGATGGCCGACCAGCCGCCGCCACGGGCCGAAGGGCTGTTCGGGCCCCGGTTCACCGGCCCGCCGCTGCGGCTGGCGGTGCTCGGCGACTCGTTCGCGGCCGGGTACGGCGCCACCCGCCCCCGGGAGACCGTCGGCGTGCTGCTGGCGACCGCCCTGTCCCGGCACGCCCGGCGGCGGGTGCTGCTGCACCGGCCGGCCGTCGTCGGCGCGATGTCCTCCGATCTGGCCCACCAGGTGGACGCCGCGCTGCCACGGTCGCCGCAGATCGCCGTCATCTACATCGGCGGCAACGACGTCACCCGCTTCGCATCCCTGGACCGGTCGGCCCGCGAACTCGGCGCGGCGGTGGCCCGGCTGCACGCCGCGGGCTGCCGGGTCTTCGTCGGCACCTGCCCCAACCTGCGGATCCTGCCACCGTTACGGCCACCGCTGCGCTGGCTGGCCTCGTGGCGCAGCGGCCGCCTGGCCACCGCCCAGGCAACGGCGGTCCAGGCCGCGGGCGGCCACCCGATCTCCTTGGCCGACCTCCTCAACCCCCACTTCGAAGCCGATCCGGTACGCATGTTCGGCCCGGACCGCTTCCACCCGTCCCCAGCCGGCTACGCCCGAGCAGCAGCCGTAACCCTCCCGACGATGCTGTCCGTCCTCCGCACCGACACGCCTGTTCTGACCGGCATGCATCCCTCCGGACGGGTATGACGGAACCATGATCGGACGCTACGAACATGTGGACCTCGACGCGGCGGTGAGGCCCGCGGACGTGATCGCTGCCGCCGGCGCCTGGCTCGGGGCGGAGCTCGCTCCGAGCGGGTTCGTGTGGGTGCCCCGGTCCAAACGGCTGCAGCGTCAGGTGGGGACGCTGGTTCATCAGGTGCATGTCCAGGCGTATCGGGGGAACCGTGCTGGTCAGGCCATTCGGATCGGGACGATGCTCAATGTCCGTGAGGTGGCGCTGCGGTCATGGCGGGAGGCCAACCTCGGCCGGGTCATGGAACCCGTGGACGACTTCGTCTGCGGTCACCTTCTCGGGTACGCCTCGGGTCGTTCGAACGGCTACGTCTACGGTGACGCCAAGGACGGCGACGTCGACCTCACCGACCCGGCACAGCGCGAGATGCGCCTGCGGGCCTTCGCGACCATGTTCCATGAAGCGGTTCTGCCGTGGTTCGACGAGGCGAGCGATCCCGAGCGGATTGTCGGCTCGCGGGCCGGCGACTACACCAACAATCCGTCCGCGCTGGTCGAGTGGCTGGCGAGTCGCGACCGCCCGGACCTCGTCGGCGACTACGCCGATCGGTACCTCGCCCGCACGCCCGGTGCCCAAGCCTCCTTCGAACGTGGCACCGCCCGAGCGGAAGCCGGAGTTCCTCACAAAGGGGACATCGCGGAAGGTCTGGGCTGGTCCGTCGCCCGGCTGTGCTGACTCACACCGGCCGCAGCGCCGTCGTGTCCGAGGTGGCGGCCTCGTATGCCGAGCGCAGCTGGTCGGTGGCTCTCGGGGACGACGGGTCGGGGCGGGCGACACCGAGGTGCAGTTCGCGCAGTTCGTCCATCAGGCGGCCGAGCAGTTCCGGGCCGCCGTCGCGGAGTAGTTCGGCGCGGATCCGCAGGCGCTGGTCGCCGTCGCGGTGGGACAGGCCCCAGGTGCCGAGTGCCACCATGATCGGCAGTACCTGGATGCCCGCCTCGGTCAGCGAGTAGGCGGCCCGCTGACCGCGCCGGGTCTCCGCGCGGGTGAGCAGACCCGCCTCGGTGAGCCGTCGCAGGCGGGCGCTGAGAATGTTGCTGGCGATGCCTTCTTCACTGCCGGTGAGCAGTTCCCGGAAGTGGCGCCGGCCGCCGAACATGATGTCGCGCAGCACGAGCACGGCCCAGGGGTCGCCCAGCACCTCGACCGCCTGGTTGATCGGGCACCCGGACCGCGGCGCGGCTTCCATGGCCGACACTCCTCTCAGTGATTGCAATCGACAACCACCCACCCTAACCTTCGTCAGTAGTTGCAGATCGCAATCACTGGAGGAGCCGTGGCCGCTCGGTTCGTGTACTGGATGAACGTTTCCGCCGACCTCAGGATCGAACACGCAGCCGGCGAAGAGGGCGGTGGTGAGTGGATGCGGATCGGTGAGGGCCTGCACCGGGAGTTCAACAAGCGGGCCGCCCGCCTGTCCGCGATGGTCGAGGGGCGGGTGATCCACGAGACGATGGAGTCGTTCTGGCCCGCCGCCCGCGACGACGAGTCCCTGCCCGACTTTCTGCGTGAATACGGCAGGATCTGGACTTCGAAACCCAAATTCCTGGTTTCCCGTACGCGTACCAGCGCCCCGCACGACACCCGGGTCCTCGACTCGATCGAGGCCGTGGCGAGCCTCCGCGACCAGTTCGACGGCGATATCGGTGTCGGTGGCGCGGGCGTGGCCACCCAACTGCTGACGGCGGGTCAACTGGACGAGCTGCTGCTCTTCACCCATCCGGTGATCCTCGGCTCGGGCCGCCCCCTGTTCGACGACCACGACATCCCGATCGAACTGGACCTGCTGGAACACGAACGTTTCGACGAAGGTGTCACGATGCACCGCTACGCCGTCCGTAAACGATGATCATCATTGCTGGGCAGCTGCACGTCGCGCCGGGTGACCGGAAGCGATACCTGGCGGCGACCGCGGACGTGGCACGGCTGGCCCGCGAGGCGGCCGGCTGTCACGACTTCGTGCAGGCAGCCGACCCACTCGACGCCGGGCGGATCAACATCTACGAACGCTGGGAGTCCGACGAGGACCTGGCCCGATTCCGAGGTGAAGAAGGTGAACGGAGCGACGGAGATCTCCCACCGCTGCAGGGCGCTGACGTGCGCAAATACCGGATCTCCGGCGTCGAGGACGCATAAGACCTAACTGGTCACCGCGGCCGGGCCCAGAAGACCGCTGAGTGCGGTGGGCACCCCGGACTCCGGGCCCTGCCAGGCCACGTAACCGTCGGGGCGCACCAGGACCGCCTGATCCGACCGGTCTGCCGGAGTGACGGCGAGCAGGCGACCGTCGTACCCGCGAATGGTCCTGGTGGTCAGAAGGACGTGGCGGCCCTCGCGGAGTGCCTCGTAGAGCCGGCCCCCACCCTGGAGCGGGATGTCGGCCGCTCGCGGCGCGCCGGGATAGGTGATGCCGACACCGGAGATGATGCCGGTGGCGCGGGCGGCTATCGGGGGCAGGGCCAGGAGCAGGGCGCCGATCGTGTTGCGGAGGGCCCGGGCCGGGGCGGTGCGGATCATCGCCAGGCGGATCAGGGTGCCGCTGCTGCGCAGGACCAGGCGGCCGACCGGGTGACGTTCGGTCTGGTAGGTGTCGAGCAGGCCGTCCGGCGCCCAGCCGTGGACGGTGGCGGCGAGTTTCCAGGACAGGTTGGCGGCGTCCTGCAGGCCGGTGTTCATGCCCTGGCCGCCGGCGGGTGAGTGCACGTGGGCGGCGTCCCCGGCGAGCAGCACCCGGCCGATCCGGTATTGCGGGGTCTGCCGCTCGTCGCTGTGGAACCGGGACAGCCAGCGTGCCTCGGTGAGGCCGAAGTCGGTGCCGAGCACCCGGCGGGTGACGTCGCGGATCTCGTCGAGGGTGACCGGTTCGCCGTCGGTGACCTGGTGGCGGCGGTCCCAGGCGAAGATCCGGTGCCAGCCGTCGCCGAACGGCACCACCATCGCGAACGCGTCGCCGATCGCGTTGACGGCGAGCGTGTCCTCCGGCGGGCTGGTCAGTCGCACGTCGGCGAGCATGAGCGAGGTGAGCACAGATCTGCCGGGGAAGGGCAGGCCGAGCGCCTGGCGGACGGTGCTGCGCACGCCGTCGGCGCCGACGGTCCAGTCCGCGGTGACGGTCCGGGCGCCGAATTCCAGGGTGACGCGGTCGCTGTCCTGGCGCAGCCCGGTCAGGTGCGCGCCGCGTTCGATGTGGGCGCCGGCGGCCAGGGCGCGTTCCTCGAGGGCCTGCTCGATCCGGTACTGCGGGGTGATCAGCAGGAACGGGAAGCGGGACGGCAGCCGGGACAGGTCGAGGCGAATGCGGTCGAAGAGGCGCAGGTGCGTCACCGGCGCGCCGCCGTCCACGATGCGGTCGGCGAGGGACCGGGCGTCGAGGATTTCCAGCGTACGGGCGTGGACCCCGAACGCGCGGGTCAGGTTGGACGTGGTGTCGCGGCGTTCGAACACGGTCACCGGGACTCCGGCCTCGGCCAGGTCTCCGGCCAGGAGCAGCCCGGTCGGCCCGGCCCCGATGATCGCGACGGTGGTGTGCATCGGTTTCCCTCCTTTGTTGCCAACGCTTGTTGACTAAGACGCTAGGCCTGACCGGCGTCTCAGGTCAACGCTTGTTGGCATATGGTGCGGGAATGACCGCGCGCCGATCCGACACCACCCGGGCCGCCATCCTGGCCGCCGCCCGTGAGCGCTTCGCCACTGACGGATTCGAGCGCGCCACCATCCGCGCCATCGCCGCCGACGCGAGCATCGACCCGGCGATGGTGATGCGCTACTACGGCAACAAGGAGGCGCTGTTCGCGGCGGCCGCCGACTTCGACCTGCGGCTGCCCGACCTGACCGGCGTCCCCACCGGCGAGATCGGCACCCGGTTGGCCCGGCACTTCCTGCACCGGTGGGACACCGACGAGGCCCTGGTGGCCCTGCTGCGGGCGGCCGTCACCAAGGAGGGCGCCGCCGAGCGGATGCGGATCATCTTCGCCACCCAGCTCGGCGCGCTCGTCGCCCGGCACGCGCCCGCCCCCGAGGAGGCGCCGGTCCGGGCCGGGCTGGTCGCCACCCAGATGCTGGGGTTCGCGCTGTGCCGGTACGCCCTGCGGTTGCCGCCGGTGGTCGGCCTCTCCCCCGACGAGGCGGTCGCCTGGCTGGCACCGACCATCCAGCGTTACCTGACCGGCACGCCGGACTGACCAGAACCGGTCAGTACTTCTCGCCGCAGTTCTCGCTGTCGGCGACCTTCTCCAGCAGCTGCGCCAGCTGAACCCTTTCGGCCGGGTTGAGTGCGGCGAACAGGTCGTCGTCGGCCCCGCTCAGGATCTTGTCGGCTTCGGCAAGGGCGGTGGCGCCCTGGTCGGTGATGGTGACGACGTGGCGCCTGCGGTCGGCGGGGTCGCGCTGCCGGGCGAGCAGGCCCAGCCCTTCCAGCTCGTTGAGGACCGCGACCAGGGCGCTCGGGTCGACACCGAGCAGGTCGATCAGCGCCTGCTGGCTGACCGGGCCGTCGGCCAGGTGCCCCAGCGTGAACAGCGAGCGCATGGTCAGCCCGCGTGCGGCGAGCGCGTTACGGACCCGGGCGCCGGCGACCGCGCCACGCCCGGCCAGGAGCACGCCCAGCTGCGCGGTGACCGCGGTACGGGTAGTCGATGCCATGTGGCCCATCATACCGACCCCTATAATTGTTGACCTCGAATAATCGTTGTAGTGGTCCAACGATTCCGCACTCGCTATCGTTCAGGAGCACCCATGTTCGTCGCGTACGCCGTCGCCGCTGTCGTTTTCGGTCTGGCGGTCACCGGCACCGCCCTCGCCAAGATCCGTGGAGTCGACCGGGTCGTCGCCGGCTTGACCGCGGCCGGCGTACCGCAATCGTGGTTCGTGCCTCTCGGTCTTCTGAATCTCGCCGGGGCGCTCGGCCTGTGGATCGGCATCGCCTGGCGGCCCCTCGGCATCGCCGCCGCCACCGGCCTGGTCCTCTACTTCGCCGGCGCGGTGATCACCCACGTCCGGGTCCGCGACACCGCGGGCCTGCCGATGCCCGCCCTGCTCACGGCCCTCGCGGCGATCACCCTGACGCTCGCCGTCGCCTCGATCTGAACCCACGGCAACAAGGAGAGAACATGTCCACCTACGTACTCGTGCACGGCGCCTGGAACAGCGGCGAGGCCTGGAGCCGCGTCGTGCCGCTGCTGACCGCCGCCGGGCACCGTGTCCTCGCCCCGTCGCTGACCGGCCACGGCGACACGGCGCATCTGCTCGGCCCGGACGTCGATCTCGACACCCACGTAGCGGACGTGGTGAACCTGATCGTCGACGCCGACCTGACCGAGGTGATCCTGGTCGGGCACAGCTACGCCGGGATGGTCGTCACGTCGGTCCTCAACGAGATCCCCGACCGGATCGGCCACCTGGTCTATCTGGACGCCATGATCCCGGAGCACGGCGAGTCCGCCCTCGACGTCATCCCGATGACACAGTTCCTAATTGACCAGGCCGCCGGCACGAACAACCCCTGGCGTATTCCGCCGCTGCCGGAGATGCCGCTGCCCGCCGGGCTGTTCGGCGTCACCGACCCGGCGGACCAGGCCTGGCTGCGCACGATGCTCTCCGACGAGGCGGTCCGCTGCTTCCAGCAACCGGCCCGGCTGGACAACCCCGACAGCACCAGGATTGCGCGTACGCACATCGAATGCACCGTGGGCGCCCCGCCGAACCGCCGTCCGGTGCCCCCGGTACAGCCCGACGGCACCCCGGCGCAGGTCTGGGAACTGCCCACCGGCCACGACTGCATGATCACCATGCCCACCGAACTCGCCGCCCTGCTGCTCAAACTCGCCTGACGCCGACCGAACTCAAAGAGTGTGAGCGAGGTGCTGTACGCCAGCGCGCGTACCCGGGTGGAGCGCTCCGGGGACGTGGTGCGCAAACAGCCCCTCGGGCCGGACGCCGCCGAACGCCTGGACAACGAGCGGGCGATGCTGCGGCTCCTCGACGGCATTCCCGGGGTGCCGCGGCTCGACGATCGGCAACCGCCCGGCATGCTGGTGACCGCCGGTGTGCCGGGCACCGTGCTCAGCGAGCTGCCGATGCCGTGGGAACACGGCCGGCTGATCGAATTCGCCGGTCAGCTGGCCAGGGTCCTGTGCGCGATCCATCGGCACGGTGTGGTGCACCGGGACGTG
>NZ_BOMG01000093.1 GCF_016862075.1 Actinoplanes couchii | reverse complement strand
TCCCACTGATGCCCCCGGACCGCCACCCGCGGCCGGGGGCATCACCATGCGTGCCGCCGGTCGGTCACCGGCCCAGCAGGCCGACGAGGATTCGGGACAGCGTGTCCTCGAAGTTCGGGGTCGGGGTCAGCGGACCACTGGTCAGGGCTTTCGTCAAGTGCGGGTGCCGGCTCCGTCACCGGGTTCGGAGCAGGAAGGACATCAGGAATTCGGCGGTACGGGTGGGGGCCTCGATCATCGGGGAGTGGCCCACGCCGGGGAGCAGTTCGACGGTCGTGTCGGGGATGGGCTGGTAGCGGGCTGCTGATGCGGGGCGCCATCTCTGGTCCCGGTCGCCGAACAGGACCAGGAGGGGCTTGCCCAGTTCGGTCAGCCGGGTGGGGAGTGGCAGGTAGTCCTCGGATTCCTGCGATGTCCTGGTCAGCGTGCGGTGGGTGAGGGCGCGGGTGTCGTCCACCAGGCGCTGCGGGATCGGGAAACCGGGGGCCACCGCGGTGCTCAGGCCGCGACGGACGAGTCCGTCGGTGCGCAGTCGCCACAGCAAGGGGCCCAGCACCGGAGCCAGCAGCAGCTTGCCGGCCGGGCCGTCCGAGACGAAGGCGTCCCGATCGGGGCCGGTGTCGATCAAGGCGAGCGCGGTCACCAGTTCGGGGCGCTGTTCGGCCAGGGCGGTGGCCACGTAACCGCCGGTGGAGTGGCCGGTGACGACTGCCCGCTGGACGCCGAGCCGGTCCAGGGCCCGCGCGAGGTGATGGCCCTGACGCGGGATCGAGTGGTCGCCGTCGGACGGTTCGGGGGAGTGGCCGTGACCGGGGAGGTCGATCCGGATGACGCGGGCCGTGGTCGCCAGGGCCGGAACCACGTCGTCCCATCAGCGGGTGGACCCGGCCAGGCCGTGGACCAGCACGATCACCGGGGCGTCCGGCGGGCCGTCCTGGACGGCGTGAAGATCGCAGGGGAGAGGCATGTGTCCACTGTCGGCGCTGCGGCTCCGGGTTGATTGGACGAATGTTCCCGGGCGATGATGCGAGCGTGTGGGAGGTCATCCGGCCGGGGCGGGCCAGTCGGCTGCCCGGGGTCGGCATGGCCGGGTTTCGGGACCGTGGGGTGATCACTACCGGTCAGCGGGCCATCCCTCATCCGGCTGTCACGCTGGCCCTGGAGTTCGGTGGCGGCTCGCTCGTGGTGACCGATGCCTCGGGGCGACAGCGCCGGGACGGCTTCGTGGCCGGCGTCGGGTTCGGGTCCGGGGCGTTCTGGGTCCGGGGTGAGCGATTCCAGGCCGTGCAGGTGCGGCTGTCCCCACTGGTGGCGTCCGGATTCCTGGGTGTGCCACCGGGTGACCTGGACGACGGCGTGGTGAACCTGGGCGACGTGTGGGGCCGGTCGGCGGCACGGCTCGCTGACCGGCTGCATCACGCCGGATCCTGGGACGAACGGTTCGCGCTGGTCGAAGCGGCGCTAGCCAGGCGGTGGCGAAGCGGGCCGGGGCGGAGCGGGCCGGGGCGGAGCGGGCCGGGGCCTACGGCGGATCCCGAGGTGGCCCGGGTGTGGCGGCGGATCCGGGACGGGCACGGCCGGGGACGGATCGACGGGCTGGCGGCCGAGGTCGGGTGGAGCCGCAAGCGGCTGTGGTCCCGGTTCTCCGCGCAGCTCGGCGTGCTGCCCAAACATGCCGCGCGGCTGATCCGTTTCGACCATGCCGTGCACCGTCTGGTCGCCGGGGAGCCCGCCGCCCGGGTCGCGGCCGACAGCGGGTACGCCGACCAGTCCCACCTGAACCGGGACGTGGTGGCGTTCGCCGGTTCGGCCCCGGGCGCGGCGGCCCGGGAACCGTGGCTGGCGGTGGACAAGAAGGCCTGGCCGCCGACGAAGTGACGGAAAGCTAGGCACTGTTGACGGCCAGTAGCCGCAGCGCCCGGCTGACGTGCCCCTCGGTTACCGCCAGAGCGCGGGCCGCCGAGTCGGGACTGGTGCCGGAGAGCAGCGTCAGCAGGGCGACCTTGGCGTCCCCGCCGGCCGCGAGCAGGGCCTCGTGGCAGCTGTCCGGTTCGGCGCCGGTGGCCTCGGCGAGTATGCGCAGACGGCGGTCCTTCAACTTGGCGTTGGAGGCCAGCATGTCGGTCATCAGGTTCGAGTAGGTGCGCCCCAGCCGGACCATCGTCGCCGTGGAGAAGGCGTTCAGGATCAGCTTCTGGGCGGTGCCCGCCTTCATCCGGGTGGAGCCGGTCAGCACCTCGGGGCCGGTGTCGGGGGCGATGTGGACGTCCGCCGCGGGGGCGATCGGGGCCGCCGGGTTGGCCGAGATCAGGACGGTGTGCGCGCCGTGCGCCCGGGCGGTGGTCAGGGCGGCGTGGACGTACGGCGTACGACCGCTGGCAGTGACCCCGACGACGACATCGCCCGCCTCGACTGCGGTGACCACCGCCGAACCGGCGGCCTCGTCGTCCTCGGCGGCCTCGGACGGCCGGGTCAGCGCGGGCGGCCCACCGGCGATGTGAGCGACGACCCGGTCGGGTTCCAGGCCGAACGTGGGGATCAGCTCGGCCGCGTCGAGCACCGCGATCCGGCCGGAGGTGCCGGCGCCGACGTAGTGCACCCGGTTGCCGGCGGACAGCGCGGTCACCGCGAGTTCCACGGCGGCGGCCAGCTGCGGCAGCACCGCGGCGACCGAGTCCGGGACGGTGCGGTCCTCGCTGTTGATCAGTTCGAGTACCTCCAGGGTGGACATCCGGTCCAGGCCGGTGCTGCGCGGGTTGCGCTGTTCCGTCCGGGACAACCGTTCACTTGCAAAGGCCGGTCTCACTGGCGCCTCCGGTCGGGGCTGATCCGCCGGTCGCGTACCGCCGCGTAGGTGGCGTCGAGCGCGGTCCGGGTCTGCTGATAGGTGCGCTGCGCGACGCCGACGAACACGCAGTCGATGACGGTGAGCTGGGCCAGTCGGCTGGCCATCGCCCCGGACCGGTAGGTGGTCTCCCGGGCCGCGGTGGTGAGCACCAGGTCGGCGACCGTGGTGATCGGCGACTTGGGGAAGTTGGTGAGCGCGATCGTGCGGGCGCCGTGGATCCGGGCCTGGGTGAACGCGTCGATGGTGTCGCTGGTGGCGCCGGTGTGCGAGATGCCGAAGGCGACGTCCCGCTCGTCGAGCAGGGCGGCGCTGCTCATCGCCACGTGGGTGTCGCTCCAGGCGAACGCGACCCGGCCGATGCGGTGCAGTTTGTGCTGGAAGTCGGTGGCGACGAAGGCGCTGGCGCCGACCCCGTAGATGTCCACCCGGCGGGCTCCGGCGACCAGGTCGACGACCTGTTCCAGGACGGCGACGTCGATCTGGGAGGCGGTCTCCTCCACGGCGCGGGCGTCGGCGAAGGCGATCTTCTTGATCACCTGGGCGAGGTCGTCACCGGGGCTGATGTCGCCGCCGACCTGTTCCACCGCTTCGTCGCGGCGGCCGGCCTCGGCGGCCAGGGTGAGCCGCAACTCGGAGTAGCCGGCGAAGCCCATCGCCCGGCAGAACCGGATGACCGTGGTCTCGCTGGAACCGGCCCGCTCGGCGAGGTCGGTGATGGTGAGCCGGGACGCGGTGGCGGCCTCCTCGATGATCACCCGGGCGACGCGCTGTTCGGCCGGGGACAGGGACGGCAGCAGGCCGCGAGCCCGCACCACCGTTTCGGCTGTGCCACGCTTCCGGACTGTCATGGAGAAAACTTTCCTTTGCTCGGCACAGATCGTCAATATCCTTCATCCATGGGTACGGGGATGGTGATCGGTGTCGACGCGGGAGCGACGACGACCCGGTGTGTGGTCGCGACGGTCGACGGCACGGTGGTGGGCCGGGGCACGGCCGGCGGGGCCAACCGGAACAGCAGCGGCGTCGAGGTGAGCGCGAGCATCGAGGCGGCCCTGACCGAAGCGCTGCGCCGGATCGACCGCGCCACGATAGCAGCGGGTGTGCTCGGGGCGGCCGGCTCGTCGGGCGCGGGGCGGGAGGCGTTCCGGGCGGCGGCGGGGCGGGCCTGGCGGTCGGCCGGGCTGACCGGCGAGCTGGGCACGGTGACCGATCTGGAGGTGGCGTTCGCGGCCGGCACCCCGGAACCGGACGGGGTGCTGCTGCTGGCCGGGACCGGCGCGCTGGCCGCCCGGTTCGCCGCCGGCGCCCTGGAACAGCGCTGCGACGGCTACGGCTGGCTGCTCGGCGACGAGGGGTCGGCGGTGTGGATCGCGGTGCGGGCGCTGCGGGCGGTCCTCGCGGCCCTGGACGGCCGGGGCGAGCCGACGTCCCTGGTGGACGCCGCGATCGCCCACTTCGCCGCAGCCGGCGGAACGCCCGAAGAGAAGGCCGGCGGAACGCCCGGGGAGAAAGCCGTCGGAACGCCCGCGGAGAAGGTTGTCGGAATGCCCGGGGAGAAGGCTGGCGGAACGCCTGGGGAGAAAACCGGCGGAGTTCGGGAGGAGATGGCGCAGGCGCTGATCGCGGCCACCTTCGCGATGCCGCCGGCCCGGCTGGGCGGGTTCGCGCCCGCGGTGAGCGCCGCCGCCGAACAGGACGACGCGGTGGCCGTGCGGATCTGCGCCACGGCCACCGGCCGCCTCCTGCACACCTTCGACCACGTCGGCCCGCCACCCGGCGCGGTCGTGGTGCTCGCAGGATCGGTGCTGCTCACGCCCGGCCCGGTCGCGCGGCAGGTCCGGGCAGGTCTGCTGGCCCGCACCGGCGCGGAGCCCCGGACGGCACGGGACGGCGCCGCGGGGGCGGCCGCGCTGGCGATCTCGCGGGTCACCGGCGCCCCCGTGGCGTCGGTGACCCATGCCAGGTTGACCCGCTGAGAGCCGGACCTGGAGACGAGGTCGGCCCACTACGAGCCGGGCCGGGAGTAGAGCAGGTAGGGCTTACGCCGCCGATCGAAAGCGGCCAGCTCCCCGGCCCAGGCTCCGGCCACCTCGGGGTACGGCGCCCCCGCGTCGATCATGGTGCGCAGCCGGGCCGAACCGGTGAGCAGGTCGATGAAGTACCGGGTGCCGCTGTCGACGCGCCAGGCGAACGAAGGGGACTTGCGCGCCTCGACCAGCATGGCCACGGCGGTGCGGATCGGGTCGTACCGCCGCGGGTCGACGACCTTGACCTCGATGCCGGCGCAGAGCTGATTCGTGAACTTGTTGAACGTGGGCGTGAAGTAGGCCTCGCGGAACCGCACTCCGGGCAGGCCGAGCGCGACCACCCGGTCACACCAGCGGTAGTCGAAGCCGGGCCCGCCGATCAGCTCGAACGGCCGGGTGGTGCCGCGCCCCTCGGAGAGCGCGGCGACTCCTTCGAACATGCCGGTGCCGGGGTAGACCAGCGCGGTCTCCGGAGTGGGCATGTTCGGACTCGGCAGCACCCAGGGCAGACCTGCCTCCCGGCCGTACATCCGCCCGTGCCAGCCCTCGCACCTGATCACCTCCAGACGGGTCCGCAGTCCGAACTCGCCGGTGTAGAACCGGGCCAGCTCACCCACGGTCATCCCGTGCTGCTGCACGATCTTGAGCCGGCCCACCCCGGAGACGTGACCGTCGGTCATCATCGGGCCGTAGGCCTGCCCACCGGTGGGGTTGGGCCGGTCCAGCACGACGTAGCGCAGGCCGAGCTTCGCGGCGGCGGCCATCGAGTCGTACAGCGTGTAGATGTAGGTGTAGAACCGGGCGCCGACGTCCTGGATGTCGAAGACGATCGTGCGGACCCCGGTCGCCCGGAACATCTGCTCCCACTTGGCTTGAGTGGCCAGGTAGGCGTCGTGGACCGGCAGGCCGGTGCGGGCGTCGGTGCTCGTGCCCTCGGAGTCGCCGGCCTGCGCCGACCCGCGGAAACCGTGCTCCGGGCCGAAGACCGCGCCGATGGTGACACCGTCGGCGTGCATCCGGTCGACCAGGTGCCGGTAGTCGCGGTCGACGCCGGTCGGGTTGGAGACGACCCCGACCTTCTCCCCGCGGACGGCGGCCCATCCGTCGTCCGCGAGCTTCTCCAGGCCGGTCCGCGGGGTGCCGGCCGGTGCGGTGGGCGCGGGCAGCAGCACTCCGGCCCCGCCCGCGAGCAGCGCCCGCCTGTTCATTTCACACCCCAGGTCAGGCCATGGCCGTACGGGTACAGCCCGGGTATCGCCACCGGCAGCTTTCCGCGGGGCGGCACGACTCCGGTGAGGACCTTGGCGAGTGCTTTCATCGAGACATCCGTGTAGCCGTAGGTGGTCAGATAGGTGGTGACGCCGGGTAGCCCGGTCAGGTCGTAGGGATTGCGGACCGCCACCACGACGATCGGCTTCCCGGTCGTCAGCAGTGCCGCGACCAGCGCCTGCTGCTGGCCGTTGTTGCTCAGCACCACCGTCACGTCGTGCGTCCGGGCGGCCGCCGCGGCCTGATCCGGATCGGTCGTGGGCACTGCGGTGGCGCCCAGTTCCCGGGCCAGCACGCCGAGCGTGTCGTAGGTGGCCGAGGTCCAGCCGGTGACCAGCAGCCGTTTCCCGGCCACGGTGAGCGGCAGCAGACGGGCGTCGTTGCGGACCGCGGTCACGGTGCGGTCGGTGACGGCCTGCGCGGTACGGACGTGCGCCGCCGACCCGACGATCCGTTGTGCCGCGGCCGGGTCGGCCGGCGTGTGTTTCAGCAGGCCCCGCTTCTGCTTGAGGGTGAGGATCCGGCGCACCGACTCGTCGACGCGGGCCTCGGTCAGCTCCCCGTCGGCGACCGCCTTCTGCACGGCCCGGAACGCGACATCCAGGTTCGGGGGCATCAGCAGCACGTCGACCCCGGCCTCGAGGGCGAGCACCGGCACCCGGTCGTCGCCGTACTTCTCCCGGACGCCCTGCATCTCCAGCGAGTCGGTGACGATCACACCCCGGTACCCGAGTTCCCCGCGCAGCCTCCCGGTGATGATCGGTTTCGACAGGGTCGCCGGGTCACCGGACGGGTCGAGGGCCGGCACCACGATGTGCGCGCTCATGATCGTGTCGGCGCCGGCGGCGATCGCGGCCCGGAACGGCGGCGCGTCGATCCGCCGCCACTCGTCCAGGCTGTGGTTGATGACGGGCAGTCCGGTGTGGCTGTCGGTGGCGGTGTCGCCGTGCCCGGGGAAGTGTTTGGCGCTCGCCGAGATCCCGGCGCCCTGCTGGAACCCGCGGATCTGGTTGGCGGTGAGGGTGCCGGCCAGGGTGGGGTCGCTGCTGAACGAGCGGACGCCGATGACCGGGTTGGCCGGGTTCACGTTGACGTCGGCGACCGGGGCCCACACCTGGTTGACGCCGACCGCGCGCAGCTCGGCGCCGGTGATCTGCCCGGTGCGGTAGGCGCCGGCCGGGTCACGGGCGGCGCCGAGGGCCATCGCGCCGGGGAACCGGGTGGCCGGCGCGGGCATCCGGGTGACCACGCCGTGTTCCTGGTCGGTGGAGATGGCCAGCGGGATCTTTCCGGCCGCCTGCTGCAGGCCGTTGCTGAGGCCGGCGATCTGGCGCGGGTTCTGCAGGCTGCCGGTCCAGGTGAAGTAGACGACGCCGCCGAGGTGGTACTTCGCCACCACCTCGGCCGGGGTGTCCACCCCGTACCGGCGGGTGTTGTCCGGCGAGGACGTGGTCGCGGTCGCGCCGTACACGGTGGTGGTGAAGAGCTGCCCGATCTTCTCCGGCAGTGTCATCCGCGCGATCAGGGCGTTGATCGGATGCGGCGTGGCCACCGCCGGGGTGGCCGGTCCGACCCCCAAAGCGGCGACGGTGAGGAAAGCGACCGTACGCGTTCGCATGATGTCGGAAGGTAGCCGCAGGGTCGGCGGATGGCAATAACCTTCACTCCTCTTGCGAGTCGTGAAGGAAACATTCATCCTCGACAGGTCGGCGTATTGAGAGGCGTTGATGATCAAGCTGCGGTTCGTGCTGCTCGGTATGGTGGCCGGTCTCATGATCGGATCACCGGTGCGGGCCGTGAGCCCGGACGAAATCACCTTCCGGAGTGACGTGCTACATCAGGGAACACCCCGTCAAGCGGGTCTGCGGCCCGGCCCGATCGAGTCGATTCCGGACATCGCCGCGTCCTATCTGGCGCCCACTCCGGATCATCCGGGCCATCCCAGCTACGCGGGCGCGGCGGTGCTCGCCGCCCGGCACGGCGTCGTGGTGTCCCGGTTCGCCGTCGGCGACGCGGTCCGCTGGGCCACGCCGGCCCTCGAACTGCCGCCCGAACAGCGCGTCCCGGCGCGGGTGTACACGCTGTGGGACCTCGCCTCGATCACCAAACTGTTCACCACGATCGTGGTGCTGCAGCAGGTCGAGGCCGGCCGGGTGGACCTGGACGCCCTGGTCAGCGCCTACCTGCCGGAGTTCCGGGTGCCCGGGGCGACGGTCCGGAACCTGCTCACGCACACCGCGGGACTCCCGCCGTTCCGGCCCTTCCACTCCACCCACCCGACCCCGGAGACCCGGCTCGCCGCCGCCCTGAGCACCCCGGCCACCGCGGGGACCACGCCGGGCGGGCAGTACGCCTACTCCGACATCGGCCTGATCGACCTCGGCGTGCTGGTCGAACGGGTCGCCGGGAAACCACTCGCCGACCTGGTCCGCGCCGGGATCACCGGGCCGCTGCGGATGCGCGACACCGGATTCCGCCCCACGGCCGTGGACCGGACCGCGGCCACCGAGTTCCAGCCGTACGCGGGAAGAGGGTTGGTCCGTGGTGAGGTGCACGACGAGAACGCCTGGTCGCTCGGGGGCGTCGCCGGGCACGCCGGGATCTTCTCCACCGTCGACGACCTGGCGATCCTCTGCCAGACGCTGCTCAACGGCGGCATCTACCGGGGCGAGCGGATCCTGCCCGCCGCGCGGATCCGCCAGGCGCTGGTGAACTACAACGCCGACCTGCTGGACCGCTACCCGGACAGCAGCCGCGGGCTCGGCTTCGAACTGGCCAAGCACGTCTACATGGACGGGATGACCTCGCCGGTCACCTTCGGGCACACCGGGTTCACCGGCACGTCGGTGGTGATCGACCCCCTCGATCAGTCGTTCCTCGTCCTGCTCAGCAACCGGGTGCACCCGGATCGTGCGTGGGGGCCCAACACGGCCGCCCGCGCGGCGCTGGCCAGGGCGTTCGCCGACGCCCGCCCGATCGCCGCGCCGTCCGGCGGGGGCCCGGTCTGGCGGACCGCGTTCCGCGACGGGGCGGTCTCGACCCTCACGGCCGGTGGTGGTCCGGGTTCCTTCCAGCTCTGGTACGACACCCAGCCCCGTCTGGACACCCTCACCGTCGAGTTCTCCGCCGATCAGGTCGGGTGGCGACCCGCGGCCCTCGACCTGCGCTCCGGCCACCGGCGGGCCACCAGCGCCGGGGTGCTCAGCGGCTACGGCGAACGGCGCTGGTGGACGGCCACCCCCGCCGTACCGCCCGGGTCGGCGCTTCGTTTCACCTACCGCACCGACGCCGTCTCGCAGGGCCGCGGCGTGCTCGTCGCCGGAATCGGTCCCGTCGGCACGGCGGACGGGTGGACCCCTCAACACGATTGACGGACGGAGTCGAGAGATGACCACTGCGATGAGCCGGCGCGGCCTCCTGCAGGGCGCCGTGGGTGTGGCGGCGGCGAGCGGGCTGGCCGGGTGCGCCCTGGGCGGCGGCGGCACGACCGAGGGCGTCAAGGGGGAGACCAGCGCGGACAACCCGCTCGGGGTCAAGGCGGACGCCGCCCTCGAAGTGGTCATCTTCAACGGCGGGTTCGGTGAGGACTACGCCAAGGCGCATCAGGCGATGTACCGGCAGCGCTATCCGAAAGCCCAGATCAAGCACTCGGCCACCCAGCAGATCGCCGAGACGCTGCAACCCCGGTTCGTCGCCGGGGATCCGCCGGACGTGGTGAACAACTCCGGCGGCAGCCAGATCGACTTCAACGGGCTCGTCGCCCAGGGCGCCCTCACCGACCTGGGGGAACTCCTGGACGCCCCGAGCCTGGACGATCCGGCGAAGAAGGTCCGGGACGCGCTGCTGCCCGGGATCGTGGACGTCGGATCGTACGACGGGAAATTCCTGTCCTTGAACTACGCCTACTCGGCCTACGGCATCTGGTACTCGCGCAAGCTCTTCGAGTCCCGGGGCTGGGAGTATCCGCGGACCTGGACCGACATGATCGCGCTGTGCCGGACGATCAAGGCGGCCGGGATCGCGCCGTGGACCTATCCGGGCAAACACTCGCGCTACCTGAGCTGGCCGATCCTCGCGTCGGCGGCCAAGCTCGGCGGCCTCGAGGTGATCCTGGCCATCGACAACCTCGAACCGAACGCGTGGAAGCATCCGGCCGTGGTCGCCGCCGCCGAGGCGTACTACCAGCTCGCGGTGGACGGCTTCCTGCAACCCGGCGCCGAGGGCATGGACCACGTGCAGTCGCAGACCGAGTGGTGCCGGGGCAACGCCGCGTTCCTGTCCTGCGGCTCCTGGCTGGAGAACGAGCAGAAGGCGGTCACCCCGGCCGGCTTCCGGATGGCCGTCGCACCGACCCCGGCGCTGTCGAACGCGGACAAGCTGCCGTACGAGACGTTCCGCGGCACCGGCAGCGAGCCGTTCATCGTGCCCGCCCAGGGGAAGAACACCCGCGGCGGACTGGAGTATCTGCGGGTCATGCTGTCGCAGGCCGGCGCCGCCGACTTCACCCGGCGGGTCAGCAGCCTCACCTGTGTGCAGGGAGCCGGTGCGGGCATCCCGCTCGGGCCGGGGCTCACCTCGGTCACCGAGCTGATCGACGCCTCGAAGGGTGGCGCGTTCACCTGGCTCTACTCGTCCTACTACCGCAAGCTCGAACGCGAGCGGGTGGACGGGGCCAGCGCCGAACTGTTCGCCAAGCGGATCAACGCCACGCAGTGGTGCGACAAGGTGCAGAAATCCGCCGACGAGTTCGCGAAGGATCCAGCGATCAAGAAATACCAGCGGTCGTAACGTGCGGCGGATCTTCCTTCTCACGTTCCTGGTGCCACCCCTGCTGCTGTACGGGCTGTTCGTGGTCTCGCCGTACGCGCAGGCGTTCCAGATCTCCGCGACGAACTGGAGCGGGCTGTCACCGACCTTCGAGTTCGTCGGCCTGGACAACTTCCGGCGGCTGCTCGGCGACGGCTGGTTCTGGAACGCGCTGCGCCACAACGGGCTGCTCCTGCTCTTCCTGCCGGTGGTGACGATCCTTCTCGGACTCTTCTTCGCCTCGATGATCACCGTGCACGGGGTGCGCGGGGCCGCTGTCTACCGGGTCGTCTACTTCTTCCCGCAGGTGCTCTCGGTAGCGATCATCGGGGTGCTGTGGAAGGAGATGTACGCCCCGCACACCGGGATGATCAACGGACTGCTCCGGAGCGTGGGCCTGGACGATCTGGCGGTCGCCTGGCTGGGTGATCCACGGTTCGCCTTCTGGTGCGTACTGACGGTGCTGATCTGGATGAACGTCGGTTTCTACGTGGTCCTGTTCAGTGCCGCCATGCAGGCGATCCCGCGGGAGCTGTACGAGGCGGCCGCCCTGGACGGCGCGGACCGGGTCACCACCCTGGTCCGGATCACCGTGCCGCTGCTCTGGGTCACCATCCAGGTCGCCTGGGTCTACCTCGCCATCATCGCCATCGACGGCTTCGCGATCGTGCAGATCATCACCGACGGCGGGCCCAGCTCGTCGTCGGACGTGGTCGGGTTGCGGCTCTACAAGACCGCCTTCGGCGACGGCCAGTTCGGGTACGCCTCCGCGATCGGTGTCGCCATGTTCTTCCTGACACTCACCGTGGCGGCGATGTTCCTCCAGGTGACCAGACGGGACCGGGTGGAGCTGTGAAACGCCTGTCCCACGTCTTCCTGATCGCCTGGGCGCTGCTCACCACGCTGCCGCTGGTGTGGGCGGTGCTCGGCTCGTTCAAGAGCGACGACGAGATCCTCACCGACCCGTGGAGCCTGCCGGCCCGGCTGCGCTGGGAGAACTGGGAACGCGCCTGGACCTCGGCCCACATCGGCAGGTACTTCCTGAACAGCGCCGTCGTGGTCACCGGCGCCCTCACGCTGACCATGCTGCTCGGGGCGATGGCCGCGTACGTGCTGGCCCGCTACCGGTTCCGCGGCAACCGGATCGTCTACTACGCGTTCGTCGGCGGGATGATGTTCCCGGTCTTCCTGGCCCTGGTGCCGCTCTTCTTCGTGGTCCGCAACCTCGGGCTGCTCGGCACCCTGCCCGGACTCACCCTGGTCTACGCCGCGTACTCGCTGCCGTTCACGGTCTTCTTCCTGACCGCCTTCTTCCGCACCCTGCCCACCTCGGTCGCCGAGGCCGCCATGGTCGACGGCTGCGGCCACTTCGGCCTGTTCTTCCGGGTGATGCTGCCGATGGCCCGCCCCGGACTGGTCAGCGTCGGCATCTTCAACTTCCTGTTCCAGTGGAACCAGTACGTCCTGCCGATCGTGCTCATGCAAGGCGAGGGAGCCGAACGTCGCTGGGTGCTCGCCCAGGGGCTGACCGCGCTCGCCGTGAACGAGGGGTACCAGGGCGACTTCAGCGGCCTGTTCGCCGGCATGACCATCGCCATGCTCCCGGTGCTGCTCGGCTACCTCGTCTTTCACCGCCAGGTCCAGAGTGGTCTGGCCGCCGGGCAGCTCCGCTGACAGACTGGACACCATGGAACCGGTCACGCTGATCGTCCGGGCGCTCACCGCCGTCGCACACGGGAACTCCGGCACCGCACTGCGGGCGGCGGTCGCCGAGCGGTTCGCCGGGACGCCCGCGGCCACGCTGGTCCTGGCCGAGCACCAGAACGACCCGGACACCTGGGCGAAACCACTCGCGAAACACCTGCGACAACTCGGCGCCGACACCGACCCGCACATCGTGGCACTGGCCCGGGCGCTCCAGCCCGAGGGAAAATACGACGTCCGGATCACCGATGCCAAGGGTGTGCAGATCGGCGACGGGAACACCCAGACCAACACGTTCAGCTGACCCCGCCGGACGTAGGGTGACCGGGTGCCAAGATCGTCTATTTCGCGTATGCACCCGGTGGCCCGGTTCTGTGGCCGGATCAGCGAATCCCGGCCGTTCGAGGTCGCCATCGTCCTGGTGATCGGGGCCAACGCCCTGCTCCTGGCGGTCGAGACCTACCCGCACGCGGAGTCCATGGTGCCGTGGCTGCACGGGATCGAATACGTGTTCCGGGCCGTGTTCGTCACCGAGATCGCGATCCGGATCCTGGCGTACGGCCGGAACCCGCGGGAGTTCTTCCGGCACGGCTGGAACGTCTTCGACTTCATCGTGATCGCCGCCGTCTTCCTGCCCGGCCTGCACGGCGACACCGCGGCCCTGCGGGTGATCCGGATCGCCCGGGTGGTGCGGCTGGTCCGCTTCTCACCCGGGCTGCGGACCATCGTCACCGCCCTGCTGCGCAGCCTGCCCGGCGTCGGCGGGTTCCTGGCGCTGGCCCTGGTCACCCTCTACGTCTACGGGATGGCCGGGTGGCTGATCTTCGGCGCGTCCGACCCCGACCAGTACGGCACGCTGGGCGCCGCGGTGCTCACCCTCTTCGTGCTGCTGTCCCTGGAGACCCTGCCGGACCTGATCGAGTCCGGTCTGGAACTGTCGCCGTGGACGCTCGTCTACTACGTCAGCTACGTGCTGATCACGGTGAACGTGCTGGTCAACATCCTGATCGGCGTGATCGTGAACTCGATGGAGGAGGCCCGCCGCCTGGAGATGACCACCCACATGGCCACCGACGACGACAACGACGGCATCCCCGACGAGTTCGACCGGATAGTCATCAGCCAGCGCCTCGACGACCTGCGCACCGCGATCACCCAGCTGGAACGCGACCTCAAGATCGACCGCGGTCCCCATCTGTGACCCGGTCGGGGGATTAGATTCCGGTTCCGAGTGCGGAAATATGCCCGCTGACTATTGATCGTTGGGGCTGAAGGAGTCTGACCGGTGGGTTCGAGTCAATATCGAATCCTGCTTCTCGGCGCGGCATCCGCTGGTGATCTTCGAATCGGGCGAGAGCAGAAGCGAATCCGTGCAGCGGTGGAGAGTGCGCTCCACAGCGATTCGATCGATCTGGATCATCGGCCGGCCGCAACCACGGGTGATCTTCTCGACGGAATCACGAGGTTCAGGCCGCACATCGTCCACTTCACCGGCCACAGCGACGACAAATTGATCGAATTCGAGAAGGATGTGGACAAGCAACACCATGGCGTTGTTATCACCGCGATTGCCTACGCCGCCCAGTTCTACGCCGCGGTCGCCAACGGGCAGTCCATTCGCTCGGCCCACCCGTCGGCACAGGCCGCGCTCGAACTCGCCGGTCTCTCCAGCAGTGAACTGCCGGTTCTCGCACATGCACCCGACGTTGATCCGGCCACGGCGATACTCGTCAAGCCGATGAATGCGAATGAATACAGGGTGGGGTGACGGCCACCTTCGTGCTCATTCCAGGACGTTCCCGCGGAACTGGCCGCCGAGGCACGCGGCCGTGGGCGGGCACATTCCGAGGTGCGGCTGCGGGAGCCCACACCGATGCGGGAGTGGCCCGGCGTACCGACGACGGTGGTGATCTGTCGCGACGACCGCCTGTTCCCGCCCGGCTACCTGCACCGGGTCGTCCGTGAGCCGCTCGGGGTTCGTCCGGTGGAGATCGACGGTGGGCACACACCCGCCCTGAGCCGCCCGCGTACCCTTGGCTCACTGCCTCCGGTAACGATAGTGGTGGATCGCCAGGCCGGTGCCGGATGCCAGGGCGACAAGGCCGAAGACGGAGCCGACGAGCTGGTGGGCGCCGATGGTGGAGGCGGCCGCGTTGGCGGCGAGGCCGAGGATGAGCAGGAGCCACAGGACCGGGCGGAGTTTCTCGTTCATGGCTTCGACGCTAGGGATCGGCGGTGGCCGCGACCATCCCGCCACCGCCACGAAGAAGGTACAGCCTGCGCTACTGTGCCCGGCCGGGACGCTCACTATCGTCTGACGGATGCCCCGACTTCTCCCACGGTTGCGGATCGCCGTCGACGGCCTGGAACACATCGTCGGCGGGCTCGGTACCGCCCTGCTGGCCCTGGTCGCGCTGGCCTGGACGGTGCTGGTGCTGCTGGCCGTGCCGGTCGGGGTGGGACTGCTGCTGGTGCCGACCGTCCCGCGGGTGCTGCGGGCGGTCGCCGACCGGGAACGCGCGCGGCTGACCCGGTGGGGACCGCCGGTGGTCGGGCCGCCGCCGCTGCCCGAGGGCATCCGCGACGCGCTGCGTGACCCGGCCGTCCGGT
The DNA here is from genome assembly GCF_016862075.1 of Actinoplanes couchii. Classification (GTDB taxonomy): domain Bacteria; phylum Actinomycetota; class Actinomycetes; order Mycobacteriales; family Micromonosporaceae; genus Actinoplanes; species Actinoplanes couchii. Next base: position 42,851 of record NZ_BOMG01000093.1, on the reverse strand, counting down.
GCGAGGCCGGCTGGGTCGGCATCCACGGCACGGCCGGCTTCTTCCTCGGCGCCATCGGCATCTCCCTGCCGATCTACGCGGTCGAGTACGCGTCGTTCCCCCTCTGGTACCGGGCCCTGGAACCCGAGGACGGCGGCCCCGGGTTCATCGTCTGGCGCATCGACGGGTTCGCCGACGCGGCGGTGGTGTGGCTGATCGGCGCGCTGTTCGTCGCGATCACCATCTGGCTGGGCCCGGCCATCGCCCGCCTCCAGGCCCTCCCCGGGCGGCGGCTGCTGGGCCCGCCCGACGACGTCGACCTGGCGCTGCGGGTGGCCGAGCTGACCCTGACCCGGGCCGCCGCCCTGGACGCGCACGCCGTCGAACTGCGCCGGATCGAACGCTCCCTGCACGACGGCACCCAGAACCGCCTGGTCGCGGTGAACGTGCTGATCGGCGCCGCCCGCCGGGCCACCGACCGCAACCCGGCCGCGGTCGCCGACATCCTGGACCGGGCCCAGGAGGCCACCGAACAGGCGCTCGCCGAGCTGCGGTCGGTGGTCCGCGGGATCCTCCCGCCGGTGCTCGACGACCGTGGCCTGGCCGGGGCGCTCGCCGGGCTGGCCGGCACGTCCGCGGTGCCGTGCGAGCTGACCGTCGACGTGCCCGGCCGGTGTGCGGTGTCGGTGGAGGCCACCGCCTACTTCGTGGTCGCCGAGGCGCTGACCAACGTCGCCAAGCACAGCGGGGCCACTTCGGCCCGGGTGATCGTACGGCGGGAAGGGGATCGTCTGCTGTTGAGCGTCGTCGATGACGGCAAGGGTGGCGCGGACGAGACCGGTGGCAGTGGGCTGGGCGGGATCCGGCAGCGGGTGGCCGCCTACGATGGCCGCTTCATGATGTCGAGCCCGACCGGCGGGCCGACGAGGATGGACGTGGAGCTGCCGTGCGGATCGTGATCGCCGAGGACGACGCCCTGCTGCGCGAGGGTCTGGCCATGCTGTTACGGGCCGAGGGGCTGGACGTGGTGGCCACCACCGATTCGCCGGGCCCGTTCCTGTCCGCGATCGATCAGTACCAGCCGGACGTGGCGATCGTCGACGTCCGGATGCCACCGACCCACACCGACGAGGGCATCGTCGCCGCCGTCGAGGCCCGCAAACGGCAGCCGAAGCTGGCCGTGCTGGTGCTGTCCGCCTACGTCGAGCAGGCCTTCGCCACCGATCTGCTGGCGCACGGGTCGAGCGGCCTGGGTTACATGCTGAAGGAGCGGGTCGGCCGGGTCGACGAGTTCCTCACCGCCCTGCACCGGGTCGCCGACGGCGGCACCGCCGTCGACCCCGAGGTGGTCGGCCAGCTGCTGTCCCGGTCCCGCCCGGACAGCCCGGTCAGCCGGCTCAGCGCCCGGGAACGCGACGTGCTCGGCCTGATGGCCGAAGGGCTGGGCAACGCGGCGATCGCCGAGAAGCTGTTCGTCACCGACGGGGCCGTGCACAAACACATCCGCAGCATCTTCGCCAAGCTCGGGCTGTCCCCGGACGACCGCGCCGACCGCCGGGTCACCGCCGTCCTGCACTACCTCAACGACCAGCGGAAGTAGTGCTGGCTGTACCCCCGTCGGGTAGCACGCTTCATTCCGCCTGATCCCTCCGGACAGAAGACTCTCTCCCAGCACGAAGAGCATCCACAGCGGAGAGGTCGAGAGATGTCCGTCCAGAGCGAACCCGCGGTCCGAGTGCACGGGCTCACCCGTGTCTACCAGGCCGACGGCGAACCGGTGAGGGCTCTAGCCGGAGTCGGCGCCACGTTCCACCGCGGCACCTTCACCGCGATCATGGGACCGTCCGGCTCCGGCAAGAGCACCCTGCTGCAGGCCGCCGCCGGGCTGGACCGGCCCACCGAGGGCAGCGTCTGGATCGGTGGGACCGAACTGTCGACGCTGTCCGAGACGAAACTGACCGAGCTGCGGCGCGGCCGGATCGGCTTCGTCTTCCAGGCGTTCAACCTGATCGGCGCGCTCACCGTCGAGGAGAACATCCTCCTGCCGCTGAAACTCGCCGGGGCACGCCCGGACCGGCAGTGGATCAGCGCGGTCGTCGACCGGGTCGGCCTCGGACAGCGGCTGCGGCATCGGCCGGCCGCGCTCTCCGGCGGGCAGCAGCAGCGGGTCGCCATCGCCCGCGCCCTGGCCGCCCGGCCGGAGGTCATCTTCTGCGACGAGCCGACCGGCGCGCTCGACACCAACACCGCCGCCGAGGTCCTCATCCTGCTGCGCGGCATCGTCGACGAGCACGGTCAGACCGTCGTCATGGTCACCCACGATCCGGTGGCCGCGTCGTACGCCGACCGGGTCATGGTCCTCGCCGACGGCCACATCGTGCACGACATGCCGCAGCCGGGCGCCGCCCGCATCGCCGAGCACCTGGCCGCCCTCGGCCGCCGCCCGGCCGACCCGGCGGGAGCGACCCGATGACCGCGCTCGCCGCCCGCATGCTGCGCCACCGGCCCGGCTCGTCGATCGCGACGCTGCTGGCGCTCGCCCTCGGGGCGCTGATCCTGACCGCGATGGGCACCCTGATCGAATCCGGACTGCGTTACACCCCGGAACCGGTGCGGTACGCCGCCGCCGATCTCGTGGTGGCCCGGCCGGACACCACGTTCGTCAGCAGGGAGTTCGGGGACACCCACACCAGCACGGTCGCGTTGCCGGAGGGCACGGTTCCGGTCGCGCTGACCGGGAAGATCCTCGGCGTGGACGGGGTCGCCGGTATCGCCGTGGACGACGACATCACCGTCACCGGCGCCGACGGTGGACCGGTCACGGCGCGGGGCTGGGGGAGCGCGGTGCTCACCCCGTACCAGCTGGTGTCCGGAAAAGCCCCGGCCGGAGACCGTCAGGTGGTGGTGAACAGCGGGGTCGCACCGCTCGGCGGGCCGGTGGACCTGGTGGTCGGCGGGACGCTGCGGACGTACACCGTCAGTGGTCTGGTCGACGGGCCGCGGGTGGCCTTCTTCAGCGACGCCCACGCCGCCGCCGTCAACCCGCGTTCCGGCACGGTCACCGCCATCGGCGTGCTCGCCGCGCCCGGCACCGACGTCGCCGCCCTGCAGACCCGGATCCAGAAGATCGCCGGGAAGGACGTCGCGGTGCTCACCGGCGCGCAGAGTGGTGTCGCCGAACGATCAGCGGACCGGTCCGCCGCCACCCTGCTGGTCCAGGTCGGCGCCTCGTTCGGCGGCTACGTGATCATGCTGATCGTGTTCGTGGTCGCCGCGACCATCGGCCTCAGCGTCCGGCACCGCCGCCGCGACCTGGCCCTGGTCCGGGCCGTCGCCGCCACCCCCGGCCAGGTCCGCCGCATGATCATGGCGGAGTCCGCGCTGGTCGGCGTGATCGCCGCGGCGCTCGGGGTGCCCGCCGGCCTGGCCGCCGCGCACTGGCTGACCGGCGAACTGACCGGGCGCGGGTTCCTGCCCGAGGGCTTCCCGATGCTGCCCGGCGCCGTCGCCGCCCCGGCCGCCGCCGCGACCATCGTGATCTCGGCCGTCCTCGCCGGGCTCCTCGCCGCCCGCCGGGTCACCGGCATCCGCCCCGCCGAAGCCCTCGGTGAGGCCGCCGTCGAACCCGGCACCGCCGGGAAGGTCCGCCTGATCAGCGGCCTGATCGCGCTGGTCGCCGCCGGTGCGACGGCCGCCGCCGCGGTCTCCGGCAGCGGGCAGACCGCGCTCGGCGCCGCCCTCGGCATGCTCTACCTGTTCGTCCTCGCCGTCGGGCTGCTCGCCCCCTGGATCAACACCGCCGCCGCCCGGCTGCTGGCCGGCCCGTTGCGGGCGATCTTCGGCGCCAGCGGCTACCTGGCCGCCGCCAACCTGCGGGCCAACGCCCGCGGCACCGCCACCGTGCTCACCTGCCTGGTGCTCGCGGTCGGCTTCGGCGGCTCGGTCTGGTTCCTGCAGAACAACCTGGAGCGTCAGGCGGTCGCGCAGAGCCGGGACGGACTTCTCGCGACACGGGCGCTGGTCCCGGCCGACGGGCTGTCCGACGCGGCGATCGCCGCGGTTCGAGCGGTTCCCGGCGTACGGGCGGCCACCCCCGTCCGGCACACCAGCGTCGTCCTGCCCCTGATGGGCGACGGCGAGGTCTTCGGCGCCCGTGCCGTGGACCCGGCCGGCCTGGACCAGACCCTCGACCTCGGTGTCACGTCCGGTGACCTGGCCGCCCTCGGCGACGGCACGATGGCGATCTCCGAAACCCAGGCGTCCACCTTCGGCTGGGAGCTCGGGCAGAACGTCCCTGTCCGGCTCGGTGACGGCACCCCGCTCGAGCTGCGGGTCGTCGCCGTCTACCGCAACGGGCTCGCGTTCGGTGACATCGTCCTGCCCCGCACCGCGGTCCTCGGCCACACCGGCACCGGCCTCGACGACGAGATCCTGGTCAGCGCCCCGCCGTCGGCCGACGCCGCGCTGGCGGAGGTGGCCGCCGAGCACCGCGCCACCGTGGTCGACAGCGCCGCCCTGACCGGTGGCCTGGCCCGGGACCTGGCCCTCAGCGCCTGGCTGAACCGGCTGCTGATCGCGGTGATGGTCGGGTACACGGCGGTCGCGGCGGCCAACACGATGGTGATGGCGGCCCTGGCCCGGCGCCGGGAACTCGCCGTGCTGCGGCTCACCGGGGTCACCAGCCGCCAGGTCAAACGCATGATCAACGCGGAACAGCTGGGACTGCTCGGTACGGCCGTCCTGCTCGGCGGCGTGATCGCGGCCCTCACCCTGAGCAGTGTGGTGCGGGCGCTGACCGGGAGCTTCGTGCCGTACGTGCCGCCGCTGGGTTATGTCACCGTTCTCGGCGGAACCGCGGTCCTGGCGCTGGCCACCACGATCCTGCCGGTCGCCCGCCTGCTGCGCGTCCCACCGATCGAACACATGGGCATCAAGGAGTAACCGCCCGCCGGACCGTCCTGTCGTCGCCGCTCATCGTGAACCAGCACCCCGGCAAACGGAGCATGGGTCACCCCGGCGGGTGTGCCGGAGTGACCCATGGGTGGGGTCAGGAGGCGGACAGGACGTCGACGACGAAGCGGAGCGCGCCGGCCGGCTGGCCACCGGACGGGCTCTCGCCATAGGCCTGGTCGGCCGGGATGTCCAGGGTGACCCGGGAGCCGACCTTGACGCCGAGCAGGCCCTTGTCCCAGCCCTGGATGACGTTGCCGGCGCCGATCGCGAAGCTGAACGCCTCGGAGCGGCTCCACGACGAGTCGAACTCCTTGCCGTCGGCATACGTCACACCGACGTAGTTGACCTCGATCGTCTGACCGGACTCGACCGCCGCGCCCTTGCCCTCGATGACAGTCGTCGTCTTCAGCGCGGAGACGGTGCCCTTGCCCGCGGTCGCGGCCGGTTTGGTGCTCAGCGCCGGGTCAGCGCCCTCCGGAACCGGCGGGAACGGTTTCGACGCGGTGCCCTCGGCGGCGGGCTCGGCGGTGGCCGCCACGGTCGGCGTCGCGGAGGAGGCGACGGTGGCCGGATCCGCCGACGTGTTGCCGATCCAGTAGACCAGCCCGACGACGAGAGCCAGCACCACCGCCGCCGCACCCAGCACGGTCAGCGTCTGACGGCGTTTCGCCAGCACGCGGGCACGGGCCTTGGCCGCCTTGGCCTCGGCGCGTTTCTCGGCCTTCGTCTTGAGCGGCGGGCCGCTCGGGGTCTTACGTGGTGGTCTGGTGGCCGCGCTGGTGCGGCTCGTCACGGAATCGGGCACCGCCCGACCTTACGACACCAGGCTGTGAAAAGTCCGACACCCAGCGTCGGTGGAACCCAACCGTCACCGGCCCGCGGCGTCAGCGCGCGGGATCGACCATCGTCATGCCCGCCACGGTCGCCTGATCGAACCCGGGCAGCAGGGCCGCCGCCTCGGCCAGGCCGATGGTCCGCTCGATCAGCCGCTGCGGTTCCAGCCGGCCCTGTTCGATCAGCGCCATCATCTCCGGATAGTCCACCGCGGCCATGCCGTGGCTGCCCAGCACGTCCAGCTCCCAGCCGATCACCCGGGCCATCGGCACCCGCGGGTGGCCGTCGACCGGCGGCAACAGCCCGATCTGCACGTGCCGGCCCCGGCGGCGCAGGCTGAGGATCGCGTCGGCGCAGGTCTGCTCGCTGCCGACCGCGTCCACCGACACGTGGCTGCCGCCGCCGGTGAGTTCGGCGACGGCGGCCGGAATATCCGTGCAGCCGGTGTCCGGACCGCGGGTGCTCGAACCGCCGGTGTCCGGACCGCGGGTGTCTGTGCCGCGGGTGTCTGTGCCGCCGGTATTCGTACCGGCGGCAAGTAGGGTTTGATCTGCTCCGAGTTCGGCGGCCACCGCGAGAGCCGCCGGGTGCCGGTCGACGGCGATCACCCGGGCGCCCAGGGCGCGGGCGATCATCACCGCGCTCAGGCCCACCCCGCCCGCGCCGATCACCGTCACCCACTCGCCCGCGGTGACCCGGGCCCGGCCGGCGAGCGCCCGGTACGCGGTGGCGAACCGGCAGCCCAGCGCGGCCGCCGCGGCGAAGTCGACGGCCGGCGGCAGCGCGACCAGGTTGGTGTCGGCGGCGTGCAGCGCCACCGACCCGGCGAACGAACCCCAGTGCGTGAACCCGGGCTGCTGCTGGTCGGGGCAGACCTGGGCCTGCCCGCTGCGGCACCACGCGCACCGGCCGCAGCCGCAGACGAACGGCACGGTCACCCGGTCACCGGGCCGCCAGCGGGTGACCGCCGGGCCGACCGCGGAGATCACACCGGCCAGCTCGTGCCCCGGGACGTGCGGCAGGGTGATCTCGTCGTGGCCCGCCCAGGCGTGCCAGTCGCTGCGGCACATGCCGGTGGCCATCACCCGGACCACCACACCGTCGTCCGGCGCGATCGGCTCGGGCACCTCCCTGACCCGGGGTTCCGAACGGATGCTGTCGAAGATCACGGCGCGCACGGACCCATCCTGCCATCTCGTCGTCCCCTTCGTTTTCCACCGGCAGATCGGTTGCATATACAGATGGTCTATAGTTCCGGTCATGGCGATGCAGGAACCGACGTTCTTCGTCCTCACCGCGCTGGTGCGCACCCCGTTGCACGGCTACGGGATCATGCAGGCGGTCGAGGAGCTGTCCGGCGGGCGGGTCAAACTCAAGGCCGGCACGCTGTACGCGGCCTTGGATCGGTTGACCGCCGAAGGCCTGATCACGGTGGACCGGGAGGAGGCCGTGGCCGGCCGGTTGCGCCGTTACTACGTGCTGTCCGACGACGGCCGGGCGGCACTCGAAGCCGCGGTGGAGCGTCTCCAGTCGAACGCGCGGGTGGCCTCCGGCCGGCTCCGCGAGGCGTTCGGCTTCATCGGGGGAGTTCAGCATGCCTGAGCTGGAGCGTTCCTACCGTCGCTGGCTGTGGGCCTATCCCGCGTTCTACCGGCGCGAGCGCGGGCTGGAGATCCTCACGACCCTGCTGGACTCGGCCGGGCCGGGGCAGACCCGGCCGTCCCGGGGCGAGGTGGCGTACCTGCTGTTGATGGGTTTGAAGTATCGGTTCGTCCCGGCGCACTGGACCGGCGCGATCGCGACCGTGCTGGTGGCGGTCTGGGTGGCCCTGGTGCTCGGCGGGGGCGGGGCGCTCGCGGTGTGGGCCGCCGCCGACCCGCAGAAACCGGATCTGGCCGTCCTCAGTGACACCCTGGCCGGGCAGGCGCCGACGTCCGTCGACGGAGCGTTGGGCGACGGCCTTCTCGACACGTCGATCACCTACCAGGCGGCCGGCGTGTTCCAGACCTTCGGTCTCGAGGGCTGGAGCGGCTCCTTCCCGGCGCCGTTCGGGGAGACCCGGTTCTACGACGGGGTCGCCGCGGGCCCGGCCGTAGTGACCGACGCCCACCGGAGCCTCGCCGCCGCGGGCTGGACGACCGGTGAGCTGCGCCCGTCCCCGTCCGGTGCGGAGACCGACCAGGTCTTCTGGGCCCAGCGGGGCGGCGTGCTGATCCGGGTGGCCGGCGTCGGCGACCGGACCGCGGTGGAGATCGGGGCCTTCCCGGTCGAGCCGGGCGGGGTGCCGGCCGGCGCGATCGCCGGGTTCGCGATCGGGCTGGTCGTGACATGGCAGCTGATGACCGCGGCGACCCACCGGATCGCCCGGACACCGTGGTCGACGCGACGACTGATCCTGCTGATCGGCCTGCCGGGGCTGGCTGCCTGCGCGGCCAACAGCGTGGACAGCGTGCTCAGCATGGTCCCCGACCTGGATGCGATCATCGACTCGGCGGGGGTGCCCGGGCGGGTGCTGATGGCGGTCGACTACATGTACCCGCTGGCCAGTCAGCTCGCCGCCCCGCTGGCCGTGGGGATCATCGCGATCTCGGCGATGTGCTGTGCCGCTCTCCTGTCGACGGCGGGTCAGCTGTGGCCGGGGTCGGCGGTGCCGCAGGCAGTTCCACAGGTGGTGCCACAGGTGGAAGAGGGCTGATGGTCGGTTAGAGTCCGGCTGTGCGGGTTGTGGTCACCGGAGCTGCGGGCTTCATCGGCAGCCATCTCGTCGACGCCCTCGCGCGAGCGGGCCACGACGTCGTGGCGGTCGACGTGGCCGGGATGCCGCGCGCTCCCGCAAGCCCCCACCCGGCCGGGGTGCCGGGTGCTCTCGCAAATCCCCACCCGGCCGGGATGCCGGGCGCTGTCGCAAATCCCCACCCGGCCGGGGTGCCGGGTGCTGTCGCAAGCCCTCGACGGGCCGGGGCGGGGGAGTGGGCGGTCTGTGACCTGGCCGTCGATGATCTCGGTGCACTTGCCGACGCTGACGTCGTTCTGCATCTGGCGGGGCGGCCCGGGGTGCGCAGCTCGTGGGGGCCCGGTGCGGCCGACGCGCACCGCGACAACGTGGTGGCTACCCGGCGGCTGCTGGAAGCCTGCGCGTCGACCCGGCCCCGGTTCGTGCTGGCGTCCAGCTCGTCGGTCTACGGGGACGCCACCCGGCCCTGCACCGAGGACGACCCGGTCGATCCGCGCAGCCCCTACGCGCGGTCGAAAGCCGAGGCCGAGCAGCTCGTCGCCGCGGCCGGCAACACGGTGATCCTGCGGTACTTCTCGGTCTACGGCCCGCGGCAACGACCCGACATGGCGTTCCACCGGTTCATCGAGGCGGCGCTGGACGGGACGCCGGCTCCGCTCTACGGCGACGGCGGGCAGAGCCGGTCCTTCACCTACGTGGGCGACGTGGTGGACGCGACGATCCGGGCCGCCACCACTGCGCTGCCCGATGGCACGATCATCAACGTCGGGAACCCGGAGAGCACCACGCTGCGCGACGCTCTGGACCGGATCACCACGCTGACCGGCACCGCACCACCGACGGTGGCGAAGGACCCGGCGCCCGGCGACGTGCACCGGACCTGGGCCGGCACCGCACGGGCCACCGCCCTGCTCGGCTGGACCGCGGGCACCGGCCTGGACGAGGGGCTCCGGCGGCAGGTGACCTGGCACCGGCAGCGGCGCAGCGGAGCGCCGGCACGACCGCGGAGCGGGGCACCGGCACGACCGCGGAGCGGGGCGCCGGCATGACCGGACACCGCGGGCATCGGGCCGCCTACATCGCCTTCGACAGGTTCCCGTCGGCCAAGGGCTCGGCGGTGCACATCCGGCACATGGCCGCCGAGCTGTTCGAGCGGTACCGGGGCGGGCTGCTGTGTGTGCTCGGCGGCCCGGATCTGCCCGCCTACCAGCGGGAGGGCGATGTCGAGATCGTCCGGTTCACCGAGGTCGTCCCGAACCTGCTGGACCGGGCGCAGGCGTTCTCGGCCTGGGTGGCCGAGCAGCTCGCGCCGTATCACGACACCCTGGAGCTGTGTCACGTCCGCGACCCGTGGAGTGCGCTGCCCGCGCTCGGCACCGGGGCGCGACTGGTCTACGAGGCGAACGGGCTGCCGTCGATAGAGTTGCCGTACGCGTGGCCGCACGTCGCCCCGACGACCCTCGACAAGGTGCGTGAGCTGGAAGGACACTGTCTGACGGCGGCCGGCGCGGTGGTCGTTCCGTCGTACGTCATCAAGGAAGCGGTGACCGCCCGCGGCGTCGAACCGGACCGCGTGGTTCTGATCCCGAACGGCGCCGACCCGGTCCCGGCCGACCTGCCCCGGCCCGCCGCCGCCCCCGGCCGTTACCTGATCTACGTCGGCGCGGTGCAGCCGTGGCAGGGCGTGGACGTGCTGTTGCGGGCGTTCGCCCGGCTCGCCGACCTGCCCGATCTGACGCTGGTGATCTGCTCGTCGGTGGCTCCGTCCCGGACCCGCCGGCTGCGCGGCCTCGCCGAGCGCCTGGACCTGCGCACCCACTGGGAGCACATGCTGCCGCACGACGAGGTGGCGGCCTGGCTGACTCACGCCGAGCTGTCGGTGGCCCCGCTGACCGCGACCCCGCGCAACCTGGAGCAGGGCTGCAGCCCGATCAAGGTGTGGGAGTCGATGGCCGCCGGGACCGCGGTGGTGGCCTCGGACCTGCCGGTGATCCGCGAGGTGCTGGGGGACTGCGGCCGGCTGGTCCCGCCGGACCGTCCGGCCGAGCTGGCGCGGGCCATCCGGGTGCTGCTGGAGTACCCGGATCTCGGCCGGGAGCTGGGCGAGCGCTCCCGGGGGCGGGTGCGGGGCTGGCAGCATGCCCGGGATCAGCTGTCCGGCGTATACGACCGGGTCACGGCCCACTGATAGCGTCCGATCATGTTCTTCTGGGGCAAGCAGAAGGCCGCCATCGCGGAGTTCCATCCGCTGCACCAGGCCCTCATCCACGAGCGCGGTCTGCGTGGCACGCTGCCCGCGTCCGCCTGGCTCGCGGTGACGGCCAGCCTCGGGCGCCATGCCGGGCTGGTCAGCCGGACGAAATGGGCGCTGCCGGCACGTACTCTCGACGTGCTCGTGCCGTTGATCCAGGAGGTCTGCTCCGATCTCGGCCCGAAGGGAATGCTGTCGCTGGTCGTGGATCTGCGCGGCGCCCATGCGCCGGGAAAGAGCCATCCGTCGCGGCAATTGCCGGTGCGGCCGCCGATCCGGTCGGTGGTCGAGACGTGGAGCATCGACCCGTGGCTGACCATGGTCGCCCATCTGCGGGACGGCAGCACTCTGGAGATCCTGGTGGTCGACCGGGAACGGCACCGGCGGATCACCAAACGCAATTTCCGCAACAAGACCAAGACCAAGAGCAAAATCAAAAAGGTTCAGATCATTCGCGTACGTCGGAAGCTGGCTCCCGTGACCCGGGGTGTGCGGCCGTCGTCCCCGCCGCCACCCTGGATCGCCGTGACCGTGCAGGACGGGGAGCGGCGTGCCATCTCGGCCTCCGCCAAGCTCAGCACTCCGCAGAGCGCCCAGGACCAGATCGACCGGATCCTGACCGTGGCCACCGAACCGTTCCGCTGGACCCCGCGAGGACTGTCATGACGCCGTGTGCCGTCACCACCGGATTCTTCACCCTCGGGAAATGCGGTCAAATGGCCGTCGCCGGATGCCCGGGGTGCGGGCGGGCGCTGTGTGCCGATCATATTGCCGAGGGCGGATTGTGCCCGGAATGCGCGGCGTCCCGGAATCAGTTCGGGCATCCGGCGTCGGCTGCCGCGTACCGGCGCCGCCGTTACCGGCATTCGTCGTCCTCGGCCTATCAGGACACCCTGTGGTACACGAGTTTCGACGCTTTCGACCGGGCCGCTTTCGACCCGCACGCCGGCGCGGATCAGGATTATCTCGACGACGGTGACGACGCCCTGGTGGACAGCTGATGCGGCTGCTCTGGGTGACGGAGAACTTCCCGCCCAGTCCCGGGGGAATGGCCAACTCGTGCGACCGGATCGTCCGGGGACTGCGCGCGGCCGGGGTCGGGGTGGACGTGGTCCATCTGAGCCGGCGGTCGTCCCCGCAGAAACTCGACGGGGTCCGGGTGGTGCCGTTGGGTGAGGACCCGGAACACGCGTTACGGCAGTTGTGGACGATTCTCGAACCGTCGATGGGCGACTATTCGCACGTGGTCGCGTTCGGCGGCACCTATCCGATGCTGTCCGCGCCGGTGTATGCCGCCTGGGCCGGGTTGCCGCTGGTCACGCTGTTGCGGGGGAACGACTTCGACACCGGGATGTTCTCGTTGCGGCGGCAGCCGGTGGTGCTGGAGGGATTGCGGGCGTCGGCGCACGTCTGTGTCGTGGCGTCCGGAACGGGGCCGCTGGTGTCCCGGGTCGCGCCGGGCACCCCGGTTTCCTGGGTGGCCAACGGGATCGACACCACCGAATGGGCTCTGCTGCCTTCCGAGCGGGAGAAAGCACAACTCTGGCGTACCGAAAATGTTCCTCGAGGGCGCCGGACCCTCGGTTTGATCGGCCATCTCAAGAGCAAGAAGGGTGTCCGGTTGCTGCTGGACGCGCTGTCGATCGGGCGGAGTCCGGAGCGTTTCCACCTGATTCTGGCGGGGGAGTTGGAGCCCGGCGTCGAGGAGTGGCTCTCGGCTCACCCGGACATCTCGTACAACATCCTGCCTTTTCAGGATCGTTACCAGCTGCTCGGGGTCTACGCCGCCTGCGATCTGGTCGCCCTGCCCTCCTTCTACGACGGGCTGCCCAACGTGGCGCTGGAGGCCGCCGCGCTCGGTGTGCCGCTGCTCGCCTCGGACGCCGGTGGGCTCGCCGACCTGGTCGACGACGAGATCGGTTTCCGGTTCCCGGCCGGTGACCCGCACGCCTGCCGGGCCGCCGTGCACCGGGCCGCCGAGGCCGACCTGACGTCCCGGGGCGCCGCCGCGGCCCGCCGGGTCCGGGAACGATTCACCGTCGCGGCGGAGACCGAGGGCTACCTGAAGGTCCTCGCGGCCAGCCGGTGATCGTCTGCTACGCCCAGGGCGGTGGGCTCGGTCACCTGACCCGGATCCGCGCCTACCTGCACACCGTCCACGCCGACGAGCCCGCGACCATCCTCAGCACGTCGCCGTTCGCCGCCGACCCGCGGATCCTAGGACCGCATCGGCTGCTCCCCGCCGCCGCGCTCGGTGACCTCAGGCCGTCGGTGCTGGTGGTGGACGCCTTCCCGGCGGGGCTCTCCGGCGACCTCACCGCGGACCGGATCCCGGCCGGCACCACCACGGTCCACCTGGCCCGGCTGCTGCGCTGGGACGCGTACCGCCCGCTGCTCCCAGCGAACCCGATCCGGTTCGACCGCACCTGGCTCATCGAGGACCTCGCCCCCGCCCACCGCGCGAGCCTGACCGGCGCGATCGCCCCGCTCACCCTCGTCGACCCGCCCGCCCCGGCACTCCCCGCCCTGCCGCCCGGCTCCTGGCTGGTCCTGCATTCCGGCCCGGCGAGCGAGATCAACGACCTGCTGTCGTACGCCCGGGACTGCGCCGCCGCCGAGAACGCCCACCCACGGCTGATCCTGGTATCACCGCAGCCCCCGCCCGGCCTGCCCGCCGACGTCGAGCACGTCGACGCGTACCCGGCCCGCTCGTTGTTCGCCTCCGCCGACCGGATCGTGACCGCGGCCGGTTTCAACGCCGTCCGCCAGACCGGGCCGTGGCGCGCCAAGCACCTGATGCTCCCGTTCCCCCGCCGCTGGGACGACCAGTTCGCCCGGGCCGCCCTCGCCCGGGCCGCCCACGCCAGGTCCGCCCACGCCCGGCCTGGCTACGACGCCGGGCGCTGAGCGGGGATCTGGGCGATCACCGAGGTGGCCTGGCCCTCGCCGAACTCCCAGGCCGCCACCACCTGGTAGTCCTTGCGCTTCATCCAGTCGAAGCCGGGGTGGTCGGCGCCGGCGAAATGGGCGCCGTCGCCGCGGGCCGAATGCGCGTCCAGGCAGAGCATCCGCAGGTGATCGCGCAGGCCGGTGTGCGGGACGGCGGCCAGGCGCTTCTCCCACTTCGGCTTCACCCGCAGGCCGATACCGTCCGGATCGAAACCGGTCAGCTGCGGCGGGTCACCCATGGTCCAGGTGGCGGCGCGCATCGCGTCGAAGAGGGTGCCGTCGGTGTGCACGCGCAGCTCGATCCGGGCCCACTCGTCCTCGAGGTCGGCGGCGGTCAGGCCCTCCTCGGCGAGCACCCGGCCCACCTTGGCGCCGGAACGGGACCGCAGCAGCTTCGGCACGTCGGCCTCGATCAGGAACATCGAACGCCCCAGGTCGACCGGCCACACGTGGGAGGAGAACGTCCCGTCCACACCCGCCGACGGCGGGAGGATCTCGCCCCGGGTCAGCAGCCCCAGGTCGAAGTCCCCGTGGAAGAACTCCGACGACTGCATGTCGTCCCAGTGATAGAGCGCATAGGTCGCCTCGGCGTCGAAATCGGTGAGCGGCCGGCGCAGCAGAATCTCGAAAGCCTGTGCCAGGTCGTGGTCCGACATCTGTGGTTCCTCCGTCGCGGTGCCTGGTGGATCGGGGTCGCGTTACTTGCCGGGCCGGGGCCGGGTGCTCCGGTAGGCCGGGTGCCCTGGTGGGCCAGGTGCCCTGGTGGGCCAGGTGCCCTGGTGGGCCAGGTGCCCTGGTGGCCGGCGTGCAACCGTAGCTCAGGACCGCTTCGCCGGGATCTGTACGACGAGCGACGTCGCCTCGGATTCACCGAAGCTCCACGCGGCGATGACCCGATAGCCCTTTGCTGACATCCAGGGAAAGCCCGGATGCCGCCGGCCGAGGAACCGGGCGCCGGCCCCGCGCGCCGACTCGGCGGTCAGGCACAACTCGCGCAGGTGATCACGGAGGCCGGGATCGGGGATCGCGGCCAGCCGGCGTTCCCACTTCGGCTCGACGGTCAGCGCCGGATCCAGGCCACCGTCGCCGAAGGCCCGGTTCGTCCAGGTCGCGGCGCGCATCGCGTCGAACAGGGTGCCGTCGGTGTGGATCCGCAGGTCGACGCTGACCCACTCCTCGGACAGGTCGACCGGGTCGCGGCGCAGCACCTTGCCGACCTTGGTGCCGCGACGGTGCCGCCACAGGGAATCCGGCACGTCGTCGGCCTCGATCAGGAACACCGACCGGCCCAGATCGACCTGCCACAGCCCCGGGAAGCCGGTGTCGGCGAGTCCGGGCACCCCGTCGAACGGCTGCCCGACGATCTCGCCCCGGGCCAGCAGATCCAGATCGAGATCCTCGTCGAAGAACGCATCGGTGACGCTGTTGTCCTGGCGATACAGGGCGTACGTCGCGTTCGGCTCGAAATCGGTCAGCGGGCGGCGCAGCAGGGTCTCGAAAGCGTGAGTCAGCTCCGGGTTCATGGCAGCTGTATAGCGGCCCCCACCAGCCAGGCGCGCGTCGGCTCCCGGGACGTGTTCCGGAATCGAGGTGTCAACCGGAAAATCGGTGGGCAATTTGTGGTCATGAGGACAACATCGATGCGTTTTGCGGTAGGTGCCGGTCTGCTCACCGTCTCCCTGGCCGGATGTGCTTCCGGCGCCGGGAACACGGCGTCGAGCGGCTCGGTCCCGTCGCCGGTCTCCGCGTCGGCGGAGTCGGAATCGAGCACGGCCGCGGTCAGCGGGATCCCGGCCGAGGCCCTGCTGCAGCCGGACGACACACGCGGCGCCACCGCCGAGCCGTTGGAGAAGGGCGACTTCCCGCATGTACGGCCGTTGCGGCCCTGTGGCACCGACCCGTACCCGAGCGACGGCACCCGGACCGACGCGGTGGCGATGCGGTACACCGTTCCCGGCAGCGAGCAGGGCAGCACCCCGTCGACGGTGGTCGAGTTCGTCGGCCGGCACGAGGCGGGCGGGGCCGCCGCCCAGTTC
Source organism: Actinoplanes couchii (assembly GCF_016862075.1). Lineage (GTDB taxonomy): Bacteria > Actinomycetota > Actinomycetes > Mycobacteriales > Micromonosporaceae > Actinoplanes > Actinoplanes couchii. The sequence continues at coordinate 27,115 of NZ_BOMG01000093.1, read as the reverse complement.
ACCGAGATCAGCGCGGCCCTGGAGAAGTGCCCGGGCGGCCTGGGCAAGGACCAGCACCAGTGGACCGTCATCGAATCCGACGACGACTCGGTACTGGTGAAGATCGAACAGAGGTTCAGCTACGCCGACGAGGCCCCCGCGACGGTGGCCCAGTACGCGGCCCTGTCGAAGGTGAACGACACGGTCCTGGTGGTAACCGACCTGGGCTGGGAAAACATGGACGGCTCAGAAAAGCTGGTCCGAGACCTGATCGAAAAGGCCGAAAAGCGAGCCGCCACCATCAAGTAACAAACCCCAACGCCACAACCGACCGGGGCCGCAGTCAAGCGCTCACTCGACCGCGGCCCCATCACGTCAAATCCCGCCCCGCCTGGCCCCGGCCTGGCCCGGCTCGGCTCGGCTCGGCCTGGCCCGGCTAGGCCTGGCCCGGCTAGGCCTGGCCCGGTTCGGCTAGGCCTGGCCCGGTTCGGCTTGGCGGTGTTGCCGAGGCTTCGGTCGGCGGCCAGGCCCCGATCCCGGGGCCTGGCCCTTGTGCCGGCGCCCGGGGCGTCGGCTCAGATCGGTGGCCTGCTCAGCGCAGGGACGCGATGTCGATCACGAAGCGGTAGCGGACGTCGGACTTCAGCACCCGCTCGTAGGCGTCGTTCACCTCGTCGGCGCTGATCACCTCGACCTGCGGGGCGATGCCGCGCTCGGCGCAGAAGTCCAGCATCTCCTGGGTCTCGGCGATGCCACCGATGCTCGAACCGGCGAACGAACGCCGGTTGTTGAACAGGGTGAACACCTGAATCGGCAGCGGCTCCGGCGGCGCGCCCACGCTGACGAACGTGCCGTCCAGCCGCAGCAGGCTCAGGTAGGCGCCCATGTCGATCGGCGCGCTGACCGTGTTGATGATCAGGTCGAAGGTGTTCTTCAGCGTCTCGAACGTCGCCGGGTCACCGGTGGCGTGGTAGTGCTGCGCGCCGAAGGCCAGGCCCTCGTCCTTCTTGCTCAACGTCTGCGACAGCACGGTCACCTCGGCGCCCATCGCCACCGCGATCTTGACGCCCATGTGGCCGAGGCCACCGAGGCCGACAACCGCGACCTTCTTGCCGGGACCGGCCTTCCAGTGCGCGAGCGGCGAATACGTGGTGATCCCGGCACACAGCAGCGGCGCGGCCGCCTCGTGCGGGATCGACTCGGGCACCCGCAGCACGAAGTCCTCGACGACCACGATGTGGGTCGAGTACCCACCCTGGGTGACGGTGCCGTCCTTGTCGACGGCCGCATACGTCCCGGTGTTGCCGTCCAGGCAGTACTGCTCCATGCCGGCCTTGCAGTTCTCGCACTCCCGGCAGGAGTTGACCATGCAGCCGACGCCGACCCGGTCACCGACAGCGTGCCTGGTGACCTCGGCGCCGACCTCGGTCACGTGACCGACGATCTCGTGGCCGACGGTCAGCGGGTAGGGAACCTTGCCCCACTCGCCGCGCACGGTGTGGATGTCGGAGTGGCAGATGCCGGCGTAGGTGATCTCGATGAGGACATCGCGCGGGCCCAGGTCACGCCGTTCGATCGTGGTACGCACGAGCGGTTCGGTGGCCGAGGGCGCGGCGATGGCGTTGACGGTGAGAATGGTGTCCTCCGGTGAAGGTCTCTCGAGTGGTACCCCTCCACGAGAACACAGCGGGCCACTCCTGGGGGAGTTACTGGTGGTACACCCCTGGGGTCACCGGCTCGGCCGCCCACGACGCCAGCAGCCGCAGCCGGTCCGCGGTCGCCGAATCCGGCTCGGCGGCGTAGATGGTCATGTTCAGGTCGGACTCGGTCCGCAGATCCATCGTCTCGTAGTTCAGCTCCAGGTCGCCGACCACGTGATGCCGGAAATACTTCACACCGCTGGTGTGGATGCGCACGTTGTGGGCCTCCCATCGTCGGCGGAACTCGTCACTGCGCGCCGACAGATCGCTGACCAGCTCCTGCAGGCCCTCGTTGCACGGATCCTTGCCCTCGGCGGTACGGAGGTTGGCGACCAGCATGTCGGCGGCCAGATTCCAGTCCGGGTGGAAACGGCGCGACGCGCTGTCCAGGAACGTGAACCGGCCGAAGTTCGGGGTCACCGCGGAGTCGGCGTAGAGATCCGCATACATCGCCCGGCCCAGCAGGTTCGCCGCCACCAGGTCCTGCCGCAGGTTGACGACGATGGCCGGTGAGGTGATCGCGTCCAGCGACCACTGCAGGGCCGGCCGCAGCACCCACGGTTTCTGCTTCGACTTGCTCTCCGGCCGGCACCGGCCACCGGCCCCGTTCGCGTGCTGCGCGAGCCGCTGCAGATGAGCGCGCTCGGCGTCGTCGAGCTGTAGTGCGCGGGCGATGGCGTCGAGCACGCTCGGCGAGACCCCGGCCAGCGAGCCGCGCTCCAGCTTCGCGTAATACTCCACGCTGACCCCGGCCAGCGCCGCCACCTCACCACGGCGCAGCCCAGGCACCCGCCGCGTCCCCACCACGGGCAGCCCGGCCCGCTCCGGACTGATCTTGGCCCGTCGCGTGGTCAGGAACTCACGCACTTCCACTCGGTTGTTCACCGTTCCGACGGTACTTGGCCCCACCCCGACGAAGGAGTCCCCGTTGTTACCACCCTCGCGAAGGCTGGTAACCGGCCCGGAGCAGTCCCGTTCCAGCGGGACGACGACCGGTCGAACCAGGCTTCCTGCCGTGGAAAAGGTAGGCAGCAGGAGGGCGACCGGTCGATCCAGGCTTCCTGCCGTGGAAAACTGGGCCGGGAAGAGGCTTTGCCCTCAGTCGCGTAGCCGGATTTGAACGGCGTCGGCCATCTTTGTGGCCTGGCTTTCCTCTCCGGCCTCGTCTCCGAGCCGCCTCAGCTCCTGGTATGCCGCGGCGTCTCCATCCCGGGCCAGTACCTCCAACGCCAGCGCCCGCACCTCGGGATCCGGATCATCACGGAGCGCGGCGCTGAACCTGGCGGTCACCGGATGGTCGAAGGCGTAGCGGCAGACCCCGAGGACGGTGGCGCGGACCCGAGGATCCGGGTCCTGGGCAAAATCGGTCAGAAGATCGATCTTTTCGGGCATCGACCAGCAGATCACCCCGGCGACCCATTCGCGCACCCGAGGATCGGGATGCCCGGCATGAGCCTGGATCTCGGGAAGGTGTCCGGCGTCGTGGTATCCGGCGAACGCGCTGATCAGGCAGATGAGGACGTCGGAGTTCGTCTCCACCGGCAGGCGTGCGGCCAGGACGGCCCGCGCCTCGTCCGGACATGGCATCCCGGCGGTGGAGAACTCGTCCACCACGACAGCGGTGAACCACCGGACATCCGGATCCGGATCGTCGAGCCGAGAAAGGGCCCAGCGGACGCTGGCATCCTTGTCTTCCCGGCACATCACCTCGATCCGCCCGTCATGCCAGCCGAAGGCCGATTCCGGATCCCGTTCCACCAGCACCCGGGCCAGCAACGCATCCAACGATTCGCCTACACCGCGGCCGGGCGCGGCGTCCGCACCGTGGCCGGGCACCGCGTCCGCACCGTGATCGGGTGAGGCATCCGCAACGTGATCGAGTGAGGCATCCGCAACGTGATCGGGCGAGGCATCCGCACCGAGGTCGAGCGAGGTGTCCGCACCATGGTTGAGCGAGGTGTCCGCATCGAGGTCGGGCGAGGTGTCGATATCGAGGTCGAGCGAGGCGCCCGCATGGAGTCCTTCCACGCGGGTTGAGCCTTCGCCGCCGGATGAACCGGATGAATCCGTCGATCTCATCCGGGCCATCTTTCCGAGTCGATCCGGCGTGGGCAACGGAGATCCCGGTGCATCGGAGCGGGCGGCCCCCGCCACCCGCTCCGTCACCTCGTCAGGCCGTCACCGGCGAGAACGCCGGCCCTCACCCTTGCCGAGGAGAAGGCCGGCCCCACCGGCGACGGCACGCAGGTAAGCCCTCCCCGGACGGAAAGCCGATCGGGCTTGACTCGGCGGGAACGTCAGTCCTTGCCGGCGCCAGGCAGAAGGTCGTCCGCGCCGGCGAAGGCGTCAGGTAGACGGTCGCCTCGCGCCGGGGAAGGCGTCAGGTAGACGGTCGCCCCGCGCCGGGGAAGGCCTCAAGGTCAGTCCTCGCCCTCGTCGCCGCCCTCTTCGTCGTCGCCGAAGAACTCGTCCATGACCTCGCCGGCCACGTAACCGGCGGCCAGACCGCCGACCACGCCCATCGCCACGCCGCCCATGCCGGAACCGCCGCCGTGGCCGTGACCGCCGTGACCGTGGCCGTGGCCCTGGTAGTGGCCGTGGTGGCCGTAAGCAGGCTGACCGTAGCCGGGAGCCCCGTAAGCGGGCTGCCCGTAACCAGGCTGCATAGCCGGCTGCCCATAGCCGGGCTGACCGTACCCGGGCTGCATGCCAGGTTGGCCGTAACCGGGCTGACCGTAACCGGGCTGGCCCTGGCCATATCCGGGCTGTCCGTGACCGGGCTGGCCGTACCCCGGCTGACCGTGCGGCATCGGGGGCTGGCCGAAACCGGGCATCGCCTGGCGGCGCTCGACCGCTGAGCGCACCCAGCCGTCGACGACCGACGTCCAGTCGGTGGTGTCGGTGTCGTTGTGGGACACCGTGTAGCGGCCGAAGCTGTCGGCGCCGCCGCCACCGAACATGCCGCCGCGCTTGTCGAACTCCAGGATCACGTCGACCTGCTGCGGGCTGGTCACGAAGGTCAGCTCGACCTCGTTGACGACGTGCGCGTACTGCTGGGCCGGGAAATACTCGATCTCCTGGTAGAACGGCAGCGTCTGGTGCACGCCGGCGATCTGCCCGTACTCCAGGTCGGCGGACTTGAAGACGAAACCGAGCTGGGCGAACGCGTCCAGGATCTTCTGCTGCACGGGCAGCGGGTGGATCTGGAGCGGGTCGAGGTCGCCCTTGTCGAGCGCGCGGGCGATCGACACCTCGGTGCGCACGCCCATCACCATGCCGCGCAACGGCTGCCCATACACCGTGGTGATCGGTGTCTCCCACGGCAGGATCAGCTGGAACGGCAGGGACAGCTGCTGGCCGGCGGCGAGCCGCATCGGGCCGCTGACGGTCAGGCGGTGGAACTCGCCCGTCGCGTGGCCCTCGCCGCCGCCGTGCTCCACCTCCATCCGGGTGACCAGGCCGAGGGTGATGTGCTCGATGGCGGCGTCACTGCTGCCACCGACGAGGTTGACCTGCCCGGTGATCGGCGCGCCCGGCTGCGCGCCCGGTTGGGACAGCACCGTGTCGACACTCGGGCCACCCACCCCGAAGGCACCCAGCATCTTCTTGAAAACCACGTGAACTCCGATCAAAGCCCCAAACCACAATTTACGGTACGTAAAACTAACCGACCGTCCTGAGTGGTCGCTGAAAGGTTTGCCAGGGACTCAATCGTCCTGTGCGACCTCGGCGGGGGCGGCGGCACGCAGCCGCAGACGGGTGATGGCCCGGCCGGTGACCTCGACGACCTCGGCGGTGTGCCCGTCGATACGCACGGTCTCGCCGGTGGTGGTGGGAATGTGCCCGAGACGGGCCAGGACCAGGCCGGCGACGGTGGTGTAGTCGCCCGCGTCCAGCTCCTCCTCCTCGATCTCGACGCCGATGTCCGGCAGGTCGTGGATCGGGAAGGTGCCGGGGACCAGCATCGCCCCGTCGTCCTCGCGCACCACCGACTGCACGTCCCGGTCGGTCTCGTCGTAGATCTCGCCGACGACCTCCTCGACCAGGTCCTCCATGGTCACGATGCCGTCGATGGCGCCGCGCTCGTCGACGACCAGGGCGAACTGCTGCCGCTGGGCCCGCAGCTGGCGCAGCGCGTCGGACACCTTGAGCGTCTCCGGCAGGAACACCGCGGTGAACATGTGGTCGCGGACCAGCCCGTCGGCGGCCACCAGATCGCGCAGGTGGACCACACCGAGCACGTCGTCCAGGCCCATCGGCCCGGTCACCGGCGCCCGCGAGTGCCCGCCCTTGACCAGCCGGGTCATCGCCTCGGCGGCGGTCAGATCGGCGGGAAGAACAAGCACGTCACGACGCGGTACGAGGATCTCGCGCAGGATCCGGTCGGCGATCTCGAAGGCACCGGAGATGATCTCGCGCTGCTCGGCGGTGAAGTCCTGCTGGTTGGCGACCATGTCGCGGATCTCCTCGGTGGAGACCTCCTCGCGGCCCGCTTTCGGGTCGCCGCCGGCCAGCTTGACCACGCCGTCGGTGGACTTGCCGAGCAGCCAGATCACCGGCCGGGAGAGCGTGGCCAGCACGTCCAGCGGGCGGGCCACCAGCATCGCCCAGCCCTCGGCCCGCTGCATGGCGATCCGCTTGGGCGCCAGCTCGCCGACGACCAGCGTGAAGAACGTCAGGATCAGGGTGATCAGGAAGATCGCCACCGGTTCAGCGGCGGTGCCGAGGAAACTCAGCGGCTCGATCAGTGGCGCCGCCAGGGCGACAGCGGCGGCTGCCGAGGCGAGGAATCCCGCCAGGGTGATGCCGATCTGGATGGTGGCGAGGAACCTGTTCGGGTCGCGCGCCAGTTTGGCCAGGGTCCGCCCGGTCCGGGACTGTCGTTCGAGGCGCTGCAACTGGCTCTCCCGCAGCGAGATGAGTGCCATCTCGCTTCCCGAGAACGCCGCGTTGAGCAGCACCAGGACCACGACCAGGACGACTTGCCAACCATATCCGCCCACGGCGGACATCAACTCCACTCACACTTGAATCGACAGGGGTCTACGGTTCCGGTCGCGGTGGGAAGAGCGTCGGGAGGAGCGCTGGGAACAGCGCCGGTAAGAGCACTCGACAACGGCCGGAATGTCCGCGAACCTTATCCGACCCCGATGGGAACGGCGAACTTCTCATTCGTACACAATGATTTAGTAATTGATCTTCTGGCTTTTCCCTTGCAGTTTCCTGGCCTGTTCCTGGGGTAAAACTCACCGATTCCCAAGCTGACTCTCAGCGAGTGACGTGCGGCTCGTCGAGCACTCTCCGGAGCGGCCCGGCTCCTATAGTCGTCATCGAGCGAGGCGGCGCGAACACGGTGGCGAAGGGATGACGATGCAGGTGCTTCTGGTCGAGGACGACGACTCGATCGCGGTGCCCCTGGTGGAGGGCCTGGCGCGCTACGGCATCGTCGCACGTCATGTCGGCACCGGCGCCGAGGCGCTGGCCTCCCCACCGGTCGACCTGGTGCTGCTCGATCTCGGGCTGCCCGACATCGACGGCGTCGACGTGTGCTGGGAGCTCAACCGGACCCGCAACGTGCCGGTGATCATGCTCACCTCACGGCGCGGCGAGGCCGACCTGGTCCGCGGGTTGGAGGGCGGCGCCGACGACTACCTGGCGAAACCGTTCAGTCTGCGCGAGCTGGTGGCCCGGATCCGGGCCGTCGACAGGCGCTCCCGGGCCGCGGCGGTGGAGCGCGCCCCGGTCGGGGTGGCGGCCGAGCCCGACGTCCGTACCATCGGTGGCCTGGTCATCGACCGCACCACCCGCGAGGTCAGTGTCGGCGGCACCCCGGTGCCGCTCGCCCCGAAGGAGTACGACCTGCTCGACATGCTCGCCGCCCGCCCCGGCGCGGTGGTGCTGCGGCAGAAACTCCTGGAGCAGGTGTGGGCGACCGCCGAGGGCCGCGGCAAGACCCTCGACTTCCACATCGCGGCGCTGCGCAAGAAACTCGGTGACCCCGCGTGGATCGAGACGCGGCGCGGGGTGGGGTTCCGGCTCGTCGCGCTGGACTGACCGATGATCCGCCGTCTCCTTCTCAGCCACCTCACCCTGGTGCTGCTGGTCCTGGTCGCGCTCGCGATCCCGCTCGGCTACGTGTTCCAGAGCAGCGAGCAGCAGCAGGCGCTGCGGCAGCTGGAGCGCGAGGCCGAGGTTCTCGCGTCGTACGTGGACGCCGAACTGGACGAGGCCGACGCGGACGGCGCCGAGCAGATCGCCCGCGCATCGGCCGAGCGCTGGCGTGGCCGGGTCGAGCTGTTCGACGCCGGCGGCAACCGGGTCTTCAGCACCGCGCCGCCCGAGGAGGGCGTGTCGCTGATGTCGGCGGAGGTTCCGGTCAACCCCGGCAAACCCTCCTTGGGTACGGTCCGGGTCAGTGTCCCCTCCAGCACCCTGCTCGCCCAGGTCCAGCAGTTCTGGGCGCTGCTCGCGGTCGCGTCGGTCGCGGTCCTGGCGTTGAGTGTGGCCGTGGCGTACGCGCTGGCCACCTGGATCGGCAAACCGGTGCGCCTGCTGGAGAAAGCCACCCGGCAGCTCGCCGACGACACCGGGCCGGCCGTCGTCCCGGGCGCGGCCGGGCCACCCGAGCTGCGGCGGCTCGCCGAGACGTTCAACCGGACGGCCGCCCGGCTGCACAGCGTCCTGGAGGCCCGCGGATCCTTCGTCGAGCACGCGTCCCACCAGCTCAAGAGCCCGCTCGCCGCGCTCCGGCTGCGCCTGGAGAACCTGGAGCCGGACGTCGCCCCGGCCGGGGTCGCCAACCTGGACGCGGCTCTCGGCGAGACCGAACGGCTCGACAAGCTGGTCAACACGCTGCTGGACCTGACGCTGATAGAGCGCCGGGAGGAGACCCCCGAGCCGGTCGACCTGGCCGCCGGGACCGTGGAGCGGGCCGAGATCTGGCAGCCCCTCGCGGCGGAGCGGGGCGTGACCGTGGTGGCGCGTACCGGAAAACCGGTCTGGGTCTCGGCGGTCTCCGGCAGTGTCGAGCAGATCCTCGACAACCTGATCTCCAACGCCCTGATCGTGGCGCCGTCCGGCAGCGAGATCACCCTGACCGCCGTCCGGATCGCGGGCGGCCGGGTCGAACTGCACGTCACCGACGCCGGGCCGGGCCTGCCGGACGGGCAGCGGGAGCAGGCGCTCGAACCGTTCTGGCGCGCGCCCGGCGCCCCGCGCGGCGGCAGCGGCCTCGGCCTGGCCCTGGTCCGCAAACTGGCCGAGGCCGACGGCGGCGGAGTCCGCCTGGACCCCGCCGTCCCGACCGGCATCGACGCGATCGTCACACTGACGGCACATCCACCCCCATCGTGACGAGCCCCTTCGCCGACGCGGTTGTCACGCTGGCGGCGCGTCCGCGTCCATCGTGACGACGACCTTGCCGAGTGGGTGTCCGGTGCTGTAGTTGATCGCGGCCTGTACCGCGTCGTTCAGGGAATGGCGTGCGGCGATGACTGCGGTCAGGTCGCCGGCGGCGACCGCGCGCATGTCGCTGTGCGTGCCGCTGAGGTCCATCACGAAATGGACCTCGATGTCGTCGCGGCCGATCTGTTCCGGGGACAGCGGCGGGAAGATGATCGACACGAACCGGCCGCCGGGGCGCAGCGCCGCTACCGCGGGGGCGAGGGCGTCGGCGAAGAGCGTCAGGTTCAGGACCACGTCGACGTCGGTGGGGTAGTCGGTGTAACCGGTGATCTCGTGTGCGCCCAGTTCCCCCAGGAAGCGGCCGCGCTCCGCACCGGACGCGGTGGCGATCACCGTGGCGCCGGCCTTGGCCAGCAGCGGCAGCACTACCGTGCCGACACCGCCTGTCGCGCCGATGACCAGGACCCGGTCGCCCGGGCCGATCGCCGCGACGTGCATGATCGCCAGCGCGGTCGCGCCCGGGATGGCCAGGGCGGCGGCCTGATCGGCGGGCAGCTCCGGCGGGCGGTGGGCGAGCATCGGGGTGTCGGCTTCGAAGACCGCGTACTCGGCCAGCGCGCCGGTGCTCAGCGACGGGCGGGTGGGTGCGGCGGCGATGCTCAGTGCCCGGGGCAGGGCCTGGCCGAAGACCTCGTCGCCGACCCGGTAGGCGGTGACGCCCGGGCCGGTCTCGGTGACGGTTCCGGCGAAGTCGGTGCCGAGGACATACGGGAACTCCAGCTCGACCATGGCCCGGAAGCCGCCGGCGGTCGCTCTGATGTCGGTCGGGTTGATGGTGGCGGCGGCGATGCGCACCTGGATCTGGCCGGGGCCGGGCCGGGGGATCGGCAGGTCGGCGACTACCAGATCGGCGGGCTGTCCATAGCCGGTGGCGACGAGGGCTTTCACGGTTTCTCCTTGGAGGGGTGTGCGACGACAAGAGAGCGAACGGCGACAAAAGAGCGAACGGCGGGATGAGAGCGGACGACGGCAAGAGAGCGGACGACGGCGAGGGCGGACGGGCGGCAAGAGAGCGGACGACGGCGAGGGCGGACGGGCGGCAAGAGAGCGGACGACGGCGGGGGTGGAGGGCGGCGAGTGGGTGCGGTGACGAGAGCGGACGGTGGCAGGAGGGTGTGGTGGCGAGAGGGGGCGGTGGTAGGGAACTTCAGTGGTGCGAGGGTCGGATTTCGGCTGTGGGATGACCGTACGAGGGGAGCCGTGGGTTGATCGATGCTCTTTTGACTCGGAGAATTGATTGATTGACTCAGGGCGCGGCTAGGATTTCGGCCGTGGATGTGGTCAGCGACATGCTTCAGGTGTCCGGGGTTCGGGGGGCGCTCGGTGCGTGGATCGACGACGCGGGGGAGTGGGCGGCGGCGTTCGGGGACCAGGCCGGGGCGGCGCTGCACGTCGTCGTGGAGGGTGCGGCGACACTTCGGCGGCCGGGGCATCCGCCGCTCGATCTTGCCGCCGGGGATGTCGTGCTGCTGCCGGAAGGGGCCCGGCACCGGCTGAACGGGCGCGGATCCCGGTTGATCACGATGCACTACGACTGTGACCACACCGCTCGTACCCAGGTGATCGACGCCCTGCCCGACCTGATCCACGTGCGTGGCGGGCGGGGCGACGACGGGTTCGACGACACCGTCCGGCTGCTCGGGCGGGAACTCACCCGGCCGGGGATCGCCGGCACCGCCATGCTCAACAACCTGGTCGACATCATGCTCATCCAGTTGCTGCGGGCCGCGCCGCTGAAGGGTTTCCTGGGCATGCTGCACGATCCGGTCGTCAACCGGGCGCTGGAACGGATCCACACCGAGCCGGGACGCCAGTGGACCACCACGAGCCTGGCCGCCGAGATCGCGGTGTCCCGGGCCACTCTCGCCCGGCGGTTTCCGGTGGCGCTCGGGCTGAGCCCGGCCGCCTACCTCACCCAGTGGCGGATGGACCTGGCCGCGATGCGCCTGCGCCGCACCGGCGACAGTGTGGAGAGCATCGCGGCCGCCGTCGGGTACGGCTCGGTGCCCGCGTTCAGCCGCGCCTTCACCCGGGCCCGGGGCCTGACCCCTGGTCGTTTCCGGTCACGTGTCCGTGCCGCGACCTGACCCCGGCCGGGGCGTCGTTTCCGGTCATGCATGTGCGCCGCGGCCTGACGCCGGCCGGGGCGTCGGTTTCGGTCATGCATGTGCGCCGCGGCCTGACGCCGGCCGAGCATCGGTTTCGGTTATGTGTTCGCGCCGCGGGCTGACACCGGCCAGCGGTCCACCGGGGTGCCGTTCTCGGTCACGATCAACTCGTCGGCCAGGTTGACCGTGGCGCACACGTGGTTCGGGACGACCCGGATCCGGTCGCCCCGCCTCGGAACCGGCTGGCCCTCCGGGAGCACGACGGTCGCGTGATGCTCGGACAGCGCGACGATCCGGGCGTCCGGCAGATCCAGCAGGCGGCCGCCGCCGGTCGCCCACGCCTGCTGGTCGGCGCCGAGGACCTTGCTGCCCGCGTCCAGGATGAACCGCTGCCCGGACCGGCTGACCACCGTCGCCGTCACGGTCAGCGCCACCCGGCCCCAGCCGCACGTGCCGAGTTCGACCTGCTGGGCGTCACCGAAGACGTAGACGCCGGGCCGCATCTCGGTCAGCGTGTCACCGGTCAGCGCGGCCGTCGGGGTGGAGCCGCCGCTGCGCACCGACGCGTCCAGCCCGTGCGCGGTCAGGGCGGCGGCGGCCTCGGCCAGGGCGGCCGACTCCTGATCCACCGCCGGTTGCTGACGGGACGGACCGTAGGCGTGGCCGGGGAACGTGAAGACCCCGCGTACCAGCAGATCTGCCTTGTCCGCGGCGACCGCGACCGCTCCGGCCTCCGCCGGGACGACGCCGCTGCGGTGATGCCCGCTGTCCACCTCGACCAGCACCTCCAGGCCGGGCAGGGCGCGGCCGAGGGCTTCGGCGCTCTCCGCCGAGTCGACGCCGATCCGCAGCGCCGTCCTCTCCCGGAGCGCCCGCAGCCGGGCGACCTGCTCGTCGGACGGCCAGATCGGATAGGCGATGAACAGGTCACCGGCGTCCGCGAACACCTCGGCCTCGCTGACGGTCGCCACGGTCAGGCCGGTCGCGCCGAGTGCCAGCTGGCGGCGGGCGATCTCCGGTGACTTGTGGGTCTTGGCGTGCGGGCGCAACGCCACCCCGTGGGCGGCCGCGTGGTCCGCCATCGCCCGGAGGTTCGTGTCGAGCACGGTGACGTCGACGGCGACAAAAGGCGTCAACAAGTTCAACTCCAGATTTCTCGTACGTCATCAGCCAGCACCCCAGCCTGCCGCAACCCGGCCCGTACCGCCGCCGGACGCCGTCGCGCATCCATCAGATCCGGCCCGAACGCCTCCAGCGCGGCGGCGTCCGGCTCGATCAGCAGCGACCGCCCGGCCCCGGAGGCGGCCATCTCGTCCCGGATCCGCTTGCGGTCCAGCATCGCCAGCGGGGCGATCACCACCAGCCGGTCCGCACCCTCGGCCAGGTCGGCGGCGGCGCCCAGGCGGACTCCGCCGTCCATGTACCGTCGCCCGCCGATCGTCACCGGCGGCATCAGCCCCGGCACCGCACAACTCGCCGCGACCGCCTGCAACAGCGTCGCCCCGGACCCGGCGTCGAGCACCCGGTCCCGCCCATCGGCGGTATCCACCACGGTGATCCGCAGGTCAGCGGCCGGCCAGTCGGCGACCGGGATGAGCGGCCGCATCCGCTCCAGATACGCGGCCTCGTCCCCGGCGGCGGCCAGCGCCATCGCACCGACCCGGGTCCGCGCCTCCATCGTCGGCACCGACGGGTCGGCGAGCACCGCCATCGCCGTCAGCCACCGGTCACCGGCCGGCCCCGCCGCCCGCGGGGAAGGGGGAGCCGCCACACTCGTCGCCTGCGGGGAAGAGGGAGTTGCCGCATCTGCCGGAGTCTCCTGTAGGGCGACCGCCTTCTCCAGGTCCACACCGGCCGCGACCAGGGTGCCGACCACCGAGCCGGCGGAGGTGCCGATGATCGTTCCGGCGTTGCCGAGGGGTACGCCGGCCCGCTGGAGTCCACAGAGAAGGCCGAGATGCCAGGCGATGCCGGTGACACCACCGCCGCCGAGAACGAGAGTCCGCTTCATGATTCCGACCGTATCGGCCGGCGGCCACCCGGTGCTGCACGATTGTCGTAAGGATTCCGGACCGCCCGCCGCGACCGTCACCCGTCCGCCATGGCGATCCACCACGATCGCGGGTGGACCGTGCCCCCACAGAGCGCACAGGTGATGGTCGCGGCGGTGCGGAGCGCCGGGCAGGCCCCCGCCAGGGCCCGCCCGGCGGGTCCAACCAGCCGGGCTGCTCGAAACCGGTCAGCCGACCCAGACGTAGGTTCGGGCCGGTGCGGTCGCCGCCGACGAGGTCAGGGAGGCGAAGTTGGCGTTGACGGTGGCCAGTTCCCGGGCGCTCGGATACGCGTTGGTGCAGCTCACCGGCGCGCTGCTGCCGGACATCAGGTCGGTGCAGAGGCCGGTCCGGTTGTCCGGCAGGCCGAGCAGGTGGCCGATCTCGTGGGCGGCGATCCGCGGCGGGTAGTAGCCCTGGTTGACGGCCTGCCGGCCCATGTACCAGTAGCCGTTACCCAGCGACTGGGTGTAGGCGCGCGGCCAGCCGTTGTCGGCGTACACCCGGATGTTGGGGGTGCGGCCGGCCGGGACCGGGTCCAGGCGGACGTTGGTGGCGCGGCTGTTCCAGATGGCGAAACCCTGCTGGGCGACGGCCTGGAACTCCTGGGCCTGGCTGACGTCGTAGTAGAGGACGCGCGGCGCCGCGGTGGCGGGCGCGGCGGTGGCGACCTGGACGCCGGCCAGGGTGAGGGCGGCGAGGACGGCTGCCGCGATTCGGCGGATCAGCATTGTTGCCTCCGGGGGACGGGGGTACGGATAACCTCCTTTGTATAGATGTAAATCGATGGATGCGGCATATCGGTTCGGCCCTCTGATCGACGTGATGGTCGCCGTGATCCGACACGCCGCCCTTCCAGTACCCGGTGATCCGGGCGTCCAGCCGCCCCGGCTCCCCGGCCGCGAACAGGAACGTGCCCGCCCCGGCGATCAGCCCGGTCACCGACTCCAGCTCGTCGTGCACGACTGTCACGGTCCGGGTGGAGCGCCCCGGCGTCGCCGAGCAGCCGCCCGGCAGCGACTTCGTCCCCGAGCTGACCCCGGTGGCCGGTGACGTGGTGGTGGTGAAGCGGACGATCGGCGCCTTCTACGGCACGGACCTGGCCACCCGCCTGCACGAACGCGACGTGGACACGGTCGTCCTGGCCGGCCTGGCCACCACCATGGGCGTCGAGTCCACGGCCCGGGCGGCAGCCGACCACGGCTTCGAGGTGATCTTCGCCGCGGACGCGATGAGCGGAGTGACCACAGCCGAACACGATCACGCCCTGACCGTCGTCCTGCCCCGTTTCGGCGAGGTCCTGACCACCGGCCGGGTCCTGAGCCGCCGCGACTGAAAAGCCGGCCGGGTCAGCTGATGCGTTCGGCCAGGGAGACGATGATGCCCTCGGGGCCCCGGACGTAGGCCATCCGCCACATGTTCTCGTACTCGCCGATGCCTCCGACCAGGTGGTAGCCCCGGGTGGCCGCCGCGGCGACCGCGGCGGGCAGGTCGGTGACCTCGAAGGAGACGTTGCGCAGGCCCAGCACGTTGGCCATCGCGTCGGGGGTGCCCGGTAGCGGATCAGGGTGCAGGAAGCGGGCCAGCTCCAGGCGGAAGCCGTCGGGGGAGCGCAGCATGACGATGTCGGTGCGGGAACCGGGGATCCCGCAGACCGTGTCGATGAACTCACCCTCGACCGACGTGCGGCCCTCCACCTCCAGGCCCAGCGACACGAAGAAGTCGCTCACCACATCGAGATCGGCGACCGTGATGCCGATGTGGTCGAAACGCCGTACGTATGACATGGGCCCAGTATTCAGGCCTCCAGGTACGCGGCGAGCTGGGCCAGCGACGAGTTCATCCCGTCGGCGTGGTCGGCGGCGGAGATGCCGGGCGGCACGTCGTCGGCCCGGAAGACCACCCGGGTGCCCGGCTCCACCGCCGTGACCTGCCACGTCATCGTCATCGTGCCGGCCTGCGCCGGATCGTCGGAGACGAAGTCGACGGCCTGCACCACCCGGTCCCCGGGGACGACGTCGACGAACCGGGCCTCGACCACATCGGAGTCCGCGGTCGTCTTGCCCGGTGCGGCCGACGCGTCGGCGTATGTCAGCACCAGCCGGTACGACCCGCCGGGGCTGGCGTCGTACCTGTCGAACCGCCCGCTCATGCCCTCCGGCGGCAGCCAGACCGTCAGCGCCACCGGATCGACGAGCGCCGCCCACACCCGCGCGACCGGGGCCGCGATCGTCCGGGAGGCGATATCCGTCCGAGTCATGCACCGATCGTACAAATCAAGGGTCAAAAGCCGGTCCACACCCTGCCGCTGTACGGTCGGGGCATGCCGCCTCCGCCGCAGTGGCGCCTGTTCGACAGCGAGACCGGTGTTCCGCTCACCGACTGCCAGGACATCGACGGCCTGTTCGACGACCGCCCGTTCCCGGCCGACCCGGTCTACGAGCGGGTGACCCTGCGCGGTTGCGCCCCGGCCGGCCCGTTGAAGGCAGCCGTCGACGGCACCGGCCCCGCCTGGCTCGGCACCGTGGACGCCGGCCTCGAACTGCAGGACGCCTGCGTCATCGGACACCGCCGGTCCACCGACGGCCTGCTCGACATCGACCTGCTGGCCCACCGCCAGTCCGCCGAAGGGGGAACGACCGACACCTCCCGGCTGACGGTGTGGTGGCCGTGGGAACAACCGGCCGGAACGTTCCGCACCGCGGAGGGCCTGGCCCGCTACGCCCCCGGCGACTGCCCGCCGGGCCCGCCGGTCATCCTGCTGGGCTGTCGCCCGGCGCCGGCTCTTGAATCCGGCCGGGCTTTCGACGCAGACCTGGCGCACCTGCGGACCGACGGCACCGTTCTCGACGACATACTCAACACCCTGACCACCGACGGCGTATACGTCGAACTCCGCTGATCAATTGCTCCGATGTGGATGATAGAACCATGCCGGATCTGGGGATTCTGTTGGCGGTGGCGGTGTTCGTCGTTCTTCTGGCGATTCTGACCGGGGTGGTGATTCTGGTCAGGGTGACTCGCCGGGAGGCTGTTCGGGTTCGGCGGTCACGGTCGGTTACGAGCACTCTGCCGGTTTCCGCTGTCAAGGAGGCCGCCACCAATCCGGTCTGGGCTGACATCAACGATCGTCGCCGGGGTGGTGGCGTCGCACCGGAGGCCGGCGGCGGACGGCCCCGCCGCCGGTCGCGCTCCCGTGACAGGAGCACCGGTTCTTTCTGGGGCGGCGGGGACAGCGGCTGCGACGGCGGTGGCGGTGGGGGTGGGGGTGGCGGGGAGTGAGTGGTGACCCGCCGGATGGCGGGCCACCATCGGATCACGCGCTGGTGCAGATGGTTCCGTTGAGGGTGAAGACCGTCGGTAGGACGTTCGGGCCGCTGTAGTTGCCCACCAGGCCGGTGCCGATGGTTGCTCCGGCGGCCAGCGCGCCCTCGCCGACCACCCGGACCGTGGTGCCGGTCTGCGTCCACGTGGCGTTCCAGCCGCTTCCCAGCGACTGCCACGTGGTGGGCCAGTCGAAGGTCAGTGTCCAGCTCGGCAGGGCCGCCGTCGTGTTGTTGGTGATGTCGAGCTGGCCCACGTAACCGTTGCCCCAGTCGTTGACGTCGCGGAACCTCACCGTGCAACCCGCGTTCGCCGGGGTCGCCGTGGTGAACGTCAGCGGTGGCGACGAGGCCGAGAGGCGGCCCGCGCCGTCCCGGGCGACCACGTTCACCGTGTACCGGCGGCCGGGCTGCAGGTTACCGGCCGTCAGTGACGTGCCGGTGGTCTCGCCCAGCAGTTCGGCGGCGCCGCCGTTCTGCCGGTACACCTCGTACTTCAGGCCTGCCGTTCCGGCCGGCCAGGAGATGGTGGCGCCGCGGTCGGTGACGGTCGCGGCCGGTTTCCCGGGCGCGGCGGGAGCAGTGCCGGCCACCGGGTTCGGGCGCAAGGTCACCAGACTGATCGAGTACGGGGCCAGCGTCTGCGTCGCCGCACTGCCGGCCGGGCCGGTGACCACTCCGGCGGCGCCGTTGGTGTAGGTGGCCACCGTCGGCGTCCCGGAGACCGGCGTGAACCCGTGGTATTTCAACGACACCGACTGTGCCACCGACGGATCCTTGTTGATCAGCAGCAGGGCCACGTCACCGTTCTTCCGGCGTACCGCATGGGCAGTGATCTCGGGGTTGTCGCTTCCGGCGGCGATGAAACGGTCACCGGGCCGGGCCAGCTCGCCGACCAGCGAAAGCGCGTGATACGGCGCGAACGGCGTGTTCAGCGGCGGCTGGCACACCCCGGCGTCGTTGCAGTTCCCGCTGGACAGCAGGCCGTAGTCGCCGTAGTCGGTCTGCCCGGCCACCTCCGACACCGTCCCGAGTCCGTTGTGCGTGTTCCACCAGTGGACGGTGAAAACGCCCTGGGCCAGCAGCCCGCTGTAGACGTCGGCGAGGAACAGCGCACCCGGCTGGGTGTTGCGGCCGATCTCCACGTTGGTCTCGGTCATGCTGATGCCGATCCGTCCGCTGGTGTCGCCGGCGAAGTCCCGCAACTGCTGCCGCAGCAGGTGCACGGCGTCGGTGATCTGCGCCGGCTTGGTCAGCGTCTCGGCCGCGGTGGCGCCGCCGGGGTACCAGTGCACGTCCACGAAGTCGATCACCGACCCGGCCCGGCTGAGCACCTCCTGGTTCCAGCTGCCCTGGTCACCCGTGCCGACAATGGCGTCCGGCCAGTTCCCGGGCATCGTCAGGACGGCGCCGACCTTGATGTCAGGGTCAACTGCCTTCATGGCTTGCGCGTACGCGATGACATTGCTCGCGTACTCCCGGGGGCTCTTGTCGGCGTGGTCGTCGGCCTCCCAGGCGGAGCCGTAGTGCCCGTTGCCGTAGTTCTCGTTGCCGATCGTCCAGTACGTGACGTCGTAGTCCTTGGTGATGTTGGCGTACCGGACCCACCCGGCCGCCTCCGCCGCGGTCCCGGTCCCGTAGTTGGCGATGATCATCGGCTGGGCGCCGGTCCGCCGGGCCCCGGCCATGAACGTGTCGAAGTCGGTGTCCGGGGCGACGTGACCACCGGGCGCGGTGTGCGTCTCCCAGTGGTAGATGTCGGCGTAGGAGCCGCCCGGGTAGCGCACCATGGTCACCCCGGCGTCCCCGAGCAGGTCGGCGACGGCGGGCGTGCCCAGCTGGGAGTCCCAGATGGCGTGGTTGACACCGACGGCGACGTCACCGGCGGTGGCGAGCCCGGCCCGCACGTCGACGTCGACACGGGCGTCGGCGGCGGCGAGGGCAGGGGCGGGGGAGACGGGTACTACGGCGGTGGCGGTCGCGAGCAGCAGGGCGCCGGCGACCGCCTTCCATGAGTTCAGCACGGGCACTCTCCGGGCATGCGGGGATGGGAGCGCTCCCAATGCTCGACCGCGATAAATGACAATGTCAATATGCAACCTCGGCAGCCCCGTCCCGGGTCTGGAAGAACGTGAAAACAGACAGCGAGCGCGATCGGCAGTTCGCGGCCTTCGTGGCCGAGAAACGCGGGCACATGCTGCACACCGCCCGGCTGCTGACCGCTGGTGACAATCACCTGGCCGAGGATCTGGTGCAGACCGCGCTGACCAAACTGTTCGTCTCCTGGGCGGCGTTCCGGCGGGCCGACAGCCCGAACGCGTACCTCAAGCGGGCCTTGTTCAACGCCCTCACGGACGAGCGCCGCCGGATCTGGCGCCGCTTCGAACGGCCGGTCGCCGAGGTCCCGGAGGGCTCCGCCGCCGCCGTCACCCCCGAGACCGACCCGGAGCTGGCCCGCGCCCTCGAGCAGCTGCCACCCCGGATGCGGGCGGCAGTGGTGTTCCGGTTCGTGCTCGACATGGACATCGCGGACACCGCCGTGGCGCTCGGCTGCTCGCCCGGAACCGTCAAGAGCCAGACCGCCCGAGCGCTGGAGAAGCTCCGGGCCGCCCTCAGTTCCACCCCGATGATCCCGCAAGGAGCGAACCGATGAACGACCTGCACAGCCGCCTCACCCGCTTCGGCGGCCCGGTACCAGGCGTCTCCGCCGACACCGTCGCCGCCGACCTGGCCCGCGGCCACCGCGCGGCACGCCGCCGGCGGACCGCCCGGATCGCCGCCGGTTCGGCCTTCGGGACGGCCGCCCTGGCCGCGGTGGTGGCCGTCCTCGGCACCACCCCGACCACCACACCCGACATCAGCGCCCGGCCCGCGATCGGCGCCACCGTGGAGACGCTCAAACTCGTCGAATACCGCGGTGAACAGCCGAAATACTTCACCATCGACAAGGTGCCGGACGGCTTCTTCGTGCAGAAGGACTACGAGGGCGGCCTGACCATCGCCCCGGACAAGGCCCGCAACCCCGCCCCGGACGTGAACCCGTCGGTGGACACGCTCTACAACCCGGACGACTTCACCGGCAAGATCGCCGTCTACCTGGAGAACAAGTTCTACCGGGGCGAACTGACCGGCGACACCGTGGACCTGGGCGGGCGGAAGGCGATCCTGCACGAGATCGGCGAGACCACCCAGCTGATCATCTCGGTCTCCGACGACGTCTACGCCACCATCCAGGCCGACGTCCCGCTCACCCAGGCCCAGCTGCTCGAACTCGGCGCCGGCCTGACCGTGCACCAGGACGCCATCGACAGGCAGGGCCGGGCCCGGGGCAAGTGACGGCCTGCTCACCCCCAGCGGCCGGCTCACCCCCAGCGGCCGGCTCACCGTCGGCGGCCGGCTCACCGTCAGTGGCTGGCTCACCGCCAGCGGCGGCGGAACCATCTGCCGAGCGTGGAGAGCGTCACGAACACCAGTAGCAGGAAGATCCCGGCGCGCCAGGTGTCGCCGCTGGTGTTGTCGCCGGTGTAGGCGAACATGCCGTAGAAGAAGAAGATCACGTCGAGGCCCAGCAGGATCAGTACCGGTTTGCCGCTGGGCGGGGCCGCCCCGTGGTTGACGGTGATCTTCCCCTTCTGGGTGGCGTAGACGTTCTGGCCCACGTTGTACTGATTGCCGGAGTTCGGGTTGCCCGTCGAGCTCATCGCGGTCCTTCGGTCAGGTAGGGGTCGGCGCCCGTGCGCGCCAGCAGTTCCGGGATGTGCCGCTCGGTCAGGCCGTGCACGGCCAGCGCGGCGACCGCCTGGTCGAAGGCCTGCGGCACCGGGCAGCGGAACCCCAGTGCCAGGTAGAAGGCGGCGGCGAACACGGTGGCCGCCTTGTCGCTGATCGGTGCCCGCATGCCGATGACGTAGTCGATGTGCTGCCCGATCGCCCGGACCGCGCCGGCCGTCCAGCAGGCGTTGAGCAGCACGATCCGGATCCGGTGGTTGGCGACGCGGAGCAACTCGCCCAGGGCGGCGGCGCTCACCCGTTGCTCCCGGCCGCCGTCGGCGGCGAGCACGATCTGCCCGGCCCGGTCGCCGTGACCGCTGAAGTGCACGATCTGCGGACGATGCTGGTTCAGGAACTGCAACAGATCCATCGGGCGTACGGCCAGGCAGGTGATCAGCTCGTAGACGTCCCGCTCGTCGGCCAGCCGGAGCCGCTCGCTGATCTGCCGGGCCTCCTCGTCGATGGCGAGCCGCCCGGAGTCGGCCGGGTTCGCGGCGAGCATCAGAACCCGGACCCGGTCGGCGGCCGACGCCCGGGGCGCCGGCGGTCCGCTGACGTTGATGTCACCGCGCCGTGTCGCATACACCGAACCGTCGCCGAACGCGACGTTGAACTGATCACCCAGGTCCCTCATGACCACTCCTGACGGACAGCGGTCCGTCAGGAGTGGGCGTACACATTCGACCTGGGAGGAACACCGTGTCCGAACAAGCCACCGAGGGGCAGATCGTGATGCCCTTCTACATCGTCTGCGACGTCTCCGGCTCCATGTGCGGTGACATGGCCCAACTCAACGCCGGAGTCCAGGCACTGCGGGACGAGATCATGAAGGATCCCGTCGCCGACGACCTGGCGATGCTCAGCATCATCGCCTTCGACAGCACCGCCCGGACCGTGGTGCCGCTGGACACCCCCAGCGAGATGGCGATGCAGCCGCTGCAGTGCGGTGGCGCCACCAACTACACCTCGGCCTTCCAGGAGTTCCACCGGGCGTTCACCGCGGACCGGGCCCGGCTCAAGGCCGAGGGCAAACGGGTCTTCCGGCCGTGCATCTTCTTCCTCACCGACGGCGACCCGACCAGCACCGACCACGGGCAGGTGTTCCAGCAGCTGCTCGCCTACGACCCGGTCACCAAGCAGGGCAACAAGGCGTACCCGTACGTCACGCCGTTCGGATTCCGGACCGCGTCCGAGGCGTCGATGAAGGCCCTCGCCTACCCCACGTTCGGGGAGAAGAAGGGGCGCTACTTCCGGGCCAAGGACGGCACCTCGATCGGGAGCCTGCTCAAGGAGATGGCCGGGATGATCGCCACCTCGGTGCTCGGCTCCACGATGAGCGCCACCACGAACACGCTCCAGTACACGCCACCGGCCGTCAACGCCTCGCCCGTGATGGAAGGCAGCATCCTTGACTAGGACCGAGGTCCCTGCCATCGGGGAGCCGGGCCGGGCCGCCGTCGAACTCGGCGCCGGCCGGCCCACCCGGTTCCCCGGTCCGGCGGACCACGAGCTGAGTGAGTGCCGGGTGCCGGGCGCCTCGGTCCGGGCGGCGAGTGTGCGCGGGCTGATGCACCGCTACCGGGATCAGCCGCGCCAGGACAGCTTCTCGGTGGTCTGGGACGAGCCCACCCGGACGCTGGTCCTGGCGGTCTGCGACGGTGTCGGCCAGTTCGAGCTGTCCCAGGAGGCCGCCGCGTTCGCCGCGCTGGTCACACCGCGTGCCTACCTCGCGCACCGGGACTGGCCGACGGCGTTCACCGAGATCAACAAACGGCTCGCCGAGTTCGTGGCGGCGCCGTCCGGCGACGCCCTGCTGGGCCCGGCGCCGGCGGACGCCCGGATGGCCACCACCCTCGCGGCGGCCGCCGTCCGGATCGGACCGGACGGCCGGCACGCGTCGGTGGCCTGGACCGACGACTCGTCGGTCTGGCAGCTCGACGACGGGCGGTGGTGGAACCTCACCCCCGACCCGGACGCCGAGCCGGACAGCGGCCTGTACACCGGCCGGGTCAAGGCGCTGCCACACGCCGACCCGCGTCTGCGTACCGCCGAGCACCCGCTGACCGAGGGGCCGTTGTTCCTGATGACCGACGGTGTCGGCGTTCCGTTGCAGGGCTCGGCGCAGGTCCGCGAGACCCTCGCCGGCTGGTGGGCCGGGCCGCCGGACGTGTTCACCTTCGCGCGGCAGGTGGGCTTCGCGCGCAAGGGTCACATGGACGACCGTACGGCCATCGGGGTGTGGTTCGAACCGGAGAGCTCGTGAAACCGATCCGTGCCGATCGGCTGGGCACGCTCACGCCGCTCGGCAAGGGCGGCATGGCGCAGGTCTACCGGGTCGGCAACCCGCTTCCGGAGTTCCCGAACGAGACGCTGGCGTTCAAGAAGCTGTTGCCGAGCATCGTGGAGCCGAACCGGACCAAGCTGCTCACCGCCATGCGCACCGCGGTCGGGCTGCGTGACCTGCTCGGTCCCGCCGAGCAGGCCGAGCTCGACGCGGTCGCGGTGTGGCCGCTGGCCATGGTCCAGGAGGGAGGTGGGGACGTCGGCCTGCTGATGCGCTGCATCCCGGACGACTTCTTCCTGGACACCCGCAACGGCCGTGAGGTGTTCGAGCTGCAGCTCCTGTGCACCAGCACCAAACAGGCCACGGCGATGGGGTACGACAAGAGCCGGGAGCGCGCCGACAAACCGCTGGTCCGGCTGGCTCTGGCGGCGCGGCTGGCCTACGCGATGGAGGTGGTGCACCGGCCGCGTGGCGGACAACGGCTGGTGTACGGCGACATGAACCTGAAGAACGTCGCGGTGGCCACCGATCCGCCGCGGGTGCTGCTGATGGACTGCGACGGTGTGGCCGATGTCGGTGACACCTCCCGGACGCAGCCCAACACGTTCCTGTTCTTCCCACCGGAGATCATCGGCAAGCAGCAGAAGTTGCAGGACCAGGTCACCGACGTCTACAAGCTCGCGTTGGCGATCATGCGAGGGCTGTCCACCGGCCAGGCCGCGACCCAGGTCAAGGATCCGGCCAGTCCGAAGATCATCTCCGGGCTGCTCGACCCGGCCGGTGTCGCCCTCTTCCGATCGGCGGTCGACAGTGACCGCGCGCGGCGCCCGGCCGCCGAGGATCTCAAGGAGTACCTGGTCGACCGGGTGCTCGACCTGGCCAGCCCGCCGGTGCTGCTGTCGGCGGAACTCAGCGACGAGATCACCCTGCGCGGCTCCGAGGTCTTCGTGCGCTGGACCCACCAGGGCGCCCGGACCGTCCGGATCCACAGCGCCGTCGGGAACTTCAGCGTCGACGGCATAGCCGCCGACGGCTACCCCGGCGGCTATCCGATCAAGCCGCCGACCGCGGGCGAGATCCGGGTGACGGCCGTCAACGACGACGGCGAGGACACCATGTCGGCCGGCCGGCTGCGCTACTTCGAGATACCGGACGTGCACGTCTCCCTCCATCCTCCGCCCGTCGTTCTCGACGGCCTGCCCAGCATGGAACTGCCCCGGACCCACGCCGAACTGCCGCCCTACCCGATGCATTCGGCCGAGGTGGTGGCGGTGCCACCGGTGCGCTGGCCGCAGGTGCCGCCGCTGCGAGTGGCGGCGCTCGGCTCCCCGGCGCCTCTGGCCCGCGACCTGTGGCAGGGGATCGGCCGGGCCTACCACGACGCCAGCGAGCGCATCGACCTGGCCATCCGGGCCGCGGTGGACGACGCGACCAGGACCCTCCCGGCCCCGCCACCGGCCGGGCCGCCCACCCCATGACCATCGACTGCGAAGAATGCGAGAAACGATGCGAACCGGCCCGTTCCTAGCCAGCCTGGGTGGCGCCGACCCGGACGTCCTGGCCCGCGCCAAACAGATCAGCAAGGCCGGCGCGGCCAAGGACCAGGCGCGTTTCGTGGCGCTGGGCCTCGTGCTGCTGGCGACCGCGGCGCTCGCCATGGTCTCGATGACCTTCGCGATGACCGACGGGCTTCACATCGGCCCGGTCGGCGCGGTCCTGGTGGGCGTCTTCTGGGGCCTGATCATCCTGATCGTCGACCGGGCCCTGATCCTCAGCCTGAAACCGAAGGGCAGCCGGTGGCTGCTGTTCTGGATGATCCTGCCGCGGGTGCTGATGGCGGCCCTGCTCGGCCTGGTCGTCTCGACACCGCTCACCCTGCGGATCTTCGCCGACGAGATCGGCCGGCAGATGTCGCTGGACAACATCGTCGCCGCCGAGCAGTCGTCGATCGCGCTGTCCACCGGAGACCGGCAGAAACGGCTCAAGGACCTGGACACCGAGATCGCCAAGTACGAGGGATATCTGCGCGGTGACGTTCCGGTCACCTCGCCCGAACTGGTCGCCGCGGAGAACGAGTACAAGCAGGCCGACACCGCCTACCAGACCAAACAGGCCGCCGCGGACAAGGCGTGGGCGGCCTGGAAGTGCGAGCTGGACGGCAAACTCTGCGACGCGGGCAGCGGCAAGCCCGGCAACGGGGACCGGGCCCAGGCGCTCCGCCGGGAGTACGACCACAAGGCCGACAGCGCCAACGCCGCGCGCACCCTCGCCCAGCGCAAACAGGCGGCGCTGACCAGGGCACAGGCGCAGGCCAAGAACGCGACCGGGGACAAGGTGACCCAGGCGCAGGACTCCGCCGACCAGGCGCTGCCCGCGCTGCGCCAGCAGCGGGACGTCCTGCGGGCGGCGATCCAGGACGACCAGCAGACCGCCAACCAGGAGGCGGCCGGCAACACCGGCCTGCTCGCCCAGCTCGTCGCCCTGTCCCACCTGGGCGAGGACAACGGCTGGGCCCGGGCCGCACACCTGCTCGTCGCCGCCCTGCTGTTCATGCTCGAACTGCTGCCGGTCGCGGTGAAGTCACTGTCCATCCTGGGGCCGCCGACCGCGTACGACCAGATCGACGACCTCGACACCAAGGAGGTCGTCCGGGCGGCCGGCCGGCAGGAGTACATCGACAAGGATCTGGAGAACCGCAAGAAACGGATCGTGGCCGAGGTGCACAACGAGGTCGAGGTGGTGATGCGCGAGATCGCCAAGGACCAGATCGAATCCTGGAAACAGAAGGTCAAACAGGTGATCGCCAACCCGCCACCGCCCGGCGCCACCGCCCCGGCGGCCGGTAACCGGCCGCGGCCGTCGGCGGCGTCCCGGGTCGCCCGGGGGCTCAACCTTCCGCCGTCGAAGAGGAACTTGTGATGCCGGCCGCCGACCCCACCCCGTACTGGCCCGACGTCGAGGACTGGACCGGATTCCTGCTGGTCGTCGTCCCGGTCGGGGAGCTTCCGGTGCCGGCCGGGGAGATCTGCCGGCAGGTGCGGGCCCGGATCGAAGCCGACCCGGTCCTGTACGACCTGGTCACCGTCGGTCACACCCCTCGGGTCGACCCCGGGACCGGTCGTGGGCTGCTCACCGGCGTGGTCGAGGCGGCCATGCCCGAGCGGCACTTCTTCGCGCCCCGAGGTGTCATCGGCGTCGTCTTCGTCGCCACCGACAAGGACGCGGTCCGGACCGCCTACGAGAACGCCCGCCGGTTGCCGGGCGATCAGCGGATCTGGGGATTCCCGTACGGCACGGTCGCGCATCCCGACGGGCGTGCCGGGATCGGCGCGGAGGCGATCCAGAACTGTGTCCGGTCCATTCGCGAGATGATCAGCGCCTACGAGGAACAACCGGAGATCGCGGGATCCGAACGGGACTTCCTCCACCGCGTCACCGCCCTGATCGAGGCCGGGCTGGTGTCGCCGGAAGCGGCCCGCCCGGAGCCCTTGGAGCCCCCGGAACCCCGGCGTCCCGAGCCGGCCCCGGCGCGCCCGGCCCCGGAACCCCCGGCCTCGCCGCGCCCGGCTCCGGCCGAACCGGCTCCGCCTTCGGGGGCCCCGGCCGGGAAACCGGTCGAGGATCCGGTCCCGGGGGCCGATCCGGACCGGATCGTGCCGCCACCGGAGCACCCGCTGCCGTCGGTGGTGTACGACCGGGCCGACGTCGTCACGGTCGACGGGCGCTCGGCGGTGCGGCGGCTCACCGGCCCGGCCCCCACCGACACCGACTGCCTCGACGAGTTGCAACGCGACGGGCGCAGCGTCGGGCTGGTCTACTTCGTGCTGGTACCCGACGACGGACCGGTGCCGCGGTCGACGGTGAAACGCCGCACCGAGGTCGTGCTCGAACTCGATCAGGTCTTCGCCACGGTCCAGTACGACCCGGTGGGGGACCGGCCCGCCCACGTGGCCGTCGAGGTTCTCGCCGCGACCACCCCGGTCCAGAGGATCGGCGTCCTCCGCCGGGCCGGCGAGATGACCGAGTCGGCGGTTCCCCGCGGCAGCATCGAGTACTTCTCCCTTGCCGAATCGGTGGATTCGCTGCTCAGCGAGGTCCGCCGCACCGCACGGAGTCTGCGGGCCCGGGGTCTGACCGTCGCGAACATCCACTTCGTCTTCCTGGCCACGATGGCGTTCCCCGCCGAGGAGGCCACCGCCCACGACTGGGCCCGTCTCCTCCGGCAGGCCCGCGTCACCTGGATCGACTTCGGGCCGCCCGACCCGTACGCCGATCGCTTCGACATGCCGTCTACCCCGTTCGGCCTGCACGTCCTGTCCGGCGAGGCGGACGCCGTCACCCTGATCAGGCAGCAGTCCGCGCCGCTCTACGACTACGCCCGCCCCACGCCGCGCCCGGCGCCCGAGTCCGCCCCACGCCGCTGGCCCTTCCACCG
>NZ_BOMG01000092.1 GCF_016862075.1 Actinoplanes couchii | reverse complement strand
CGCGCGAAGATGACTGCGGGGCGTGTGAAGATGACTGCGGGGCGTGTGAAGGGGACTGCGGGCACGCGAAGGTGACCAAGACCACCCACTGATGCCCTAGCCTCAGGAGTCATGCGGATCACTGTGCTCGGAGCGGGCTCCTGGGGAACCACCGTCGCGTCCGTCCTCACCCGCCGGGATCACGAGTCACTGATCTGGGCCCGTAACCGGGCCACCGCGGACGAGATCAACAACGAGCACAGCAACAACCGCTATCTGGCGGGTTTCCCGCTCCCGGAGCGCCTGCGCGCCACCTCGAACCTCGCCGAGGCGGCCGCCCACGCCGAACTGCTCGTCGTCGGCGTGCCGACCGGCGTCTTCCGCACCACCCTGGAGGAGGTCCGGCCGGACCTGCACCCGTGGATCCCGGTGGTCAGCCTCAGCAAGGGGCTGGAACGCAACTCCCTGCTGCGGATGACCGAAATCATCAAGGAGGTGCTGCCGGGGCATCCCGCCGCCGCGCTGACCGGGCCCAACCTGGCCAAGGAGATCATGGCCGGGATGGCCGCGGCCACCGTCATCGCCACCGAGGACCTGACCGTCGCCACCGAGATCCAGCGGGTCTTCCGGCGAGGGCTGCTGCGCGTCTACACCAACCACGACGTGATCGGCTGCGAGGTCGGCGGCGCGCTGAAGAACGTGGTGGCGATCGCCACCGGGATCGCCCAGGGCCTGGGCGTCGGCGACAACACCCGGGCCGGGGTGATCTCGCGCGGGCTGGCCGAGCTGACCACGCTCGCGGTGGCGATGGGCGGCGAGCCGGCCACCCTGGCCGGGCTGGCCGGGATGGGCGACCTGGTGGCGACGTGCATCAGCCCGCACAGCCGCAACCGGCACGTCGGCGAGCAGCTCGGCAAGGGCCGCAGCCTGGACGACATCCTGGCCGAGATGGGCCAGGTCGCCGAGGGGGTCAAGACCGTGCACGCGGCGGTGCAGCTGGCCGACCGGCACCAGCTGGCGATGCCGATCACCCGGACCATCCACCGGGTCATAGTCGGGGAGATCACCGCCCTGCGGGCGTACGACGGTCTACTCCGGACCCACCCGGCCGGCCACGAATCCGAGCCGGGGTAGGGCTGGTCCCGGAATCGTGCCGCGTGTCCCGGCGAGCGGATCTTGGTGGGGCGTACCGCCATAGTGTTCGGTCACCCAAGAACGACGGAACACGGAGACACACGATGCGTAACACCCTCACCACGACCGTTCCCGCGCTGGTCCTGCTGACCGCCCTGTCCGCGTGCGGATCGGCCTCAGCGGGGACGACGCCCACCGCGGAGAAGACGACGCCCAGCGCGGCGACGACGACGCCGGGTGCGGAGACGACGACGCCCGCCGCGGAGAAGACGGCGGAGGCGACCGGGACCGCCGAGTGCGCCGACACCGATCTCAAGGTCAGCATCGCCGCGCAGGGCACCGGCGAGACCGACGAGAAGGGCATGGTCGTCATCACCAACGAGGGCCGGCAGAACTGCACGGTCCACGGCTGGCTGACCTTCGCCCTGGTCAACGCCGCCGGTGAGGCGGTGCCGGTGCCGACCGAGAAGGTGAACGAGCCCGGCCCGGCCGAGACCGTCGAGATCAAGGCGGGCGGCTCGGCCTTCGCCGGCATCAAGTGGACCCGGTGCGACAAGGGTGACGTCACCTGCGGCGCCGGCAACAGCATCAGCTGGAAACTGGACGAGGCGGCCAAGGTCTCCTACGCCGAGCTGGAGGGCTTCCCGGCGCCGGAGAAGAGCAACATCACCATGACGGCGCTGAAGGTCGGCACCGTGCAGCCGAGCAACCAGGGCGTCACCGCCTGGTGAGGGCCTTCTCCCAGACCAGGCGCACCGCGGGCAGCACCTCGGAGACCGCCGGGATGCCCGGACCCGGCTCGCGCACCCCGACGGTGAGGGCGGGCGCGGACCGTTCCAGCGATCCGGCCATCCGGTCGATGTCGGTGATGATCGAACCGGTCAGCACCAGCACACCGGTGTCGTCGACCTCGGTGCGGACCGTGCGGATGATCCGCTGCCGGGCCTCGCGCAGCGAGTTCAGCAGGTCGTGCAGGCCACCGGCGTCCGGCCCGGCGGCCGCGCCCCGCTCGGCGACCAGGGTCGAGTGGGCGGCGAAGGCGTCCGACGCGGCGGTCAGGACCTGACCGATCTGCGGCGGTACGGTCGGCGATCCCGGCGTGGCGACCGCGTCGAACATCGACCGGGCCACCGAGTTGACCTGCTGCACCCCGTGCTCCAGGGCCCGCAGCGTCTGATCCATCGGGTTCACCCGGGTCATCGGGGTGGTCAGTGACCAGCGGGCCTGCCCGGCCAGCTCCTCGACGGCGGCGACCGCGTCGGCCAGGTCCTCGTCGAGCTCCCGGGACCGGGCCAGCCACTGCTCGGCCTGCTCCCGGCGGTACCCGTCCCGCACCCCGGCGCCCAGCGAGCCCAGCAGCCGGCCGATCTCGCCGGACAGGTGGGCCAGCTTGATCCGGGCCTGCTCGAGCGGGGTGGTGCCGCCGACCAGCGGCGACAGGATCACGCCGACGACGATGCCGAGCACCGTCGCCTCGACCCGCTCCCACACGAACGTCTCGGTGACCATGGTCCCGCCGACCAGGATGCCCATCGAGGTCAGCGGCACGGTGGCCGAGCTGTCCCCGAGGCGCAGCAGCTTGCCGGCGGCCAGCCCGCAGGCGGCGATCAGCGCGATCGACCACGGGCTGATCCCGAACGCGCCCCACACCGCGACCGTGACGGCGATCCCGGCGACCGTGCCGATCAGCCGTTTCGAGCCCTCCCGCAGCGACGCGTGCGAGCTCATCTGCACCGACAGCGTCGCCGAGATCGCGGCGAGCACCGGGCCGACCAGGTGCAGCGTCTGCGCCGCCGCCAGGGCGATGCCGGCGGCGATCCCGGTCACCAGCACCGAGCGGGCGCTGGTCGCCTCCACCTTGCCGTGGATCCGGCGGCCCAGCCGGCGCAGCGGCGCCGGCAGGCGCGGGCGGATCCGGGCGAACAGGGCCCGGCAGGTCAGCTCGACGACGGGTTTGACCTTGCGGCGCAGCAGCGTGGCGAGGACCGCGCAGAGCACGAGGCCGATGGCGACGACGGTGAACGGATCAGTGGCGGAGACGAGCGCTTGCGAAGACAAGAAGACGGCTTTCTCTTTCATTTTCCGGGCGGATCTTCCGACACAAAAACTATCGCCGGAATCCGTGCATTCTTTGGAATTCGGGCGAATGTGACGGGCGTCGCGCCTGGTCGGGTGACTTCGCTCAGGTCCGCGGGGATCGGACCGACTGTGCGGACATGAGGCGTGTCGGGAGTACGGGGTCGAAGGCGCTGCCCCGTGCCGTACTCCTGCTGCTCGTGGTGATCCTGGCCGCTCAGGGCCTCGGCTGGGTCCGGCCCGGCTGGTACCCGGCGCTGCTCGGCGGATCCCTGGCCGTGCTCGACGCGCTGGGTGTGGTCTACCTGCTGCGGGTGGCCCGGCTGGGGCTGAACACGCTGTCCTGTCAGGTCGGCGCGGTGGCCAGGGGCCTGGGTGTGGTGAACGCGGTCGTCTTCCTGTGCTGGGTGTCCGGCGGGCCGGACTGGATGTGGTGGGCCGCCGCGGCCGCGCACGTCACCGGGATGGCCCTGCTGGGCTTCTCGATGGTCCTCGGGCCGCTGGCCCGGCTGAGCGGCCCGCACCGGCAGGCGTTCGTCGCCGAGATGACCGCCGTCGGCGCCGCCGCCGTCATGATCATCTGGTGGGTGGGGCTGGACCCGGTGCTGCTGACCGGCGGCCCGGACCGGGACTGGATCATCCTGGCCGGGTTGCCGATCGCCGACCTGATGCTGGCCATGGCGATCGCCGCGATGCTGCTGCGCGGCGTGATCCGGCACTGGCGTGATCCGATCAGCGTGCTGTGCGCCGGGATGACCCTGGCGATCCTCACCGACACCGCCTGGGTGGCCGGGCTGCCCGCCACGGCCGGGCACGCCACCGGGCCGGGCGGCGGGATCGTGCTGATCGCGGTGCACGTGCTGCTCACCCTGTCGCCCCTGATGTCCAGTTCCGGGATCGGCAGCGTCACCGACCGGCCGCGGCGCACCGGACCGCCCCGCTGGGTGGCGTACCTGCCGCTGGGCGCCCTGGTCACCGGGGTCGGGCTGCTGCTCGGCGTGATCGTGGCGAACGCCGGTTTCGTCCGCTGGAGCGGCCTGATCGTGGCGACCGTCGTGATGATCGCGGCGATCGCGGTCCGGCAGTGGCTGGAGCTGTCCTCCTCGCAGGCCCGAGCCGCCCGGGACCTGGAGACCGGGCTGGCCAGCCGGGCCGCCCTCAAGGACGCCCTGGCCGGGCTGGTCCGGGCCCGGGAGACCTGTGCGGTCCTGGCCGTCTCGGTCCCGCCCGGCGGCACTGCCCCGGACGTGCTGCGCTCCTGCGTGCGCGCCGACGACCTGGTGGCCCGGCTCGGTGACAGCACGTTCGGGGTGCTGATCTGCGACGCCGCGGTCACCGGCGAGGCCACCACCGTCGCCCAGCGGATCCTGGTGTCGTTCCCGGACAGCGCGATCGGGATCGCCGTGGGCCGCACCGACGAACCGGCGAAGACGGTGCTCCGCAACGCCGAGATCGCCCTCAACCACGCCCGCCGGGCCGGCACCGCGACGTTCGTGGTGTACGAGACCAGCATGAACGACCGGCGGGCCACCGACGCGGCGCTGGCCGAAGCCCTCGAGGGCGCCCTGCAGCGCGACGAGTTCACCCTGCTCTACCAGCCGATCGTGGAGCTCGCGACCCGGCGGACGGTGGCCGTGGAGGCGCTGCTGCGCTGGCACCATCCGCTGCACGGCGACGTGTCACCGGGCCAGTTCATCCCGGTCGCCGAACGCTCCGGCGAGATCGTGGCGATCGGCCAGTGGGTACTCGAGGAAGCCTGCCGGCAGGCCGCCGCGTGGCGCGCCGACGGCATCGACCTGACCGTCACGGTCAACGTGTCGCCGCGCCAGCTGCAGGAGCCGCACCTGGCCCGGGACGTGCTCGGCGCCCTGGAGCGCACCGGCCTGCCCGCCGACTGCCTGGTCGTGGAGGTGACCGAGTCGGCGATGGTCAACGAGGCGCTGGAGATCGCCGCGCTGCGCACCATCCGGGCCGGCGGGGTCCGGATCGCCATCGACGACTTCGGCACCGGCTACTCGTCGCTGCAGTACCTCACCCGCCTGCCGGTCGACATCCTGAAGATCGACCGCAGTTTCGTGGCCCAGCTGGACGGCACCGCGGAGGGCTCGGCGATCGCCGAGGCGGTGGTCCGGCTCGCCCAGATCCTGCGCCTGACCACCGTCGCCGAGGGCATCGAGGAGGAGATGCAGGCCCGCGAGCTGGCCAACCTCGGCTCGCAGCGCGGGCAGGGCTTCCTGTTCTCCCGGCCGGTGCCCGCCGACCGGATCCCCGCGCTGGCCGCCGATGTGACCTACACCGGTTTTCAGCAGCTTTCCGCATGACCGCCGCGACCGGGCCGATGGACGGGTCATGACGGCAGTTGTCTCCATCGCGGCGATCTTCGGCGTCGCCGTGATGATCTCGGCGGTCGTCGCGGTGTCCGCCTGGCGACGCCGGCACGAGGCGATCGGCTACCTCTCCATCGCGGTGCTGGCCGCCGGCTCGGTGTGGTGGTCGGGGATGTCGATGGTCACCCTGTTCTGGCGGGAGCCCGGGCCCGCGCTGTGGGCCATCTCGCTCACCTACGCCGGGGTTTTCCTGCTGGTCGGCGGCTGGTGGGTGACCTCCAAGGCGCTCGCCGACCGGTTCTGGCGGCTGCGGCCGCGGACCGCGCTGATCCTCGCGGTCGAGCCGGTGTTGTGCACGATCGCGCTGGCCACCAACCCGTGGCACCACCTGTTCATCGACCACCTGAAGCAGACCAGCGTGGGCGGGGCGTACGCGGCGGTCTTCGGTCCGCTCTTCTGGGTGCACGCGCTGTACTGCTACGCCCTGCTCACGATCGCCGGTGTCCGGGTGTTCCGGCTGTTCATCAGGGGTGCCGGGCGCAAACGCGGCTCCCTGCTGGCGGTGCTGACCACGCTGCCCGGGGTGATGGTCAACCTGGTCGGCGTGCTGTCCGGCGGCAACCTGGTCGACCTGACCGCGATCGGCCTGGCCGCCGGGGCCCCGGTGATGTACTGGATGGTCCGGCACGACTCGGCGCCGTCCGCCGCCCTGGTCTCCCACCACGACCTGTTCCGGATCATGTCCGACCTGGTCATCGTGGCCGACGGCGAACGGCGCATCCTGGAGATCAACCCGGCCGCCGCGCGTTTCCTGGCCGGGGCCGACCGGCTGCCCGACGTGTTCGGCGAGCTGCCCGCCGACGGCCACAGCGAATTCACGATCAACGACTTCGCCGGTACGGGCACCGACCTCAGCGTCCAGATCAGCGCGGTCCTCGGCCGCCGGATCAGCGACACCGCCTGGGTCCTGGTGGCCCGGGACGTGACCGAGGACAACGACCGCCGGCGCGCCCTGGAGGACGCCAACGCCCGCCTGCACACCCAGCTCGCCACCATCGAGCGGCTGCGCAGCGATCTGGCCGAGCAGGCCTCCCGCGACCACCTGACCGGCCTGCACAACCGCCGCCACCTGATGACCGCCCTGGAGGCCCTGCCCGCGTCCGGCGCCCGGTTCAGTTTCGCCCTGATCGACATCGACCACTTCAAGCTGATCAACGACAGGTACGGGCACACCACCGGCGACGACGTGCTCCGCCAGGTGGCGCAGCGGCTGTCCGCGGTGGCCGGCCCCGGCGACCTGGTGGCCCGTTACGGCGGCGAGGAGTTCGCCGTCGTGCTGACCGGCTGCGGCGCCGTCGAGGCGGCCGCCCGGGTCGACGAGGTGCGCCGGGCGATCCGGGACGGCGACCACGCCGGTGTGCCGGTGACCGTCAGCGCCGGCGTCGCCGAGTCCACCACCGCGGACTGCATCCGGGACCTGGTGCACACCGCGGACATGGCCCTCTACGCCGCCAAGGAGGCCGGCCGGGACCAGGTCCGGGTGGGCGGGCTCATCCCGCAGCCGGTTCCAGCAGGTGGTCCAGGCCGATGATCTCGAACAGCCGTTTCACGATGCCGGCCGGGTTCGCGATCCGGAAGTCCAGCCCGGCCCGGTCGGCGGCCTGATAACCGTCGATGATCCCGCCGAGCGCCTCCGAGTCGATGAACCGGACCCCGGCCAGGTCCACGACGATCCGGCCGCCGCCCGGTCCGCCCGCGGTCGTCTCGACGACGTCGAGCAGGCGGCTGGTCAGCTCCTCGCGGGTGTCGATGTCGAACTCGCCGGTGAGCAGGACACGGCGGGTCGGCTGGCCCCCGGGACCGGTGTCGACCGGTGCGAGGCTGATGGAGTAGTAGTCGTCCGGCACCTTATTTGTCTACCAGCAAATTGTTGCGATCACCCGTTGAGCGGGAACGAGGCCCAGATGTGCTTGGCATCCGGGGTCGCGTACCAGCCCACGTCGAGCGAGAACGAGCGGGCCAGCAGCAGGCCACGGCCCCCTTCGTCGAGCGGTCGGCCGGAAGCCAGCTCCGGCATCGTGGTCAGATCGTGATCGGCGACGTCCAGGATCAGCCGGCCCGCGTCGTACAGCAGCCGGATCTCGGTGGGCGGCAGCCCGTGCCGGATCGCGTTGGTGGCCAGCTCGGTGGCGACCAGGATGATCCGGTCGATCACGTCGTCCGGGTCGTCCGGGGTGAACGCCGGATCGCTGGTGAGTTCACGATGGAGCGACGCGCGCAGCTCCCGCAACTCGGTGGTGCTGGTGAGGGTCCACTGGCGCAGGGCGCGAGCATCTGGCGACGGTGAGGAGACACGGATCCGATCCACCCCGCTCATGTGCCCCGGCGGGCCCCTGATTACGCACGCCATCTCCC
Source organism: Actinoplanes couchii (assembly GCF_016862075.1). Classification (GTDB taxonomy): domain Bacteria; phylum Actinomycetota; class Actinomycetes; order Mycobacteriales; family Micromonosporaceae; genus Actinoplanes; species Actinoplanes couchii. The sequence continues at coordinate 116,249 of NZ_BOMG01000092.1, read as the reverse complement.
GGGATCGATGGCGACGGAGCATCATGACCCGATGGGACGGACACGCCGGTTCGCGGTCCCCGGCATCCGGGACCGGATCGCCGAGGGACAGCGCCGGGCGGCCCGGCCGTTCCTGGACCGGACCGAACGCCGCGCCGCGCTGCGCCGGGCGCTGTGGAGCCGCGACGCGCGGGTCATCGTCGTCACCGGGCCGCCGGGAGTCGGCAAGACCGAGCTCGTGACCCGGGTGCTGGAGCCGTTCCGGCTGCTCCGGACCAGGGTGGTGATCCACGACGGGGCCACCGCCGACGCGCGGGTCCTGGACCGGCCGTTCGACCGGCGTACCGGCAGATCGGTGATCGTCGTCGACTCGGCGCAGCACCTGATGGACGAGGACGGGCACCTGCGGGACCTGGCCCTGGAAGAGGCCGTCGCCGCCGAGCGGGACGCCCGGATCGTGCTGGTCACTGACGTGCTGCCACGACCGCGCCCCGGGCTGGACTGGGTCGACCCGCGATACGTGATCGAGGCCGACGGGCTGCCGGTGAGCTGGTTCAAGGCCTTCGCCCGCCGGTCCGCGGAGGGCGCGCCGGGCCGGTTCGCCTCCCTGGACCACCGCACCCAGGAACGGCTCTGCGGCCTCTTCCAGGGGGTGCCCCGGCTGGTGCAGCTGTTCGACGCGATCGTCGCCACCTCGGACGTCACCGCGGTGGAGCTGGCCGGGACGCTGCAGGACCCGGACGGCCTCCCCGAACTGCTGCTGGACCGGCTGGTGGCCGGTCTGAACCCGGACCAGCACGACCTGTACCGGGCGGTCGCCGCCCTCGGCGTCCCGGCCGGCCCCGCCCTGATCAACGGCACCCGGTTCGGGCAGGAGCAGGTCCGCAAACGGCTCGACGAGCTGAGCCCGCACGCCATCCACCAGGTACCCGGCACCGACCTCTACCTGGTGCCGGCGCCGGAGGCCGCCCGGGTCCTGCGCGACGCCCCGGCCGGGGTGTCCACCCGCGCGGCCCAGCTGCTGCGCGGCGCCGGGACACCGCAGGCGCCGCTCGCCGAGGTCCGCGCCTGGCTGCGGGCCGGGAACCCGGCACGGGCGCTGCGGCGGATCGGCGAGTTCGACGACGGGCCGCTGCCGGCCGGCCAGTTCCGGGCCGTCCGCGAGGAGCTGGCCGTCGACGTCCCGGCGGCGGACCAGGTGGACAACCACAACGTGCTGGGCCGCCTCTACCAGGAGCGCGGCGAGTACGAACAGGCCTGGGACCACTACCAGCGGGCCCTGGAACCGGCCGGTGACGCCGAACGGGTCCGGATCCGGCTCAACCTCGCCTGGCTGGCCCTGGCCCGCGACGACGACGGCGAGGCGCTGATCGGGTTCGCGCACGTCCACGACCATCCGCACGCCGGCCCGGCGATCGCCGCCACCGCGCTCGACGGGGTGGCCCGCTGCCTGCGCCGACAGGGCCGGTTCCGGGAGGCGCTGCGGACCCTGACCCGGGCCGCCGAACTCGCCGCGCCCCGGCCCGGCCAGTGGATGCCGATCGCGCTGCGGCTGGCCCGCCTGCACGCCGAGACCGGCGACCACGACACCGCCGCGGACCTGGTGGAACGCGCCTCGGCGTCACACGCCGCCTATTTCGAGGCCCGGGCCGGCCTGGCGCTGGCCCGCGAGGAACCGGCGGCGGCCCTGGACGACGCCCGCCGTGCGGTGGCGATGGCGCTGCCGGTCAACGACTCGGTCACCCTGTCCCGCGCCCGCACCACCATCTGCCTGGCCCTGCTGCGGCAGGAGCGCTGGTCCCAGGCGGTGGAGGCGGCCGACGAGGCGATCCGGTACCGGCCGCTGCGGGAGGCGCTGCCGGCCCTGGCCGCCGGCGCGGTCGCCTGCCGCCGGGCGAACCGGGCGGCCGAGTCCCGGGACCGGTTCGCCCGGCTGCTGGCGTCGGCCGGCGCCGGGTTCGAGGCCCGCGAGTTCGAGGGCCTCGCCTGGTGTGCCGAACACCTGGACGGCGCCCGCCCGATCGAGGACGCGGTGACCGCGTTCGGTGTCGCCCGGGAACCGGCGCCCGGCCCGACCGCCACCATGCGCTCGCTGGTGGAGGCCCTGGCCGCCGACGCTCCCGGGCGGGCCCGTCTCTACCGGGTGCTCACCCTGCTCCAGCCGGGAAACTGATCTCCGGGAAACGCGGCAGCGGCCCGGCCCGGCCGCGCAGGTGACGGTCGAAGAACGCCCGGACCCAGGCCCGCTGGATCGCCACCGACCGTTCGCCGCCGATCGTGCCGACCGTCTGCTCGATCTGGTCGGCGGGCAGGCCGATCTGCGGGAACAGCACCTGGTAGTCGGTGAACGACAGGTGCGCCGAACCGGCCAGCTCGATCCAGTAGCGGGGGCCACGCAGATGCGACCAGGTGCGGGTCCACGTCTCGTCCTGCTCACCGCCGTGGGTCTGCGAGCCGAACATCAGGAACGGGCGGTCCAGGCCGGCGTCGATCACCGGGCCGGTGAACGAGCCGTCCATGTCCAGGCCGGCCCGGACCCGCCGGTCGGCGAGCATCACCCCGGCCGCGGTCGCGCCGCCCATCGAGTGACCGAACATCCCGATCCGGGACAGGTCCATCGCCGGGGCCGCGGGCAGGTCCCGCAGCCGGTCCAGCACGAAACGGGTGTCGGTCACCCGTACGTCGAGCACCGTCTGGAGAAGTTGCTCCTCCTCCGCCGGGGTCGTGGGCGTGGGGGCGGCGCGGGTGGCGATCCGGCCGTCCGGGAACTCGACCCAGCCGGCGTCGTGGGGGTGGTCGATGGTGACCACCACGAAGCCGTGGCTCGCCAGGTCCTCGGCCAGGGCGGTGCCCGAGGTGCGTTCGAGGCCGTATCCGGGGGACCAGAGCAGCACCGGATGCCGGCCCGGAGCGGGTGGCGCGCCGACGTAGCCGTGGGTGACCGGCAGCTCCAGGCCGGTGCCCGGCGGGTTGACGATGGCGGCGATACCGGGGGAGACCCAGTCGGCGCGCCGGTGACCCCGGATCGTGCGGGCCGGGTACCACACCTGGACCATCAGTTCGCGGTACGGCTCGAACGCCACCCACGGGTCGGGGCGGGAGCGGTCGACCAGGTGCGCGACGGCGGTGCCGACGTGCGCCCGGCCGGTCGGATGCGGAAGGACGAGTGCAGTGGTCGCCAGGACGGCGGTGAGAAGTGTCGCCAGCATGCCCCGACTCTCCGGCGTGCCGGGGCACCGCGGTAGTCGCCGATGTCACCGGCCCGATGTGGATTCCGCACCACCGAACCCGTGCGGAATGCACAGTCCCAGGTGACGCAGCAGCCGCACCGACCGGTTGTCCTCGTGCTGGAGCAGCATCCGCAGCAGGTGGGTGGTGTCCCGGCGCTCCCGGCCCGGGTTGGCGAGCAGCCGCTTCGGGCGGACCCGGTCGCGGCCCAGGTCCACCGACGCCGAGACGGCCGCCGCCCGCTCGTGGTCCAGGCCCCGGGCCAACAGCTCCCGGGTGCCGGCGTAGATCTCCGGGGCGCCCATCAGATGCGGGTACGCCTCGGCCACCTCCAGGGTGCCGAGCATCGCCACCAGCACGTCGTCGGTCCGGACCCGCCGGGACTGCCGGCGGGCGATCACCTCGGCCTCCCAGCGCGCCCACATCAGCGGCGCCGGGGCGTAGATGAACGTGATCGGGACGATGCCGAAGGCCCGGAACTTCAGCCCCTTGAACGCCACCCGGCCGAGCAGCCGGTCCCGGCACTCGCGCAGCTCCGGCTTGACCGGGTCGGGACGCTCCGGAACCCGGCCGTCGCGGACCGCGGCCGGATCCACCCCGCACTCGGCGAGCATCAGCGCGGCGTGCGACCGGTCGTCGGCCAGCAGATCGCCGAGCGTCAGCGACTCCCCGTGCACGTCCGGGCCGGACCGGCGATCCGTCTCGGCCCGCAGCACGTGCCCCACGACGTTCGGGGTGACGTCGAAGCGGTTCAGCCGCTCCCGGACCCCGTCGTCGTGCAGGAGCAGGGCGGTCAGCAGGTGGTCGCTGCCCACTCTGCCGCGGGTCTCGTCGTTCTCGTCGGCGAGGGTCGCGGCGGAGCGTCGGATCTGGTCATCGGCCATGCACCGAACAGTAGGGATCCGCGGCCGCCGCCGCCTCGGGCGGGAGACGGACATCCGGCTCTACCGAAAGGCATAGGCGGCGCCCGCGGAGACGTCCGGCGGCCGGAATCCGGCGGCCTGCCGTTCCTCAACTCGGCCCGGGTGGTGCCGATCCCACCATTACGGCAAGTCAAGAGGGAGAAGGAATGGGCATCGGCGGGTTCTTCGACAACCGGTCACTGCGTTTCAAGATCGGGTCGGCGGCCGCGGCGGCCACCGCGGCCGGTCTGCTCGTCGGCGGCGTGGCCATCTCCACCATCGTCGATCTGAACGATCAGGCGGAACAGGAGCTGCGCCGGACCACCCTGATCGACAAATCGGTCGGCAACCTGGGCCGCAGCTTCGAGGCGTACATCGGCGGCGCGTCCGGTGTCCAGCTCTACCCGTCGATCGCGGCCGCGATCACCGCGGGCATGGAGCAGAACAAGAAGGACATCGAGGCGGCGCTGCAGAGTCTCGCCGCCGCGCTGCCCGGCGACCCGGCGGTCACCGCCATGCAGCAGGACTGGGCGAAGTTCCTCGAGTTCGTGACCACCGACCGCAGCAAGCTCAGCAAGACCGAGCTCGCCGCCGCCTTCGAGGAGTACAACACCCTCCACGGCGCCCTGACCGCCGACCAGGCCGCCCTGCAGGCGCGGGTGGAGGCCATGGTCGACCAGCGGGTCGCCGAGGCCGACCAGTCGGCGCGGGAGGCGATGTACCTGATCGGCGGCCTGCTCGCCAGTGGCGTCGGGCTCAGCCTGCTGATCGGTTTCCAGACGGCGTCGCGGGTCCGGCGTACCGTCAACGGGGTCTCGCACGTGGCCCAGGGTCTCGCCGACGGTGACCTGACCCGCACCACCGGGGTGACCAGCACCGACGAGATCGGCCGGATGGCGATCGCCCTGGACAAGGCGGTCGGCCGCCTGCGTGCCGACATCGTGCAGCTGGCCGGCAACGCCGGCAGCCTGCAGGGCTCGGCCGGGCAGCTCACCGCGGTCTCCGGCTCGGTCGACTCGGCCGCCGCCGAGGCGTCCACCCAGGCCCGCAACGTGTCCGACGCGGCCGCGGTGGTCTCCAACCACCTGCAGATCGTGTCGGCCGGCTCGCAGGAGATGGGTTCGGCGATCCGCGACATCAGCGTCTCCACCGCGGAGGCCACCGAGGTCGTCGCGCAGGCCGTCCGGGCCGCCGCGCAGACCAACGCGATGGTCGGCCGGCTCGGCGAGTCGTCCGCGGAGATCGCCACCGTGGTCAAGGTGATCACCGCGATCGCCGAGCAGACCAACCTGCTCGCCCTGAACGCCACCATCGAGGCCGCCCGCGCCGGTGAACTGGGCAAGGGCTTCGCGGTGGTGGCCGGTGAGGTCAAGGACCTGGCCCAGGAGACCGCCAAGGCGACCGAGGACATCTCCCGCCGGGTCGCGGCGATCCAGGACGACACCACCGGGGCGGTCCAGGCCATCGGCGAGATCTCCGAGATCATCGAGCGGGTCAACGGCCTGCAGCTGACCATCGCCTCGGCGGTGGAGGAGCAGACCGCGACCACGCAGGAGATGAACCGGACGCTCACCGACGCGGCCGGCAGCGCCGGTGACATCGCGAACACGATCACCGGGGTGTCGGCCGCGACCGGGCGTACCACCAGCTCGGCCAACGAGACCCGCAAGGCGGCGCAGGAGCTGACCTCGACCGCCGGGCAGCTCCAGGCCCTGGTGTCACGCTTCCGGTACTGACAGCTGACGCTGCGTCAGGTGGTGCCAGCACTACCCGAGAGGGTCGAGCTGGCACCATCGCGCGGGGTGGTGCGCGTCGAATACGGTCGGTCGCATGGTTGACCACCTGATGCCGCTGCTCTCCTCGCCGTGGCTCTACGTGATCGTCGTCGTGCTGGTGACCGTCGACGGGTTCCTGCCCGTCGTGCCGTCCGAGGTCGTCGTGATCAGCCTCGGCGCGCTGTCGGCGACCGGCCGGCCACACCTGCTCCTGCTGGGTGTGGCGGTGGTCGTCGGCGGGGTGACCGGTGACCGGGTGACCTATCTGCTCGGCCGGCGGGCCGGGGCGAGGTTCACCGGCGGGCGGCTGGCGATCGCCCGGCAGAAGGCGGAGGCGGCGCTGAGCCGGTTCGGCGGGGCCGCGATCCTGCTGGGCCGCTTCCTGCCGTACGGGCGGACGGCCACCGGCCTGGTCGCCGGGTCCGCGGCACTGCCGATCCTCCGGTTCGGCGCGGCCAGCCTGGTGGCGAGCATCGGCTGGGCGATCTACTCGATCGGTCTCGGCCGTCTGGGTGGCGAGCTGTTCGCCCACTCGCCGCTGCTCGGGGCCGGCTGCGGGATCCTCTTCGGGATGTCCCTGGCCGGTGTTTACGCGATCTGTGAGAAGCGACGGGCGTCGATCCGCGAACGCGAGCTGATCCGCACATAGCCTCGGAGGCATGTCCAACGCGTCGAGGCCGTTCGGGTTCGCCGTCGTGACGCTGCTCTACGCGGCTACCGGACTGTTCACGTGGCTCGTGGTGGTGGTGCTGCTGCCGGGCCGGCAACCGCTGCTGCTCACCCTCTACGCCGACGTCGCCGCCACGCTGCTGGTGTTCGCGGCCGCCACCGCGGCGGAGAACGCGAGCCTCTACGACCCGTACTGGAGCGTCGTCCCCGCGGTGATCGTGGTGGTGTGGATCCTGACGGCCGGCGGCGGGACCGCCCGGCAGCTGGCGGTGCTGCTGCTGGTGGCGGTCTGGGCGGTCCGGCTGACCGCCAACTGGGCCCGGTCCTGGCAGGGCCTGACCCACGAGGACTGGCGGTACGAACAGCTGCGCGAGGACGGCCCGCCCGGTGTCCCGTTCTGGCTGGTCAACCTGGTCGGTATCCATCTCGTGCCGACCCTGGTGGTCTTCGGCGGGCTGCTCGCGGTCTGGCCGGCCGTCACCGTCACCGACCGCGGGTTCGGTCTGCTGGACGTGCTGGCCGTGCTGGTGACCGCCGCCGCGATCCTGATCGAGACGACCGCCGACCGGCAGCTGCACCGGTTCGCCGCCGAGCCGGGGAATCGCGGCCGGATCATCGACGAGGGCCTGTGGCAGTACTCCCGGCACCCCAACTATCTGGGCGAGATCCTGTTCTGGTGGGGCCTGTGGCTGTTCGGCCTGGCCGCCGCCCCGTCCTGGTGGTGGACGGTCATCGGCCCGATCGGCATGGTGCTGCTGTTCGTCTTCGTCAGCGTCCCGATGATGGACCGCCGGTCGCTGGCCCGCCGCCCGGACTACGCCCGGCACATGCGCCGCGTTCCGGCCCTGCTGCCCCGCCGCCCGGCCGGCGACGACAACGCCCGCCACCGCCGCGACTGATCAGGCGGTCTTCTTGGTCTCGATCTCGGCGCGCAGATCGACGAACTCGGCGACCGCCGGGTCCTTCCGGGAGCCGAGCCAGATCAGCAGGCCGACGCTGCCCTCGTCGGCCCAGCTGCAGGCCGGGTGTTCACTGTCCTCGAACTCGACGAGACCGCACTTCGCGGCGCCGCCCAGGGGGCCGGGGCCGACGTCGTCCACGCCGAGCACGGTGATCTCGGCGTCGTTGAGCATCATGATCTGCCCGAGGGCCGTGCGCTCCTGATCGCGCTCGTCGGTCGGGCGGGCGAAGGCGAGCACCAGGACGTCGTCGCCGGCGCCCGCCGTGCCGTAGACCCGCACGAACGAATCGGTGATCTCGTCGTCATCGGCGATCTCCTTCTTCATTTCGGCGCTCCACGCGTCGAACTGCGCCCCGGTCACCGCGGGACGGCCGCCGAGGGCTGCCGGCTCCACGACGGAGACCGTCGTCTCTTTCGGCCCGCCGGTCTGCAGCCGGATGACGACGGCAGCGACGACGACGGCGCCGAGCGCGAGGGCGATCGCCGCCGGGATCAGGAAGCGGGACTTCCGGTTCGCCGGTGGGGTCGCGCTGTAGTACGGAGGGACGTCCAGAAGAGGGGGGTGCGACACGAGGTCAGGATCATAGTGGACGGTGTGGCAGGATCGGCGGTATGGGGCTGCGACCGGTCATGGTCAATATCAAGGCTGTGGACCACGTGGCCGTCGGGCGGTTCTGGGCCGGGGCGCTCGGCTGGACCGCGCACAGCCGGTCGACCACCTGGGTGGCGCCCGGCGACGAGTTCGTCTGGCCGGATCCGGTGGTGATCGGTGTCGACGTCGTCCCGGTGCCCGGGGCGAAGACCGCGAAAAATCAAGTGCACCTCGACTTGGCGTACGAGAAAGGCCTGGTGGACCGGGTTCGGGACCTCGGCGCCACACCCGTGGACATCGGGCAGGGCGACGTGCCGTGGACGGTCCTCGCCGACCCGGAGGGCAACGAGTTCTGCGTCCTGGAGCCCCGGGACGTCTACCGGGACACCGGGCCGATCGCCGCGATCGTGGTCGACAGCCCGGATCCGCGGGTGTCGGCCCGGTTCTGGGGCGCGGCGATCGACTGGACACCCCGGCAGGTCACCGGCGACTTCGCGGCGCTGCGCGCGGGATCCGGGGACGGGCCGTTCCTGGAGTTCCTGCGGGCGCCCGGTGGTGGCGATCGGCTGCATCTCGACCTGCTGCCCACGGACGAGCATGCCGAGGTGGAGCGGTTGCGGGCGCTCGGCGCTACCGATCTGGACGTGGGGCAGGGTGCTGTTCCGTGGACGGTTCTCGCCGATCCGGCCGGGCTCGGCTTCTGCGTGCTGAACCCGGAATGAGCGACGGGACTCGTTCCGCATACCGCGCATAGGAATCCCCTGGCGAGGACCGCAGATCATTCTCCTCGAAACGGATGCCGACCAGGATGCAACCGGTGGCGGCGGCCGCGAAGAACAGGTGACCCACGGTCATCCGCGGGGTCGCCCAGAACGCGACGACCAGCAGCCAGCCGGCGGCGTAGAGCACCCCGATCCGCTGTCGATCGCCAAGGCCGCCGGGACCGGCAGGCGGGCCGGTCCGTCCATTCCGCCGGCCAGGAAGATCACCGCCCAGACGACGCTACCGAGAAAGGCCGCATAGGCGACCAGCGCGTAGAACATGGTTCCAGCGTCGGCCGCCGGACGGGCCGCTGACCCATCAGCCCACTGTAGGGCCCGGCTCCCGCACGTGGTGGCGGCCGATCGGGAGCATCAGGGGCTTGCCGGAGACCGGGTCGATGATGACGGTGCTGTCCAGGCCGAACACCGCGCGTACACAGTCCTCGGTCAGCACCTCGGCGGGGTCGCCCGCCGCGTGCAGGCCGCCGTCGGCCAGGGCGATCAGGTGGTCCGCGTAGCGGGCCGCCAGGTTCAGGTCGTGCAGGACCATCACGATGGTGGTGCCGCGGTTGCGGTTCAGGTCGGTCAGCAGGTCCAGGACCTCGATCTGGTGGCTGACGTCCAGGAACGTGGTCGGCTCGTCGAGCAGCAGCACGTCGGTCTGCTGGGCCAGGGCCATCGCGATCCACACCCGCTGCCGCTGGCCGCCGGAGAGTTCGTCCACCGACCGGTCCGCCAGCGACGCGGTGTGCGTGGCGTCCAGGGCGGCGGCGACCGCCTTGTCGTCGTCGGCGTTCCAGCGGGACAGGATCCGCTGGTGCGGGTTGCGGCCCCGGCCGACCAGGTCGGCGACGGTGATGCCCTCCGGCGCGATCGGCGACTGGGGGAGCAGGCCGAGGGTGCGGGCCAGCTCCTTGGCGGGCATCCTGTGGACCTCGCGGCCGTCCAGCAGCACGTGGCCGCCGCGCGGGGCGAGCAGCCGCGACATGGAGCGCAGCAGCGTCGACTTGCCGCAGGCGTTGGCCCCGACGATCGCGGTGATCCTCCCGGGCGGCAGGAGCAGGTCGAGCGAGTCGATGACCACGCGGTCGGCGTACCCGACGGTCAGGGTTTCGACCTCGAGGGTGTGTTCGGTGGTCACAGTGAGCCTCCCGCGCGGTTGGTGCGCACCAACAGGAAGATGAGATAGGGAGCGCCGAGCACGCCGGTGACCACGCCGACCGGGAACCGGGTGTCGAAGGCGAACTGGCCGATGAAGTCGGCGAGCAGCACCAGCAGCGAGCCGACCACCGCGGACGGCAGCAGCAGCGAGCCGCCGGGGCCGACCATCCGGGCGGCGATCGGCCCGGCCAGGAAGGCGACGAACGCGATGGGGCCGGTGGCCGAGGTGGCGAACGCGATCAGGCCGACGGCGGCGACGATCGAGATCAGGCGGGTACGTTCCAGCCGGGTGCCGAGGGCCGCCGCGGTGTCGTCGCCGAGCTGCAGCATCGTCAGGTTGCGGGCCTGTACGAGCAGGATCGGCCCGAACACCGCCAGCGCCACCAGCACCGGGACGGCCTCGTCCCAGGTGGAGCCGTTGAGGCTGCCGTTGAGCCAGCGGGTGGCGGCCTGCAGGTCCCACTGCCCGGCCTGGTCGAGGACGTAGGAGGTGGCGCTGTTCAGCATGGCGGCGATGCCGATGCCGATCAGCACGAGCCGGGTGCCCGCCACCCCGTCCTTGAACGACAGCAGGTAGATGAGCACGGCGACACCGAGCGCGGCGACGATGGCGAACGCCGAGACACCCGCCTCACCGAGGTTCAGCACGATGATCGCGAAGGCGGCCGCGGCCCCGGCGGCGGAACTGATGCCGATGATGTCCGGGCTGGCCAGGGGGTTGCGCAGCATGGTCTGGAAGGTGACGCCGCCGATCCCGAAGCACAGCCCGGTGATCAGGGCCAGGACCGCGCGGGGCAGCCGCAGCTCACCCACGGTGAACGAGGCGCCGGGCACGGTCTCGCCGAGGAGCACCCGGAACACCTCGTCCGGGGTGTAGAAGGTCTGCCCGACCATCAGCGAGACGGCGAAGATCGCGACGACGGCCACGGTGAGGCCGCCGAGCACGGCCCGGCGGCGACGGCCGCGCCGGACCCGTCCCCGGGTGACGGCTTCGAGCGTCGTGGTGCTCACAACTCACGTACTTTCTGGCGGCGGACGATGTAGATGAAGAAGGGTGCGCCGATCAGGGCGGTGATGATGCCGGCCGCGATCTCGTCCGGCCGGTTCACCACCCGGCCGACCACGTCGGCGGCGGTCAGCAGGGCCGCGCCGACCAGCGTGGCGAACGGCATCAGCCACCGGTGGTCGAGGCCGACGAGCAACCGGCACATGTGCGGGACGATCAGGCCGACGAATGCGATCGGGCCGGCGATGGCCGTCGCGCCGCCGCACAGCACGACAGCGCCGAAGGCGGCGATGCCTCGGACCAGGGCGACCCGCTCACCGAGGCCGGCGGCGAGTTCGTCGCCGAGCGCGAGGGAGTTCAGGGCGCGAGCGCTGAGCAGACAGATGGCCAGGCCGCCGAGCAGGAACGGCAGCACCTGGACGATGCTGTCCCAGGACGCGCCGCCGACCCCGCCGACCTGCCAGGACTGGAAGTTCTCGGCGACGTCGCCGCGCGGTAGCACCACCGCGACGACCAGGGACGCCAGGGCGGCGGAGGTGGCCGCGCCGGCCAGTGCGATCTTGAGCGGGGTGGCCCCGCCCCGGCCGAGCGAGCCGACCCCGTAGACGAACAGGGCGGAGATCGCGGCGCCGGCGATCGCGGCCCAGATGTACTGGGTGGCGGTGACCAGGCCGACGGTGGTCATGCCCACGGCGATGGCGAGCATGGCGCCCATGTTGACGCCGAGGATGCCGGGGTCGGCGAGCGGGTTGCGGGTGACACCCTGCATCACCGTGCCGGACAGGGCCAGGGCCGCGCCGACCAGGGCGGCCAGGACGGTCCGCGGGATGCGTTTGACCACCGCGGCCTGGTTGAGGGTCTCATCGGTGCCGCCGAACGCGGCGACGATGTCGGACCAGCCGACGATGCGGGAGCCGAAGGCCACCGACGCCAGCATGACGAGGACGAGCACGGCCAGGACGACGAGGAGCCACCCCAGACGCACCCGGGCCGGGCGCCGCAGTGTCGCGACGTCCGGCCCTGTGGCTGATGTCATCAGATCTTGTCGGCCGCGGCGCCGAGCAGGTCGACGTAGTCCTTCAGCACGAAGGAGACGGCGAGCGGGGTCGGGTTGGCGGCGGTGGCCACCGGGGTGCTGCCGGGCAGCGACACGAACGAGCCGCGGGCGATCGCCGGGACCTTCGAGAGCAGCGGGTCCTTCTGCAGCGTGGCGAGCGTGGTGCCCTTCTCGTCGGCGTAGGTCACGATGATGTCGACGTCGCTGAGGTTCTGGACCTGCTCGGCGCTCTGGGTGAGGCTGAACTCCTCGGTGGTGGAGGAGGCCTTCTCGATGCTGGCCGGGTGCTTCATCCCGAGGTCGGTGAAGAACTGCGCGCGGGTGTCGTGCGTGGTGTAGAAGCTGATCTTGCTGAGGTCGGTCGGGTCGATGTGGGTCAGGAACATCACCGACTTGCCGGCCAGCTTCGGGTAGCGGGCCGCCTCGGCCTTCATCTCCCCTTCGATCCTGGTGATCAGCGCGTCGCCCTCGGTCGCCAGGCCCAGGGCCTTGCTCTCCAGCTTGATGCTGTCGCGCCACGAGGTCGCCCACGGCTTCTTCGGGTACGCCACGACCGGCGCGATCTTGCTCAGCGTGTCGTAGTCCTGCTGGGTCAGACCCGAGTAGGCGGCCAGGATCACGTCCGGCTTGGTGTTGGCGACACCCTCGAAGTCGATGCCGTCGGTCTCGTCGAACAGGACCGGGGTCGGCGCGCCGAGTTCCTTGAGCTTCGCGGCGTCCCACGGCAGCAGGCCGTCGCCGTCCTCGTCACCGAAGTTGGCCTTGGCGTAGCCGACCGGGACGATGCCCAGGGCCAGCGGGACCTCGTGGTTGGCCCAGTTGACGGTGGCGACCCGTTCGGGCTTCTTCTCGATGGTGGTGGTGCCGAAGGCGTGCTCGACAGTGATCGGGAACGAGACGGAGGCGGCGCTGCCGGAGGCGGCGGGCTTCTCCTCGCTGTCGGACGAGCCACAGGCGGCCAGGGCCAGTGCGGTGGTCGCGGCGACGATTCCGGCAAGGAACCGGGATGCACGCATGCTATGAACTCCCAAACTTTACTGATAAGGCTTGGCTAACCTAACAGTAAGAGTTTTCGCAGTTCGACCCCACCCATAAAGTTGACGCTTCAACCTTTCCGGCCTACCGTTCGACCATGACCAACCCCGTCGTGGCCACCGCCGGCTCCACCGACCCGGCCGCTCCGCTCGTCGTCCTGCTGCACGGGCGCGGCTCGCACGAGCAGGAGATCCTCGGGCTCGCCGGGCACCTGCCCGCGGACTGTGCCTACGCCGCGGTGCGCGCCCCGATCGCCGAGGGCGGCGGCTTCGCCTGGTTCGCCAACCGGGGCATCGGCCGGCCGGTCCCGGAGTCGCTGCGGGCGAACGTCGACTGGTTCCGGGCCTGGCTCGACACCGCCGCCCCGGCCGGGCGCCCGGTGGTCCTGATCGGCTTCAGCGGGGGAGCGGCCTTCGCCGGCGGCCTGCTGCTCGACGACCCGCAGCGGTGGGCGGGGGCCGCGATCCTCTACGGCACCCTGCCGTTCGACGCCGGTGTCCCCACCGGGCCCGGCCGGCTCGACGGCGTCCCGGTCTTCGTCGCCCAGGGCGACCACGACACCGTCATCCCCCGTGAGCTGCTCGATCGCACCTGGAACTACGTCCGGGACGAGTCCGGCGCGACCGCCACCACCCGCCGTGACCCGGTAGGCCACAGCATCGCCGCACCAGCCCTGACAGCGCTTTCCGCATGGATTCACCGGATCGGCTGACAAACGATGTTTGCCCTCCGGCAAGCATGGGAAACGGGGTTGTCGTTCCAGCCCCGCCCCGGTTCTCACGCTCGCCCGAGGAGCACAGCATGACCGTCATGACCGCCACACGCAGCGAGTCCGCCGCCAGCACCGAGCCGGCCAGCGAACTGATCAACACGATGGCGGCCCTGCCGGCCGGCCACCCGTCCCGGGCCCGGCTGCGCGACCAGGCCATCGAGGCGTGGATGCCGCTCGCCCGGCACCTCGCCAACCGCTACGCCAACCGGGGCGAACCCCGCGACGACCTGCACCAGGTCGCCCTCCTCGGCCTGATCAAGGCGGTCGACCGGTTCGAGGCCGACCGGGGCGTCGACTTCGCCGGCTTCGCCATCCCGACGATCGTCGGTGAGCTCAAGCGCCACTTCCGGGACAAGACCTGGTCGGTACGGGTGCCGCGCCGCCTGCAGGAGCTGCGCCTCGCGATCACCGGCGCCAACAGCACGCTCAGCCACACCCTGGGCCGCTCGCCGACCGTCACCGACATCGCCGACTACCTCAACATCAGCGAGGACGAGGTCCTGGAAGGCCTCGAGGGCGCCCGCGCCTACAACTCGACGAGCCTCGCCACCCCGGTCACCGAGGGCGGCACCGAACTCGGCGAGACCCTCGGCAGCGAGGACACCGGCTTCGCGGAGGCCGAGGCCCGCATCGCCCTCGGCCCGGCCCTGGCCAGCCTCGACGAGCGCGAGCAGAAGATCGTCAGCCTGCGCTTCTACGGCAACCTGACGCAGAGCCAGATCGCCGAGCAGATCGGCATCTCGCAGATGCACGTGTCCCGCCTGCTGGCCAAGGCGCTCACCAAGCTCCGGAGCCAGCTGGACGGAGCCATCGCCTGACATCATCAGCTGGTGGACGTACGACAGCTGGGTGTTGAATTCTTCGACCGCCTCAACCGTCATGATCCGCTGGGCGCGAGCCTGGTCGGGTTGACCACCTACGACGCGTTCCTCCCCGATCCGCGTCACTCGGCCGACCTGGCCGCCGCACGGTATTTCCGTGCGGTGGCCAGGTCGGCCTCTTCTCTTGCTGTCGGGGCCTCTTCTCTTGCTGTCGACGACACCGACCGGGACGTCCTGCGCTGGATGGCCGACGCCGCCGCCGACGAGGCCGAACACTGTCTGTGGGAGGCGAACGCGTCGGCGATGGTCTACGGCTCGCCGCAGGCGTCGTACTTCATGGCCGGTGGTGATCAGCGACTGCCTGGCGCGGCCGCGTTCTTCGACGGCCTCGCCGACCGGTACCGCGACGCCGCGTCCCGGGGCCGGCCCAGCACCCGGTTCGGGTTGCAACAGGCCGCGGCCCAGCTGGACGCTCACCTGGAGCGTCCCGTTCCCGTTCTGCCGGCCGGCGTTCGCGCGGCCATGATCCGGCTCCGCGACGCCTACCTCGGTGAGCTGTCCGAGAACGCCCGTGACGACGAGCACGCCGGCATCCTGGCGGTGCGCGGGGGAGAGGCCGGTTACCGCGCCGCCGTCGCCGCCCACACCACCCTGCCGTCGACCCCGCGCGAGGTCCACGACCTGGGCCTGTCCCTCCTCGCCGATCTGGACGAGCAGTGGTCGACGATCGGCAAGGAGGCTTTCGGCATCACCGACCCGGTTGCGGTACGGGCGAAGCTGCGCGACGACCCGTCCCTCCGGTTCACCACCGCCGCCGAGATCATGGCGACGGTGGCCGCGGCGCTGGACCGGGTGTCCGCCCGCACGCCCGAGATCACCGCGCTCGCCGCGTCCGCCCCGTGCGCGTTCGCCGAGGTCCCGCCCGAGGACGCGGACTCGGCCCCGGCCGCCTACTACCGCCCGCCCGCGGTCGACGGCAGCCAGCCCGGCACCGTCTTCATCCACACCGCGGATCCCGGGCAGCGCTCCCGTTTCGCCCTGGAGGCGCTCACGTTCCACGAGGCGGTCCCCGGCCACCACTTCCAGATCGTCGCCGCCCAGGGTCTGACCGAACTACCTGATTTCCGCCGGTACGTGGACACCAGGCTCGGTGCCTACGTCGAGGGCTGGGCCCTGTACGCCGAACAGCTGGCCGACGAGATGGGCCTGTACTCGTCCCCGCTGACCCGTCTGGGCCGGGTGTCCCTGGCCGCGCTGCGAGCCGCCCGCCTGGTCACGGACACCGGCCTGCACGCGTTCGGCTGGTCCCGCCGGCAGTCCCGGGACTTCCTGACAGCCGGCACGGTGATGTCAAGCCGCGACGTACGCCAGGAGACCGACCGTTACATCGCCTGGCCCGGTCAGGCCCTGGCGTACAGCGTCGGCGCCCGCGAGATCCTGCGCCTGCGGGAGTCCGCACGCACGTCCCTGGGCAGCCGTTTCGACCTGGCCGCTTTCCACGACCAGGTCCTCGGAGCCGGCATCGTCCCGATGACGGTCCTGTCCACGATCATCAACCGCTGGGCCGCTGCTTAGGGGACACCTCAGGGATTCCGCGGGATGTGCCGTCGTCCCGCCCGGCCGTAGCGTCGGCGTCATGACGGCACCCACCCGTTTCACCAGGCCGCTGCAGAACCTGGTCGTGGCCTGCTCGCTGGCCTTCGTGATCGGTACCGCACTGCAGGCTTTCGTCATCATCGACGAACAGGCCATCTTCGACATAATGCGCACCGCCGGTGCGTCGCCGGAGCAGGCCGCGACCGACGCGCCCGGCTTCCTGCTCGGCTTCCGCGCCGTGGGCTGCGTCTACCTGCTGGGCAACATGGTCGGCCTGCTGGCCCGAACCGGCCGGCCCGCAGTGTTCTGGACAGTCCTGGCGGTGAACCTGACCCAGGCGGCCGGCGTGGTAGTCATCCCACCGGAAGTCTTCGAGGTGACCCTGACCCGTTTCGGCCCAGCAGGCCTGCTCCCGTCCTACCTGACCGACGGCGGAGCAGCCCTGCTGACCCTGCTGCTCCTGACATCCCTCGCCAGATTCCGAACCCCGTGGGCCCACCAGTGAACCCCCGCGTCACCCCACCCGGAGCCCTCCACCCGCGACCGGCATGCGGAACATGCCTTGGGCCGGTCGGCTGTCCGGGGCCGGGACGGATCGAACCGTTCATCGGTGTCCGGCGGGCGAGCGGTGAGAGCCGCCATCGGCCCGGCGGTCGCCGAACGATCCGGGGTGGCGTCCCGCCTCGCGTGACGAGGCGGGACGGGCCGTTGCTTCTGCGGAGATGAGAAGCGTACAAAAAAGAGGGTCAGGGGTTGACTTTCCAGTCCTGGACGTCGATTTGGCTTCCGCCGTAGCGGGGAGTGAAGATGCTCAGGGTGTTCGTCGACTTCAGGCGCTGGTGGTCGATCAGCGGGTCGGAGAAATAGATCGCCGACGACGTGTAACGGATCGTCCAATCGGTCCACGTCGACGCCTTCGACGCCGTCTGGATGTGCAGCTTCTTCGTGCTCGAATCGCCGCTGACCACATACAGATTGTCGGCTGAATCCACCGCTATGTCGCCTCGGGACGAGCGCTCCAGGAACGGGGTGTAGACCTGGTGCCAGGCCTTGCTCGCCTTGTCCCGCCAATAGTGCACCAGGACCGCGGTCTCCCGGGCAGCCGTGAAATCGGTGTTGTCGGCGGACGACGCGGGCAGGTGTGAGGCGAGCACGTGCACGATGCCTGCCGCGTCCACCACCTGCGACTCCTGGTTGATCAGGCCCCGGTTCTGGCCGATTCCCCACACCTTCAGCGTGCTCGCATCGGCCTTCAGCGGGCCGGCCAGCACAGTTCCGGCATTGTTGCGCCAGGTGCGGCCCTTGTCCCTGCTGTACGCGTAGTACAGATCGTGATTGGTGCTGGCGTTCGACGTCTCCCGCACCGTCCACGTGGCGTGCAGCAGCGGATTCGACGGGTCGACATTGTCGTACTCGATGCCGAACAGATAGGCGTTGTTCCCGGCCGTGGTGCCGTCGATGAACGTGCCGACATGGGTCCAGGCGCCGCCGGCGTACTCGTACAGGACCTCGTCGCCCGTCCCGCTGTATCCGGTCCGGATCGCCATCTGCAGGGTGCCGTCGGGGTGGGCGAAGAACTGCGGATAGGTGACCACGTCCATCGCGGTGGCGGTCAACTTCGTCTGCACCGCCCCGAAACCACTGGTGGACCAGGTCGCCGCGGTGGCCAGCCCGGCCACCGATTTGCGGTAACGGAACTGCGACGAGTGGGTGTCGAACGCCAGATGAATGGTGCCGTCGGACGGGGCGATGCCGATGCTGATGGTGTTGTGCGAATCGGTCGACGTGGTCACGTAATCGGTCAGCCGCAGATGCGACCAGGCACCGGACGGCACCTGCCGGCGGGACAGGTTCACGTAGCCGCTCTGGTCCCAGAACGCCGCATACTGCCAATTGCCGTACGTGACGATGCCGTCCTGCTGGAACGACTCGCCGTTCATGTAACCGGTGTAGGTCAGGGCGGTCCGCCCCGACGTGGTCAGGACGGTGGTGGTACACCGCGGTGACGGTCGGCGCGGCGGCGGTGGCCGGATGGCCGGGAATCGTCGCGGCGACGACCGCGCACACCAGCGCCAGGGGAATGGATCGTTTCATGTGCACCTCGAAGGGGATTCGGGGGAAGGTGCTGTGGTGAGGAAACTATAGAGGGCGTTCACTGCCTCCCGTCCGGCCCGATTGGCGCCCACCGTCGACTGCGACGGCCCGAAACCGACCAGGTGGACCCGCGGATCGGCGGCCACCCGGGTGCCGATCAGGCGGATGCCGCCCTGCTCGTTGCGCAGGTGCAGCGGGTCGAGGTGGGCCAGCGACGCCTTGAACCCGGTCGCCCACAGGATCGTGTCGACGGTGGTGAACGAGCCGTCCGCCTCGCGCACCCCGTACGGTTCGATCCCGGTGAACATCGGCCGCCGATCGAGCGCGCCACGGTCCCGGGCCGCGACCGCGTAGGGCGTCCAGATCAGCCCGGTGTACGACACCACACTCCCGGTCGGGCGCCCCGCCTCGACGTCGGCGGTCACCTTCGTGATGGTCTCCCGCCCGGCCACCTCGGGTTCGAACGCCTCGCGGAAGACCGGCTCGCGCCGCGTGTACCAGAACGTCTTCGCCACCCGGGAGATCTCTTCGATCAGCTGTACGGCGGTGATGCCGCCGCCGACGACCGCGACCCGTCTCCCGGCGAACTCCGGCGCGGCGACGTACTCCCGGGCGTGCAGTTGCCGCCCGGTGAACGTGTCCGAGCCCGGGTACTCGGGCCGGACCGGGTTGTCCCAGGTCCCGGTGGCGTTGATGACCGCCCGGGTGGCCCACGGCCCGCGATCGGTCTCGACGATCAGCCCACCGTCCGGCCCGTCGTGCACCGACGTGACCCGCACCGGCCGTTCGATCGGCAGCTCGGCCTGCTCCTCGAAGGACGCGAAATATCTGGGTACGGCGGTCCGGCTCGGTTCGCCCGGATCGATGGGCGGTTTCGGAAACCCCGGCAGGTCGAAGATCCCGTTGACGGTGGCCATCCGCAGCGACTCCCACCGCTCCCGCCACGCCCCACCGGCCCCGTCCGACGCATCCAGCACGACGAACGTAGAGCCGCCGGAAGAATCTTGAAGTGCGCTGCCGAACCCACGCCGCCGGAGGTGGTAGCCAGCCGAGAGTCCCGACTGCCCACCACCCACGACCACCAACTTCGCCGTCCTCATGGGCACCAGAACCAGCCCGCGACAACCGCTATTTCCACCCCGATCCCGATGTGATCAGGACCGCCTCATTCTGTCGCTGGGCATGCCGACAAGCTGGAATCAGTCCCGGGGAGGTACCGTGCGCGTTCGTCCGGGGTGAAGTCACGTCCCACCCGATCACAGATCAGCCGAGCCTTCTCCCTGGCGGTCGTTGCCGACGGGATCATCCCGGCAGCGACCGCCCAGAATCGCACGGTCCCATCAGCGCCGGCGCTAGCGAGTTGTCTATTGTCTGGGCTGTAGGCCAACGCATACACCTGGTCGGTGTAAGTGGACAGCGGTCGAGATTCTCCGGTCGCCAGATCCCATATCCGGATTCCGCCACCGCTACTAGGGATGGCGATTCTTTTACCGTCTGGGCTATAGGACACCGCATGCACCTGACCGGTGCAAGTGGACAGCATTCTGGATTCGCCGGTCGCCAGATCCCATATCCAGATTCCGCCATCGCTGCTGCTGCTAGCGAGTTGTCGACCGTCTGGGCTGTAGGCCACCGCATGCACCTGGTCGTTGCTGCCGAACGAGGCTCGGATACTGCCGGTCGCCAGGTCCCATATCCGGATTCCGCCATCATTGCTGGTACTGGCCAGTTGTCGACCGTCTGGGCTGTAGGCCACCGCATACACAGGACCGTTGCTGCCGAACGAGGCTCGGATACTGCCGGTCGCCAGATCCCACATCCGGATTCCACCATCACTACTGCCGCTGGCGAGGTGTTTACCGTCGGGACTGTAGGCCACCGCGTTCACCTGGCCAGTATGGTTGGTCAGGGGCCGGGATCCGCCGGTCGCCAGATCCCATACTCGGACCGTCTCGTCGAAGCCGGCTCCGGCAACGAGCCGGCCGTCTGGGCTGATCGCCAGCGCTCGAACGGGTTTCGGGCTACCGGTTAGATAACGGGTGATGGGCTGATCGGTAGCGCTACTGAGGCTTTCGGCGGCCTCATCGGTTTGACTAGTTCGATAGGCCTGGACAGCCAGCAGATCGGCAACTACCGGATTGGTGGACCGAAGACCTTTCGATTGCGCAGCGAGCTGCTTCGACCGCGATACCTGGTCACCGGCGATGGGCCACCGCAAGGCCGCTGCACTGGCGGCAACGAGGACCACCGTGAGCAGACCTGCCAACGCCCAGTCCAGACGCCGCCCGGATTTCCGGCCGAATTGCTCCGCACACTTTGCGGCGGTCGGTGCCAGATCGATGAACATTCTGGACCGTGCTGGATCTTTGTCGGCGAGATGCTGAGAACAGCCGGTCACGACAGCGCTGCGAGTCGGCGTCGGAGCCGAAAGCTGTGCGATTCTGGCCCTGGCCTGAGCCAGGCTTGCTGCGGGGTTCAGGGCCATCCCGGCGACTGCGCCTATTTCGGCGAGCCGGAGGATGCGGCGTTCCTCTGCGGTCAGTTCGATCGGCAGGTCGTCTCGTATGGTCACGACGTCCCTTCCAGATAGTCCTTCACCAGCCTCCGAGCCCGGAGCAGGTGGTTGCGCGCCGTGGATGGCTTCAAGCCGAGTTCACGGGCGACCTCGTTCGGTGTGTAGCCCTCGATGATCCGGAGCATGATGTGCCGGGCCTGCGGGGACAGCTTTTCCTTGATGAACTTCATCGCCTGAGCCGCCTCGTCGCCGTCCATCACCGTTTTCTCGACGTCGCTGCCACAGTTCCACCGGCCGGCTCCGGGCATGAATCCGAAACTGATCCGCTGACGAATGCCGGCCTGCCGGAAACGGCTGATCACCTCCCGGTGCAGGGCGACGAAGGTGTAATTGCTCCGGGTTCGCCAGTCGATCGCCTCCCACCTTTCCCAGATCTTGATCAGAACGTCCTGGACCAGTTCGGGAGCGGAGTCGCGAGGGCATCCGAGGACGATGGCCCGGGCCACTAGGCGGTTGTGGATTCGTAGATAAAATTGGTCATAGGTGTCCTGCTGGAGATTGAGTGGAAGATCAGGCGGATCAGACGGCTTGACAGCCTGCTCCATCGTCAATCCTCTCGACCCTGCGGCCGGTCACGGACGGCGTGGATCTCGGTGCCGGTTCCGTGCTGGTCATGGATCCGGACCGCGATGGCGGTAGTCGTTTCGGGCAACTCCCGGAGTGCGCTGCGCACGGTGCGGCGCATCGCGTTTCCCCGCACATATATCACCAACGACTGCACCAATCCATTGGTGATGCTCACTAAAAGCGCGGCCTTCCAGTCCATCTCTGCTCCCTTGCATCCGTGCAGCTCCGCACGGGTGTCACGGGGATATACGCACGGTCGGCCAAAGCGTCTAACTCAAAGGAGGCGATTTTTCCGTAGGTACGGAAACGGCAAGGAATGTGAAACACCGACACCATTGGTCCCACAAATAGACAGGATTTTCCGGGCGTCAGGCCCGTGCTGTGATCCTCGCCGCCAAGCGGTCGCGGAGGGTGGTCAGGCGGGTGATCTCGGCGTTCAGGGCCTCGACGCGGCGGCCGGCGATGCCGTCGGAGCTGGAGCAGCCGCCCGAGGTGTCGATCAGGTCCAGGCGGTCGGCGCAGCCCCGCAGGTCGCCGACGGTCAGGCCGGCGGCCAGCAGCTCGCGGACGGTGCGGATCCGGGCCACGTCGCGCGGGGTGTAGACGCGCTGGCCGGTGCCGGATCGCTGCGGGGCGGGGAGCAGCCCGTTCTCCTCGTAGAAGCGCAGTGCCCGTGGTGTGGCGCCGGCCGCCGCTGCCGCGTCCCCGATCCGCATCGATGCCCCCTCGTGAGTCAGACCGCCACGATCACCGTGCCCGCGTAACGCCCGGTCAGCGCGTCCTGCACCGCCTGGGGCGCGGCCGCGAGACCGTCGACCCGGGCGTACCGAAAATTGATCCTGGGTAGGAGCCACTCCGGTGTCTCCTCCTGGCCACTGTAGCCAGTGACGGTGATCTGTTTCAGGATCAGCGCGAACGTGTCGATCTCCACCGGCGCGGTGGTGCCCGGGCCGGTCGCCGACAGCTGCCCGGACAACGCCCCGACCAGCGCGAACCGGGCGTGCGGCCGGGCCACCGCGAGCGCCGCCCGCAGGTCGTCGCCGCCGGTGTTGTCGAAGAACACGTCGATGCCGTCCGGGGCGGCCGCCGCCAGCTGATCGGCGTCACCGCGGGCCACCACCGCGTCGTACCCGAAATCGGTCAGCATCTGCTCGGCCTTCCACGCCGAACCGGTGCCGCCGATCACCCGCCCGGCCCCCAGCAGCTTCGCCACCTGCCCGGCGACCGACCCCAGCGACCCGGCGCCACCCGAGACGAACACCGTGTCACCGGGCTGGAGCCGCGCCGCCCGGGTGAACGCCCCGTGCGCGGTGGGCACCTGGGCGAGATGCGGCACCGGATCACCGTCGAGCCGGGTGAGGCCGGCGGCCGGCAGCACCGCGTACTCCCGCCACCCCAGCATGTGTTTCACCAGGTCACCGTCTTTCAAGCCGCTGTCGGCGGGCGCCTGCACGACCTCACCGATCGCCGGCCCGAACAGCGTGTCACCCACGGTCAGCCCCGGCATCGGCGCGCCGCTGACCCCGGCGAGCAGAGTCCGCAGCGCCGCGAACACGGTGAACCACCTGTTGCGCACCAGCACCTCCCCGGCCCCGGCCACCGGCATCGGCGCCTCGGCCACCACGAAGTCGTCCGCCACCGGGAGTCCCCGAGGAATCCTGGCCACCCTGATCTCCCGCATGCCAACCCCTTTTTTCGAAGGAAGGCCGGAAAGCTAACCCCTTCCCCGTACGTCAGAGGCAAGCGCCGATCCCGTCCAGTGACTTCACAGACCGGCCAGGTCGAGGGTCAGGGTGAGGCTTGAGTGTGTTCCGCCACGACCACCCTGCTGCTCGACCCGGCAAGCCGGACGATCTTCGACATCGTGGTGAGGGAGGCGATCCACGACCCGCCCGCGACCGACGCCGCCGAGGTGATCCGGCAGGTCCGCGCCGTACGACGCCCCGATGTTCGGTCATCCGGGAGCCGATCACCCTGGTCGATGCCGATCGTGCGGCCGCGGTGATCGCCGCGGTGGCTCGCGAGGGGGTCCTGAACAGCGAGGTTGATCGCAACCGGTAGACAGTGAGCCGTGACAGAAGGATCTTCGATCAGGTCGGCGGGGCGGAATCTGGCCATCGCGACGCTCGCGTCCCGGGTGGCCGGGTTCGTGCGTATCGTCGTGCTGGCCGCTGCTCTCGGGCTCGGCACCCGGCTGCTGGACACCTACAACGTGGCCAACACGCTGCCGAACCAGGTGTACGAGCTGGTCGTCGGCGGGACCATGGCCAGCATCGTGGTGCCGCTGCTGACCCGGGCGTCGATCCGGGAGTCCGACGGCGGGGTGCTCTACGCGCAGCGGCTGCTGTCGCTGATCGTCTACGTGCTCGGCACCATCACGGTCGTGGCGATCGCCGCCGCGCCGCTGCTGATCGACCTGTACGCGCCCGGCTTCACCCCGGAACAGCGGGACCTGGCGATCGTTTTCAGTCGCTACTTCTTCCCGCAGATCCTGTTCTACGGCATCAGCGCCACCGCCGCCGCGGTCCTCAACATCCGCGGCCTGTTCGGGGCACCGGCCTGGGCGCCACTGGTGAACAGCGTGATCGTGATCATTGTCGGTCTCACCTACGCCGCGGTCGGCGGCAGCACCAGCACCACCCTCGGTGACGGGCATCTGCTGCTGCTCTCGCTGGGCACCACGGCCGGGGTGTTCGCGCAGATGACCCTGGTGGTGTGGGCGCTGCGCCGGACCGGGTTCCCGATCCGGCTGCACCTGGACCCGCGCGGCATCGGCATCCGGCAGATCGGCAAACTCGGGCTCTGGGTGCTGCTGGCGGTCGTCACCCAGCAGGTCCTGGTGGCCGCGGCGACCCGGGCCGCGTCGTGGAGCGGGGCCGGTGGCATCACCGCGTTCCAGAACGCGAACGCGATCTTCCACGTGCCGTTCGCGGTCGTCGCCGTCTCGATCATGACGGCGATGCTGCCGCGGCTCAGCCAGTACGCGGCCCGTGACGAGCACAACCGGGTGGTCACCGGGCTGTCCCGGGCGGTCCGGACCGCGCTGGTGGTGATGGCCCCGATCTCGGCGGCGTTCATCCTGCTCGGCCCGCAGATCGCGACTGTTCTCTTCGATCACGGCAACAGCAGTTCCGCGACGGTACGGGTCCTCGGGCTGGTGCTGGCCGCCTACGGACTGACACTGGTCCCGTTCACTTCCTACATGATTCTGCAACGGGGTCTCTACGCCCTGCAGGACACGAAGACGGCCGCGTTGATCACGGCCGCTGTCGCCGCGGTCGGGGTGGCGGGCTGCGCGATCGCCGGATGGCTGCTGCCGGCCGAGGACATCGTGATCGCCATCCCGGTGGCCTATGCCGCCGCCTATTTCACCGGGCTCAACCTGACCGCGTTCGTCCTGCGCCGCCGGCTGGGTTACATCGACGGGAAGCGACTCCTGCGTACCCACGCCAGGGTCTTTGTGGCAGTTGCCGTGGCCGTGGCCTGCGCGGGCGGCGCGATGTGGGCGATCAGCGGTGCGGGATGGGCGAACGCGCTGGTCACCGGCATCGTCGCGGGGCTGGCCGGCGGCGTCGGCTACCTGTTCGCCGGCCGCCTGCTGCGCCTGGCCGAGCTGCGCCACCTGCTGAACGCGGCCCTGCCCGGCATCCGCACCTGGTAACCGGCCCGGCGCGCCGGAAAGCGAAATCTGGAAGCGGGCTCAATCGGTCGTGCCGTACAGCACGACCAGCGCTTCGGACAAAACGGCCGGATCAACCTCACCCAGCGGCGTACGCCGAACCGGCTGCCAGTTCTCCGACCACTCCGCGTCGACCCAGATCTCGGTGACCCGATGCTCGGTGTCCGGCGGGTACTGGGAGGTCGGCATGCCGGGGGAGAACTCGGCGAGCAGCACCAGCCCACCGGCCAGCCGCCGCCGCAGCCGGGTGTGGACGCGGCTGCCGATGTGGTACCCGTTGCCGTGCCAGCCGTTGCTCATCAGCTTCACCAGCCGGTGGCCGTCCAGCGGCCCGAAACCGGGCAGCGAGGTGGCCGACAGTTCCGCATCGGTGAGCGTCACGACCGGGCGTCCGAGCTGCGGGAAAGGCGACAGGATCTCGTAATCGGCGAACAGCCGCGCCCACGCGCCGAGATCCCCGCGCAGATCGGCCGGATGCACGATCCCCAGCGGCGTGTCCGGCCCGACCGCGGCGGTGTCGTCGTGCAGGTCGGCCAGGCTGCCGTCCTCGGCGATCCGCAGCGCCCGCACCAGGCGCCGGCCGTCGAACTCGCCCCACAACAGCCGCCGTGCGAGCGGCCCGAGGACCGGATGCGGCAGCAGTACGCCGGGAATGTCCCGTGCCGGGCGCAGCCGCCGCCGCAGCATGTCGCGTTCCAGCCGTCCCGCCTGCTCCACCGCGCTCGCCCGCAGATCCTTCTTGAACTGCAGAAATTGCTGGTACGCCTGGGGAGCCGTGTCCTTGACCCCGGGCTTCGGCGGGCGGGCCAGCACCCGGCCGTCGGCGTTCACCACGTGCGCGACCAGATGCTCGTCCGGCCGGACCCGGAACGACCGGGTTCCGTAGTCGACGACCACCCCGGTGTCTAGGCCGTGGGTGATCGCCAGCCGGTCCGCGAGCTGGGTCACCGACAGTCCCCGGACCGCCGCGGCCCGGGTGAGGTAGACGGTGGCCCGGTCGTTGGTGGGCCCGCCCGACATGTTCTCCTCGATCGCCAGCAGATGCCGCAGCGCCACGTCCGAACCGGCCGTGGCCAGCACCGCGAACCCGTCGACCGCGCGGGCGTGCCGGCTCTTCGCGGGCCAGGAGCGGACCAGTGGCGCCAGCGCGTCCATCGTGGTGTCGTCGCCCAGGTGCGCCTGCGCGAGCAGCACCCACGACTCGGCCGGTGGCATCCCGGCGGTCACCCAGTCGTCCAGCATCGCCCGGCCGAAGGCGGCCAGACTGCTCCGGTCGGCGCTGGTGAGCAGCTCGGCCAGTGCCGGATCGGCCTCGCGGACCAGCGGCTGGGCGGCGGCTGACGACGCCACCACCAGCGGCACCGGGCGGTCCGGGTCGCCCGGCGCGGGCTCCGGCGCCTCGTCCAGCGACGACCGGGTCAGTGCGGTGAGCAGCCGGGTGACGTGGTCCTCGGGCAGGACGCCGCCGTGTGCGGCCCGGATCTCCGGAAGCTGGCCGGCGGCCATCCGGTTCCTGCCGGCGGGCAGTTCCGGTTCCGTATCCAGCAGGGCTTCGACCAGTTCTTGCGCTTGTTCGCCGTACCCGCAAGCCGTTTTGATCAGAAGCGGACCGTGACCGGCCGCCGACAGGAACCGCAGCGCCGCCTCCGCGTTCTGCCGCGCCCGCCCCGGCTTGCCCGCGGCTGCCGGGATCAGCGCCCGCGCCGCCGCCTCCGGATGCCGGCCCAGCCACAGCCGCGCCCACAGCCGGGCCGACCCGAGATGCCGCAACCAGCCCGCGACCAGCGCCGCCGCCTCCGGCCCGCGGAACGGCAACACGAGAAGCCCCAGCTCGTCGGCGCTCTCGGCGGCCTCACCCAGCGCGTACGCCCGGGCGTCCAGTTCGAACCGGGCCACCGCCACCCGCCCGAGATCCACCCGCTGCCGATGCCGCAAGAACGCGGTCGTGCTCAGCAAGGCGCGGGCAGGGGAGTCCGGCCCTTTCGCAAAAAGCCACGGAACCTGCTCGGGCTCCAGATCGGAGAGCTTGTCCGCACTGCTGACGGCCTTGGCCCAGTCGTCCTGCTCGAGCCCGTGCTCGAGAGCATCGGCCCGGGCCCACCACCGCTCACGCT
Organism: Actinoplanes couchii; assembly: GCF_016862075.1. Classification (GTDB taxonomy): domain Bacteria; phylum Actinomycetota; class Actinomycetes; order Mycobacteriales; family Micromonosporaceae; genus Actinoplanes; species Actinoplanes couchii. The sequence continues at coordinate 88,905 of NZ_BOMG01000092.1, read as the reverse complement.
CGCCATCAGCCCAGGCCATGACGGTCACATCGGCACAGACCAGCCCCTCGACCACGACCGGCCCACGTCGCCTGCCCACCGCCAGCCTCCACACTTCTAGGGTCCGCAGACCGTACCGTGCGGCACCCGGCGCGGTTGCCCGGCCCGATCGTGTGACGCGCGGCCGGTAGGGTTCATGGTCATGAATGCCGGGGCGGAGTTCGCCAGAAGTAAGCAGGTCAGTCTCACCACCTACCGGAAGGACGGCACCGCGGTGTCCACTCCGGTCTGGCATGTCGCTGACGGGGGCACGCTGACCATCATCTCCGAGGCGGAAGCCTGGAAGGTCAAGCGGATCCGGAACAACCCCCGGGTCGAGGTCACCGCCTGTGACATTCGGGGGAAGGTTGCCGACGGGGCCGTGGCGGTTCCCGGGACCGCGCGGGTGCTCGGGGACGCGGAGAGCCTCGCGGCCCGGGATCTGATCGCCCGGCGCTACATCATGTCCCGGGTGGGGAACTGGCTCGCCAAAGCGTTCCGGGTCAAGCGCAAGCCGATCGTCGGGATCGTCGTCACGCTCTGAGCGATCCCGGGAACGGGCCGCGCGCCGCGGGCCTCGGGCGGCCGGCGGCGCTGTTGATCAGCGCCGTGTCGACAGGCGGGCGCGGAAGTCGGCGAGGGGGATCACGGCCGCGTTGACCTCCTCGACCGGGAAGATCGCGATGTCGGCGTGGTCCTCCTCCAGCTGGGGGATCCACTCCTTCAGGAAGACGTCGGTGCGGATGCGGATGGCGTGTTCGCCGTCCACGTCGCCCTCGTTCTCCAGGCGGGCCACCGTCGCGTGCGGCCAGATGGGCAGGAGGTTGCGGCGGCGGCCGTCCTCGGTGAACAGGATGTCGCCCTCGTCGCCCCAGACCCACAGCTCGCCCTTGGCGGCGATCGCCTCGAAGGTCCGGGTGACCCGGGCCTCGGCGTCGAGCTTGAGCAGCTGCTCCGCCTCCCGGCGGGAAATGTCATCCGATGCCACGATATCTCCGGTTTCGCCGTGCTGGTGTACCGCACGCGATGCTATCGGGCACCGCGTGCGGAACACCGGGCGGCCGGTCGAGCGCGGTCGGCGCCGGTCACCAGAAGGCCGGTCAGGGCAGAAGTCGACGATCCCCGAAAGGCCGTTCGGAGCAGACGCCGGCGGTTACCGAAAGTGCTGGTCAGGGCAGGCGGCGGCGGTCGCCCAGCTGGTCGTCGAAGGGTAGGTCCAGGGCCTGCTGCGGGGCCAGCGTGGCGCTGACTCCGGCCCAGCGGCGCAGCAGGGCCGTGGCCGCGGCGTTGTCGGCGGGGTTCAGGCGGGCGATGTTGGCGCCGTGGTTGGCGCCGGGGGCCACGAAGACGGCCGAGTCCCGCCGGCTCGGGACGAAGCGTTCGGCGCCCCACGGGTCGTTCTCGCCGTACACAAAAAGCATTTTCTCCGATTTTGTACGAACCCAGAGATCCACGTCGATCATCGGAACCGGATTGTGTGGCCGGCGAAGTTCCTTCGGCAGGGACGAGTTGGCGGTGTAGAGGCCGGGATAGGCGCGGAGTTTCCGCAGATGCTCGAACTTCAAGCTGGGCCAGCCGAGCTGGGTGGCCGCCTGGTAGTAGTACGGCCAGTAGAACTCGAGCCCCTGATCGGTGTAGAAGCTCCACCCGGCGACCCCGTCGATCCACTCCCACAGCTCGTCGTCGGTGGCAGTCGCGGCGGGCACCGAGGCACAGTCGGCGAGCAGGCTGTACTGCCAGAACGCCCACGCCGTGTCCAGGACGGCCATCTCGAACGAGCGGTCCGCGGTGCCGAGGGTGCGGGTGAAGGTCCAGCCGTTCTCCGCGGCGGCGGCCTCCAGGCGGGGCACCAGACGGTCGCGCCGGAGCAGGGCCTGCCGTTGCACCTCGTTCAGGGCGGCCCGGCACTCCGGGGTGCCGACGGTCGCGAGGAACCGGTCGTACGCCGCATCCTCGGGGTTGATCTTGTCGTTGGGCGCCACGTAGGCGACCACGCCGTCCACGTCGCCCGGATAGAAGCGGCGGTGGTAGACCGAGGTCATGCCGCCCTTGCTGCCGCCGGTCTGGATCCAGCGGGCCGGGTAGACGGTCTTGAGCGCGCCGACGATCCGGTGCTCGTCGGTGGCCTCCTGCCAGATGTTCAGATCCGACCAGTCGGCGGGCGCGGGCCGGGACGGGGTGAAGAACCGGTGCTCGACCGACACCTGGTTGGCGCCGAGCAGGGCGGTCGGCTCGGTCTGGGTCGGGCGCGGCGCGGCGGCCAAACCGTAACCGCTGGTGGAGAGCACCACCGGCTGGGTCTCCGACCGGTGCAGCAGGGTGAGCCGCTGCTCGAAACTTCCCTGGCCGGGATGCCGGTGGTCGGCGGGCTGCCGGTAGGTGAGGACGAAGAACCGGTAGCCGGTGCCCTGTGTCTCGGACACGACGGTCAGCCCGGGGATGTCGGTCAGCCGGTCCAGGAGCGGATCGTCGGCGGCACGGGCGGCGGTGGCGGGGGAGAGGGCCATCAGGAGGGCGCCGGCGGCGGCCACGATGCGAAGTCTCACGCCCGCACGATATCGACGATCGGCTATCACCGCGAGGGGCGGCCGTCTGGACCCGGCCGCCCCGCCGGCTCAGCTGTAGCTGTAGCCCAGGTCGCTGATGTTCCGGACCGACGCCGGGGTGCGGCCGAACGGCTGCATCGTCTCGGTGTTGTCCACCACGCCGCCGACGTTGCCGCGCGGCTGGTACGTGTCGACGCCACGGTTCTGCTGCCAGCGCCACCACAGCCGGTCGATGTTGCAGTGGTGCAGCCAGAACACCGGGTCGTTGGGCGCCTCCCGGGTGCCCATGTGCCCGCCGACGTAGTTGTGCACCCGGTTGTGCAGCTCGATCTCGTTGCGGTTGCGGTAGCTGTTGGACACGCCGCCGTTCCACGGGGACTGGTCGTACACCGTGTAACTCTGCACCGCGTTGACCGTCGAGACGCTGGGGCGGGAGGCGGCCTGCCCCAGCCGGCGCTGCAGGAAGTTGGTCTGGATGCTGCTGCGGTACAGCGACCAGCCCCACGACGGGCTGAAGTTGCCGCGGCTGACGCTGCCGTTGGTGACCGCGCCGCAGAAGTCGGCGGTGAACGGCGAGGCCGGGCCGGTCCAGTCCCAGTACGGCAGGAACATGTCCGGGTCGTCACTGACCGCCTGCAGGTCCAGTTCCAGCAGCCGCAGGTACTCGCGGTGCCACGGGAAGAACGACGGCGACTGGTGCGCGTGACTGATGTTGTCGTTCGTCCGGTTGAAGAACGTGATGTGCTGGTCGATGTACCAGTTGTAGTTGCGCCCGTTCGGGGACGAGGACTTGAGCTGCCGGAGCGCGGTGGCGAACGCGGTCTTCTCCGCGCTCGTCATGGCAGCGATGCTCTTACGGACGGCCATGGATCTCCGGTGCCTTTCTGGAGGTTGTCGCAGTCGTCAGTGGGTGTGCTCTTCGGCTGATTCGCCGCTCAGTTCGAGATCACCCAGAATGTCGACGACTTTCTTTCCCAGGCTCCGCAGGCAGTCCGCGTTCGGTTCGAGTTCGACCGGGTCGTAGTGGTTGATCGCACTGATCAAACCGATTCCGACGTACGGTTTCCGGCCGTCCGTGGGAAAGAACATGGTGGGGATGGCGGTCATCGCGAGCGCCCGGTTGTTGACGAACACCTCGTTCTGCCTGGCCAGCCCTAGGGTCCGGGTGATGTCGGCGCCCAGATTCTTCAGATTCCCGAGATCGAGATTTCCGAGTACGCCCATCTTGTACCGTCCCCGGATCCGTTTGCCCCGGTAGACCTCGTTGAAGTCGTCCGGGTCCGGTCCGGCTTTCCGGCCTTTGGCGGTGGGCCCCGGAGCCGGCGCCTCCGGGCTGGCCAGGGCCTGGGCCCCGACGAGCGCGGACGCGGCGGTGGCGGCTCCGGCCGCACCGTAGCGCAGAACGTCGCGACGTTTCACATCAGCCATGGAGATCCTTCTCTGGGAGGTGATTTGTCGTGTTCCGGCCCATGTAAGCAGATCGGCTTCCTCTCACATAATCGTGTCCATCGGGCGTAGGAATCATCATGAATAATGTCACCTGAAGGATCCGGTCATTCGGGCCGGGGCCGTGTCGTTGAATTGTTCCCGGGTAGTATCGGGATATCGTCGGCAGCCCTATCCGGAAATACTCTTTCGAACGTCGATGAATGGCGTGTTGGGTGATGATTTCAATGAAGATCTCCAAACAGATCACCGTCCTGATCGCGACGGCCGGTGCGCTGGCCGCCGCGGGCACGGCGATGGCCGCCACCACCGCGGTCTCCTCCGCTACGGTTTCCGCTCCTGACGTGGACCAGGCGCCCAGGAAGACCGGTTTCTACGAGAACTATCACGGCGTCCAGATCATGGGCTGGGGCAGCGGCAAGACGGCCTGCTCGTACGTCGACGGCATCCGCCTGGTGGTCTATCCGCAGGCGGACGGGCAGTACACCAGCGCGGTGGTGGCCTTCAAGCCGGAGAAGTCCGTCCGTAACATCACCAAGGCCACGGTCAAGGTGCTCGACGGCCTGAAGCTCGCACACCCGGAGGAGCCGAGCGCGACCTGCCCCGACCTGCTCCTCCCGGTGCCCGCCGCCACCCCCTCGACCTCCGCCCCGGCGTCGGCGTCCGCGTCGCCCTCCGCCTCGGCCTCGGTCCCCGCATCGGCCACGCCCTCCGCGGCCGTCACCTCCAGGCCCGCCAAGGGCTGACAGGTCAGCGTGCCGGGCCGGGGATCCCACACACCTTCCCGGTCCGGCACGCCGCCCCCGCCGCTTTCATCCACGGGTTCCGATGTTCGGCAACTCGGGCGGTCCGAGTTTTCGGATCACGGTGTTGCGGTTGCGTCCGGCTCCACGTGGGCAGACGGTGATCGGAGACGGCGTGAGGGGGCGCAGCATGGCGAAAGCGGGAGTGTTCGCGATCCGGGATGTCGGGTCGCTGGTCGACCGGGCGGGGGAGGAGGGGGCCGAACTCAAACGGGCCGTCGGGCGCACCCAGCTGACCGCGATGGGGGTCGGCGCGATCATCGGCACCGGCATCTTCGTGGTGATCGGCAAAGGGGCCGGGATCGCCGGGCCCGCGGTGATCCTGTCGTTCGTGCTGGCCGCGGTGGCCTGCGTGTTCTCGGCGCTGTCCTACGCCGAGCTGGCGTCGTCGATCCCGGTGTCCGGCAGCGCCTACACCTACACCTACGCCACCCTGGGCGAACTGGTCGCGTGGGTGATCGGCTGGGACCTGATCCTGGAGTACGGGGTGTCCGTCGCCGGCATCGCGATCGGCTGGGGCGGCAACCTGAACGCGTTCCTGGACGCGGCGTTCGGGGTCGCGCTCCCGGACGCGATCGCGAAGTCGCCGGAGGACGGTGGCGTCTTCAACCTGCCGGCCGTCGTGGTGGTGCTCGCCATCACGTTCCTGCTGGTCCGCGGGGTGTCCGAGAGTGCCCGGGTCAACCTGGTGATGGTCGGGATCAAGCTCGCGGTGCTGGTCTTCTTCATCGTGGTGGCGTTCGCCAACTTCAGCACCGCCAACTTCCAGCCGTTCGCCCCGGCCGGCGCCGACGGGGTGACCGCCGCCGCGGCGATCATCTTCTTCGCGTACATCGGCTTCGACGCGGTCTCCACCGGCAGCGAGGAAGCCCGCAACCCGGCCCGTGACCTGCCCTGGGCGATCATCGGCTCGCTCGTCATCTGCACGGTGTTCTACGTGCTGACCACGGTCGGCGCGCTCGGCATCGCCAGCCCGGACCAGATGAAGGACAGCGACGCGCCGCTGGCCGCCGCCCTCGACCAGGGGGCCGGGATGAGCTGGGCGGCCGGGATCCTGGCCCTGGGCGCGGTGGTCGCGATCACCAGCGTCGTCCTGGTGATCTTCTACGGTCAGACCCGGATCTTCTTCGCCATGTGCCGGGACGGTCTGCTGCCCCGGCGGATGGCGACGGTCAATCAGCGGTACGGCACCCCGGCCCGGCTGACGATCACGCTCGGGGTGCTGATCTCGATCCTGGCCGCGCTGATCCCGCTCGGCACCATCGTGGAGCTGGTCAACATCGGCACCCTGTTCGCGTTCGTGGTGGTCAACATCGGGGTGATCGTGTTGCGCCGGACCCGCCCGGACATGCCACGGCCGTACCGGGTGCCGTGGTCGCCCGTACTCCCGCTGATCGGTGTGGGTTTCGCCGTCTATCTGATGTCCGACCTGCCGCTGGACACCTGGATCCGGTTCGGGGTGTGGCTGCTCGCCGGGTTGTTGATCTACGGCCTCTACGGGTACCGGCACAGCCTGCTGCGCACCGGCGGCGACCGCTGAGAAGTGCGTCCGGTGTGGACGGGCGGTGCGGGCCCGCCACACCGGACACCGAGTGATCAGCTCGCCCAGGACTCTGCCGGGGGCGTGCGACGGTCTACGAGCGGTCCCGTGACAGTCGTGCGACATTTCCCGATCTCGCCGTACTGTCACGTGTCTGTCACATGGTCGCGGAGTCACAGTCAAATCGGTCGGCGAAGCTCGGTGGTGACAGGGAGGAGCGGGCGGATGACTGCGGTATCGGCCGGACACGGCGCGGGAGTACAACTGATCTGTGACGGGTGCGGCACCAGCACGACGTCCGACGGCTGCGGGATGCACGACACCGAGGTCGTCTACGTCGCGATGGAGTCCAGCGGCTGGACCGGGACGGCGTTCGCCCGGGGCCCGCACCACTGCCCCGCCTGCGCCGCCGACCTGGTGATCCTGCCGCCCGGCCCGCGGCCCCGGCACGCCGGCACCGACCGGGTCAAGCTCCGCCTCGAACCGACCGCCGCGATCGTGACCGTCGACGGCGACGTCGACCTGGACGCGGCAGTCGAGCTGTGGTCGGTGCTCGAAGCGGCCGCCTCGGCCCGGCTCACCGTCGTCGTCGACCTCGCCGCGGCCGGCACCGTCGACTCGATCGGGGTCGGCGCCCTGGTCCGCGGGCGCAACACCGTGCAACGGCGGCGCGGGGAGCTGGTGCTCGCCGGGGCGTCGCCGTTCCTGCAGGCGGTGCTGCGGACCATGCGGCTGGCCACGGCGTTCCCGGTGTTCCGTACCGTCGAGCACGCCCTGACCGTGACCCGCGGCCGGCGGGCCATGACCAGCGGGACGGCATGCTGACCAGCAGGTGCACACCCCCGTTCCGGATGTGGCTGGCCTGGCGGGTGTTCTCGGCCCGCACCCACGACCGGCACCGTCGTTGCCGGCAACGGTTGCGGCCGCGCGGGCGGCGGCCCGGGCGTTAGCTCATCGCCAGCGGGTCGGGTGGGAACAGGTCGTGGCCGTCCCACGGGTCGACCGGCACCGGGTGGTCCGGTTCCGGCTGCATGACCCGGGTCTGCGGCAGAGACTTCTCCTTCGGTGGGATCAGCTCGACCATGGTTCTGGCGAGTTCCGCCTTGGTGCTCGCGGCCATCGGAGCCTGAGCCGGCATCACGCGGGTCTGCGCGGGTGAGGGCGCAGGTGCCGGGGAAGGCGCCGGGGGCGCCAGCAGTTCGGCGGCCGTCGCCCGCTCCGCGCCCAGTTTCGCCCGCGCCGCGTCGAACACCGGCCCGGTCAGCCCGGTCAGCGGCTCGGACCGCCACTTCTCCAGCACCCGCCGCACCTCACCGGTGGCCTCGCCGAGGTTGCCGGTCCGGTGCTCGTCCCGGGCCCGGCCCACGGCCGCCCGGAACGCCCCGGTGTCGACGGTGCTCTCCGGCGCGCGCAGCACGTAACCACCGTCGGTGAACGCGATCAGCGACGTCCGGTACGGGTCGAGGACCCGGCGCAGCCCGCCGATGTAGCGCAGCACGATGTCCTCGCCGTTCTCCGGCGGATCGGTGCCCCACAACACGCCGATGATCTCGGCGATGGACACCGGCTGCCCGGCCCGCAACAGCAGCAGCCCGAGCACCGCCTGCTGGTTACGCGGCCCGACGTCGACCGGTTCGTCGCCCCGATACGCGCGAACCGGCCCGAGAACCTCGAACCGCAGCGCATCGTCGCCCATCCCGAACTCCCTCGACCAGCGGATTCTCCCGTGGCCATTCTGCAACAGCGCGTCGATCAGACGGTGCTCGGCGGCTTCCGGCCCGACCGGCGGGGTGCGAATCGCCGATCCCGGGACGGCCCGGATATGTAAGGAATGCTGCCCGTTTCCTGGGCGTATGCCGTTGGTGATCGTCCGGTACGCTCGCGGCCCATGTGCCCCGTCACGTCTACAGAGGAACGCCGATCGTGACTCTGCCGTTGCGCCCCAACGATCCCGCCCGGCTGGGGCGGTACGAACTGATCGGCCGCCTGGGCGAGGGCGGGATGGGAAGTGTCTACCTCGGCCGGACGCCGGACGGCAGACAGGTCGCGGTCAAAGTCATCCGGCCGGAGTACGCCGACCAGGACGAGTTCCGGGCCCGGTTCCGCAGCGAGGTGGAGAGCGCCCGCAAGGTGCCGTCGTTCAGCACCGCCGCGGTGGTCGACGCCGACCCCGACCACTCGACGCCGTACCTGGTGGTCGAGTACGTGGACGGGCCCAGTCTCACCCGGGTGGTCGCCGAGCGCGGCCCGCTGACCGGCGGTGACCTGCATGGTGTGGCGATCGGGACGGCCACCGCCCTGACCGCCATCCACGGCGCCGGGGTGATCCACCGGGATCTGAAACCTTCCAACGTGCTGTTCTCGCTCGGCTCGCCGAAGGTGATCGACTTCGGGATCGCGCGGGCCTTCGAGGCGACCACCGACCACACCCGCTCCGGGCAGGTCGTCGGCACCGTGTCGTACATGGCCCCGGAACGATTCGACCTCAAGAGTGACGCCGTGGGGCCGGCCGCCGACGTCTTCTCCTGGGGCGCCGTCGTCACCTACGCGGCCACCGGGCGCACCCCGTTCCACGCCGATACGCCGACCGGGGTGGTCGCCGGGATCCTCACCAAGGAACCCAACCTGGACGGGGTTCCGGAGCCGCTGCGCACCATCGTGACCCGGGCGCTGGCCAAGAACCCGGCCGACCGGCCGACCGCCACCGCCCTGCTCGACATGCTGATCCACCCCGACCGGATTCCCCCGGCCCCGGTGGAGAAGCCGGCCGACCAGCCGGTGGAGATGCCGCCGGGAAAGCCGTCCGCACCGTCGCTGGAGGAGCCGGCCAAGGGCAGCCGCCGGGTTCTCGTCGCGGCCGCGGCGGGCGTGGCAGTCGTGCTGCTCGGGGTGTCGGTGGGGGCCTGGGCGCTGACCCGGACCACGGACCCGGTGATCGCGATGCCGCAGGCGATGACCTCCGGCGCCGCCGGGCCCGCCGTGTCGGCGGCCACCCGGCCATCGGCCAGCGCCCCCGCCCCGGCCGCCGCTGCCGGCGGTGGCGCCACCCACCGGCCGGCCACCGGTGCCGGTTCCGGAGGCGACGGCGCCGTCACCACCCCGTCCCGGACGGCGGCCTCGCCCTCGCGTACCAAAGCAGGCACCTCCGCAGTGGAGACGTCGAAACAGACCGGTCTGCCGAAGGTCAAGGTCGCCGATGGCGCCGCCACCGAGTCGAAGGCCTATTTCGTACGGAACCTCGGCACCGGCCACTGCTTCGACATGCCCTCGTACGAGTCGAATCCCAGCGAGACCCCGATCGCGCACTTCGCGTGCCGCCCGACCGAGGTCGACAACCAGGAGTGGAAGTTCATCCCCCGGTCCACCGGTGAGGGTTACCACCTGTACTGGATCCAGAACATCGTCGACGGGATGTGTGTCGACGTGCCCGGCGCGTACGCGGTGGAGGCGGGCACCGGGCTGATGTCGATGGGCTGTTACGACAGCCCGGACAACCAGTACTACCGGCTCGAGCCGAAGGGGATCTCGGGTGGGCTGCGCTACTTCTGGCTGCGGGAGGTCGTGTCGGATCTATGTGTCGCCGCCTCCGGGACCATGGGTGACCAGCTGGTTCTCAAGGCGTGCGGGGCGGGCGACAACCTGCGGTGGGCGCTGCTGACCAGATCCGAGTTCTGAGCCGCTCGTCACCACCGGCTTGTGGGCCGGGGTGAATTCGAGCAGGCTGGGTGCTGCGCCACGGCCTGTTGATGCGGGCTGTGCGCGGTGCCCGCCCGGACACCGGTGACCTTCGCTTGTCGAGGAGTGACACCGGATGTCCCCGGGTTCCTTCCTGTCCGTGTTCCGTCAGCCCGGTGTGTGCCGTCCGGCCGCCGGAGCGGTGCTCGCCTCCCTCCCGGTCGGGATGCTCGGCCTCGCCGTGCTCCTGCTCGTGCAACGCTCCGAAGGCGGGTTCGCGTCCGCCGGGCTGGCCGTCGGGTTCCTCGGGGCCGGGACCGCTCTCGGCATGGTCGTGCAGGGGCGTCTGATCGACCGCCTCGGGCAGACGAGAGTTCTGCTGACCGCGGCCGGGGTGCAGACGCTCGCGATCGTGGGGCTGGTGCTGGCCGGGAACTCCGGAGTCCTCGCCGCGGTCCTGGTGTGCGCATTCCTGTCCGGTGCCTGCGAGCCCCAGGTCAACGCCAGCATGCGGGCGTTGTGGCCGACACTGGTGCCGGTGCCGATGCTGCCCACCGCGATGACCCTGTCGTCGGTGATGTTCGAGGCCCCGGTGCTGGTGGGGCCGCTGCTGCTGACGGCCGCCCTGCCGTTCACCACCCCGGCCACCGCGATCCTGCTGTGTGCGGCCCTGTTCACCGGCGGAGCCCTGCTCCTGGCGACCAGCCGGGCCTCCCGCTCCTGGCAGGCCGTGCGGGGAGTGCCGGGGGACCGGCGGGCCGGGCTCGCGGGTGCTCTGAGCAGTGCCGGAGTGCGGACCGCTCTGCTTGCCGGGATCGGTCATGGGCTGGTCATCGGCATGGTTCAGGTGTCGGCGGCGGCGCTGTTCACCGAGCGGGCCGGGCTGATGTACGCGGCGATCTCGGTCGGCAGTCTGACCGGGGCCCTGGTCTGGGGGACCAGGCTGCAGGGTGGGCGTCCGGCCCTGCGGATCGCCGGGCTGCTCCTGCTGTGCGGGCTCGCCGCCGGGGCGGCCGCGCTGACGGGCACGCCGCTGGTGTTCGCCGGTGCGCTGTTCGTCCTGGGGCTCGGTCTGGGGCCGACCGGGGTGCTCAAGTTCAGCCTGGCCGGGCGCACCGCGCCGCCCGGGCGCGCTGTCGAGGCCTTCACGATGATCGCCGCGGCCGGGGTGAGCGCCATCGCCGCCGGTTCGACTCTGGCCGGTGCGATCGCCGATCGTTCGGGCCCGGTCACCGCCCTGATCGCGGCGGCTGCCGTGGCCACCACGGTCGCGGCGATCCTGGCCGCCCGCGAATCCCGGCGGAACCACCTGGTCGGCGCTTTCCACTCGTGACGCGGCGAGGCGCGCCAGGCCGGCCGCATCTCTGTCGGCCGTGTTCCCGCCGGTCGCGTCTCTGTCGGCCGCGTTCCCTCCGGCCGAGTCTCTGTCAGCCGCGCCCCTTCTGGCTGAGTCTCTGCCGGCCGCACCCTTCCGGCCGCACCCTTCCGGCCGCACCCTTCCGGCCTCACCTTTCTGGGCTCACCTTTCCGGCCGCGCCTCTGCCAGGCGTGGCCGGGCGGCAAGGGCCTGCAACCCAGCCTCCTAGGATGCCAAACGCGGTGTGGCGACGCTTTCCTCGCCGCGGCCGGCGGCGACGCTGACGGTGCAGGGGAAAACCCCTGCACCCCGGGCTTCGGGCTGGATCAGGCGTGTTTCACGGTCAGCGTGTAGAACTTCACCTTCGCGCCGTTGGTGGTGCTCTCCGAGGACGACTGGTTGTAGGAGCCGGCCTTGAAATACTGGCGGTAGGGATGGAATGCCGACGGGATCGTGTACGTGGTCCGCGTACCGTTGATCGTCAGGTTCAGTTTTTTGCCGTTGACGTTCAGGGTGTAGGTCCATTTTGTGCCCAGCGCGACACTGCCCACCTTGTGCAGGGTCTGCCCGCTGGCGTCGGGGGAGTTCTGGGTTCCCAGGTAGATGTCGCCGTTGGGCCGGTAGTACAGCTCGGCCAGCGGTTTTGTCGACGTTCCGCCGGTGCCGAGTTTCACCTGGCCGACCGCCACGTTCTTGGTCACCGAGACGATGCGGAGTTGGGCGTTCAGCGTGTGGTCGCCGGACAGGGTCCAGTTCGCGGCGCTGCCGTCCGGGTTCATCTCGCGCAGTTCGGAGCGGGCATAGTTCGAGTTCGGTGTGGTCACGCCTTTTTCCGGGGCCCAGAACGTCATCGAGCCGTCGTTCTTGTCGGTCCAGAAGTAGGACGGGTTCGTGTAACCGGCTTTGAGCCGCGCCGCGGAGATGGTCTCGGGGCTGCCGGGGGATCCGACGGGCAGTTGCAGCGACCACACGGACAGGTCGAAGTTGCCGCCGGGCGGCAGCGCCGGGTCGAGGGCCGCGGCGGAGGCGGTGCCGGTCCCGGCGATGCCGAGGGATCCGGCCGTCACCGTGGACAGGGCGGCGGTGAACAGGGTGCGTCGTTGCACGGGCTCGACCTCTTCGCTTCGGGGATGGTGCGTCAAGGGGACCAGCCCTCTCAGCGACCCCGCAAGAACGACAACCTTAAATATCCTTAACAGCTGTCGAGAGGAGGCGCGGCGGCGGGAGCCGGTGGTACGGCGGCGGCCAGCAGCCGGTCGGCCAGGTCCGTTCGGTGGTAGAGCATCGAGCGGCCGTGTCGTGTGCTGGTCAGCAGGCCCGCCGCGCGCAGGGCCCGGAGGTGCTGGTTGACCGCGGTGGGGGTCACCCCGAGGCGGGTGGCGAGTTCGGTCGACGAGGTGGGTGTGCCGAGGCGGGCCAGGAGTCCGGCCCGGTGGGTGCCGAGGAGGCCGGCCAGGGCGCCGGGTGCGGGCAGGGGTTCGGCCTCCCACAGGCTGGCGCTGCCGCGGGCCAGGTAGAGGATGTGTGGCTGCATGGTGGCGGACACCGGTGCGGAGACGCCGCGGTTCCACATCGACGGGATGAGGGTGAGGCCGCCTTCGGTGCGGCGGTGGTAGCTGAGGCCGGATCCCAGGTGTACCTCGACGGTGTCGCCGGTGAGTCGCACTCCGGGGGACAGGCCGGCGAACATGGCGGCTAAACCGTGCTGGGCGATCTCGCGGCCGCGGTGGGTGACGTCGCCTTCGAGGAGGGCGCGCATCCGGGGCCAGTGCGGGGCGAAGCAGAGTTTCCAGTAGCCGTCGAGGGCTTCCACGGCCCGGCCGAGGGCGCCGGGGTGGTGCCACGGGGCGGGGATGTGCTGTTCGTCGCCGTACAGCTGCAGCAGTTCGGTCCGGATGGTGTCGGCGGGTGTGGTGGTGAGGGCGGTGAGTTCGTCCTCGACCCGGGTGAGCGGGGAGTGTGGTGGGGGCGTGAGGAAGTCGGGGGTCCAGCGCCACTCGGTGATCAGCGCGTACAGCATCTCGGTGTCGAGTTTGTCGCGCAGGGGTTGGGTGGCGCGGATCCACGGCAGGTGGACGGGGTAGCGGCCGGGGTCGCGCCAGGTGCGCAGGGACATGACGAGTTCGGCGAGTGGGGAGATCGCGAACCGGACGCCCGCCAGGTCGTGTCCGTCGAGCTGATAGAGCACGGGCATGAAGCAATACGCTACATCGATCGCTTGTGGTTCGTCGAAGCGGTCGACTGTCGAGGTGAAAACGATCGAACGTGCCCTGATGTGGGCGACGGTGGCGGGGTCGACGTCCAAGGGGCTGATGTACAGCGTCAGCGCGCTGTTCTTCACGACCGTCGTCGGGTTGAGTCCGGCGACCGTGGGTGCGGGGCTGACCGTGGCCGGTTTCGTCGGGGTGCTGACGTCCTATCTGGGCGGCCGGCTCAGTGACCGGTTCGGGCCGCGGCGGGTGCTGCTGGGTGTGGTGGTGACGCAGGCGGGCGCGCTGGTGGCGTATGCGATGACCCGTAACGCGGTGATGTTCGTGCTGGTGGCGTGTGTGGCGGTGGGTGCCGAGTCGATGTTGCGGACGGCACGGGTGACGTTGGTGGCGCGGGCGTTCACCGGTGCGGGGCGGATCGCGGTGCGGGCCCGGTTGCGGGTGGTGGACAACGTGTCGATCGCGGCGGGTTCCGGGGCGGCGGCGGTGGCGCTGGCGGTGGGTACCCGGCCGGCGTATCTGACGGCGGTGCTGAGTGCGGCGGCGCTGACGTTGTCGTCGACGGTGGCGTTGCGGCGGTTGCCGGACGTCGCGGTCGACGTGGCGGAGAAGTCCGGGGCGGCGCCGTTGCGGGATCGGCGGTATCTGTCGGTGGTGGCGTTGCACTCGGTGATCGCGATCCAGTTCGTGCTGCTCACCGTGGGGATGCCGTTGTGGGTGGCGGGGCATACGACGGCGCCGCACGCGACGGTGGCGTTGTTGCTGGTGCTGAACACGTTGCTGGTGACGTTCTTCCAGGTGCGGGCGACGCGGCTGGTGACCGATGTGCCGTCCGCGGGCCGGGCGGTCCGCAACGGGACGGTGTTGTTGCTGGTGGCGTGTGTGGCGTACGCGGCGGCGGGTTATCCGGGGACGTGGGCGGCGGTGGGTCTGCTGGTGGTGGCGGTGGCGGCGCACACGTTCGGGGAGATCGTGTCCGAGGCGGGTGGCTGGGAGCTGGCGTTCGAGTTGGCCGATCCGGCGAACACCGGTGCCTATCAGGGGGTGAGTCAGGCCGGGATGGCGATCGGGCGGGCGTTCGCGCCGATCGTGGTGGCGTCGACGGCGATCGGGCTGGGGCTGCCGGGCTGGTTGCTGCTGGGTGGGGTGTTCGTGGCGGCGGGCACCGGGACGCGGTTGATCACTCAGGGCAGCAGGACGCGGGCGAATCGTTCGAGTTCGGCGTCGTCCAGTGGGGTGTCGCGGATCTGAGGCCACATGACGGTGCCCTGCATGGCGAGGTAGGCGACGGTGCGGACGTCGGTGGTGATCTCGCCGCGGTCGACGGCGCGGGTCAGGAGCCTTTCGAGCATGGCGATCGTACGGTCGTTGGCGGCTCTGACGACGGCTTGTGAGTCGGGTTCGCCGGCGGCGGCGATCAGTGCGCGTCCTTCGGGGAGTGCCGAGTTGGCTCTGATCAGGGCGAGTGCGGCGATCAGGTCGCCGCGGGCGGTGCCGGTGTCGGGGTCGGTGTCGTAGCGCTGCAGGACCGGTTCGACGACCGTGGCGAGCAGGGCGGTCTTGGTGGGCCAGCGCCGGTAGACGGTGGTGCGGCTGACGCCGGCGGTGCGGGCGACGGCGTCCATGGCGAGGCGGGCGAAGCCGACCCGGTCGAGTTCGGTGAGGGCGGCGGCGCGGACGCTCTCGATGACGTGGGTGCTGCGGGGGCCGCGTTGCACGCCGCGGGTGCGTCGGGGTTCGTCGGTCATCGGCTCGAACCTTATCGGGCGCCGATCTTGCGGACAATGGCAACAGTGTGTTGCCATTGCGGCATGTCGACTTCTGAGGTCTCCCGCAAATCCCTCTCCGAGCTGATCTCGCTGTCCGGTCGCCGTGCGGTCGTCACCGGCGGCGCCCGGGGGCTCGGCGCGGCCATCGCGTCCCGGCTGGCCGAGGCCGGCGCCGACCTGCTGATCGGCGACATCGAGGAGGGTCTGGCAGTGCGGACCGCCGAAGACCTCTCCCGGCGGTACGGGGTGAGCGCCCTCGGAGCCGCCCTGGACGTCACCGACTCGGGCTCGGTCAGCGCGCTCGCCGACCGGGCCGTCAGCGAACTCGGCGGGCTGGAGATCTGGGTCAACAACGCCGGGATCTTCCCGGCCATGCCGGTTCTGGAGATGACCGACGAGCTGTGGGACCGGGTGCAGGCCGTCAACGCCCGCGGCACCTTCGTCGGCGCCCGGGAGGCCGCCCGCCGGATGACCGGCGGCGGCGCCATCGTCAACATCATCTCGACGGCCGGGTTCCGGGCGAGTGCTCCGGGGCTGGCCGCCTACGTCAGTTCCAAGCACGCGGCCCGCGGTCTGACCCGGGAGCTGGCCCTGGAACTGGCCCCGGCCGGCATCCGGGTGCTCGGTGTCGCCCCGAGTCACGTGCCGACCGAGGGCAACATCCTGGCCGCGCAGGAGGCGATGGCCGCCCTGGCCGCGCAGGGGGTCGAGCTGCCGCCGACGCCGCTGATGGTGAACGGCCCGATCGGCCGGCCCGGGGTTCCCGACGACATCGCCCGGGTCGTGCTGTTCTGTGCCTCCGACCTGGCGAACTTCATGACCGGCAGCACGCTGATCGCCGACGGCGGCAGTATCGCCTGAGCGCCCGGCGGCCGGGGATCAGGCGATCTGCTGCCACCAGGCGTCGATCTCCGGCGGGTTGTCCACGTCGACCCGCTCGCCGGGGCGGGGGATGGCCAGGCGGACGTCGCGGGCCTTGGCCTCGCGCCAGGTGCGCTCCGGCGGCTCGGCCCACTGGTGCGGGGCCAGGTCGAAGGTGGCCCAGTGCACCGGGATCATCAGGCCGCCGCGCACGTCCAGGTGGGTGGTGACACCCTCCTCGGGGAACATGTGGATGTCGGCCCAGTCCGGGCTGTACGCCCCGACCTGCACCAGGGTGGCGTCGAACGGGCCGTGTTCGGCGCCGATGTCGGCGAAGCCGGGGAAGTAGCCGGTGTCGCCGGAGTAGAAGACGCTCCGGTTCGGGCCCTTGATCACCCAGCTGGCCCAGAGGGTGTCGTCGCGGCTGACCCCGCGGCGGCCGGAGAAGTGCCGGGCCGGGGTGGCGACCAGTGCGATGTCGCCGACGGTGGTGCTCTCGTTCCAGTCCAGCTCGACGATGTTGGCCTCGGGCACCTGCCAGGTCTCCAGGTGCGCGCCGACGCCGAGCGGGACCACGAACAGCATGCCCGGCTGCAGGGTGGCCAGTTGCTGGACGGTCGGCATGTCCAGGTGGTCGTAGTGGTCGTGGGAGATGACCACGGCGTCCAGGGCGGGCAGGTCGGCGAGCGGGACCGGCGCCTCGTGCAGTCGTTTCGGGCCGGCCAGCCGGGACGGCGAGCAGCGGTTGCTCCACACCGGGTCGAGCATGATCCGGTGGCCGTCGATCTCGACGAGGGCGGAGGAGTGCCCGTACCACGTGATGTGCAGTCCGGTTTTCTCTCCGGCGGTCGGGTTCATCACCGGGACCGGGCCGTGCGGGCGCCGGCTGCCGAGTGCGGAGGCGGCCACCCGGGGGATCGCGGTCAGGGGGATGCCGGTGGCGGTGGGCACGGTGTTGCGGAACCGGCCTTCGGAGAACTGGGGTGAGGCTTCCACCCGGGTACGGCGTGCGCCGGCGGCCTTACCGCCGAGCTGGGCAGCGATGGTCATGACGCAAATGTAGGCGGTGATCACAATGTAGTCAACGCATACTATGTTGGCGTCGCTCACATCACGGTAGGGTGGGGGTATGAAGATCCGCCCTTACCACCACGGGGACCTTCGGGCCACGCTGCTGACACTCGCCGAGGACACCCTGCGCGGCCGGGGCGCCGCCGAGCTGTCGTTGCGGGAGCTGGCCCGCGAGGCAGGCGTCAGCCCGGCCGCGCCGAGCCGCCACTTCAAGACCAAACAGGCGCTGCTGGACGCCCTGGCGATGGAGGGCTTCGACCGCCTCGACGAGGTGATGACCGCGGCGCTGCACGAGGCCGGCGACGCTTTCACCGACCGCCTGGACCGGCTGGCCCGGGCCTACATGAGCTTCTCCGTCGACAACGCCGCCCTGCTGGAGCTGATGTACTCCCGCAAACACGACCCGGACGCCGCCGAGGAGTTGGTGGCGGCCACCCGGCGCCTGACCGGCCTGGTGAACCGCGTGATCGAAGACGGTCAACGACGCGGCGAGGTCCGCCCCGGCGACGTCGACCTGCTGGTGCTGCCGCTGGCCGCCGCCTTGCAGGGGCTCACCGCCCTGCTGCAGAGCGGAGGCTTCTCCACCACCCAGATCGAACAGGGCCTGACCGAGACGATCGCCTTCATCCAGCGCGGCTACGCCCCCTGAGCCGTTTCCCGGTGGCGGCCGCCCGCCGCCGGAGCGCGGGCGGGACTGCGAGTCCCCCGGCCCGGTGGACGTGCTCGGGTCAGAGGCGCGGGATCTCCCGGACCTGGCGGTCGGGCGACGTGAGGGACGTGGGACTTCCTGGGTCTGGTGGGCGTGTGCGGGTCGGAGGTGTAGGACCTCCCAGGTCTGGTGGACGTGCGTGGTGAGGAATGCGGATTCGCTGGGTCCGGTGGGTGAGTGCTGGTCAGGGGCGTGGGATCTGCCAGATCCGGATGGTTCCGGCCCAGTCGCCGGCCGCGACGTGGATGTGGCCGTCGGCCTTGATCGCGGCGACGCACGTGAACTGGCCGGTGCCGGTGCGGACCGGCGACGCGGCCTGCCGGCCGGTGCGGGCGTCCCAGGTGAGCACCGCGTCGGCGGCGGCCTGCAGGACCAGGCCGTCGACCAGGAGGAGTTGCTGGTTCCAGCCGGCCTCGCCCCGGAAGTCGGCGACCGGTTCGCCGGTGGCGACGTCGTGGACGTAGATGTCGCCGGTCTCCTCCGGCCAGACGCCCTCACCGGACGCCCGGTTCTTGTCGGCGTCAACACCGTGCGCCACCACCAGCCGACCGTCCACCAGTCCGAACGCGCCATGACAACCGTCGTCGGTGGTCGTTGTCGGCGGCCGGACCGGTGCGGCGGCGGCCACATCCCAGAGGGTGATCCGCTCACCGTCCTCCCAGGAGGAACCGCCGGTCACGGCCGAACCGCCGCTCACCGTCAGAGCCAGCAGGCGCCCGTCGAGCACCGCCAGATCCAGCAGCGTCGCCGGTCCCGGCAGCCGCATCGTCGCATGCCCGGTCCCGGTCGCGGCGTCCCACACCCGCAGCACCATCCCGTCGACGGCAGCCATCAGCGGCCGGTCATCCACGACGGTCGCCGCCAGCTGCCCACCGCCGGGAAGTGGTTCGGTCAGGCGCCTGCCGCCGGGATTTGGCTTCGCCGGGCGCTCACCGTCGGGAAATGGCTCACCGAGCGGAGTGCCGGCCACTGGATCCCACCGCCGAACCCCTGATCCGACACCATCCGAGCTGTCGCTGGGTCTCGGAACGCCGCCGGGAGTGGCCGATCGGTCATCACCATCCGAGTTGTCGCTGGAAGTTGGAACGCCACGGGGAGAGGGCGAAATGCCGGTAGGAGTGTCGCTGTCGGGAAGCTGGGCGTCATCGGGGACGGGGCTGCTGGAGAACAGGATGTCTCCGCCGAAGGTCAGGCCGGCGACGGGGCCGGATGTGATCGGGGCGCCGACGGGGGCGCCGGTGAGTGGATCCCACCGGCGGATCGTGCCGTCGTCTCCACCGGAAGCGAAGAGTGGGCGGCCGCCCACTATGCCGCCGGTGATCGCGCTGACCCGTTCGCCGTGGCCGGGGTGGCGCAGCGGGCCGTCGAGCGGCCACATCCGCACGGTGCCCGAGGCGTCGGCTGACACCGCTACCTCGCGTCCCTGCCATTGGGCCAGCGTGACGGCGGTGACCGGGGCGGTGTGGCCGGTCCACGGTCCGCCGATCAGCTGGCCGGGATTGCCGAGTCGGCCGGGATTGCCGAGCGGCTGGCCGGGATTGCCGAGCAGTTGGCCGGGATTGCCGAGCGGCTGTCCGGGATTGACGTTCCACACCCGTACCGAACCGTCGGCGGATCCGGTGACCAGGTGCGCGTGGTCGTCGTTCTCGCGGTAGCGGCCTGCGGTGATCACTTCCGGACGGCGCATGATCTCGGTGCGCCGGACGTCGTCCCAGAGGTGGAAACCGTCGTCGCCGATGATCACGTCGACCGGATGGTCCTCGGGGAGTTCGGGCAGCGGTACCCGGGTGAAGGGGACGCCCTCCTCGACGTCGTAGAAGATCGCCGGATCACCGTTGAGCACGGCGAGGATGCGCCCGGCCCGCTGCGCCCAGCCGCCGAACGATCGGACCGCCCCACCGTAGTACGGCGACCGGACTCCGCTCACCGACAGTTCCCCGGCCCGTCCGGCGGTCACCGTCAGTGGCCCGAGCGTGGTGGCGGAGGGGATCGGGGCGGGCGTGCCGATCTCCGTACCGGCAAGGATGTCCCAGCCTCGAACCGTGTCGTCATCGGACACCGTGACCACCTCCCGGCCCCCGGCCAGGCCGACACCGACGGCCACCGGCGACGCAGGCCCGGAGATCGCCGGTCCGATCGGCACCCCGGTCGAGGCGTCCCGCACCGCGATCGTGCCCCGGGCCGTGACGGTGGCCAGGAGCACCCGGCCGTCGCCTTGCCCGAGGGTGACCAGGTGGGCGCTGTGCAGCAGGGACCGGTCGGGCAGCAGTGCCCCGGTGTCCAGGTCGGCGAACCGTACCGGCAGCCCTTCGTCGTCGGTGCCGGCGAAGACCAGCACCGTCCGGTCGCCGACCAGCCCCGCTGTGATCGTCTCCGGTCGCAACGTGCCCAGCGACTCACGCATCACGAGGTCGGCGTCCCAGCCGCTCTGCTCCGACATGGGCGACAACCTATCGAAGCGAAACCACGGCCCCGGGCCTGCCAGACTGCGTGCATGGACGACTACGAGCCGGTGGATCCGCCGGAACTGCACTCGGCGGCGATGTTCGGGATGTCCGGTGGCCAGGTCGAGGCGCTGATCCGTGGTACGCCGGATGTCGACGGGCTGTGGTGGGGGCGCACGCCGCTGTTCGAGGCGGTGCTGAACCGGGAGCCCGAGATCGCCGGGCTCCTGGTCGCGGCCGGCGCCGATCCGTGGCTCGAGCAGATGGACGGCTGGTCGCCGGCGCGGCTGGCGCTGGCCGGTCCGGAGCCGGGGCTGTTCGGGCCGGTGCCGCCGGAGGTGTGCTTGACGGGCGAGGAGCAGGCCGCCGTGTCGCGGGCGGAGCGGATCATCGCGGTGCTGGCCGGTGAGGAGCCGTACGCGGCGAGTTTTGCCTGTGTCGCCGAGGTCGGCGTGGCCGAGGTCGCCCGTCGCCTGAAAGGGGAGCCGGTCGAGGTCGGCGACTTCGACGAGTGGGTGATGGAGCAGGGGGAGGCCGAGGACGAGGTGGTGGGGGTGACCGCGGTGCCGGGTGGCTGTGCGGTCGTCCGGTGGAACGGCTTCTCCGCGTCCACGCCCGGGGTGATGGCGCTGCTCACCGCCGGTACCCGGGGTTACGGCATGTACGGCAACCCGAAGAGCGGTAATCAGGGCTGCTGGTTCCGGGACGGCGCCGAGCTGGACTCGGATCTGCATCCTGGTGGCGGTCAGGTGTCACCGGACGACACCGGCGACGAGGTGTTGCGGATCTTTCTGTATCAGGGGCATGCGATGGCGTACTGCTGCGATGTGGTGGGTCTGGAACCCCGGGACGCGCGGGCCTTCACCGGTCCGCCGGACCTGTTGCTGCGCCTGCCCGCCATGGAGTTCTGGCCGGCCCGGTGAACGGCCGGACCCCGGGGTGAGGTCCGGCCGTTCACCGGGCCGGGGTCAGGCCATGACCTCGCGGTCGGCGTGCCGGGACGGGCGGGCGACGATCGCGGCGATCGCGAGCAGACCGAACCCGAAGATCCACAGTTGCTGGAGGTCACCGGGTGACAGCAGCCAGCCCTCGCCCAGGTCCAGGGCCCGCAGCGTGTCGATGGTCGGGCCGAAGGCGAAACCGTCGCCGTGCAGCACCTCGCCGTTGCCCAGCGGGTCGGTGACCGTCAGGTACCGCACCAGGGACGTGACGAAGCCGAGCGCGGACGGGATGGTCAGGGCCAGGCCGGCGGCGGTGAGCACCGCGCCGGGCAGTGGACGGCCGGCTTCCCGGATCCGGTGGGTCAGCGCCACCCCGGTCAGCCAGCCGGCGACCAGGCCGAGCAGGGCGCCGGCGACGGTCAGCGGCACGTAGGCGGCGGTCCGCTGGGGCCAGCCGGCGAGGGACAGGTACGGCACCCCGTTGGCGTCCGGGTAGGCGTAGACGGTCAGGTGGACCCCTTCGCTCTCGGCGCTGAAGTGGGTGTTGTCCAGGACTCCGCCGGCGGCGGTGCCGGTCAGCAGTGGGCCGGTGCGCCAGCCCTCGGCGGCCAGTTTCTGCCGGGCCGACTCGGCGGCCGCGGCGGTGTCGGTGCCGGCCGGGACGGTGCTGCCGGCCGACAGGTTGTGGCCGTAGGTGGAGCCGGTCACCTCACCGGGCAGCACCTGCTGGGCCAGGGGGATGGCCTCGGGCAGGGTGGCGTAGGTGAGGGCGCCGAGCCAGGAGCCGGCGGCCGCGCCGAACGCCCCGCCGATCAGCAGTGTCAGGATGGCCGCGACCAGGGCGAACGGGCGGCGTACCGGGGGCCGGAAACGTTCCCGGAGTCCGTCGATCATCAGCATCCTCTTGGCTTCGGCGGTGGGCCGGCCGGTCGGGCCGGCCATCTCCAGCAGGGTGTCGATCAGCTCGGCGCCGTGCTTGCGGCGGATCCGGGCCGGGTACGCGGCGAGAACGGTCCAGTCGGTCATGCCGCACCTCCGGCGACGTCGGGGCGCAGGGCGAGCTGGCGGTCGGCGGCGTCGGCGCGGCGGCGCAGTCGCGCGGACTGGTCGGCCAGGGCGGCGGCGCCGTCGTCGCTGAGCCGGTAGTAGCGGCGCAGCCGGCCGTCGACGGCCTCCTCCCGGTCGACGGCGATCAGCCCCTGCTGGTCCAGGCGGTCCAGGGCGCCGTAGAGGGTGCCGGGGCGGAGGTTCACCTCCCCGTCGGACAGGCGGGTCACGGCTTGGACGATTCCGTAACCGTGCAGCGGCTGAGCCGCGAGCACGGTCAGGATCAGATAGGTGGGTTCCTGCACGTCGAAGACAGTACGGTCACCGATGTATAACGTCAACCGTAGTGTTCCACCTATTGCTGTGCGTGATCGCCGTCCGGTTGATCAAGAGCATCCGTTCGGCGCACGACAGCGTTCCCGGCAGGAATTACCTTGTGGGACGGCCCAGCCGAGGGGGAAGACGTGCAGCCGAACCGGGACAGGTATTTCGACGCGTTACGGGCGTTGGCGATCATCCGGGTGGTCCTGTTCCACGCGTTCCCGTTCGCCACCCTCGAACTGATCTTCCCGTCGATGGGGGTGATGTTCGCGCTCGGCGGCTCGCTGATGGTCAAGTCCCTGGACCGCAGCGCCGTCGGGGCGGTGCGCAACCGGATCCGGCGGCTGCTGCCCGCGCTGTGGGCGATGGGCCTGATCCTGGTGCCGCTGATGTTCCACTACGGATGGCCGGACCACCCGTCCTGGCCCCGGCTGCTGCTGTGGATCGTGCCGATCGCCGACCCGCCGTCCAGCGAGTTCGGCTACTCCGCGGCCGGTGTGCTGTGGTACCTGGTGACGTACCTGTGGCTGGTCCTGCTCTCGCCGTTGCTCCTCGCCCTGTACCGGCGCGCGCACCTGGTGACGGTGCTGCTGCCGCTGGCCGGGCTGGTCGCGCTGACGATGTACCCCGGGGTGTTCGGGGAGACCGCCGGCTGGGTGCTGCAGAACGTCCTGGCGTACGCCTCCTGCTGGGTCCTCGGCATGGCCCACCGTGAGGGCGACCTGGCCCGGGTGCATCCGGCCGCCGTGATCACCGTCGGCGCGGCCTGCATCGGCGGGGCGCTGGCCTGGGCGTGGACCCACCCGATCGAGAACCACATGGACCTGACCAGCATCCCGGTGGCGTACGCGATCTACGCGATCGGTTTTGTCCTGCTCCTGCTGCGCTGGTCCCCGCCGATGGGCTGGCTGGCCCGCACCCGGCCGCTGGACGGCTTCGTGTCGATGGTCAACAACCGTGCGGTGACCATCTACCTGTGGCACAACGTGGCCATCACCATCGCGGTCGCGTTGTTCGACCCGCTGCAACTCTGGAAGATCCCGACCCAGGGCCTGGAGTACGTCGCCGACTTCAGCATCGCGATGGCCCTGCTGGCGGTCGCGGTCCTGGCGCTGGGCTGGGTCGAGGACGTCGCCGCCCGCCGCCGCCCCCGGATCTCCCCGTTCGTCAAACGGGTCGCGCTTCCGGCCGGCCCGGCCCGCGGGGTGGCGTCGGTGCCGATTCGCTGACGGTCAGGATCTTCCCGGGGGAGTGGAATTCGGGGCTCCGGAAAATCTGCTCGAACATCCCTGGGAACGCATGTTGACCAGCGTTGAATAGCTCGATAGGGGTTCGCTCGGTGACGCCCGCATAACCGTCATCGAGAAGTTCGGACATATGCTCCTGGTTCCACATCTTCGTAGACTTCATACTGATGTCTCGTTATGAGTGCTTTTCGTTTCGCGCCACGACCGGAGAAGGGTGGGGCGATGTCCGGAACATTTGCGGTCCGGGTGATGCCCGATGACCGCCGTCGAGCGATATCAACCCGAGCTTCGCGAATTCCTGCTCGCTGCAGGGCCGTCGTTCATCGCGACCGCGGGGCTCATCGCCAATATTATCCAGATCGTCACGGTGGGCAGTGTCACCACCGCCGGGCTGGTGGCTTTCGGTTTCGCCGTGACGGCGACCCTGGCACTCACCGGGGCCAACCTCGTGAGCCGTGGGCGGAAGGACGCCAAAGCGGCGGACGAGCTTGAAGTGGTGCGAACCGCCTTGGCGGCCTTCGCCGCATACCGGCCGTATCGGGAAGAATTGATCATTGTCTTCGACGTCGGCACCGATCAGATCGAGGAGCACCATGTCACGACGGCCCTGCAACAGGGCAACGTGGTCTCCTGGTGCAACCTTGAACCGGTCACACGTGGCCCGATCCAGAAAAGCCTGGATTGGGATGACCTCCATCTTGACGTTTACCGACCGGGGAACTCGTCCGGGACGGCCCGGCGTGCCGTCCCGATCCGGCTGCCGGGTCGCTCCAATCCCGCTCTGATCCTCTTCGCGCCGCCCTCGGCAAGTGTGGAATGGAACGCGGACTACTTGTCGCCGTCGTTCTGGGATCCGTTGCGGCGCGACCACGCGCAGCGGTTCGAATGGACTCCGCCGGCGGTCGGGCCGGACGAGCCGCCGGGCCGGCGCAGCCCGGTCCGGATGGTCACCTTTCGCTTCCGGGTGCCTGCCACGCTGGGGACGCTTGATGAACCTTTGAAGCCACTCCCGGATGGTGTCACCTTCCGGCGTGACCCGACAGGGATGCACGAATACACGATCGAGAACACGGCCGGGCTCCCCGGTGACGCCGGGTCTCCGTTCAAGCCGATCATCCTGTCCCTGAAGCTGATCCCACGAGAGGCGGCGACATGACGGCGTACGTGCGGCTGGCCAGGGTGGGGGGCGTCGCGGCTTGGGTGGTCCCGGTGGTGGTGACCTCTATCAACCTCCTACTCGTGGTCGGTGTCAGTGCCGGTCCCCGGGCGGCGCTGACCGGGGCTGGCTCCCTGTTGGCCGTCGTCGCCGTACTGCTGTTCGGGTTGCGCAGGCCAGCGACGGTGCCGGAACCCCCGGATCCGCTCAGTGTGTTCACCGAGGACTTGGAACTGACGGTCTGGGTCGGTGCCACTGCCAGAGAGGACCGTGTCCGGGAACGCCGCCGTACCCGGCCCGCGCGGCGGATCGAGACACGGACACTCCGGTTGGTCTCGCCCTATCCGGTGGCCGACACCGACAAGGTGTCGATCACCCCGGTGGTACGGGTGACGAACCTGCCGGACATCGAGACAAGCTGGATGCCGATCGACGATGCCGGGCGGGGGTTCGTCCACTTCGTTCCGGCGGTGAACGGCGAGGCATTGGAGTGGGAACTCGACTATCACGTCGCCGGTGGGTTATGGAGCCCACTTAGATCGGTCGGTCTCGATGTCTTTAAATACGACTTCCGGACGCCATTATTCATGATGGGTGATTTCACGGTCCGATTCGTGTTCGGGATGGCCGTGGGGACGATCTCGGTCCAGGAGCGTAACCGGTACGGCGAACAGCGACTGGAGATCGACGAGGCGGCTGGCACGAAATCCATCGTCTGGACGATGGGATCATCGATTCCAGCCACCAGGTACGAGTGGGATATCCGCATCGAATGGGTGGATTCCGCGACTTGATCAAGCCCTCGGCAGTTACCATCATTGACGGCATGATTCTGATCATGAACGGAGCGGGCTACGCGAAGTCCGCTGTTTGTCAATGGGGGCGATGATGTCGAGACGTCACATCGACCGGGGTGGCGAAGGCTCCGCCGGCTGACCATATGGCGTGATGGACAGCGGCGACGGGCGACAGCCCGTCACCGCTGTTACCTCCATACCGGCACGATCAGGCGATCAGCGAGGTCGTCATTGGTACCACAGCGAGGGACCTCAGCCGAGTTCACCCAACGCAGGCTTGTCAGCCGGTCACTCAGGCCCAGTCTTGGCGCTGACCATCCGGGTGTCCTCGGCGCGCTGGGGCTTGCCGAACAACCAGCCCTGGGCCAGGTCGCAGCCCTGTTCACGCAGCCAGTCGCGCTGGGCCTCGGTCTCCACGCCCTCGGCCACCACCCGCAGGTCCAGGGCGCTGGTCATGGCCAGCACCGCCCGCACGATCTGCTCGTTGGCGCCCTGCCGGCCCACGTCGGAGACGAACGAGCGGTCCAGTTTCACGATGCCGACCGGCAGCCGGTTGAGGTAGCTCAACGACGAGTAGCCGGTGCCGAAGTCGTCGATGGCCAGCACCACACCCAGGTCGTGCAGGGCGTTCAACGTACTCAGAGCGGTGTCGATGTCCTCCATCACGCCCGACTCGGTGATCTCCAGCCACAACGCCGACGGCGGCAGCCCGGTGGAGGCGAGCACGTCACGGACCACGGCGACCAGTTTGCGGTCGCGCAGCTGGCGGACCGACACGTTCACCGACATGTGCAGCGGATGGGCTTCCGGCCCGCGTTCGGCCCGCCACTGGGCGAGCCGGCCGGCCGCCTCCCGCAGCAGCCACGCGCCGGCCTCGACGATCATGCCGGTCTCCTCGGCGACCGGGATGAACCGCAGCGGCGGGATCGCCCCCAGCTCCGGATGCTCCCAGCGCATCAGGGTCTCGAACCCGTCCAGCTCGCCGCTGGCCAGGTCGATGATCGGCTGGTAGGTGGCGTACAGCTCGCCGCGCCGCAGCGCCCCGCGCAGCGCCTGTTCCAGGGTGATCCGGTCGTGCAGCCGGTCCCGCAGCGACGTGTCGAACAGCGCCCACGTGTTGCGCCCGGACTCCTTCGCCTGGTACATCGCGGTGTCGGCGTCACGGATCAGTTCGACGGCCTCGCTGCCGCCGCTCGCCTTGGCCACCCCGATCGACGCGGACACCACCACGTCACCGACGGACAGTGCGAACGGGCGCCCGAACAGGTCGAGGACCCGGCCGGCCACCGATTCGGCGAGGATGCTGTGCGACGGGCTGGACAGTGCGATCACGAACTCGTCGCCGCCGATGCGACAGACCAGATCGCTGCTGCGTACGTGGGAGCTCAGTCGCGTGGCCACCGCGCACAGCAGCTCGTCCCCGACCTGGTGCCCCCAGTGATCGTTGATCATCTTGAACCGGTCGAGGTCGATGAAGAGCAGACTGATCTCCTGCTGCCCGGCGGTGGCCTGATCACCCCAGGTGGTGATGGTGTCCTGCAGCAGCCCCCGGTTCGGCAGATCGGTCAGCGCGTCGTGGGTGGCCCGCCGCCGGATCGAGTCCTCGGCCCGGGCCCGGGAGTTGCTCGACCACGCCACCCGGAACAGCACCACCGTCACCAGCACCAGCACCAGCACGCCGCGGACGTTCTTGTCCAGCGACCCCTGCGGCGGCTGCAGCGTCGCGACGACCACCGGGATCAGCAGCGTCAGCATGATCGCCAGCATCCGCCGTTTGGAGATCTTGCGGACCAGCCGCTGCTGCGGGGTGACCAGCATCCGCCGCGACGGGTGCAGGGCGGCCGCGCCGAGCAGCAGCAGCGCCGCGGTGTGCAGGGACAGGACCAGATCCGCCGGTACGCCGGCCAGCGCACCGTCCCCGATCAGGTAGAGCAGGTCACCGGCGAACAGACTGGCCGTGCCGAGCAGCGCCGTCCAGAACGACGGCGCGCGATGACCCCCGGCCAGGCCCAGCTGGGCCACCAGCGCCAGCAGCACCACGTCGACGATCGGGAAGAACGCGTTGGCGAACTGGACCGCCGGCTGCCCGGTGCGCTCGATCGCCGGCGCCACCACGAACGTCCACGCCATGCACGCGAACGTGGCGCCGACCAGCACCGCATCGATCCACGCCGGGTCCTCCGGGTCGGCGCGGCGCTGCAGCAGGATCCGGGCCGCCGCGTACGCCGCCAGCAGATATCCGGCGATGACCACCCCGTCCAGCGGCAGCGACACCGTGGTCGGCGGGGACCTGTCGTCGCCGACCAGCACGGTCCGCAGCACCATCCCGGCGACGATCAGCAGCCCGGCCAGGTACAGGTGCCGCAGCGGCACCTGGCCTTCCGGGGTCGCGGTCCGGGCGGCGTACCAGATCGACGCGACCCCGCTGAGCACCGCGGTCACCGACAGCAGCGCCTGCAGCGGCGCCGGCACCATCGGCAGCACGGCCGGCACCAGCACCGCCGCGACGACCAGCCGCCACGCCACGGACCGGCTGCGCCGCAGCGACGAGCCCTGGGCCGCGGCCGGCGCGGAACGCTCGGCGTCGGTGCGCGCGGAGGCGAGCACGGGGGTCACGCCCCTCCCATCGGCATGCCCCCGCATCGCCTGAGCGCTGCCCGGCTACGTGATCACCCACAGGAAGGGTGGCCAGTCGCGGGCGGCGGCCAGCAGCGCGGTCCGGCCACGCCACCGGGTGAGCGTCATCGCGGTGGTCTTCATCGGGGTGACCCGGCGGCTCATGTCGATGCCCCTGCCGATCTTCGCGCCGGTGACCGCGTCCCAGACCTGGATCCTCGGGTACGTGCTGGTGGCGGTCGCCATGATCGGCCGGCCGTCGTGGTCGCCGAAGGTGACGGCGCCTACCCCGAGACCACCGCAGTCCACCCGCAGCAGCCGCTCGCCGGTGCCGGCGTCCCAGATCCGAACCTCGCCGCCGAAGTCGCAGCCCGCGGCGAGGACCCGCCGGTCCCCGACCAGGCCACCGGCGAGTACCCCGGGGGAGAACATCTCCGCCGAATGGTCGCCGAAGACACCGGTGTGCCGGGCGCCGGTGGCGGCGTCGTACAGCGTGATCGCGTGGTCCTCCAGGACCGCCAGCATCGGCCGGCCGTCGTGCTCGACCCACACCGGCGCGGCGACCAGCCCGGCGTACTGCGGGGCCAGCGCCACGTCGACAGCGGTCTCGCCGGTGGCCAGGTCCAGGACCCGCAGTCGTGGCTCCTCGCCGTCGGTGGGGTAGAGCAGCGCGGCCCGGCCCCGGTCGTCGGGCACCACCCGGTGCAGGTCGAGGCCGCAGTCCAGACGGGCGACCGGCCGGCCGCCGGCGACGTCCCAGATCATCAGCTGCTCGCCGGGCAGCACCGCGACCGTGCGCCCGTCCAGGCGGGTGAGCCCGGCCGGCGGGCCGACCGCACCGCCGTAGAAGGGCGAGCCGATCGGCTCGCCGGTGGCCGTGTCCCGTACGATAAGGGTGTTGCCGTGGTCCGCGACCGCGACCAGCCCGCCGCCCAGAACCGGATCGTCGACGGTCTCCACCGCCTGCGCGCCCGGCAGCCGCAGCGCGGCACGCGTCTCGTACTCCTCGGTGTACCAGGTCACCAGCGTCGTCAGATCGGCGTCGACGGTGATCGCGCGGACACTGCCGACGTCGGCGGCCGGCCCGGTCAGCGGCGGCAGGGTGACCTCCTCGCCGGCGAACACGTCCCACGCCCACGGCGCCGCGCCGTCGATCCGGGTGCCCGGCACCGCGACGGCCAGCAGCCGCCCGCCGATCTCGGCGATCGTCCACACCGTGCCGTCCGGCACCGAGAACGTGGCGACTGCCTTACCGGTCAGCACGTCGCGCAGCTCACGGGCGCCGTCGTGGGCGCGGGCGGCCAGCAGCCGGCCCTGGAAGGCGACGAACCGGGCGCTTTTGTACCCGCGGCTGGCCAGCTGTGTCCCGTCGGCCACCCGCCACGCCTTGATCCACGCGCTGCCGGCCACCGCGACCACGTCGTCGCCGTCGACCGCGGCCACCGCGACCGACACACCGGTCCGCTCGTGGTGGATCTCGGCGCCGACCGGTGCGCCGGTGGCCGCGTCCCGGACCCGGACCACACCCGTGGCCGACGCGGTGGCCAGCAGCGTCCGGTCGCCGCACCGGCCCAGCGCGATCGCCCGAGGCGGCCGCCGGCCGTGCAGCCCGGCCCGGTCCGGCAGCGGCACCCCGGTCTCCAGATCCAGCGCCCGCAACGGCAACCGGTCGTCGGACCGCCCGCCGAACAGGACCACCGTGCCGTCGGCGACCATCACCGTCTCCGGCTCGAAATCGCCGAGGTGCGCGCCCGGGACGAATTCGCGTCTCTGGTCGTAGTACCGGATCCAGCCGTCAGTCACGAGGGGACAGTCCGTTCAGGGTCAGGGTCACCATGCGGGTGACCTGGTGGTCGGGGGACTGCTGGGCCGCCCAGGCCGCGCCGGAGGTCAGCGCCAGCAGCTCGTCGGTGGTCACGTCGGAGCGGATCTCGCCGGCCTGCCGGGCGCGGTCCAGCAGGCCGGACGCCCCGGCCCGCATCGCCGCGCACGAGGCGTGCAGCTGCGACCGGTCGTCGTGCAGGGCGGCCAGCACCGAGCCGGGCAGCCCCCGATAGGACGTGGAGCCCTCGGCCATGGCGATCAGCCAGGTCCGCAGCGCCACGCCGGGGGAGGGATGGATCAAGAGCTCCTCGGCGTACGCGGTGAGCCGGTCGAAGTTCTGGCCCATCAGGGCTTCCAGCAGCGCCTCCCGGGTGGGGAAGTGCCGGTAGAGCGTCCCGATGCCGACACCCGCACGCCGCGCCACCTCCCGCAGCGAGACGTCGGTCCCGTGCTCGGCGAACGCCTCCCGGGCGGTGTCCAGCAGCGTCTGATGGTTGCGCCGGCCGTCGGCACGGGCTGCTTCGGTCAAGGTGGACACTCCCCGTTGACGGGCGGAGCACTGCTCCGAATACTGGGTGGAGCGGTGCTCCGGTTAATCCGGCGCCCATCATATCCGTACGCCCGGAAAGGATCGTCGATGTCCCCGCACCCCGAGCAATGGCAGGCCCGAGCCGGTCGCTTCGTGGAACCACCGCACCTCGACCACTACGCCGAGAGATACGCCGACTACTTCGCCTTCACCCGCCGCGACGGCATCCTGGAGATGCGGATGCACACCGGCGGCGACGCGGTCCGCTACAGCCTGGGCCTGCACAACGCCTGGGGCCAGGCCTGGCGGGAGATCGGCGCCGACCCGGAGAACGAGGTCCTGATCATCACCGGCACCGGCGACCACTGGATCCACCCCGGCGACCCGGCCGGGCTCGCCGACATGATGCGCCCGCCCCGGCCCGAGCACTTCACCCACGGCGTGATCTACCACGACGCCGCGAAACTGGTGGAGAACTTCGTCTTCGGCATCGACATCCCGACCATCGCCGCGGTCAACGGGCCCAGCCCCGGGCACACCGAGTTCGCGCTGCTCAGCGACATCACCCTGGCCGCCGAGACGGCCACTTTCCTCGACCCGCACCTGCTCGCCGGCACGGCACCGGGTGACGGGCTGCAATTGACCCTGCAGGAGCTGCTCGGTACGAAGAGAGCGGCCTACCACCTCTACACCGGCGAACCGATCGACGCCCGTACCGCCGAGGAGGTGGGCCTGGTCAACGAGGTCCTCACGGCGGACCGGCTGCTGCCCCGCGCCTGGGAGATCGCCACGTCGATCCGCTCCCGGCCCCGGGCGGCCCGGCGGCTGACCCACGCCATCGTGTCCCGGCCCTGGAAACGGCGGCTCGTGCAGGACTTCGGGTACGGGCTCGCGCATGAGATGTTCGGCATCTCCGCGGACCGCGTCTTCGGCTGACCGGAGCCCGTCCCGCAAGATCACCGCATGCTGTCTGTCCTGCGCCGGTGGAGCCTGCTCGCCGGATTCGTGACCGCCGGGTTCACGCTGATCGCGGCGGCCTTCGCGGTCGCCGCGATCGGGCCCGCCCCGCAGCTGCGGTCGGCGGTCGCGCTGATCCCGATGGCGGCCCTGGTCGTGCTGCTGACCTGCGGGCAGATGCTGATCCTGCCGGTGGCCGGGGACATCGCGGCCCGGCTCGCCGGGGAACGGCACCTGGGCGCGCACCTCGGCGCCCTGGCCACCGCCGGCGGGGTCGGTGTGCTGGTGACCCGCCCGGTCGTCGGGCGGCTGCTGGAGCACGAGCCGGTCGCGCCGTGGGCCCTGCTGGCCGGGCTGGCGGCGCTGGCCGCGCTGATGATGTGGGGGATCCAAGCGCCTGCCGGACGTGACCCGGGTCTCATGACCACGCTGTTGAGCGACTGCTCAAAAGAGCTATTCTCGTGTTTGAGCGGTTGCTCAAAAGTCTTCGAGGAGGCGGTTATGGCCGAGGTGAGTGCCCTGATCGGCGTGGATCGGGCGATGCGGATCGTGCGGATGACCGGCACCGCCCTGGTCACCGGCGTCGCCGGTGGGACCGTGACCGCCGCTCTGACCCTGCTGATGGCCCGCGACGTGGCACCCGTCGCGCTCATCCTCGGCATCGTGGTGCCCGGCCTGCTCGCGGCCCTGATCGCCGGGCGGATCGTGCTGCCCGGCGAAGCCCTCGCCGACCGGTGGATCGTCGCGGCGGGCGGTGCCGGCGCCCTGCTGATCGCGGTGTCGCAGGCCGCCGCCACGGACACGGCGGTCACCTTGAGCGACCTGGCCTCGGGCGTGGCGATCGCCGTCGTCTACGGCAGCGTGTACGGGCTGATCGCGGCCGTCCCGGCGATCGCGGTGCTGGTCCCGGTCGTGCTGCTGCTGTGGGCCCGGGTCACCTGGCGGGTGCTGCAGAGCGTGGTGGTCGTCGCCGTGATGGCCTGGACCGCTGCTTTCACCCTGCTGCTCGGCACCGAGACGAACATCCCGGCCACCCTGCTGGCCTGCACCGCCGCCGTCCTGGCCGGGATCGGCGCGGTCCACGCCACCCGGCCGGCCTCCTGACCCCGGCCCAACCTCGGGCCCCGGGTGCGGGCGGCGGCGGTGGCCCGGTGGAGGCGGCCGGACCGGAGACTGCACCGGAGGTTCTGATCGATACCGTCCTGCCGGCCGCCACCGGTGCCCCCGCCGCCGCGGTCGACGACGTCGGCATTCGGTCCCGGGTCGCGGTGTGGGGGCCGGCCGTGGAGGTGGCCCCGGCGGCCACCGGCACCTTCGACGACGTCACGATCCGCCACGTCGTCTACGCCTCCGGCGGAGGAACCCGGCCGCGGGTACGGGTCTCCAACCTGCACGGGACCACGCCGCTGGCGGTCGGTCACGTGGATCTCGCCGAGCAGAGCCTCGGCGGTGTCGCCGTGCCGGGCAGCCACCACCGGCTGACCTTCGGCGGGCTCGGGTCGGTGACGGTCCCGGCCGGGACGGAGTTGTTCAGCGACCCGGCCGACATGACGATCACCGCCGGGTCGAACCTGCTGATCAGCATCTACCTGCCGGAGGACACCGGCCCGGCGACCGCGCACCGGGCCGGGCTGACCAGAACCTACGTGTCGACGGCGGGTGACCACGCGGCCGACGACGGCAGCGAGAACTACCCACACCTCAAGTACCAGGCGTCCTGGTACTTCCTGAGCGGCCTGGACCTGCTCAGCCCGGTGGCGACGGGAACGGTCGTGGCGTTCGGTGACTCGATCACCGACGGGTACGGCTCGACGGCGCTCACCAACCGGCGGTACCCGGACTATCTGGCCCGCCGGATCGCCGCCGCCCGGGGCGGGGCGAACCGCACCGTGGTGAACGCGGGAATGGCGAACAACCGGGTGCTGCGGGACGTGGGTGACGGGGCCGCGGGTGGCCGCAGCGCGCTGAGCCGGTTCGGGCACGACGCGCTCGGCTTCGAGAACGTGCGGGCCGTGATCCTGCTCGAAGGTGTCAACGACATCATGGACGACGTCACCGCGGCCCAGCTGCAGGAGGGCTACCGGCAGCTGGTGGCGACGGCACACGAGCGCGGGGTGCCGGTGTACGGCGCGACGATCCTGCCGTTCGGTGGGTCCAAGGCGTACAACGCCCGGCGGGAAGCGGTCCGGCAGCAGGTCAACACCGGGATCCGGGCCGGAAACGTGTTCGACGGATACTTCGACTTCGACGCGAAGGTCTGCGATCCGGCCGACCGCACCCGTTTGCGGGCCGACTACGCCCTCGACGACAAGCTGCATCTCACCGACGCTGGTATGAGCGCCCTGGCCGATGCGGTCGACCTTCGTGTGATCGGGGCGGGCGTGGTGTGGCAGTTGCCGGCCGCGCCCTGCTGGGCCGCTTAGTACCAGACCTTGAAGGCGACCACCTGGGGCGCCGGGTCGATGTAGTCGACCTGGTAGAGCACCCGGAACCGGGCGCCCGCCGGGATGCCGGTGGCCAGCACGGTCCGGGTGCCGGCGCAGGCTTCGACCGGGTCGGAGTAGAGGCTGCCGACCGCCACCAGGAACGTCTGGCAGGTGTCGGACGGGTCGGCGGTGTCGCGTACGTCGGAGATGGAGATCGTGGTGCACCGGCTGTTGGTGTCGGTGACGGGAGTGGTGGAGATCCGGCCCGCGGCGTAGAAGTCGGGGGTCGGAGCGGCCGCGACGCAGCGCTGCGGTGCGGCGGAGGCGGAGGTGGGAACGAGGGTCACCAGGGCCGCCACCGTGGCGGCGGTCATGATGCCGGTCAATGTCTTCATGTCGTCACCGTCGGCCGCCGCCACGGATGATCACTGTGCGTACCGGAAATCTGGCACGTAGTAGTGAGATAACGTGGGCGGCGATGACTCGTGACCTCCTCGCCGCCCGGGACCTCGCCGCCGAACTCGCGGTCCGCGCCGGCCAACTGCAGATCGACCGCCGCGACACCCTGCGGATGGGCGCGCCCAAGGCGCACGCCAACGACGTCGTCTCGGACGTCGACATCGCCAGCGAGCGCCTCATCGTCGACGGCATCCACGCGGCCTGGCCCGCCGACGCCATGCAGGCCGAGGAAGGACACGGCCGCGACGGTACGAGTGGGTGGTCCTGGATCATCGACCCGCTCGACGGCACCCGCAACTACATCAGCCGCACCGGGCCCTGGTCGGTGTGCATCGCGCTGTACGAGGGCGACCGGCCCCGGATGGCCGTCGTGCACGACCCGGCCGCGGGGGAGACCTTCACCGCCGTCGACGGCGGCGGCGCCTTCCTCAACCACCAGCCGATCTCGGTGTCCGCCGGCCCGCCGCTGGCCGAGGCCCTGATCGGCATCAGTTTCCAGCCCAACGTGAAGACCAAGACCCGGGTCGGCGCCCTGCTGCACGATCTGCTTCCGCTGTGCGGCGACATCCGCCGGATCCCGGCCGCGCTGAACCTGGTCTACCAGGCCGCCGGGCGTCTGGACGGCGGCCTGGCCCTGGACACGAACCTGTGGGACATCGCCGCCGGCGCCCTGATCGCCCGGGAGGCGGGTGTCACGCTCGGCGGCCGGTCCGGCGACCACACCACCGAACTGACCATCGGCGCAGCCCCGGCCCTGTGGCCGGAGCTGGCCGAGAAAGCGCGCGCGGCAGCGTAGAAACTAGGCCTTCTTGCCGCGCAGCGGGACCTGCCGGACGAACAGGGCCACCACGATGCCGGCCGCGGCGACCACGCTGCCCCACAGGAACAGGTGGGTGATGCCGCCGGTGACCGCCTGCTGGAAGGCGTGCCGGACCGCTTCCGGCAGGGCCTTGAGCGCCGCCGGCGTCATCGACGCGATCTCGCCCGCCCCGGTTCCGGTGCCGGCGGCCGCCGACTCGGTCAGCGACGCCGTCAGGTGGTGGGTGTAGACCGCGCCGAGGATCGACACGCCCAGTGAGCTGCCCATGTTGCGCAGGAACGTGGACGCGCCGGTGCCGGCGCCGATGTCCCGCAGATCCAGGCTGTTCTGTGCGATCAGGGTGCTGGTCTGCATCAGGCAGCCCATCCCGGCGCCGAGGACGACCATGTAGAACGCGGTCGTCGTCGGCGACGTGCCGGTGTCGACCGTGGTGAACAGGAACATGCCCACCGCGACCAGGGCCGAGCCGACGATCGGGAAGATCCGGTACCGGCCGGTCCGGCCGATGATCTGCCCGGCCGCGATGCTGACCACCATGACCGCGGCCATCAGCGGCATCAGCAGCAGGCCGCTGCTGGTGGCCGAGGCGCCCTGCACGAACTGCTGGTACTGCGGCAGGTAGCCGATGGCGCCGAACAGGGCGAAACCGGAGACGAAGGCGATGCCGCCGGCCAGGACGAAGTTGCGGTTGGCGAAGATGTGCAGCGGCATGATCGGCTCGCTCTGCCAGCGCTCGACCATGATGAACGCGACCAGCCCGGCGACGGTCAGTGCGGCCAGCCCGAGGATCTGCGGGGAGGCCCAGTCGTACTGGGTGCCGCCCCAGGTGGCGATCAGCACCAGCGCGGTGATCCAGACGGTGAGCAGCGCGGTGCCGAACCAGTCGATGCGGGCCTTGCCGGTGCCGCGCGGCAGCCGGGCCAGGGTGATCCAGGAGACGACCAGGGTGACCAGGCCGAGCGGCAGGTTCACGTAGAACGCCCAGCGCCAGTCCAGGTGGTCGGTGATGAAACCGCCGATCAGCGGGCCACCGATCATCGCGACCGGCATCACGGCCATCATGACGCCCTGGTACTTGCTGCGGTCGGTGGGCGGGATCATCTCGCCGATGATCGACAGGACGCCGACCATCAGGCCACCGGCGCCCAGGCCCTGGACCGCGCGGAAGCCGATCAGCTCGGGCATGTTCTGCGCCATGCCGCACAGCACCGACCCGAGCAGGAACAGCGCCACCGCGGAGACTAACGTGATCCGGCGGCCGAACAGGTCGCCGAGCTTGCCCCAGATCGGGGTGGCGACCGTGGTGGCCAGGATGTAACCGGTGGTCACCCAGGACAGGTGCTCCAGGCCGCCGAGGTCGCCGACGATCGTGGGCAGCGCCGGCGCGACGATCATGTTGTCGAGCTGGGCGAGCAGCATGGCGATCACCAGGCCGCTCATCGTCACCAGGATCTCGCGGTGACTGAATCCCAGCCCGGCCGGCTCCCGTGCCGTGACGTCCGGTGCGGCGGTCGTCGTCATGCGGTCCCCCTGTCGTAACCTGCCGACGAGACCGCCGGACGGTCTTACCTATCGGGGCGGCGCACAGAGTATTGAGTTGGTGACTGGTTGTGATTGGGTTATGACCGAGCTCGTGGTGGACCTGCGTGACCTGGACCGGACCCACAGCGCCGTCGCGGGTGGCAAGGGCGCGAACCTGGGGGAACTCACGCGCATCGACGGGGTGCGGGTTCCGGCCGGATTCGTGGTGACCACCGCGGCCACCGAGATGTCCGCGGACCTCAGGGCGGAGATCACCGCCCGGGTCGGCGACGGCGCCTACGCCGTGCGCTCCAGCGCCACCGCCGAGGATCTGCCCACCGCCTCGTTCGCCGGCCAGCAGGACTCCTATCTGAACGTCACCGGCGCGGCCGCGGTGATCGAGCACGTCCAGCAGTGCTGGGCATCGCTGAACACCGCGCGGGCGGTGGCCTACCGGGAGCATCGCGGCATCGCGCACGACGCGGTGCGGATGGCGGTGGTCGTCCAGGAAATGGTCGATCCCGAGGTCAGTGGGGTGCTTTTCACCGCTGATCCGGTGAGCGGGAATCGCACCGTCGCGGTCGGGGAGGCCGTTTCCGGGCTCGGCGAGGCGCTGGTCTCCGGGCGGGCCGCCGCGGACCGGTTCCGTGTCGGGGCGGAGAACGGTTCGCTGCTGACCACGGCGCAGGTCGATGAACTCGGGGCGCTCGGCCGGCGGATCGAAGCGCATTTCGGCAGCCCGCAGGACATCGAATGGTGCCTGGCCGGCGGACGGTTCTGGATCGTGCAGAGCCGCCCGATCACCACGCTGTTCCCGATTCCGGTGGCCGACGACGGCGCGAAGCATCTGTACGTCTCGGTCGGGCACCAGCAGATGATGACCGACGCGATGAAACCACTCGGGTATTCGATGTGGCAGCTCACCGCGATGGCGCCGATGCACGAGGCGGGCGGGCGGCTGTTCGTCGACGTCGCCGCCCGGCTGGCCGATCCGGTGATCCGGCCCGCCCTGCTCGACATGATGGGCAAAGGCGATCCGGTGATCCGCGACGCCCTGGAAACCGTTCTGGAACGCGACGGGCCCCTCGAATCCGGGCCGGTGCCGCCGCTCTCGGTGCCCTCTCCCGATCCGGCGATCGTCCCGGAACTGATCGCGAGCAGCGAGGAATCGATCCGGGCGTTGCGGCACGAGATCGCGGACAAGACCGGGACCGCCCTGTTCGACTTCCTGCTCGACGACGCCTTCCCCGAGCACAAGCGCTCGCTCGGCGACCCCCGGAGCATGCAGGCGATCATGGCCGGGATGGGCGCCACCTGGTGGCTCAACGACCGGCTGGCCCAATGGCTGGGGGAGAAGAACGCCGCCGACACCCTCACTCTCTCCGCCCCCGGCAACATCACCTCGGAAATGGGCCTGGACCTGCTGGATCTCGCCGACGTCGTGCGCCGGCACCCGGACACGGTCACCGTTCTGGAGACCGCCGGCGACGATTTCCTGGACCATCTGCCGGCCGAGGTCCGCGACGCTTTCCAGGGCTATCTGGACCGTTACGGCATGCGCTGCGTGGCCGAGATCGACATCACCCGCCCCCGGTGGATCGAACACCCCCGCACCTTGCTGCCGCTGATCCTGGACAACGTCCGCCATTTCCCGCCCGGCGAGGCGCGCCGCCGATTCGAGCGCGGCGCACGGCAGGCGGCGGCCAAGACCCGGGAATTGCTGGTACGCCTACGAGCCCTGCCCGACGGCGAGGCCAAAGCCGCCGAGACGGAGCAGATGATCGACCGTCTGCGGGCATTCATCGGCTACCGGGAGTACCCGAAATACGCGATCGTGGCCCGCTATCTCGTCTACAAGAAAGCCCTGCTCGCCGAGGCGCAGCGGCTGCCGCTCGCCGATCACGAGGACGCCTTCCATCTGACGTTCCAGGAATTGCACGCCGCCGTACGCACCGGAAAGGTCGACGAGGAGCTGATCCGCCGCCGTAAGGACGAGTTCCGGTGGTTCCAGACCCTGGCGACGCCCCGGGTGCTGACCTCCGACGGCGAGATCGTGCACGGCTCGTACCGCCGCGACGACGCACCACCCGGCGCCCTGATCGGCCTGCCGGTGTCCGCCGGAACCGTGGAGGGCCGGGCCCGCGTGGTCCGGGACATGGCCGGCGCCGACTTCGCCCCCGGCGACATCCTGGTCACCCCGTTCACCGACCCCAGCTGGACCCCGGCGCTGGTCGTGGTGACGGGCCTGGTCACCGAGGTCGGCGGTCAGATGACCCACGGCGCGGTGATCGCCCGCGAGTACGGCCTGCCCGCCGTCGTCGGCGTGCAGTCGGCCACCACGCTGATCCCGGACGGCGCCCGGATCCGGGTGCACGGCACCGACGGCTGGGTGGAGATCGTTCAGGGGACGTAACGCTCGGCCATCGCGGTGACGACACCGTCCTTGACCGTGATGTCGTACCAGGAGTAGCTCTCCAGGCGCTTGATCGCCGCCTCGGGGGTGATCTTGCAGGTGCCGACGGTCACCGGGTTGCCGGCGCACTTCTGCGGATCCTCGAAGACGCTGAACATCTTCAGGTCGGGGGACAGCGGCAGGGTCACCGTCATGTTGCTGTCCTCGGTCAGCCAGGCCCGCTCGCACGGCGCCTCCTCGGACGGCTGCAGCCCGAACGCCTCGCAGTACTCCGGCCCGGTCATGAACAGCACCGGCTCCACCACCACCGACCGGGGCTTGGTGTAGATCGCGTGCACCTCGACCGTCGACGTGGAACTGCCCTTGCGGACGTCGGTGAACGTCAGCGACGTGGCCGGCGCGACCGGCTGGACCGTGCCGTCGTCGACCGGGCGGATCTCGGCGTCCGCGAAGACCACACTGACCAGCGCCTCCTGATTCTTCGAGGCGTCGATCGGGCCGACCCCGAACAGGACCGTGCCGGCCAGCAGACCCGGATCGTTGAGGGTCGCGTACAGGATCACCTCGTCGTCCACGGCGACCGAGGCATCCGTGCCGCTCAGCGTCAGGACCACCTTCCGGCGCTGGCCGGGAGCGAACAGATCGGACTCCTGTGAACCCAGGGTCTCGCTGCGCAGCGCGCCCTCGTGCCGGATCCGGATCAACTGCGGGCACAGATCCAGCCAGTACGACTTGTCAGCGGTGGCCCGGAACTGCACCTCGGCACAGGACAGCTCGGTGTCGGTGGCGGCGGTGAACGAGATCTGCTGGTCACCGGCGAACGTCTCGCCGGGGCCCTTGCACATCATCGAGTACGACTCGGTGGAGACGTGCATCCCGTTCTTGAACGTGCACCGCCCGGTGGAGACCTCGCCCGTATCGGTGTTCCACTGGCCACGCCGGTCCAGGGCGTCCACCACCCACGGGCCACGGACCGCGCCGGGCACCGGCATGCTGGCCTGCACGGCCGGGAACGCGTCGTAGCCGACCGGCTCGTCGTCCCCACGGCTGAACAGGCCGACGGCTGTCGCCAGCAACGTGGCGGCGACGGTGGCGGCCACGACCGTCCGCAATCGGCGGCTCTTGCGGGGTTGTGCCGGTGGAACCGGAAGGCCGAGACGGGGGCCGCCGCCGGAGACGTGGTGACCGGACAGCTGGGCGGCCTCGGCGGCCTCACGCAGCCGCGGGTCGATCGCGGGCGGCCGGTGGAAACCGTTCGGGTCGGTGTTCTGGGCCAGCAGCAGGTTGAGCAGCTCGTGCGCGGTCGGCCGGTCCTCCGGATCCTTGGCCAGCGCCAGCGCCACCAGATCGGCGAGCGGCCCGGACAGCCCGGTCAGGTCCGGCGGCTGGGTGAGGATGCGGGCGGCCACGGCCACCGGCGAATCGGCGCGGAACGGGGTGCGCCCGGTGCCCGCGTACGCGATGACCGCGCCCCAGGCGAACACGTCGGCGGCCGGGGTGATGTCCCGGTGGATGCCGTCGAACCGCTCCGGCGCCATGTACGCCACCGTTCCCACCATCTGGTCCGGGTGGGTGTGCTGACTGGTCACCTCCATCGCGCGGGCGATCCCGAAATCGATCACCTTGGGCCCGCCGAGGTCGAACAGCACGTTGCGCGGTTTCAGGTCACGGTGGATCACGCCGGCGCCGTGGATGGCGGTCAGTGCGGTGGCCACGCCGACCGCGACGCTCTGCAGGCGGCTGCCGGTGAGCGGGCCCTCCTTGGCCACCACCTCGTCCAGGCTGGGCCCGTCCACGTACTCCACGACCAGGTACGGGGTGTGGTGCTCCGGATCGGCGTCGAGGACCGCGGCGGTGCAGAACGGCGGCACCTGCCGGGCCCGTTTCACCTCGCTGCGGAACCGGCCCCGGAACTCCTCCTCGTGGGCGTACTCCGACTTGATGATCTTGATCGCGACCAGCGCGCCGTCGTCACGCCGGCCCAGGAA
Organism: Actinoplanes couchii; assembly: GCF_016862075.1. Lineage (GTDB taxonomy): Bacteria > Actinomycetota > Actinomycetes > Mycobacteriales > Micromonosporaceae > Actinoplanes > Actinoplanes couchii. The sequence continues at coordinate 47,394 of NZ_BOMG01000092.1, read as the reverse complement.
GACCGCGCCCATGCCGCCCTCGCCGAGCCGGGCCAACAGTTCGTAGCCACCGATTGACGCCGGGTCACCGGGACGAAGGGGGCTTTTCATCGGGCATACAGTACGCAGTTGAAACGAATTCGGTGGAGGAGGGTCATGGACTTCGAGGCCGCGCTGACGTCACTGTTCACACCGGAGGGACGCACCGATCCGTACCCCGCCTACGACGTGCTCCGCGGGCACGCCCCGCTCTTCACCGCCCTCGACGGGCGCTGGTTCGTCACCACCCACGCCCTGACCAGCCGACTCCTGCGCGATCCCGGGCTGCGGGTCAACGACGCCGCCGTCTACGACCAGTTCTGGCCGGACTGGCGGGAGAACCGCGGCGTCGGCTCGATCGTCGAGTCGATGCTGATGACCAACCCGCCCGACCACACCCGGATCCGCCGGGCCGCCGCCGCCACCTTCACCCCGCGCCGCGTCGCCGGGCTCCGCGACGTGATCAGCGACACGGCCACCGGCCTGATCGAGGCGATGCCCGCCCGGGCCGACTTCGTGACCGCTTTCGCCTACCCGCTGCCGATCGCGGTGATCTGCGCCCTGCTCGGCGTCCCGGACACCGACCGCACCTGGTTCCGGCAGCGCGCCGCCGACCTGACCGTGGTCCTCGAACCGATCAGCAGCGAGGAGGAGATGGCCCGCGCCGACACCGCCGGGCGCGAGCTGGAGGACTACTTCACCGGGCTGATCGCCGACCGCCGCCGCACCCCGCGCGAGGACCTGACCAGCGCGCTCGCCGCCGACACCGGGTTGTCCGGGCGCGAGCTGCTGGCCAACCTGGTGCTGCTCCTGGTCGCCGGATTCGAGACCACCACCAACCTGTTGGGTACGGGGATCAGGATCCTGCTCGACCATCCCGCCCAGGCGTCCCGTCTGCGGGCCGACCCCGCGCTGGCGCCGGCCTTCGTCGAGGAGATCCTGCGCCACGACTCACCGGTCCAGATGGCCGCCCGGACCGCGAGCGAGGTCCTCGACCTGGGCGACGGCCGATATCTACCACCCGGTGCCGAGTTCATGCTGCTGCTCGGCGCCGCCAACCGCGACCCGGACCGTTACCCCGACCCGCACCGTTTCGACCCGGACCGCACCAACATCCAGCCGGTGTCGTTCGGCGGCGGCGCCCACTACTGCCTGGGCGCGCCGCTGGCCCGCCTGGAGGCGCAGATGGCGTTCCCGCTGCTGCTGACGATGCTGCCGGATCTGGCGGTGGCCGCCACTCCGACGTTCCGCGATCGCCTGACGTTGCGCGGCTACGCCGAACTGCCGGTGACCACCCACGGTTGAGATCCGGGCCGCCGGGGAATCCCCTGATCAACCCCGGTATGAAGGAGATCGACATGCGTTCCCTGGTGACCACCCTGGTGGTCTTCGCGGTGATCCTGATGCTACTCGGCCTGTTCCTGAAGGCCGTCAAGTGGCTGCTGATCCTCGGCGCGGTAGCCCTGGTGGCCGCCATCGTCCTGGGAGTGGTGAACGGCCGCCGAGCCCTGAAATAGCCCTGCGCCGCACCGGCCGCGGAGACAGTAGATTGTCGATATGGTGCGGAATGTGGCCGTGGGGCTGCCCGACCCGGGTGCGGCCACCAGCCTGGACGGGCTCGCGGAACAGCTGCGGGCGTTGAAGGTCTGGGCCGGTGACCCGTCGTACCGGACGATCAGGAATCGCGTCAACGACGTGTGGAGCGCGGCGGGCCGGCCGGCTGCCGAGATGGCCGGCAAGACCACGGTGGTCGACTGCTTCCGGCCGGGCCGGCGCCGGTTGAACACCGAGCTGGTGCTCACGGTCGTGCGGGCCCTGCACCCGGACCGGGGTTACCTGGAGCAGTGGCGTCAGGCGTTGCGGATCGTCGACGGGCGGGACCGGGCGGCCGCGCGGGTCCATGTCCAGGACACTCTGCCACCGGACCTGGCCGAGTTCACCGGCCGCACCGCCGAGCTGGGCCGCCTCGGCCGGATCCTCGACGACAGCCGCCGCGACGGCGGCACGGTGGTGATCTCCGCGATCGAGGGGATGGCCGGGGTCGGCAAGACGCGCCTGGCCGTCCACGTCGGGCACACGCTCACCGCGGAGCAGCCGTTCGACCGGGTGCTGTTCGTGAACCTGCGCGGGTTCCACCCGGATCCCACCCAGCCGCCGGCCGATCCGGCCGCCGTCCTCGACGGGTTCCTGGGCCTGCTGGGCGTGCCCGGACCGGAGATCCCGCACGACCTGGCGGCCCGGGTCGCGCTCTACCGGCGCCGGCTCACCGGTCTCCGCGCCCTGGTGGTGCTGGACGACGCCGCCGACGCGGCCCAGGTGCGGCACCTGCTGCCGCACACGCCGGGCTGTCTCGTCCTGGTCACCAGCCGGCGTCATCTGGCCGGCCTGCCGGACACCACCCACCTCACCGTCGACGTCTTCACCGCCGGCGAGGCCCGGCAGTTCCTCACCCGGGCGACACCCCTGATCCCGGTCGGCGACGATCCCGGCGCGGTGGCCCGGATCGCCGGGCGCTGCGGCCACCTGCCGCTCGCGCTCGGGCTGATGGCCGGGCACATGCGGGCCAAACCGGGCTGGACGATGACCGACCACGCCGACTGGCTCGACGACCGCCACCAGGACCGGCGTCTGGACGACGGCATCGCGCTGGCCCTGGACCTGTCCTACCGGCACCTTCCCCTGGAGCGGGCCCGGCTGCTGCGGCTGCTCGCCCTGCACCCCGGCCACGACCTGGACGCCTACGCCGCCGCGGCCCTGACCGGCACCGACCTGGCCACCGCCGGGGACGAGCTGCGGCAGCTCTGCGACGACCATCTGCTGCAGCAGGGCACACCGGGCCGGTTCACCTTCCACGACCTGGTGCGCGCGTACGCCACCGGCCGGGCCCACGACGAGGACCGCCCGGCCGCCCGGCGGGCCGCCCTGACCTGCCTGTTCGACCACTACCTCACCACCGCCGCGACCGCGATCGACGTCCTGCACCCCGCCGAGGCCCACCTGCGGCCCGCGGTCCCGCCGGTGGCCGCGCCCGCGCCCGCGCTGGCCGATCCGGATGCCGCCCGAGGCTGGCTGGACGCCGAACGGCCCACCCTGGTCGCCGTCGCCGCGCACGCCGCCACCCACGGATGGCCGGGTCACGCCACCCGGTTCTCCCGTGTCCTGTACCGCTACCTCGAAGGCGGCTACCACCTCGACGCCGTGGCCGTGCACGGCCACGCCTACCGGGCCGCCCGGGACGCCGGCGACCCGGCTGAGATGGCCAGCGCCGTGAACAACCTGGGGGTCGCGCACCGGAAACAGAGCCGCTACGAGCTGGCCGCCGAGTGCTGCCGGGAGGCGCTGGCCCTGTTCCGGCAGACCGGCGACCTGACGGGTGAGTCACGGGCGCTGAACAACCTCGGCACCATCGCGGTCCAGTCCGGCGATCATCAGGAGGCGGTCGACTACTACGAGCGGGCCCTGACCCTGGACCGTCGTCTCGGCGACCGGGCCAACGAGGCGATCGTGCTGGCCAACCTGGGCAACCACCAGGGGCGGATGGGCCGGTACGAGGTGGCCGCCGAACACCTGGAGCAGGCGCTGACCCAGCTCCCGAAAGGCGGCAGCCCGACCGTCGAGGCGAGCATGCTCAACGGTCTGGCCCACGTCGAGGTGCAGTCGGGGCGGTTCGAGCCGGCCGGTGAGCACCTGCGGCGGGCACGGGAGCTGTGCCGGCAGGTCGGTGACCGCGACGGCGAGGCGTACGTGCTGGACAGTCTCGGGCTGCTGGAGATCCGCCTCGGCCGGCATGCGCGGGCCACCGCGTACCATCAGCAGGCTCTGGTGATCTTCCAGGAGTCCGGCGACCGTGACGGCGAGGCCTGGGCGCTCAACGGTCTCGGCGAGGCCGCCCACGCCGGCGGCCGCCCGTCCGAGGCACTCGACCGGCATGCCGCCGCCCACGAGGTCGCCGTCGTCATCGGCCATCGTGAGCAGCAGGCCCGCGCCTGTGCCGGCACGGGCCGGGCGCACCGGGCCCTCGGTGACCCGGAGCCGGCCCGTGAGCAGTTCCGGCGGGCCCTGGCGCTCTACACCGACCTCGGCCTGTCCGGAGCCGACGAGGTCCGCCTGCTGCTGGCGGCCCTCGACGAGCCTCAGGAGGAGACGAGCCCGCGGGCGGGTGACTGAACCCGGGTGTCCTCGTCGGTGAGGACCCGGCTCAGGCGTTTGGCGAAGACGCGGGCCGACTGCAGAGTCGCGGCCGCGGTGTCGTGGCGGGCTCCCGGGCGGACCTGGCGTGGTGATTCCAGGTGGTCGCGGAGCGCCTGTAGTTCGGCGAGATGGGCTTCGAGGAGGTTCAAGACTTCGCTGTGCATCGGCGGCCACGCTATGTCACGAAAGTGAACAAGCCGCCGCCCGGAAGCCGGACGGCGGCTCGATCAAGTACCCGCACCCGCCGGAAAATGGCGGCTGAACTGCGAAAACTAGGCTCGGTAACTCGCCGTTGAGATGCCTGTCACCTGAACGTGAGGTGTCTAATGGGCGACGGCCACCGCTTTCACCGGCTCGGTCGCGACCAGCCGGTGCGGGCGGACCACCAGGTACAGGACCGCCAGCGCGGACAGCATGCTGCCGAAGACGACCGCGGCCATCGCCGACGCGCCGACCCCGAACAGGCCGACCAGCGGGGCGGCCAGCGCGCCGACACCGTTCTGGACCGCGCCGAGCAGCGCCGCGGCGGTTCCGGCGGCCTCGCCGTGCCGGGACAGCGCCAGGGCGGGGGCGTTCGGCATGACCAGGCCGACCATGGCGAGCACCAGCCAGAGCGGGATCAGCACCCCGGTCAGGCCGCCGATCCCGGTGGCGGTGAGGACCACCAGCACCAGCCCGAAGCCGAGGCCGGCGATCAGCGCACCGGTCATGATCTGCTGGGGCTTCCAGCGGCGCAGCAGCCGCACGTTGAACTGGGTGGCCCCGATCAGGCCGACGGCGCCGCCCGCGAAGATCAGCGCGAACTGCTGCTCGGTCATCCCGTACTCGTCCTGGAAGACGTACGACGAGCCGCTGACGTACGCGAACAGCGCCGCCATCGCCAGGCCGGCGACCAGGATCAGGCCCACGTAGACCCGGTCGGTGAGCAGCCGGCCGTAGTCCCGGGCGGTCCCGATCACACCACCGCTGCGGCGCCGGGCCGGCGGCAGCGTCTCCGGCAGGGTCAGCGCCGACACCCCCATGATGGTGACCGCGACGACGGTCAGCACCACGAACACGCCCCGCCACGACGTCCAGTTCAGCACCAGGCCGCCGATGGTCGGCGCGAGGATCGGGGCGACCCCGACGACCAGCATCAGCCGGGAGAACAGCCGGGCCGCCGAGTTGTCCGAGAACAGGTCCCGCACCATCGCCATGGCCACCACGGAGGCCGCCGCGGCGCCCAGGCCCTGCAGCACCCGCAGCGCGCCGAGGACCGCGACGTTCGGGGCGATCACACAGAACACCGAGGCCAGCACGTGCACCGCGATGCCGGCCAGCAGCGGCCACCGGCGGCCGAACGCGTCGGACAGCGGCCCGACCAGCAGCTGGCCGAACGCCAGGCCGACCAGCGTGCCGGTCAGGGTCAGCTGCACGGCGGCGGCGGTGGTGTGCAGGTCGCCGGTGATCGCCGGCAGGGACGGCAGGTACATGTCGATGGTCAGCGGGCCGAGCGCGGTCAGCAGGCCGAGGACCAGCACGATCCGGAAGCGGCGGCCGAGCGGTAACAGCTCTGCTGGCGAGAGGGACGGGTTTTCGGTACGGGAGTGAGCCACGACTGTCGACAAGTCGCCGCATGCCGGGGTTCTTCCGGTCCCGCGGATTTGGTAACGGTGGTCACTGGCCCCGCGGCCGGTGACCACCGTTGCGCTGTCAGTCGGTGACGGTGCCGTCGAAGACCGGACCGTCGACCGGCTCGCTGAAGTCCGGCGGGAACACCAGGGTCGCGAACCGGACATGTTCGTCACCTTCGGTCACCGGGTCGGTGATCGTCGGGACGGTGAACTCGATGCTCGTCGTGCCCGCCGGGATCTCCAGGAACGGCTGGAGGCTGGTGCCGGACAGCGGCCGGGACGGTTCCGGATCCTGGCTGGAGTTAGCGGTGAACCAATCCGGGTCGACGTCGGTCGTCGACAGTTCCGGCCCGGTCTGCGGCACCCGCGGCAGCAGGATCAGGTAGATCGACGCGCCGGCCGGTTCGGACAGGGTGATCGTCCAGGTCAGCGCCGTGCCCTCGGCCGCGGTCACCGACGGGGTTACGGTGCCGGCCGGCATCGGGTCGTCCTCCCGGATCCGGACGCCGCCGTCGTAGTCGCCGATCACCGCGTTGCTGACCGCCTTCGCGGCCAGGACGCTCCGCCGGTCACCGCCGTAGATGGTGTCCCCGGTCACCGGGACCTCGACCCGCTCGGTGCCCGGCCGGACGGTGGCCGTCCAGGACCGGACCTCGGCGGTCAGCGAATCGCCCAGGAAGAACCTGACCACGGCATTCTTCTTTCCGCGTACGGCTACCGGCACCGTCCAGGTGACGGAACCCGAGTCGCCCTCCACGGCGGTCACCTCGCCGACGTCCACCCGGTCCAGTGCGGCCGGCCGCGGATCGGGCACGCCGGGCCGCCAGCCCCAGGCGTCGATCAGGTACGCGGTACCCGTACCGCCGGAAGTGATGTCCAGGCGGGTGACGGCCCGCACGTCGCGGGGCAACGCCAGCCGGACCTCCTGCGCCCAGCTGCCCTTGGTCGCCTCGGTGTCGGGCAGGCCGGTGAGGGTGGCCGTGCCCAGGTCGAGGCGCCGCCCCCGGTCGTCGGTGACGGCGATCCGGTACGGGGTGGCCGGGGCGTTCGGCGGCACGACCAGGCGCATCGCCAGGGACTGTGCTCCGGCGACCGGCATCGGTGTGGCCGGCCGCAGGGTGGCGGTGCCGGTGGTCAGCGCCACCGCCCAGCGGCCCTCCTCGGGCCACAGCAGCGGGACGAAGTGCGGCGAGTCGAACGTCTCGTCGCAGAGGTTCTCCCGGACGCGGCCGGCGTGCTCGCAGAGCCGGGCGGCGCCGCTGATCCGCAGGCCCGGGTCCGGGACGATCACCGGGGTCCGGTTCGCGCCGATCGCGTGGGTCAGCGCCCGCGCCGGGCCGGCCGACGGCGCCCGGACTCCGGAGCCGTCCAGCAGCGGGCGGGCCCGTTCGTCACCGGCGACGAACAACCGGGCCGCGGTGGCCACGTACGTCGCCCCGGCGGTCTGCTGCTGCTCGGCGGTGAGCCGGATGCTCGACACCCCGGCCGTGCAGACCGGATCGTCGACGACCTGGAAATCGTCGATCGACGGGGCGGCCGCCTGTCCCGGCGTCCACTCGGTGTTGAAGTAGTTGTGGTTCGTGCCGACCAGGTAGACCGAGCTGTGCAGGGCCCGGCCGGAGCTGACCCCGCGGGTGGCGTCCACGTACATCTGGCCCTGCAGGTTCCGCACGTCGCCGTCGCAGCCGGGCAGGATCGTGGCCGACGGCACGTCCGGTTGCGGGTTCTGACCGAAAGCGGTCGGCCCGATCGGCACCAGCCCGCGGATCGTCCAGCGGACCGTGCCCTGGAAGTCGTCGGTCGCGGCGGGCGGCGGGGTGAGGCTGTCGATCGCCGCCCGGTTGATGCCCTCGCCGCCGCGGGAATGGCCCACCAGCAGGACCTTGTCCAGGTCGGCGCGGGGTGCCGAGCGGACGATCGCGGGCGCCGTGGCCCGGCCGGCGCCGGACCAGTCGGCCCAGTGCGCGAGGTGTTCGCGGATCAGCGACGAGCGGGTCTGCGCGCCGCCGTCGGTGTCGATCGTGTCCTGGCCGTTGATGCCGTTGGCCGAGATTGACACGGTGACGTAGCCCTGCGAGGCCAGCAGCCGCTGCGACTGCAGGTAGCCGCGGTGGCTGGGCACCGCCTGCGAACCGGCCGGGCAGGGCCAGCCGAGCAGGATGTCGGTCATCTCCGGGCCGGAGTAGCAGGTCCAGTGCCGGCCGTGCAGGAACAGCGCCAGCGGCCGTTTGCCCGGGGCGTTCGTCGGGGCGACCACGACCGCCTGCATCTCGACCTTCGCCGGATACGTCGACAGGGTGATGCCGGGCAGGGTGTACTCGCCGGTGGTCGTGGCGTACCGGCCGGGCACGCCCGGGTCGGTCGAGTGCGCGGGCCGGACCGGGACGGCGGACGGAGTGCCCGTCACCCGGCGTTGCGGGGCGGGCGCCGACGCGTCGGCCCGCTCGCCGCCGATCCGGACCTGGAGGTCGGCCGGGTCGCCGCTGACGCCGCCCGGCAGGGTGAACGTCCGCAGGTCGGCGGCGCCCCGGGCCCGCCCGAGCAGCCGGTCCCCGGACCAGAACTCGACCGCGGCGTCACCCGGCGGGATCAGCTTGTCGCTGGTCCAGGTCAGAGCCTTCCCGGTCAAGGACCAACCCGGCGGCAGTACGGACGACGCCGGCTCGGGCGGGTCGGCCCGGGCCGGCGCCGGCGTGTTTCCCAGCAGCAGTGTGCTCGCCGCCAGGACGGCGATCATGGCTCTTCGCATGCAACCCGTTCTACCCAGCGCATGCAAATATGTCGATTCAGGCGTTGCAGTCGAGGGTGGACGTCTCGTTGGTCGACGGCGTGACCTTGTCGCTGTCGAAAGCCCCGCTGGTCCGGCCGCCGCCGTTGACCGCCGACAGGTAGTGGCCGTCGAACAGCCGGATCCGGCTGCGAGATCGGCCGGATGTGGGCGGACGCCGTACGGCGATATCGGTGGGGTCTGGGTTGGTCCCAGGAAGACCTCGCGGCGAAGACCGGCCTGGGCGTGCGCGGCATCCGCTCCCCGGGATCCAGGCGCCCAGCCTGGTCCTGCACCGGCAGGGCAGCCGGGCGGTCCGCTTCCCCCTGGGCCGGGCCCTGGCCACCGCGATCCCCGGCGCGACGTTGTCCGCGTTACCGGGCCGCATGCAGCCGATAGACGCCGAACACGGCGAAACCGCAGCCCGGACGATGCTGGACTTCCTCGCCCGCCACCACGGCGCCTCTGCTTGAATCGTGGTGTGACGGAGTGGGCGTCTCTCCAGGGCACATACGGATCCGCCGAGCAGATCCCCGGACTCCTGGCGGCGGCCGCGGATGCCGAGGACGGCGAGGTCTGGGACGAGCTGTGGACCCATCTGTGTCATCAGGGCACGGTCTACAGCGCCAGTTACGCCGCACTTCCCGCGCTCGCGAGGATGAGCCGCGACCGCGAACCCGCCGGCCGCTCGGCTCCGCTGCACCTCGCAGCGTCGATCGTGGCGGCGACCGACGGGCCGGAGGACCCCGTGGACGTGCGGCGGCGCTACGAGCGGGAGATCGCCGAACTCCATGCGGTGGCCACCCACAACCTGCCGTACGCGACGACCGATGTGGATCTTCTCTACGGCTTGGAAGCGCTCATGGCCTTCGAGAACGGCGGCGTGTGGCAACGCGATCTCCACCGCCTCGCCGACGACGAGGTGGAGGTCGATTGCCCGTCCTGCGACGAGCACCTGGTTCTGGACGTCACCGGGCCGGTCTTCCGCATGGAGAGCATCGCGGACGGTTCCCTGCCTCCGACGCTGATGACACCGGTCGATCACCTGGCAACAACCATCGAGGGCCGCCTCCTGGACCTCACCCGAGCGCACGGCCGGGAGCCCCTCTCCGCCCGGATGCAGCGCTTCTTCGGGCGTGCGACCTGCCCTGCCTGCCACGCGCTGTTCCACCTCGCCCAGCCTTTCCCGTGACTCCGGGCGGGCGCTCCGATGTCGCCCGTGTGCGTCGCCGGGAAGGCAGAATGCGGCCGTGGACGCGGACACCGACGACCTCGACTGCGAGGAGATGCTCTACGTGGCATCGAGGGCTGCCGACGACGAGGAGGAGTTCTGGGCGGCGCTGCCGGACCAGGGGGAGCACCTGCCGCCCGGGCCGGAGGGGGAGCACGTCGACTTCGAGGACGAGGAGCGGATGCGCCGGCTACTGCCTCGCCTGACCGCGGTCTTCTACGACTAGGGGTGGTGTACGTCGACGTCGCCCTCGTGGGCCAGCTCGGTGAACCAGTCGGCCTCCGCGGTGGGGAGCCAGGTGGTCCCGGCCCAGAAGTCGCGGACCTCGGTCTCCTGCTGGGGTGAGGACGGCTGGCCGGTGAGCCAGATGCCGGCGTAGTGGAGGCTCGGCGCCTCGGCGGTTTCGACGCCCACCTCGGCGGCGCGCACGCAACTCTGCTTGCCGCACGGGCCGTCGCCGGGCGTGGCGGTGTACTTGACCATCGCTTTCAGGGTTCCGAACGAGTAGATGTCGGTCACCCCGCCGTACACGGCGTCGTCGGCCGGTTCCATCGAGACCAGGCCGGGCGGCAGGTGTTCCGGCACCACGGCGAAGTGGATGCCCTTCCCGGCCTGCCGGGCCAGGTCGATGTCGTGCGCCGCCACCTGCAGCGGGGTACGGGCCGAGCAGCCGCTGATACGCCTGCTCGGCGGCGTCCTCCCGCTGGTAGCGGCGCACCTGTCCCAACACGCCGACCCCGGCACACAGCCCGGCCACCACCACGACCACAGCGATCATCACCCGTTTCACGACCGGTGACGCTAGCATCACCGTCGATGCCTCCGGGTGGAGATGTTCGACCCGGAGGCATGGCCGGCTACGTCGGGTTGATGTCGATCGGGGCGTCCAGGTAGAGGTCGGGGTGGCGGCCGGCGATGGTGCGCATGCGCCAGCGGTGGGGGAAGACGGCGAGCAGGGCGCCGTCGCGGACGCGGGTCATCACCTCGACGTTCGACTCGGAGCGCAGGATCTCCTTGCCGGGCGCGTCGGTGACCGCGGCGATCTCGTACGGCAGGAACTCGAGTTTGACCTTGACCCCGAATTCGGCCTCCAGGCGGTACGTCGCCACCTCGAACTGCATCGGGCCGACCGCCGCGAAGACGGGAGTGCCGTCGCCGCGCATGTCGGAGCGCAGGACCTGGATGACGCCCTCGCCGTCGAGTTGTTCGATGCCGCGGCGGAAGCGCTTGAACGCGCCGGTGTCGTCGGTGCGCACGACCGCGAAGTGCTCCGGCGGGAACGACGGGAGCGGCGGGTACTGCACCTTCTTGTCGGCGTAGAGCGTGTCGCCGATGCCGAGCGCGGTCGCGTTGACCAGGCCGACCACGTCGCCGGGGAACGCCTCGTCGATGGTGTCGCGGCCCTGCCCGAAGATCTGCTGGGCGTACTTGGTGGTGAAGGGTTTCCCGGTGGTGGCGTGCGTGACGATCATGCCGCGCTCGAACCGGCCGGAGCAGATCCGCATGAAGGCGACCTGGTCCCGGTGCGCTTTGTTCATGTTCGCCTGGATCTTGAAGACGAAGCCGGAGAACCCGGCGTCGACCGGCTGCTCGTTGCCGGCGGCGGTGGGGCGCGGGCCGGCCGGCGGGGCCAGCTCGACCAGGATGTCGAGCAGCTGCCGGACGCCGAGGTTGGCGACGGCCGCGCCGAACAGCACCGGGGTGCTGGTGGCGGCCAGGAACGTCTCCTGGTCGTGGTCGGCGCCGGTCATGGTGAGCAGTTCGAGCTCTTCGTTCGCGGTGGTCCACTCGTCGCCGAACCGCTCGGCGGCCTCGGCGTCGGTCATGTCCTCCTCGATGGCGAGGTCGGCGCCGCCGGGGGAGCGCTGCATCCGGGTGAACTGCCCGGTGCGGCGGTCGATGACGCCCTTGAAGTGCCCGGCGATCCCGACCGGCCAGGTCAGCGGGGTGGGTTTGAGCCCGATCCGCTGTTCGATCTCGTCCATCAGGGCGAGCGCGTCGTGGCCGGGGCGGTCCCACTTGTTGATGAAGGTGATCACCGGGATGCTGCGCTGGCGGCACACCTCGAACAGCTTCAGCGTCTGCGGTTCCAGGCCCTTCGCGGCGTCCAGCAGCATGACCGCGCTGTCGACGGCGGTCAGCACCCGGTACGTGTCCTCGGAGAAGTCGGCGTGGCCGGGGGTGTCGAGGAGGTTGACGACGGTGTCGCCGAAGGAGAACTGGAGCGCGGCCGACGTGACCGAGATGCCACGCTGCTGCTCCATGGCCATCCAGTCGGAGACCACACCCTTGCGGTCGCCCTTGCCGTGCACCGCGCCGGCCTGGCCGATCACGCGCGCGTGCAGGGCGAGCGCCTCGGTCATCGTCGATTTACCGGCGTCGGGGTGCGAGATCACCGCGAACGTCCGCCGCCGGGCCGCCTCGACGCCGACACCACCTGAGGAGGCCAGCACGCTCTGACTCACGAATCCCACACTCTCTTCACCACCGTAGCCAACCCTTCCACCTTACGGTCGTCGCCGTACGGCAACGCGGAAGGCCTCCTTGACTTCGATGTTTGTCGATGCTTAATCTCGCGGTAACAGGCGACTGTGAAACGTTCCATCCCCGAAATATCCGGAATGTCGCAGCCGCGAATCCCCCCTGGAGGCCCCATGCGCCTGCTTCGCCTGCTCCTCGCCACCGCACTCGCGGTGCCCACCCTGCTCGCCGCGCCGGCGATCGCAGACCTGCCCGACTGCGGTGTGAAACCCGCGAACGCCGCTGCAGCAGCAGCCACCACCACGGTCTGGATCGCCGGTGACTCGACGGTGGCCAACCCCAGCTCGGGCACCACCTGCCCGGTCGGCTGGGGCGCCCAGTTCGACCCGCTGTTCAACTCCGACGTCGTGGTCAACAACCTGGCCATCGGCGGCCGCAGCATCCAGACCTGGCTCTACGAGGGCAACGTCACCTCCACCATCGGCTCCGACGGTGAGTGCGTGCTCAGCTCGACCGCCTACTCGTCGCGCTGGCAGCAGGTGCTCAACGGCATCAAGGCCGGTGACTACCTGTTCATCCAGTTCGGCATCAACGACGGCTCGGCCACCTGCCCGCGGCACGTCGGCACCAGCCGCTACCAGTCGCTGATGACCTACATGGCGAACACCGCGAAGGCCAAGGGCGCCAACCCGGTGCTGCTCACCGCGGTCGCCGCGATCACCTGCTCGGGCAGCACCGCGGTCAAGAACCGCGGCTTCGTCACCCAGACGCAGGCCGCCGCCTCCGCCACCGGGTCGCCGCTGATCGACCTGCAGACACTCAGCGTGAACCACTACAACGCGGTCAAGCTGTGCCCGAACAACGGCGACTACAACTCCGGGCTCGTCGGGCAGTACTTCTGCGCCGACCACACGCACTTCGAGGCGTACGGCGCGCTGCAGATCGCCCGCCTGATCACCGGGGCGCTGCGCAGCCAGAACATCCCCCTCGCCGCCTACCTCCTCTAGGAGCAGCCATGCGCATCCGGACGATTCTCACCGCGCTGCTGCTCACCCTGGGCGTGCTCGCGGTCCCGGCGCCCGCCCTCGCGGCCGGCGAACCCACCGACCCCAACATCGAGTACGTCGGACGATGGAGCAGCACCTACGTCCCGCAGTGGGCCGGCGCCTACCTGCGGGTCGGGTTCACCGGCACCACCGTCGCGCTCAAACAGCGCAACGCCATCGAGTTCTGGTACAGCATCGACGGCGGGGCGTACCAGAAGAAGTCGAACGTCAGCGGCACCGTCAACCTGACCCCGACGCCACTGGCGAACGGGAACCACACGCTGCTGGTGTCGTACCGGATCGTGGCCGGCAGCTACACCGGGGACGCGATCTTCCAGGGGCTCGCGCTGGGTTCCGGGCAGAGCACGTACAAGCTGGCCGCCCCGGCGAAGGGCGTCGAGTTCGTCGGCGACTCGATCACCGCCGGGTACACGGCGACGAACATGTCCCTGTCGGCGTACCCGTGGCTCATCGGGGAGAACCTGAAGACGTCACACACCCAGATCGCGCTCAGCGGCGCCTGCCTGCGCGAACTCACCGCCGCGCAGAGCACCCGGGGCATCCGCTGTTACGGGCTGGAGAACCGGTACACCAAGCTCGGTTTCCAGGACGGGTCGCTGGACTGGAACTTCGGGCGCTATCAACCGGCCGTGGTCGTCGTCAACATCGGCACCAACGACTCGGGACATGGAGTCAACAGCGCCGATTTCCGTACGGGGTACACGAACCTGCTCCGGATCGTCCGCGAGAAGAACCCGAACGCCCGCATCCTGGCGCTACGGATCTTCAAGGGATCGTGGGCCGCCGAAACGCGTCAGTCCGTGCTCGACAGGCAGGCCGCCGGTGACGCCAAGGTCAGCTACGTCGACACCACGGGCTGGTGGGACGGCGCCACGATGAGCGGCGACGGCACCCACCCGAACGACTACGGCCACCAGGTCCTGGCGACCAAGCTCCAGCCGTTCGTCTCCGCCGCGCTCGCTTCGTGACAGCGCCGGGGACACCCGTGACCACGGGTGTCCCCGGCGACTCCGATCAGGCGGTGGCCAGCTCCGACACCGGCTCCAGCGCCGACTCCAGGATCTCCCGGACGTCCGAGACCACGTGCACGGTCAGGGACTCCAGGACGTCGGCGGGCACGTCGTCCAGGTCCGGCTCGTTGCGTTCCGGGATGTAGACCTCGGTCAGCCCGGACCGCTGGGCGGCCAGCAGCTTCTGCTTGACGCCACCGATCGGCAGCACCCGGCCGGTCAGCGACACCTCACCGGTCATCCCCACCTCGGCCCGCACGTTGCGGCCCAGCAGCAGCGACACCAGCGCGGTCACCATCGTGACACCCGCCGACGGGCCGTCCTTCGGCACCGCCCCGGCCGGCACGTGCAGGTGGATCGGGTGGTCCAGCTGCTCCGGCGAGATGCCGAGGTCACCGGCGTGGGCCCGGACGTACGACAGGGCGATCTGCGCCGACTCCTTCATCACGTCGCCGAGCTGGCCGGTCACCGACAGCCCGCCCTTGGTGCCGGGCAGCAGCGACGCCTCGATCCAGAGCACGTCACCGCCCATCCCGGTGACCGCGAGACCGGTGGCCACCCCGGGAACCGCGGTGCGCTCACCCGACTCGGGGGTGAACCGCGGCCGCCCGATCAGGTCCTTCAGGTCGCCGGTGTCCACGGTGGCCGGCAGCTCCCGCAGCGACACCTTCCGGAACGCCTTGGCCAGGAGACGTTCCATCGACCGTACGCCGGCCTCGCGGGTGTAGTTGGCGGCGATCTCGCGCAGGGCGTCCTCGGTGACCGTCACCTCCCCGTCGGTCAGCGCGGCCCGCTCCAGCTGGCGGGGGATCAGGAAGTCCCGGGCGATGGCGACCTTGTCGTTCTCGGTGTAGCCGTCGATGCCGATCAGCTCCATCCGGTCGAACAGCGCCTGCGGGATGGTGTCCAGCACGTTGGCGGTCGCGATGAACAGCACGTCCGACAGGTCCAGGTCGAGATCCAAATAGTGGTCGCGGAACGTGTGGTTCTGCGCCGGGTCCAGGACCTCCAGCAGGGCCGCCGCCGGGTCGCCGCGGTAGTCGCTGCCGACCTTGTCCACCTCGTCGAGCAGCACCACCGGGTTCATCGAGCCGGACTCGCGGATGGCGCGGACGATCCGGCCGGGCAGCGCGCCGACATAGGTGCGCCGGTGGCCACGGATCTCCGCCTCGTCCCGGACACCGCCGAGGGCGACCCGGACGAACTTCCTTCCCAGCGTACGGGCGACCGACTCACCGAGCGAGGTCTTGCCGACCCCGGGCGGGCCGGCCAGCAGCACCACCGCGCCCGAGCCGCGCCCGCCGACCGTCTCCAGGCCACGCTGCTCGCGCCGGGCCCGCACCCCCAGGTACTCGACGATGCGTTCCTTCACCTCGTCCAGACCGTGGTGGTCGGCGTCCAGCACCGCACGGGCCGCGACCAGGTCGGTGTTGTCGGTGGTCCGGGTGTTCCACGGCAGATCCAGAACCGTGTCCAGCCAGGTGCGGATCCAGCCCGCCTCCGGGTTCTGGTCACCGGCCCGTTCCAGCTTGCCGACCTCGCGCAGCGCCGCCTCACGGACCGCGTCCGGCAGGTCGGCGCCCTCCACCCGGGCCCGGTAGTCGTCGGTGGCGCCGTCCTCACCCTCGCCGAGTTCCTTGCGGATCGCCTTGAGCTGCTCGCGCAGCAGGTACTCGCGGTTGCGCTTCTCGACGTTCTCCCGGACGTCCTTCTCGATCGTCTCGTTGACCTCGGACTCGGCCAGGAAATCCTTCGTCCACTCGATCAGCTGCCGCAGCCGGGTCTCGACGTCCGGTGTCTCCAGCAGCTCACGCTTGCGGTCGTTGTCCAGGTAGGGCGCCCAGCCGGCGGTGTCGGCCAGGTCGCTGGGGTCGTCGATGGCGCTGACCGAGTCGATGACCTGCCACGCCTCACGACGCTGCAGCACCGTCACGACCAGCTTCTTGTACTCGGCGGCGAGCTCGCGTACCGCATCGTCGGTCTTCTGGGGTTCCACCGGCTCGGCCTCGACCCAGAGGGCCGCGCCGGGGCCGGTCACACCGCTGCCGATGCGGGCGCGGGGGCCGGTGCGCAGGACGGCCGCGGGGGAGCCGCCACGGATCTTGCCGACCTGCTCCAGGGTGGCCACCACGCCATAGGACGCGTAGCGGTCCTCCAGCCGCGGGGCGATCAGCAGCTCGGATCCGGCCGAGGTGCGGGCCGCGTCGACGGCGGCCTGGGCGGCCTCGTCCAGAACGACGGGGACGACCATGCCCGGAAGCAGGACGATGTCATCGAGGAACAGCACGGGGAGACGCTTGCTGGTCACTGTGGTTACCTCCGGGAAGTTGAGTACGTCACGCTCAACTCCGGACCCCGCGCCGATCTTCCCCCGTTCACCGTCAGCGAACACCAGCGGGGCCCCGGCGGGCCTGGATACGCTCCTGACGTGCACTCACCCAGATCGCCGAGATCGTCGCCGAGGTGCACCGGCGCGGGCTGAAAGCCGCCGACACCGCGCTGTACGACGCCGAACACGGTGGCCGGGACCGGGTGGCCCGTCAGACCCCGGCCCGTCAGACCCCGGCCCGTCAGACCCCGGCCCGTCAGGCGCCGGCCCTTCAGGTTCCGGCCCGGCCCAGCCACTGACCGAACCGGCGCCGCAACCGCCCGCGCCGGTGACCGCCGTGCACCGCGCCCGACGACGGAGGCTCGAACAGCGCCCCCGGCCCGGAAGCCGCCGGCTGCGGTCCGGTCAGCAACGTCGCGCTCCACCACGCCACAGCGGTCTCGGTGGCGTGCGGCGCGATCCGGTGCGCGACAAGCGCCAGATGCCCGACCACCCCCGTGGTGACCTGACGGCGTGGCCGGCGCGCGCACCCGACGATGGTGGCGGCCAGGCGCTCCGGCGCGTAGGCGGGAGGAATGGCCCGCAGCCGGCGGCCGGTGTGGTTGGCCGCCCGTACAAAAAACGGGGTGTCGACCGGCCCCGGCAACACCAGACAGACCTTGATCCGGCGGTGGCGGGCCACCTCCTGCTGAAGATTGAGCGCCAGCCCGCGGATGGCGAACTTCGACATCGAGTACAGCGGGATCATCGGGTTCGGGAACAGCGACAACAGCGACCCGACGATGATCAGTGTGCCGTGCTCCTGCCGCCGGAAGACGCCCATCGCGGCCCGCGCGCACAGGGCGGTTCCGAAGACGTTCACCTCCACCAGCCGGCGCAGCTCGGCCACCGGCTCCGAACCGAGCGGACCGGCGACCCCGACGGCCACCGCCTCCACCCACACGTCGATCCGGTGCTCCGCCAGCGTGCCGACAGCGTCCGGGTCGGTGATGTCGGCCGGCGCCACCAGCACGTCGGCGCCCCGGTCGCGGCACTCACGGGCCACGTCGGCGAGGGCTTCGGCGCTGCGGGAGACCAGGATCAGCCTCGTTGCGCCGTGGGTTCGTTCGGCGGCGAAGGCCAGCGCGGTGGCCCGGCCGATCCCACTCGACGCTCCGGTGATCAGCACGGTTCGGCTCATTCCCGCTGGTTACCCTCAGGTGCGGCCGTCACGCTCCTGGGCTTCACGCAGCGATTTCTGGTAGCCCACCCAGTCGGCCAGGCGTACCGGAAAGCCCTCTTTCTCGAGGGTTCTCACCACCGCCGGATCGTCGTCGACGACCACCGCGACGGATCCCAGCTTCCGCAACTGCCCGAGCTTGTAGTCCCGGGCGGGCCGCCGGTCGTGATCCGGCCGCATCAGCAGCGTCCCCGCGGGCAGCCCGTGATCGGCGAACCACTTCTCGGTGACCCGCCGCAGTCGTTCCGGCCGCCCGGTCAGCCAGACGATCCGATGACCGACCGCATACTCCCGAACCAGAGCGACCCCGTCATCAAGCACCGGATCCCGGTGAGCGGCGGCAAAGAACCCGATCCAGTTCTTGGGCCGCCCAGCAACAAACCGAAGCCGATGCCGAACATCAGCAACAACCCCATCCACATCGAACACCGCAACCGGCGCCTCAGCCATGCCCGCCTCCGGCCGCTTCGGCCACGCTTGGTTCAGGTGTTGCCATGGCGCTGATCGTGTCCGTTTCCGCCCATCGGGACAACCCGTTTACGGACGCTGACCCACACGGGGAGACCCGGAGGTTGTCACTCGCAGAAAGTGGGGTGGGCGGCGATTCGGGTCACCGGGCCGGAACCGTCGCGGTTGTCGCTGGTCCACAGGAGGTCCGGGGCGGACGGGGTGCGGATGGCGTAGAAGCCGAACACCTCGTCGTACTTGCCGGTGGCCGCGGGGATCAAGGACAGCGCCTTCGGTACGGTCGTCGTCGTGCCCACCCCGTAGGGCATGTCCAACCGTGGTGACAGACGGCCCGGCGTGACACTCCACGCGGCGACCGTCTCCGGGGCGCCCGCCTTCGACGCCACCGTGACGGTCAGGTTCTTCCAGGTGAAGGCGCGTTCCTTGACGTCCGTCGGGCCGGCCAGCTCGCACGGCGTCAGGCCCCGTACCCGGGTGGGCCTCCCGAATCGGGCGCTCACCTCGGCCCGCATCCGTGCCGCCGGACCGCCGACGGCGACGGTTCCGACGGCGTCGGCGGTCAGGGTGAGCCGGGACGGTGCGGCGGGCGGCACGAGGGTCGCGGCCAGGGACAGGAACACTGTGGTCAACAGGTGCATGTCCCGATCAACGACGGCCCGGCCCGCCGATCACTGGGACTGGCCGGGCTGAATGATCGAGTGCAGGAACGCCACCCCGGCGGGAACGGTGGCCAGCCCGGCGAGCAGTGACTTCGACACGTTCTCACCGGAGACGTAGGTCAGCCCGCCGACCACACCTCCGGCCACGACGGAGATGGTGAGAATGACGGTGGTGCGCAGCGTCATCAGGCCCGGCCTCGTACGACTGCTTCTCATCAGGAGAACCCCTCTGCGATTCGGAACTGCCTTGCCTGTCGGCAGCTCCGCGCAGATGTTCACCACACCTGTCTGTCGGCAACCCGACAGACAGGTGTGGTGTTTCAACAGCTCAGCACGCTCCGTAGACGCGGAATTCGAAGAGCGAGTAGCCGTACGGCGTCGCCCGGGTCGTGCCGTTGATCCGGACGTAGCGGGCGTTTCCGCTCAGGGTCACCGTGTCGGTGCCACCGTCACCGGCGGTCACCGTGGCGGCGGTGGTCCAGGTGGTTCCGTTCGTCGAGGTCTGGATGGTGTACGCGGTGGCGTACGCGGCCTCCCACACCAGCTCGGCCCGGCTCAGGTTCCGCGCGGAACCCAGGTCCACCTGTAGCCACTGCGGGTCGGCGAACGCGCTGGACCAGCGGGTGGCCGCGTTGCCGTCGACCGCGTTGGACGCCGGGTGGTCGGCGTTCTCGACGGAGGACGCGGTTGCCGTGCGGCCCTGGGACAGCAGGCATGTGTCCGGGGTGGGGGAGGAGCTTCCGGCGTTGCCGCCGCTCCAGGTCAGACCACCGGTGGTGGCGGTCTTCCCGGCGGCCACCGCGAGCGTGCGGCCGTCGGAGAACGTCACGGTCAGGGGGCTGCCGGTGATGTTCGAGGCGACGTACGTCCGGACACCGTTCTTGACGAACACCTTCGCCAGGGGATGGTTGGCGGTGACGGTCTTGTCGACGGTGCCGAGCGCTGCCAGGTTACGGATCCAGTGGAAGGTGTGGGCTTTGCTCTCACCCTCCTCGGACGTGTAGTTGCCGCCACTGGCCCGGAACTTCGCCAGCGCCGCGTCCCCGTCGCCGAGGGCCAGGTACTGCCAGTGCATGTCCCGCCACTGCTGCGGTTCACCACCGTTGTTACGGACCAGCTCGGCGTACGTGTCCCGTACCGACTGCGGGTGGTCGCCGAGGTAGAGCTGACCACCGGTCATCGGCAGCATGTTGATCCCGACGACCAGCGCGTGCTCGCCACTGAACCAGGTGGCGTACGCCCCGCCGGAACCCCACACGATCGCCGCGTAGTTGTGCCCCCACTGGCTGGGGAAGTTCTCGCCGGTGACGTCGAACCAGTACTCGTTGATCGCCGCGGCCTGGGTGGTGTGCAGCCAGATCCCGGCGTCCCGGACCGCCGTGTTCCCGGTCGCCTGACCCCACTGGATCAGCGCGTTGGCGAAGTTCTGCCCCTCCGACGACGACTCCTGGTTGTTGCCCGCGCCGAACGCGCCGTGCCCGGACGCCCAGTCGTGACCGGCGTAGATGTCGAAGTCACGCAGGTACGGGAACCGGGTGTCGGTGCGGTCGTAGTTGTTGGCGTCCCGGATCAGCAGGTCGACCATGCCGCCGTACTGGCCGGTGCTCGCCCAGGCCGGATCGAACTTGGCCAGGGTCGCGGCGGCGGCGATGTAATAACCGTAGTGGAAGTGATGGTCGTTGAGATCCTCGTCGGAGGCATACGACGCGGGATAGCCGATCAGCGTGCCCCAGTTGCGGTCGTAGTAGAAAACTCGCGACGACTTCCCGGAAGAAGCGGTGAACCAGTCGGTGATCCGCGTCCGGATGACGTTCAGCGCGGAGTCGCGGACGGTCGTCAGATCCAGCTGGTCGGCGATCTCCGCGATCCGCGCGGCACGACCCAGACCCTTGCCCGTCCAGTACGTGTCATCGCCCCGGAAATCGGCGGGGTTGCCGAGCTCGGCGTTCAGATAGCCGGTGACCGTGGCCAGGTCAGCGCCGGTGTTGTCGGCGACCGCCGGGATCTCCGGCAGCACACCGGTGTACTTCATCGACGTCTGGAACCGGTCGCCCGTCACGATCTTCATCCGGCCGCGGGGCGAGACGTACGTCCGGGTGGCCGGGGTGGAACCGGTCAGATAGCGCCACTGGTGCGGGTAGAGCGCGATCACCGTGCCCGAGCCGCTGCCCTCACGTGCGGTGGTGGTGAACCCGTACGTCGTGTTGACCGTTCCTGATCCCTGGTTGTAGGAGTAGGAGACCCGGGTTCCGGTCACGTGGTTGTGCGCGAACGGGTTCCACGAGTCGGCCAGGGCGATCTTGTCGGCGGTGCTGTCCGCGGTCGTCGTCGGCAACACGCCGACCGTGAAGTACCCCTTGCCGGCCAGCGTGGACCGGAAGGTGTTGCCGCTCGCGGTCCAGGTCGCCCCGGTCGGCGCCCACGCCACGTAGTCCTGACCGGCGATCGAGAAACCGAGCCGGTTACCGGTGTTGGACCACGCCGTCGGCGGTCCGGTCACGGTCAGCAGCGCGTCGCCGCCGGTCGACTGGAAGTACGTCAGGGGCAGGCCGTGTCCGACAGTGGCCTTCAGCGTGCGGGTGCCGTCACTCCACGACGGCGTGACGGTCCAATCGGTCCAGTTGTCGACGAGCGCCTTCGGCGCGTTCAAACCCGACACACCCACGACCACTTTTTGCGCGTACGGGTAGTGATACTCGCCGAGTCCGGTGGGGCTGCCGCTGATCGCGGGCGTCTGCTCGTACGAGAAGCCCAGTCCGGTGGCCGTCGGGCGGTACGCGACCGGGTGGGCGTACAGCGGCTGGGAGAAGTTGCAGTCGTCGCCCTTCTTGAACAGCAGCGACGACCACCAGTCGTTGGTCGGCACCGCTCCGGCGGGTGCGTTCGCGGTGACGTTCTCCCGGGGATTCGTCGAGATCGAGCCACAGCCGGACGGCAGTTTCGCCCCGGCCGGCAGCGTCTCGGTGTAGCTGCCCGCGCCGACGGGCGCTGCTCCGGCGGCCGCCTGCCCGGCGGGTGCGGCTTCGGCGGTTCCGGCGGCCGCTACGGCGAGGACGCCTGATCCGAGCGCGACCGCCCCGGCCATGGCGAGTCCGGTCCATCGGCGGCTACGGGGTTCAGGGGGTGCGGTCATGAACGAACCTCCAAGGGGGATGAGGTGCGCAAAGGCGCGTGAGAGCGCTCTCCGAAACCGTGACCGTAACCGGTACCGTTAAGACCGTCAATGTTTCCGGGAAATTAAATGTGCACGTCGCAGGACGTCCCGCGGGGCCGATCCCGTTTCGAGCGGTGGCCCACGGTGCGGTCCCCTCCTGGCCGTGCCGGGTTCGAGCGGTGGCCCGCGGTGCGGTCCCCTCCTGGCCGTGCCGGTTTCGGGTGGTGGCCCGCGGCGCGGATCCTTATCCGGGGCGCCGCGCATGGCGGGCGCCCCGCCGGCTTGACCGTGGCCGCTAGCGTTTCGGGGTGACCCACTCCGAGCTCGAGATCACCGCCGATCTGATCCGGGAGTTGCTGCGGGAGCAGCATCCGGCCCTCGCGGACCGGGCGATCCGGCTCGGGGCCCGCGGCTGGGACAACCAGATGTGGCGGCTCGGCGACGACCTGGCCGTCCGGATGCCGTGGGTTGTCGCGGAGTCCGACGAACGGGTGCTCAGCGAGCACACCTGGGTGCCCGAGCTGGCTCCGGCTCTGCCGTTGCCGATTCCGGTGCCGCTGCACCTCGGCGTGCCGTCGGAACGCTTCCCGCGCCCGTGGATCGTCACCACCTGGGTTCCCGGCGAACCCGCCGACCGCGCGCCCGTCACCGGGGAACGGTCGGCGGAGTCCGCCGAGTCGCTGGCCACCTTCCTCACCGCTCTGCACCGGCCCGCGCCCGCCGATGCCCCGGCCGGACGAGAACGGGGCGGACCGCTGACCGAACGGGATGCCGGTTTCGAGCGCGGCGTCGCGGTGGCCACCGAGCGAGGGCTGATCGAGGATCCGGATGCGATCCGGGCGGTCTGGCAGGACGCACTCGCCGCCCCGGCCTGGGGCGGCCCGCCCCTGTGGATCCACGCCGACCTGCACCCGGCCAACGTCCTGACCACGGACGGAACTCTCTCCGGCGTGATCGACTTCGGCGACCTGTGCGCCGGCGACCCGGCCTACGACCTGTCCGCCGCCTGGCTCCTGCTCCCGTCCCGGACCAGCGCCGGCTCCGACTCCGGCTCCGACTCCGGTTCTGGTTCCGGTTCTGGTTCTGGTTCCGGCTTTGGCCCCGAGGATTCCGGACAAGCCACGGGCGACCTCTCCGGGGTCGACCGTTTCCATGAGATCTATCGGGCGGATGCCGCGACCCGTCGCCGCGCCCGGGGCTGGGCGATGGCCCGAGTCCTGAGCGGACTCCTGATCGGCGACAACGGCGACCGCGGCCTCCCCGGCGGCAAACCTTCCTGGGCTCCGCCGGCCCGAGCCGCCCTGCACCGCCTACTCACGACCTGACCGCCAGGCCCGATCAGCGGCAACGGCGACCGTAGCCTCGCCGGCGGTAAACCTTCCTGGGGTCCGCCGGCCCGAGCCGCCCTGCACCGCTTACTCACGGCTTGACCACCAGGCCCGATCGGCGGCAACGGCGACCGTGGCCCTCCCGGCGGCAATTCTTCCTGCCTCCCGGCGGAAATCCTTTCTGCCGCTCACCGGCTCGTGCCGCCTTGTGCTGCCTTCTCGCGACCTGATCGTCTTGGCCGACCGGAAACCGCAGTGGCACGGTGGGCGGCGAGCCGAGATCCCGCCGGCCGCACGGTGACGATCCGCGACTCAGCCGGTTGCGCCGTGCCGATCAGCCGGGGGCGCCGGTCAGGTCGCGGGCCTCGTGCAGGCCCAGCTTGCGGTTGAGGGCGGCGGCCAGTTTCGTGACGGTGCGGCGGGGGAGGAAACGGGCGACGACGGTCATCGCCTGGTTGGTGAACCGGCCCGGGTAGGACGCGGTGTGCCGGCGGGCGTAGTCGTCCAGGATGTCGGCGGCCACCCGGTCCGGGGTGTCGCTGAACGCCGGGTTCACCTCCATCGTGCTGGTGTCGAAGAAGGACGTGTCGGTGGCGCCGGGGTGGGCGGCCATCACGTGCACGCCGGTGCCGCGCAACTCTTCGGCGAGCGCCTCGGTGAAGGAGAGCACGAACGCCTTGGTCGCGCCGTAACTGGCCTGGTAGGGCAGCGGCTGGAAGGCGGCTGTCGAGGCCACGTTCACGATCCCGCCGGAACCCCTTTCGATCATCGAGCGGCCCAGGTCGTACGTCAATCTGGTCAAGCCTGTGATGTTGAGGTCGATCGAACTCTGGTGTCGCTCCAGCGGACTGATCAGGAACGGTCCGGCGGTGCCCATGCCGGCGTTGTTGATCAGCAGGTCGACGCTGTGTCCGCCGAGTGCTTCGAGCAGCCGGCCGGTGCCGTCGGGGGTGCCCAGGTCGGCCGGGATCGGCGTGACCGTGACGGCGGGGAACCGGGTGCGGATGTCGTCGGCGACGGCGAGCAGTGTCTGTTCGGCGCGGGCCACCAGGATCACGTCGGCGCCGCGGCGGGCGAGGTCGACGGCGAGTGCTCGGCCGATGCCCTTGGATGCGCCGGTGACCAGGGCGGTTCGCCCACGGAAGTCGTCCATGAAACCCTCCGATACTTCAAGTCTTGAAGCTTCTGCGAAGGCTAGCATAAGGTTCAAGACTTGAAGCATTCGAAGCTTGGTGGCGTGGAGAAGTGTGGCGGCATGAAGAAGGGTGACGGCATGGAACCGGCCGACCTGGCCGCGGTGGTGGCGGCGAACCACGAGCTGTTCCTGCTGGCCAACGACCGCCTGACCGAGGTGTTCGCCGAGCACCGGCTGACCCCCGCGACCGCGCACGCGCTCTGGCTGCTCGACCCGGCACAGCCGCCGCCGTCGATGAAGATGATGGCCGAGCGGCTCTACTGCAACGCCTCGAACCTGACGTTTGTCACCAACCAGCTGATCGATCGCGGACTCGCCGACCGGGAGACCGATCCGGCCGACCGCCGCCTGCGGGTCCTGGTGCTCACCGAGCGTGGCCGCCGGGTCCGCAGCGAGATCATCGGCGCCACGCTGCGGCAGACACCGTTCGCGGCTCTCGACACCGCCGAGGTCGCCCAGTTGCGCGCGCTGCTGGAGAAAGCCCTGGGCGCTGGACCCGGATCGGAGTAAACGGTGCTGGACCCGGGTCAGAGTAAACGGCGCTGGACCAGGGTCAGAGTAAGTGGTGCTGGACCCGGACCAGTGTGAACGGTGTCAGACCCGGACCAGGGTGAACATGGTGTCCGTCAACGCCCCCGGGTCCAGGCGCAGGTCACGGCCACCGGCGCGGAGGAAACGGTCCGGGTAGTTCACCGACGTGAACCGGACCGTGCCCGCCGCCACACCCGGCCGGGTGCAGAACGTGGCGTCCTCACGGAACAACAGGCTGTCCTCCACCTCGTCGAGCACCAACTGGAACGAGGAGTGCCGGACGTACCGGCCGTCGGCGTACCGCAGGGAGAAGCATTTCCGGTCGGTGAAACCGGGAACCATGGTCAGTGCGGCGCCGGGTGTGCCGGTCATGACCGCGAGACGATCACCGTCGAGATCGACCACCGCGTCCGGGCGGCCCGCCGGGTGCAGCACCATCGTCGCCGGCGGAGCCTGATCGGCGCCGTGCAGGCGGGGCAGGATCACCGCCAGCCCGGCGGCCACCACGGCGACCGTCGCCGCCACCTTGATCCGGGAGAGCTGGGCGAACCAGTCGGTCCCCGGGCCCAGCGGATCGAGCGTGGCCACCATCGGCGACGCGCCGAGCAGCAGCCGGTCCACCGGCACCAGCCCCGTACCCGCCGGACCGCACCGGCCGCAGCCGCGCAGGTGTCTGGCGAACCGTTTGCGCCACCGGGGTGACGGCTCGCCGTCCCAGCCGGTGGTGTCCAGGTCGGGGCAGCGCGGCTCGGTTTCGAGCGCGGCCACCAGGCGCCGGCACAGTTCCAGCTGACGTCGCATCCGTTGCAGGCGGACCCGGGCGTGCGCCGCGCCGATGCCGAGACCGGCCACCACCTCGGCCCGGGTCCGTTCGCCGGTCAGCTCCCGCCACCATCGCAGGGCGAGTTCCCGGTCGTCCGGGTTGAGCCAGCGGGTGGCCCGGGCGGTCTGCCGCCGCTGCGCCGACAGGTCCAGTCGCAGCAGCGCGACGCCGGTGAACTCGGCGTCCGGATCCGGGACGTCGGACAGCGCCGTGGACCGGTCGCGCTCCAGCAGCCACCGTCGTCGGCGGCCACTGATCTGGTGCATCGCGATGGCGACCAGCCAGGACCGGAAACTCTCCGGTGTACGCAGCCCGGCCAGGTCCCGGTGCGCCCGCAGCACCGTCTCCTGCACCACGTCGTCGACGTCGGCGTGCCCGTCCAGGGCCCGCCCGACGATCCGGTAGAGCATCGGCAGGTGCGCGGCCATCAGCTCCTCGGCGGCCGCCCGGTCGCCGGCCCGCGCCGCCACGACAAGACGCCGGCTGCCGCCCGCCGGCGATTCCGCGTCTCCACCAAGCCATTCAATGACGACGATGTTACAGGCCTGGCCCGCCGGGGCTAAGCGTCCGGGCGCGCGTGCCGATGGATGGTTGTGTCGGTTCCGCGATGGCGAGCGTGGCACGTCGTCGTCGGCGGGTGCGCCGTGCTGGCGACGCCCTCCGTCGTGCTCCCCGGCAGCACGATCGCCGTCGTCTGCTACCTGGCCGGCCTGTGCCTGATCGGCGGGTACCTCGTCGCGGCGGCCCGGTCCCTGCCGCCCGGCCGGCGGCGGGCGTGGCTGCCGCTGATCGTCATGGTGGCGCTCGGGGCCACCGGTCCGGCCGTCTTCCAGCTGGCCGGACTGCCCGGAGCGCCGGCCGCCGCCCTGAACGACGTGGCGCTGCTGCTCTGGCTGGGGGTCTATCCGCCGGCCGCCCTGGCCGTGCACCGGATGCTGGCCGGGCGGGCCCTGCCGCGGCCGGTACGCCGGGCGATCGTCAAGGACGTCCTGGTGGTGACCGCGGCGGCCCTGATGTTCGCCTGGTACCTGCTGATCCGCCCGGCCCTGCCCGGCGTCGTCGACGGTGACCGCTGGGGTGTCATCGCCGTGTTCTGCTACCCGCTGGGCGACGTGGTGCTGCTCGCGCTGGCCGTGACGGTGCTGCTGATCCCGGGCCGCCGAACCGTCCCGGAGCACCTGATCGTCGCCGGATTCGGGTTGTCCCTGCTGGTCGACGTCGCCAACACGCTGCTGCCGGTGTCGGCGACCGACGCGAATGTCTGGTACATGCCGACGTACCTGGTCATCAACGCTCTGTTGACCGCGGCCACGGTGCATCCGGACCGGGACGCGGCGATCCGCCCGGTCAGCCGGTCGGAACCGGCGCCGGGCATGCGCGGCTGGCGGATGGCCCTGCTCGGCGCCGCCCTCTGCGGGGTGGGGCTGAGCACGATCGTCCTGCCGCACCGCGGCTGGGAGCGGGGACCCGCGGCCGCGTGCATGACCGTCATGATCGTGGTCATCCTCTCCCGGCTGCGGCGGGCCGTCGCCGACCTCGAGGACGCCGAGCGGACGCTGCGCCACCAGGCCACCCACGACCAGCTGACCGGACTCGCCAACCGCTCCCGGCTGCTGACCGACATGCGCGACGCGGTGCACGACGCGCCCACGCTGTTCTTCGTCGACCTGGACGGTTTCAAGGCGGTCAACGACACGCACGGGCACCACTGCGGCGACGTGGTCCTGCAGACGGTCGCCGCACGCCTCACCCGGATCGTCCGGAGCACCGACACGGTGGCCCGGCTGGGCGGCGACGAGTTCGTGGTGGTCTGCACCGCCCTGGACACCGCCGCCACGGCGAGCCTGTCGCAGCGGATCGAGTCGGTGCTGGCCGAACCGATCGATGTCGGCGACTGCACGGTGGCCATCGGCGCCTCGATCGGCGTCCTGACCCTGCCGGCCACCGTCACGATGACCGAACAGCAGACCGACAACCTGATAAGCGAGTTGCTGAGTACGGCGGACGCAGCCATGTACGAGGCGAAACGCGCCGGCGGCGGCACCCGGACGGTCGAGCACACGCCGTTGTTTTCGGTCATCCGCTGAGGGCCGGCGGCCGGAAAAGTGTTACGCCGGGCGGCTCGAAATGCTCGGTTTATCCATTTTGGGAGCGCTCCCGATGCCATCGATCCTCATGAGAAGCCTCCTCGCTCTGGTGTCGTGGCGCTGTCGTCCGCCGGGGCCACAGCTCCGGCCGCCGCCCTCGACATCACCGTGAACGCGGCGACCGGATATCAGACGGTCGACGGGTTCGGGGCGGCGGTCTCGATCTGGGGGAGCGCCTGGTCGACGGCGGAGACGCAGACCCTGGTCGGGCTCGGCACGAACCAGTTCGGGCTGTCGATCGTCCGGACCGGGATCTCGCCGGTCGCCGGTGAATGGGGAACTCAGGTCAACGCGCCGAAGGTCGCCAAAGCGTACGGCAGCGGGGTGAAGATCCTGGCCACGCCGTGGACCGCACCGCCGGAGTGGAAGACCAACAACAGCCGGATCAACGGCGGAAAACTCCAGACCGACAATTACGACGAGTACGCCGGACATCTCAACAATTACGTCCAGTACATGCGCGGACAGGGCGTGCCGATCGACGTCACATCGGTGCAGAACGAGCCGGACTGGCATCCCGCCTACGATTCGATGGACTGGAGCGGCGACGAACTGCGCAATTTCGCCCGCGATCAGGGCGCCCGCATCCAGAACACGAAACTGATGGTGGCCGAGGCGGTGAACCTGAACTACGGGTACACCGATCTCACCCTGAACGACGCGAACGCCCGTGACGATATCGGCTACATCGGCGGCCATCTGTACGGCACCGGAGCGGCCGGGCGGCTCGGCCCCTATCCGTTGGCCGCGCAGTCCGCGAAGCCGATGTGGATGACCGCATGGAATCTGCACGCCGCCGACGGGAACGGCTCGAACATCTGGGGCGACCCGGCGAATCAGGCCGTGTGGAACGAGACCCTGGACGACATCATGCGCACCGTGCACCGGTCGATGGAGGCGAAGAACCGTGAACGCGGCCGTCCCATCCACCGGAATCGACGGGGCACAGGTCACGGTGAGCGTCCCGGCGCGCAGCATCTCCACAGTGGTCCCGACACACTGACCGGATGAGAATGCAGGCGATGCTCCGGCTGGAAAGGGGCGTTGCCGACCCCGTACAAACCCTGCGGCGGTACGCCCCTTTGGCCGACGAGATCGGCGCCACCGGTGTGGACGTCGACATCGAACGCGCGGACCTGCTGTTGTCCGGCGCCCGCGTCGCCGCGAACGAGAAACAGGCCATGCACGTGATGGCCGAACCGTTGTTGAGCCGTTTCGGCTGGCGCACCGAGGATTTCGTCTATTCGCCGAACGTCCGATA
This sequence comes from Actinoplanes couchii, assembly GCF_016862075.1. Taxonomy (GTDB): domain Bacteria; phylum Actinomycetota; class Actinomycetes; order Mycobacteriales; family Micromonosporaceae; genus Actinoplanes; species Actinoplanes couchii. The sequence goes on along the minus strand of NZ_BOMG01000092.1, from coordinate 17,902 downwards.
CGCCGAAACCGTCGAGCCCCCGTCGGGCCCACCGGCCACCCGGCTGGTGATCGATCGAGCCGACCAGTACCTCGGCTGGGAGGGTGCTACCCACGGCGTCGCCCTGGCCCCCGACCGTGTCCTGGAGATCAAGCCGGGGGAGTCCGACATGGTGGCGCGCCTGTTCGTCACGGTCGCCGCCACCACGATCACCGGCACCGTGGCGGCCCTGGACCCGTGGCTGACGCTCGTCGAGCCCACCGCCGCCGGCGTGGACCGGGGCCGGGCGACCCTGCTCTACGTCACCACCGCCGAGCTGCGCACCGAGGCGACACGACTGGGCCTGGCCCCGATCACGACGGCCCGCATCGAGGCGGACGCCGACCATGTCATCGAGACCGCGACGACCCCCGACGGCACGACCCTCTGGCTGCGCCGGGGCGCCGACCCGCTCTCCCCCTACTGGCCCGGAATCCTGGAGCCGCGAGAGATGGTGATCAACGAGATGGATGGTTGATCATCCAGTGGCGGTCGTGCCGGCCGTGACCCGGTCGGCGATCTCGGTGGCCGCGGCGAGCCGGTCCCGGCCGGCGTCGGTGAGGACCACGACGCGCGCCCGGCGGTCGTTCGGGACCGGTTCACGGGTGGCGAGAACGAGCCGTTCCAGGTCGTCGACGGCGCGCAGCATCACCGACTTGTCACTGTGCAGCTCGCTGATCAGCCGCGCCTGGGTGACCGGTCCGACCCGGGCGATCGTGCTCATCACGCCTTAGAGCCGGCCGTCCAGCTCGGAGGCCCGCAACGCCTGGCCGAACACCACGGCGATCGTCGCCTTTCTCCTGCTGATCGCCCTCGTCCACCTCAGTTCGGTCCGGGAGTCGCGCTGAGGGTCGACTTCAGGTGGGTGGCGAAGGACTGGCGGCGGCTTGTTGCGGGGCCGAAGTCGGCGTTGTTCAAGGCCTTTGTCAGGGTCGAACGTTCGTCGTCGGTGAAGCGGCGCCAGTTTCGGTCGGTTGTTTCCATGGCGTGGTACTGCTCGTTCGGCGTTACCGGGCGGATGATGGCGGACGCCAGCGTTTCTGCGTCGACCAGCCTCGGGTCGCCCTTCATCAGGCCGAGCAGGAGTACCCGTACCGGGCCGGTGGCCTGTGGGAAGAGGTTCCTGATCTCGGTGGGGTCGAACTTGCGCTGGCGGGCGAACGCCGACGCCCGGTCGACCAGCTGGTCCTGGATCTGGGTGCGGGCGGCCTTGAACTCGTCGCCGGCCAGCTGGGAGTGCACCACACCGTAGGCTTCGGCGATGGCCGGCAACTCGGTGTGATTGAGCAGCCGGGCCGCCCCGGGCGCCCCGTGTTCGGCGATCTCGCGGACCAGGCGCAGCTCGAAACCGTCCGTGTTGACCGCGATCGCCTGTAGGTAGGGCAGCACGAACGGGCTGATCAGCAGCACCCCGCCGGTGATCACCAGGACGGCCAGGGCGGCGCCGGCGCCGGGTGTGGACACCACCCGCCAGGTGGCGGCGGTCAGGATCACGAACCCGGCGGCGGCGACCGCATAAACTGACCAGCGTCGATTCACAGAGGAATGATCACCCTTTGAGACCGGTGTGCGCCAGCCCTTCGATGAACTGTCGCTGGGCCAGCACGAAGACGATCAGCACCGGGATGGCTGTCATCGACGCGGCGGACAACTGCACGTTCCACAGCTGCCCCTGGTACGCGTCGGTGAACTGGGTCAGCGCCTGCGGAAGCGTGTACCTGGTCCGGGTCGAGAGGTAGACGACCGGTTCCAGGTACAGGTTCCAGCTGTGCAGGAACGTGAAGATCGCGACCGCGCCGAGGGCCGGCCGGGCCAGCGGCAGCGCGATCCGCCGGAAGATCGCCGGGCGGCCCAGGCCGTCGATGCGGGCCGCCTCCTCCAGCTCGGCCGGCAGCGTGATGAAGAACTGCCGCATGATGAACGTCGCCAGCACACTCGGCGGTCCCAGCATCGGTACCAGGATCAGCGGCCAGTGTGTGTCCACCATGCCGAGACTGTTGAAGATCCGGAACAGCGGCACGATCGTCACCTCGCTCGGGATGAGCAGGCCGGTCAGCACCACCAGGAACAGCACGTTCTGCCCGGGGAACCGGATCCGGGCGAACGCGTACCCGGCCATCGACGCCACCACCAGCGTCCCGATCGTCACCACGACGGCGATGTACGCGCTGTTGAAATACTGCTGCGCGAACGGCTGCATGGTGAACACCTGCCGCCAGGGCTCGGCGGTGAACGACGAGGGCCACAACGACGGCGAGAAGATCTCCGCGTTCGGCTTGAACGAGCTGGTGACCATCCACCAGGTGGGGAAGACGAACGGCACGCAGAGGACGAGCAGCAGCCCGTAAAGGACGACCTTAGTTCTCATGGAACACCCACCTCTTGCGCATCTGCCACTGGAGCACGGTCAGCGCCAGCACGATGAGGAACAGCACGACGGACAGCGTGGATCCGTAACCGAACGCGTGGAACTGGAACGCCTGCTGATAGAGGTAATAGACGAGCACCGTGGTGGAATTGCCCGGCCCGCCCTGGGTGAGCACACTGATCTGCGCGAACACCTGCAACGAACCGACCACGGTGATGATCGAGGTGAGCAGAACGGTCGGGCTGATCAGCGGCAGCGTGATCCGGCGGAACACCGTCCACGGCCCGGCGCCGTCGGTGCGCGCCGCTTCGTACAGTTCCTGTGGAACCCCCTGCAACGCGGCCAGGAACAGCACCATGTTGAGCCCCACGTTCTTGAACACCTGCACGATCACCACCGAGGCCATCGCGGTGCCGCCGGAGCGGAGCCAGTTCGGGCCGTCGATTCCCAGCGTGTCGAGAAAGCCGTTGATCCCGCCGTTGTCCTGCAGCAGGAAACCCCACACGATGGTCCAGGCCAGCAGCGACACCACGACCGGGGAGAAGAACAGCACCCGGAAGAACGTGGTGCCCCGCAACCTCTGATTCAGCAGAACGGCGAGCGCCAGCGCCAGGCCGAGGTTCACCACCACCAGACCGATCGAGAACAAACCCGTCGCCCGGAGTACGGCCGGAAAACCGGGATCGTCGAGCAGCCGTCGGTAGTTCTCGGTGCCGACGAAGTCGAAGGTGTCGGCGAGGACGTTCCATTCGTGCAGGCTGTACCAGACGACCAGCACGAGCGGAACGAAGACGAAGGCGGCGGCACCGAACAGAGCCGGGGTGATGAACAGATAGCCGGTCAGGTGGTCCCGCCGCCGGGTGGTCCAATAGCTCATTTCGCCAGCAGCGGGTCGATGGCCGCGCACACTCCGGTCAATACCGCCGTTACGTCGGCGTCGGCCTTCCACAGCGGATCGAGGGCGGCCCGAACGGCCTGGCCGATCTCGGCGCTGCCGGTGTGGCTGGGTTTCACCACGCCGTTGGCGATGCCGTCGACCACCACGGTCTGCAGTTGTTCCGGCTCGAGCAACGGGTTCGCCTGCGCCAATGTGGAAGCGTTCAGCTGCGACTGCCGTGGCGGCGGGAAGAACTGCGCGAGCTTCGCGGAATTCGCCGGGTTGGTGAAGAACGTGACGAAGGCGGCTGCCGCGTCGGCATTCTTGCCCTTCTTGAGTACGCCGAGACCGCCCTGCCCGATCACCGAGTACGGCCCGGACGGCCCGGCCGGCAACGGCACCAGCGTCCACCCGAACTTCGCGTCCTTCAGCAGCGACGCCCGGGAGATCTGCGCGATCGTCATGGCCGACTCACCGGCGAAGAAGTCGGCGGCCACCCCGGGCGCGGGCAGCGCCTTGGCGGTGAAGATCGCCTGGTGCAGGAAGGTCATCGCGTCGACCATCGGCTGCTGTGTGAATCCACAGGTCTTCCCGTCGGCACTCCACGCCTCGGCGCCCCAGCCGCGGAAGACGGTGGCCAGGTTGGTCCAGTCCTTGTAGTCGAAGTCGCGGACCACCAGGCCCTGCTTCCCGGTCTTCGCGGCGGTGGCCGAGGCGACGGCGACCGTCTTCTCCCAGGTCCAGCCGGCGCCGGTGGGCAGGGTCTGCCCGGCGGAGGCGAGCAGGTCGGTGTTGACGAAGACCCCGAACGGCGAGGTGGAGAACGGGTAGCCCATCAGTGTGCCGTCGCGCCGCCACAGCGCGGTCGCCGCGGGGGAGAGGTCGTCGGCGTTGGCGATGCCGTCGAGCGGGACCAGCGCGCCGGACGCCACGAAGTCGGGGGCGGCGCTCTCCAGGATCCAGGCGATGTCGGGCGCGTTGCCGCCGGCGATCTGGGTGGTCACCGTGGTGGTGTAGTTCTCCAGCGGCAACGCGTCGAACGTAACCGAGATGTCGGGGTTCGAAGCCTGGTATTCGGCAGCGATGGCGTTGAACAACTCCACGTGAGCCGGGTTGGCCGACCAGGTCGTCATGCGCAGGGTGATCGGGCCGTCGTCGGCGGCGGTCGAAGAACACCCGGCAAGCAGCGTTATGGCGATGAATGAGGACAATATGCGTCGCATTGCGGAACTCCTCTCAGTACCCGCTGATGTCGGGCCAGCGCAGCTCGACACCCTCGGCGATCAAGCGCTCCTGAAACGAAGCGAGCAGCGGGGGAGTGTTACGGACGGCTCGGGGGGACACCCGGTGATCGAGGCAGAAGGCGGCCAGCGCCCCCGCTACCTCCCCGGCGTTCCACTCCACCGGATGCAGCCGGTACGACCCGTTGGTGATGTGCGTGGTGCCGATGTTCTTGCCGGCCGCCAGCAGGTTCTCCACCCGCTGCGGGATCAGTGCGCCGAGCGGGATCTCGAACGGGCACGACGCGACGTCGATGTAGTTGTCCCCGCCGGTCGAGGGATGCAGATCGATGCGATACATCCCGACACCGATCGAATCATCGTACGAAACCGCGCCCTTGTCGCCTCTGACCTGCAACGACAGATCCTGTTCGAGGACCGTGCGCTCGGCCCGGATCCGCCGTGACTCACGCACGTAGGGCGCCATCGCCAACCCGTCGGAGCCGCCGATGACGTCGCCGCGCAGTCGCAGGCCGGGCCAGCCGGTGCCGCCGTCCGGGCGCGGCGCCGCGGTCTGCAGCCAGTACAGCACCGAGAACGACAGCTCCCGGGCCGCGCGCTCGACGGCGCCGGGGTCGGGCGCGTCCACGTACGGCCGCTCGAAGTAGTCGATCATCGGCCAGTTGACCAGGCAGATGTCGCTCGGGTAGTGCCCGCCGGTGAAGTTGCGCCGCGCCGCGATCCGCCGGAACGTCCACAGGTTGCTGTCCCCGGCGTTGACCCGCTGATCGGCGTTCACCAGCCACGGGTCGTCGTCCGGGTTGGGGGTGAACGAGCGGGTCGACGTCTGCAGCGTGCGCGGGTTCGGCGTCTGCCAGGACAGCATCGGCGCGCCCCAGAACGGGGGTTGATAGGTGCGCCAGAAGTCGTACGCCGCGGGCCGGTCGATGGTGTGATCGCCGTCCACGTGATCGATCGCGAAACACACCGACAGCGCCTGCATGTTGGCCGGATCGCCGGCCGCCGGAGCGCTCGGCTCCCCGGTCTCGGCCTGCGACTCCGCCCCGGTGACGTATTCGGTTCCGGTCAGCGGCAGCAGTTCCCCGGTCTCGGTGGCGTCCAGGACGAACGGGGCATGAGCCACCACGTCCTCACCGGAGAAATGGAGCGTCACGGCCGTGACCCGATCACCGTCGGTGGAAGCGGCCACCGGCACAGCGGGTTGCAACACGGTCAGCCGCCCCGACCCCCGATAGGGCGCCAGCATCGCCTCGATCACCGCGACCGCCACCCGGGGCTCGTGACACAGCCTGCTCACATGCCCCGCGCCCGGGTTCAGGTCACGGGTGTGCCGCGCCCGGTCGGTCAGCGGATAGTGCGCCCGGTAGTAGTCGCGGATCCCGTCCCGCAAAGCCCGGTAACTGGCGGTCACCCCGAACCGCTCCACCCAGCTGTGCTCGTCCGGCGGCACCCCCTGGCTGGTCAGCTGGCCGCCGAGCCACGCGTACTGCTCGGTGAGCAGCACCGACTTCCCGGCCCGCAACGCGGCCAGTGCCGCTGCCACCCCGCCGAGTCCACCGCCGACGACCAGCACGTCCGCATGCATCTCACGCACGGGCCACCGCCAGCGTCGTCCCGGCCACCGGCTGGCACGGCAGCAGCCGCTGCATCGTGCCGCCGGTCCCGTCGATGATCGCCGACAGCACCTCCACGGCCTGCCAGCCCATCTCCCGCCGCGGGATCCGGAATCCGGTGAACTCCAGATCGGTTCCGGCCGGCCGGGTCGGATCCCCGAGAGCCACAAAAGACAGATCCTGCGGTACGCCCAACAACCGGCGCTGCGCCTCGGCGGCCAGGATCGCCCCGTCCGCGAACTCCTCCATGAAAATCGCCGTAACCCCCTGGTCCAGTAGTGAATCCATGACGTCCACCGGCTCGCCGAACCGGATGTGCACGCCGGTGATCCCGGCCCGGTCGACGGCCTCGGTGAAACCGCGCAGCCGGTCGGTGTGCGACTCGGCACCCGAGCCCTCACCCACGTACGCGATCCGGGTGTGACCCAGCTCGACCGCCCGCCGCACCTGCGCCGCCGTGGCCGCCGGGTAGTCGGCGCCCACATAGGGCACCGGCCCGCCCGCGTCGTCGCGCCGGCCCACGCTGACGAACGGCTGCCCCTCGGCGAGCAGCCGGGCCAACTCCTCCGGGTCCAGCCAGCGGCCCAGCAGGATGCAGCCGTCGGCCAACCGCAGCCGGTTGCCGGAGTGGAAGATCCGCCGCCGCCCGTCCACCACCGGCGCGCTGGTGAACAGCAGCAGGTCACAGCCGATGCTCTCGGCGCACTCCTCGATGCCGACCAGAAACGGGTGGTAGAAGTCGCCGAGCCCGGCCGGGAAGACCGGCTCGTAGGTGAACACGCCCAGGAACCGGTTGCGCTGCTCGGCGAGCCGCCGGGCGATCGGGTCGGCGACGTAACCGGTGCGGCGGATCGCGGCCAGCACCCGTTCCCGGGTCTCCGGGGCGATCCGGACCGCGGCGTCGTCGCGCTCATTCAGCACGATCGAGACGGTGGTCTGGCTGACGCCGGTCATGCGGGCGATGTCCTGCTGCGTCACCCGCCGGCTGCTCGGTGGCACCGTGGCGTGTCCCCTCTGTCACGTTGGTAATACGCATTAACAAAGTGGGTCACGGCCGACCGGCCCGTCAAGGAATCTCCAGGACTAATAGGTATTAGCACCTTGACCTCGACGGTTAACGATGACGAAACTTCGACGCATCCCCCGTACCCGCAGAAAGGGTTTGATCGTGGATCGACGCACCCTGATCGCTGGAACCGCCGGCCTGGCCGGATTCGCCGCCCTGCCGCAGCCCGCACGAGCAGCCGGACCGGCCGGCATGCCCACCTACACCTACCTGCGCGACGCCCTGCGGATGCCGCTGAACTACAACCCGACCGGGGAGTTCATCTTCCCGTGCATCCGCGGCGTCTACGACAAGATCAGCGGCTACCGCGGCCGCTACTACCTGTACTACGCCCCGCACGAGAAGCCCGGCGGCATCTGCGTCGCCTGGGCGAACTCCCTGGCCGGGCCGTTCACCGAGTACACCGGCAGCCCGGTGATCGACAACGTGCTGCCCAGCACCACTGTCACGCACGTGTCGTCACCGCACGTGACGTGGATCCCCGCGGCCCGCCAGTTCTACCTCTACTTCCACGGGGAGAACTCCACGACCCGGGTCGCGCGCTCGTCCGACGGCCTCACCTTCACCGACGAGACACCCATTCTCAGTACGCGTCTCGTGCCCGGCCTGACCGAGACGTCCTACGCCCGGGTGTTCGCCCACAGCGGCCGTTACGTGATGGTCTACATGGGAGTGCTGGCCGGAAAGCGGCGCATCTACCACGGCTGGTCACCGAACGGCTGGGACCAATGGACGTTCGCGCAGACCGCCCTGGTGAACCCGGAACCCGACGGCCTCACCGACATCTCCGGCCCGCACGTGGTGACACGCAACGGAACCACCTACGTCGCCTACCACGGCAACGACGGGCGAATGCGGATCACCGAGGTCGGCAACGCCTTCGACCGCGAGGTCCACCTGGGCGTCTTCCATACCCCGATCCCCTCCGACAACGGTCGCGTGGCGGCCCCGTCCTTCGGCACCGACGGCGGCGTGCAGTACATGTTCTACGAGGCCGGCGCCCGGCTGAACGCGCGCATCTGCATCGCCCGCGCGCTGTGACCCGAACGCCTTAACGGGCCTCTCTCAGCCAGGTGCGGCACAGCCACCAGGCGTTGGGGTCGGACGGGTCGATGCCTGTCACCTCGGTGAAGCGGCGGACCCGGTTGCGGACCGTGTTCGGATGGACGAACAGGGCCGTTCCGGCGGCCGTCACGTCGCGGTCGTGGTCCAGCCAGGCCAGCACCGCCCGGGCCACCGGCTCGGCGTTCGGGCCGAGGGTGGTCCAGGCCTGCTGGTGCCGGTCCAGCAGCGCCTCGGCCAGGTCCGCCCGGTCGGTCAGCGCCGCCTGCCAGGCCACGTCGGCGATGTGCACCATCCCGGTCCGGCCGGTCGACTCGGCGGTGGTCAGCGCGGCGAGGGCCATCCGTTTCGCGGGGGCCAGCCGGTCTGGTTCGGCGGGACCGGCCAGCCCGGCGGCGACGGCGACCCGGCCGGACGGCTTCCGCGCCGACACCCCGATGAACAGGTCGTCCACCACCGCGCCGAGCTGCGTCGGCTCGTCGTAGCCGGGGCGGGCCACCAGCAGCCACAACCGGCCGTGGACCGGCAGTCCCGCCTCGGCGACCGCGAGTGCCGCCGCGGAACCGCCCTGCAGCAGCCGCCGCAGGATCGCCGCGTCCCGGGGGCGCGGGTCGGCGGTCGCCTTCGTCAGCCGGTGCGCGGTGATCAGCCGGGACCGGACGGCGTCGGCCCAGTCGTCGTACAGCTCGCGGGCGTCCAACAGCAGTTCCGGGTCGACGTCCTCGGCCCGGGCCACCTCCCGCGCCCGCTGCCAGATCGCCCGCTCGGAGACGTGGATGGCGGCGAGGACCGCCTCGATCGGCACCCCCTGCCGGGCCCGGGTGACCCCCAGCTCCTCCACGAACGACAGATCCGCCTCGGTCGGCCCGCGCCGGGCGGCCAGGGCCCGGGTGGCGGCGGTGAGCAGCGCCCGGGTGTGCCCGGCGATGTCCGACGGTTGCAGCACCGACACCTCCCGCACGGTCGCCCGCACCCCGGAGACCACCGCCGGCAACAGCTCGTCGTCACCCATCACCCGTTCGATGAGGTTGATCATGGCGGTCCAGCCGTCAGCGGTCATGAACGACATGCTGCCGCCCGGTTGTGGTGGCCCACAACCTTCTGGGCCAACGGCGTGCGCCACACCATGGGCAGCCCGGCCGGCAGGCCCTACCGTTGGCAGGCACTACCACTTTGTAGGAGACAAGTCCATGCGTGTCGCCGTGATCGGTGCGGGAGCGGCCGGCCTGACCACGGTCAAAGCGCTGCTCGACGCGGGCTGCGACTCGGTCGCCTACGAACGGCGGGACCGGCCCGGTGGCCTGTGGACCGACACGTACGACTCGCTGCATCTGAACACCAGCAAGGGGCGCACCGAGTTCGCCGGTCTCCCGATGCCCGCCGACTGGCCCGACTATCCGTCGGCCACGCTGGTCGCCGGCTATCTGGCCGACTACGCGGACCGATTCGGGCTGGTGAGGCACATCAGGTTCGGTCACGAGGTGGAACGGGTCGAACGGGCGCCGGGCTGGACCGTCGACGGGGAACCGTACGACGCGGTGGTCGTCGCCAACGGGCACAACTGGAGCCCGCGGCGGCCGGAGTACCCGGGGACGTTCGACGGCATCCAGATGCACGCGCACGACTACCGCAGCGCCGACGTCTTCCGGGAGCATCGGGTGCTGGTCGTCGGGATGGGCAACTCCGCGATGGACATCGCCGTGGACGCGTCGCACACCGCCGACGGACCGGTCCTGCTCTCCGCCCGGCACGGCGTGCACATCGTCCCGAAGTACCTGTTCGGCCGGCCGACCGATGCGACCGGGGCGGCCCTGGCCCGGCTGCCGTGGCGGCTGCGGCAGCGGATCGCCGAGACCATGCTGCGGCTGGCCGTCGGGACGCCGCAACGGTACGGGCTGCCCGCTCCGGCCGGTGGCCTGCTGCAGAATCATCCGACGATCAGCGACACCATCCTGCACCGGCTCACCCACGGTGAGGTGTCGGCCCGGCCCGGCATCACCCGGCTGGACGGGAAACACGTCGAGTTCACCGACGGCAGCCGGGAGGCGGTCGACCTGATCGTCTGGGCCACCGGATACCGGGTGCACATCCCGTTCCTGTCGGCGCGGTGGCTGGGGGAGGACCCGGAGCGGCTGCCGCTCTACCGGCACGTGTTCCACCTCGACGACCCGACGCTGGCGTTCGTCGGATTGATGCAGTCCACCGGGTCGGCGTTTCCGGTGGTGGAGGCCCAGGGTCGGCTGGTGGCGGCGTACCTCGGCAAGGAAGTTGATCTGCCCTCGCCCGCGGACCGGAAGCGTGCCGTCGATTGTGACCTGCGCGCCGCCGTCGACCGCTGGGGTGTGCACGCGCGCCCGCACCTGCGCATCGACTTCGACCAGTATCTATCCGATCTCTCCCGAGGAGACCGAAAATGAACAGCCGCCGCGACCCGCGCGGTATGCGGGTCCTGGTCACCGGCGCGTCCGGCACGTTCGGCCGGGCCGTCTGCACCCGGTTCGACCGGCTCGGCGCCCGCGTCGTCGGCCTGGACCGGGCGCCACGTGTCAACGACCCGGTCGAGGTGCTGCCCTGCGACATCACCGACGAGACCGCCGTGCCCGCGGCCGTCGCCGAGGCCACCCACCTGCTCGGCGGCCTCGACCTGCTGGTCAACAACGCCGGCGTCGGCGGCCCGGCCCCCGCCGAGTTCCCACCCGGCGCCGAGGCGCGCCGCCAGCTCGACGTCAACCTGCTCGGCACCTGGCGGGTCACCGCCGCCTGCGTGGAACCACTGGTCGCCGCCCGTGGGCGGATCGTGATGCTGACCTCGCGGATGGCGGTCATGCAACTGCCACTGGCCGCCGCCTACGGCGCCTCCAAAAGAGCATTGGTGGCGTACGCCGACGCGTTACGCCTGGAGATCGGCACGCACGTCGGGGTGACCTGCGTGTACCCGTCCGCGGTCCGCAGCCCGATCCACGCCTCGACCGCCGCCGCCGGACTGTCGCTGGAAGGAATGAGCAGGTACGAGCCGCTGGAGGGCGTGGTCGACGCCGTGCTCCGGGCAGCGATCAGTCGCCGGCCGTACCGCGATCTGACCACCACCAGGCGTGGCGCTGTCGAGTTCTTTCTCGCCCGGCACCTGCCCGCGCTCACCGACCGGATCGTCGCCCGCACCCTCGCCGGGCGGGTCCGCTCCGGCGCCTTCCAGGACGCCGATCTCGCCGCCGGGGTCGTCGACCGGTACTCCTCGTGAAACTACGGCGCGGCGACCTGATCGCCTACGCCACCGGATCCGTCGGCATGGGAGTCTGGGTCACCGTTCCCGGGCTGCTGCTGTTGTATTTCCTCACCCACACACTCGGGGTTCCGCCGCTGCTCGCCGGGCTGACCCTGCTGCTGCCGAAAATCGTCGACATCCTGATCCACCCGTACCTCGGCAACCGTTCCGATCACGCCGTCCGCCGCTCCGGGAACCGCCTCGGCATGCTCCGGTTCGGCCTTCTGCTCGCGGTGGCGATGGTCGGCATGTTCACCGTTCCGCCCGGGATCTCCGGTGTTCCGGCGGCCCTGTGGGTGGGCGGATGGTTCATCATCGGGAATCTGCTCTTCGCCTGTTTCCAGGTGCCGTACCTGACCACACCCTCCGATCTGGACGTCGGCTATCACGAGCGGACCCGGATCTTCACGTTCCGGATGCTGTTGTTGACCGTCGGGTTGCTCGGCGCCGGGGTGGCCGCTCCGGCGCTGGTCGCGGCCGGTGGGCGCGGCGACTACGGGCGGAGGGCCCTGCTGCTGTCCGGTGTCATGGTCGTCTCCGGGCTGATCGCCGTCATCGGGGTCCGGCGCCTCACCCGGGACCGGGTCGTCACGCCGGACGCCCATTCCCCCCTCGCCCTCGCCTGGCGGGACCGGGATTTCCGGGCGCTGGTGCTGTCCTATCTGTGCACCGGCACCACCACGCATCTGTTCCTGGCGGCGCTGCCGTTCTACACGGAGTACCTCTTCGGCGATACGGCATTGACTGCGGTGTTCATGGGCGCGTTCCTCGGACCGGCCGTCGTCGCGCTGCCGGTGTGGTTCGTGGTGTCCCGCCGGATCGGCAAACAACGGGGGCTGGTGATCTGTCAGACGGTTTTTGTGGTCGGCTCGCCACTGCCGCTTCTCGGGTACGGGGTGGTCCCGGCCGTCGTGGTGGTCGCCGTTCTGGGAATCGCGTTCGCAGGTCTGCAACTGTTCGCGTTCGCGATGCTGCCGGACGCGGTGGCCGCCGCCTCGGCCCCGGCCGGCTCCTACACCGGCGTGTGGACGGCCACCGAGGCCACCGGAACCGCGATCGGCCCGTACGTGTACTCGGCGGTCCTGGCGGCCGGTGGTTTCGCCGCCACCACCGAGGGCCACACCGTCACCCAGACGGCATCCGCGCATACGGCTCTGCTGCTCGGTTTCACCGTGGTGCCGGCAATTTTCATGGCGGTTGCCCTGTTCTTTCAGCTCCGCTGGACCCTGGACCGCCCGGTCACCGCGGTCGACATCTCGTAGCCGGGTCGCCTCGCCCGCGTCCTCGTCTTTCGCGTTCTCCTTGCCCGGCGTCTTCCTCGCCCTGCGTTCTCCTCGCCCGTGGTGGCGACTTTCCTCAACCCGAGGTCATATCGGCCGACGGTGTGGGCGTCGCCATATTCTCTTCAGGGATGCGCATGCCGCAGCAGTTGCTGGACGCCGGGAGCCCTGAGGCCCTGCTGACACGTGCCATGGTGCATTTCGGTCATGCGGAGCACGCCGCGGCCCGGGAACTGGCGGTGATGGCGGCCGCCTCCGGTGATCAGAATCTGCGCGCCCGGGCCCTGACCCTGCTGGTGCGCTGCCACCAGATGCTCGACGAGCAGGTCGAAGCCCTCGCTCTGGCCCGGGACGCGCTCGAGGTCTGCTGGGCGATCGGCGACACCGCCAGCGAGGCGATCGTGCACGCCACCGTCGCCCGGATCCTGCTGATCACGTCAGATCCGGTCAGCGCGATGGCGGAGATCATGACCGCGCTGGAGGTGGCCGAGGGCAGCGGCGACCTGACCGCCCGGATGACGGCCACCGCGACCGCCGGGACGGTCTACTACTACCTGGAGCAGTTGGACCACTGTTTCGAGTTCTGCGAACGGGCCGCCGAGATGGCCCGGATGCTCGGTGACGAGGTCACCAACGGCGCGATGATCGACACGATGGCCTGCGCCAACATGTCCCTGGCCGAACAGGCGCGGGCGGCCGGCGACGAGACGGCGGCTCTGGCGCTGAGCGGGATCGCGCAGGGCCAGTCCCGGGAGGCGGTCGAGGTCGCCCGCCGCAACGGCCACCGCCGGTACGAGGTCACCGCCCTGGGCAACCTCGCCGAGAGTCTGGCCTTTTGTGGGCGTACCGAAGAAGCGTTGGAATTGTTGGACGGATGGACGCAAGACCCCGCCCAGGACGCGCCCTCGATCGTCACCCACATGCTTGCCACGCACGGCGCGATCTGCCTGTCCGGGGGCCGCTATGCCGAGGCGATCGGGCATCTGCGCGCGGCGCTGGCGGCGGCCGAGAGCAAGGCCAGCGAGATGACGGCCGCGGAGCTGCTGGCCGACGCCTACGAACGCAACGGTGACCTGCGCGGTGCACTGGACACGTACAAAATTTTCCATTCGCTGTCCAAAACTGTCGCGTCCGAGGCGGCTCAACGATCCGGGCACATTGCGGTTGTACGCATGGAAACCGCTCAAGCCAAGGCCGCGGCGGAACAGGAGCGGGCTCGGGTGACCGCGTTGCAGCACGCCAACCAGGAGTTGCTGCGGCAGAGCCTCGAAGATCCGCTGACCGGCCTGGCGAACCGGCGGCACCTGGACGAGTTGATGGCCGGTGGACTGTCCGGGCACGCGATTCTGCTCGTCGACGTGGACCACTTCAAGCGGGTCAACGACGAGCACTCACACCTCGTCGGCGATCAGGTGCTGCGGCAGCTGGCGGTCCTGCTGCGTGACGCGTGCCGTGACGACGACACCGTGGTGCGGTTCGGCGGCGAGGAATTCGCGGTCCTGCTGTCCGAAACTGATCTGGCTACCGCGGCGAGTGTCGCGGAACGTCTGCGGGCGCGGGTGGCCGCTTTCGACTGGACCTCGATCGCGGCCGGGCTGGCGGTCACGGCCAGTGCCGGGTTGGCGCTCGGTGACGAATCGGGCGATCCGTCGGTGGTGCTGGCACGAGCCGACGAGCGCCTGTACGCGGCCAAGCACGCCGGCCGCAACCGAGTCCACAGCCCGTCGTCACCTGCCGAACAGCCTCTTGAGCCGGTCCTCCACTATCCGGGCGCCCAGCTCGAAGTTTGAGGGGCGGTCCCGGTTCGTCCGGTGGGCGAGCCAGAACAGAAAGGCCGCCACGGCCAGTACGATGTAGCCGGGCACCCAGCCGAATCCCTCGGCGAGCAGTGACCCGAGCCCCAGGAACAGGGCGAGCGCCGCCGACAACGCGAAGCCTACGACCCAGGTCAGCGAGACGACCGACTCCCGGATCGTGCCGGTCAGCGTCCCGTTCCCGTTCCCGTTTCCGTTCCTTTTCCCGTTCCTGTTGCCGTTCCCGTTCCTGTTGCCGTCCGCGTCCGTCGTGAATCGTCCCCGGAAGTGCGGTGCCATCTGCGTCGAAGTGAAACCGCTGGTCCGCAGCTTTACCAGGCCGGACCGGAAGAACCAGATGTGCGCAACGTTGTCCCGGTTCCAGATCCACTTGAAGCGCCGGTCGCCGAGCCTGCTCTCGAATTCTGCCAGCTTCCGGTCACTGACCCTGATCTTGACGGTCTTCGAGTGCATGGCGGCCACTCTACTTTTCGATCTTGCCAGCCCCCGGCCCGCTGCGGCCCTTCCCGTTGGGCCTCCGGCCGGCTCTCCCGCCAGCAACCCGTTCGCCGTGGCCTTCCCCGCGACCCTTTGGCCTTTCCTCCCGCCTGCCCTTGTTCGCTGCGTTTCTCCCGTCGGCTTCCGCTTGCGACTCTCGTCCGTCGGGGCCCTCTCGCGGCTCTCGTTCGCCGGGCCTTCCCGCGGCTCTCGCTGGCTGCCGGCTCTCCTGTCAGCTCTTGATCGTCGCGGCCTTCTGTCAGTTTTCGATCGCCGCCCTAGCCTCCTCCTGTCAGTTTTCGATCGCCGCCCTGGCCTCCTCGATCTGGCGGATGATCGCGTGGGCCTGCTGCGAAGTCGCGATGACGTGCGCCTCGTCCAGGATCGCGGTGGCATCGGAGTGCCGGTTCTGGGCGCTCGCGATGTAGGCCAGCCCGACCATGTTGGCGGCCACTCCCGACAGCGCGCCGATCCGCTGCCGCAGCCGGGACGACTCCTCCAGCAGTTCGCAGGCCTTGCTCAGCCGCCCGGCCATGTGCGCCGCGATCCCCAGATGCCGCAGAGCCTCGGCTTGCGTGGGAAGATCGCCGGCGTCCGACGCCGACTGCCGGGCCCGCTCGAACAACGCAACAGCGACCGCGTTGTCCCGCCGAATCACCTGATGCACACAGCCGATCCAGAACAGCGCCTCACCCTCACCCCGGCTGTCCGCAAGTGATCGGTAAAGCTCGGCGGCCCGCTCGAACAACGGCAGCTCAGCCGGATCCTCACCGCTTGCCCGGTCGGCAAGAAACCGTGCATGCAGAATTCGCCCACGAGCCAGAGCGGTATCGGCCTCCAGGTCGGCAAGCCCACTTTCGGCCCCGGCCAGCCCTTCGACGTCACCTCGATAAACCGCCTGCTCATACGCCTTCCGAGCCTGCTCGATCCGCTCTCCGGTACTCATTAGCCGCCCCCGCGCCGATGGACTGAAGCCGCAGAATAGTCCGAAGTGGCCCCCACCACCGACCCACTCCCCACCGCCAGCAGCTCAGCAGCTCAGCCCCGAATCCACACGCCACGACCCAGATGCGGGTGGTGCTGCTTCCCATTCGAAGGGCCCCTGTCCGCAAAAGCTGTTTCCAGCCGACCACCACCCTGTTCTCGCGGCCGCATCCTTCGCCGGTCCTGGCCTTCGCCGGTCCTGGCCTTCGCCGGTCCTGGCCTTCGCCGGTCCTGGCCTTCGCCGGTCCTGGCCTTCGGCTTGGCCTCGCCGCTCTTTTGGCTCGGCTTTGGTTTTCCTCGACGTGGGGCTCTGGGCGGTGGGTGGTGGGTGGTGGGCCTCACTTTGTCCTAGGACTTACTTTGTCATAGGACAAAGCTTTAAGGTGTCCGCATGGTGTTGATCAGTGGGCAGTCCGCGGCGGAGATCGCGGATTCGGTTCGGGGTCTGGTTCGGCGTGGGGATCTGACCGCCGGGTCTGCGTTGCCGCCCATTCGGGCCCTGGCTGCTGATCTGGCGGTCAACCGCAACACCGTTGCCTCCGCATATGCGCTGCTCGCGACGGCCGGGGTCGTCGATTCGCGACGGCGGGCGGGCACGATCGTGCTCGGCATTCCACAGACCGGCGGCGAAGGTGCGAGCGGCGGCACGGCCGTGAACCTGGCGTCCGGCAACCCCGACCCGGCGCTGTTGCCGGACTGGAGTGGCGCGTTCAACGGTTATGCGCCGGTGCTCTACGGCGCGGATCCGATGGACGAACGGCTGCGCGACTGGGCACTGCGGACGATGCCGGAGGGTCCGTCGGCGGGTGCGGTGTCGGTGGCCGGGGGAGCGGTCGACGCCGTCGAACGGCTCCTGGCGGTACACCTGATCAGGGGCGATGCGGTCGCGGTCGAGGATCCTGGGTTCTTCCTGTCGGTCGGCACGCTGCGGGTCGGCGGCTATCGCACGACAGGTATGACGGTCGATGCTGAGGGGGTGACTCCCGGCGCGTTGCGGGCCGCGCTTGCTTCCGGCGTACGCGCGGTCATCATCACGTCCCGAGCCCAGAATCCGACGGGCGCGAGCGTGACCGATTCTCGAGCCGTGCGACTCCGGGCCGAACTGGCCGCCTACCCGGACGTGCTGGTGATCGAGGACGACCACTTCTCCGCGCTTGCCGAAAGCCCATATCAGCAGGTCATCGCCCCGGAAACAACACGCTGGGCGATCGTACGATCGGTGTCGAAGTTCCTCGGCCCGGACCTGCGCCTAGCAGTCCTGCGCACCGACACCGACACCGCCGCCCGCCTGGCGGCTCGTCTGGGCCGCCCGTCCTGGGTGAGCCACCTGCTGCAGCACGTGGCCGCCGAGTTGTTGACCACCCCGGCGACCGAAAACGATCTGCACCAGGCGGCAACCGTCTACACCGAACGGCGGCGACAGCTGACCGAGGCGCTGGCCACTCACCGCATCCCGGTCTTCCCGGCCACCGACGGCCTGAACATCTGGATCCCGGTCCCACACAACCCCGATCAGATCGTGAAAGACCTGGCCACGAGCGGTTGGGCGATCCGGTCCGGCTCAGCGTTCGGCACCAATTCCCCTGCTGCGGTACGCGTGACCATTTCAACGCTCACCCCCACCCAAGCGACAGATTTCGCCACCACCCTCAGCACCGTCCTGTCCTAACACCGTCCTTTCCTAACACCGTCCTTTCTAACACCGTCCTGTCCTAGGACCGCCTGATACCAGGACCGCGTGATGCCAGGGCCTGCCTGTTGCTAGGACCGCCTGGTGTTAGGACCGCCTGGTGTTAGGGCTGCTTGGTGTTAGGACCACCCGTGCTAGGACCACCCGGTG